>NZ_LQQO01000007.1 GCF_001619955.1 Sphingomonas hankookensis | reverse complement strand
GGTGTCGCGCAAGCCCGCCGATGCGGTCGCGGCGCTGACGGGTCGCCGCGTCGTCGGACAGGGGCTGGCACGGTTGCGCAGCGTCGACGACAGCCTGCCCGACAGCGACCGCCTGCCCGATGCCGCCGATGCGGTGCTGCTTCCAGCGGCGCAGGCCAGCCTGCCCCCCGCCCCGCTCTATGGTCGTGCGCCCGATGCGGTGCCGAGCGTGCGGGCATGAGCGATACGCGCGTCGCGATCGCGCTGGCCGATGGCACCGCCGCCGATGTCGGCGCGGTCGACCGGGTGATGCAGGCGGCGTTCGATCCGCGCTTTGGGGAGGCATGGACCCCTGCCCAATGCCTCGGCATGTTGTCGTTGCCCGGCGTCTGGCTGACGCTGGCGCATCTGGACGATCGGCTGGTCGGCTTCGCGCTGACGCGGGCGGTGGCCGATGATGCCGAATTGCTGCTGATCGCGGTGCTTCCCGACCAACGCGGGCGCGGGGTCGGACGCGCCCTGCTGCGGCGGGCGATCGACGATGCCGCTGCGCGCGGTGCCGTGCGGCTGTGCCTCGAAATGCGCGCGGGCAACGATGCCACCCGCCTCTATGCCAGCGAAGGCTTCGCCAAATGCGGGGAGCGGCGCAATTATTATGCCGGTCGCGGTGGCGAACGCTTCGACGCACACACCTATGTCCGGCCGATTCCGGGCAAATAACAAAAGATGTTACTTATATTGTTGCGATGACCGCGCGGTAGGCCGATAGCGGTAACGGCCAATTGTAGCGGCTGCGTAACGAGGGAAGATATGGGAATGGACGCGGAGCGTGACGGCACGCTGATCGCTTTGACCGCGGATATCGTCGCGGCACATGTCGGAAACAACAATATCGATGTCGCGGACATCCCGACGCTGATCCACAGCGTCCATGGCGCGCTCGCCAAGCTCGGTTCGCCGGACGAGGCGCCCGCACCGCGCGCGGAACCGGCGGTGCCGGTGCGCTCGTCGGTCAAGCCCGACTATATCGTCTGTCTGGAGGACGGGCGGAAGCTCAAGATGCTCAAGCGGCATCTGATGACCCATTACAACCTGACGCCCGAGCAATATCGCGCGAAGTGGAACCTGCCGGCCGACTATCCGATGGTCGCGCCAAACTATGCCGAACAGCGTCGCTCGCTCGCCAAGCAGATCGGCCTGGGTACGCAACGGCGCAGCGCCTGATCCGGGCGGCACGCGTTTAGCGGCTTTCGCTGGCGCGCCCGGCACGCTAGAACGGCGCGCAACTCTCCCGTCTGGACGTACAGGAATTCATGCCCCGCAAGATCGATCTCGAAGCGCTGTGTCACCAAAAGGGGCTGCGGATCACCGAACAGCGCCGCGTCATCGCGCGCGTCCTGTCCGAAGCCGACGACCATCCCGATGTCGAAAAGGTGTATGAACGCGCATCGGCGATCGATCCGGGCATCTCGATCGCGACCGTGTATCGCACCGTGCGCCTGTTCGAAGAGGCCGGCATCCTCGACCGTCACGATTTCGGCGACGGCCGCGCGCGCTACGAACCCTCGCCCGAGGCGCATCACGATCACCTGATCGATGTAGAGAGCGGCCGGGTGATCGAATTCGTCGATCCGGAACTGGAACTGCTGCAGAAACAAATTGCCGAACGCCTGGGCTTCCGCCTGGTCGACCACCGCATGGAACTCTACGGCGTCAGCCTCGACCGCAAGGATTGACGCGCATGCCCCTGCCCGCGCGGCTGCGGTTGATCGCACGGGCGGGCGGCATGCTGGCGGCGCTGGTCGTCTATCTGATCCTGCACGGCAGTTGGCGGGCATTGCGCCTGCGCTCGCCATGGCCGCCGCGCTTTCTGGGGCGGATCGCTTCGGTCGTCGGGGTCAGGACCACCGTCATCGGGTCGCCGGCGCCGCGCGACGTGCTCTACCTCGCCAATCATCAAAGCTGGATCGACATTCTCGCCATTGCCGGGGCGAGCGGGAGTGCGTTCGTCGCCAAGGGCGAGTTGCGTGACGCGCCGCTGGTCGGGTGGCTGTGCACGCTGAACCACACCCTGTTCGTCGATCGCGGCGACCGGCTGGGCGTGGCGCGGCAGATCGATACGCTGCGCCAGGCGCTGCTGGCCGACCATCCGGTGACGGTGTTTCCCGAAGGGACGACCAGCGCGCCGGGCGAATTGCTGCCGTTCAAGGCGGCCTTGCTGGGCGCGATCGATCCGCCGCCGCCGGGCCTCAGGGTGCAGCCGGTCTATCTCGACTATGGCGACGCGCGGGAAGTCGCGTGGCTGGGTGACGAACCGGGCACGACCAACGCCGCACGCGTGCTGGCACGCCCGGGGCGGATCGCGCTGACGATCCATTTCCTCGAACCGTTCGATCCGGCGGGCATGGGACGCAAGGCGGTCGCGGCAAGGGCGCGGGATGCGATCGCGGCGGCGATGCGGCGCCCACAATAGCCGTCACTCCAGCGCAGGCTGGGGTCTCCCGGTAACAAAGCGCGCGCCTCGCCGCGGGAGACCCCAGCGCAGCCTGGGGTGACGTTACTGCGTAAACGGAAAGGCTACTCGCTGAACTCCCCGACCGTCACCCGCCGCCCCAACAGGAAGGCGTCGTTGACGTGCACGAACGGCGACAGATCGACGTCGCTCACCCGGTCGCGCAGGCATTCGGCAAAACGACGATACAGGCGAGCATATTCGGGCTCGTCACCGACATCGACCGGCGTGCCATCGACCGCCATCTGCGAAGCGCCCATCGACAGCTTCAGCTGGCCGTCATCGGTTTCGACATCGACGTCCCAGGTCTGCGGCCC
This sequence comes from Sphingomonas hankookensis, assembly GCF_001619955.1. Lineage (GTDB taxonomy): Bacteria > Pseudomonadota > Alphaproteobacteria > Sphingomonadales > Sphingomonadaceae > Sphingomonas > Sphingomonas hankookensis_A. The sequence goes on along the minus strand of NZ_LQQO01000007.1, from coordinate 118,183 downwards.
CGTCTGGTCAAAGTCGAATTCGACGCGGACCGGCACGCCCGCCGTGTCGGTGAAGTCGAGATCGGCGGCGATCGGCGCGTCGCGGTTCGACGGAAAGCGTAGCTCCGCCGCATCGAGCAGCAGCGGGCGCGGCAGGATGCGGGTGATGACCGACAGCGCGTTGATCCCCGGATCGAACACGCCGATGCCCGGTTCCCAGATCCATGCCTGCCCCGGATGCCAGACGCGCACGTCCTCCTTCCAGTTCACTGCCACGCGGCGGATGGTGCGGGTGGCCAGCCATTGCCGCGCGGGCTCGACCGCCGCTGCCTCGCGCGAATGCCAAGTCGCGAACAGCACCTTGCCGGCCTGTTCGGCGGCGCGGGCGAACGCCTGCGCTTCGGACAGGGTGGCGGCGGGCGGCTTTTCGATCATCACGTCGAGCCCGTGGTCGAGCGCCTGTTGGATCAGCGACAGGCGTCCGCGCGGCGGCGTGCAGATCGAGATCGCCTGCACATCGGGCATCGCCGCCATCATCTCGTCGATGGTCTTGAACCCCGGCACGCCATCGGGCGCGGCATGGCCGGTGACGGCGGCGACGAGCTCGAAGTCCGGGCTGGCGGCGATATGCGGGATATGCTGGTCGCGCGCGATCTTGCCGATGCCGGCCAACGCAATGCGGGTCGGGGATGCCAACGTCATTCTCTCCTGCCGATTATTTGTCCGACTTATCAAGCCGGCCGCAACCTAGCAAGCGGCGTATCAGATTCCGCCGGCAACCGGGTCGTGACCGGCGGTGCGCAGGCGGTCGGTCAGGTCGGCAAGGCAGGCATCGACCACCGCCGGATCGGTCGCGCGGACGACGAAGTTCGCGCCGGTGCGGCCTTCGCGAAAGAAGGGGTAGCTGCCGATCGCCACGCCATCATGCGCGCGTTCGACCTCGCCCAGCATCCCGGCCACCTCGCTCTCGCCCACCCAGCAGCCGAGCGTCCCGGAGACGACCGGCCGACCGCCCTCCATCGTGCCGGTCAGGCTGTCGAGCATCGCCGCGGCGATATGCGGCACGCCCGCCATGACGAAGATATTCGCGATATGAATGCCCGGCGCGCCCGACATCCGGTTCTCGATCAGCTCGCCGCCTTGCGGAACCCGCGCCATGCGCAGCCGCGCGTCGGTCAGCCCGCCCCGCGTTTCGTAATAGGCTTCGAGGATCGCCCGCGCGCGGGGATGCACGACGACCGGCACGCCCAGCGCCGCCGCGATCGAATCGACGGTGATGTCGTCATGGGTCGGTCCGATCCCGCCGGTGGTGAAGAGATAGTCGTTGCGCGCCCGCAGCGTGTTCACCGCCTCGACGATCGCGTCCTCCCGGTCGGCGACGACCCGAACCTCGGACAGGCGGATGCCCTGCACGTTCAGCCAGGTCGCCAGCTGCGCCACGTTCCTGTCCTGCGTCCGGCCGGAGAGGATTTCATCCCCGATGACGAGCAGGGCGGCGGTCCAGATGCGGTCGGTCATGCCCTTCGCATAGCGCGGGCACGCGCCCTCGCCTAGCGCCCGATCCTTGCCTATATGGGCACGATGACCGACTATCAGACCGTCACCGCCGATATGCCGCTGGCCCGGACCGGCGCGATCAAGCTGCACGATGCCACCGGGTTCGAAGGGATGCGCCGCGCCGGCCGCCTCGCCGCGCACATCCTCGACGAAATCACCCCGCATGTCGTGCCGGGCGTCACCACCGCCGAGCTGGATGCGATCATCTATCGCCTGATGCGCGAGGGCGGCGCGGTGCCCGCCACGCTCGGCTATCGCGGCTATGCCCATTCGACCTGCATCTCGATCAACCATGTGGTTTGTCATGGCATCCCGTCGGACCGGACGCTGAAGGACGGCGACATCGCCAATATCGACGTCACGCCGCTGCTGGACGGCTGGCATGGCGACAGCAGCCGCACTTATCTGGTCGGCAACGTGCCGATCAAGGCCCGCAAGCTGGTCGACGTGACCTATGAATGCCTGATGCTCGGCATCGAACAGGCGAAGCCCGGCAACCGGATGGGCGATGTCGCGCACGCGATCCAGCGCCATGCCGAAGCGCATCGCTACGGCGTGGTCCGCGACTTCTGCGGTCACGGCCTGGGCCAGCTGTTCCATGACGCGCCGGAAGTGATCCATGCCGGCCGCCCCGGCACCGGTCCGGAACTGCGGCCCGGCATGTTCTTCACCATCGAACCGATGATCAACATCGGCCGGCCCGACGTGAAGATGCTGGAGGATGGCTGGACGGCGGTGACGCGCGACCGGTCGCTGTCGGCCCAGTTCGAACATTCGATCGGGATTACCGAGGATGGGTGCGAGATCTTCACGCTCAGCCCGAAGGGGTTTACGAAGCCGCCGTACGGGTAAGTAGGGCGCCGGCCTTATCGCCTTCGCGACAGCCACCCGCCCAGCACGAACCCTACGCCCAGCACGACCGACGCGATCACGCCTACCCAGACGCTGCCGATCGCGTCGATCGCCGGGCTGATCCGTGGTCGTCGCGGATCGTAGCGCACCGCTATGCGGTCACCTGTGGCGTAGCCGCCGATCCATCCATTGCCGGGAAAGGTCACGACGACGCCGTCCGCCGTCGCGAGCCGTATGACCGGGTGGCTTCCGCCATAGGGCGTTGCCATTACCTCGCCGATGGTCACCGATGTGTCGCGAAGGTAGCGGCGCACGGCGACTGCCTGCACTGCCGCAGCCGTCAGAAGCGCGATACCCAGTACGACGAACAACTTCGCACGCATGTCCTGCCTCCGTCACGGCTGCCCGAAAAACCGGCACCCTGCCCCTTCTGCGGGCAATATCGACAGCTTCGACCGAATGCCCGATGATCGTATCCAAGGCGAATCGCCGGTTGGCACGGTAATTGTTTAACGGGATGCAAACGGCCTATCGGGGTCGGTTCGTCCGAGGGGATCGGCAAGGCGAATGAAGAAGATCGAGGCCATCATCAAGCCGTTCAAGCTGGATGAGGTGAAGGAAGCGCTGCACGAGGTTGGCGTGAGCGGGATCACCGTGACCGAGGCCAAGGGCTTCGGTCGGCAGAAGGGCCACACCGAACTGTATCGCGGCGCGGAATATGTCGTCGATTTCCTGCCCAAGGTGAAGCTGGAAGTAGTGGTCGAGGACGGCCTGGCCGAGCGCGTCGTGGAGGCGATCGCCGCGGCGGCACAGACCGGCCGCATCGGCGACGGAAAGATTTTCGTCATTCCGGTCGAGACCGCCTTGCGCATCCGCACGGGTGAGCGCAACGACGACGCGATCTGACGCAACGCAGCATTATTTCGAATCACGGGGCGTTCCGGGGCGATTGATTGCGCCGGAGCGTGGGGTTTAATCCAGAAAGGGCAGTTTCCGATGGCTACTACCGCCAGCACCATCCTGAAGCGGATCAAGGAAGAAGAGATCGAGTGGATCGATCTGCGCTTCACCGATCCCAAGGGCAAGTGGCAGCACCTGACCATGGTCGCGTCGATCCTGGGCGAGGACGAGCTGACCGACGGCCTGATGTTCGACGGTTCGTCGATCGAGGGCTGGAAGGCGATCAACGAATCCGACATGGTGCTCAAGCCCGATCTGGACGCGGTCTACACCGACCCGTTCTCGGCCACCCCGATGCTGGTCATCTTCTGCGACGTGGTCGAGCCGTCGACCGGCGAACTCTATGCCCGCGACCCGCGTTCGACCGCGAAGCGCGCCGAGGCGTATCTGAAGACCACCGGCATCGGCGACACCGTCTATGTCGGGCCGGAAGCCGAATTCTTCATGTTCGACGACGTGCGGTTCGAAAACAGCTATTCGACCAGCTACTACAAGATCGACGACATCGAACTGCCGGGCAATTCGGGTCGCGAATATGAAGCGGGCAACATGGGCCACCGCCCGCGTGCCAAGGGCGGTTACTTCCCCGTCGCCCCCGTCGACAGCGCCGTCGACATCCGTGGCGAAATGGTCACGACGATGCTCGAAATGGGCCTGCCCTGCGACAAGCATCACCACGAAGTCGCCGCCGCGCAGCACGAACTGGGCCTGACCTTCGGCACGCTGACCACGACCGCCGATCGCATGCAGATCTACAAATATGTCGTGCACCAGGTCGCCCATGCCTATGGCAAGACCGCGACCTTCATGCCGAAGCCGATCAAGGAAGATAACGGCTCGGGCATGCACACCCACTTCTCGATCTGGAACGGTGGTTCGCCGCTGTTCGCCGGCGACGGCTATGCCGGCCTGTCGGACATGTGCCTGTATTTCATCGGCGGCATCATCAAGCATGCCAAGTCGGTGAACGCCTTCACCAACCCGACGACCAACAGCTACAAGCGCCTGGTCCCGGGTTACGAAGCGCCGGTGCTGCTCGCCTATTCGGCGCGCAACCGGTCGGCATCGTGCCGCATCCCGTACGGCACCGGTCCGAAGTCGAAGCGCGTCGAAGTCCGCTTCCCCGACGCGATGGCCAACCCCTATCTCGCCTATGCGGCGCTGATGATGGCTGGTCTCGACGGCATCCAGAACAAGATCCATCCGGGCGAAGCGATGGACAAGAACCTGTACGACCTGCCGCCGGCAGAACTCGCCCAGGTCCCGACCGTGTGCGGCAGCTTGCGCGAAGCGCTCGACAGCCTCGAAGCCGATATGGACTATCTGCTGAAGGGCGACGTGTTCTCGAAGGACCAGATCGAAGCCTATATCGAGATCAAGCGCGGCGAAGTGGCGCGGTGGGAAATGACCCCCAGCCCGGTCGAATATGACATGTACTACAGCGCCTGAGGTTGCCGTGCCGGCAACCGGTGGCACGCAAGCGTGCCACCGGTGCTGTCGGCCGGCCTCGCCTTACGGCGAGGACCGACGACGTGGCTTCGCCACGTCGCGCTGATGGATAAGAGGCGTCGGGCGCATGCTCCGGCGCCTTTTTCCATTGTCCGATCTACCACGCATAACGCTCGCCGAAGAAGAAGCGGGACCCCGGATCAAGTCCGGGGTGACGATGGACGATGGCTTTCGATAACCGCAAACGCCCCCTAACCGCGCACGCCGGCTCGCCCGCCCCACCCACCAACGTCATCCCAGCGAAGGCTGGGATCTCCCGGTACGAGCCCACCGCAGGAGCCGCGAGAGACCCCAGCCTTCGCTGGGGTGACGGGCTGATTGTGAAGGGGATTAGGCGATCCCCCCTCACCCTCACCGCCACACAATCGTCACATCGCCATGCTCCAAGGCCCGCATTCGCCCGTCAACAGGAACGCCCATGACCGTCATCCTCGACCGCCGCACGTTGCTCGGCGGGTTCGCCATCGGCGCGGCCAGCCTGGGCGTCACGCCGTCGCGCGCGCGGAGTGCGAACCGCGCGACCTTCGCCGTCCTCGGCGACTGGGGGCGCGATACCCCCGAACAGCATCATGTCGCCGCCGCGATGGGCCGTACCGCCGCAACAGCACAGGCCGATTTCGTGCTGGCGATCGGGGACAATTTCTACACCGACGGCGTCGCGTCGGTAGACGATCCGCTGTGGCAGTCGGTGTTCGAGGGCGTCTATACCCACCCGGCGTTGCAGGTGCCGTGGTATGCGCTGCTCGGCAATCACGACTATCGCGGCAACCCGCAGGCGCAGATCGATTATGCCGCGCGCAGCAAGCGGTGGCGGATGCCGGCGCGCTATTATCAGGTCGCCGATGCGGCGCTGGTCCGCGCCGACGCCGATCTGTTCGCGATCGATACCTCGCCCTTCGTCGAACGCTATCGCAGCAACGACGGCGTGATCGGCAGCAACACGCGGTCCCAGGATACGAAACAGCAGCTGGCATGGCTCGACCATGCGCTGTCGCAGTCGCGTGCCAAGTGGAAGATCGTGACCGGCCACCACCCGATCCGATCCGGCGGCAGCGGCCATGGCGACCAGCCGGAGATCATCGCGCAGGTGCTGCCGATCCTGAACCGCCACGGCGTGCAGGCCTATATCGCGGGCCATGACCACGACCTTCAGCATATCCGTCGCGACGGGATCGACATGATCCAGTGCGGCGGCGGCATGGAGGCACGGCCGGTGCAGCCGGTCGAGGGCACCCGCTTCTGCCGCGCCGCCGCCGGCTTCGGCATGGTGCAGATCGCGGGGGACCTGTTGTCGTTCGACCTGCGCGACGAACGCGGCGCCAGCCTCTACAACGCGTCGATCCCGGTCCGCGCCCGCGCTACGGCATGACCGGCGGGGTGTAGGGCAGCGTAAACGCCAGCGCCCAGAGCAGGAACAGCACCAGCGGCAGGTGGACGATCAGCTGCAGGAAGCTGAACCCGACAATGTCGCGCGCCTTCAGCCCGAGAATGCCCAGCAAGGGCAGCATCCAGAACGGATTGATGAGGTTCGGCAGCGCCTCCGACGCATTGTAGATCTGCACCGCCCAGCCGAGATGGACCTGCAGGTCGTTCGCCGCCTGCATCACATAGGGCGCCTCCAGCAACCACTTGCCGCCGCCCGAGGGGATGAAGAAGCCGAGGATCGCCGAATAGACGCCCATGGTGATCGGGAAGGTCTCGGCGGTGTTCAGCGACACGAAGGCATGGGCGATGACGTCGGACAGGGTCGATCCGTCGGCGCTCCTGGCGGTCGTCATCATCGCGGCGATCGCGGCATAGAAAGGGTATTGGATCAGGATGCCCGCCGTCGCCGGCACCGACCGGGCGAGCGCGTTCAGGAAGCGTTTGGGCCGCCAGTGCAGCACCAGCCCCGCCATCAGGAACAGGAAGTTGTAGGTGTTGAGGTTGGAGATGGCGATCATCCACGGTTGCCGCGCGAACTCCTGCACCAGCCACCCGGCCGCCAGCAGGCCGATCAGCACGGTCAGCAGCGGCGCATGTTCCAGCCATTCGCCGGGCTGGGTCCGCGGCGGCAGTGCGTCGTCCTCGCGTGCCGGATCGATCCCCATGTCCTGCGCGGTCACCGCGCTGTCGCGACCGGGGGCGGAAGCGACCGCGATCACCGTCGACACCACGACCAGGATCGCGGCGATCAGCATCGATTGCCACAGGAAGATCGTCTGGCTGAACGGGATGACGCCGGTGATCGGCAGCAGCCCCGGTGGCAGGCTGGCCGGGTTCGCCTGTAGCTGCGCTGACGACGACGACAGTCCCATCGCCCAGGTCGCGCCGAGGCCGAGATAGGCCGCCGCCCCGCCTGCGCGGTAATCCATGCGCAACTCGGTCCGCCGCGCCACTGCACGGGTGAGCAGGCCGCCGAAGATCAGGCTCAAGCCCCAGCTGAGCAGCGAGGACAGCATCGTAGCGATGGCGATCAGCCCGATTGCGCCGCGTCCGCTCTTCGGGATCAGCGCCAGCCGATCGATCAGCCGCTGCATCGGCGCGGAGGTCGCGACGACATAGCCGCCGATGGTGACGAACACCATCTGCATGGTGAACGGGATCAGCGTCCAGAAGCCGTCACCGAAGCTCTTCGCAACCGACGCCACCGGCGCGCCATTGGCCAGCACCGCCGCGGCGACGACGACCACCGCCAACGCGACGAACACGAAGGCATCGGGAAACCAGCGTTCGGCCCATTCGGTGAAGCGCAGGGCGATCCGGGCAAGGCGGCCATCGGTGGCGGGGGCGGCGGCGGTCATCGGCGTCTCCGGTGGTTCGGACATTATACGAACCGCCCGGCCAATCGTTGCGCAGCCGGTTCGACCGCGGGTCAATAATCGCGGGAGATGCGGACGTTGGTGCTCTGCCGACCGATGGTGGAGATCGACGCCAGCAGCGACAGCCAGCGCGTGACCTGAAACTCGATCCGGGTGGCGGAATAGCCCTGCCCGTCGGTCACGATCTCCGCATAGAAACGCCGCGTCAGATATTTGCCGGCAGCGACCGAGGTCCCCTGTCCGGTCTGCGGGTCGGCGGGCAGGATGCGCAGGCGATCGAGGCCGGCGGCACGACGCACCGCGTTGATCGGGTTCAGCCCGCCCTCGCCATTCTGGAGCGCGGCGACGGCGGCTGCCAGCTGCAACGCCTCCGGTGCCGACAGGTTGGTGATCGAGGTGCCGAACAGCAGGCGGGACAGCAATTCGTCCTCGGGCAGCGCCGGCACGCTCTGGAAACTTATTTCCGGACGCGTGGCAGTGCCGGCAACACGAATGGTCGCGTTCAACCCCTGCGTATCGGCATTGGCGACGATGTCGAGCGCGGGGTCGGCCGGGCTTTCGCCGTTGAATCGCAACGCCCCGCGATCAAGCTGAAACTCCCGCCCGGCAAATTCATAATCGCCGCGGACCAGATCGGCGCGACCGTTGATGATCGGATTGGTCGGTTCGCCGGTGATGGCGAGGTCGGCGGACCATTCGCTGGTGAGACCCAGGCCGGTGACGATCAGGCCGCCGGGCGCACGGGCGCGCAGGTCGAGCTTCCACGGCACCACCGCCGCGCTCGCCTCGTCATCGCCGTCGGGGCGGTTGATCTCGCGGATGTTGAGGCGGGGGATCGGCGCGGTGGCGGTCGCGCGGCCGAGGCGATAGCGGCTGCCATCCATCCGGACCTCGCCCGAGATGGTGCCGCCCGCGCCGTCGCTGCGCACGCGGATCGGACCGGTGACGGTTGCCCCAATCGAGTCGGTATTGATGAGCCGCGCGCGGTCGGCGGTGAGCGACAGGTCGATGCCGAAGCCGCGCACCGCGGCGAATTCGAACGCGCCGGTGCCGGTCACCCGCCCCTGCCGACCGTCATTCGCCGCGAAGCGATCGATCACCAGCCGCGATCCGTCGAAGCGCCCCTGCGCCTCCACGCCGGTCAGCACGGTGCCGGTGATCGCGCTTTCGATGCGCGCGCCGCTGGAACGGAGCACGCCCCGGATGCGTGGGTCGTTCAGTCGGCCGGTCACGTCGGCGCCGACCGATACCGGGCCGGACAGGTCGAACAATTCGATGCCGGTCAGTCGCCATAGCGTGTCCGCCGGGCCGCCATAGCGTAGCTGCGCGAAGAGCGGCGCATTGCCCAGCCGGGTGGCGAGATCGCCCTGCCCCAACGGCGCGAGGCGTGCCTGCGCCCGGCCGATCGTCCTGCCGCCGCTGGCCATTACCGCACGCACGCCGGCGCGGTTCGCGTCGAGCACTGCCGCCACGCCGACGTCGATCGGCGTCGACGACAGCACCAGCCCCGACCGGCTCAAGCCCCGGATGGTCAGGTCGACCCGGCCGCTGGGGGTATCGCCGCGCGTGGCATAGGCGATCTTGCCCGACGCGCTGCCGCTCAGCCCCAGCCCCGGATAGCCGATGTCGAGCACCGCCAGCGGCATGCGCGTCACGTCCAGCGCCAGTTCGGTCGTGTCCGGCCCGACCGCGCCACCGACCGTCGCCGTGCCGCCGGCAAAGCTGAACCGGGTCGGTGCCAGCCGCCAGCCATCGCCTTCGCGCCGGACCACCGCCGGGGTTTCGAGCTTCAACGGCCGGCGGTCCAGCGTGCCCTGCGCGCTGATGCGATATTCGTCGGCGGTGACCTGGGTCACGCTCTGGATCGAGAAGGCGCGACCGCGCGAGCCGGCGATGGCGGCGCGGACTTCGCCGACGCCGTCGACCAGCTTCGCGCTGCCCGCCAGCCGCGGGATCGACAACTGGCCACGCCGGAACCCTTGCGCGGTCATCGTCGCGTCGAGCGTGGTGCCGCCATCCGCGAGCAGTACGCCCGCCTCAAGCCGGGCGCGCCGCACCGATCCGGCGACGCCGAGGCGCGCGCGCGTGGCGTCGAGCGCGATGTCGATCCGCTGGTCGCTGCCCTGCGGCGCGAAGTCGATCGTGCCGGCAATGCCGCCGCCATCGACGTTCAGCCGGCCAAGGAACCCTTCCGCGACGATGTCGACGCCACCGGTGGCGCGGGTGCCGCTGACCTCCAGTTCGTCGACCGCGATGCGTGCGGTGCCGCCGCTCGGCAACAGGATACGGCCGTTGGCGGTGAACGGCCCGAGCCGCGAGTTGCCCTGGGCACGATAGGCGAAGCCTTCCGCCGTCGGATCGAGATGGGCGACGACATTCGCCAGTCCCAGCGTGGCGTTGGGCGAGGCGAAGCGCAGGTCGAGCGTAGGCTTGGAGATATTGCCGTCGAGGACCAGCTGCACCGGGCCATAGGTCACCTGCCGTCCGCTGCCTTCGAAATGGAAGGTGCCGTCGCGGCGACGATAGCCGATGCCGGTCAGCGTCAGGCCGGGTGACGTGAGCCGCAACCCGCGCAGATAGAGGATGCCGTCATTGCCGCGCTCCAGCCCGGTCTCGATCCGGGGCAACCCTTGCGTCAGCGAGCGGAAGAAGCCGTTGTCGAGCCGGCGGACCTGCGCCATGCCGCGGCCGACGATCCGCGTGCCGCCGCCGGGGATCGGCACCGCCGTCAGCCGGGTCTGCACATCGACCAGCCCCAGTCCCGGAATCAGATAGCGTTGCAGTGCGCCGCTGATCCCGACCTCGTAGCGGCCGGTGGTCAGGTCGAGCGTCAGCATGATCCGCCCGTTAAGTTTGTCGGAGCGGACGATCAGGTCGTTGCCGACCAGCGTCCGGGCATCGACCGCGAGCTTGCCGGTCACCGACAGGTTGCGCAGGATACCGCCCGCAACATCGCCGACCCCGGTCACGCGCGCCGCCGCCAGCCGGATCGGCACGATCACCGGCGCCTTGGAAAAACGTCCCTGCCCGGCAGCCACCACCTGTTCGAACCCGGTCTGATCGAACGCCAGTCGGGCCGCACGCAGGCGATAGTCGAAGCGCGCAGTCGAGAATTCGCCGTCGAGGATCGCGCGCAGTTCGATGTCGCGCCCGGTCATGTTCGGGAACATCGCCGCCGGACGCAGCAGCCGTGCGCGCAGCCGCAGGTCGCGGAACGCGCTGGTGCCGAGATCGACGATGCCGTCCGCTTCCATCGCCAGCGCAGCGCTGCGCAACGCCAGCACGCCGTCGATGCGGCGGTCGGCGAAGGTCGCGCTGCCGGTCACGCGGACTTGGCGGGCGGTCAACCGCTGGAGCTTGCCCTGCAATAGCGATGACGGGGCGAGCGTCCCGCCCAGCGTATAGCGACCGGCGCGTACACCCAGCGTCAGGTCGACGATCCGCGCACGACCGGCATCGGCGACCGCCCGCCCGTCCCATGCCGACCAGCGCCCGTCGCCCGATATCTCGACCGACAACGGGCGGCGAATACCGCTGGCCGTCGCGAGCAGCCCGTCGCCCGCCCCGCGGGCACGAACGTCGACGTCGAACCGGTCGCGATCCGGTTCGGCGTCGAGGCGCAGGCGCAACCGGTCGCTGGCGGCGATATCGAGCGCGAGGTCGACCAGCGCCCGGCCCGAGCGGACATCCGCCTGCCCGGCCAGCTTGCCGATCCGCGGCGTGCCGGTGACCGCCTTGGCCAGTTCCAGCCGCTCGACGCTCAGCCGGCCGATGCGAATGTCGAAGCTCGGCAGGATCGGCGTCTTGCGCCCGGTCGGCGTCGGCTGCGGCAGTTTGGCAAGGATCGCGCGCGGAATGGTCAGGCTGTTGATCGACAGCCGGTTCGACACGAATTCCCACGGCCGCCAGTCGAGTTCGGCCAGCGGTGCGCGCAGGATCAGGCCCTTGGAATCATAGATCCGCACGTCGATCAGCCGTGCGCGGGTATAGATCGACCCGTCGATCCGCCCGATGCGATAGCGCAGGCCGTTGGCGGGCTTCATCGTCGCGATGCGGTTCGCGATCAGCCGGTGGCCGGGACCGGTGTCGATCAGCACCAGCAGCCCGGCGATCAGGACGATGATCGCCAACACCAGCTGCGCCAGCCGCCGGCCCCAGCCGATACGGCGCTTCGCCACGACCGGCGGCGACGCTGCGACGGGTTCGTCGGTCAAAATGCCTGCCCCAGTGAGACATAGACCGCGACGCGCGGGTCGCCACGCTGCGGGTTGATCGGCGTCCCGACATCGACGCGGATCGGACCGAAATTGCTGTAATAGCGCACGCCGACCCCGGCGCCGTAGCGCATGCCGGTGAAGCGCGGCAGCGTCGAGGTATAGATGTTGCCGGCATCGAGGAACGGCACGACGCCGAAATTGCCGAACGCCTTGACCCGCGCCTCCAGCGAGAATTCGGCAAGGCTGCGGCCGCCGATCGGATCGTTGTTGGGATCGCGCGGACCGATATCCTGAAAGCCATAGCCGCGCACCGACGCGCCGCCGCCGGCATAGAAGCGCCGCGACGGCGCCACCGCATCGCGCGGCGCGCCGAGGATCGACCCGATCCGGGTACGCGCCGCCAGCACGACCCGGCCGGTGATCGGACGATACACGCTCGCATCGATCTGCGCACGGGTATAGCCGAACACATTGCCCTGCAGCGACAATTCGGGGCTGATCCGCCCGCCCAGGCGGAAGCCGCGCGTCGGGTTGAGCAGGTCGTCCGAGCCGTCATAGTTGAGGCTGCTGGGCAAGGCGCCGATGAAATAGGTGCGGCGGCGCGGTTCGCCGGTCGCGACGATCACGTCGCGTTCGTCGGTCGCGACCAGTTCCCCGCCCAGCGACCAGGTCCAGGTCTTTTGGAAGAAGATGTTGGTCTGTCGCTCGAGGCTGCCCGACAGCGACAGCGTGTTCGCCTCGAACGCGTTGCGCACCAGGTGGGTCGCCGCCATCTGCGCGGTCAGCACCCGGTCGCGACCATGGAAATTGTTGCGGCGGAAGGTGACCGCCGCCACCTGTTCGAGGGTGCCGATCACGCCGCGCAGCGTCAGCGCGCCTTCGGGCGGGAACAGGTTGCGATGGGTCCAGCTCGCCTCGACCCGCGCGCCTTCGCCGGTGCCATAGCCGATTTCGCCGGCGATGGTGCGCGGCGGCGCCGGCTCCATCGCGAGGTCGAGGTCGACCGTGCCCGGCGCCTGTCCCTCGACCGGGGTCAGCCGCACCTGCGAGACGAGGCTGGTCTGCACGATCGCGCGGCGCAGATCGTCGACCAGCGCCGAATCATAGGTTTCGCCGGGCTTGAACCGGGCGATGTCCTGCGCATGATCGCCATCGAAGATGCGGTTGGGCCGGGCGACGATCCGCCCGAACCGCCGCTCGCCGCCCGGCTGCACGTCGACCTCGATCGTCGCGGTGCGGGTCGCATGGTCGACGGTGATCTGCGGATCGCCGACCTTGGCGAAGGGAAAGCCTTCGCGCCCGATCGTCGTCTCCAGCTTTTCCTGCGCCGCAACCACCGTGTCGCCCTGTACCGGTGCTTCGGGTTTGAGGCCGAATGCCGTGCGCAGGTCGCCGGCCTTCTCGCCCGCCGCCGCAATACCTGGCGTGCGGACCTGCGCGAAGCGGTAGAGCTGGCCCGGCTCCACCTCCAGATACACGATCAGCCGGTCGCCTTCGGGCCGGACGCTGGTCGCGATGCGGGCGTCGAAATAGCCTTCGTTGCGCAGCAGGTCGTCGAGCAGCCGGGCATCCTCGCGCGCGCGGCGGTCGATCTGCGCCGCGTTCGACGGTTCGCCTTCGTTCGCGCGCAACGTCGAGAGTTCGTTGAACCGCTGGCGGAACAGGTCGTTGTTGATCTCGTCAATGCCGGTGATGCGGTAATTATAGCGATATTCGCCGCCGGCACGCTGCGGCCCGGTGGCGAGCGTCGGGTCGGTCGGCGCGGTCGACAGATCGGGCCAGGCGACGCCGATATCGGGCAGGTCGGTCAGCGGCGCATTCGGATCGAGCGGGGTTTCCTGCGCGGCCGGCGGGGTCTGCGCGAACGCCATCGGACCCGCAAAAGCGAGCCATCCGGCGCTCAACAGCACGGCTAGCCGGCAGCTCGACATCGTTTCGTCCTAGACCGGCAGGGCACTTGCCGCCAAGGGCAAACCGGCCCGAAACGTCAGTGAATCGTGCCCCAGGCGCCCGGCTGCTCCAGCAGCGTGACGAGCCGCGCGACCTGTCGCCAGCGGCAGAATTGGACGACATTGTCCCGGTTGCGGGCCTGACCGGCACGGGCGGCGGCTTCCTCCGCGGCGACCGGGCCGTATTCGGCCATCAATTGCTGTGCGATACCCACGTCGGAAAGGTCGGCGATGTAGGGCGGCAGCGGTGCAGGGTCGAGCATGGCATCCCGTGGTTCATGGATCGTGCCGGAAGCGAACCGACCGCCTTCCCCGCCGCCTTTGATCGTTAACGGCCGCCGCGCAATCCCGGATCGGCACGCCACCCTGTCCCGATGCGACACAGGCGGGACGGGAGTGGCGCGCGGCCGTCGACTATGGCAAGCGACGGGGATGAACAAGACACCGCATACTCCGAAGGCCGGCGGAATGCCGATCGCGCTGGGCGTGATGGGCGGCGCGATCATCGGCGCGGTGTTCGGCGAAGCGACAATGGGGCTGCTGATCGGCCTTGCGCTCGGCATCGCGATCGCCGTCGCCATCTGGCAGCTGGACCGGCCGAAGCCGTGATCCGCCTATAGCGCGCGCGACAGCCACACGACGCGTCCGACGATATCGGGCGTGCCGTCGACCCGGATCGGGGCATAGGCCGGATTGTCGCTGACCAGTTCGACCCCGTTCGGCACCCGCGCCAGCCGCTTGACCAGCAACACCCCGTCATGGCGCACGACATGGATCGCCCCCGACACGCCGCGCCGGTCGCCGCCATCGACCAGGATGGTGTCGCCATCCGCCAGCGTCGGCAGCATCGAATCGCCTGCGACCGCGATCACCGACGCCTGTCCCGGGCGCACCCGCAACTGGCGTAGCAGCGCGCCGTCGATCCGCATCGCGCCGTCGCCGCGATCGTCATCCACCAGCCCACCCGGCCCCGCCGACGCCAGTGCGTCGACTCGTGGCACGGCGACCAGTTCGCGCGCCTCCGGGCCGCCCAGCGCCGCCTCCGACACGCCTAGGTAGCGCGCCAGCGTCGCCCGGTCGCCCTCCGACAATCGGCGGGGCGAACCGCGTTCGATGAACTGCTGCATATAGGCCGGATTGCGCCCCAACAGGCGCGACAATTCGGACAGGCTGGCCCCGCGTTCCGCCGCGACCCGCGCGATCGTCGCGCGGACATCGTCCATTTCCATCGCCGTCCTCCTTGTAGGAATTTTCCTAGACATGTTGGATTCCAAGGAACAGATCAAGAACATTGTCGAGTCGAGGGAGCGGACGGGAGGTTATGGATGCACACCATATTGCAGCGAATCAGCCGGCATCTGCAGGAAACGGGAACGCCCGAAACGCTGTTCGGGCGGCGCGCGGCGGGCGATCCGCGACTGGTGGGCGACCTGCGCAACGGGCGACAGCCGCGCCCGCCGCTGATCGCCCGGATCGAGGCCTATATCGACCGGCAGGAGCGTTCGCAGTGAGCCGGGGGCCGGACGTCACGACCCTGCTCGAACGGCGGCTGCGCATTGCGGCCGAAGCGGCGGGGATCGCGATCGAGATCGTCGCATCGGCGGCGACGCCTTGGGCGAGTGCCACGTTCAACGGGGCGCGGCACCACCTGACGCTGATCGGCGACGGGGCTGGATTCGCCCCATGGCTGGCGAACTTGCCCGAAGCGGACCTGCCGCTACGCGGACATCTGGTCGCCGACCTGGTCGTCACGAGCGCGGCCGAACGGACGGCAACGATCGACATACTCAGCGTCGAGGAACGCTGACCCCCTACTCGCCCCGCGCCATGCGGCGCAGCGCCCCCAGTGCCAAAGCGAGGCCGGCATTGGGGGCATCCGCATCGGGATCGCCCCGTTCCCCACGCCGACGCTGCAACCCGTGGTCGAGCCGGTCGATCAACGCCGACAGGCTGGGCGCAGGTTCGGCGGATCGGGCTTGCGGTTCCACCGGCGAGGGGGGAACGGGTTCGCTCTCCGCCACCGGTTCGGGTTCGGGCTCGGGTTCGGCGGCCGGACGGAACAGCGGGCGAACGGTCGGCGGTGGGGCGGCCGGCACCATCGGCAGCGCGTCCGGGTCGAACATCGCCATCGGCGTGTTCAGGTCGCGCGGCAGGGCGACCTCCGGCTCGGCCGGCGCGACCGGATCGAGGAACGGCTGACCCAGATCGCGCACGGCGCGGACCGGCGGGCGCGGCGGGGCGTCGGGATGGGCATCGGCGCGGCGGACGCTGGGCGGCGCTTCCTCTTCGACCGCTTCCGCCGATGGCAGCGCGACCGGGCCGCGATCGAGCAGGCGCAGCGCGATCCAGACCGGGACCGCAACCGCCAGCCCTGAAAGAAGCATCAGCGCCGCGCGCGCCGTTATGCCCAGCGGCGGCTCCGCGATCGACAGGAAGGCGGGCAGCCCGGTTTCGGACACCACCGTTTCGATCCGCCACATCGGTACGAAGGCGATGGCGATCGCGACGGCCAGCCCGACCAGCGTGGCGACCGTCAGGGGCAGTGCGCGGTTCATGCGTCCACCATCGATGCATCGCCGACCACCGCGCCCGGTCGCCGTGCGGCGATGAGGCGCTGGTAGAGCGGCTGATAGCGCGCGACGTTCGACGCCCAGTTGCGCTCCGCCTCGACAAAGGCGCGGCCGCGGTCGCGCATCGCGTCCCAGCCGGAGCGGTCGGCGAGCAGCGCGGCGACGCGCGACGCCAGCGCGGCGGGATCGTCGGGTGCGAACAGCGTGCCGGTATCGCCGTCGCGGATCAGTTCGCGATGGCCGCCGACGTCGGACGCAGCGACCAGCCGGCGCTGTGCCATGGCTTCGAGGGGTTTGAGCGGGGTGACGAGATCGGTCAGCCGCATCGCCTTGCGCGGATAGACCAGCAGGTCGACGAGGCCATAATAGCGTTCGACCTCCTGATGCGGCACGCGGCCGATGAAATGGATGGCGTGCGCGACGCTCGACGCCGCCGCCTGGGCGCGCAAGGCCGCTTCCATCGGGCCGCCACCGACCATCAGCAGCCGGACGTTCGGCCGCGCCGCAACCAGTGCCGGCATGGCGGCGATCAGCGTGTCGAGCCCTTCATAATCGTAGAAGCTGCCGAGATAGCCCAGCACCTCCATGCCGGCCAAGCCGAGTTCGGCGGCGAGCGCGGTGTCGGGCGGGGGCGGATCGCCGAACAGGGTCAGGTCGACTCCGTTGGGCGACACCATGATCTTGCCCGCGTCGATCCCCCGCGCGACCAGATCGCGGCGCAGTCCTTCGCAGATCACCGCGACGCCATCGGCGCGGCGCACGGCCCAGGTTTCGAGCGCGCGAGTCGCACGGTAGCGGGCGGAGCCTTCGGTGCCGGTGCCGTTGCCGACCGCGGCGTCTTCCCAGAAGGCGCGGATTTCGTAGACGAGGGGCAGCTTGCGCCGGCGGGCGACGCGCAACGCGGCGAGCGCGTCGAGCACCGGCGAATGAGCGTGGAGGATGTCGGGGCGAAACTGGTCGACGACCCGGTCGATCGATGCGGAAAAGGCGCGGATTTCCGCCAGTTCGCCGAGTGGCGCCGGCAGCTGGCGGGGCGGCACGGTGCGGTGGAAATCGATGCCGTCCACCGTTTCCTGCGCGACCGCCGTCACGCCCTGCCGCGCGCCGGTGACGGCGGCGACCTGCCACCCGCGCGCCATCTGCGCCGTCAGGATCGCCCGCGTGCGGAACGTATATCCGCTGTGCAGGGGCAGGCCATGGTCGAGGATGTGAAGGACTCGCATGCCAACCTCCTGCCACGACAGGGTTAAAGGAGACGTAACGCCGTCATAGCGTGTGGTCAGTCGCCGGCAAAGGCGAAGGGGGTCAGCCCGCCCTCTCGGTCGTCCAATCGCATGGCGCGCCCGGCCGGCGGGGCGGAGCGTTGCGGGCAGTCGCTGCGGGTGCAGGCGCGGCAGCCCGGCCCGACCGGCATGCCCGGCGCCGACAGGTCGATGCCCCGCGCCGCCGCGAGGCCGCCCGCCTGATCGGCGGCGACCCCCAGCATCACGACGAAGCGCGCCCGCACCTCTCCGGCCAGGGCGCCGGGCGGAGTGACGGTGCGCGACAGGGTCAGCCAGCGGCCGCCCTCTTCCGGTTCGACCAGCTGCACGATGCTCTCCCCGCCGCGTGCGAAGGCGTCGAAGGCGCCGAGCAGCGGACAGGGTGCCCCCTCGACCAGCGGCGACTGGCTGGCGCCGGCGAAGCGCTTCGACACCTGCCCCGCCCGGTCGAGCCGGAGCAGGCAGAAGGAGAGCCCCCGCGCGCCGACGCGGTTGAGGGTGGTCAGCCGGTGGGCGACATGTTCGAACCCCGCCCCGAAACGGCGGCCGAGCAGCGCGAGGTCGTAGCCGGTCGCCTCGCACGCGCGCAGGAAGCGGGCATAGGGCATCATGACGGCGGCGGCGAAATAGCCGTGGAGGTGGCGACGGAGCCATTGTTCGGCGGTCCGGTCGGACAGGCCGGCACCGCGCACCACCGCATCGACCTCGCCCCGTGCCTCGGCATGGCCCAGCGCGCGGGCGAGCGCGAAGCTGCGCGAGGCGGGGTCGAGCCGTTCGGACAGTTGGAGCTGCCGGGCGTGGAGGTCGGTGCGGTGCAGCCGGTCGGGCATCGCCTCCACCGGCAGCAGCCGGACCGAGAGGTGATGGCGCACCCGCAGCCGGTCGGCCATCGCCGCCGCCGGATCGCCGCCGGCCAGCCGCAGTTCGTCGGCCAGTGCCTCGGCCTGGGCGTCGAGGTCGGGGAAATGGTTGCGCCAGCGCTCGATCGTCGCGCGCGCTTCCGCCGCCGGGTCGGCGGTGACCGGCGCCCCCGCCCCGCCGCTGCCCAGCCGGTCAAAGGCGCGGGCGAACGCCTCCGCCCCGCCCGGCGCGCCGGCCAGCCATTCGGCGATATCGGCGCGGTCGAGCGCGAGGTCGGCGAACATCGGATCGGCCAGCCGACGGCGCAGCGCCTCCGCCCCGCCGCCCGGCTCGCTGGCCGCCAGCGTGCGGGCATCGAAGCCATAGCGTTCGGCAAGCGCCACCAGCAGCGTCGCGGTCAGCGGGCGCTGATTGCGTTCGATCAGGTTGAGATAGCTGGCGGAAATGCCCAGCGCCTGCGCCATCGCCGCCTGGGTCAGCGCGTGGCCGCGGCGCAGGCGGCGGACGGCGTGGCCGGCGAACATCTTGCTTTCCATCTGCCCTGCCCCCTTTGTGCGCTTGTAAAGAGATTACAGGTGCCGGCAATCGACGCAAGATGGGCGAGCACACCTTTTTTGTTGCTACGGTATCGGCTATCCATCCCGTAACGATGCCAATTCGAACATCGGGTTTGTGGAGAGACGATGTGATGGATACCAGCAGCCTGTTCCGGCTCGACGGACGCACCGCGCTGATCACCGGGGGATCGCGCGGCATCGGGCGGATGATCGCGGCGGGCTTCGTGGCGCAGGGGGCGCGGGTGTTCGTGTCGGCGCGCAAGGCTGACCAGTGCATCGCGACCGCCGAGGAGATCGGCGCGACCGCCCTGCCGCAGGACGTATCGACCATCGAAGGGTGCCGCGCGCTGGCAGACCGGCTGGCCAGCCACACCGACCGGCTGGACATCCTCGTCAACAATGCCGGTGCGGCATGGGGACAGGCGTTCGAGGACTTTCCCGAAAGCGGCTGGGACAAGGTCATGGACCTGAACGTCAAGTCGCCCTTCTTCCTGACGCAGGCGCTGCATCCGATGCTGAAGGCGGCCGCATCGCGCGCGCGGCCGGCCAAGGTCATCAACATCACCTCGATCGACGGCCAGCGTGTCAATCCGTGGGAAACCTACAGCTACCAGGCGTCGAAGGCGGCGCTGATCCACCTGACGCGGCGGATGGCGGCGCGGCTGGTGATGGACGCGATCCACGTCACCTCGATCGCGCC
Organism: Sphingomonas hankookensis; assembly: GCF_001619955.1. Classification (GTDB taxonomy): domain Bacteria; phylum Pseudomonadota; class Alphaproteobacteria; order Sphingomonadales; family Sphingomonadaceae; genus Sphingomonas; species Sphingomonas hankookensis_A. The sequence goes on along the minus strand of NZ_LQQO01000007.1, from coordinate 98,409 downwards.
GGGGGCATTCGCCAGCGAGATGAACAAGGCGGCACGCGACCATGGCGACGGCGTGGCCAAGCAGATCCCGGCGGGCCGGATCGGCGCGGACGAGGATATGGCGGCGGCGGCGATCTACCTCGCCGCGCGCGCCGGTGATTATGTGGTGGGCGAGACGATCACCGTCGATGGCGGGCTGGTCAATGCGTCGATGGGCGGATCGATCGACGGATAGCGGCCAAAGTTCACTAAGTTCACACTGGTGGCGTGTTGCGCGCCACGTCTTCGTTGGCTTGGACTTGATCGAGAGGTTCCGCTTTGGGTGGCGGTGGAGAAGAAGAAGCGGGACCCCGGGTCGAGCCCGGGGCGACGGTTGGGGTGGCGGTGGAGAAGAAGCGGGACCCCGGGTCGAGCCCGGGGTGACGGCCGGGGGTAGCTGGCATTGGAGCCTCGTGGCGGTTGCGGCGCCAAAGTTCACTAAGTTCACACTCGTCGCGTGTTGTGCGCGGCGTCTTCGTCGGTTCGGACTTGATCCAGGGTTTCGCTCTGGGCGGCGGTGGAGAAGAAGCGGGACCCCGGGTCGAGCCCGGGGTGACGGCCGGGGGTAGCTGGCATTGGAGCCTCGTAGCGGTTGCGGCGCCAAAGTTCACTAAGTTCACACTCGTCGCGAGCTGCGCGCGGCGTCTTCATCGGTTCGGACTTGATCCGGGGTTTCGCTTTGGGCGGCGGTGGAGAAGATGAAGCGGGACCCCCGGGTCAGGCCCAGGGTGACGGTTGGAGGTGGCTGGCGTTGGAACCTCGTGTCGGTTGCGGTGGCCAAAGTTCACTAAGTTCACACTCGTCGCGGGTTGCGCGCGGTGTCTTCGTCACCCCGGACTTGATCCGGGGTTTCGCTCTGGGCGGCAGTGGAGGAGAAGAAGCGGGACCCCGGGTCGAGCCCGGGGTGACGCGTGGAGGTGGCAGGCGTTCGAACTTCACGTCGGTAGCGATGGCCAAAGTTCATTAAGTTCACACTTGCGCGCAAGACGCGGCGCTTCGGGCGGCGCGGGCGCGGTGGGGTGGCGGACGATGCGAAAGAGCGTCGTCGACGGTGGCAGACGGGCGGCGTGTAGGAAAGTTACGGTGTGATTTCCGCGCCGTCCCATGCGAAGATGCGGCCGCTTTGCGCCGGGGTCAGGCCGTCGAGCACCGCCAGGAGCCGTTCGGCGCTATAGGCCGGGGCGAACAGTTTTTCGGCCGGCACCCCGCGCTGGAACGGCTTGCTCAGCCCCGTGTCGACGGTGCCGGGATGGAGCGCGACGCAGACCGCCTGTGGCCGGGTGCGGGCCAGTTCGATCGCGGCGGTGCGCACGATCTGGTTCAGCGCCGCCTTCGACGCGCGATAGCCGTACCAGCCGCCCAGCCGGTTGTCGGAAATGCTGCCGACGCGCGCCGAGATACAGGCGATGGCGCTCGGCGCGTCCTTTACCAGCAGCGGCGCGAAATGCCGCAAGACCAGTGCCGGGCCGATGGTGTTGATCGCAAAGAGATGGGCGAGACGGTCCGCGTCGAGGTCGCGCAGGCTGCGCTCGGGGCCGCCCGCTTCGTCGTGCAATATGCCGGTCGCGACGATGACGCGGGTGAGCGGCGCGTCGATACGCGCGGCGGCGGCTTCGATCGAGGCGGGATCGGCGAGGTCGATCGGGTGGTAGTCGACACCATCGGGCAAGGCGGCGGGCGCGCGGCGGGCGGCGGCGATGATGCTGGTGTAGCGGCCGGAACCGGCAAGCCCCGCCACCAGCGCCGCACCGATTCCGCCATTGGCACCGATCACCATCGCCGTCGTCATCGCCGCCTCCGTTGCCGCATCGTAAACGATAACGGTCAAAATGCTGCCGCTATCCCCAGGTGGCCCGTGCCGGTTTGACCCGCCAGCGCCCGACCGTAGAACGCGCCTGCACTACAAGGGTCCGTTCGAACCATGGCTATTGTCCGTTTTGCCGCGCTGCTGCTGACGCTGGTCGGCGCCGTTCCCGCCGCCGCGCGCGACACCACCGACTATCCGCATATTCCCGAACCGATGGTGTTCGACATGGTCCGCCCGATGGGCGCGCGGCGGGGCGAGCTGGAGACCAACGTCCTCGCGCTGTCGCCGCTGTCGGGGCAGGAACGCGCAGTCGAATGGGCGCCGGAGATCGAATATGCCGTTGCCGACGGCTTCGCGCTGGAAATCGAGCTGCCGTTCGAAGGCACGCGGCTGGCCGAACTGAAGATGGGCGCGCAGGCGACGATCGGCACGTTCGACCGCGGGCGCGCCGTGCACGGCGTGCAATATCTGGGCATTTACGAGCGCGAGAGCGGGCGGACGTCGCAGGCGCTGCTCTACATGCTGGGGCGCCGGCACAATGAACGGCTGAGCACGATGACGATGGTCGGGGTCGGCGACGTGCGGCTCGGCCAGTCGGAAAGCGATGCCGGGCTGCTGGTCAACCATTCGACCTTCTACGACCTGGGGCGCGACCGGATCGCCGGGGTCGAGGTCAATTACAAGTCGCACCGCGATGGCGGGGTGGCGATCATCCCGCAATTCCATGCGCCGCTGGCGGACAAGGTGAATGTGCAGTTGGGCGTCGGCGCCGACAAGCAGCGCGGCGAACGGGCGCGGCCGGTGGGGGGCGTGCGGTTGATCAAGGAGTTTTGAGGGGGGCTCGTGCGCATCCGCGTCTTGCGGCACCGCCCCGATTCGAGCATTCTTCCGTCGCTTCTGTGATGGGAGTGATATGCCATGAGCGCAATATTGGCGTCGGTAGGGTTGGGCGGTGAAAATCGTCGACAGGACGTGATTGCCGTTCAATCGCTGTTGCAAAGCGTCGGCGTCTCGCCGGTCCGATCGACGGGCTCTGTGGGCGAAAGACGATCCGGGCCATCGAGCAGTTTCAGCGCGATGTGATACGACGGCCCGATGGGCGGATCGACGTTCGTGGCCCGACTTTTCGACATCTATCGGCAAAGGCGGCGGCATCCCGCAACCGGCAGGCGCTGACGACACCACCTGTCCCGCCCCGGCACACTAGACCGCTGGAACGACCCAAGTCATCGCGACCTGTCGCATCGCCGCCATCTGCTTCGCCGAAACCCAGGTTCGAACCGTTGGTCGAGTATTGGCGGGAAAGAACCGTACTTCCCGGCCCGGCGATCAACGCTGGACTGGTTTGCCCGACCAGTTCGCACATGATGGCGCTGCTGGGCGATCCTAACAGCCAACGGATGAAAGGGTTGACCGCAACAGAATCGGTCGGCCCGTTCCGCGCAACCGGACTGAAGCCGGCGCTGGCAAGCCTGCGCAGTGTGCTGGCGACGGTTTTACGGAAATACCCGACGCTGAACGGCATCCTGGGGTATAACGGCATGCATCTCATTCGAAAGACGCGGAACGGTGCATCCTACTCGAACCATTCCTGGGGGATCGCGATCGACTTCGTCATCGGTGTCGACGCTCCTCCTTATGGTGCCGGTTACTCCATGCGCGGCTTGGACGTGATGGTGCCCCACTTTCACCGAGCGGGCTGGTATTGGGGCGGCGGCTATCGAAGTATCGGTCGTAAGGACGCGATGCACTTCGAATGCGGGTTGGCGCTTGTGCGGAGTTTCCAACTATGATCGGCCGTACGTTCGTCCTGGCGGCAGTTTTGGCATTGGCAGCGACCGCCGCTGAACCACGCTCGTCGCGTACGCCGTCCTTCCCTACCGCCTGTCGTGCCGCGGTGCCTGCGCGATATGCCGGCGAGCCAGCGCAATGGCTTGGCGATTGTGTGAAAAACCGGGCGGAAGGACTTGGCGTCTTGCGCATCGGTCGAGGAGCACCGTTCGCGTTTCTGGTAGGTCGAATAAAAGCGGGCCGCCCCGCCAGCGGTCTGCTGTTCAACCCGGACAAGTCCTACGCCGCCGCGCGTGGTTTCACCGCCGACGGCAGGATTTTGCCTGCCGACGGCAATTATTTAAAGGAACAGGATCAGGCTTGGGCCGATGCCGTCCTGGCCGCCCGACAGGTCGGCGATCGGTTCGTAAAAGCGGGCAATGCCGCGTCCGCTGCCTATTATCGACGGTTCGCGTCGGAGATCGAGAACGGCCGGCCGGAATAACGGCCGGGAGGGGGGCGCGATCGATCGCGCCCCCTGCCCTCACCCGACCATGCCGCCGGCGGCGAGCACCGCCAGCGTCACCAGTTCGTTGGCGGTGCTGGTCATCGGGGCGATCTGTACCGGCTTTTCCATGCCGATCAGCATCGGGCCGATCACGTCGTCGCCGCCCAGTTCGCGCAGCAGCTTGGCCGAGATGTTGGCCGATTGCAGTCCGGGCATCACCAGCACATTGGCCGGACCCGACAGGCGGGCGAAGGGGAAGTTCGCCATCTGGCGCGGGTTGAGCGCGACGTCGGGGGCCATTTCGCCTTCATATTCGAAACCGACCTGCCGCTTGTTAAGCGCGGCCACGCCGTCGCGGACATTGTCGATCCACTGGCCTTCGGGATTGCCGAAGGTCGAATAGCTGAGGAACGCGACGCGCGGTTCGTGGCCCATGCGACGGGCGACGGCGGCGGTGCGCTCGGCAATGTCGGCCAGTTCCTCGCCCGAGGGGCGTTCGTTGATCGTGGTGTCGGCCATGAACACGGTATGGCTCTGTCCCACGAGCAGGTGAATGCCGAACGGCACCTTGCCGTCGACCGGATCGATGACCCGCCGCACGCCGCGAAACGCCTGGGCATAGGTGCGGGTGATGCCGGTGATCATCGCATCCGCAACGCCCAGCTGCAGCAGCACCGCGCCGAAGGTGTTGCGGTCCTGGTTGATCATCCGCTCGACATCGCGCTTCAGGAAGCCGCGACGCTGCAGCCGCCCATAGAGGAAGTCGACCATCTGCGGCACCATCTCGCTGGTGCGGCTGTTATGGACTTCATATTCCTCGGGATTGGCGACGCCGAGCGCGCGCAGCTGGTCATAGACGTCGTCGCGACCGACCAGCACCGGGATGCCATAGCCACCTTCCTTGAAGGCGATGGCGGCACGCAGCACGACTTCCTCTTCGCCTTCGGCGAACAGCACGCGCTTGGGGTGCGCGCGGGCGCCCTCATAAGCCATGGTCAGGACCGAAGTGGTCGGGTTGAGGCGCGCGCGCAGCTGCTGGCGATAGGCCTCCATGTCGAGGATCGGGCGCGTCGCGACGCCCGAATCCATCGCTGCCTTGGCAACGGCGGAGGGCACCAGTTCCATCAGGCGCGGGTCGAACGGCGCGGGGATGATGTAATCGGGGCCGAAGCTGTGCTGCGTGCCATAGGCGAGCGCGACTTCCTCCGGCACGCGCTGGCGCGCGAGTTCGGCGATGGCGGTCGCGGCGGCGATCTTCATCTCGTCATTGATGCCGGTGGCGCGGACGTCGAGCGCGCCGCGGAAGATGAAGGGGAAGCCGATGACGTTGTTGACCTGGTTCGGATAGTCCGAGCGGCCGGTGGCGACGATCGCGTCGGGGCGCGCGGCCTTGGCCAGTTCGGGGCGGATTTCCGGCTCCGGATTGGCCATCGCGAAGATGATCGGCGACGGCGCCATGTCCTTGACCATTTCGGGCTTCAGCGCGCCCGCCGCGGAGAGGCCCAGGAACACGTCGGCGCCGTGCAGCGCCTCGGTCAGCGTGCGGCGGTCGGTGGCGGCGGCATGGGCCGACTGCCACTGGTTCACGTCGTCGCGGCCCTGATAGATGACGCCGGTGCGGTCGCACATGATGACGTTTTCATGGGCGACGCCCATCGCCTTCATCAGTTCGGTGCAGGCGATGGCGGCGGCACCCGCCCCGTTCACCACGACCTTGACCTCGGACAGCTTGCGCTTGGTCAGCAGGCAGGCGTTGATGAGGCCGGCGGCGCAGATGATCGCGGTGCCGTGCTGGTCGTCGTGGAAGACGGGAATGTTCATGCGTTCCCGAAGGGTCTGCTCGATGATGAAGCATTCGGGTGACTTGATGTCTTCCAGATTGATGCCGCCGAAGCTCGGCTCCATCAGCTCGACCGCGTCGATGAAGCGGTCGACATCCTCGGTCTTCAGCTCGATATCGATCGAATCGACGTCGGCGAAGCGTTTGAACAGCACCGCCTTGCCCTCCATCACCGGCTTCGACGCCAGCGCGCCGAGATTGCCGAGGCCGAGGATCGCCGTGCCGTTCGAGATGACCGCGACCAGATTGCCCTTGGCGGTATAGTCGTAGGCGGTGGCGGGATCGTCGTGGATCGCCTTCACCGGTACCGCGACGCCGGGCGAATAGGCGAGCGCGAGGTCGCGCTGGGTCGCCATCGGCTTGGACGCGATGATCTCGATCTTGCCCGGACGGCCTTCCGAATGGAACAGCAGCGCCTCGCGCTCGGAAAACTGGTCGGTGGTTTCGGACACTGGCGATCTCCCGTTTGGATGGGCTTTACGCAGGGGAAGGCGCGCGGGGCAAGGGTGAAGGGCGCGCGGATATGCTTTGATACGCTTGCGCGGGCACGCCGCCGGACGGTATCGCCCGGCGATGGCAAGCAAGGCTCAGGGAACCGATTCCCCCGCCCCCACCCCGATGATGCAGCAATATCTGGCGTTGAAGGCGGAGGCCGACGATTGCCTGCTCTTCTATCGCATGGGTGACTTTTTCGAGCTGTTCCATGACGATGCGAAGATCGCCGCAGCGTGCCTCGACATCGCGCTGACCGCGCGTGGCGAGCATGACGGCGCGAAGATCCCGATGTGCGGCGTGCCGGTGCATTCGGCCGAGGGGTATCTGGCGCGGCTGATCAAGGCGGGGCACCGGGTCGCCATCGCCGAACAGGTCGAAAGCCCGGAAGAGGCGAAACGCGCGAGGGGTTCCAAAGCGCTGGTCGCGCGGGCGATCGTGCGGGTGGTGACGGCAGGCACGCTGACCGAGGAAGCGCTGCTCGATGCGCGCGCGGCGAACTGGTGCGCGTGCATCGGCGAGGCGGCGGGCGGCGTGGCGATTGCCGCCGCCGATGTATCGACCGGCCGGTTCGAAGTGATCGAGACCGATGCCGCCGGCCTGACCGCCGCGCTCGCCCGGTTGCAGGCGGTCGAGGTGGTCGCGGCGGAGACGTCGACCTTTGCCGAGGTCGCGACGCTGCTGCGCGCCAGGGCCGATTTCGACAGTGCGTCCGGCGAGGCGCGGTTGAAGGCGCTGCACGGCGTCGCGACGCTCGACGGGTTCGGGCAGTTTTCGCGTGCCGCGCTGGCGGCGGCGGGTGGCCTCATTGCCTATCTCGACCATACGGCGCGGGGGCAATTGCCGTTCCTGCGCCCGCCGGTCTGCGCGGCCGATGGCCAGTGCATGGCGATCGATGCGGCGACGCGCGAGAGCCTCGAACTGACGCGGACGGCGGCGGGGGCGCGGGCGGGCAGCCTGCTGGCGGAGGTCGACCGGACGGTGACGGGCGCCGGTGCGCGGTTGCTGGCGAGCGATATCGCCGCGCCGTTGATGGACCGGGCGATGATCGAGGGCCGCCATGCCGCGGTGGCGTGGGCGCATGACGATCCCGGTTTGCGCGACGAGCTGCGCACGACGCTGCGCGCCTTGCCCGATATCGGCCGGGCGCTGGGGCGGATCGCGGCGCGACGCGGCTCCCCGCGCGATCTGGGGCAGTTGCGCGACGGGTTGAGCGCGGCATGGACGCTGGGGCAGCGGCTGGACAAACTGCCGGCCGTGCCGCCGCTGATCGTCGAGCTGGCGCCGCGGCTGCGCGGGCATGGCGAGCTGATCGACCTGCTGACGCGCGGGCTGGTGCCGATGCCGCCGATCGATGCGGCGGCGGGCGGGTTCGTGGCGGAAGGATATGACGCCGCGCTCGATGCGCTGCGCGATACCGGCGCCGGCGGGCGGCGGGCGATTGCCGCGCTGGAGGCGCAGTATCGGGAGCGGACCGGGATTTCGGCGCTCAAGATCCGGCACAATGGCGTGCTCGGCTATCATGTCGAGGTGCCGGCGCGCGCCGCCGACAAGCTGATGGCGGCCGATAGCGGCTTTACCCATCGCCAGACATTGGCCGGGGTCGTCCGCTTCAACGCGCCCGACCTGCACGAAGCGGCGCTGAAGGTGACCCAGGCTGGCGCGCATGCGCTGGCGGCGGAGGCGGCGCATCTGGAGGCGTTTACCGAAGCCGCGCTTGACAAGCGGGAAGCGATCGCCGCGACGGCGGATGCGCTGGCGCGGATCGACGTGACGGCGGCGCTGGCCGAACGTGCGGCCGAGGGCGGCTGGGCGCGCCCAGTGCTGGTCGATCATAGCTGCCTCGAGATCGTCGGCGGGCGGCATCCGGTGGTCGAGAGCGCGGTGGCGAGGAGCGGCGGGCGGTTCGTGGCGAACGACTGTCGGCTGTCGGAAAGCTCGCGGCTGTGGCTGGTCACGGGGCCGAACATGGGCGGCAAGTCGACCTTCCTGCGGCAGAATGCGCTGATCGTCGTGCTGGCGCAGGCGGGCAGCTTCGTGCCGGCGACCTCGGCGACATTGGGGCTGGTCGACCGGTTGTTCAGCCGGGTCGGCGCGTCGGACAATCTGGCGCGCGGGCGGTCGACCTTCATGGTCGAGATGGTCGAGACGGCGGCGATCCTGGCGCAGGCGACGCCCCGGTCGTTCGTGATCCTCGACGAGGTGGGGCGCGGTACGTCGACCTATGACGGCTTGGCGATCGCGTGGGCGGTGGTCGAGGCGATCCATGAGGATAATCGCTGCCGCTGCCTGTTCGCGACGCATTATCACGAGCTGACGCGGCTGGCCGAGCGGTGCGACGCGCTGTCGCTGCACCATGTCCGCGCGCGCGAGTGGAAGGGCGATCTGGTGCTGCTGCACGAACTGGCCGAGGGGCCGGCGGATCGCAGCTATGGCATCGCCGTCGCGCGCCTCGCCGGGCTGCCGCCGGCGACATTGCAGCGGGCGAAGGCAGTGCTGGCGAAGCTGGAGGCGGGCAAGGCCAAGACCGGCGGCATTGCGGCGGGGCTGGACGACCTGCCGCTGTTCGCCGCGATGGCCCCGGTCGAGGAGGCGCCGGTCGACGGGTTGCGGGAGGCATTGGGCGCGCTGGACGTCGATGCGATGTCGCCAAGGGAGGCGATGGAGGCGCTGTACCGGTTGAAGGGGCTGGTTTGAGGGGAATGGCGTCGTGTATCTCTCTGTCCGTCACCCCGGGCTTGACCCGGGGTCCCGCTTCTTACCGACCCGCGAAGAAGAAGTAGCGGGACCCCGGATCAAGTCCGGGGTGACGGACGGGTTGCGCCTCCCCTACCAACCTCCCGACAGTTTCCTCCGATGTCACCGGATACGACCGCGCGTCGATCGAACCGCACGCCGTTCACAACGACCGCTTTGCAAAGCGCCGCCCGCGCGATAGCCACGCCGGACGAACGGGAGAGACGCTATGCACGAACTGACGCGGCGGGACTTGCTGGCAGCCGCCGGTGCGACGATCGGCACCGCCGCCCTGCCCGCCTTTGCGGCCCCGCGTGGCGACGATGCGTTTCTGCTGAGCTACTTCACCGACAAGGACGAAGGGCGCGCGGGGCTGAAACTGGCGCGGAGCGACGACGGGTTCGTCTTCACTCCGCTAGGCGGCGGGCGCGGGTTCCTGATGCCCGAGGTCGGCAAGGACAGGTTGATGCGCGATCCGCATCTGTGCCAGGCGCCCGACGGGCTGTGGCATCTGGTGTGGACCAGCGACTGGTTCGGGCCGGTGATCGGCCATGCGACCTCGCGCGACCTGATGCACTGGTCGAAGCAGCAGACGATCCCGGTGATGACCGCGTTCGCGGGGGTGCGCAACAGCTGGGCGCCGGAAACGGTCTATGACCCCAAGCGGCGCGATTTCATGATCTTCTGGTCGAGCAGCATCGACGGCAAATACGGCGCGACGCCGGGCGAGCGGTTCGAGGGGCTGAAGCTCAGGCCCTATTACACCCGGACCCGCGATTTCCGAACCTTTTCGCCGACGAAACTGCTGTTCGATCCGGGGTTCGATTCGATCGACTTCACCCTGCTGAAGCTGCCGCAGGGCGGCTATCGCATGATCTACAAGGACGAGACGCACGACGTCGAACAGCGCCGCTGGGTGGTCAGCAGTTCGGCGGCGTCGCCGACCGGGCCGTTCGGACCGGCGAGCAAGCCGTTCAGCCCGACCATGACCGAGGGGCCGAGCGCGGTGTGGATCGATGGGCGCGCCGTCGTCTATTACGACGTGTACGAAAAAGGCTATTTCGGCGCGGCGTCGACCACCGATTTCGTGACGTGGCGGGACGAGACGGCGCGGGTGCGCTTTCCCAAGGAAGCGCGCCACGGCACCGTGCTGCGTGTGCCGCGTGGTTTCATCGACAAGATCGCCTGACGGTCATGGACCTGTCCGCGATCGTCGCCGACATCGCCGCCGAAATGGCCGATGCACCCGATCGCGGGCGGCCGGCCGACTATATTCCGCCGCTTGCCGCCGTCGATCCGAACCGGTTCGGCATGGCGGTGATCGAGGCGGACGGGACCTGCCATCTGGCGGGCGATGCCGAGGAGAGTTTCTCGATCCAGTCGGTGTCGAAGGTGTTCGCGCTGACGCTGGCGCTGGGCGCGGTCGGGGACCAGTTGTGGAAGCGGGTCGGGCGCGAGCCGTCGGGCAGCGCATTCAATTCGATCGTGCAGCTGGAAAGCGAACACGGCATTCCGCGCAACCCGTTCATCAATGCCGGCGCGATCGTGGTCGCCGACATATTGCTCGGCCGCTACGAACCGCGCGAGGCGCTGGGCGAGCTGCTGCGCTTCGTCCGCGCCGCGGCGGGCGAGGACGGGATCTTCATCGACGAGAACGTCGCGAAGGCGGAACAGGATACGGGGTTCCGCAACCTGGCGCTGGCCAGCTACATGCGCGCGTTCGGCAATCTCCACCATGACCCGCACGTGACGCTGGGCGTCTATTTCCACCAATGCGCGCTGGCGATGAGCTGTCGGCAGCTGGCGCTCGCCGGGCGCTATCTGGCGGCGGGCGGGGTCAATCCGACCACCGGGCGCAATGTCGTGTCGGCGCAGCGGGCGCGGCGGATCAACGCGCTGATGCTGACCTGCGGCCATTATGACGGGTCGGGCGAGTTCGCCTTCCGCGTCGGCCTGCCGGGCAAGAGCGGGGTCGGCGGCGGTATTCTGGCCATTGCGCCGGGCATCGCGTCGATCGCGGTATGGTCGCCGGGGCTGAACGAACGCGGCAATTCGCAGCTGGGGACGGTCGCGCTGGAACGGCTGGTGCAGCGGACCGGGTGGTCGGTGTTCGAGCCGCGTTGACGGTCGATTGGGGCAGTTGCTCTCGCGTCACCCCGGCCTTGAGCCGGGGTCCCGCTTCCTTACCGGCCGCAGAAAAAGAAGCGGGACCCGGATCAAGTCCGGGGTGACGAAGACGGCAGGTGGTGCGAACTGGCCGATACGCACCGTACCCCCGCGCAGGCGGGGGTCCAGAGTACCAGATGCCGCCGGAGCGATCGTGACCCTGGATCCCCGCTTGCGCGGGGATACGGTGGCGCGTGGGATTACCGTTGCGGTGCCGGCTGCGGCGTGAAGCTGGTCACGTTCGCCATGCCGTTGGCGCCGAAGGTGATGATATGGCGCGACCCTTCCTGACAGGTGGCGACCCAGCTGCCCGGCTTTTCACCCCGTTCGGACGAGGTCACGCCCTGGCAGCGCAGCCCCGCGTCGCGGATTGCGCGGATGAACACGCCGTCGCGCTGGCCGGGCGACAGCGCCTCCACCTGGGTCGCCATCTGCTGCGCTTCGACCGCGTTGGCGGCGGCGGCTTCGTTGGCCGCGGCCTGCTGCTCGGCGCTCGGCCCGCAAGCCGCCAGCATCAGCGATCCACCCAGCATCACCAGCAACGCACGCATGTCTCGTCTCCCGTTCCAAGGCCGCAGGCGCGGCGACTGTCCGAAGCGGACAAAGCCCGATCGCGCCTGCGGGTTCCGTCATCCTTATCGCTGATACGCCTTGGGCAGGCCCTGTTCGACGGGGTTGAGATAGCGGTCGCGCAACCGGGTCTGGCGGTTGGTCAGCGGCTGTTCGACGCCGTCGATGAACAGCTGGGTCGGGGCCGATCCGATCTCCAGCGGATCGCCGTCCCAGATCACCACGTCGCCGCGCCGGCCGGGGCTGAGCGAGCCGATCTCCCCCTCCATCCCGATCGTGCGCGCGGGCAGCGAGCTGATCGTGGCGAAGGCGGCCCCCCAGTCGAGGCCCGAGGCGCCCGGCACCTTCGACAGCGCGACGAGATTGCCGGCATATTGCCGCACCAGTCGTGCCTGCCGTGCCTCGTCGTCGCCGATCGTGCCGATGCCGACGACCACGCCGGCGGCCTTCATCCGGCCGATATTGGACTGGGTGGCGGCGAGCTGTTCGAAGCTGGCGGGCAGGTCGGACAGCGCGCTGGCGAGTACCGGCACGTTCGCGGCCGCGATCTGCCGCGCGACGGTCCAGCCTTCGCTGGCGCCGACGAGGACCGGCTTCAGCCCGGCGAACTCGCGCTTGAGTGCCAGCACGCCCAATATGTCGGAGGCGCGTTCGACATGGATCAGCAGCGGCACCTGTCCGCTCAGCACCTTTTGCAGCGCCTGCGCATCGGTGCGGGTCAGCAGCGCTTCCTTGCCGCGATCGGCGAAGCTGGCCGGGTTGCGGGCATATGCCTGCGCCTCGAACAGCGCGTTGCGGAACATCGCCATCGCCGCCGGGCGGCTGCCGCCCGCCGCACGCGCGCCGGCTTCGCCCCATTCCATGAACTGGAACGCCTGCGGCCGGGTGACCGCATCCATGTCGTTGGCGAGGTCGATGACCGCGCCCTGGCCCGCAAAGATCGAGCCGGCATTGTCGGGCGCGACGATCGCGCGGGTAATGCCGTCGGTGCGGTTGATCGCGATCGGCGTCGCGCGCGGATTGACCGCCGAGGCGATGTCGAGGCCTGCATTGAACACGCTCTCGCGCGCCGAGGCATCGTTGGTCGCCGACACGCCGTCGACCTCGATGATGCCGAGGCGGGTGAAGCCGGCGACGAGGCCGGGCGTGACATAGCGCCCGCCGGCATCGATGGTGCGACCACCCGCCACCGCTGCGCCGCGACCGGCGCTGACAACGCGGCCGCCGCGCACGACGACGGTGCCGCCCTCGATCGGGGCCGATCCGTCGCCCAGCACGAGCCGGGCATTGGTGATGGTCACGTCCTGCGCGGCAGCAGGCATGGCAACGGCAGCGCTGGCGAACAGCGCGGCGAGGAACAGGCGCTTCACTTCGCATCCCCTTCGCCGGGCTGGCCGAGTTCGAAATCGGATACCGGTCGCATCTTCGGATTGTTCGCGTCGTAGAGCAGCGCGCCGTCGACCCACACCATCTGCGGGCGGGTATAGACGCTGAACGGATCGCCGTTCCACAGCACCACGTCGGCCATCTTGCCGGCCTTGAGCGAGCCGGTCACCTTGTCGATGCCGAGCGCCTTCGCCGGATTGATCGCCAGCCACGTCCACGCATGTTCGGGCGTCACGGTGATGCCGGCGCGCTTGGCCGAGGCGATGACCTTCGCGACCTCCTGATTAAGCCGCTGGATGCCGTTGGCGTCGTCGGAATGGATCATCGCGCAGGCGCCCTGCTGGTCGAGGATCGCCAGGTTCTCGCCGATCGCGTCGTAGCTTTCCATCTTGAAGCCGTACCAATCGGCCCACACCGCCGAGCAGACCCCGCGCGCCTTCAACAGGTCGGCGATCTTGTAGCTTTCGACCGCGTGGTGGAAGGCGGTGACCTTGTACCCCATCTCCTGCGCCATATCCATGACGATGGCCATTTCGTCGGCGCGGTAGCAATGGTTGTGGACGAGGATCTCGCCGTCCAGCACCCCGCGCAGCGTGTCCATGGCGAGGTCGCGGGTCGGCGCTTCGCCACCATCCTCCTCATATTTGTCCCATTTGCGGTCATAGTCCTTCGCGCGCAGCCACGTCGCGCGGTCGACCGCGACATTGCCCATGCGGGTCGACGGCATCCGCCCCTTCGACCCGTAGACGCGCTTCGGGTTCTCGCCGCACGCCATCTTGAAGCCATAGGGCGCGCCGGGGAACTTCATCGCCTGCATCGTGCGGCCATAGACGTTCTTCAATGTGACCGAGCGGCCGCCCATCAGGTTCGCCGATCCGGGCAGGATCTGCAGCGTGGTGACGCCGCCATTGGTCAGCGCGCGGGCGAAGCCCGGGTCCTGCGGCCAGACGCTGTGTTCGGCCCATACTTCGGCGGTGACCGGGCCGGTCATCTCGTTCCCGTCGCTATGCGCCTCGACGCCGGGGCTGGGATAATCGCCCAGATGGCTGTGGACGTCGATGACGCCGGGGGTCACCCATTTGCCCTGCCCGTCGATCACGGTCACGCCATCCGCAGCCGCGATGGCCTGCCCGACCTCGACGATCTTGCCGTCGCGGAACAGGACCGACCCGTTATTGATCCGCCCGCCCTCGCCATCGAGGATGGTGACGTTGGTGACCAGCGTCGCGCGGCCCGGATAGGCGCGATAGGTCGAGGGGAACGGGTCATGGTCATAGCCCTTGCCCGCGCCGGGCCCCTTGCCCTTCGGCGCGTCGGCGGAGGCGGAGCGCACCTCCCTGCCATCGCCGGTACAGGCGACCAGCCCGGCGGCCAGCGCCGCCAACGTCAATGTTCGGATCACGCGGAAACTCCCCCTTTTTACGATCATGGTCACGCGAAGACGGTTTCGAGGTCGTGGGTCCCCGACCCTTCCTTCGCGGTGCGGATTTCGTGGTAGACGGCGGCGGTGCCGGTCGCGGGCAGCACGCCGAGCAGCGTCGCGAAGACCGCGCGGATCACCGAAGCGGTCCAGCCGCCACCGGCACCCAGCAGCAGCACGATCGGCCCCTGCACGAGCAGGCTGACGACCAGCCACAACAGGCCGACGATGACGAGCAGCAGCAACAACCGCCAGCGCATGCCGCGCATCAGCTGGCTGCTGCGGGAAAAACATTCGAGCGCGCCCCGCCCTTCGGCCGCCATCACCGGCACGACGACGAACCAGGTCAGGATCACGAAGATCGCGGGCAAGAAGAACAGCACCATGCCGGCGAATACCGCGATGCCGAACAGCAGGAACATCGCCAGCGCCGGCAGGAACCGCCGCAACGCCATGCGCAGCGTCGCCGCCGGATCGACCGGTCGCCCCGCCAGCGTGTCGACCGCTAGGCCCGCCATGAACACCATGACCGGGGGATAGAGCAGCAGCCCGAGCATCCCCAGCGGCGCGACCGACGACCCGGCCTCGACCAGCCGGTCGGCGTCATAGGCGTTGGGCGCGAACAGCGGCATCAGCAGTTGCGCGGGCGCATTGAGCAGCGCGCTGGCGGCGAACAGCGGTAGCGGGGCACCGCCGATCGCCGCGAAGCTGTTGGAGATCACGCGGCCCATCGCAAAGGGATAGGGCGAGCGCCGCGCCTCGAAAAACGCACCCACGATCGCCGCCACCAGGAACAGGAGGGGCAGCAGCAACAGCAGGAATAGAAACGTCATCACCGGCAGGTCCCCCGGAGCCGCCCCGGCCCTTAACCGAAAGTTAGGGTGGAAAAGCGTTGCATGTAAATCGGCGATTTGCTCCAAGCGTCGCCATGCCACCGGCGGTGACAGGGGGACGGGAGTTTGGCGGGGGCTGAAGCGGCGGACGGACTGGGCCAGGCCGCCGCATCGGTGCCGCCGATCGATTCGGCGAAGGTCGATGCCGCGTGGAAGACGATCCGCGCCGACGGGTCGATCCAGTTCGACCTGCCCGAAAAACTGCCCGAACCGCGCGATCCGCCGCCCGAATGGCTGGAACCGGTACTGCGCGCGATCGGCAATTTCGTCCAATGGGTCGGCGGCGGCTGGCAGGTGATCCTGTGGGTGATCGGCATCGTCATCGCAATCGCGCTGCTGTTCGCGCTGGTGCCGTCGCTCCGCGAATGGATCGCCGAACGGCTCGGCCGTCGCCGCGTGGTGGAGGAAGCGCCCCCCTGGACACCGACCGAAACCCGCGCGCGCGCGCTCTTGGAGGATGCGGACGCGCTGGCGGCTGAGGGTCGGTTCGACGAGGCGGTCCACCTGCTGCTGTTCCGCAGCATCGACGACATCGTCGCATGGCGCGGCGACGTGGTGCGCCCGGCCGATACCAGCCGCGACATCGCCCGTGCCGAGGCGCTGCCGCCGCACGCGCGCGGCGTGTTCGCCGGTATCGTCGCGGCGGTCGAGCGGAGCCTGTTCGGCGGGCGGGCGCTGGGCGCCGACGACTGGCAGCGCGCGCGGGCAGACTATGCCGGCTTTGCACTGAAGGGCGCGCGGTGAGCCAGCCCTCCCCCTTTGCCGCGCGGACGGTCGTCATCCTGGTCATCGGCGGCGCGCTGCTGCTGCTCGCCTCCATCCTGATGTCCGGCTTCGGCGACGAGATCGCGCGCGCGACCGGAGAGGCACCGGCGGCGGATCGCAAGGACGGCGCGGGCTATCATGCGTTCCAGCGGCTGGTCGAGGCGGTGCAGCCGCCCGAGGGGGACGTGACCGAATCGACGGCAGCGGCGTCGATCCTGATCCTGACCCCGACCGAGGCGACCCGGCCGGAGGATGTGCGCGCGATCGTCAATCAACGCATCGCGCTGGCATCGCGGATGACCGGCGGCGACGATTTCGTTGCAAGAGAGGGGCATCCGCTGCTGCGCTATGCCACGCTGATCATCCTCCCCAAATGGCAGGTCGAAAAGCTGCCGTTGCAGGGCGGCCGGGTGCAGCGCACCGGCCAGGTCGATGGCGCCAAGTTGCAGCAGCTGGTCCCGGCCGAGGCGGAATGGCATACCGAGGACCGGTCCGACATCGGCGTGATGCGGGCGGAATATCCTGGCCTGCGCGCCTTCGCCCTGCCCGACCGCCGGGTGAACGCGATGGCCGGCGACACCATCACCCCGCTGATCGGTGCGCGCGACGGCGCGGCGGTGCTGGGGCAGATCGGGTCGAGCGACACGTTCGTGCTGGTCGATCCCGATCTGGTCAACAATCGCGCCATGGCCGACGAGCGCAATGCGAAGGCCGCGCTGGCGATGCTCCGCGCGATCGATCCCGAACATGACGGGCGCGCGCTGTTCGATCGGTCGTTGCATTACACGCGGGGCGACCGCAATCTGGTCAAATTGCTGTTCCTGCCGCCGTTCCTGGGCGTCACGCTGGCGCTGATCGCCGCTGCCGTGCTGGCGGGGATCGCCGCCGCCGGGCGGTTCGGCCCGCCGCTGCGCGAAAGGCGCGCGGTAGCCGCAGGCAAGCGCGCGCTGATCGACAATATCGTCGCGCTGACCCGGCTGGCCGGGCGTACCCCGCTGGTCGGGCCGCGCTATGCCGACATGATGCTGGAGCTGCTGTCGCGGCGGTTGCTGGCGGGCGAAGCGCCCTCGGCCGACCGGCTCGACCGGGTGCATCCCGGCTATTCCGAACTCGACCGTCGCCTGCGCGATGCCCGCACCGAGAGTGAGGCATTGGCGGCGGCGAAGGACCTGACCGCATGGAAGAAGGAAACAGGCGCATGACGCTCGACGAGGTACGGTCGCTGGGATCGGCGATCGACCGGGAGATCGCGAAGGCGGTCGTGGGACAGGCGGATGCCGTCCGGCTGCTGACCATCGCGCTGTTCTCGGCCGGTCACGTCCTGTTGGAAGGGCCGCCGGGCACCGCCAAGACGTTGCTGGCGCAAAGTTTCGCGCGGACGCTGGGGCTCGATTTCGGGCGCATCCAGTTCACGCCGGACCTGATGCCCGGCGACATTATCGGGTCGAACCTGTTCAATTTCCAGACCTCGACCTTCGCGCTGACCCGCGGGCCGGTCTTCTGCGAACTGCTGCTGGCCGACGAGATCAACCGCACCCCGCCCAAGACGCAGGCGGCCCTGCTGGAAGCGATGCAGGAACGGCGCATCACCATCGACGGGCGGACCGAGCATCTGTCCGACCGCTTCACCGTCGTCGCGACACAGAACCCGATCGAGCAGCAGGGCGTCTACCCGCTGCCCGAGGCGCAGCTCGACCGGTTCCTGTTCAAGATCGCGATCGGCTGGCCGAGCCTCGACGCCGAACGCGCGATCGTCGCCCAATATGGCAGCCGCACCGGCACCCCGGCCCCGCAGGATTCAGGCGTGGCGCAGGTGGCGGACGGCGGCGCCATCGCCGCCGCGATCGATGCGGTGGGTCAGGTGCGGCTGGTCGACGAGGTGATCGACTATATCGTGCGGCTGATCCGCGCGACCCGCGAGCATGGCGACCTGTCGTCGGGTGCGTCCCCACGCGCCGCATCGGCGCTGGCGGCGGCGGCGCGGGCGGGCGCGGCATTGGACGGACGCGACTATGTGATCCCGGACGATGTGAAGGAACTGGCCCCCGCCCTGCTGCGCCACCGGCTGATCCTGTCGCCCAGCGCCGAGATCGACGGACGACGGGTCGATGACGTCGTCGCCAGCCTGATCGCATCGGTCGAAGCGCCGCGATGATCGTTCCCACGCCCCGTGCCATCCAGCTGACCGCGCTCGCCGCGCCGGTCGGGCTGGCGCTGGGCGTGCTGGCCCCGGCGGCGTGGATCGCGGCGCCGTTATGGATCGCGGGCGTGCTGGCGCTGATCGTCGCCGATGCGCTGCTGGCGAAGAAGCCGGTGCTGGCGATGCCGGAGGGGCTGCCCGCGACGCTGAACATCGGCGAGCGCTTCACGCTCGGCAATGCCGACATGGCCGCCGACTTCGACGGGCCGATCAAGCGGACCGCCCCGGGCAGCTTTCGTGCCGAGCGACGCGGCAAGGCGCGGCTGCGGCGGCTCTGGGCGCGGCGCGCGGGGCCGATGGGGCTGGCATGGCGACAGGCGACCGGCCGCGCCGATCGCGATATTCCGATATTGCCCGACATCCGCCCGGTTCGCGACCAGGGAATGCGGCAATATCTCAACAGCCTGAGCGTCGGGAACCGGCTGCGCCGCGACCATGGCGACGGGCAGGACTTCCAGGTGCTGACCGATTTCGAGGCCGGCATGGAACGCCGCGCGATCGACTGGAAGGCATCGGCCCGCCATGCATCGCTGCTGGCGCGCGAATTCCATACCGAACGCGACAATATGATCGCGTTCGCCATCGATGCCGGGCGGGCGATGACCGATCCGGTCGGCGATATCCCGCGCATCGACCGCGCGGTGTCCTCGGCCCTGCTGGCGGCGTTCGTGGCTCTAAAGTCCGGCGACCGGGTGCGGCTCTATTCGTTCGGCGCGCGGCCGCAGGTCGACAGCGGCAGCATCGGCGGGGGCACGCGCGGCTTCGCCCGGCTGCACCACGCCGCCGCCGATATCGATTACGGCGCGGAGGAGAGCAACTATACGCTCGGCCTCGTCACGCTCGACCAGAAGCTCGACCGGCGCGCTTTGGTGGTGATCTTCACCGAATTTACCGACACGACCAGCGCCGAACTGCTGCTCGCCGCCGCGCAGCGGATGCTGAAGCGGCACCGCGTCCTGTTCGTGCTGTTCCGTGATGTCGAGCTGGAGGGATTGCGCGATGCCGAGCCGGGCCATGCCGACGATCTTGTCCGCGCCCATGTCGCGCACCTGCTGCTGCGCGACCGGGCGATCGTGGTCGAACGGCTGCGGCGGATGGGGATCGACGTGATCGAGGCGACGGCGGACGCCATGCCGCTCGCCCTGGTCGAACGCTATCTGAACCACCGGGAGCGCGGCCGATGACCGTCACCTTCGCCACGCACCATTTCCGCGCCGAACGCGAGGGCGACTGGGCACGGCTGGAAGCGCTACTCGACCAGCTGGAAAAGAAATCGCCGCGCCGCCTGTCGGACGAGGATCTGGTCGACCTGCCCCGCCTGTACCGCGCGACCCTGTCGGCGCTGTCGATCGCGCGGGCGACGTCGCTCGACGCGTCGCTGGTCGGCTATCTGGAGGCGCTGTCGACGCGGGCCTATTTCGCGCTCTATTCGGCGCGCGAGCCGTGGTGGCAGCAGGTGAAGGCGTTCTTCGTCAGCGGCTGGCCGCGCGCGGTGCGGGCGATCGCGCCCGAACTGCTGCTGTCGACCGCGCTGCTGATCCTGAGCGCGTTCGCCGCCTATCACCTCGTCCGCAGCGATCCGGCATGGTATTCGGCGATGATCTCGCCCGAACTGGCGAGCGGACGCGACATGAATGCGAGCGCCGCGACGCTGCGCGCCTCGCTCTATTCGCCGCCGACCCAGGGCGGGCTGCACGTTTTCGCCACGTCGCTCTTCACCCACAATTCCCAGGTCGCGATCATGGCCTTCGCGCTGGGCTTCCTGTTCGGCATTCCGACCATCATCCTGTCGGTGCAGAACGGGGCGATGGCGGGTGCGATGTTCGCGGCGTTCGTGCCGCACGGGCTGGGCTGGGGCCTGTTCGCGTGGCTGATGATCCACGGCACGACCGAGATCGGCGCGATTGCCATCGCCGCGGCCGCGGGGTTGCATATCGGCCGCGCCATCGCCTTTCCCGGCGAACGTACCCGCATGGCGGCTGCTGCCGACGCCGGGCGGCGCGGGGCGGTGGTGATGATCGGCGTCATCCTGATGCTGCTGGTCGCCGGACTGCTGGAGGGGTTCGCCCGGCAGCTGGTCATCGACGACAGCGCGCGGCTGGCGGTGGGCGGGTTCATGCTGGCGCTGTGGACGCTCTATTTCACCGTCGGGGGCCGTCGTGGCAAGGCGTGAGCGAAAGCCCCGCCGGCCGCGCATGCCGCGCACGCTGGAACGGCAGCTGGTCACGCCCGAGGGGGTCCCGCTGAACCTGCGGCTGGGGTCGGCGGGTGCGCGTGCCGGTGCCTTCGTGATCGATGCGATCATCATGCTGGCGGCGCTGATCGGCGCGTCGCTGCTGATCCTGGCGCTGGCGATCGGGGGACCGAGGGGTGCTGCGTCGATGTATGCGGTGGTGTGGCTGCTGGGGTTCTTCCTGCTGCGCAATTTCTACTTCGTGCTGTTCGAGGCGGGCAAGCGCGCCGCGACGCCGGGCAAGAGGCTGATGAAGCTGCGCGTGGTGTCGCGGGATGGCGGGCGGCTGACCGGATCGGCGGTGCTGGCGCGCAACCTGATGCGCGAGATCGAGATATTCCTGCCGCTGATCTTCCTCGCCTTCGCCTTTGCCGAAGGGATGGCGACGGCGTGGACCGCGACGCTGGCACTCGGATGGTCGTCGATCCTGCTGTTCCTGCCGCTGTTCAATCGCGACCGGCTGCGCGGCGGCGACCTGATCGGCGGCACCTGGGTCGTCGAGCGGGAGACGCGCAAGCTGGGCGAGGATTTGCTGGTGCAGACCGCGCATGAACAGGACCGCGCCCGCATCGCGCCGTTCACCGCCGCCGAGCTGGACACCTATGGCGCGTTCGAACTGCAGCGACTGGAAGAGGTGCTGCGCCGCAACGACCGCGCCGACCTGTATGCCGTGGCCACCGCGATCCGTCGCAAGCTGGGCCGGCAGGAGGAAGGCTATGACCATGCCTTTCTCGAGGCCTATTACGGCGCGCTGCGCCATCATCTTGAACGAAAATTGCTGTTCGGACAGCGCAAGCGCGACAAATACGACCGGATTGAAGCGAGTTAGACTTAGGTTATACTAGGCGTTAACGGGTCCCGCGCCATGGAGACGCCATGGGGATGACGACGAACAGGCAACGGATCGGACTGGCGACGGCGCTGGCCTATTTCGTCTTTTCGTCGTTGACGATCCTGTCCAATCATCAAGGCGGCCTTGCCAGCCTGGCGCCCGCTACGCCGTTCGCGCTGGCACTGCTGATCGCGCGACCGCGGCGCGACTGGACCGCGATCCTGATCGGCGGAACGATCGGCAGCATGGCCGCGACGTCGCTGTTCGGCTTCGGCCCGCTGGCGGCGGCGCCGATGGCGATCGCGAAGGTTGGCGAGGTCGGCCTGGCGGCATGGCTGTTCCGCAAGTTGCGCGGACGGCGCGGCTATTTCGGGTCGCTCGACCGGATCGGGCGGTTCGTCGCATCGGTCGGTATCGTCGCCCCGGCGCTGGGCGCGACCGTCGCCGCCACCGTCGCCGCGCTGAAATTCGGCCTGCCGTTCGACCGGCAATGGCGCATCTGGTTCGTCGGCCACAGCCTGAGCATGATCACGCTGACGCCGGTGCTGTCGCTGATCCTGAGCGGTGCGATCGAACGGCGGTGGCGCGATGCCAGCCGGCAGTTGCGGATCGAGGCGACGGTGCTGATCAGCGCGACGGCGGCAGTGGCGGTGGCGGTGTTCTTTCAGAACGAACGGCCGCTGCTGTTCCTGCCCGCGCTGCCGGTGATGCTCACCACCTTCCGCCTGGGATTGCCCGGGGCGGCGGCGTCGGCGATCGTGCTGGCGGTGATCGGCAGCTATGCGACGCTGCACGGCATGGGGCCGACCAGCTTCATCGGCGGCGACCTGCAGGGGCGGATGGAGTTCCTCCAATTCTATCTCGCCTGCACCGTACTGACGACCTTTCCGGTCGCCGCCGACCTCAGCCGGCGACAGGCACTGTACCGCCGGTTGCGCGAAAGCGAGGCGCGCTATCGCCTGCTGGCCGACCATTCGACCGATATCGTGCTGGGCATCGATCGGGGCGGGCGCATCACCTACCTCTCCCCGTCGATCGAACAGATTGTCGGGCGCAACCCGGCGCAACTGCACGGGCGCCGCGCGCTGGAGATGGTACATCCGGTCGATCGCGACCTGGTGCTGGTGTCGCATCGCGACGCGCTGACCGATGTTCAGGGCACGCAGATCGTCGAATATCGGGCGCGGGTGACCAATGGCGCGCTGCGCTGGTTCGAATCGCATACCCGCGCGGTGCAGGACGATGACGGCCGGGTGACCGGCACCGTGTCGATGATCCGCGACGTGTCGCATCGCAAGACGCTGGAGGCCGAACTGTCGCGCGCGGCGTCGACCGACCCGTTGACCGGCCTGGCCAATCGCCGGGTGTTCGATGCGGCGCTGGCGCAGCGGATCGAAATCGCCGCGCAAGGGGGAATCGCCGGCTGCGTCGCGGTGTTCGACATCGACCATTTCAAGGCGGTCAACGACCGGCACGGCCATGACGCCGGCGACCATGTGCTACAGGCATTCGCCCGGATCGCGCGCGGGGTGATGCGCGACGGTGACGTCGTCGCCCGGCTGGGCGGCGAGGAGTTCGGCATCCTGTTCCCCGGCACCGGCATCGAACAGGCGCATTGCCTGTCCGAACGGCTGCGCACGACGCTGGCGGCGACCAAGCTGCGCCACGGAGTGGCGATCGTCGAGCTGACGGTCAGCGCAGGCATCGCGCCGATCGACGGCATGGGCGGTGCAGCGGCGGTGCTGCGCGCGGCGGATACCGCGCTGTACGGAGCCAAGGCCGAAGGGCGCGACCGGCTGCGGCTGGCGGCCTGACCTTCCCATCGCGGCACGCCTGGCGGCGATTGGCGGTGTCGACCGGTGCGCGATCGGTGCTAGGGTCGGCGGCTATCGGTGACTGTGGAGGGGCTGCTTTGCGCGAGACATGGTATCGCGACCCGCGACTGGGGCTGGCCGCGGCGGTGCTCGCCGCCGTCGTGGTCGGCATCGCGGCGGGATCGGCCGGACTGCCCGGTTGGCGCATTCTGCTGCTGGCGCTGGCCGGGTTCGCGCTGGTGGCGTGGGGCTGGTTCGCGGTGCAGGGCATCGCCTGGCTCTGGCGGCAGCCCGACCGCGCCGATGTGCTGCGCGCGCTGACCCTGCAGCGCAGCCAGCATGCCTTCAACCATGCCGCGTGGAGCCGGTTCGACCGCGACGCGGCGATGCTGCGGATGCTGCTGGCCGAACGCGCGCTGATCCCGATCGAGGCGGAACTGGTGCGCCACGCGATGGCGGTAGAGCAGTTCGACGCGGTGGCGGAGACGCTGCCCGGTTTCTCGCAAGCCGCGGCGCATTGGTACGATATCGCGTCGCAGGGCCATGGCGGCCTGCCCCCCGCCACCCCGGTGCCGACGCCCGCCGCGCTGGAGGAAGCCGCGCAGCAGGTGCCGGCGACGCTGACGTCAGAGGAGGATCGCCGCGCGGCGCTGCATTATCTGGCGGTGCGCAAGCGGCTGGCCGCCGACCGGGCGGCGGTCGAACGCGAGCGGACGGCGGCGCTGCGCAAGCTGGCCGCCCCGCCACCCAGCCCGCCGGTGGAGTAAGGTCGCTTCCCCTTTCGGGGAGCCGTGGCCGGGGGCGATGTTCGACGGGGTTCGCCTTCACAACGTAACCGCGTCGTCCGCTGACAGCCCCCTCCACCATGCTGCGCACGGTCCCCCTCCCCGTGCCGGGGAGAATTTAGCGTCGGGCCAGCACCCTGCGCGCCTGCTTCAGATGGGGGGCGTCGACCATGCGGCCATCGACTTGCAGCACCCCGGCCTCCGGGTTCGCGGCGAAGGCATCGACGATCACCTGAGCGCGCTCGACCGCCTCGGCCGAGGGGGTGAAGGCGGCGTTGATCGCCGCGACCTGTGCCGGGTGCAGCGCCATCATGGCCGTGAACCCGTCGCGGGCGGCGCGGGCGGCATAGGCGGCGAGGCCCGCTTCGTCGCGGATCGCGGGATAGACGGTGTCGATCGCGGCGACCCCGGCGGCAAGCGCGCCGAACAGGGTGAGCGAGCGGGCGAGTTCATAGGGCGCGGTGTAGCGGCCATCCGCCTCGCGCGAGGTCGTTGCACCGATGGCGGCGGGCAGATCCTCCGCGCCCCAGGTGATGCCCAGCAGCCGGTGGGCGACCGCGGCATAGCTGCCGAGCTGAAAGATCGCCGCCGGGGTTTCGGTCGCGATCGGCAGCAGCGGCACCTCGGCCAGTCCGCGCGCGGCGAGCAGCGGGTCGAGCGCGGTGATGGTCGCCTGCCCTTCCGCCTTGGGCACCATGATCGCATCCGGGCGGGTGCCGGCCAGCGCGTCGAGATCGGCGAGCGCGAGCGGCCCGTCGACCGGGTTGATCCGGACGATGCGCGGGAGCGATGCCTCCTCTGCCAGCCAGTCGCGAACGGCAGTGCGGGCGGTGTCCTTAGCAGAGGCGGCGACCGCATCCTCGAGGTCGAGGATCAGCGCGTCGGCGCCGCTTCCCGCCGCCTTGGCGAAGCGATCCGCCCGGTCGCCGGGGACGAACAGCAGCGAGCGGAGCCTCATGGGCGCCGCTTCAACAGCGCGGTGCGCAGGCAGCGGCAGACGACCTCGCCGCGCTGGCTGTGCAGTTCGTGGGTGAAGGTGACGATCCCGGCATCGGGACGCGAGCGGCTGTCCTTGAGCGCGGTCACCTCGGTCGTGGCGCGCAGCGTGTCGCCAAGGAACACCGGCTTGGGCATCACCAGCTGGTCGTAGCCGAGGTTCGCGACCAGCGTGCCGAGCGTCGTTTCCCCCACCGACAGCCCGATCATCAGCGCGAAGGTGAAGGTCCCGTTGACGAGGATCTGGCCGAATTCCGACGCCCTTGCCGCCTCCGCATCGATATGCAGCGGCTGCGGGTTGTGGGTCATGGTAGAGAACAGCAGATTGTCGGTCTCGGTCACGGTGCGGCGGATCGGGTGTTCGATCCGGTCGCCGATCTGCCAGTCGTCGTAGAAGCGTCCGGTCATGCGGCGTCCTTTTCGATGCGGGCAAGCAGCACCCCTTCGGCGACCTGTGCGCCCGGCGCGGCGGACAGGTCGGCGACCATACCGTCGAACGGGCTGAGCAACGCCTGTTCCATCTTCATCGCCTCCAGCACCACCAGCCGCTGCCCGGCGGTGACGCGGTCACCCGCCGCGACCTCGACCGCGACGATGCGGCCGGGCATGGGCGAGAGGATCGCGCCGTCGCCGGCCGAGGCGCCACCGCCCTGCCCCGCGACCGGCGCGGCGAAGGGAAAGGCCTCGCCATCGGCGAACAGGACGCGCTCACGGCCGAGCTGTGCGACGGTGCCGCCGGTAACGGGCGTGGCGATGCGGGTGGCGCCACCGATGCTGACCGCGACGCGATCGTCGGGCGCGGCGTTGAGGCGGAAGCCAGTCAGCGCGCGCCATGGGTCGGTCGGGTCCGCCCGTACCAGCACCGCAGCGGCAGCTCCGACGGCGGCGTCGGACACGTGGCCGTCGGGGACCAGCCGGTCGGCATGGCGTTCGATGAAGCCGGTATCGATCCGCTGCCCCACGAAATCGGGGTCGCCGGCACAGCGGGCGAGGAAGGCGGCGTTGGTGCGGACCGGCCAGACCTGGACCGATGCGGCTGCGGCGGCGAGCTTCGCGGCGGCGGCGGCGCGGTTGGGGGCATGGACGATCAACTTGGCGATCATCGGGTCGTAATGCGGCGTCACCGCATCCCCCTGCCGCACGCCGGCATCGACGCGGATGTCGGTGGGGAGATGCAGGTGGGTCAGCGGTCCGGTCGAGGGCAGGAAGCCGGTCGCCGGGTTCTCGGCATAGAGCCGCGCCTCCATCGCCCAGCCGGTGATCGACAGTTCGTCCTGCCGTTTGGGCAGAGGCTCGCCGGACGCGACGCGGAGCTGCCATTCGACGAGGTCGGTGCCGGTAATCGCCTCGGTCACGGGATGTTCGACCTGCAGCCGCGTGTTCATTTCCATGAACCAGATGCGGTCGGCGCGCAGGCCATCCGAGGCATCGGCGATGAATTCGATCGTGCCCGCCCCGGCATAGTCGACCGCGCGGGCGGCGCGGACGGCGGCGTCGCAGACCGAGGCGCGGGTTTCCGCGTCCATGCCGGGGGCCGGCGCTTCCTCGATCACCTTCTGGTGGCGGCGTTGCAGCGAGCAGTCGCGTTCGAACAGATGGACCGCATTGCCATGGGTGTCGCCGAAGACCTGCACCTCGATATGGCGGGGCGACAGGATGTATTTCTCGATCAGCACGCGGTCGTCGCCGAACGATGCAGCGGCTTCGCGGCGGCAGCTGTCAAGGGCGTCGGCGAAGGCGGACGCGTCGTCGACGCGGCGCATCCCCTTGCCCCCGCCGCCGGCCACCGCCTTGATAAGGACCGGATAGCCGATCGCGTCGGCCTCGGCACGCAGGCGCTCGGGCGACTGGTCCTCGCCGAGATAGCCGGGGGTGACCGGCACGCCGGCGGCGATCATCCGAGCCTTGGCCGCGTCCTTCAGGCCCATCGCGCGGATCGCGGCGGCGGGCGCACCGACCCAGACGAGGCCGGCGGCGACGACCGCTTCGGCGAACTCGGCATTTTCGGACAGGAAGCCATAGCCGGGATGGATCGCGGCGGCGCCGGTCGCGCGGGCGGCGGCGAGGATTTTCGCCTGGTCGAGATAGCTTTCGCGCGCCGGGGCCGGGCCGATGCAGACGGCCTGGTCGGCTTCGGCGACGAAGGGCAGGCCGGCATCGACGTCGCTATGGACGGCGATGGTGCGCACCCCCAGCCGGCGGGCGGTGCGGAGGATGCGGCGGGCGATCTCGCCCCGGTTGGCGATCAGCAGCGATTCGATCATCGCGCCGCTCCGAAGGTGGCGAAGGTGCCGCATAGCGATGCTTTTTCGGGGGCGTCGGCGCGGCGCCCGGCGGGCGGGACAGGATAGGTCGGGCGGGCGTTGTAGGAAAGGGTCATGGATGCGCCTCCGGAAAGCCGTGACGGACGTGCAGCGCGTGGAGCAACGCTTTCAGATCGCTGACGAACCAGGTGCCGTCATGCCGTCCGTCGGCGAGGGCCGGATCGGCATTGGGGGCGAGGACCAGCAGCGGCAGGTTCTGGTGCGCCTCTCCCACGACCGCGATCACCGCGTCGCGCGGGCGGGGATAGGGGATGCGGATGACGTCCAGCATCGTCGCCTTGTCCGGAAAACGTGCCAGCAGGCCGTCGATGGTGATGCAGTCGCGGCAGTAGAAGGTCCGGTCGGGATAGGCCGGGTCGGTAAAGCTCGCTTCGAGCAGATAGAGGCGGTCGCGCATGGGCTGTTCCATCAGGGTCGGGTCGCGGTCGGGATCGGTCGCGCGGGGGTCGGTGGTCGGGATCGGGCGGTCGGGGTCGACGCGCGCGCCCATCAGGGCGGCGGCGGCGAGCGCGAGGTCGCGGGCGCTGACCTCCGCCGGGGTGGCGGGCGGGGGTTGCAGCGGATCGGTGATGGCGGCGCGCGCG
Organism: Sphingomonas hankookensis; assembly: GCF_001619955.1. Lineage (GTDB taxonomy): Bacteria > Pseudomonadota > Alphaproteobacteria > Sphingomonadales > Sphingomonadaceae > Sphingomonas > Sphingomonas hankookensis_A. Next base: position 70,270 of record NZ_LQQO01000007.1, on the reverse strand, counting down.
GTGGCCGGGTCGGCGGCGAAGGCGGCGGCGAGCGCCCGCGCGACCGCTTCGGGGAGCGGCGTCGTGGCACCCTGCGCCGGGGTTGCGGTCGGGGCCATCCCCTGCCCGTCGGCCGGCGGGTTCGCGGCGACCTGCGCCTCCACCTCCGCCGTCACGCGGGCGACGGTGGCGATGAAGCTCGACAGCGCCAGGCCCGGCGGCAGGCTGGCGATGGCGCGGGTGACCATCGCCACGATCGCGTCATAGGCGACGGTGTCGATGCCGAGCGCGGTCGTGGGGGTGGTGGAGGTCGCGGGGGGCTGTGGTTTGCCGGGGGTGACGGTGACGTCGTGCGGGCCGGGCGGGCGGATGGGAGGGAGGCTGGGGATGGTGGTCATGCCGTCAGCCCCTCACGGCAGTCGCCGTACCCCGGCCAAGGCAGGACGTCTGCGAAAGTCCGCTTCACCGTATCCCCGCGCAGGCGGAGATCTAGAGCCACACACGCAAGCCCCAGTTTTGCCTGGCCCTGGACCCCCGCCTGCGCGGGGGTACGGTTGCGTTTTCGGGTACGAGCAAGACTTTCGCAGCAGTCTCGCGAAGGCCGGGGTCCGGTTGTGGGCCGGGTGCGGTTATGCGGCAGCGTCGCCCGACTGGGCCCCGGCCTGCGTCGGGGTACGTCCAGTTTGCTGGGTAAGGCTCCGCCCCACGCGACCGCGTACCCCCGCGCAGGCGGGGGTCCAGGGTTATCAGCCACCACGGCCGGCGTTCGTGGCTCTGGATCCCCGCCTGCGCGGGGATACGGGGGGCCGTAGGGATACGGGCGGGGTGCGCGGAGGGCCGCCATCACATCCGGAAGATGCCGAACTGTGCGCGGTCGGCGATCGGTGCGTTGAGTGTCGCCGACAAAGCGAGGCCCAGTACGTCGCGGGTCTGTTCCGGCAGGATCACGCCGTCGTCCCATAGCCGCGCGGTGGCGTAATAGGGGCTGCCCTCCGCCTCGTAACGGTCGCGCACCGGGGCCTTGAACGCTTCGGCCTCCTCCGGCGTCCAGTGGTCGGCGTCGCGGTGGACGGTCGCCAGCACGCTCGCCGCCTGTTCGCCGCCCATCACCGAGATGCGGCTGTTCGGCCAGGTGAACAGGAAGCGCGGCGAATAGGCGCGGCCGCACATGCCGTAATTGCCGGCACCAAAGCTGCCGCCGATCAGCACCGTGAGCTTGGGCACCTGCGCGGTGGCGACGGCGGTGACCAGCTTCGCGCCGTGCTTGGCGATCCCCTCCGCCTCGTACTTGCCGCCGACCATGAAGCCGGAGATGTTCTGGAGGAACAGCAGCGGCACGCGGCGCTGGCAGGCTAGTTCGATGAAATGCGCGCCCTTTTGCGCGCTTTCGGAGAACAGCACGCCGTTGTTGGCAAGGATCGCGACCGGCATCCCCCAGATACGGGCGAAACCGCAGACGAGCGTCGTGCCGTAGAGCGGCTTGAATTCGTGCAGCTCCGATCCGTCGACCAGCCGGGCGATCACCTCGCGCACGTCATAGGGCGCGCGGACGTCGGTGGGGATGATGCCGGCAAGATCGGCGGGGTCGTGCAGCGGGGCGCGAGGTTCCGCCACTGCGATCTCGGCGCGGCGCGGCGGCGGCAGGGTCGCCACGATGTCACGGACGATCAGCAGCGCCTGTTCGTCATCCTCCGCGACATGATCGACCACGCCCGACTTGCGGCCATGGGTGTCGGCCCCGCCCAGTTCCTCGGCGCTGATGACTTCGCCGGTCGCGGCCTTGACGAGGGGCGGGCCGGCGAGGAAGATCGTGCCCTGATTGCGGACGATCACCGTCTCGTCGGACATGGCCGGCACGTACGCGCCGCCGGCGGTGCAACTGCCGAGCACGCAGGCGATCTGGGGAATGCCCTTCGCCGACATCTGCGCCTGGTTGAAGAAGATGCGGCCGAAATGGTCGCGGTCGGGAAAGACCTCCGCCTGATGCGGCAGGTTCGCGCCGCCGCTGTCGACCAGATAGATGCACGGCAGATGGTTTTCGGTCGCGATCTCCTGTGCGCGGAGATGCTTCTTGACCGTCATCGGGAAATACGCGCCGCCCTTCACGGTCGGATCGTTGGCGACGATCATCACCTGCCGGCCATGGACCTGACCGATGCCGGCGATGACACCCGCCGCCGCCGCTTCGTCGCCATACATGTCCGTAGCCGCCAGCGCGCCGATTTCGAGGAACGGCGAGCCGGCGTCGAGGACACGGTGGATGCGGTCGCGCGGCAGCAGTTTCCCGCGGGAAACATGGCGTTCGCGGCTGCGTTCCGGTCCGCCCAGCGCCGTCGTGGCAATGCGGGCGCGCAGTTCGTCGGCGAGCGCTTCGTTATGCGCGGCGTTGGCGGCGAAGGCATCCGATCCGCGATCGATCAGGCTCGGCAGCACCGTCATTGTGCGCGCGTCCCCTCGCCCAGCAATTCGCGACCGATCAGCATCCGGCGAACTTCGTTGGTCCCGGCACCGATGTCGAGCAGCTTCGCATCGCGGAAATAGCGTTCGACCGGCCAGTCGCGGGTATAGCCCGCGCCGCCCAGCGCCTGGATCGCGTCGTTGGCGACCTTTACCGCATTTTCGGACGCCAGCAGGATCGCGCCCGCCGCATCGTGGCGGGTGGTACGGCCGGCGTCGCAGGCGCGCGCCACGGCATAGACATAGGCGCGGGCGGAGTTGAGCGCGACCGACATGTCGGCGATCTTGCCCTGCATCAGCTGGAACGCACCGATCGGTTTGCCGAACTGCTTGCGCTCCGCGACATAGGGCAGGACGGTGTCGAGGCACGCCTGCATGATCCCGAGCTGAATGCCCGACAGCACGACGCGTTCGTAATCGAGACCCGACATCAGTACGCCGACGCCGCCGTTGAGCGGCCCCATGACGTTGTCGTCCGGCACGAAACAGTCGTTGAAGACCAGTTCAGCGGTGGGCGAGCCGCGCATGCCCATCTTGTCGATCTTCTGGCCGATCGAAAAACCGGCGAAGTCCTTCTCGATCAGGAAGGCGGTGATCCCCTTCGATCCGGCATCGGGCTGGGTCTTGGCATAGACGACCAGGGTCGCGGCATAGGGCGCGTTGGTGATCCAGAATTTGGTGCCGTTCAGGCGCCAGCCGCCATCGACCTTGTCGGCGCGCAGCTTCATCGAGACGACGTCCGAGCCGGCGCCGGCTTCGGACATGGCCAGCGAGCCGACATGCTCGCCGCTGATCAGCCTGGGCAGGTATTTGGCCTTCTGCTCCGCATTGCCCCAGCGCGCGATCTGGTTGACGCAGAGGTTGGAGTGGGCGCCATAGGACAGGCCAACCGAGGCGGAGGCGCGCGCCACTTCCTCGCAGGCGACGACATGTTCGAGATAGCCGAGGCCGAGGCCGCCATCCTCTTCGCTGACGGTGATGCCGTGCAGGCCGAGCGCGCCCATTTCGGGCCATAGCTCGATAGGGAAGCGATCCTCCGCATCGACCGCCGCCGCTACGGGTGCGATGCGGTCCGTCGCGAAGCGCTGCGTGGTCTCGCGAATGGCATCGGCCATCTCGCCGAGCGCGAAATCGAGCATGTCTCTCTCCAATGGTCCGGTCTCCGCCGGATCGTATCTGTCGTTACTATTAGGCCGGCAGGCCTGGTCAACGCAAGCATCGCATCGTCAGCCCGGAAGCAAGGTAAGACCGGCGGCCAGCCCTCCATTCCGTATCCCCGCGCAGGCGGGGATCCAGAGCGACCAGCACCAGCCCTCGCTTTGTGTGGCGCTAGACCCCCGCCTGCGCGGGGGTACGTGCTGGCACTTCCAGCGGCATTGGACGCCGACGCCTGGACCCCCGCCTGCGCGGGGGTACGGGTGTCGCCATCGACCTCGCCCTCCTTGCTGGGCCTGGCCCCCCGCCTGCGCGGGGGTACGGTACGGTTCTGCTCGGCGGTCGGAACGACCATTCATCGCAACGCATTGCCAGCCGGACCGTCGAGACAGCGCAGGACGGCGGCACGATCGAACGGCGCTGCGGCAGGCGCGGTCGTCGGGGCGATGTCGACCGGGCGGCCGATGGTGGCCGCGCCGAAGCGGCGGTCGCCCTGCCCTGCGCAACGCTTCGCCTCGGTGAGCAATTTGGGCGGCGTCGCCCAGCCTTCATAGGACAGGCGGAAGGTGCCCCAATGGATCGCCAGCCCCTGCGATGCGCCCAGCCGTCCGAAGACGTCGAGCGCATCGACCGGGCCGATATGCGCGCCGCTCGCCATCTGTCCGGGCTGGAAGCGGAAGGCGCCGATGGGGATCAATGCGAGGCGGATCGGGCCGAGCGCGGCGGCCTCTCGCACCCACTTGCCGTCGCCCATGCCGGTGTCGCCCGCGAAGAACAGATTGCCGCCGGGCAGTTCGACGACGAACGCCGACCACAAGGCGCGGTTGCGGTCGACGAACCAGCGGCTCGACCAGTGATGGTTGCGCACGACATGAACGGTGGCGCCGCCCACGCGCTCCGCCTGTCGCCAGTCGAGCGCGGTCGCGGCCATGCCGGCGCTGCGCAGGATCGCGTCGTTGCCGAGACTGGTGACGATCGCCGGGCGGTCGCGGTCGTACAATGTCTTGAGCGTCGACAGGTCGAGATGGTCGTAGTGATTGTGGCTGATGAGGATCAGGTCGATCTTCGGCAGGTCGGCAAGCGCGATGCCGGGTGCCGCGACCCGCTTCGGGCCGAAGCCGAACGGGCCGGCGCGGTCGCTCCAGACGGGATCGGTCAGGATGTTGAGGCCGGGGGTCTGCACCAGCACCGACGCATGGCCGACCCAGGTGACGCGCATCGGCGTCCGCGCCGGTTCGCGGGCGGGACGGGTCGTGGCGGGGAGCAGCTCGGCGGGCTTGGCGGGGGTCACCGGCACGTGATCGGGCCAATCCGGTCGGCCGTCGGTTCCCGTCGCCTGTCGCCAGAGATAGCCACGCCTGCTGCCGCCCGGAGGCGCGGTCGTGTCGTCGCCATCGGGGTTGAAAAAGCGTGCGCCATCGAAATGGTCGCCCGCGACCCCGCGATAATAGATGCGGTCGAGGAAGCGCGGCACGATCGTGATCGCGAGGCACAGGGCCGCGACGAGCCACACGACGGTCCAGACCAGCCCCTTGATGATGCGCCCCATCAAGCCCGAACGTCCGGGTGCGATTTTCGATGCGCCGGCACTCTTGTGTTGCTCGTTTACCACACCATATCGCCGGCAACATCACAGGGGAGCATCCCATGAACCTAGAGAAATTCACCGATCGCGCGAAAGGCTTTTTGCAGGCCGCGCAGACGGTCGCGATCCGCAACAGCCATCAGCGGATCAGCCCGGAACATATCCTCAAGGCACTGCTCGACGACGAGCAGGGCATGGCGTCGGGCCTCATCAACGCCGCCGGCGGTGACGCGCGGCGCGCCAATGCCGAGACCGATGCCGCGCTGGCCAAGGTGCCGTCGGTTTCCGGATCGGGGGCGCAGTCCTCGCCGGGGCTGGACAACGACACGGTGCGCCTGCTCGACCAGGCCGAGCAGATCGCGACCAAAGCGGGCGACAGCTTCGTCACCGTCGAGCGGCTGTTGCTGGCGCTTGCGCTGTCGCCCGGCGCGGCGGGCAAGGCGCTGACCACCGCTGGCGTCACCCCGCAGGGGCTGAACGCCGCGATCGACAAATTGCGCGGCGGGCGCAGCGCCGACACGGCGGGGGCCGAGGATCGCTATGACGCGCTCAAGAAATTCGCCCGCGACCTGACGGCGGCGGCGCGCGACGGCAAGCTCGATCCGGTCATCGGCCGCGACGAGGAAATCCGCCGCACGATCCAGATTCTTGCCCGCCGGACCAAGAACAATCCGGTGCTGATCGGCGAGCCGGGCGTCGGCAAGACCGCCATCGCGGAAGGCCTCGCGCTGCGTATCGCCAATGGCGACGTGCCCGATGGCCTCAAGGACCGCGCGCTGATGTCGCTCGACATGGGGTCGCTGATCGCCGGCGCGAAATATCGTGGCGAGTTCGAGGAACGGCTGAAGGGCGTGCTCGACGAGGTGAAGGGCGCCGATGGGCAGATCATCCTGTTCATCGACGAGATGCACACGCTGATCGGTGCGGGCAAGTCCGAAGGGGCGATGGATGCGGGCAACCTGTTGAAACCGGCGCTTGCCCGCGGTGAACTCCACTGCATCGGTGCGACCACGCTCGACGAATATCGCAAGCATGTCGAAAAGGACCCCGCGCTCCAGCGGCGGTTCCAGCCGGTGTTCGTCGGCGAACCGACCGTCGAGGACACGATCAGCATCCTGCGCGGGCTGAAGGAGAAGTACGAGCTGCACCATGGCGTGCGGATCACCGACGGCGCGCTGGTGTCGGCAGCGACGCTCAGCAACCGCTACATCACCGACCGCTTCCTGCCCGACAAGGCGATCGACCTGATGGATGAGGCCGCCAGCCGCATCCGCATGGAGGTGGAGAGCAAGCCCGAGGAGATCGAAAGCCTCGACCGTCGCATCCTGCGCATGAAGATCGAGCGCGAGGCGCTGCGCCGCGAGAGCGATGCGGCGAGCATCGACCGGCTCGACACGCTGGAGGAGGAACTGGCCAATGCCGAGGAGCAGCTGGCGGGCCTCACGACGCGGTGGCAGGCGGAGCGCGACAAGATCGCTTCCGAAGCCAAGCTCAAGGAACAGCTCGACGCCGCGCGTGTCGCGCTGGAACAGGCGCAGCGGTCGGGCGACTTGGCCAAGATGTCCGAGCTGACCTATGGCACCATCCCGACGCTGGAAAAGCAACTGGCCGAGGCGCAGCAAAATGCCGGCGGCGCGATGCTGCGCGAGGAAGTGACCGCCGACGACATTGCCGCCGTGGTCAGCCGCTGGACTGGCATCCCGGTCGACCGGATGCTGGAGGGCGAGCGCGAGAAGCTGCTGACGATGGAAGCGGCGCTGGGCAAGCGGGTGATCGGCCAGGCCGAAGCGGTGCGCGCCGTCGCCACCGCCGTCCGCCGTTCGCGTGCCGGTCTACAGGACCCGAACCGGCCGCTGGGGTCGTTCCTGTTCCTTGGGCCGACCGGCGTCGGCAAGACCGAGTTGACCAAGTCGCTGGCCGAGTTCCTGTTCGACGATCCCAACGCGATGGTGCGGATCGACATGAGCGAGTTCATGGAAAAGCACGCGGTCGCCCGGCTGATCGGTGCGCCTCCGGGCTATGTCGGTTATGAGGAAGGCGGCGTGCTGACCGAAGCCGTGCGGCGTCGGCCCTATCAGGTCGTGCTGTTCGACGAGGTGGAGAAGGCGCATGGCGACGTCTTCAACATCCTGTTGCAGGTGCTGGACGATGGTCGCCTGACCGATGGGCAGGGTCGCACGGTCGATTTTTCGAACACGATCGTGATCCTGACGTCGAACCTCGGCTCGCAATACCTGACCAACCTCGCCGACGGGCAGCCGGTCGAGGAGGTCGAGCCGCAGGTGATGGACGTGGTCCGCGCGCATTTCCGGCCGGAGTTCCTCAACCGGCTGGACGAGATCATCCTGTTCCACCGCCTCGCCGCCGATCACATGGCGCCGATCGTCGACATCCAGGTCGGGCGCGTCGGCAAACTGCTGGCGGACCGCAAGGTGAAGGTCGAACTGACCGACGCCGCGCGGGCGTGGCTGGGGCGGGTCGGCTATGACCCGGTCTACGGCGCGCGACCGCTGAAGCGTGCGGTGCAGCGCTATCTGCAGGACCCGCTGGCCGACCTGATCCTGCGCGGCGAGGTCCGCGACGGGTCGACGGTGCGGGTCGACGAGGGTGACGGGGCGCTGAGCCTAAGCGTCGCGTAACGAAAAAGGCGGCGGGGGATCGCTCCCCCGCCGCCCATTCGTCTGGCTGGACCGGCTCGCTTAGAAGCGGGCGCGAGCCTGGACCGTGTACGACCGACCGAAGATGATCGGGCCGTACCAGGTGGTGTCGACGCCACCCTGATCGAAATAGCCGTTCGGGGTGCGCTTCGCCTTCGCGTTCAACAGATTGTTGACGATGAAGGTGAAGTCGAACTTTTCGCCCACGCCCTGACGCACGGTCAGGTCATAGTAGCTGAGCGTCGGCGTGACCGGATTGACCGGCAGACCGAAGTCTTCCTCGACGCGCGAGACGAAGTTCCAGCGGCCCTGGATCGACGTCCGGTCGAGGTCATAGCCGACCGTCAGCGTCGACTTGTACGCTGGGATCGCACCACCATTGCCGCCCGACGACTTGCCGGCGAACTCCGTATCGTCGAGCTTGTAGCTGTTGGTCCAGGTGAAGACTTCCTGGAAGCGCAGCTTGCCGTTGAAACCGAACTGATCCAGCGGGAGGATCAGGTTCGCCGCCGCATCGATACCGTTGGTGCGGCGCGTGCCCTGGTTGCCGGTGGCGGTATTGATCGCGTCGATCTGCCCCGTACCGGCGTTACGACGGATGCGGTCGCAGGCCGTCGAGACATTCTGAACGTAGCACTGATTGATGAAGAACCCGGCACCCAGCGTGGTGATCAGATTTTCAATTTTGATGTTGTAGTAGTCAACGGTCAGCGAAAGCGTACCGAAACCGATCTTCGGCGTCAGCACCGCACCGAGCGTGTAGGTTTCGGCCTTTTCTTCCGAGATATTCGGGTTGCCGAACGCAAAGGCTTCGACCTGGCTGTTGTTCTGCAGGAACCCGTTATAGCCACCCGCCGCTGCGAATGCCGGGGTCTGCGCCGAACAGATGGCGAGCGCTTGTGCGGTGCGGCTGGCACCGGCGTTGCAGGGATCGACATAGCTCGGGAAGCCCTGATCGCCGTTCTGGAAGAGTTCGATGATCGAGGGAGCGCGTGCTGCCTTGTTGTAGATACCGCGGAAGCGCATCCAGTTGATCGGTGCCCACTGGGCGCCGGCCTTCCAGTTGAACAGGCTGCCAATGGTCGAATAGTCGGAGTAACGGGCACCGGCTTCCACGGACAGGTCGTGGAAGAACGGAATTTCGGCGAGCAGCGGAACGCGGATTTCGCCGTAGCCTTCCTTCACGTTAATCGAACCGCCCTGACTCTGCACAGCGTTGAAGCCGTAGATGTTGCCGGTGCGCTGCGCATCATCGACGGTCACGGCGCCGCGGTCGGTGCGAACTTCACCACCGAGCGCGATCTGGACGTCGCCATAGGGGAGCTTGAACAGCGAACCCGACACGTTGGCAGCGGCACGGACCTGTTCGAACTCGCGTGATTCCTTGGTGTCGATGCGTACGAACGACAGCATCGCCGGGGTCAGCGTATTGGCGCCGAAAATATTGACCGGCACGCAGCCCGGCAGCGAACCGGTCGGGCAACCGTTCAGCCCCTGAGCGACTGCAGTGCGGTTGATATTACCCAGCGACGTCGCCAGCGCATCGACCTTGCCATAGCTGACCGTCGCGTCCCAGTTCCAATCTTCGCTCAGTTTGCCCGACAGCGTGCTGCGAATGGTGAAAGTCGTCGAATCGTAGATGCCGACGCGTGGGCCGGTTTCGCTGAAACGACGCGCATAGGTGAACGGTGCGGTCGGGTTCGGACGGCTAGCCAGGGCAATACGCAGGTCGGCCGGCAGCAACGGGCTGTTGTACGGAACGCTGATGCCCGTAGCGGGCGTCGGCGCGAGATTGACCGTCTGCGAGGTATCGACGTAGTTCGCCAGCACCTTCAGCTGGATGTTGTCGGTGATCTCGTACCGCGCCGTCGACGTCAGGATCAGCCGTTCGTACGGAGTCTGCAACAGGTTCAACGGATTGAAGTTGAAGCGGCTCGATCCCGACGCGCGATCGGCATAAGCACACAGGCCGCTGCCGAAATAGGGGCTCAGCTGGCCGTTGCTGTTGAACGACAGCGTACCGCCGTTGACGGCCACCCCGGCAGTCGCCGGATTACAATCGGTATTGGCCGCCGCAAAGGTGCCGGGAAGCAACGTAGCAAGATTGCGGAACGGGTTTGCAGCATTGTTCGACACCTGGCCCCACGGCGGCGTACCCGAGCCACCGGACGCGTATAGATAGTCGTTGTTGGCAGCGGAAATCAGCTCCAGCGGACGGCCAACGCGGATTCGGTCGTCGCCTTCCGCCTCAGTGCCCGCATCGTTGTAAATCAGGACCGATGCCGGCGTCGTAATCCGACGATCGCCTTGGCCGATCGCTTCACGGGTATAGTAGCTACCCGACAGAGTCAGATTGCCGCGACCGTCGTTGAAATTGCCTCCGAGCACGCCCTGGACGTTGAAGGTCGCCCCGTCACCCTGCTCGTTGATGCCGTACTGGGCCGACAGTTCGGCACCTTCGTAGCGGTCCTTGAGGACGAAGTTGACGACACCCGCGATCGCGTCCGAACCGTACACGGCCGACGCACCGCCGGTGACGACGTCGACGCGCTCGATCAAGCCGGTCGGAATGGTGCCGATATCAACGACGCCGGTCGCCGACGATGCGGGAACGCGCTCGCCGTCGATGAGGATCAGCGTGCGCTGCGGGCCCAGACCGCGAAGATCGAGGGTCGAGAAGCTCTCACCGCCCTGGTTGTTGGACACGCGGGTGTTGCCTGGGATCAGCTGCGGCAGTTCGTTCAGCAGCGTTTCAACGGTGACGGTGCCGGTCAGGTTGAACTGCTCGGCGGTAACCGTCGTCACCGGGCTGGGTGCGTCCAGATCGGGACGGGCGATACGCGAACCGGTGACGGTGATTTCCTGGGCGGTATCGTCGGTCGACGAATCTACCGGCCCCTGCGCGACCTGCGCCATCGCGGGCGATGCCACGCCGAACAAAAGCGTGGATGCCAGCAGAGCGCTACGTGCGTTCATCTTCATATATGCCCCTATTCCCCAAAGCACCGTAATCCCGATGCAATATTGCGAGACTAACGGCGTCCGAAGTTGCGAGGCAATTCTTGGAAACGGACCAGACACAAAATGCGAGATATCGTGTTTTTTCGGTAACAGTGGCAACTACAGGGGCACTTTGGCGGTAATTTTAGTCAAATAATTGCAATGCATGGGCTAATAGCAGTATCAATGTATTCTTACGATTGTCAGACGACCGTTGTTTTCTGATAATCGATACATGCCAATGTACTAAAAAATTGTACTATTTTACTGTACTATAACAGCATAGCGCCAGCAAATTTGCCGCTTCTTACGGCAACATGCACAAAAAATGGGCGCCCCGTTGCCGGAGCGCCCATCAGTTTCACCAAGGTCGGTGGATTTAGAAGTCGACCCGTGCACCGACGCGGATGAAGCGGCCGAGGATGTTCGCGCCGGACCAGGCCGGGTTGAACTGGCCCTGGCTGTAGGCGGCGCTGGGGTCGAACGGGGCCTTCAGGTCAAGGACGTTCAACACGTTGGTGTAGATCGAGAAGCGGTCGCTGACCTTGTAGGTCGCCGACGGACTCCAAGGAAAGGAAGTCCGAGGTCAAACTACTGCGCGACCAGTGCAGGGAGCAGGCTCTCCACGAGACTTCAGCATCCGCCAAACCTCACCCACCCAAACAAAAAGGGGCAGCTCCTTGCGGAGCCGCCCCTCTTCTGGCGTCGATGGAACGGTTCTTACAGACCGACCTTCACACCCGCGCGGAAGTACCGGCCGAGGATGCCGAGGCCGCCCTGCACCGGGTTGTAGAGGTGCGCGCCATAGGTGACGTTGTCGAGCGGCGGCAGCCGGTCGAACAGGTTGATGGCGTTCACGTAGAAGGTGAAGCGATCGTTGACCTTGAACGAGGTGTTCAGATCGACGGTGATGTAATCGCTGACCTTGCAGGGGATGGTGCCGTCCGAAAGGCCGCAGTCACCCGCGGTGCCCGGACCGGTCTGGTCCTCCGCCGACAGGTCATACCCGTCGAAATAGTTGACCGTCGCGCTGACCAGCACGTCACGGAACTCGACCGTGTTCAGCCACGTACCACGCCACTGCGGCGTGCCCGAGCCTGCCGTCAGGTTGTAGTTGCCCAGCGTCCCTTCGTAGCGTTCCTTCGAACCGTCGGGGAAGGTCGTGCTCAGTTCGAGTATGTAGCTCGCCTCGAGGTTGCTCGACACGCGCAGGTCGTCGTTGAAGCGATAGTTGGCGTTGATCCCGAAATCGATGCCTTCTGACTTGATCGTGTTGGCATTGATGAAGGGCGACTGCACGAACGCGATGCGCGGACGCGCGGTCGGGTTGTTAATGTCGACCGCGTCCGGGATGACCGTGTAGCCGGCCGGGATCGCCTGACCCGCATAATAGGCGGCAATCGCCGGAGCGTTGTTCGCGGTCGTGATCGCGTCGGTCTTCTTGATGTTATAATAGTCTACCGTGAACGACACGTTGCGGATCGGTTCGAACAGGATGCCGGCAGTGTAGCTGCGCGACTTTTCCGCCTTCAGGTCCGGGTTCGAAATGCTCGTCTGACCGTAGGTCGCTGCCGAGATGTAGGACGGGCAGCGGGTATAGGTCGCCAGCGAGCAGCCATATTGCGACAGGAAGGCGTCGTTGTAGATGCCCTGCGTCGCGCTGACGTAACCGGTGGTCGGGAAGGTCGCATTGGCTTCGCCGAACGACGGGATACGGAAGCCCTTCGACCAGGTACCGCGCACCACCAACTGGCGGATCGGGGTGAACTTCGCACCGATCTTCGGCGAGAAATTGTCCTGGCCGCTCGAGTACTTGTCGTACCGGCCCGAGGCGTTGATCAGGAACTGATCGACGATCGGCGCTTCGAGTTCGGCATAGGCCGAATAAACGGTGCGGTTACCCTTGGCTGCGAAGCCGTTCAGGCGGAAATAGCGCTGCGTCGGGCCGTTGATGTCGCTATTGGCGCTGGGCGCATCGACCGCTTCGTAGCGGATCGCGGTGCCGACACCGATGGCGAGCGGACCGCCGGGCAGTTCGAACAGCGACGTCTGGACGCTGGCCTGTGCCTGGTACAGGTCGGACGTGGCGTTGTTGATGTTTTCCGGCGCGATCTGGTCCAGCACCGCCTGGCTGTTGGCCTGCGGATTGATGAAGTTGTAGCTGCCGGTGTTGACCGCGTTCAGCAGGTTCTGAATGCGGACATAGCCGTTCGCGCGGGTCTGCAGGTCGATGTGCATCGCCGTCGCGCCGACATTGTAGCTGACATTGTCGGTGATGTCGCCGGTAACGCCGAGTGCCGCACGATAGGCGCGGGTGCGCGTCTCGTTTTGTTCCCGCAGGTTCGGGATGCGCCCGATGATCGCCGCCGTCTGGTTCTGCGCCGCGAACGGGTTGTTCGGGTTCAACACCCGGTCGGCCGCGGTCGAGCAGTTCACGCCCGACTGGCAGATATAGACCGGCAACTGCAGGATGGTGTTGTTGCCATAGGCAGCGATATTCGCCGAGGTGCTGTAGCGCGGGAAGTAGAACCCGGCCGGCGCATTGCCGCGGATCGTTGCCGGCAGACCTTCATAGAAGGTGTTGGTCTGCAGGAAGTTGAATTCGCCATAGGCTTCGCCATTGTCGCCGAACTTCGCGGTGGCGCGGGCCGAACCGCCGAAGCGTTCGATACGCGGCGCAATGTTGCCATAGAGCAGGGTCAGGTCTTCCTGGCACACCACGCCATTGGCCGGCGCGGCGGCATTTTGCGCCAGCGCCAGTTCGGCGGTGCTCAGCTGCGCAGTGGGCAGGCCCTGGCAACCGTTCAGATACTGATAGCGGCTCGACACGCCCGGGATCGCGGCGCCGGTGATGGGATCACGCGGACGGACCGCGAACGGCGTGGTGATTTCGAAACCGCCGGTGTTGCCATCAGCTTCCGTGCCGTTCAGCACGCCGTTGGCACCGCAGTTCCCTTCGTAGCACACCTGACGCAGATCGTCGGTGTTGTAGGGATAGCGGCGGTTGGCGGCGCGCAGCGCTTCCGAACGATAATAGAAGCCGCTGCCATAGATGTTGAAGCCGTCGTCCGACAGGTCGCCGATACCGGCGGTCAGAGACATGCGATACTGGCTCGCATCGCCCCGCTCGGAAATACCGGCTTCGGCGCGGCCACCGACGCCCTTGAACTGCTTCTTGGTGATGATGTTGACGACGCCCGCGACCGCGTCCGCGCCGTAGAGCGACGATGCACCGTCGCGCAGGACCTGCACTTCCTGGACGATATCGTCGGGGATGGTGTTCAGGTCGACGAAGTTGCGCGTGCCGTCGTCGGCCAGCGGGTAATAGGCGCCACGCAGGCCGTCGAAGAGCACCAGCGTCGAGTTCGACGACAGGCCGCGCAGCGACACCGCCGACGCACCGCCGGCGAAGGCGCCGTTGGCGGTGAACGAGTTGGTCAGCGCCGGGCCGTTGTTCGACGACAGCGTCTGCAGGCCGTCCTGGATCGTCGCGAGACCGCGGCGGTCGAGGCTTTCGGTCGTCACAACGGTAACCGGCGACGGCGTTTCGGCGTCGGCGCGGCGCAGCAGCGAACCGGTGACGACGATCGTCTCGTCGTCTGTCTGGGCGGCGGTGGTCGTCGGAACGGTCGCCGGCTGGGCGGCCGGCTCGTCGGCCGTTACCGTCGACTGCGCGAAGGCTGGACCGGCGATCGTGCTGACGATGAGCGCGGACAAAGCCGCTCCGTGGCGCAACGACGTGCGCATTGAGATGGCAACCATGGAAACAGCAATCCCCTTTAACCCAGACGGGCGTTCCAAGCGGCCGACCCGCATCGCTGGCGGGCCGAACCGGGCAAGTATCGGGCGTTACAAGCCTATTTGTAAATACGGATGGCTGTATTCTAGAAATTACGTGTCAGCTGTAACTATTGCGCAACACTTTGTCATAGAACGGATAGTGTGAGGAAACGATCCGCCCGTGGCGAAGCGGCATGCCGCCGCCTCGCAAGCGTTGCGAAGACCCGCCCGGACCGGTCGGAAAACGGCGTTACAGGAAGCTCGCGCGGACCCCGTCGATGACGAACTGCGCCGCCAGCGCCGCCAGCAGCACGCCGAGCAGGCGGGTGATGACCGCCTCGATCCGCGCGCCCAGCAGCTTCATGATCGGGCCGGCCGCCAGCAAGGCCGCAAGCGTCAGGGCGAGGATCGTGCCCAGCGCCCCCAGCACGACGGCGCGCGCGCCCCAGTCGCCGACCTGGCTCATCAACAGCATGACGGAGGCGATCGACCCCGGCCCGGCGATCATCGGCATCGCCATGGGGAAGGTCGAGACGTCCTCAACCTCGGGGGTTTCGATGATCTTCTGCGCGCGGTCCTCGCGGCGCTGGGTGCGCTTTTCGAACACCATTTCCAGCGCGATCAGGAACAGCATGATGCCGCCCGCGATGCGGAAACTGTCGAGGCTGATCCCGAGCGCCTTCAGCAGCGCCTGTCCGAACAGCGCGAAGACGACGAGGATCGCGGTGGCGATGCCGACCGCGCGGATCGCCATCGACCGGCGCTGGATGTTCGACGCGCCAGTGGTCAGGCCGGCATAGATCGGCGCGCAGCCCGGCGGATCGATCACCACGAAAAAGGTGATGAACGACGAGACGAACAGCTCGATCACAGTGTCTTGTCGTCGAACGCGATGCCTGCCCGGCGATACGCCGCGACCAGCGTGTTGCGCAGCAGGCAGGCGATGGTCATCGGCCCGACCCCGCCCGGCACCGGGGTGATCGCGCCCGCGACCTCCTTCGCCGACGCGAAGTCGACATCGCCGACCAGTCCCGCATCGGTGCGGTTGATGCCGACATCGATCACGGTCGCACCGGGCTTGATCCAATCGCCCGGCACAAAGTTGGCCCGCCCCACTGCCGCCACGACGATATCGGCGCGGCGGACATGGTCGGCCAGGTCGCGGGTGCGCGAATGGGCGATGGTGACGGTGCAGCTCTCGGCGGTCAGCAGCGCCGCCATCGGCTTGCCGACGATGTTCGAGCGGCCGACGACGACCGCGTCCATCCCCGAGAGATCGCCCAGCACGTCGCGCAGCAGCAACAGGCAGCCATAGGGGGTGCAGGGCACCATCCCTGGCAGGCCGGTCGCCAGCCGGCCGGCATTGACCGGGTGAAAACCGTCGACATCCTTGTCCGGGTCGATGGTCAGCAGCACGGCGTCGCTGTCGAGATGCTTGGGCAGCGGCAGCTGGACGAGGATGCCGTCGACCGCCGGATCGGCGTTCAGCTGTTCGACCCGCGCGATCAGGTCGTCCTGCGACACATCGGTCGACAGGCGATGTTCGAAGCTGGCCATGCCCGCCTCGCGCGTCGCCTTGCCCTTCGAGCGGACATAGACGGAGGACGCCGCATCCTCGCCCACCAGCACGACCGCGAGCCCCGCCGGACGACCGGCAGCGGCCGCGAAGGCGGCGGCATGGGTGGCGACACGCGCGCGCAAATTCGCGGCGAAGGCTTTTCCGTCGATGATCCGGGCAGTCATAGGGGTTGCATAGAGGGTGGCGGCAGGGTTCGCCACCCCCGGATTTTGCTCCCCCACACACACGTCACCCCGGGCTTGACCCGGGGTCTCGCTTCTTCTTCTCTTCACATCATGGACGGAGAGCGGCAGGGAGGCTGGGTGTACATCATGGCCGACCGCTATCGTGGTGCGACCTATGTCGGTGTTACCGCTGATCTCTTAATTCGTATTCATCAGCATCGAACCGGTCACGGTTCGATCCATTGCGCCAAGTACAATCTTGCCCGCCTTGTCTGGGCCGAACGCGGTGACGACATTCTCGCGTGCATCGCGCAGGAAAAACGCATGAAGCGCTGGCACCGGGACTGGAAGTTCGAACTGATAGAACGCGGCAATCCAGATTGGCGTGACCTTTCTACAACCATCTTCGGGTGAAGAAGCGGGACCCCGGGTCAAGCCCGGGGTGACGAGGTGGAAGCGGCTAAGCCAACTCCCCGCCGTTGCGATCCGGGCGGGGTCAAGCCCGGGGTGACGTGGAGGCGCGGAGGATGCGCCCCCACGTCAAAATACACCGCACCTGCGAAACGATTTCCCCCGACCCGGCGTTCATCGGACCGATGCCCTACCAGGACCTCCCTCCCCCGCCCGCCGGCCTGCTCGACGACGCCGGCCTGTTCCTCGATTTCGACGGCACGCTCGTCGACCTGGCCGACCGGCCGGACGGCGTGGTCGTCGGCGACTCGCTCCACGCGCTGCTGCGCCGCCTGCCCGACCGGCTGGGCGGACGGGTCGCGATCGTCAGCGGGCGGTCGGTCGAGCAGATCGACGGCTTTCTGGGCGATACGATCCGCGACTTTGCCGTCGTCGGCAGCCACGGCGCGGAAATCCGCCCGGCCGGTGGCACCACCCTGCTGCCCGATCGCCCGGCCAGCCTGACCGCCGCCGAACGCGCGTTCAAGGATCGCTTCGCCGACGACCCGCGCATTGTGATCGAGATCAAGACATTGGGCGTCGCGATCCATTATCGCGGCGCTCCCGAAGTCGAACAGGAGGCGCATGCGCTGGTCGACGCCTTCGCGCAACGCGACGGGCTCACGGCACAGGCAGGCAAGATGATGATCGAACTGCGCATGGCCGGCCATGACAAGGGCACCGCGATCGCGACCCTGTGCGAGGACGCGCCCTTTGCCGGCCACGCGCCGGTGTTCGTCGGCGACGACCTGACCGACGAACCGGGCATGGTGGTCGCCGCGCATCATGGCGGGGCGGGCATCTTGATCGGACCGATGCGCGATACCGCCGCCGCCTACCGGCTGGACGATGTCGCCGCCTTTCTCGACTGGCTGGAGAAGAATGCATGACCGCGACGATGGACCTTTGGCCGATCGGGAATTGCCAGGTATCGGCGCTGGTCGACCGTAACGGACGGTTCGTCTGGGGCTGCCTGCCGCGAGTCGATGGCGATCCGGCCTTTTCCTCGCTGCTCGACGACCGGCGGCGCGGGTCGGACGGCGCGTTCGGCTTCTGGGAGATCGATCTCGACGGCTGTGTCGAGACGCAGCAGACCTATATCCGCAACACGCCGGTGCTGGTGACGCGCCATGTCGACGGCGACGGCAATGCGATCGAGGTCGTCGATTTCTGCCCGCGCTTCAAACGGCACGACCGCATGTATCGCCCGGTCGCCTTCTGCCGGATCGTGCGCCCGATCGCGGGGTCGCCGCGCATCCGCGTGCGGCTGCGCCCGTCGGTCAACTGGGGCAGCGCGCAGGCGGAGCGGACGCGCGGGTCGAACCATATCCGCTACCTGCTCGACAGCGAAGCGATCCGCCTGTCGACCAGCGCGCCGGTCGGCTGGATCGAGGACGAGCGGCTGTTCCGGGTCGAGCGCACGCTGCATTTCTTCCTTGGGCCGGACGAGAGCTTTTCCGACGAGCTGCCGGCTTCGGTCGAGCGGATGCTGAAGAACACCATCGACGAATGGCGCCACTGGGTCCGCGGCCTCGCCACCCCGGTCGAATGGCAGCAGGCGGTGATCCGCAGCGCCATCACGCTGAAGCTATGCCAGCACGAGGAAACCGGCGCGATCGTCGCCGCGCTGACCACCTCGATCCCCGAACATGCGAATAGCGGGCGCAACTGGGACTATCGCTACTGCTGGATCCGCGACGCCTATTATACGGTGCAGGCGCTGAACCGGCTGGGCGCACTGGACGTGCTGGAGGGGTATCTCGAATATTTGCGCAACATCGTTGACAATGCCGCCGACGGGCAGATTCAGCCGCTCTATGGCGTGGGCGGTGAGGCGACCTTGGTCGAACGCGAGGCGGAGGGGCTGGACGGCTATCGCGGCATGGGTCCGGTGCGCGTCGGCAACCAGGCCTATGAGCAGATCCAGCACGACGCCTATGGCCAGATCATCCTGTCGAACGCACAAGGGTTCTTCGACCAGCGGCTGTTCCGCGTCGGCAAGCAGGCCGATTTCGAGGCGCTGGAGCCGATCGGCGAGCGGGCATGGGAAAGCTACGACAAGCCCGATGCGGGCCTGTGGGAACTGCGCACCAAGAGCCATGTCCACACCTATAGCGCGGCGATGTGCTGGGCGGCGTGCGACCGCCTCGCCAATGTCGCCGGCACGCTGGGCCTGACCGAGCGCGAGATCTTCTGGCGCGACCGGGCGACGGCGATGCGCGCCAAGATCGAGCGCGAGGCATGGCGGCCCGAGACGAACCGCATGTCGGCGACCTTCGGCGGCGACGATCTCGACGCCAGCATCATCCAGCTGCTCGACCTGCGCTTCCTCGAACCGAGCGACCCCCGCTTCATCGGCACGCTGGAGGCGGTGGAAAAGGGTCTGCGGCGCGGCAGCCACATGCTGCGCTATGCTGTCGAGGACGATTTCGGCCTGCCGCACACCGCGTTCAACGTCTGCACCTTCTGGCTGATCGAGGCGCTGCACGCGACCGGCCGCTATGACGATGCGCGCGAACTGCTGGAGGAGATGCTGTCGCGCTGCACCCCGGCGGGCCTGCTGTCCGAGGATATCGACCCCGAAACCGGGGAATTGTGGGGCAATTATCCCCAAACCTACTCGCTGGTCGGCATGATCAATTCCGCCGTCCTGCTGAGCAAGTCATGGAATGTCGTCAGATGAGTCGCTTGATCGTCATCTCGAACCGGGTGCAGGCCCCGCAGCCGGGCACCGGCGGCGGTGCGCAGGGCGGCCTTGCCGTCGCGCTGAACGCCGCGCTGGCCGAGGAGGACGGTATCTGGTTCGGCTGGTCGGGCGATACCAGCGACAATCGCGAACTCCGCTTCCAGACCTATGGCGGCGTCACCAGCGCGGTGATGGATCTGTCCGAGCAGGACGTGGAGGAATATTATGACGGCTATGCCAACCGGACGCTGTGGCCGCTGTTCCACTACCGGCTCGACCTGACAGAGTTCGAACGCGATTTCCAGGGCGGCTATGAACGGGTCAACCGCGTGTTCGGCGAACGCATCGGCCCGCATATCGAACCCGACGACCTGGTGTGGGTCCATGATTACCACATGATCCCGCTGGGCTGGGTGCTGCGGCAACAGGGGATCACCAACCGCATCGGCTTCTTCCTGCACATCCCGTGGCCGCCGCGCCGGCTGCTGACCGCGCTGCCCGACCATCGCCGGCTGGTCGAGGCGCTGTTCGCCTATGACGTGGTCGGGTTCCAGAACGAGGAATGGCTCGACAGCTTCTTCAACTATGTGAAGGAGGAGATGGACGGCACGGTCGACGGCAACAACGTCACCGTCGGCGGGCGCACCATCTGCGCGATCAGCTGCCCGATCGGGATCGAGGCGAAGGACTTCATCGCCGGCGCCGCTGGGCCGGTGGCGCGCGCGGCGCAGCTCAACCAGCTCGAAAGCGCGGTCGGGCGCAGCCTGATCGTCGGCGTCGACCGGCTGGACTATTCGAAGGGGCTGCCCGAACGCTTCGCCGGCTACGAACGCTTCCTGCAGAACCATCCCGACCGGCGGGCGTTGGTCTATCTGCTGCAGATCGCCCCGCCGTCGCGCACCGCGGTGCAGACCTATCGCGACATCCGCAACAACCTCGAACAGATGTCGGGGCGGATCAACGGGGCCTATGCCGATACCGACTGGGTGCCGATCCGCTATGTGAACAAGGGCTATCCGCGCGAGGTGCTGGCCGGCATCTACCGCGCGGCGCGGATCGGGCTGGTAACCCCTTTACGCGACGGCATGAACCTGGTTGCGAAGGAATATGTCGCGGCGCAAGATCCGCGCGATCCGGGCGTGCTGATCCTGTCGCGCTTTGCAGGTGCCGCGCAGCAGCTGTCGGTCGGGGCGCTGATGATCAATCCCTATAGCGCCGAGGACATCGCCGACGGCATCGACAAGGCGCTCCGCATGCCGCGCGCCGAGAGGATCGACCGGTGGCAGGCGATGATCGAAAATGTGGTGGAAGAGGACGTCATCTGGTGGCGCAAGCGGTTCATCGACGCGCTGTCGGCGGAGACGCAATAGCCGACCTGCGCGTCACCCCGGGTTTGACCCGGGGTAACGCTTCCTTGCGGCGGTAGAAGAAGAAGCGGGACCCCGGATCAAGTCCGGGGTGACGTGGGCGGGAAGGAAGTGTCCCGCCCCCCGGCCCCCCGGCCCCCGTCATCCCGGCGCAGGCCGGGATCCAAGGTTCCGCATGCGCCGAAGTCTTGGGGGTATGCGGTACGGTGGATCCCGGCCTTCGCCGGGATGACGAAGGGGAGAGGTAACGGCTCCGTGCCACTCCCTCGTCGTTCCCGCGCAGGCGGGAACCCATAGACGCTGACGGTTCGGATAGAGGCGCGAGCGTTGCGGCTATGGATTCCCGCCTTCGCGGGAATGACGACGGGGGCGTTACCGGCACACCTCGAACGAGTGGTCACGCCCCCTCGAGCAACCGCTCCTTCGCAATCTTCTCCCGCCACACCAGCGGGGCGAGGTGGTGGACATTCTGCCCTTCGCTATCCACCGCGACGGTGACCGGGAAGTCCTGCACCTCGAACTCGTAGATCGCTTCCATGCCGAGGTCCTCGAAGCCCACGACCTTCGACCCCTTGATCGCCCGCGCGACGAGGTACGCCGCCCCGCCGACCGCCATCAAATAGGCCGACTTGGCCTCCGCAATCGCCTTGGTCGCGTCGGCACCGCGCTCCGCCTTGCCGACCATCGCCAGCAGCCCCTGGTCGAGCATCATGCGGGTGAACTTGTCCATGCGGGTGGCGGTGGTGGGGCCGGCCGGGCCGACCACTTCCTCGCCCACCGGATCGACCGGACCGACATAATAGATCACCCGGCCCCGGAAATCGACCGGCAGCTCCTCGCCCTTGGCGAGCATGTCGGCGATCCGCTTGTGCGCGGCGTCGCGGCCGGTCAGCATCTTGCCGTTGAGCAGCAGCCGGTCGCCATGCTTCCACGTCGCGACGACTTCGGGCGTCAGCGTGTCGAGATCGACGCGGATCGCCGCCTTATCCGGCGTCCAGTTGACGTCGGGCCAGTCGGCCAGATTTGGCTGTTCGAGATAGGCGGGGCCGCTGCCATCCAGCGTGAAATGCGCGTGGCGGGTCGCGGCGCAGTTGGGGATCATCGCGACCGGCTTGGACGCGGCGTGCGTCGGCCAGTCGAGAATCTTGACGTCCAATACGGTCGACAGGCCACCCAGCCCCTGCGCACCGATGCCGAGCGCATTGACCTTGTCCATCAGCTCGATGCGCAGCGCCTCGACATCGCTCTGGGGCCCGCGTGCCTTCAGCTGGCCCATGTCGATCGGTGCCATCAGCGATTCCTTGGCGAGCAGCATCGCCTTTTCGGCGGTGCCGCCGATGCCGATGCCGATCATGCCCGGCGGGCACCAGCCGGCGCCCATCTGCGGGATCATCTCCAGCACCCAGTCGACGATCGAATCGCTGGGGTTCATCATCTTGAACTTGGACTTGTTCTCCGACCCGCCGCCCTTGGCCGCGACATCCACATAGACCTTGTCGCCCGGCACCATTTCGACGTGCAGCACCGACGGCGTATTGTCCTTGGTATTGCGCCGGGTGAACGCCGGATCGGCGAGGATCGAGGCGCGCAGCTTGTTCTCCGGGTGCAGGTACGCGCGGCGCACGCCTTCGTCGACGACCTCCTGCAACGACCGGTCGCTGTCGAGCCGGCAATTCTGCCCCCACTTCACGAACACGGTGACGATGCCGGTATCCTGGCAGATCGGGCGATGCCCCTCCGCACACATCCGGCTGTTGGTCAGGATCTGCGCGATCGCGTCCTTGGCGGCCGGCGACGTCTCGGCGGCATAGGCCTCGCCCAGCGCGCGGATGTAATCCATCGGGTGATAATAGCTGATGAACTGGAGCGCGTCGGCGACGCTGTCGATCAGGTCGGTTTCGGTGATGGTGACGGTCATCGCGTGGTCCATGTCTGTCGAAAAATCTTTCCCGCCCTACAGGGGGACGACACTGGCTTGCAAAGAATTCGTTCACTTGTCGCACGCTATCCTCCCTTCGTATCACCCGGGGGAAGCGCATTGGCGAGCGGCGGTTTGAAGGCGGCACTGCGATCGTTGGTCCAGGGGACCGACGACAACGCACGCTCGCCCGGCGACCCCAGCCGGCGCCTGATCAGCGAAGCCGAGCATCACAGCCCCAACTGGTTCTGGCAGACCGACCGCAATGGGCGGATCTCCTATCTGAGCGACAAGATCGTCTCGGTACTGGCCGCCGCCGGGATCGATGCGATCGGCGCATCGTTGGTCGACGTGCTGCGCATCGCCGGCAGCGATTCGACCGCCGGCGACAACGAACGCACCATCGCCTTTCACCTGTCGGCCCGCACCGCCTTTACCGACTATGCCGTCACCCCCGCCTCAGCCACGCATACCGACCGCAGCTGGACCGTATCGGGCAGCCCGTTCACCGACCCCTATGGTCGGTTCGAAGGGTTCGTCGGCACCGGCACCGACATGGCCGCCGTGCGCCAATCGGATGCGGCGATCACCCGCCTCGCGCTGTTCGACAGCCTGACCGGCCTTGCCAACCGGCAACGGATGCGGATGTCGCTGGAACAGACCCTGGCCCAGCCGGGCTATGACGGCACCGCGCTGTTCCTCCTCGATCTCGACCGATTCAAGGCGGTCAACGACACGATGGGCCATCCGGTCGGCGACGCGCTGCTGAAGCAGGTGGCGCAGCGGCTGGAGCGGACGGTCGGCGATGCCGGGCTGGTCGGGCGGCTGGGCGGAGACGAGTTCCAGGTGATCCTGCCGCGCATCGCCAGCCGGTCGGACATGGTGACGCTGGCGCAGGCGATCATCACCGCGCTGTCGCAGCCCTATTTCCTGAACGGCGCCGCGGTATCGATCGGTTGTTCGATCGGCATCGCCGTATCGCCCGATCACGGCGCGACCCCCGACGCGCTGGTCGCCAATGCCGACCTCGCCCTCTATGCCGCCAAGGATGCCGGGCGCGGCGTCGCCCGCTTCTTCCACGACACCCTGCTGGATGGCGCGCGGTCGCGGCGACAGATGGAATCCGACCTGCGCGTCGCGCTGTCGCTCGACCAGATGCGCATCGTCTACCAGCCGGTCGTGGCGCTCGACGACAGCCGCATCACCGCGTTCGAAGCACTGCTGCGCTGGGAGCATCCGACGCGCGGGTCGCTCGAACCCGCCGAGTTCGTCGGCGTGGCGGAGGAGTGCCAGCTGATCGAATCGATCGGCGAATGGGTGTTGCGCACCGCCTGTCACGATGCCGCCGCCTGGCCCGGCGAGTCGCGGCTGGCGGTGCCGTTGTCGGGGGCGCAGTTCGCCAACCCCGCCCTGCCCGCGATCATCGCCAATGCCGTCGCGCGGTCGGGCCTGTCGCCCGAACGGCTGGAACTCGACCTCGACGAAGCCAGCGTGCTGCGCGACATGCGTGCCGCGGTCGGCAGCTTCGCCGCGCTGCACGGGATCGGCGTCCGCCTCGCGCTCGACGATTTCGGTGCGGGACCGGCATCGATGTCCTGCCTGCGCCGGTTGCCATTCGACCGGATCAAGCTCGACCGTTCGTTCGTGCGCGGGGTGAGCGATCCCGAAGGCCGCAACGCCGCCGTCGTCCGCGCGATCACGACTCTGGGCGAGTCGCTGGGCATCGATGTCACCGCCAAGGGCGTGGAATATCAGGACGAACTGAACGCGCTGCGCGATCTGGGCTGCTCCGACGTGCAGGGCCTGCTCTATGGCCCGCCGGTCGACAATGCGGCGGCGGCATCGCGGCTGCTGGCGGAGGGCGGCGCGATGACCCCGCGCGGTCCCAAGGCGCCGCGCGCACCGCGCACGCGCATGCTGCGCTCGACCACGATCGAGCTGAACGGCACGCGCCGCTCCGCCCGCATCCGCGACCTGTCGAGCGACGGCGCGCTGATCGATCTCATCGATTTCGACGAAGCCGCGATCGGCACGACGCTCCGGATCGATACCGGCGGCGGGCAATGGGTGGCGGCGACGCTGCGCTGGGCAGAGGACGGCCGCGCCGGGCTGCACTTCGATCACCCGATCACCGTCGAACGCCGCGTGACCATCCGCCGCAGCAGCGTGCGCGAACCCGGGGCGTAACGCTCCCCCCTCCGTCTCCCCCCCGTTTGCTTCGAGCGCAGGTTCGAGCCTGTCGAGAACCGCAGTCGAGAAGGGGCTTGCCCCAATCACCAAGTTCTCGACTGCCGCTTCCCGACAAGCCCGAAGCTGCTCGAACCGAACGGGAGCCTTGATCGCCCCGCATCCCCCCGATAGCGCTGGCGCCATGACCACCCAGCCGCTCCCCGCCACCCAGGACGATGCCCGCGCCGAACTGGCCGATCTGGCCGAGCGCATCGCGCGCGCCGACACCGCCTATCATGGCGAGGACGCGCCGGAGATCAGCGACGCGGAGTACGACTCGCTGGTCCGCCGCAATCGGGAAATCGAAGCGGCGTTCCCCGCGCTGGTGCGCACCGACTCGCCCTCGCTGCGCGTCGGCGCTGCCCCCTCGGGCCATCTGGCCAAGGTCGCCCATGCCCGGCCGATGCTGAGTCTCAACAACGCCTTCGCCGACGAGGACGTGGCGGAGTTCGTCGCCAGCGTCCGCCGCTTCCTGCGCCTGTCCGACGACGAACCCGTCGCGCTCACCGCCGAGCCGAAGATCGACGGCCTGTCCTGTTCGCTGCGCTACGAAGGGCGCAAGCTGGTCCGCGCGCTGACCCGCGGCGACGGCGCGGTCGGCGAGGACGTGACCGCCAATGTCGCGACCATCGCCGACATTCCCCAGACCCTGCCCGCCGCGCCGGACGTGTTCGAGGTGCGCGGCGAGGTCTATATGGCCAAGGACGATTTTGCCGCCCTCAATGCCCGCCTGCTCGCCGACGCCGCCGACCCGGCCAAGGCGCGGCAATTCGCCAATCCGCGCAACGCCGCCGCCGGATCGCTGCGACAGAAGAACGCCACCGTCACCGCGTCGCGCCCGCTCAAATTCCTGGCGCATGGCTGGGGCGAGGTCACGGCGCTCCCTGCCGATACCCAGGCCGGCGTGGTGCAGGCATTGAAGGACTGGGGCTTCCCGATCGCCGACGCGTTCCAGCGCTGCGACGGCGCCGCGCAAGCCCTCGCCGTCTATCGCGCGATCGAGGCCACGCGCGCCGACCTGCCCTACGATATCGACGGCGTGGTCTATAAGCTCGACCGGCTCGACTGGCAGGAGCGGCTGGGCTTTGTCGGCCGCGCCCCGCGCTGGGCCATCGCGCACAAATTCCCCGCCGAACGCGCGCAGACCACGCTGAAGGCGATCGACATCCAGGTCGGCCGCACCGGCGCGCTGACCCCCGTCGCCCGGCTGGAGCCGGTGACGGTCGGTGGCGTCGTCGTCACCAACGCGACGCTGCACAATGCCGACGAGATCGAGCGGCTGGGCGTCCGTCCGGGCGACCGTGTCGTCGTGCAGCGCGCCGGCGACGTCATCCCGCAGATCGTCGAGAACCTGACCCGCGACGAAGCGCGCGCGCCCTGGACCTTCCCGACCACCTGCCCCGAATGCGGCTCGCTCGCCGAACGCGGCGAGGGTGAAGTCGTCGTGCGCTGCACCGGCGGTCTCGTCTGCCCGGCGCAGCGGGTCGAGCGGCTGATCCATTTCGTCTCGCGCCACGCCTATGACATTGCCGGGCTGGGGCTGGTGCGGGTCGAGGAATTCTTCCGCGACGGGCTGATCGCCTCCCCCGCCGACATCTTCCGCCTGCACACCCATCGTGAGGCGCTGGTCCAGCGCGAGCGCATGTCCGAGCTGGTCGTCGACAAGCTGCTCGCCGCGATCGACGCACGCCGCAGCATCGGGCTCGACCGCTTCCTGTTCGCGCTCGGCATCCGCCATGTCGGCGAAGTCACCGCCCGCGACCTCGCGCGGCGCTACGGCACGATCGAGGCGTTCCTCGACATGATCGAGCGCGCGCTGGCGGTCCGAGCCGAGACCGTGCCGGCGATCGGCGAGAACGATCGCAAGTTCGTCCTGCGCCGCGGACGTGCCCTCGTCGCGGCAGTCGAGACGGCGGGCATCGGCCCCGAAGTCGCCGACGCCCTCCTCGCCTTCTTCGCCGAAGAGCATAACCGCGCCGTGGTCGACGACCTGCTGCGCGAAGTCACCCCCCTACCGGTCGAGCACAAGGCGGTCGCGTCCGAACTGACCGGCAAGACCGTGGTCTTCACCGGCAAGCTGGAAACGCTCAGCCGCGACGAGGCCAAGGCACAAGCCGATGCGCTGGGCGCCCGCGTATCGGGATCGGTGTCCAAGAAGACCGACTTGGTCGTCGTCGGCGCGGACGCGGGGTCGAAACGCGCGAAGGCGGAGGAACTGGGCATCCGCGTGATCGACGAGGCGACATGGGCGGAGATCGTATCCGCTGCAACAACGTGACGTTTTTGCAACGCACACAAAGAGACTGAGTTCCCCGCTTTCGGTTGTCGCAAAATAGAAATATGGCGCGTCCATTGGCGCCGGGACGGTGAATGCCGCCGCCTGAACCAGCGTACCGAGTCGCGCCACGACCTTGCGATTCAAAGGGGACTTATGAACACCAAGCTCTATGCCGGCGTGGCCTTTGCCGCGCTCCTGCTCCCGGCCTCCGCCTTCGCGCAGTCGACCGGCTCGACCGATTTCGAATCGGAAGAAATCGTCGTCACCGGTTCGAGCGTCCAGAACGGCGTCGACGGCATCAAGATTCCCGACAGCCCCAAGGCGCGCGTCGTGCTGGATCAGGAATTCATCGCGAAGCAGGCTCCGGGCAACACCGTCCTCGACGCGCTCAACATCGTTCCCGGCGTGAACTTCACCCAGAGCGATCCGTTCGGTTCGTCGGGTGGCAATATCCGCATCCGCGGCTTCGACAGCAACCGCGTCTCGCTGACCTTCGACGGTTTCCCGCTGAACGATTCGGGCAACTACGCGATCTATTCGAACCAGCAGCTCGACCCTGAGCTGATCGACGAAATCAACGTCAACCTCGGCGCGACCGACGTCGACAGCCCGACCGCATCGGCCGCCGGCGGCACGGTCAACTATCGCACGCTGATCCCGTCGGAAACACTGTCGGCCACGCTGGTCGCCTCGTATGGCGATTTCGATTTTCACCGCGTGTTCGGCCTGATCGAGACCGGAAACCTGACCTCGTTCGGCACCCGCGCCTTCCTGTCGGCGTCGAAGGCATCGAACGACAAGTTCCGTGGTCCGGGCGAAATCCGCAAGCAGCAGTTCAACGCCGGCATCTACCAGCCGCTCGGTGACAATGGCGACTTCATCCGCATCTCGGGCCACTACAACGAGAACCGCAACAACTTCTATCGTTCGGTCTCGGTGGGCGATATACGCACCCTTTTCGGCACCGGCGTCATCCCGGCGAACGCCAATGCATCGCCGTCGAACCCGATCCGCATCGACCTGAACGACAGCCAGTTCGAAACCGTCAGCAATTTCGAGAATAACGAATTCTGCTCGACGCCGACCCCGGTCAACGGCACGGCGCAGGCGGCGAACAACTGTTCGAACTATTACGGCATTCGCGTCAACCCGTCGAACACCGGCAACGTCCGCGCCAATTCGCGCTTCTCTCTGACCGACCAGCTGACGCTGACGCTCGACGGTTCGTACCAGTACACGCTGGCCCATGGCGGCGGCACCTCGACGCTGGCCGAGAACTCGGCACGCGCCAAGGGCAGCCTGACCACGTCGCCGGGTGTCGATTTCAACGGCGACGGCGACTTCCGCGACACGGTGCGCTTCTTCTCGCCCAACATCACCAACACCAACCGCTACACCGGCATCGCGTCGTTGCGTTACGACTTCAACGACGACCAGCGCGTCCGCGTCGCCTACACCTACGACAATGCGAACCACCGCCAGACCGGCGAATGGGGCTATCTCTATTCGAACGGTATGCCCGAGAACATCTTCTCGGGTCGTAACGGCCGTCCGGTGCTGGCCGCCGACGGCTTCGTGATCTCGCAGCGCGATCGCAAGTCGGTCGCCTTGCTGAACCAGATCTCGGGCGAATATATCGGCCGCTTCTTTGACCGGGCGTTCACGCTGCAGGTCGGCCTGCGTGCGCCGTTCTTCAAGCGTGACCTCGAAACCTACTGCCCGATCGAGGCACGCGGTTCGGGCTTCGCCTACTGCACCAGCGAACCGATCGCCTCGCTGCGCATCATCGCCCCGAACGCCGTCGTCCCGACCACCGGTGCGACCCCCTATTATGCGCCGTTCGCGACGACCTATAAGTACGACGCGATCCTGCCCAACGCCGGCTTCACCTACAACTTCGCTGATACCAACATCAGCATGTTCGGTAGCTATGCGAAGGGCTTCTCGGCGCCGCGCACGGATAACCTGTACCGCGCGCCGTTCATCGGTGTGCAGCCGGAAAAGACCGACTCGTTCGATCTCGGCCTGCGCTACAACAGCCGCGTGGTGCAGTCGCAGCTGACCGGCTGGTACATCAAGTACAAGAACCGCATCGTGACCTCGTTCGACTTCGATCAGGGCATCTCGTTCGACCGCAACATCGGTGCGGTGGACAGCTATGGCTTCGACGGCACCGTCACGGTCCGTCCGACCAACTGGCTGGGACTGACCGCGATCGCGTCGTACACCCACACCGAACTGCTCTCGAACGTCCAGACCGCCGGCACGGCGATCGCGCAGACCAAGGGCAAGAAGGTTCCGGAAACGCCGGAATGGCAGTTCGGTGGCCGCGCCGAATTTAACTACGGCCCACTGAACGTCGGCGTTCAGGGCAAGTATGTTGACGAACGCTTCGCGACCGACGTCAACGACGTCGTCGTCGGATCGTACACCCTGGTCGATCTCGACGCGCGCTTCAGCCTGGAACAGTACGGCCTGAAGCGCACCAGCTTCGCCGTGAACGTGCGCAACCTGTTCGACGAAAAGTATTTCGGCAACATCAGCACGCAGGTCGATGCGCTCTCGGGCAACCCGAACTTCTCGGTCGGCTACCCGCGCACGGTCATCGGTTCGATCAAGTTCGGCTTCTAAGCCCTACCCGATCCAACCAACCGCGAACCGCCGTCCCGGCAACGGGGCGGCGGTTTTCGTTTGGGGGCCGCTTGCGCTAAGGCCATTTTGCCAACCCGCCCCCGCCCCGCTATGACCATGCGGGGGCACAAGACGACTGACGGAGCGCATGACGCCGAAGCCCGCCATTTTCTCGCGCCCCTTCTTCGAACAGAAGAACCGCGCCTTCTGGCTGCTGCAGGCGGCCGGCTGGACCGGCTATCTGCTGCTGCGCTCGGTCTCGACCGTGGCCAGCGCCGCGTCGCTCAAGAATGTGCTGGGCAATATCGTCGAGGTGATCGTCGGCTATTGCCTGACGCTGCTGATGAGCGTGCTCTACGGCTATTATCGCTCGCTGCCGCGCGTGCCGGCGATCTTCCTGACGATGTGCACCTTGTCGGCGGCGACCTTCGCCTATTCGCTGATCGACGCCTTCGTCTTCACCTTCATCCGCAACGTGTCGCCCGATGTCAGCCTGTCGCTGGTGCTCGGCACGCTGTTCCTGAACTTCACCGTGCTGACCGGCTGGTCGGCGCTCTATTTCGGGATCAATTTCTACCTGGTGGTCGAACAGCAGGTCGACGAGATGCGGATGCTGGAGATGCAGGCGTCGTCGGCACAGCTCGCCATGCTGCGCTATCAGCTGAACCCGCATTTCCTGTTCAACACGCTCAATTCGATCTCGACCCTCGTCCTGCTGAAACAGACCGAGAAGGCGAACGTGATGCTCAGCCGCCTGTCGTCGTTCCTGCGCTACACGCTCGCCAACGAACCGACCGCGCACGTCACGCTGGAGCAGGAGGTTGAAACCCTCAAACTCTATCTCGATATCGAAAAGATGCGGTTCGAAGATCGCCTGCGTACCTGTTTCGACATCGATGCCCGCGTGGCGCACGCGCGGTTGCCGTCGCTGCTGCTGCAACCGTTGGTCGAAAACGCGATCAAATATGCCGTCACGCCGCAGGAGGACGGGGCCGATATCGCGATCACCGCTCGACTGGCCGGGGATCGGGTGCAGATCGCCGTGTCCGATACCGGGCCCGGCTTGATCGACAGACCGAAGCGGCCGACGCTTTCCACCGGTGTCGGCATTCAGAATATCCGGGACCGGCTGGCACAGGCGTACGGCCCCGACCATTGTTTCGAAACCCGCGCCGGCAACGACGGCGGGTTCGTGGTCGAGATCGAACTGCCCTACCAGACGCAAGACGTTACCAAAGAGGCTGCATGACCATCCGTACCATCCTTGTCGACGACGAATCGTTGGCGATTCAGGGCCTCGAACTGCGGTTGCAGGCGCATGAGGATGTCGAGATCATCGACAAATGCCAGAACGGCCGCGAAGCGATCCGGTCGATCAAGACCCACAAGCCCGACCTCGTCTTCCTCGACATCCAGATGCCGGGGTTCGACGGCTTTTCGGTGGTGCAGGGGCTGATGGAGGTCGAACCGCCGCTGGTGGTGTTCGTCACCGCGTACAGCGACCACGCGATCCGCGCGTTCGAGGCGCAGGCGGTCGATTACCTGATGAAGCCGGTGGAGGAATCGCGCCTCGCCGACACGCTCGACCGCGTGCGCCAGCGCCTGTCCGAAAAGCGGGGCCAGGCCGAGGTCGAGAAATTGAAGGAAGTGCTCGCCGAAGTCGCCCCCGACACCGCGGCGGAGATGGAAGCGGCCGACGGCGCGAACGACGACGCGGTCGGCGCGAACCGCTTCGAAAAGCTCATCAACATCAAGGATCGCGGCCAGATCTTCCGCGTCGATGTCGACACGATCGAGATGATCGAGGCGGCGGGCGATTACATGGTCATCAACACCGGCGACAATTCGCTGGTGCTGCGCGAGACGATGAAGGACCTCGAAAAGCGCCTCGACCCTCGCCGGTTCCAGCGCGTCCACCGCTCGACCATCGTCAATCTCGACCTCGTCAAGCAGGTCAAGCCGCACACCAATGGCGAATGTTTCCTGATCCTCGAATCGGGTTCGCAGGTGAAGGTCAGCCGCTCGTACCGCGACGTGGTGGCGCGCTTCGTCCACTGATGACCGGGCTGACCGTTGCGGCACTCTACCGCTTTACGAAGATTGCTGACCCGCAGGCGGTCCGCGACACGCTGGAAACCGTGCTCGCCGACGCGGGGGTTCGCGGCACGCTGCTGATCGCCCCGGAAGGGGTCAACGGCACCATCGCCGGCAGCGCGGAGGGCATCGCCACCGCGCTCGCCGCGATCCGCGCCCTGCCCGGCTGCGAAGACCTGACACCGAAGTTCAGCCACGCGGCGACGATGCCGTTCCACCGGCTGAAGGTTCGGGTGAAGCAGGAAATCGTCACGATGGGCGTGCCCGGCACCGATCCGAACCGGATCGTCGGCACCTATGTCGCCCCCGCCGACTGGAACGCGCTGATCGCCGACCCGGAAACGGTCGTGATCGACACCCGCAACGCCTATGAGGTGAAGGTCGGCACTTTTGCCGGCGCGGTCGATCCGCAGACCGACAGCTTCCGCGACTTTCCCGACTGGTTCCGCGCCAATCGCGACACGCTGCTGGCCGGCAAGTCTAAGGTCGCGATGTTCTGCACCGGCGGCATCCGTTGCGAGAAATCCACCGCCTTCCTGAAGGGCGAAGGCGTCGAGGACGTCTATCACCTCGACGGCGGCATCCTGAAATATCTGGAGGAAGTGCCCGCGCAGGCGAGTGCGTGGGAGGGCGAATGCTTCGTCTTCGACGAACGCGTCGCGGTCGGCCATGGGCTGACGCAAGGCACCCACGCGCTATGCCGCGGCTGCCGCATGCCGGTCAGCCCGGAAGAGCGCACGTCACCGTTGTTCGAGGAAGGCGTACAATGCCCCGCCTGCGCCGGCACCCGCGACGCCGCGACGCTGGCGGCGAAGGCCGAACGGCACCGACAGGTGATGCTGGCCGCCAGACGCGGCGAACAGCATGTGGGTAAGCGGATGGCGCGGGAAGCCTAGCCTCCACAATCCGCGCCACGAACGTCACCCCAGCGCAGGCTGGGGTCTCTCCGTAATCAGGCGCGCTCCTCGCCGCAGGAGGCCCCAGCCTTCACTGGGGCGACGCCCTCTATTACTCCGCCTCGCCGCCCTTCGTTTCGTCCGCAGGCGCATCCGCACCCTCGGCCGGCGTCTGGAAATAGGCCTCGACCGGGCCCGACAGCTTGATGGTCAGCGGCTGGCCCTTGCGGTCGACCTTCTTGCCGAGGCCGACGCGGATCCAGCCTTCGGAGATCGAATATTCCTCGACATCGTTGCGCTCGGCGCCCTTGAAGCGGATGCCGATGCCGCGCTCCAGCACGGGCTGGTCGAAATGCGGGCTGCGCGGATTGATCGAGAGGCGATCGGGGGGCGTATCAGTCATGGGCGCGGCCCATGCCGCAAAACGCCGCGCCCGCCAAGCGGAAAGGGCGGAGGACATGCTCCCCCGCCCCGCCGCATGTCGTGCGGTCAACAATCAGTTACAGACGCGCACGCGCACCGTCTGGTCGTAATAGGGGTCGTAGCGCCGCTCGACCCAGCACCGCTGATAGTTGTTGTAGCGATAGGCGTAATAGCCGTCGTTCGGATAATAGCCCCGCTGACGATAGAAGCGGTCGTCGTAATTATAGGCATAGCCCCGGTCGCGATAATAGCGATCGCGGAACCGCCGGTCGTTCGCGCTCGACGCCAGCGCCGCGCCGATCGCGAGGCCCGCAATGCCGGCGACGACCGCCGCACCGCCATTGTCGCGGCCCCGGTGCCAGCCGCGGTCGTAGCCACGGTCCCAGCCATAGCCGCGGCGCCACTGTGCATCGGCCGGCGCGGCAGCGGTCAGCGCCGTCGCGGCCAGCGACAACCCCAGGCCCGCCTTGGTCAGCAAGCTATTCATGCCAATCTCCTCAACCTGCGTGGGGGCCAGCAAGGCCCTTGTCACGACGACGCATCTGCGCCGATGATCGAATCGATAGCACCGGGCGACTGAACGGACGCGGAACCGGCCATTCACCGGCGGTTTAGGGAAGGGGTAACCATGGCGCACTGGCTGTTGAAGTCCGAACCCGACAGCTATGGCTGGGACGATCTGGTCCGCGACGGCGGCACCGAATGGGACGGGGTGCGCAACCACGCCGCCGCAAAGCATCTGCGCGCGATGGCGGTCGGCGACGACGCGATCTTCTACCATTCGGGCAAGGACAAGGCGGCGGTCGGCATCGCGCGCATCGCCCGCGCGGCGCAGGCGGATGGCGACGAAGGCTGGGTGTCGGTCCGCGTGGAGCCCGACCGCTCCCTGCCCCGCCCCGTGACGCTGGCGGCGATGAAGGCGGCGGTCGGGTTGCAGGACATGGCGATGCTGCGCCAGTCGCGGCTGTCGGTGTCGCCGGTGACGGACGGGGAATGGACGGCGCTGATGCGTTTGGCGGGGGAGTAGCGACTTCTCTCCAACAACCCCGTTTGGTTCGAGCAGCTTCGAGCCTGTCGAGAAGCGGCCGTCGAGAACTCCCCGTTTGGGGCAAGGCGTTCTCGACAGACGCTTCTCGACTACGCTCGAAGCTGCTCGAACCAAACGGAGAAAACCAACCCCCACCGTTCGTCCTGAGTAGCCGCTGAGCCTGTCGAAGCGGCGTATCGAAGGACCGCCCCAAATGCTTCGATACGAGCCTTCGACTTCACTCAGTCTCTACTCAGCACGAACGGAGTGGCGGAGCCTCAAGCCCCCTCCACCCGCGCCAACCGCGGCGACAACACATGCACCAGCAGCAACGCCACGAAATACGCCGACCCGGCAACGAAGAACAACGGCGCATAGCTGCCGATGCTGTCCAGCACATAACCGGCGTACTTCGCCATCAACATGCCGCCGACCGCGCCGACCGTCCCGCCGATGCCGACGACCGACCCCACCGCGGCGCGCGGGAACAGGTCGGACGGCAGCGTGTAGAGGTTCGCCGAAAAAGCCTGATGCGCCGCGGTCGCGATCCCGATCACCAGCACCGCAACCCACAGATTGTCGATCGACTGCGCGAACAGCACCGGCAGCACCGCCACCGCGCAGACGAACATCGTCGCCTTGCGCGCGAAATTGACGGTCCGCCCGCTGGCGATCAGCCGCGACGACAGCCATCCGCCCGCAACGCTGCCCAGGTCCGACAACAGATAGATCGCGACCAGCGGCGGCCCGAAGCTGAGCAGATCGAGGTCGTAGCGGTCGCCCAGATAGCCCGGCAGCCAGAACAGGAAGAACCACCAGATCGGATCGATGCAGAATTTGCCCAGCGCATAGGCCCAGGTCTCGCGCTTCGTTACCAACCGGCGCCACGCGATCGGCTGCACCGGATCGGCCGGGTCCTGCTCGATCCATGCCAGTTCGGCCGTCGACAGCTTCCTGTGCTCACGGGGGGAACGGTAGAAGGCCAGCCACGCGACCAGCCACACCAGGCTGACGACGCCGGTCACGACGAACGCCATGCGCCACCCATAGGCGAGCGTCAGCACCGGCACCGCCAGCGGGGTGATGATCGCGCCGACATTGGCCCCGGCGTTGAACACGCCGATGGCAAAGGCGCGTTCCTTGGCCGGGAACCATTCGGTCACCGCCTTGATACCGGCGGGGAAATTGCCCGCCTCGCCGACGCCCAGACCGAAGCGCGCCATCGCGAATTGCGTCACGCTATACGCGCCGCCATGGGCGATATGCGCGACCTGCCAGATGACGAAGGCGACGGCATAGCCCATGCGCGCGCCGATCACGTCGACGATCCGCCCGAACCCGATATAGCCGATCGCATAGGCCATCTGGAAAAAGAAGATGACGTTGGCGAAATCGGTTTCGGTCCAGCCAAGGTCCTTGGACAGGGTGGGTTTCAGCACCCCGATCATCTGCCGGTCGACATAGTTGATGACCGTCGCCATGAACAACAGCGCGACGATCCCCCAGCGATAGCGGCCCGCGCGCGTCGCCGCACGTTCGATGCCGTCAGCCTGCTCCGTCATTCCACGCCTCCGCTTGCATCCTCTGCGGATCGGCCCGTCTGTCGGGGCCGATTCCGCGGTGTTGGTTAGGGGTGACGGCTCGCTGCTTCACCGTACCCCCGCGCAGGCGGGGGTCCAGAGCCACGAGATCAAGCCGTCGCGATCAGGAACCCTGGACCCCCGCCTGCGCGGGGGTACGGTCTGAATCCGCCGCACCGCCCGCCGCCACGATCCCGCACGCGACGCGCATCGCCCCGAACTCCGCCTCGAACCGCTGCCCCGGCCGGATCTGGTGCACGCCCGTCACCGCGCCCGACGACACCCAGGTCCCCGGCGTCAGCGGCACCCCGCGCGCGGCGAGGCAGTCGACCAGGAACGCCACCGCGCCGATCGGCCCGTCGAGCATCGTCCGCGCGGTCGCCGTGCCGACCACCGCGCCGTCGATCCGCGATTCCACCGGCCAGTCGAGAAAGCCCAGTTCGCGCCAGCCGGGCACTTCCGCCCCGATCAACAGCCCGTAATTATTGCCATAATCGCTGATCGTGACCAGCGGCCCGTCGGCATTGATCCCGGCATAGGGCGAACTGGCGATCTCGATCCCGACATGGACCGCATCTACCAGGTCCAGCGCCTCGTCCAGCGACAGCCCGGTCCGCCCCGGCTCCGGCGCCCGGCCGATCCGCACGCAATATTCCGCTTCGGCCGCGGCAAAGCCGTCGGCGATCACCGCCATTGCGCCCGCCTCCGTGCCGACGACCTGATCGGCGAAGATCGGCCCGGCCAGCCGGTTGGCACCCAGCGCGGTGTCCAGCGGCGCGTTGATCCGCCCGACCTTCCATCCCGCGACCGTGCGGCCGTCGATGGCGATCGCGCGGTCCTGAATGGCATAGGCCTCGGCCAGCGTCGTCGGCGCCTCCCCCGGATAGGGCGACAGGCCCACCGCCTGCCGCCGTGCCGTCACGAACGCCTGCGCGATCCGATCGCGATTACCCATGCCCCACAGCCTCTCTCAAATCCGCGATCGGCGTATAGGAAACCGGTGTCACACGCAAGGCGGCGAAATCGTCCTTCGGGACATTGGCGGATCGTTCCGGTCAAGCTATCGAAGCTGCATGAAGAAAACCGGCCAGCCGACCATCAACGACGTCGCCCGACTGGCCGGAGTCTCGAAAAAGACGGTCAGCCGGGTCATCAACCAGTCGCCGCTCCTGAATGGAGAGACGCGGGACAAGGTTCAGGCGGTCATCGCCGACCTCGGCTACATTCCCAATCCTCAGGCGCGCGCGCTGGCACTGCGCCGCAACTTCCTGATCGCGCTCATCCACGACAATCCCAATGCGCAGATGGTGTTGCGCGTGCAGCAGGGCTTGCTGGAGGTGTTGCGCGACACCGAATTCGAACTGCTCGTCCATCCGGTCGATCGGGGCGCGCCCGACATGCGCGACGAAATCCGCCGCTTCCTCGAACGGCAGCGTCCCTATGGCGTGATGCTGCTCCCGCCCATTTCCGAAAACGACGCGCTCGCGGCGCTGTGCGCGCAGATCGGCTGCCGCTATGTCCGCATGGGGTCCGCCGCGTTCGACGATCCCGCCCACATGGTCTCGTCGAACGACCGGGAGGCGGTGCGCGGCGCGATCGATCATCTGCTCGCCGCCGGCCATCGCCGCATCTGCATGATCGCCGGCCCGCACGGCTTCCGCTCCGCCTTCGAACGGCAGCAGGGGTATGAAGCGGCGATGGAGGCGGCGGGGCTCGGCGTGCAGCGCACCTGGATCGCGCAGGGCGACTATACCTTCGAATCCGGCATGCGCGCGGCCGAACGGCTGCTCGACCTGTCGCCGCGTCCGACCGCGATCTTTTCCTCGAACGACGAAATGGCCGCAGGCGCGCTGCACATCGCGCGGCAGCGCGGGCTGGACGTGCCGGAAAACCTGTCGATCGTCGGGTTCGACGATACCTCGATCGCCTCGCACCTCTGGCCGCCGCTCACCACGGTCCGCTGGCCGATCGCCACCATGGCCCGCGCCGCCGCGCTGAAGCTGATCGGCGACGATGACGACGAACCCGACGCCGACGCCCCCCCGGCGGAAGAGACGATGTTCGTCTCGACCCTGATCCGCCGCGCCTCGGTCGCCAAACCGCAGGAGTGACTTGCGGGGAAGAATGACACCGATTACCTTGCCTCGATAGCGTCGCTCCGGCGCAGGCTGGAACATCCCTCCGCAAGCGCGCCGTCAGCCGCACGCACGGAGTCAGCGCGACGTCGAAGGGAGAGGACCCATGCACCATCTACCGATCGCCCGCCGCGACCTGATCGCCGGCGCCGCCGCACTGGCGCTGGTCCGCCCCGCCCGCGCCGCACCGCGCACCGCCGACCCCGTCGTCACCGCGCCGGCCGGACGCTGGCGCGGAACCACCGAAGCTGGCGTCCACGTCTTTCGCGGCATCCGCTACGGCGTCGACCCGACCCGCTTTCGATTTCAACCCGTTACGGCGCCCGCTCCGTCCCGCGACACGCTGGCCGCGACCGATTTCGGGCCGTCCTGCCCGCAACGTGCCAACATCGACGACCAGAATGAGGATTGCCTGTTCCTCAACGTCTGGACCCCCGATGCCCGGCGCGGCGCCAATCGCCCGGTCATGGTCTATTTCCATGGCGGCGCCTACACGACCGGCACGGTGGTCGATCCGCTGGTCTACGGCCACAAACTGGCGGCGGACGGCGACGTCGTGGTGGTGACGGTCAACCACCGGCTGAACGCGCTGGGCTATCTCTATCTCGCCCGGCTCGACCCGCGCTTTCCCGACAGCGGCAATGTTGGACAACGCGATCAACTGCTCGCACTACGGTGGATACGCGACAACATCGCCACCTTCGGCGGCGATCCGTCCCGCGTCATGCTGTTCGGCCAGTCGGGCGGCGGGGCGAAGATCGCGACCCTCCTGGCGATGCCCGACGCCACCGGCCTGTTCCACGCCGCCGCGACCATGAGCGGCCAGCAGGTCACCGCCTCCGGCCCCCTCAACGCCACCCGCCGCGCCCAGGCATTCCTCGCCCGGCTCAAGGCCACCCCCGCCGAAGCCGCGACCCTGCCGATCGCCCGCCTGGTCGACGCATTGGCGGCCGAGGACCCGATCCTCGGCGGCGGGGTCTATATGGGGCCGGTGCTCGACATGCGGTCGCTTCAGCGCCATCCCTTCTGGCCCGACGCCCATCCGCTCGGCCGCCATATTCCGTTGATTCTAGGGAATACCCGCGAGGAGACCCGCGCCTTCATCGCGCCGCAGCCGGACCTCCACTGGACCAATCTGGCCGAACGCATCGCCCCGCAGCTGCGCGTCGACGCCCCGCCCGAATGGGTCGTCGCCCAGTATCGCGCGCAATTCCCGGCGATGACGCCGGAGGATATCCTCTACCGCGCGACCACCGCCGGGCGCAGCTGGCCGGGACAGGTGATCGAGGCGGAGGCCCGCGCCGCCGCCGGTTCGCCCGCCTGGGTCTACCAGCTCGATTATGCCTCGCCCGTCCGCCCCGGCGGCCGCGCTGCGCATACCGACGACATTCCGCTGGTGTTCGGCACGCTCGACGCCCCCGGTTCGATGAGCGGCACCGGCCCCGCCGCCCGCGCCCTGTCGCAGCGGATGATGGCCGCCTTCGTTTCGCTCGCCACCCATGGCAATCCCGGCCGCGACTGGCGGCACCACACCCTGCCGACCCGCGCGACGATGGTGTTCGACACCACCAGCCAGGCGGTCAACGACCCCCGCCGCTGGGAACGCGAACTCTTCGCCCGCTTCCCCTATATTCAGCCGGGAACCTAGCGTTTGATCCCCCTGCATCGAACCAGACGTCATCCCAGCGCAGGCTGGGATCTCCCGGTGATGGCACGCGGCAAGAGCCGCTTGACACCCCAGCCTTCGCTGGGGTGAGGCTTCCAATCGGATGGATCAGGCCCTTACCGCACCGGCATCGCCAGCGGATAGGCGATCGTCAGCGCCAGCGGCTTGGCCCCACGCTGCGCGATCCCGACCTCGGCCCCGGCATAGAGATAGACGGTCGTGCCCGCCGCCACCCGGCGCGTCACGCCGTCGCTGGTCACGTCGCCCTCGCCCGACAGCAGCTGATACACCTCGTCATGGTCGATGCGGTGGACGCCGATCGCGGCGCCCTTGTCCAGCGTGCGGCGGCGGAACTCCATCGTCCGGCCGGGCACGCGGTCGGTGATCCGCCAGGCGGTGCTCATGCCGATCTTTCCATGCGGCGGCGCCTCGCGCACCCGCGTCGTCGCCTCGTCGATCACGACCATGGCCGGCGCCTTGCCCCGACCGGTCGCCCAGTCGAGCGCTCCGCCGACATGGGCGAGCACCCGCGCATCGGCCCAGCTCTCCTTGCGGTGGCCAAGGCCGGAGTAGACCACCCGCCCCTGCCCGACCCGGTGTGCCCACGCCAGCGGCTTCGGGTTCACGTCGCTCGCCCCGATCGACTGCGGATCGAACGTCAGCAGCTGATCGAGATCGGTCGACAGGTCGCGAAAGCCGTACCATTCGTCGGCAATGCGGAAGCGCTCGGGCAGGCCGTCGATCGCCGGATGCCGCTCG
The DNA here is from genome assembly GCF_001619955.1 of Sphingomonas hankookensis. Classification (GTDB taxonomy): domain Bacteria; phylum Pseudomonadota; class Alphaproteobacteria; order Sphingomonadales; family Sphingomonadaceae; genus Sphingomonas; species Sphingomonas hankookensis_A. The sequence goes on along the minus strand of NZ_LQQO01000007.1, from coordinate 29,775 downwards.
GCCGATCGCATCACCTCCGCCTCCGGCACACCCGGCGGATGCTGCGCGAAGCGCCCGCCGATCATCCGCGCATACCAGGGCCAGCTATAGTGCGAATCGGCTGCCGCATGGATCGCGACGATCCCGCCGCCGCCTTCGACATAGCGTTGCAGCGCGTCCCGCCGCGGCCCCACGAACCATTCGCTCTCCGGGCGTTTCGGGTCGGTCGTGGTCGATACCAGCACGATCGCGGCATAGTCGAGCGGACGGTCGAACACCGCCGGATCATCGCTCGCCACCGGCTCCAGCCCTCGCGCGCGCGCCATCTGCGTCAGTGCGACGACGGCGACCGGAATCGAATCATGCACGAACCCGGTCGCGCGGTGGAACAGCAGCACGCGCTCTGCCGCCTGTCCCGGCACCGCGAACAGCAGCGCCAGCAGCGCGACGATCAGCCGCACGATCATTGCCGCATCGCCCGGTCGCGCGCCGACAGCGATTCCTGGATCGGCCCCTTCTGCCCCGGATAGCGTCCCGATTTCGGCTCCATCGTCACCAGATCCCATTCCGCCTCGACGAACGGCGCCGCAGTCGGCACCGGATGGGGATATTCGCTCACCTCGCGTTCGTCGTCGATGATCTTTCCACGCCCCTCGGCGACGAAGAACAGCACGCGGATGTCGTCGGCATCGCGGTCCCATGGCCGCGCGCCGGCATTGGCCAGCACATGCGTCTCGACATCCTGCGCCGGCAGCACCGGCAGCCCGGTCGGCCAGACCGGCGGGGTCTTCGCCTCGATCAGCTTCGCCCGCGTCACGCCATAGCGGCCGAACATCGGCAGCGGATTGCCATGCTTGTCGACCGCCACGTTATCGCGCCCGTGATAGCGCAGGTCGCCATCGCCGCCGAGCATCAGGAACGGCAGACCGGCATCGGTCGACGGCCCGGCGCGCATCACATTGCCGACCGCCGACAGCTTGCCCTCCTGATAGTCATGCCCGGCCCATTCCAGCGCCATCAGGTTGTAATGCACCGCCCGCGTGCCGGGGTCGTAGATCAGGTTATTGACCACCGCCGCCTGCACGCCGCCCTTCAGCAGCGGGCTGCGTTCGACATTATGGGCATAGATGTTGCGCCAGATCAGCACGCCGGTCGCGTTGTCGTGGATCAGCGACCCCTTGCTGTGCTCGCCCTTGGGATGGCTGGCATCGGCAAGGCCCTCCGACAGCAGGTTGTAGCTGACGGTGATGTTATGGCTGGTCCCACGCCGCCAGTCGTCGGGTGTCGCCCCCTCGAACCGTGGACCGGAGGCGGAGAGATTCTCGTCCAGCGCCCAGCTCATCGTGCAATGGTCGACGATGACGTTGCGCGCCGACACGGTGTTCATCGCGTCGACCTCCCACCCCGACCGCTTGGGCTGTCCGTCGAGGCCCGGGCGCACGCGCAGGTGGCGGACGATCACGTCATGCGCGCGAATGTCGATCCCGCCGCGGATCAGCGTGATGCCGGGCGACGGCGCGGTCTGTCCGGCGATGGTCAGGAACGGTTCGGTGATGGTCAGCGTGGTGCGGCCGAGATCGATCACCCCGCCCACCTCGAACACGACGATGCGCGGCCCCTTGGCCTCCAGCGCAGCCTTGAGCGAACCGGGCCCATCCGCCGCCAGCGTCGTCACGCGGAGGATGCGTCCGCCACGCCCGCCGGGCGTCGCCGCCGCCCATCCCTGCGCGCCGGGAAACGCGCTAACCCCCGAAGACACCGCGACATTCTGTGCCTGAGCGACCGGCGTGGCCAAAGCGAATGGCAACAGCCCGTATAGGGCCAGGGCAATCCGTCGGTTCATATTGATTTCCTCTCCGCGCGCTTCTTGACAGCTTCGTCGTGACGGCACAATGTCGCGTTGACACCGGTTTCTCAAGCCGAAAACGGCGAAACCGGATTCTCGCGGCGAATCATACCATCGCGAGGAGGATCGACGGAGGCGCGGGCCGAACCGGGAACCGTGTCGCCGAAAGCAGATGGCCGGAGCAGGAGCAATAATGCTCCCGGTGTCATCGGGCAGGGAGAGGGATTGCCATGGAAGTTCGCACCGACCGCCGCCTCATTCGCGCGCTACTTGCCGCGACGTCGCTCATCGCCGTTGCCGGCGCAGCCCACGCACAGGACGCACCCGCCCCCGCCGAACCGGCCCAGACGGCGGACGATGCCGAGGGCGAGATCGTCGTCACCGGGTTTCGCGCGTCGCTGAATGCCGCGCTGAACGTGAAGCGTACGTCGGTCGGCGCGGTCGATGCGATCGTGGCGGAGGATATCGCCAAATTCCCCGACCAGAACCTCGCCGAATCGCTCCAGCGCATTCCTGGCATCGCGATCCAGCGCGACGGCGGCGAAGGCCGCGCGATCACCGTTCGCGGTCTCGGCGCGCAATTCACCCGCGTCCGCGTCAACGGCCTCGAAACCGTCACCACGTCGAGCGACGGCGCCTCGGCCAATCGCGACCGGTCGTTCGACTTCAACGTCTTCGCATCCGAACTGTTCAGCTCGATCGTGGTACACAAGACCGCTTCGGCCGATCTGGACGAAGGGTCGCTGGGCGCGGTGGTCGACCTGAACACCGGCAATCCGCTGGCCGGCAAGACCGGCGTGACCATCGCCGCCTCCGCCGTCGCGAACTATAACGACCTGTCGAAGACGGTCGGACCGCGCTTCGCCGGCCTGATCGGCTGGAAGTCGCCCGACGGGACGCTCGGCGCGTCGGTTTCCGCCGCCTATCAGGATACCCGCACCAAGGAGATCGGCAACAACACCGTCCGCTGGGCGCAGGCGCGCTTCGATTCGGTCGACGGCACGCGCTGCTGGACCGCGCCGAACCGGGGCGGCACCTATATCGCCAGCGCCGCGTGCGACCGTGCCGCTCTGTCCTTCCACCCGCGCATCCCGCGCTATGGTGAGGTCGAGCATAGCCGCGAGCGATTGGGTCTGACCGGCAGCGTGCAATGGTCGCCGACCGATGCGACCAAGGTGTCGATCGACGGCCTCTATTCGCGCTTCCGCGCCGACCGTCGCGAGAAATGGGGCGAGGTGCTGCTGCGCTCCAACGAGCGGCAGATCGACGTGCTCAACCCGACTCATGACGACAACAACAACATGGTGTCGGCGACGCTGAACGACGCGTGGGTGCGGACCGAGCATTTCTATCGCCAGTCGCAGACCGAATTCTACCAGATCGGCGGAACCTGGGATCAGGACGTCACCGACAAGTTCCGCTTCACCCTGCTCGGCGGCTATTCCAAGTCCGACGCCAGCGTGCCGGTCGAAACGACCCTCGTGTTCGACGACCGCGATGCCCAGGGCTATCGCTACGATTACAGCGACAAGAATTCGCCGCTGCTCGCGTTCGGCACCAGCGTCACCGATCCCGCGAATTTCCAGCTGGCCGAAATCCGCGACCGTCCCTCGGACGTGGTGAACCAGTTCAAGACCGCGCAGTTGCGCACCGAATGGGACGTGGCGGAGGGGTTCCAGGTCCGCGTCGGCGGCATGTGGCGGCGCTACGACTATGACATCACCGCCTTCACCCGCGACACGGCGGTGTGCGGCAATGGCGGGCGCGATCTGGTGCTGGGCACCATCACCTGTTCGGCCAGCACCGCGTTCGGCCCGAGTGCCGTTTATGGCTTCCAGGCGACGCCGCAGCTGTCGGAGCTGTTCACGCTGCGGGGGGCAAAGGCGCCGGCGGGCACCACGACCCAATGGCTGATCCCGAACCTCGACGCCGCGACGCAGTTCACCGGGCTGTACGACCGTCCGCTCGCGCTCGACGTCGGCAATAACCGCGGCGTCGTCGAGGAGACAAAGGGCGGCTATCTGCAATTCGATGCCAAGGGCACGGTCTTCGGCCTCGAATATGCCGCCAATGCCGGTATCCGCTATGTCCGCACCGACCAGTCGTCCTATGGTATCAACAGCGGCGTCAACGTGACGGTGAAGCGCGATTACGAGGACTGGCTGCCCTCGATGAACGTCGCGCTGTACCCGACCAGCGACATCATCGTGCGCGGCGCGATCGCCAAGGTCATCACCCGCCCGTCGCTCGGCAACCTGACGCCGGGCGGGTCGGCCGACGGCTTCAACTTCCGCGTGACCAGCGGCAATCCGTTCCTCGAACCGTTCCGCGCGACCAATTACGACCTTGCCGCCGAATGGTATTTCGCGCCGCAATCGGCCTTCTCGGTCGCGCTGTTCCGCAAGGATATTGCGAGCTTCCCGGTCGCCGTCACGCGCAGCGGCACCTTTACCGAAACCGGTCTGTCGCCCTCGGTCCTCGTCCCCTCCTCGCCCGCCGCGGTGAACCCGGCGCTACAGGGACAGGATATCTGGACCATCGCGACGACGACCAACGGCACCGGCGCGACGCTGGACGGGATCGAGATCGCGTTGCAGGCGCCGTTCCGCTTCCTGCCCGGCGTTTTGCGCAATTTCGGCGGCATCGTGAACGCGACCTTCGTCCGGTCGGAGGCCGATTATACGCAGCAGGCGCCCGCGACCGTTCCCGGCGGCGCGCTGCCGACCGTTACCCGCACCGAAACCCTCTACAATGTGTCGAAGCGACAGTTCAACGCGACGCTCTATTACGAAGACGCGAAGTTCAGCGCGCGGACCTCGGTCGCCTATCGCGGGCCCTATGTCGATGGCGGGTCGGGCACCGGCAACATCTTCGAAGGGTATGATTCGATCGCCAATGTCGATGCGTCGATCCGCTACAAGCTGACCGACTTCCTCGAACTGTCGCTGGAGGGCACGAACCTGACCGATGCCTATCGCCGCCGGATCGTCGACGTCGATGCGCGCCGCAATTACGAGAACAACCATTTCGGGCGCACGCTGCTGGTCGGCGCGCGGGTGAAGATGTGAGCACCCTCTCGCGCCGGGGGGTGATGGCGGGCGCGGCGCTGGGCGGAGCACTGTCCGCCCTGCCTGCCACCGGACTGGCGACCCCGGTCGCCGCCCCCACGCCCCGGCGCGGCTATGACAACCAGCGGATCGCCGATCTCGGCGACGGACGGTTCCTCAACCCGCTGATGGCGGGCGACCATCCCGATCCGACGATCCTGAAGGACGGTCGCGATTATTACATGACCTTCTCGACCTTCGATTCCTATCCCGGGCTGGTCATCTGGCATTCGCGCGATCTGGTGAACTGGACCCCGCGCACGGCGGCGCTCAGGACCAATATCGGGGCGGTCTGGGCGCCCGAGCTAACGAAGCACAAGGGCCGCTATTACCTCTACGTGCCCACCAAGAACCCGACGACCAGCTGGGTGATCTGGGCCGATCATATCGACGGGCCATGGTCGGAACCGATCGACCTGAAGCTGCCCGACCATATCGATCCGGGCCATGCCGTCGGAGAGGACGGGTCGCGCTGGCTGTTCCTGTCGGGCGGCGACCGCATCCGCCTGTCCGACGACGGGCTGTCGACGGTGGGCACGGTCGAGCATGTCTACGACCCGTGGCGCTATCCCGATACGTGGGATGTCGAGGGGTTCAGCCCGGAGGGACCGAAGGTCACAAGGCGCGGCGACTGGTTCTATCTCGTCACCGCCGTCGGCGGTACGGCCGGGCCGCCGACCGGCCATATGGTGATCGCCGCCCGTTCGCGATCGATCCATGGCCCGTGGGAGCATCATCCCGGCAACCCGATCGTCCGCACGACCTCCCTGCAGGAAAAATGGTGGTCGCGGGGGCACGCGACACTGGTCGAGGGACCGGACGGCAGCTGGTGGTCGGTCTATCACGGCTATGAAAATGGCTATTGGACGCTTGGGCGACAGACGTTGCTCGATCCGGTCGAATGGACGCCCGATGGCTGGTTCCGCATGACCGGCGGCGACCTGTCGCGCCCGATCGCGAAACCGCGCGGCGGACAGGCGGTGCGGCACGGCCAGCCGCTGACCGACGATTTCGGCACGCTGGCGCTCGGCACCAAATGGAATTTCTTCCGTCCGACGCCCGAGGATCGCGCGCGGGCGCGGGTGCAGGACGGCGCGCTGCTGCTCGATGCGAAGGGCAAGGCGCCATCGGACGGTGCGCCGCTGCTGCTGATCGCCGGCGACACCAGCTATCGCTTCGAATGCGATATCGAGATCGCGCCGGGCGGAACCGCCGGGCTGATCCTGTTCTACGACGACCAGCTCTATTGCGGTCTCGGCTTCGACGAACAGCGCTTCGTCACCCACCAATATGGCATCGAACGCGGGCGGCCGGCCAATCCGCTGGGCAAACGGATGCGGATGCGCGTCACCAACGACCGGCATATCGTGTCCTTCCATACCAGCGGCGACGACGGCAGGACATGGCAGCGCTTCGACCGGGGGATGGAGGTGTCGGGCTATCACCACAATGTCCGCGGCGGCTTCCTGATGCTGCGGCCGGGGCTGTACTCGGCTGGCGCCGGCACCGCCCGCTTCCGCGACTTCCGGTTCACCGCGCTGTAGGCCCAAGCGCCACCAGCCACCCCGTCACCCCGGACTTGATCCGGGGTGACGTTGGTGTTCAGGATTAAGGCAGTCTCCCACAACCCCCTTGCCGCCCGTCCGATAACCCGCCACCACCTCTCGCGAAGGGAATGGCGATGAACGACGGCGGCACGCAGCACGGCCTTTCGCGCCGGTCGATGACCATCGCCGCCTTTTCGACGGTCGTCGAATGGTACGACTTTACCCTCTATCTCTATCTGGCGACCGTGCTGTCGCGCGTCTTCTACGGCGGCGGTACGACGTCGCTGGCGGTGACGCTGGGCGGGTTCGCCGTATCCTATCTGATGCGACCGCTGGGCGCGCTGGTGTTCGGGCAGGTCGGCGACCGGTTCGGGCGGCGGCGGATGATGTTGCTGTCGATGGCGCTGATGACGCTCGCCATGCTCGGCATCGCATTGCTGCCGACGCGCGACGCGATCGGGCCGGCGGCGGGATGGCTGTTGCTCGCCTTGCGCTGCGTCATGGCCTTCTCGGTCGGCGGCGAATATACCGGGGTCGTCGCCTATCTCTACGAAGGCGCGCAGCCCGAACGGCGCGGGTTCATCACCTCCTCGGCATCGGCGGCGAGCGAGGTCGGCGGGCTGCTCGCGGTCGGCATCTCGGCGGCGGTCGTCTCGTGGCTGACCGCGGTGCAGCTGGAGACATGGGGCTGGCGCATCCCCTTCTTCATCGGCGCGGCGCTGGCCGCGACCATCGGCATCGCCCGCTCGACGCTGCAGGAATCGCCCGAGTTCGAACGCCAGCAGCGGGCAGGGTCGATCCCCGCCAACCCGATCGGCCATGCGCTGACCCATCACCGCGCGGCGATCGCGCGCGGCTTCGCCATCTCGGCGCTGGGGTCGATCACCTATTATGTCGGCATCGTCTATGTGCCCTCCTTCCTGACCAGCACCGGCGCGATGGGCGAAGGCGATGCGCTGTGGCTGGCGACCGCCGCCGCCGTGATGGTGATCGCGGTCACGCCGCTGGTCGGGCTCCTGTCCGACCATGTCGGGCGCAAGCCGGTGCTGATCGCCATCTGCATCGCCGCCGCGATCCTGCCGATGACGATGTTCGCGTGGATGGCGGGTGCCGGTTCGTCAGCGCTGATCGGCGCGCTCGTGCTGGCGGCCCTGGGCGGGGCGATGAGCGCGGTCGGCGCGGTCGCGACCGCCGAACAGCTTCCCGGCGAAGGACGGCTGAGCGGCCTCGCGCTCGGCGCCACGGCGGCCACCGCGATCTTCGGCGGGCTGACCCCGCTCGTCTCGCACTGGCTGCTGGAATCGACCGGATGGGTGATGGTGCCCGGCGCGATGATCGCGGTCGTGGCGCTGGCGGTCGCTCCGGCGCTGCTGACCCTGCGCGCAGCCCCGCACGCTCCGATCCGCGATTAGAATTTGACGCGGTTCGCGGAACATGGCTTCCCCATCGGCATGACCGAACCGCAACCCCATACCACGACGCTCGGCCGGCTGGTCGGCTATCGCCTGCGCCGCGCCTCCGCCGTCTTCGCCAGCGACTTCGCCGTGACGCTGGAGGGCACCGGTATCCGCCAGATCCCGATGGGCATCCTGGCGGTCGTCGCCGACAATCCGGGAATCAACCAGGGCACGGTCGGCCGCCTGCTGGGGATCAAGCGCGCCAATATGGTGCCGCTGATCAACGAACTGATCGAGGCGGGGCTGATCGTCCGCGAAACCGACCCGACCGACCGCCGCGCCTTCACCCTCGGCATGTCGGCGGAGGGGCAGCGCATGCTGACCGAATGCGTCGCACGGATCGAGGCGCACGAGGAGCGGCTGCTGTCGGGCTTCACCGCTGCGGAAAAGGCGACCCTGCTCGACCTGCTGGAGCGGATCGAACAGCGCGCGGTGACGACCGACTGAGCCAATTCCGTCGTCACCCCGGGCTTGACCCGGGGTGACGTTGAGGGATTGGGCATTGCCCGGCTCAGTCCTCCGGCGCAACCTCCACCCGCAGCCCGTCGAACACCGTGATCTGGCACGACAGCCGCGACCGCGCGGTGCGATGCTCCGACGCGTCGAGCAAGTCGTCCTCATCCGCCGTCATCGGTGGCAGCAGCGCCATGTCGCCAGCATCGACATAGACATGGCAGGTCGCGCACGAACAGCATCCGCCGCACACTGCCGCCAGTTCGTCGATCCCGCCGTCGCGGATCGCCTCCATCACCGACAGTCCGACCGGCCCATCGATCTCGCGCACCGCTCCGTCGCGAGTCGTCACGGTCAGCATCGGCATCACAACAACTCCTTGAGCGGCACGGCCGCATCGGCCAGCCGCTCGCGCGGCGGCGACGCGCCCTGCTCGACCAGCTTGCGCCCCTGCACATAATCGCGGGTGACGTTCACGCAATCGAGCGCGATCACCTGCCCCCGACGCATATAGACGAGCGAAAAGGCCCGCGTGGCCATGCCGCCCCGGACCACCACATCGTCATGGCCCATCGACAGCCCGACCGTCTGCAACCGCAGATCATATTGGTTCGACCAGAACCAGGGCAGCGCTGCATGGGCCGCCGCCTCGCCGGTCGCGATCAGCGTCGCGACGGTCGCCGCCTGGTCGTTGGCATTCTGCACGCTTTCGACCCGGATGCGCGCATCTTCCGCAAAGCGGTTCGCCTGCACCGCGCAATCGCCGATGGCGAAGATATCCGGCAGCGTCGTGCGGCACCACGCATCGACCTCGACGCCGTTACCGCCCACAGCGCCGGCGGCCAGCAACGGCTCGACCGCCGGCAGGATGCCGATGCCGACGATCACCATCTCGCACGCGAACGCCCCGTCATCGGCGGTCCGCACCGACAGCCCGCCCTGCGCGCCGCGTTCGATACAATCGACCGTCACCCCGGTCCGCAGGTCGACCCCCGCCGCGCGGTGTTCGGCTTCGTAAAAGGCCGACAACGGCGCGCCCGCGACCCGCGCCAGCACGCGGTCCTGCGCTTCCAGCAGCGTCACCTGCTTGCCGAACTTGGTCAGCACCGCCGCCGCTTCCAGCCCGATATAGCCGCCGCCGATGATGCAGACCCGCTGCACCTCGTCCAGCTCGGCCATGATCGCATCGACATCGGCCCGCGTCCGCACGCCATGGATGCCGGGCAGGTCGTGCCCGCTGCACGTCAGCCGCCGCGGGCTGCCGCCGGTCGCCCAGATCAACTGGCCATAGGCGAACGCCTCGCCCGCGGCCGTCTCGACCCGGTGCGCATCGGCATCGACCCGCACCACCCGCCGGCCGAGCAGCAACTCGATCGATCGCTCGGCCCAGAAGGCGAGCGGACGCAGCAGGATGCGCTCGAACGGCTTGTCCCCGGCCAGATATTCCTTCGACAAGGGCGGCCGTTCATAGGGCGGATCGACCTCTTCGCCGACGATCGCGATCGTGCCGGCAAACCCCTTTTGCCGCAGCGCAATCGCCGCCTGCGCACCGCCATGGCCGCCGCCGACGATCAGCACGTCGAACCGGCGCGGGTCCGTACTCATTCGGCCTCGACCTGTTCGCGCGCGATCGCCCGGTCGATCATCAGCCGCGACCGCACGCCACCGGCATCGATGTTCAGTTTCAGCAACTTGCGCTCAGGAAATTGGGTCAGGTTGCGCTGCTGCTGTTCGAGCATGTCGAGATCCTCGGAGAAAATCTTTCCCTGCCCTTCGCGGATCGACTCGGTCAACGCCGCATCGTCCACCGCGAACTGCCGTGCCATGCCCCAGAAATACCAGTGCGACGTCTCGGTCTCGGGCGTGATGAAGTCGACGACGATGCTCGCCGCCTTCTTGGTCACCGGCGCGTCATAGCCACCCTCCCCCTGCAAGGCGACGCCGACCTCGATCATCACATGGCTGGGCAGGCTGAACCGGCATTTCTGCCACCGGTCGACCACCGCATCCTCGGGCAGTCCCGCCCCGCGCAGCGCCATCCGCCAGAAGGGCGGCGCCGTCACCCCGTCCATCACCCGGCTGGTGACGACCTCTTCGGGCGTCACCTCGGTCTTGACCGGCGCCTCGTCGATCTCCTTCTGCCCGATGCTGCTGGCATGGACATAGGTTTCGTGGGTCAGGTCCATCAGGTTGTCGATCATCAGCCGATAATCGCACGCGATATGGAACAGCCCCCCGCCATAGGCCCAGTCGGGGCTTTCCGCCCAGGGCAACGGATGCAGCTTGTCGGCCGATGCCTGTTCGGGATCGCCCGGCCATACCCAGATGAAGCCATAGCGTTCGATCACCGGGAAGTTCTGCGCCGACGGGAACTTGCCGACCTGCTGCCCCGGCATATTGTCCGGCCGTCCTTTGCAGTTGAGCGCCAGCCCGTGATAGCCGCACACGATCGTATCGCCGCGCACGAAGCCGAGCGACAGCGGCGCACCGCGATGCGGGCAGAAATCCTCGAGCGCGACCACGCCGCCGCTCGCCGGACGGAAGAACACCATCCGCCGTCCGGTGATCTGGCGCGCGAGCGGCTTGTCGGTGATCTCGGCGGCGGTCGCGGCGACATACCATGCGTTGACCGGCCAGGTTGTGCGCGGTGCCTGCGGTGCAGCGGCACGCGGCTTGGGCGGGGCTACGAGCGTATCGATGGTCATGTCCTGCTCCTGTCCGGCCGTTCGCGACGGCTCTCGGTTCATGACATGATGCTATCAGTCGGCCCCGCCATAAGCATCGCATATCCCGCTTATACCTAGTATAACTGGTTCACATGCCGCCACTCGACCTGAACCTGCTCCGCGTCCTCGATGCGCTATTCTCGCAAGGCAGCGTCTCCGGCGCCGCCCGCACGCTCGGCCTGACCCAGCCGGGCGTCAGCATTGCGCTGCGCCGCCTGCGCGACCATTTCGGCGACGACCTGTTCGTGCGGCAGGGCGGCGCGATGGTGCCGACCGCGCTGGCGGAGGAATTGCGCGAACCCGTGCTGCGCACGCTCGCGACGATCCAGTCCGAAATCCTACCCGCCGGCCGGTTCGATCCCGCCCGCTCCGACCGCAGCTTCACCATCAGCCTGTCGGATCTGGGCGACCTCGTCTTCCTCCCCGACCTGATGGCGCGGTTGCGGGAGCGGGCGCCGGGGGTGACGGTGCATTCCGTCGCGGCCGATCCCGCCCAGCTGATCGACGGCATGGCGCGCGGCACGGTCGACCTCGCCATCGGTCACCTGACCGACGCCAATTCCGCCAGCCTGTTCGAACAGACGCTGTTCGTGCAGCATTTCGTCTGCCTGGTACGCGGCGACCATCCGACGATCGGCGACACGCTCACCCTCGACCAGTTCCTGGCACTGGACCATATCGTCGTGTCGCAGGAGGGGCGCAGTCAGGAACGCTTCGAACGACAGGTGCGCGAACTGGGCCTCAACCGCCGCATCGCGCTACATTCGCCGCATTTCATGAGCGTGCCGCTGCTGGTCGCCGGGTCGGACATGATCACCGTCGTCCCGCAGGCGGTCGGGCGCATCTATGCCCGGCTGCTGGGCCTGAAACTGTTGCCGCTGCCCTTCACCGTGCCCGGCGTCGAGCTGCGCCAGTTCTGGCACCGGCGCTCGCACACCGACCCGGCGGTGTCGTGGTTGCGCAAGCTGGTCGCCGAATGCTTCATCGGCCGCGATCCGACCCAGGCGCGGGATTCGGTCTTCTGGTCCGATTACAGCGAGTGAGCAGGCGTGCCGTACCCCCGCGCAGGCGGGGGTCCAGAGCCACATGAACGACGGTTCGTGCGTGGTACCCTGGACCCCCGCCTGCGCGGGGGTACGGTGAAGGTGCCAGATGGGAGGAACGACCGGAGCGGCTACGCACCGCCCCGGCCTTCCGCCTCACCGCAAATTCATGCCCAGCCGCACGCCATAGGTGCGCGGCGGATCGTAATTGGCGGTGGTCGAACTCCACACGGTCACCAGCGTGTTGGGCACGCGGCTGTCCTCGACATTGTTGACGAAGGCGGTGATCGAATAGCGGTCGTCCGCATCCTCGAACCGTAAATTCAGGTCGGTCTTGGTGTACGCATCGCGCCGGCTCTGCGCATAATTCTGCACGTCGCTATAGGTCGGCGACTGGGCATAGAAATCGACGCTCGGGATCACCCGCCCGCCGCTCGACAGGTCGAAGGTGTGGGCATAGCTGAACCGCCCGCTCCACTTCGGTGCGTTGGCCAGCCGGTTGCCCGACGCATCGAGGATCAGGTTGGCCGGCAGCGGCCGGAACCCGAACGCCGGGGCGAAGGCGTTGTAATTGCCGCTCGCCGAATTGAGATTGTCCGACGCCGTAGGGAAGGATTTGATCCGCGCGTCGAGGTAGGAGACATAGCCGCCGATCCGGTCACGCGGGGTCGGGCGCAAGCTCGCCTCCAGCTCGATCCCGCGCAACCGCGCCGTCGCGGCATTGGTGGTGACGGCCGATACCTGGTTGGTCAGCGGGTTCAGCACGATGCTGGACACCTGCAGGTCCTTATACTCCATGTTGAAGCCGGTGGCGCTCAGATACAGCTTGCCGTCCATCAATGTGGTGCGGACGCCCGCTTCGTAGTTGGTCACCGTTTCCGGACGGTACTGGCGGAACTGCGGCGCATTGCCGCTCGCCTCCAGCCCGCCGCCACGGAAGCCGGTGCTGACCGTCGCATAGACGAGCGTGGTCGGGCTGACCTCGTAATTGGCGCCGACCTTCCAGCTGATATTGTCGAACTTCGCCTCGGGCCGGTTGGTATCGTTCGACAGCGCAAAGACGAACGGGATGCCGGGGCAGGTCGTGGGCGTAATGTTCTGCCGGTCGATCGTGTCGCCGGGGCACACCAGCTCGATGTTGCGTGCGTTCACCTGTTCCCAGGTCGAACGGATGCCGCCGATCAGCTTGAGGCCCGGCAGGATTTCCAGCGTCCCCTGCCCGAACACCGCCTGCGACTTGGTGCCCTGCCCGCGATAGCTGGTGACGACATCGACGCCGCTGATCGTCGAGATGCCGGTGCCGGTCCCCGCGATCTTCGCGCCGATCAGGTTGTAGACGGTGTTGAACGGCGCGGGCGCGGTGTCGCCAGCATGCAGCAGCCGCGTGCCCGACGGCTGGCGATCCTGATACAGGAACCCGCCGAGCACGAGGTTCAATATGCCGCGGTCGTAATTGACGTTGACCTCATGCGACCAGCTTTCGGTGCGTCGATCGATCGATTCCTGCGAAAACACGCCGGTCGCGGCATCGATGCCGTCGTTCTTCAGCAGCGTATAGCCCGCCAGATAGGTCAGTGAGAGCCCGTCGGCGACCTGCCACCCCAGCCGCGAGCGGGCGGAATAATATTCGAGGTCCATGCGGTTGTCGCGCACCGCCGCCTGTCCGACGTTCAGCGCGTCGGTCTCGATCACCTGCCGCGGCCCGAAGGTGCCAGCGGCCAGATTGCCCTGCGGATAAGTGTTGATGCTGGTCAGGTAGCTCGCCGGAACCGTCCCCTCGTTGCGGCCATAGTTCAGCGACAGCCGCCACGTCACCGGCCCGACGTCGAGCAGCGAGGTGACGCGCAGCCCCGACTGGTCGGTCTTGCCATAGCCGTGCCTTGCGCCGAAATTATCGTCCACCCCGTCATCGACCTGGCGATAGGCGGCAAAGCGCAGCCGCCACGCATCGCTGACCGGCAGATCGACGGCGGCGCGCGCGCGGACTTCGTTGAAGCGGCCGATTTGCAGGTCGGCGGTGACGCCGCGCGTCCTGCGCGGGTCGGCGGTGTTGATGTTGACGACGCCGGCGGTCGCGTTGCGGCCATAGACGGTGCCCTGCGGCCCGCGCAGCACCTCCACCGCGCCCAGGTCATAGAGGCCGAACGACAGCGCCTGTGCCGAGGGTTCGTAGATGCCGTCGATCTGCGTCGCGACCGTCGAATAGCCGCTGAAGCTGTTGTTGCTGCCGATGCCGCGCACCGCGAAGCCATTGGCGCTCAGTTGCAAATTCGGCACGGTGGTCGCCAGCGCGGAGGCCGAATCGACGCCCTGCCGGGTCAGCGAATCCTGCGACACCACGCTGATCGCGATCGGCGCGCGCGACAGGCGTTCGGACGTCTTCTGCCCCGTCACGATGATCTCGCCCACCGCGCTGTCGTCGCTGGCGGCGGTCGCGGTGACCGGGTCGCTCGGCGGCGCGGCATCCTGTGCCCAGGCACCTGCCGGCAACAAGGCGGTTCCCGCCAGCAGCAACGTCCACTTACGCATGATGATCCTCCCATGTCCGTCGTCTTTCGGACGCGAACGGGGATCGGGACCGTCGCGAAACGCGAACGGCCGGCGGTGATCCGCCTGTTCCTCTCCTGCGTTGGCATCCTCCAACTGCAATAGTTCATAACAATATCTAAAATCGTTTGCAAACGCATTCCGCGCAGCGCAGACACGAAGTTATAGAACATATCTAAGCAGCGGGCGGCGGAAGCGGTGGCGGCTGCGGGAGAGGTGGCATGACACTGGAACGGCGGGACGTATTGCGCGGCGTAGCACTGGCCGGGGTGGCAATGGCGCTACCCATCGGTGCCCTCGCCCGCGCTACGGCCGCCCTGCCCGATCCGATCGCGGCGGTCGCCCCCGAACTGCGCGCCGGCGCCCGCCAGATCCAGGCGATGGTCGCCGCCATGCCGCCGATTACGCAAGCCTATAAGACGATGCGCGCCGGGCCCCAGCCGCCGCCCGCGACCGACATTCCCCATGTCGAACGCCGCATTCCGGGTGCGCCGGGCCAGCCGCCGGTGACGATCTACGTCATCAACGCCAGGCCCGGCACCCGCCGTCCCGCCATCCTGCACACCCATGGCGGCGGCTATATCGTCGGGTCGGCCAGCGGATCGATCCTGCAATGCCAGGACCTTGCCCGGCAGCTCGACTGCGCCGTCGTCACCGTCGAATATCGGCTGGCCCCCGAAACCAGCTATGTCGGTTCGGTCGCCGACAATCATGCCGCGCTGCTGTGGCTCCACGCCAATGCCGCCACGCTCGGCGTCGATCCCGCCCGGATCGCGGTGATGGGCGAAAGCGCGGGCGGCGGCCATGCCGCGCTGCTCGCGCTGATGGCGCGCGACCGCCGCAGCGTGCCGCTATGCGCGCAGATCCTGATCTACCCGATGCTCGACGACCGCACCGGCAGCACCCGCACCGTGCCGCCGTTCATCGGGCGGATCGGCTGGGACGCACCGGCCAATGTCTTCGGTTGGCGGTCCTTCCTGGGGCAGGCACCGGGCGGGGCGTCCGTTCCCGCCGCCGGGGTGCCGGCGCGGGTGCGCGACCTGTCGGGCCTGCCGCCGACCTTCATCGGCGTCGGCGGGGTCGACCTCTTCGTCGACGAGGACATGGATTATGCCCGGCGGCTGAACGCGGCGGGCGTGCCGACCGAGCTGGTCGTGACGCCGGGCGCGTTCCACGGCTTCGATGCCGTCGCGCCCGAAACCGGGCTTGCCAAGCGCTTCACCGCCGCCAAGATCGCCGCGCTGCGCCGCGCCTTCGGGATCGATGGCGCGGCGACATGATACTCCGACAGGATATTGCCCATGGCCGCCCTTTCCCTGCCCCTTCGCGCCGCGTTGCTGCTGTCGCTCGCCCTCGGTACGGGCGTCGCCGTCGCGCAGAAACCCGCCGCCATGGCTGAACGCCCCGCCCCGCCCGCCGCATGGACCGCCGCGCCGTTCGTGCCGCTATGGACCGGCACCCCGCCGGGCGGCGGCTTCCGCCCGGTCACGGTCCCGGCCGACAGCCCGGCCACCTTCCTGCGCAATATCGACCGGCCCGGCCTGCGCCTGTTCCGCCCGGCGCGCGCCAATGGCGCGTCGGTGCTGGTCGTCCCCGGCGGCGCCTACGACTTCCTGTCGATCGGCAATGAAGGCGTCGAGATCGCCGAGCGGCTGAACGCGCTGGGCTATACCGTCTATGTCCTTGTCTATCGCCTGCCCGGCGAAGGCTGGGCCAACCGCGCCGACGTGCCATTGCAGGATGCGCAGCGCGGCCTGCGCATGGTCCGCGCCGCCGCGTCGAAGGACGGCCTCGACCCGCACCGGGTCGCGGTGCTGGGCTTTTCGGCGGGCGGGCACCTCGCCGCGACACTCGAAACCGACTTCGCGCAGACCGTCTATCCGGCGCACGACGCCGTCGACCGGATCGATGCCCGGCCCGATGCCGCCGCGCTGATCTATCCGGTGATCGCCGCCGCCCCGCCCTTCACCCATGCGCTCTCCGCCGAACGGCTGCTGGGCAAGAAGCCGAGCGCAGCGGCGATCGCCCGCCGCTCGCCCGCCGACCATGTCACCGCCACGACCCCGCCGACCTTCCTGCTGCACGCGATGGACGATGGCGCGGTCGTGCCCGACAACAGCATGGCGATGATGGCCGCGCTGCGTCGCGCGGGTCGCCCGGTCGAGGCGCATTTCGCGGCGGAGGGCGGCCACGGCTTCGGCGTCGGCTCCCCCACCCTGCCGGTCGGGCACTGGGTCGAGACGTTCGACCACTGGCTCCAGCGCCAGTTCGCCAAGACCGGTTGACGCCGGCAACCCACGTTAGATATATAACATAACAATATTCGGAGTGGATATAGGATGGTCGATTCGATGACGGACGGCTGGACACGGCGCGCGATGCTCGGCGCCTCCGCCGCGCTGGCCGGATCGGCGGCGCTCCCCGGCGGCGCGGCGGCGGCAACCCCCGAACGGCTGACCAGCATCGGCCTGACCTTCGTCTATGAAGCGATCGTGACGCTGGGCAAGGCGGAGGAGGTCGGCGCGACGCCGATGGGCAAGCGCATCCGCATCCCGATCACCGGCGGCCGCTTCGCCGGTCCGCGCATCTCCGGCACGATCCTGCCCGAGGGGATGGACTGGCAACTCGTCCGCGCCGACGGATCGACCCTGCTGGAGGCCGCCTATCTGATGCGCGAGGCAGACGGCACCCTCATCCACATCACCAACAAGGGCGTGGTGTTCGATGGTAAGGTCCGCACGACCCCGGTGTTCGAAGTGCCGCTCGGCAAGCATGGCTGGCTCAACCAGGGCAATTTCCTCGGCACGGTCGGCCCGGCCGATCCGGCGGACGGGGCGGCGGTGCGGATCACCGTCTATCAGCTGGCATGACGATGGAGAGCAACATGACGCGACGGCAGGTTACGATGGCCGCGATCCTCGCCGGGTCGGCGCTGGCGGGATGCGCGACGCCGGTCACGCCGATCGCCGCAACACAAGCATCCACGCCGCAGGGTTGCGCCGCGCTGATGGCGGGCGGCTGGAGCGATCCGACCATGCGCATCCTGACCGCCGACGACCGCGCCGCCGGGCTGGTGCTGGATCTGGGCATGGGGGCGAAGACTGCGCCCCTTCCCGCGCATTGCGAAGTCACCGGCGTCTTGCGGGAACGCACCGGGCAGGACGGCCAGCGATACGCCATCCGCTTCCGCATGCGCCTGCCCGACCAATGGAACCGCCGTTTCCTGTTCCAGGGCGGCGGCGGCACCAATGGCGACATCGGCTCGGCGGTCGGGCCGCTCAACGCCGGGGCAACCGCGCTGGCGCAGGGCTTTGCCGTCATCAGTCAGGATTCGGGCCATTCCAACGAAACCAATGCCGACCCGGCACGCGGCGGCGCGGTCGCGTTCGGCTTCGATGCACAGGCGCGCGCCGATTACGGCCATGCGTCGCTGAAGGCCAGCTATGACGCCGCCCGCGCGATCCTGAAGCGGCGCTATGGCGGCGACCCGGCGCACAGCTATTTCGCGGGCTGTTCGAAGGGCGGGCAGGAGGGCATGGCCTTCGCCCAACGCTACCCGGAGGCGTTCGACGGCATCCTTGCCGCCGCCCCCGGCTTCGCCCTGCCCAAGGCGGCGATTGCCGAGGCATGGGACACGCAAAGCTATGCCGCCCTGGTCCGCGCGCCCGGTGAAAAGAGCGTACCGGTCGCCCGTCTGGCGCAGGCATTCTCCAACGCCGACCTGCTACTCGCACGGCAAGCGGTGCTGGCGGCGTGCGACGCGAAGGACGGGCTTGCCGACGGACTGGTCGGCGCGTTCGCCCAGTGCGGCACGGCGGAAGTCGTGCGCGAACTGCGCGCGCGCCAGTGCAGCGGGCAGAAGAACCAGAGCTGCCTCGCCCCCGCGCAAATCGACGCGATGGTGCGCGGCTTCGGCGGTCCGCGCGACAGCCGGGGACAATCGCTCTATGCCAGCTTCCCCTGGGATGCCGGCATGGCCGACAATGGCTGGCGCATCTGGAAACTGGGGCTGGAAACCCCGGCGGTGCCGTCGATCAACGCCGGAATGGGCGCGCCGGCGCTGGCGACGATCTTCTCCACCCCGCCGCGTGCGCTGGGTCCGGGGCCGCAGGCCGGCATGGACTATGCCATGGCCTATGACTTCGACCGCGATCCGGCCGCGATCCACGCCACCGCGCCGGGCTTTCCGCGTTCGGCATGGGAAGACATCGCCGCCCGGTCGAGCGACCTATCGCGCTTCCGCAAGCGCGGCGGGCGGATGATCGTGCCGCACGGCGCATCCGATCCGGTCTTCTCGATCAACGACACCATCGCGTGGTGGAACGACGTGAACCGGTCCAACGCCGGACAGGCCCCGAGCTTCGTCCGCATCTTCCCGGTGCCCGGCATGGCGCACTGTCAGGGCGGTCCGGCGACCGACCAGTTCGACGGCCTCGGCGCCTTGGTCCGCTGGGTCGAACAGGGCCAGGCCCCCGACCGGATCGAGGCGAGCGCCGGTCCGATGACGCCGTGGCCCGGCCGCACCCGCCCGCTCTGCCCCTATCCCCTGGTCGCACGACCGGTGGCGGGGGCGACCGACACGGAAAAGGCGGCGGCGTTCACCTGCCAGAAGGCGTAAGAGGGGCACTAGCCAAACCCCCATTGTCACCCCGGATCAAGCCCGGGGTGACGGAGAGATTACGCCGCCTCCGGCCAATACAACCGCATCGGATTGTCCACCAGCAACCGACGCTGCAATGCCACCGTCACCGCGATCACCGCGATCACGTCAACCAGCAACCCGTCGTCAGGCGGCAAGCCCATCCCCATCGTCACCCGGGGCTTGACCCGGGGGCCCGCTTCTTCTCCTCCTCCCACGCCCGGCGCCGAAGGTTACACTTCCTCCGGCCAGTACAACCGCATCGGATTGTCCACCAATAACCGACGCTGCAATTCGGCCGTCCGCGCAATCGCCGGGATCACATCGACCAGCGCCCCGTCGTCGGGCAGCACGCTCTCCATATTGGGATGCGGCCAGTCCGTCCCCCACAGCACCCGATCCGGGTACGCCTCGACCAGCGGTCGCACCGCCGCCACGAAATCGGCATAGGGCGGCCCCGCCGGGTCCAGCCGGTCGGGGCACGTCACCTTCGTCCAGATATCGTCCCGGCTGTCGAGCAGGCGGCGAAACGCGTTCATATCCGCGCCGTCCGGCCCCTGCGCCACATCGGGCCGCCCCATGTGATCGATCACCACCGGCACCGGGATCGCCGCCAGAAAGGCACGCATCTCCTCCAGCAGGTCCGCCTCGAAATAGACGACGACATGCCAGCCGAGCCGCTCGATCCGCCGCGCCACGTCGAGGAACTTGTCCTTGGGCGCGTCGTCCACCAGCCGCTTCAGAAAATTGAACCGCACCCCGCGAATGCCGCCCGCGTGCAGCGCGTCCAGTTCCGCGTCGCTGATCGCGGGATCGACCACCGCCACGCCCCGGCACGTCCCTTCCGACACGGCGATGGCGTGCAAGGTGGCACGATTGTCGGTGCCGTGGCAGCTCGCCTGCACGATTACGTTGCGGCTGAACCCCAATGTCCGGCGCAGCGCGAACAGCGCGTCCGGCCCGGCATCCTGCGGCAGGTATTTCGCCTTGGCACTGAACGGAAATTCCCCCTGCGGCCCGAACACGTGGCAATGCGCGTCGACCGCGCCCGGCGGGGGCACGAAGCGCGGCGTGGAGGGTTCCAGCGTCCAGCTGCGGATGCGTCCCTGTTCGTCCTTCACGCTAAAACCTCCCCGTCCATCAACTTCCGCGCGGTTCGCAACATCCCCGCCTCGATCGGCTGCCCCGCTTCGTCCAGCGTAACGACGCATTCGGTCACCCCGCTCGGGTGCTCGACCCCCAGGGTCAATTGCCTGCCCTGCGGCACCTTCGCCACCTTCGCCGCCGGTGAATCCGGGATCAGGCACGCGGTCGCGACACTCACCGCCCCCAGCACCCCGATCGACGCATGGACCCGGTGCGGGATCAGCGACCGCACCGCAATCGCCCCGCCGTCCCTGGGTGCTGCGACCAGCATCATCTTGGGCACCGACTTGGCCGTCACGTCGCCCAGGTTCATCAGCGGCCCGGCCTGCAACCGGATCGCCTCCACCCGCGCCTTCATCGCGTCATTCGCTTCCAGCGTCTCGCGATCCTCATAGCCGGTGATTCCAACGTCTTGCGCCGCGATCACTACGCAGGGCATGCCATTGTCGATCATCGTCACCCCTACCCCATCGATGACATCGACCCCGTTGCCGGTAGGCAGCAGCGCGCCGCACGACGCCCCCCCCGTATCGCGAAACGCCAGCGGCACCGGCGCGGCGGTGCCCGGCACCCCGCTGATCGCTGCCTCCCCCGCATAGGTCACACGCCCGTCCGGCGTCTGCACCGTGGCGACCGCCACCTGGCCCGTATTCTCCATGAAGATCGCGACCCGCGTCTCCCCGTCCGCCGCGGCGACCAGTCCACGCTCGATCGCGAACGGCCCGACGCCCGCCAGGATATTCCCGCAATTCTGCGCATCGGTCACGATCGCCTGATCGACGAACACCTGCAAAAACAGATAGTCGACGTCCACGCCCTCGCGCGCCGAAGCCCCGACTACCGCGACCTTGCTGGTCAGCGGGTCCGCCCCGCCCATCCCGTCGATCTGCCGCGGATCGGGCGACCCCATGATGCGCAGCAGGAACGCATCGCGCTCCGCCGGATCGGCGGGCAGGTCGTCCTTCAGGAAATATCCCCCTTTCGACGATCCCCCGCGCATCCACATGCAGCGCACGCCATCAGACATATTTCAGCCCCATCGCTTCCAGCCGCGGCCGCATGTCGTATATGTCGAGGCCGAGTTCACCTGCCGCCAGCCGCACCCGCTTGCCCTCTTCCGCCGCTTCGCGCGCGCGGGCCTTCTCCAGCACCGCCGCCGCATCCGCCCGCTTCACCACGCATACGCCGTCGTCATCGGCCACGATCACGTCGCCCGCCTCTACGCCCGCCCCGGCGCAGACCACCGGGACATTGACCGACCCCAGCGTGTTCTTCACCGTCCCTTGCGCGAACACTGCCTTCGACCACACCGGAAAGCCCATCTGCGTCAGGTCGCGCACGTCGCGTACACCCGCATCAATCACCAGCCCGCGACAGCCCCGCGCCATCGCGCTGGTCGCCAGCAGGTCGCCGAAATAGCCGTCGATGCACGGCGAAGTCGGTGCGAGGACGAGGATATCGCCCGCCTTCAATTGTTCGATCGCGACATGCACCATCCAGTTGTCGCCGGGCGCTGCGGAAATCGTCACCGCGCTGCCGGCAATCCGCGCACCGGGATAGATCGGCCGCAGATAGGCGCCCAGCAGCCCGATCCGGCCCTGCGCCTCGTGCACCGTGGCGACACCCGCCGCCGCCAGCCCGTCGATGACCGCCGCGTCGGCCCGTTCGATATTCTGCACGACGACGTTCATGGCGATCCTTTCTGCCGGCAAATCGCATCGTCCGTCCCGCGTCGCGCCGGCCAAGGCCAATCCATCTTGCGCGCACGTCATAAGTTTTTGCTATATCCGCGTGCCGTGAAGCCGTTCGATCTTAACCTGCGCCATCTGCGTGCCATCGGCCATATCGTCGCCGAACGCAGCCTCAACCGCGCCGCCGAGGTCGCCGGTCTGTCGCAGCCCGCGCTGACGCAAGGGTTGAGCAAGATGGAGCGGCAACTCGGCACCCGGCTGTTCGAACGCCAGCCCGACGGCATGGCCGCAACCGCCGCCGGGCTGGCGCTGGCCGAGCGGACCGAGCGTGCCTTCGCCCTGCTGGCGGGGGTCGGACGGCGCAGCGGCAAGCGCGGCTTCGCCCGGCCCGACGCGCTGATGACCGCGACCCAGGCCGAGGCGTTCCTGCACTTCGCCGATGCCGGCGGCTTTGCCGGGGCGGCGGCGAGCAGCGGCCTGTCGCAACCGGCGATCCACCGCGCGGTACGCGAACTGGAACAGATCTGGGCGACGCCGCTGGCCGAACGGCGCGGGCGCGGCATGGTGCTGACCCCCGCCGGTCGCGCGCTGGCGCGCGGCGTGCGACTGGCGGCGGGGGAGATCGCCGCCGGTATCGCCGAGGCACGCGGCGATGCGGCGGAAGGTGGCCGGATCGCCGTCGGCGCGATGCCGCTCAGCCGCGCGCTTTTGCTGCCCCATGCGCTCGCCATTTTCCTGCCCGATGCCCGCGGGACGCTCATCGACGTGGTGGAAGGGTCGTGGCGCGAGTTGATCGACCCGCTGCTCGACGGGGTGATCGACCTGATGATCGGCGCGCTGCGCAGCGACCCGCCGCCCGGGATCGATCAATTGCCCTTGTTCACCGACCGGCTCGCCATCTTCGCCCGCGCCGGCCATCCGCTTGCCGGGCAGGCGGTCGATCTGGAACGGCTGGCCGCGCAGAACTGGGTCGTCGGGCCGATCGGCACACCGCTGCGCAGCCATTGGGAGACGCTGTTCGCCGGCCGCCCGCTTCCCAACGTACCGGTCGAATGCGGGTCGGTGATGGTGATCCGCGGGCTGCTGGCGACCAGCGATCTCCTGACGCTGTTGTCGCCCGATCAGGTCGCGCTGGAGGTGGATGCCGGGCTGCTGGTACGGATCGGTCCCGAGCTGACCGATACGGTGCGGATGATCGGCATCACCACCCGCACCGGCTGGCGCCCGACCGCAGGGCAGGCGCGGTTGATCGCTCTACTGGAACGCGCATCGCAGGAAACCAGACTTCAGGAAAACCGATAGGCTCCGGCGCTTTCCGATTGGCCGGACCGATGGCCGCCTGCCACCCAGGGGGCATGGCAATGACCATCGCATCGATCGGGTTCGGAGAGGCAGGACAGGCATTCGCCCGGCCGGGCATCCGCGCCTATGATCGGAAGGGCGCGGCGATCGGTGATGCGTACGGCGCGACTGGTGTTATCGGCTGCCAAACACCGGCTGAGGCGCTCGCCGATGCCGATGCCGTCTTCTCGCTGGTAACGGCGGATCAGGCGCTACCCGCCGCCCGCGCCTATGCCGCCCTGCTCGCGCCCGGTGCGCTCTGGCTCGATATGAACAGCGTCGCTCCCGACACCAAGCGTGCGGCGGCGCAGGCGGTCGCCACCGCCGGTGGCCGCTATGTCGATGTCGCGGTGATGGCACCGGTCCTGCCTGCGCGCCTTGCCGCGCCGCTGCTGCTCGCCGGTCCGCACGCGGCAGAGGCCGAGGCGGTATTGCGCGACCATGGCTTCACCAATGTCGCCATCGCCGGCCCCGCGATCGGCGCGGCATCGTCGATCAAGATGATCCGGTCGGTCATGGTGAAGGGGCTGGAGGCACTGACCGCCGAATGCGCACTCGCCGCCGAACGCGCCGGGGTGCTGGACCCGGTCATCGCCTCGCTCGACGCCAGCTGGAAGCCGCAAGGATGGGAAACGCGGATCGACTATAATCTCGACCGTATGATGGCGCATGGCCTGCGCCGCGCCGCCGAGATGGAAGAGGTCGCCGTCACACTGGCGGCGCTAGGCGTCGACCCCGCGATGACGCGCGGCACCATCGAACGTCAGCGGACGCTCGGCGGCCTCGGCCTCACCCCGCCCGCCGGCCTGACCGCCAAGCTCGCCGCTTTGGGAGACACGCAATGATCATCGACTGCCACGGCCATTACACCGTGCTGCCCAAGGCCCATGATGCATGGCGCGAGGCACAGGTCGCGGCATATCAAGCCGGCGAACCCGCCCCGCCCTATCCCGACATCAGCGACGCCGACATTCGCGAGACGATCGAAGCGAACCAGCTGCGCCTCATCAGGGAACGCGGCGCCGACCTCACCATCTTTTCCCCCCGCGCCTCCGCGATGGCGCCGCATGTCGGCGACGAAGCCGTGGCGATCGACTGGGCACGCCGCTGCAACGACCTGATCGCACGCGTCGTCGGCCTTTTCCCCGAAACCTTTGTCGGCGTGTGCATGCTGCCGCAAAGCCCGAAGGCGGACATGACCGCCTCGATCGCCGAACTGGAGCGCTGCGTGCGCGAGTTGGGCTTCATCGGCTGCAACCTGAACCCCGATCCGGGCGGCGGCCATTTCACCCACCCGCCGCTGACCGACCGCTACTGGTATCCCTTCTACGAGGCGATGGTCGCGCTCGACGTGCCGGCGATGATCCATGTGTCGGGCAGCTGCAACCCGGCAATGCACGCGACCGGCGGCTATTACATCGCCGCCGATACTGTCGCCTTCATGCAGTTGCTGCAAGGCGACCTGTTCGCCGATTTCCCGACACTGCGCTTCATCATCCCGCATGGCGGCGGCGCGGTCCCCTATCACTGGGGACGTTATCGTGGGCTGGCCGATATGCTCAAGAAGCCCGCGCTCGACACGCATCTGATGAACAACATCTTCTTCGACACCTGCGTCTATCACCAACCCGGCATCGACCTGTTGGCGGACGTGATCGACAACAAGAACATCCTGTTCGGCAGCGAGATGGTCGGCGCGGTGCGCGGCATCGATCCGACGACCGGGCAGTATTTCGACGACACCAAACGCTATGTCGATGCGCTGGATATCAACGATGCGGAGCGGGCCGCGATCTTCGCAGGCAATGCCCGCCGCGTCTTCCCGCGCCTCGATGCGTTGCTGAAGGAGCGCGGCCGGTGAGCGAGCCCAAGGACATCCACGCCTATCTCGCCGAGTTCGAGGATATTCCCGGCACCCGCGTCTTCACCGCCGCGCGGGCGCGACAGGGCTATCACATGAACCAGTTCGCGATGAGCCTGATGAAGCCGGAAAACCGCGAACGGTGGAAGGCGGACGAGGCGGCCTATCTCGACGAATGGCCGCTCAGCCCGGAGCAGCGCGAAGCGATCCTGTCGCGCGACTATAATCGCTGCCTCGATCTGGGTGGCAATATCTATTTTCTTGCCAAGGTGTTCTCGACCGATGGCCTGAGCTTCGTCCAGGCAGTCAGCACCATGACCGGCGTGTCGGTCGAGGAATATCAGGCGATGATGAACGCCGGCGGCCGCTCGCCCAACGGCGTCCGTTCCAAAAAGGACCTGCGATAATGGCCCGCATCACCGCCGGCGTGGCGACCAGCCACGTTCCCCTGCTCGGCGTCGCGCATGACCTGAAAAAGGATCGCGACGATTATTTCGGCCCGATCTTCGCCGGATATGACTGGACCCGCGCCTGGGAGCAGGCGGAAAAGCCCGACGTCGTCATCCTGGTCTATAACGACCATGCCAGCGCCTTCGACATGAAGTTCATCCCGACCTTCGCGATCGGCTGCGGCGAAAGCTACCGACCCGCCGACGAAGGCTGGGGTCCGCGCAAGGTGCCCGTCGTCCACGGCCATCCCGACCTGGCGTGGCACATCGCACAAGGCCTGATCTTGGACGAATTCGACATGACCATCATCAACGAGATGGATGTCGATCACGGGCTGACCGTCCCGCTCAGCATGATGTTCGGCGACGTGGCCGAATGGCCGGTCAAGGTCATTCCGCTCGCAGTCAACGTCGTCACCTATCCCCCGCCCTCGGGCAATCGCTGCTGGGCGCTGGGCGAGGCGATCGCGCGCGCCGTCGCCAGCTTCCCGGAGGATCTGAACGTACAGGTCTGGGGCACCGGCGGCATGAGCCACCAGTTGCAGGGGCCGCGCGCCGGACTCATCAACGCCGAATGGGACAATGACTTTCTCGACGGCATGATCGGCGACACCGACCGGCTGCGCCACATTCCGCATATCGAATATCTGCGCGAAACCGGGTCCGAAGGGATCGAGATGGTGATGTGGCTGATCATGCGCGGCGCCATGGGCAAGCGCACCGCCGCTCTTCACCGGCATTACCATGTCCCGTGCAGCAACACCGCCATCGGCCACCTCGTACTCAAACCCGACAATTAAAGCCCTCTCCCCTTCAGGGGAGAGGGTTGGGAGAGGGGCAGTCGACAACCGAAAACGATAGGGCTGGCGTGAGAGACTGCCCCTCTCCCCAGCCCTCTCCCCGCAAGCGGGGAGAGGGAGATCAATATGAAAATCGCACTCGCCGGCGCCGGCGCCTTCGGTGAAAAGCATCTCGACGGCCTGAAGAACATCGACGGCGTCGACGTCGTCTCGCTGGTCGGTCGCCGTCTGGAACCGACCCAGGCGATCGCCGCCAAATACGGCATCGGCCACGCCACCACCGACCTTGCCGAAGCGCTCGACCAACCCGGTCTCGACGCCGTCATCCTGTGCACCCCGACCCAGATGCATGCCGCACAGGCGATCCAGTGCCTCGACGCGGGCAAGCATGTGCAGGTCGAAATTCCGCTGTGCGACAGCCTGGCCGATGGCGAGGCGGTGCTGGCCAAGGCGAACGCGACCGGGCTGACCGCGATGTGCGGCCATACCCGCCGTTTCAACCCCAGCCACCAGTACGTCCATGACCGCATCGCGCGGGGCGAGTTCGCCGTGCAGCAGATGGACGTGCAGACCTATTTCTTCCGCCGCAAGAACATAAATGCGAAGGGGGAGCCGCGCTCGTGGACCGACCATCTGCTGTGGCACCATGCCGCGCACACCGTCGACCTGTTCGCCTATCAGGCGGGGCCGATCGTACAGGCCAACGCCATCGAAGGGCCGCACCATCCCGACCTCGGCATCGCGATGGACATGTCGATCCAGCTGAAGGCGCAAAGCGGTGCGATCTGCACCCTGTCGCTGTCGTTCAACAATGACGGGCCGCTCGGCACCTTCTTCCGCTATATCGGCGACACCGGCACCTATATCGCCCGCTACGACGATCTGGTGACGGGCAAGGAAGAGCCGATCGACCTGTCGGGCGTCGCGGTGTCGACCAACGGCATCGAATTGCAGGACCGCGAATTCATCGCCGCGATCCGCGAAGGCCGCGAACCCAATGCCAGCGTCGCACAGGTCATGCCCTGCTACCGCGTGCTCGACGCGCTCGACAAGCAACTGGCGGCGGCCCGGTGAAGACCTCGGTCGTCATCATCGGCGCGGGGCCGTCGGGACTGTTGCTGGGGCATCTGCTGCGGGCGAGCGGGGTCGACTGCATCGTCGTCGAACGCCAGTCGCCGGACTATGTCCTCGGCCGCATCCGTGCAGGCGTGCTGGAGGCGGTGACGACCGACTTGATGGAGCGGCTCGGCCTCGACCGGCGGTTACGCGCGGAAGGGATGGTCGAGGAAGGGTTCAATCTCGCCACCGCCGACCATCTGATCCGCATCGATATCTTGGGCCTCACCGGCAAGCACGTCACCGTCTATGGCCAGACCGAAGTCACGCGCGACCTGATGGACGCGGCGCCGACGCGCGACCTGACGATCCTGTACGATGCGAAGGACGTCGCGCTGCACGACCTCGACAGCGATGCGCCGTTCGTGACCTTTGCGAAGGACGGCGAACCGATGCGGATCGATGCGCAGTTCGTCATCGGCTGCGACGGATTCCACGGCCCCTCGCGCAAGGCGATCCCGGCATCGGCGGTGCGCGAGTTCGAACGCGAATATCCGTTCGGCTGGCTCGGCATCCTCGCCGATGTGCCGCCCTGCCATCCCGAACTGATCTATGCCAACACCGATCGCGGCTTTGCCCTCGCATCGATGCGGTCCGCCACGCGCAGCCGCTATTATGTGCAGGTGCCGCGGACCAACCGGATCGAGGACTGGAGCGAGGAGCGGCTGTGGGACGAACTGGCCGAGCGGTTCGACCCGATCTCCGACCATGGCGTCACGCGCGGGCCGGCACTGGAAATGTCGATCGCGCCGCTGCGCTCCTATGTGTTCGAAACCATGCGCCATGGCCGGCTGTTCCTGGCCGGTGACAGCGCCCATATCGTGCCGCCGACCGGGGCGAAGGGGCTGAACCTCGCCGCGTCCGACGTCGCCTATCTCTCCGACGCGCTGATCGCCTTCTTCAAGCACGGCGACGACGCCGGGCTGAACGGCTATCAGGCACGCGCGCTGGCCCGCATCTGGAAGGCGGAACGGTTCAGCTGGTATCTGACCAAGCTGATGCATCGCTTTCCGGAGGACGGCGCATTCGAACACCGGATGCAGACTGCCGAGCTCGACTATGTCGCCGCATCGCGCACCATGCAGACCGCGATCGCCGAAAACTACGTGGGTCTGCCGCTGTAGCGGACCGGCGGAGCGCCGCTCGCCAACGATGGACGCCCGACAACGCGGAACCGACCGGCCGCGGGGTCGGGCGTTCGCGCGTCCTGAGTTTCGATGGCAGACTGAACGCTTCATCGCACGCCCCCATCAATTTATCGATGTTCATTTGAGATTAATTGAACGTCGTGTATTTAGGATTGCGAGGCCGACATCGGCTTCCGACCCCGGATCGACCGGGACGAAGGAGAGAGACGATGGATCGCAAACCCTGGATCGCCGCCGTTGCGCTCGCCCTGTCGACGATCGGCATCGCCCAGCCCGCCGCCGCCTATCCGCTGCGGATCACGGGACAGACCCGCGCGACGCAGCAGCTCCAGCTCGACGTGCTGCGCGCGATTGCCGAATATTCCAGCCGCACCGGCGGCTGTCGCATGATGACCTCGGCGCACATGACCATCATGCCGCGCACCTATGTCCCGCGTCAGCCGACGCGTCCGGCCCCGTCGATGGGCGGCCATTACGAGGTGTGGACCGTCAGCATCTGCGCCGCCAAGCAGCGGTTCCAGGTCGCGATGTGGCCTGCGCGTCAGGGCGGGGCGGACTATGCCATCACGCCCCTGACCGGCCGCATGTCGTTGCTGGCCAAGTGAAGCGCAACGCCGCTTCGAACGTTACATCCCCGTTCTGACCCTTTCGCTCGACAAGGAGAAGGATCGTGAAGACCATATTCCTCGGCATCGCGTGGGCGACGCTGACGCTGGCAGCCGTCGCATCCCAGCCGGCATCCGCGCAGGTCGCCACATGGCAGGGCCGCTATATCTGGGAAGAGGATGTCGGCCGTTACGGCGGACCCGACAAGCGCGACAGCGTCGTCGCGTTCATCACCTACACCTGAGCTGCCCCCTTCTGAGTGGTCCATCGACT
>NZ_LQQO01000006.1 GCF_001619955.1 Sphingomonas hankookensis | reverse complement strand
GTCAGCGCGCGGATGTGCCAGTCCTGCCCGACCGCCTGCGCGATCACGCGGCGACCGACGAAGCCGGTCCCGCCGGTCAGCGCCATCGTCCTCACAACAGCGCCATATGGTTGCGATGCACCAGTGCGGAGCGCGGCGCATAGCCCAGCAGATCGGCCAGCTCGTCGCTGCGCCGTCCGACGATCCGCGCCGCTTCACCCGCGTCATATTCGGCCAGGCCACGTGCGATCGCACGGCCCTCGGCATCGATGATCCGCACCAGATCGCCGCGCGAGAAATCGCCCGCAACCTCGATGGCGCCGGCCGGCAGCAGGCTGCGCCCGCTCGACAATGCGCGCGCGGCACCGGCATCGATCCGGATCGACCCGCGATCGGTCAGCCCGCCCGACAGCCACGCCTTGCGCGCCGGGGCGTTGCCGGCGGTCGCGAACACCGTGCCATGGCCGGTTTCGCCGAACTGTGCGAGCGGGTGGTCGATCCGTCCGGTCGCGATGGCGAGGTTCGCGCCGGCGGCGGTCGCGATCCGCGCCGCCTCGATCTTCGACACCATGCCGCCCGATCCCATGCCCGACGACGACCGGGTATCGGCCATCGCCATGATATCGGCATCGATCTGCGCGACATGCGGGATCAGCCTGGCGTCCGGATTGCCATGGGGGTTCGAATCGTACAGCCCGTCGATATCGGACAGCAGCACCACGCCGTTCGCGCGCGCCGCCGCGCCGACCCGCGCGGCAAGGCGGTCGTTGTCGCCGAACCGGATCTCCTCGGTCGCGACGCTGTCATTCTCGTTGACGACCGGAACGACGCCCAGCGTCAGCAACCGCCCGAGCGTCGCCGAGACGTTGAGATAGCGTCGGCGATCCTCCAGATCGTCGAGCGTCACGAGCAGCTGTGCGGCAGTCAGCCCGTGCGCGCCGAGCAGTTCGGCCCAGATGCTCGACAGCGCGATCTGCCCGGTCGCCGCCGCCGCCTGCGCGTCCTCCAGGCTGGCGCGCCCGCCCTTGGGCAGCCCAAGCCGCCGCGCGCCGAGCGCGATCGCCCCCGACGATACGATGACGACCTGCTGCCCGGCAGCGACCCGCCCGGCAATGTCCGCGACCAGCGACGCCAGCCACTCCCGCCGCGCCTGCCCATCCGGCGCGACCAGCAACGCCGACCCGACCTTGACGATCAGGCGCGGGCAGGTGGCCGGGCCGAAGACGTCGCTCGCCCCTAGATCGGCGACCATTCGCGCGGTTCCTCGTCCTCGCCCGTGTCCTGCGCGTGCATCTCGCTGGGCCCGATCGCCTCGATCAGCCGGTCGAGCACCGCTTCCAGCCCCTGCCCGGTGGCACCCGACAACGGCAGCACCTGCGCACCGCTCTCGGCTTCCAGCTCGGCGATCAGCGCCTCGGTCAGTTCCTCGTCGAGCAGATCGGCCTTGTTCAGCGCGATCACCTCCGGCTTTTCGGCCAGGTCGGCACCGTACGCCTCCAGCTCGCCGCGCACGATGCGATAGGCCGCGACCGGATCGTCGGCATGGCTGTCGATCAGGTGCAGCAGCACCCGGCACCGCTCGATATGCCCCAGGAACCGGTCGCCGATCCCCGCGCCGTCCGCCGCGCCTTCGATCAGGCCGGGTATGTCCGCCACCACGAACTCGCGCTGCTTGTGGCTGACCACGCCCAGCTGCGGGCGGGTGGTAGTGAAGGCATAGGCGCCGACCTTCGCGTTCGCATTGGTCACCGCATTGATGAAGGTCGACTTGCCGGCATTGGGCAACCCGACGAGACCCGCATCGGCCAGCAGCTTCAGGCGCAGCCACACCCACGCCTCGTCGCCCGGCCAGCCGGTGCCGTGCTGGCGCGGGGCGCGGTTGGTCGACGTCTTGTAGCTGGCATTGCCGCGCCCGCCATCGCCGCCGCGCAGGAATACCTCGCGCTGCCCCGGCCGGGTGAAGTCGGCCAGCACCGTTTCCTTGTCCTCCGAAAGCACCTGCGTTCCGACCGGCACGCGGATGATCAGGTCGCGCCCGCCCGGACCGGTGCGGTTCGCGCCCGCGCCGCCGCTGCCGCGCGGTGCGCGGAAATGCTGGGTATAACGGAAATCGATCAGCGTGTTCAGCCCGGGAACCGCTTCGAAGATGATGTCGCCGCCCTTGCCGCCATTGCCGCCGTCCGGGCCGCCATATTCCATGAATTTTTCACGGCGAAAGCTGACGGCGCCGGGGCCACCCGCGCCCGAACGGACGAAGATCTTGGCTTGATCGAGAAAATGCATGGCGTGCGCTTAGTCGGAGTCGCCCCAAGGGGGAAGGGGGTTATGCTATAACGACCGGTACAGCACCAGCGCGTCGACCTCCCCCAGCGACGGATGCTCGAACGCACCGGGCAGTCGCCCGACCTGTTCGAACCCCAGCGACAGCCACAGCCACACCGCGCGCACGTTGCTGGCGACGACGAAGTTGAACTGCATCGCCCGGAAACCCGCCGCGCGGGCATGGTCGAACGAGTGCAGCGCCATTGTCCGCGCGATGCCGCGTCCGGTGGCCTGCGCCTGGGTCGCATAGCCGCAATTGGCGACATGGCCGCCACCGCCGGCATGGTTGGCGCGGCAGTAATAGCTGCCCAGCACCCGGCCCTCGACCTCGGCGACGAACACGCTGTTGCCGGGCGCGAACCAATAGGCCAGCGCTTGCTCGGCCGTCATGGCGCGATCGAGCGCATAGCTCTCGCCGGCGCGGATGATCGGCACGATGATCTCCGCAATCGCCGCCCGGTCCGCGGCCGTCGCCGCGCGGATCAGCACGGGCGCGCTTCGTCCCGCACCGCGATCAGGCTGCGCACCGCCAGTTCGCGCGCGCGCTCGCGCGGCAGGCGCAACGCCTTGGCCATCGCCCCGCCGAGCAGCGCATCACCCAGCGCCATCAGCACCAGCTGCAGCGTCTCGTCCGCCAGCGGCATCCCGCTCAGCGCGTTCTCATGGCCCAGCCGGTCGACCAGCGCATGAATGGCATCAAGGATGGGGTCGAGCGCATCGTCATTGCCCGACAGGATCATCCAGCTGGCCAGCGCCCCGGCGCCTTCGCGATCGAAGGCGTCGAACGTCAGGTCGACGATCTCGCGCGGATCATGGTCGCCGTCGCGCACGCGCAGCACCGCCGCACCAATCGTCGCGGTGATCGTCGTCGCCATCCGCTCGGCCAGCGCCTTTTGCAGCCCCGATGCCGACCCGAAATGATGCAGCAGATTGGCGTGCGTCCGCCCGATGCGCGTCGCCACCGCCTTCAACGTCACCGCCTGCGGCCCGGCTTCGATCAGCAGGTCGCGCGCGGCGTCCAGCGCGGCGTCGCGCGACGCTTCGGGGGAGAGGCGTCGCCTGGCTATTGACATTGTTGTAAGTAATTCCCAGATTCCATGCGATGATGTGGAGCAGAACCGTGTCGAAAGCAAAGACTCCCGCCGATCTGACCATCACCCCGCGCGACGTCCGCTTCGGGCGGGGCGGCAGCTATCGGCGCTATTGGCTGAACGATGATCCGATCGCCACCGCCTTCTACAACGCGCTGTCGGTGACCTTTCCGAAGGGCGAAGGCTTCTTCATCGACAGCGTTCGCCAGTTCCGCGACGACGTGCCGCCGCGCCTCGCCGCCGAGATCCGCGCCTTCATCAAGCAGGAGGCGATCCACACCCGCGAACATGTCGCGTTCAACCGCCATGTCGCCGACCAGGGCTATGATACGTCGCGGCTGGAAGCGCGGGTCGATCACGAGCTGGCGATCACGCGAGGCAAGCCGCCGATCGCCAACCTCGCAGCGACGATGGCGCTGGAACATTTCACCGCGATCCTCGCGCATGAACTGGTCGCGAACCCCCGGCATCTGGCCGGCGGGGATCAGGCCGCCGCCGACCTGTGGCGGTGGCACGCGATCGAGGAGATCGAGCATAAGGGCGTGGCCTATGACACCTGGCTGCACGCCACCCGCGACTGGACCCGCCTGAAGCGCTGGTGGGTCAAGACGCTGGTGATGCTGATCGTCACCGCCAAATTCTTCCGCGGGCGCACGGTCGGGATGCTCGATCTGCTCGCGCAGGACGGGTTGACCGGTGCGCGGGTCAAATGGCGGCTGTTCGCCTATGCGTTCGGCCGGCCCGGCATGGCACGTAAGGTCATGGGGATGTGGCTGTCCTTCTTCCTGCCCGGCTTCCACCCGTGGAATCACGATGACCGCGAATTGATCGGGCTGGTCGACAGCGAGTTCGAGGCGGCACGCCTCGCCAGCGCCTGACGCCTTGCCCCGCGTCGCGGCGCGGGGCAGGACGTTCCCCATGCGAACGGTATCGGAAGACGCCTCGGTCCGGCTCTACCACCTCGACGACGAGGGCGGGGTCGCGACGACGATCCTCTATGGCACGCTGAGCGAAGCGATGGCCGCAGCAGCGCGGGAGCCGGAGGAGATACAGGCGGGCCTGTATCTTCAGACGAGCAGCGACGTGGTCGGCTATCTCGACCTGCTGGAGGGGTGAGCCCCCGGCATCAGTTCACCGACCTGGCTTTGTTCCTATCCACGCTCGCCCGTTGCGTCGGGATCAGCGTATCGACGTCCCGCACGGCAAGGGTCCATCGATACAGGGCATCGGCGACGAACGCCCGGAGCTGGAACGGATCGACGACCAGCTGTTTCTGATAGCCCGTGCATCCCCGCGTGCGTTCGATCAGATGCGCCTGGACCGCTGCGGTCGATTGTTCGACGGGGTTGGTCTGAACCAGCCGGATGGCCAGTTCCGGCTGTTCGCGAACCATGCAGATCGTCGTCCTGAAGAAGCGCAGATCGTTGGGCAGGCGTTTGCTGGCGCGCGCATCCTCGCGCATCAGAAATCGCTGCTGCACGACCGGGTCGGCCAGCTGCTCGCGGGTCAAGGCAAGATTGGGGGCAAAGGCGCGGAGCGTTTCGATGATGAAGGCACCGCGATACAGGATTCCGGGATAGGAAGCGGAATCGGCGCGGACATTGACCTGCCCGACCATGCTGACGCCATGCGCACGAACCGCAGCGCCTTCGCCGCAGGTCGACGTCGTCCAGACCATACGGTCCTGCGCCCGCTCCTGTCGTGGGGTGGCGAATACGCCATCGACGACGTCGCGCAGCTGCGCCAGCCGCCTCGGCCCGCCGCGCGTGGCGCACATCGCCGCACGACGCGACGCGTCCTCGAACAGGGTCGCGGATTCGACATCGAAAATGACTGCGGGTGGCGGCAGGATCGTCGTCTGCGGGTTTTGCGGCATCGACAGCCGGCCGCTGACGACGATGTCGGGGTTTGTGGAGGGAGGACTTTCCTGCGCAGTTGCTGGAAACGCGAAGACGAGGCTCGGTAACAGCGCGGGCAAGAAGCGTCTCATACGTCACCTCCCAATTTTGCGACCGACACTATGCGGTACGTCCGTGCGGTGCGCAATGACGATGGTGCATAGATGCCGGCCGCCAGGCTGTCTTACTGATAGCCGCCTTCTTCTTCGCGTTCCTCGGCGGCTTCTTCCTGGACCTCTTCCATTTCTTCCTGTTCGTTCGGCGTTTCGGGATCGATCATCGGGGCGTCCTCTCGTACGGCAGCAGCGCCGTCCGGCTTCAACCAGCCGGACCGGCGTTGCGTTCCGTTGCGATCAGGCGGCAAGCCGCCAGTCGCGCCGCCGTTGCGACAGGTCGATCGCATAGTCGACCGTCTCGACCTCCGCGCCGCGCCCGCGCGAATGGATCATGCTGCGCGTGCCGGTCGGGGCAAAGCCTAGTCGCCGCAGCACCGCGCCCGATGCGGGGTTGTCGACATAATGGCCGGCCTCGACCCGGCCGATGCCCAGCGTCGCGGCAATGTCGAGCGCCGCGCGCCCCGCCTCGGTCGCATAGCCGCGGCCCCATGCCGATGGCGTGATCCAATAGCCGAGCATGTGCGGGACGTCGCCGAGCGGACCGATGCCGATCCCGCCGATCAGGTCGCAGCGTCCCCTATCATGGGCAAAGATCAGGAAGGTCGGGCCGGCGTTACCCTGCCATCCGGCGACGAACGCCTCGGCGTCGCTCAGCGTGTACGGCCACGGCGCGCGCGACAGGTTGCGCACGACGGCCTCGTGCCCCATCGCGGCGTGCAGGGCCGGGACGTCCTCGGTCCAGCCGGGGCGCAGGGTCAGGCGTTCGGTACGGGCGAACATCAGCGTCTCTCCAATACGCCGCGCCTCCGCTAGAGCGGGTTGTGACCATATCGAGGCGTCGTGATTGCCCTGTCGTGTTCGTCCGGCAAGGAGCGGGGCGCAGCAGGTAGCGGCGCTACCTGCAAGCCTCGCGACGCAACCGGCGGGCACGACAGTGTAACCGCCCTGCGGCGGGCCGATCTTGGCTCAGGGCGGCGTCGCTCGTCGGTCACGATGCATCAGCATCGCTCCGCTCCTCGCTTCTTGCCCTGAACCAAAATCGGCTCCGTCACGACGCCTCGATAGGGCCACAACCCGCTCCGAGAAGCGGGCAGGGGCCGGAGAGAGCAATAAAAAAGGGAGCCGGGGTGACCCGCCTCCCTCTTGTTGGCTGGTTCCGTCGCCGGAACCCGGGTCACCCTGGTGGGCGACCCGTGTGGTAGCCCGTTATTCTGCGGCCTGCGCCTGCATCTCGACATACGCGAACTTGCGGCCGAGCTTGCCTTCCTTGAACGCCACGCGGCCGTCGACCAGGGCGAACAGGGTATGGTCCTTGCCCATGCCGACGTTCACGCCCGGGTAGAACTTGGTGCCGCGCTGACGCACGATAATGTTGCCCGCGACCACTTCCTGGCCACCGAACTTCTTCACGCCAAGGCGACGGCCGGCCGAATCACGACCGTTGCGCGACGAACCGCCTGCTTTTTTATGTGCCATGGTTCAAACTCCTCGTATTCGCTCAGGCGCTTATGCGGCGGCGCTGTCGTCAGCGCGCTTGTCGCCGATCGCGGTGATCTTCAGGATGGTGTGCTGCTGGCGATGACCGTTCTTGCGACGGTAGTTGTGCCGGCGGCGCTTCTTGAAGACGATGACCTTCTCGCCCTTCGCCTGCGCGATGATTTCCGCCGAAACCGTCAGCCCTTCGACCGACTTCAGTTCCGAACCTTCGCCAGCAAGGAGCACGTCACCGAGCGTCACGTTGCTGCCAGCTTCGCCGTCGAGCTTCTCGACGACGATCTTGTCTCCTGCGGCAACGCGATACTGCTTGCCGCCCGTGCGCACGATTGCGAACATGGCCCTTGCTTCTTTCCCAAATGCAATATGTCCGCGTGGAGATACCCCACGCGGCAAGTGGATCGTGACTAGGCAAGCCGATCCGCGCTGTCAATGGCGAAGGCGCGATTCGAGCCCAAAAGCGATGTTGCAGCGCCGCAACGGTGGCGTGACAATCGTGTGACCGGACACCCTGCCGCCTTGCGCCAGAATATTACGTGCGAGAGGTTCAGGGGGCAACGGTCGGGGCAATGGTCCCGGCCTGGGGGAGATTTTCATGCGTAAAGCCGTTTTCAGCGCCCTGTTCCTGTCGAGTGCGCTGGTCGCCATTCCCGCCTTCGCACAGGTCGCCGACGCACCGCCGCCTGCCGACCAGGTGCCGGCGGGCGAGGAGATCCTGGTGGTCGGCACGCGTGCGCAGGGCCGCACCGTGGCCGAAAGCCCGGTGCCGGTCGACGTCATCACCGGCGATGCGCTGGTCAATGCCGGCTATACCGAAACCAACAAGCTGCTGAACCAGCTGGTCCCGTCGTTCAACTTTCCGCAGCCCTCGATCACCGACGGCACCGACGTCGTGCGGCCCGCGACGCTGCGCGGTCTGTCGCCCGACCAGACGCTGGTGCTGGTCAACGGCAAGCGGCGCCACACCACCTCGCTGCTCAACGCCAACGGCTCGGTCGGGCGCGGTTCGTCGGCGGTCGACCTCAACACGATTCCCAGCCTCGCGATCGAGCGGATCGACGTGCTGCGTGATGGTGCCTCTTCGCAATATGGTTCCGATGCGATCGCCGGCGTCATCAACGTCCAGCTCAAGCGCCGCGAAGGTGGCCGCGCGACGATGACCTATGGCAAATATATCTCGTCGATGGAGGGTGTTGGCGAGGTTTCGGGCATCGCGCGCCAGGCGAACGGCCAGCCGCAGGTCCGCGCCGACGGCACCTATGTGCTGGAGGAAACCGGGCGCGATCGTGAGGTCCGCGATGGCCGCACTGTCACCTTCGCCGCCAATATGGGCCTTCCGATGGGGGAAACCGCCTATCTGAACCTGACCGGTGAATATCGCGACCGCAACCCGACCGACCGCGCCGGCTACGACCCGCGCCGGCTCTATCCCCTGCTCGGCAACGGCAATGTCGACCCGCGCGAATTCACCGCCAACCGCGTCAATCACCGCTACGGCGATGCGAAGACGACGGACTTCAACTTCTTCCTGAACGGCGGTGTGGACATCGGCGCCACGTCCGAACTCTATATTTTCGGCAGCTACGGCGTGCGTGACGGCGAAAGCGCCGCCTTTTTCCGTCGGGCTTCGGGTCGCGACACCATTGGCAACATCCAGGACCTGCGCAACTGCACCTTCACCGGCACGGTCTGCACGCCTTATTACGCCGATGGCTTCCTGCCGCTCATCACCAGCCAGATGGAGGATTTCTCCGGCGCGCTGGGCGTGAAGGGCGAAGTGGCCGGGTTCAAATACGACCTGTCCTATGTCTACGGCACCAACAGCTTCGATTTCCGGATCGAGAACAGCTACAACGCGTCGTTCGGCCCGCAATCGCAGCGGGCGTTCAACGCGGGCGGTACGCGGTTTGGGCAGCAGACCGTCAACCTCGACCTGCAGCGTGAGCTGAGCGTCGGCTTCCTGTCGTCGCTATCGCTGGCGCTGGGTGGCGAATATCGCAACGAGAATTACAAGATCGTCGCCGGCGAATTGCAAAGCTATGCCGCCGGACCGTTCGCGTTCAGCAACGGTGCCGCTGCCGGATCGCAGGGCTTCCCCGGCTTCTCGCCCAACAGCCGCGTCGATGCGTCGCGCGACAGTTTCGCGGGCTATGCCGAACTGGACGCGAAGGTCAGCGATGCGTTCAACGTGGTCGCCGCCGGCCGCTACGAACATTACAGCGATTTCGGCGATACGGTGAACGGCAAGCTCGCTGCGCGCTTCGCGCCGGTCGAATGGGCGGCGCTCCGCGGCTCGATATCGACCGGGTTCCGTGCGCCGAGCCTCGCGCAGCAGTTCTTCTCGTCCTTCGCCACGCAGAATATCGGCGGGACACTGGTCGAGATCGGCACCTTCCGCGTCGGCGATCCGGTCGCGCGTGCGCTGGGTTCGCGTCAGCTCGAGGCGGAAAAGTCGCTGAATATCGGCGGTGGCCTGACGCTCACCCCGCTGCGCGGGCTGACGCTGACCGCCGACTATTACAACATCAAGATCAACGATCGCATCATCCTGTCCGAAAACCTGCAGGGCACGGCGGTCGTCGCCGTGCTGCGCGCGGCGGGCATTCAGGACATCACCTCGGCGCGCTTCTTCATCAACGGCATCGACACCCGGACCCAGGGCGTCGAGGTGGTCGGCACCTATCGCGTGCCGGACCTGGGTATCGGCAGCGTCACGCTGACCGCCGGCTATAACTATAACCAGACCGACATCACCGATCGGTCGACGCTGTCGGCGATCCCGGGTGTTACCCTGTTCGGGCGGCAGGAATCGCTGCGCCTGACCGAGGGGCAGCCGCGGTCGAAGGTCAATCTGGGCCTCGACTGGTCGCAGGGCATCTTCGGGATCACGGCGCGCACGAACCGCTTCGGCAACACGCTGTCGCCGGGTGGCGCGGCGATCACCGATGTCGAGCTGGAACCGAAGTGGCTAACCGATCTCGAACTCCGCGCGACGCCGGGGCAGTTCGAGCTGGCGATCGGCGCGAACAACCTGTTCGACGTCTATCCGACGCGCAACCCGATCCTTGGCGCGACGGCTATCAACAACTACTTCATTCCCTATTCGAGCTTCTCGCCGTTCGGCTTCAACGGGCGCTATCTGTACGCCCGCGCCGGCGTGAAGTTCTGACGAGGGGCGGGCGGGCAGGGGCATCGCGCGCCTGCCCGTCGCCTACTATTTCGCCGGGATCTTGGTCCCCAGCAGGACCAGCCGGTCACCGGTAATCCCGAACCAGTGGGGAACGCCCGCCGGGATCAACAGGACGTCGCCCGGTTTCAGCGGCCGGTCGAGCGGATCGACGATCCGGTCGCCCTCGATCAGACCGGGCTGCGTCTGCTTCCCGCCCTCCATCGACTTGCCGGTCCTGAGGGTGCCGGCGCCAGCGATGACGATGGCATATTCCGCCTGATCGGGATGCACCGCCGGTCGGCCCGGCGCCTTCCAATATTCCAGCGCCGCGACCCGTTCCCCGTCGCGGACCACCGGTTCCCACGCAAAGCCTTGGCCGGGCTTCATCGCCTTGCCCATTGCTTCCACGCGGGCGGCGATGTCATTGCCGCTCGCGAAGTCCTGGCCCGTAGTCGGCGCAGCCAAGAGCAGGGCAAGCGGCGCGAGGCGTAGCGCGATGCTCATGCCCGGCCGTCCAGCCGGATGGTGCGGTTTTCGCGTGCCGATCGGTAGATGGCCTCGATGATCCGCATGTCGCGCAATCCTTCCTCACCGGAGACGATCGGGGTCCGACCCGTCGCGACACATTGGGCCAGATGGTCGAGTTGCCCGGCGAATTGCGTCTTTGCCGGGCCGGGCGGCGGCGTGACTTCGCGCTCGCGGCCGTTGCCGACCCACATCCGTTGCCCCGCATAGCCGGTCGCGGGCTCCAGCTCGATCCGGCCCTTGTCGCCCATCAGCAGGATGTGATTGTGGTTGGCGCTGTAGGAGGATTGGCAGCTGCCGATCGCGCCGGAGGGAAATTCCAGCGTCCAGTCGATCATGTCCTCCACATCGGTAAAGCGCGGGTCGCGGCGGTCGGTCGACTCCCGCGCGGTAACCGCCACCGGCTCCTCGCCGGTCATGTAGCGTGCCGCCTGCAGGCTGTAGACGCCCATGTCCATCAGCGACCCGCCGCCCGACAGGGCGCGCTTCAGCCGCCACATCGTCGGGTCGCTTGCCGTGAAGCCGTGTTCCGACCGAATATAACGGATCTTGCCCGCGGCACCGCTCTTCGCCAGTCGCATCGCTTCGAGATTGTACGGCTCGAAATGACAACGATAACCGATCATCAGCTTGCGATCGGCCTTGCGACAGGCGGCGATCATCGCCTCGCATTCGGCGACCGATACCGCCATCGGCTTTTCGCACAGCACATGCTTGCCGGCCTGTGCGGCGCGAATGGTGTATTCGGCATGCATCGCATTGGGCAGGCAGACATACACGATGTCGACCGCCGGATTGTCGCGAATGCGGTCGAAATCGCGGTAGTTGTAGATCGATCCGGCGGGAAGATTGTGCTCGGCGGCGACCTTCTCCGCCTTGGCCCGGTCGCCGCTGACGACCGCCGCCAGCCGGCTGTGTCGGCAGTTGGCGAATTCGGGGATGATCCGGCCCAGGCCGTAATTGCCGAGCCCGACGATGGCATAGCCGAGCGGCCGGTCGCCGGCGGCAAATCCCCGTGTACTCGATGCCAGCGACAGCGCGGCCGCGCTGAGGATCAGATCGCGGCGGGCAAGTTCCATCTCGGCATCTCCAGCGGTTATGCGGGTACGATGGCGCCGGAGCTAGAAGCGAACAAGCTATTTGTCGGATTATACTGTATCGTCGGTAGCGGCGATTTGGGCTGCCGGATCGGTATCGGCGCGCATCCGCCGCTGTTCGGTCAACACCTGCCACCCGGTCAGGAACAGCGCGCCCGCGACCGGTCCGACGACGATCCCGCTCAACCCCATCAGGTCGATCCCGCCCAGCGTCGTCACCAGCACCAGCCAGTCGGGCAGGCCGGTATCGCGCCCGACCAGCACCGGGCGCAGGATATTGTCGGCAAGACCGATGACGAGCACGCCCGACAGGATCACGACGACCCCCTGCCAGATCGCGCCTGTCGCAAGCAGATAGATGGCGACCGGAGTCCAGATCAGCGCCGGCCCGACGGCGGGCAACAGCGCGACGATCGCCATCACCACGCCCCAGAGCAAGGCGGCCGGCAGACCGACGATCCAGAAGGTGATGGCGCCCAGCGCACCCTGCACGAGGGCGACCACGCCGGACCCCTTGATCGTCGCGCGCACGACGGCGACGAACTTGTCGGCCAGCCGCTGCGCCACGCCGGGTTCGAGCGGCAGCGCGCGGACGACGGCAGGGCCGATCCGCTCGCCATCGCGGAGCAGGAAGTAGGTGACGTACAGGCCGACGCCGAAGGCCAGCAGGAACGCCGCGGCGTTCGCGCCGATCGACAGCGCGCTGCGGGCGAGGACGCTGGCGCTGGCGCTGGCGGCCTGCGAAATCTTCAGCTGGGCGCGTTCGAAGCTGCCGAAGCCGGCGCTGTCGATCGCCCGGCGGATTCGTTCGGGCAGGGCGCCATGGACCTGTTCGAAATAGGTCGCGAAGTTGATCTGTCCTGTGCGCAGCTGGCCGTACACGCCCGCTGCCTGATCGATGACCATGCTGACGATGATCATCGCCGGAATGACGACCGCGACCGTGATGATCAGCAGCGTCAGCGCGGCGGCAAGGTTGCGCTGTCCCGGCCGCCAGCGCAGCAGACGCTGAAACAGGGGCTGGAAGAGCAAAGCCGCCAACGCTGCCCATAGCAACGCGCCGATGAAGCTGGAGACGACCAGCGTCAGCGCGACGGTGATCAATGCCAGAAACAGGATGAACCCGCCGGATTCGACGCGTTGACGGACGATTGCCATGCAGGACAGCCTCGGTTTCGTTCAATGCCGGCCGGTCGCCGGGCAGTTTCGTTGCGGGGGCGGAACGCCTCGCCGGCTTCTATGCTCCCTCGGCCGTCGTCGAAAGGGCGAAAACCAGGTGTTCGATTATCGTGTCACCTCCGAACAGCGGGGGCGCGTTCGCCAGTTGGCGACGTGGGCGATGGCCAGAGTGACCGCACCGATCGACGTCACCGCCCTCTCCGCCAGTTCGCTATCGATCGCAAACGCCCCGATCCCCAGCAACGTCAGGCCGAGTGCGGCCACAAGAACCGGCGCTCGGCGGCCGTGGCGAACGACGCCGGACCACATGGCGAGGATGCTGGTCGGCACGGCGATGGCGAAGGCTGCGGCGTGGAAGGATTCCGGAACAGCTAGCATCGTGGCCAGCACGGGCAAGGCGATCAACAGGGTCGGCAGCAAGAGGCAGTGGATCAGGCAGAGCAGCGAGGCTGTGACGGCGAACCCGTCGAGCAGCTTCTGTCTGTGCGGGGCGGAGCGGGGGAGGGTAGGGGAATGGCCGGGCATGGATCGGATCAACCTAATGAGAATGATACAACATATCATTCCCGTCCTGACGGATCGCAAGGGTGCCGCGAAAATATCACTTCGGCACATGCTCTGCAGAAGAGCCGGCCCGTTACTGTTGGAAAGCCCGCCATGATCCCTGCAGCGTGCGCTTCAATCGCGCTGTCGCTGGTGACCCCTACGAGAATCGAACTCGTGTTTTCGCCGTGAGAGGGCGACGTCCTAACCGCTAGACGAAGGGGCCGTTTGCGGGAGGGGCGCTCCTACGCTCCCTTCGACATGGCGTCAAGTTGCCAAAGGTGTCGCGAAATGCGTAATCGACGGTCAGGAAAGTTTCGTTTCGATACGTATACCGTTCAGGAAAGCGAAACCTTTTGATTTCCCATGCTTTGAACCCGGTGAACCATTCATCGCAGGGCAAGCATCATGGCCAAGGCCGTTCCCGTCATCCTCTCGTTGATCCCCCTCGCTGCCGTGATCGGTGCTTGCGTGGCGTGCCCCTGACCCACACACATGTTGCCACATCGCCAACCAAAAAAGGCCGCCGGATCGCTCCGGCGGCCTTTCCTGTTGGTCGTAGCGGCGGGGATCAGCCCTGCGCTTCTTCCGTGTTCGCGTCGTCGCGGGCGATTTCGCCCGGCTCGGCGTTGGGATCGTAATCCTCGGTGAAGCCGGCATCGTCACGCTCGAACATCGAGGCCATGACGTCGACGCCCTGCGCCTGCATCTCGGCTTCTTCCGGCGAGCGGGCGACGTTCACCTTGACGGTGACCGACACTTCCGGGTGGAGCGCGATCTTCACGTCGTGCAGGCCGATCGCCTTGATCGGACGGTCGAGGGCGACCTGCGACTTGTCGACCTTATGGCCGTCGGCGACCAGCGCGTCGACCAGATCGCGAACCGCGACCGAACCGTAGAGCTGACCGGTGTTCGACGACTGACGGATCAGCGTGACCGAAACGCCTTCCAGCGTCTTGGCTTCGGCTTCGGCGTCGGTGCGACGGGCGGCGTTCTCTGCGACGATCCGCTCGCGGTTCGCCTCGAACACCTTCTTGTTGGCTTCGTTGGCGCGCAGCGCCTTCTTGCGCGGCAGGAGGAAGTTACGGGCGAAGCCGTCCTTTACCTTCACCACGTCGCCGATGGCGCCGAGCTTCTCGACGCGTTCCAGCAGAATGACGTCCATGTTGGGCGCTCCTTACTTAACGATGTAGGGCAGCAGGCCCAGATGGCGGGCGCGCTTGATGGCCTGGGCCAGTTCGCGCTGCTTCTTGGCGCTCACCGAGGTGATGCGCGACGGGACGATCTTGCCGCGTTCGGACACGAAGCCCTGCAGCAGACGAACATCCTTGTAGTCGATCCGGGGAGCGTCCTTCGCGGAGAAGGGGCAGCTCTTGCGGCGGCGGAAAAACGGACGTGCCATGGGTGCTGCTCCTTACGCTTCGACTTCGGCCGACGGCTCGCGCTCACGGCGCGGACCACGGTCGTCACGATCACGGCCGCCACGACGGTCGCCACGCTCCGAACGCTCGCTCTTGCGCATCATCACGGTCGGACCTTCTTCATGGGCGTCAACCTTGACGGTCATGAAGCGGATCACGTCTTCGTTGATCTGCGTCTGGCGCTCCA
This sequence comes from Sphingomonas hankookensis, assembly GCF_001619955.1. GTDB lineage: Bacteria > Pseudomonadota > Alphaproteobacteria > Sphingomonadales > Sphingomonadaceae > Sphingomonas > Sphingomonas hankookensis_A. The sequence continues at coordinate 62,774 of NZ_LQQO01000006.1, read as the reverse complement.
GCTCGGCCACGACGTCGCCCGGCGCGTCGATTTCGAGCATGACGTAATGCGCCTTGCGGTTCTTCGCGATGCGATAGGCGAGGCTGCGCAGGCCCCAGGTCTCGGTCTTCACGACCTTGCCGTTCATGTCCTGAACGATCTTCGTGGCGGTTTCCGCCAGCGCGTCCACCTGCGCCTGTGCCAGATCCTGGCGCGCAAGGAACACGTGCTCGTAGAGAGCCATGTGTCTTTCTCGTCTGTTGGCCGATCGCTGACGCCGCGACCATCGCGAACGCCCCTCCGGCTGTCGTCTTCAAATGCAGTCCGGGGCGACAGGCACTGGTCCCGTCACCCCGGATGCGCATCCCCTTACCCGAATCGGGCGGAAAGGCAAGGTCAGTTGAGGAGCGCGCCGCCGACCACCGCGCCGATCAGCCCGCTGGCGATCGCGATCAGAACTGCGTCGTTGCCCGACTGCACCCACTGATAACCGCGGGGCGGCGCATAGACGCCGCGCTGCCGATAGGCGCGATAGTCGATCTGGCGATAGTTGGGCGCCCGGTTGCGGTCGAACCGCTGGCCGCGCTGCCAGTTCGTATAGCGGGCCGGCTGCTGGCGAACGACGGTCCGGCGGACATTCTGGCCATGGCGGTTCTTTTCGACGACCACGGTCCGGCCGGGGCGTTCCTTGATGACGGTGCGGCTCTGCGCCGATGCGGCCATCGGGGTGGCGAGCAACGATGCGGTCATCGCGGCGAGGATCAGCTTCTTCATCTCACGTCTCCATTGGATTTGCTGTTGGAGCCAAGATGGCGATGCCCTGTAACCGGCGTTTGTCAGCAAAGCCGCGAAATGGTCGCAGTCCGTCGCAACACGCCCCCTTGCGTTCAGCTTGGCCGAAGGACTAGGCCGCGCGGCTTGGATTTGCAGGAGACGTCGGCGATGCGCGCATTCATCTTTCCGGGGCAGGGGAGCCAGTCGGTCGGCATGGGTGCCGCGCTTGCCGCGGCCAGCCCCCACGCCCGCGAAGTGTTCCAGGAAGTCGACGAGGCGCTGGGGCAGCATCTCTTTCGCCTGATGACCGAGGGTCCCGATGCCGACCTGCTGCTGACCGAAAATGCCCAGCCGGCGATCATGGCGAACGCCATCGCGACGTTGCGCGTGCTGGAGCGGGAGGGCGGCATCCGCCTGGCCGACAAGGCCGATTTCGTGGCGGGGCATTCGCTGGGCGAATATACCGCGCTATGTGCCGCCGGTGCGCTGAACCTGTCGACCACCGCGCGGCTGCTGAAGCTGCGCGGGCAGGCGATGCAGGCGGCGGTGCCGGTGGGCGAGGGGGCGATGGCCGCGCTTCTCGGCGCCGATCTGGCCAAGGCGCAGGCGTTGGCAGAGGCGGCGGCCGAGGGTGAAGTCTGCACCGTGGCCAACGACAACGATCCGTCGCAGGTCGTGATCTCGGGCGCGAAGGCGGCGATCGAACGCGCCGTGCCGCTCGCCAAGGACATGGGGATCAAGCGGGCGGTGGTGCTGCCCGTGTCGGCGCCGTTCCATTGCCCGATGATGCAGCCCGCTGCCGATGCGATGGCGGCGGCGCTGGCCGATGTCGCGCTGTCGGCGCCGGTCGTGCCGGTCTATGCCAACGTCACCGCCGCTCCGGTCGCCGATCCGGAGACGATCCGCACGCTGCTGGTCGAGCAGGTGACCGGCATGGTTCGCTGGCGGGAATCGGTGCTGGCGATGCAGGATGCTGGGGTCGGCGACTTCGTCGAACTGGGCGGCAAGGTGCTCGGCGCGATGGTCAAGCGCATCGCGCCGGATGCGACGGCGACCAGCGTGGTGACGATGGCCGATATCGAAGCGCTGGTGGGGCGGTTGTAAATCGGTTCACGCGGAGGCGCGGAGACGCGGAGGAAGTATGGACCTGGAAGCAATCTCCGGTGATGTTGTCGACGTTGCGCTGCGACTGCACCGGGAATTGGGTCCGGGCCTTCTGGAAAGCGTTTACGAGATGCTGTTGGCCGGGCGGCTTGAACAAATGGGGCATTCCGTTGTGCGTCAGCAGCCGATCGACGTCGTGTTTGACGGACAATGCTTCCGCGCGGCTTTCAAGATCGATTTGCTCGTCGCCGGGCGCTTGTTAGTGGAGGTCAAATCGGTGGACCGGCTGGCACCGGTTCATGGCAAACAGCTTCTGACCTATTTGCGACTGACGAAACAGCCCGTAGGGCTGCTCATCAATTTTGGCGGCGAAACGCTCAAGGAGGGGCTACGCCGGATCGTCAACGACTACCGCCCCTCCGCGTCTCCGCGCCTCCGCGTGAACCAATCTTCCGGAGAATGAAATGTTCGACCTAACGGGAATGACCGCCCTTGTGACCGGTGCCAGCGGTGGCCTCGGCTCGGCGATTGCCAAGGGCCTTGCCGCGCAGGGTGCGCGCCTTGCCTTGTCCGGCTCCAATGCTGCCAAGCTGGAGGCGTTCGCCGCCGAACTGGGCGGGGATCATGTGCCGCTGGTGTGCGACCTGTCCGATGGCGCGGCGGTCGATGGGCTGGTGCCGCAGGCGGTGGCGGCGCTCGGGAAGCTCGATATCCTCGTCAACAATGCCGGGGTCACGCGCGACAACCTCGCCATGCGCATGAAGGATGACGAATGGGACCAGGTGATCCGCGTCAACCTCGAAGCCGCGTTCCGGCTGTGCCGTGCCGCCGCCAAGCCGATGATGAAGGCCCGTTTCGGCCGGATCGTCTCGATCACCTCGGTCGTCGGGCAGACCGGCAATCCGGGGCAGGCCAATTATGCTGCGTCGAAGGCGGGACTGGTCGGCATGTCGAAGGCGCTGGCCGCAGAACTCGCCAGCCGCGGCATCACCGTCAACTGCGTCGCGCCCGGTTTCATGTCTTCGGCGATGACCGACGTGCTGCCCGAAGCGCAGAAAACCGCCCTGCTGGGCAAGATTCCGGCCGGGGCGTTGGGCACGGGCGATGACGTCGCCGCTGCGGTCGCCTATCTGGTCAGCCGCGACGCCGGTTACGTGACCGGCCAGACGATCCATGTGAACGGCGGGATGGCGATGGTATGAGCGTGATGCTGATGGCGGCGATGCTGGCCGCGGGCGATGCCAATGTCGTCAAATGCGCGGTCGCCAAGCTGCCCAAGGGCGACCTGGCGAAGATGCAGCAGGGCATGATCGTCGGCGTGCTGGAAGGCAAGAAGCCGACGCCGGCAACGGACGCGCTGGTGAAGGCGACCCGTCGCCATGCCGCGACCTGCCAGCCCGGCACCGGCAAGGCGGACGCGCGCGCGGGTGATATCGTCGTCACCAGCATCGCCGTCGAGGCGCTGGCGTCCGGGCTTTCGGCCAAGGGCGTCGATCCGGTGGCGGTCAACCGCCGCCTGAGCCAGACGCCGCCTGCCGTCCTGAACGCCTTTCTGGCGCGCAAGCAGACGGCCGAGGTCGACGCCTTCATGGAAGGCATGATGAACCTTGCCGGGGCGAAAAAGGCGGATACGCGTGTCCAGCGGCTGATGGGCGGGTACGCCTTCAACGCCGCGACGCTGGCCCGGTTGTTCGCTGCCAAGGGGTAATGCGTCCGCACCGGCGCTCTTGCGCGCGGGCCGGACGCGCTTTAGGGGCGTTCAGGTAAGAAACACCCCGAATGTGAAGAGGGAATGAATATGAGCGAGACCGCCGAACGCGTTAAGAAGATCGTCGTCGAGCATCTCGGCGTCGAAGCGGAAAAGGTTACCGAAGACGCGAGCTTCATCGACGATCTGGGCGCGGACAGCCTCGACATCGTCGAGCTGGTAATGGCGTTCGAGGAAGAATTCGGCGTCGAGATCCCCGACGATGCCGCCGAGAAGATCACGACCGTCAAGGACGCGATCACCTATATCGACGAGCACAAGGGCTGATCCGGCCGGGGCGGCCCCGCCGCCCTGCCGATTGCCATGATTTCACGGCCCCCCGTCCCGGCGAAAAGCCATGGGCGGGGGGTCGTTCGTTACGTATCTGAACGGAGAGAATGCCATGCGCCGCGTAGTCGTGACCGGCCTCGGCCTCGTGACCCCGCTGGGTGCCGAGGTGGAAACCGCCTGGAAGAACCTGATCGCCGGCAAGTCGGGCGCGGGTCCGATCACGCATTTCGATGCGTCGAACCAGAAGTGCCAGATCGCGTGCGAGGTGAAGCCGGCGGACCATGAATATGGCTTCGATCCGAACAAGCGGGTCGATCACAAGATCCAGCGGCAGGTCGATCCGTTCATCATCTATGGCATCGATGCCGCCGGGCAGGCGCTGGAAGATGCCGGCCTGACCGAGATGGACGAGGCGACGAAGCTGCGCGCCGGCGTGTCGATCGGTTCGGGTATCGGCGGCCTGCCGGGGATCGAGATCGAGTCGGTCAACCTGCACGAACGTGGTCCGGGTCGGGTCAGCCCGCATTTCGTGCATGGCCGGCTCATCAACCTGATCAGCGGGCAGGTGTCGATCAAGTACGGGCTGATGGGTCCGAACCATGCGGTCGTGACGGCGTGCTCGACCGGTGCGCATTCGATCGGCGATGCCGCGCGGATGATCCGCGACGACGATGCCGACATCATGCTGGCGGGCGGCGCGGAAAGCACCGTCAACCCGCTGGGCGTCGCCGGCTTTGCGCAGGCGCGGGCGCTCAACATGAGCATGAACGACCGTCCGACCGAAGCCAGCCGCCCCTATGACAAGGATCGCGACGGCTTTGTGATGGGCGAGGGCGCCGGCGTCATCGTGCTCGAGGAATATGAGCACGCCAAGGCGCGCGGCGCGAAAATTTATGCCGAGGTCGTCGGCTACGGCCTGTCGGGCGATGCCTATCACGTCACCGCGCCGCATCCCGAGGGCAAGGGTGCCGAGAATGCGATGCGCATGGCGCTGCGCAAGGCGGGCATGGAACCGAGCGACATCGATTACATCAACGCGCACGGCACCTCGACCATGGCGGACACAATCGAACTCGCCGCCGCCAAGCGCGTGTTCGGCAACGATCTGTCGGGTGCGTCGATGTCGAGCACCAAGTCGGCGATCGGCCATCTGCTGGGCGGTGCCGGTGCGGTCGAGAGCATCTTCTGCATTCTCGCGCTGCGCGACCAGATCGTGCCGCCGACGCTGAACCTCCACAATCCCGACGAGGGGACCGAGGGTGTCGATCTGGTGCCGCTGGTCGCGAAGAAGCGGCAGGTGCGCGCGGTGCTGAACAACTCGTTCGGTTTCGGCGGCACCAATGCGTCGCTGGTGATGAAGGCGATCTGACGCGATGCGCCGGATCGGATGCCTTGGCCTGATCCTCGGACTGCTTGCCATTGGCGGGCTGTTCCTGGTGATGCAGAGCTGGGGCGGGGCCGGTCCGGCGGAGCGCACGCTGACGGTGACGGTGCCGCAGGGGGCGAGCCTCGCCTCCGCCGCCGAGCAGCTGGAAGAGGCTGGCGCTATCAGCTCGGCCAGCCGCTTCCGCCTGCTCGCGCGGTTCCTTGGCAGCGACGATCCGATCCGCGCCGGGGAGTATCGTATCCCCAAGGGGCTGAGCCAGGCGGATGTGCTGAAGCTGCTGCAGGGCGGTCGCACGCTGCAGCGCTTCGTGATGGTGCCAGAGGGCTGGCCCTCGATCCTGGTGCAGGAAGCGGTGGCGAAGGCGCCGCAGATGGAGGGCACCGCGCCGCTGCCGGCCGAGGGCAGCATCCTTCCCGACAGCTACAGCTATGAACGCGACGGCGACCGCGCGGCGCTGGTCAAGCGGATGCAGATGGCGATGGACCGCTACCTCGCCGCGGCATGGAAGAAGCGCAAACCCACGACCGTCGTGAAGTCGCCGCGCGAGGCGCTCATCCTCGCCTCGATCGTCGAGAAGGAAACCGGCAAGGCTTCGGAGCGCCGCATGGTCGCGGCGGTTTACTCGAACCGTCTTCGCAACGGTATGCGGTTGCAGGCCGATCCGACCGTTATCTACCCGATTACCAAGGGAAAACCGCTTGGCCGGCGCATCCGCAAGTCGGAGTTGCAGGCGAAGAACGGGTACAACACCTATGCGTCGGCGGGGTTACCGGTCGGGCCGATCGCCAATCCGGGCAAGGCGTCGATCGATGCGGTGCTCGATCCGGCGGAGACCAAGGCGCTGTATTTCGTCGCCGACGGCACCGGTGGGCATGTGTTTGCCGAGACGCTGGCCGAGCATAACGCGAACGTGAAGAAGTGGTACGACATCCGCCGGGCGCGGGGCGAGATGTAACCTTGTATGTCCTCCCCATTCATGGGGAGGGGGACCATGCGCAGCATGGTCGAAGGGGAGTGCCGCACACGCAACGACCGCTCGCGGCAACGCCCCTCCACCAGCTTCGCTGGTCCCCCTCCCCGCGGAGCGGGGAGGATCTTATGCCTTTAGACCCGCTGCGGCATGCGCCCGCGTTTCGGTTTCGGCGTGGGTTGCGCCGACGATCCAGCTGCCGCCGACGCAGAGCACCGGATCGAACGCCAGCCATTCGGGCGCGCTGGCTTCGGTGATGCCGCCGGTCGGGCAGAACTTCGCCTGGTAGAAGGGCGCGGCGAGCGCCTTCAGCGCCTTCAGGCCGCCCGATGCTTCGGCCGGGAAGAACTTGAAATGGGTGAGGCCCAGGTCGAGGCCGCGCATGATGTCGCCGGCATTGGCGATGCCCGGCAGGAACGGCACGCGGCTGTCGATGATCGGGCGCGCAATCGTTTCGGTGAGGCCGGGCGAGACGATGAATTCCGACCCCGCGTCCATCGCCTGCTTGAACTGTTCGGCGCTGACGACGGTGCCGGCACCGACGATCGCGCCCTCGACGTTCTTCATTTCGGCAATGGCTTCGAGTGCGGCGGGGGTGCGTAGCGTCACCTCCAGCACGCGCAGGCCGCCCTTTACCAGCGCCTCCGCCATCGGGCGGGCTTGCGCCGCGTCATGGACGACGAGGACCGGGATGACCGGGCTGGTCTGCATGATGTCGGAAATGGTGACGGTCATCGTGCGTGCTCCTGCGCAAAGGCGGCGGCGGCCCCGAACAGGCCGGGCTGGGGATGGGTGATGAGTTTGACGGGGATGCCGGCCATCAGCGTCTGGAACCGGCCCTTCGACGTGAAGCGCGTACCGAAACCCGATTCGAGCAGATGGTCCTTCAACCGCAGGCCGAGGCCGCCGGCGATCACCACCGCCTTCGCTCCCTGCGCCAGCGCAAGGTCGCCGGCAACGGCCCCGAGCGTCAGGCAGAAGCGGTCGAGCGCGGCGACGGCGATACTGTCGGTGCCCTCCAGCGCGGCGGCCCAGATCGTCTTGTCGTCGCTATGGGCCAGCGAGACGCCTTCGATCTCCGCCAGCGTTTCATACCATGCGACGATCGACGGACCGGCACAGGCACGTTCGTTCGACCCGCGACCATGGGCACGGCGCAGCCGCTTGAGCAGCGCATCCTCGATCCCGTCGAGCGGTGCGAAGTCCTGATGCCCGCCTTCGGTTTCGAGGACGTGATAGCGATCGGCGGCGCGCAGCAGCTGGGCGACGCCAAGGCCGGTGCCGGGGCCGCAGATGGTGACGACGCCCCGGTCAGGCAGCGGGCCTTCGGGGCCGCAGAGATGGATGAAATCCTCGTCCGCCACCTGTGCGACGGCATGGCCGACCGCGCCGAAGTCGTTTATGATCGTCCAGGTTTCGACGCCCAACCGCTCCTGCATCAGCGGCGGGCGGATGATCCAGGGGTTGTTGGTGAACTTGATCAGCGTGTCGTTGACCGGAGAGGCGACGGCAAGGCTGGCGGCCTTGGGCAGCGGGCGGCCAAGATCGCGTTCGAAGGCGCGCCATGCCAGTTGGAGGCTGCCATGTTCGGCAACCTTCTGCGTGATCGGTTCGCCCAGATGGACGACCTGGCCGTTCTCGACCTCGGCGATCGCGAAGCGGGCGTGCGTTCCGCCGATATCTACCGCAACGACTTCCATGACCTCTCCTTATAGCCCGAAAGCGTATCCCCGCGAAGGCGGGGATCCAGAGTTATGCAGGTTCACGCCTGTAACTCTGGACCCCCGCCTGCGCGGGGGTACGTCATAATATGGTCGGCTGTTACAGCCCCGCCGCGGCCAGCATCGCCGATCCGCCGGCTTCCGCCTCGCTCGCGCCCTGCCGCATCATTGCGAAGATTTCGCGACCGGTGCCATCCGCCGCCGGCGGGACGGGTGCGTGTTCACGCGCGTCCCATTCGTCCGCCGGGACCAGTGCCTGCAGCGTGTTGGCATTGGCGTCGAGACGGATCACGTCACCGTCACGCAGCTTGCCGATCGGACCGCCGCCCAGCGCTTCGGGCGACAGGTGGATCGCGGCCGGCACCTTGCCCGACGCGCCCGACATGCGTCCATCGGTGACCAGCGCCACGCGGAAGCCGCGATTTTGCAGCACGCCCAGCGGCGGGGTCAGCTTGTGCAGTTCGGGCATGCCGTTGGCCTTAGGACCCTGATGCCGGACGACGACCACGACGTCGCGGTCGAGTTCGCCGGCCTTGAACGCCGCCTGCACCGCTGCCTGATCGCTGAACACGCGGCAGGGCGCTTCGATGACCCAGCGATCGGGATCGACCGCCGACACCTTGATACAGGCGCGGCCGATATTGCCCTGCAGGATGCGGAAGCCGCCTTCGTGCGAGAAGGGCGCGTCGATGGTACGGACGATGGTGTCGTCGCCGCTCGTCGCGGCGTGATCCTTCCAGACGAGCTGGTCGTTCTCGATCGTCGACTGGCGGCCATAGGCGGCCATGCCGTCCTTCGCGATGGTCAGGACGTCGTCATGGAGCAGTCCGCCGCGCAGCAGCTCGCGGATGACGAAGGAAGGGCCGCCGGCATCCTCGAACCCGTTCACATCGGCCGATCCGTTGGGATAGACGCGGGTGAGCAGCGGCACGACGTCGCTCAGACGGTTGAAATCGTCCCAATCGATGATGATCCCGGCCGAACGCGCGATGGCGGGCAGGTGGATCAGGTGGTTGGTCGAGCCGCCGGTCGCGAGCAGCACGATGGCGGCGTTCACGATCGCCTTCTCATCGACCACCCGCCCGATCGGACGATAATCGTCGCCGTCCCAGCCGACTTCGGCCAGACGGTGCACGGCGTAGCGGGTCAGTTCCTGACGACGCTTCGTACCCGGATTGGCGAAGGCGGCGTCGGGGACATGCAGGCCCATCGCCTCGACCATCATCTGGTTCGAATTGGCGGTGCCGTAGAAGGTGCAGGTGCCCTTGCCATGATAGGCGGCGATTTCGGCGTCGAGCAGTTCCTCGCGGCCGACTTTCCCTTCGGCATAGGCTTCGCGGACCGCTGCCTTCTGCTTGTTGGGGATGCCCGAGCGCATCGGACCGCCGGGGATCAGTACCATCGGCAGATGGCCGAAGCGCAGCGCGCCCATCAGCAGGCCGGGTACGATCTTGTCGCAGATGCCGAGCAGCGCGGCACCCTCGAACGTGCCGTGGCTGAGCGCCACCGCGGTCGACAGCGCGATGGTGTCGCGGCTGAACAGCGACAGCTCCATGCCCGGAAAACCCTGCGTCACGCCGTCGCACATCGCCGGCACGCCGCCCGCGACCTGGGCGGTCACGCCCGCTTCGCGCGCCCAGACCTTCATCTGTTCGGGGTAGCGATAATAGGGCGCGTGGGCCGACAGCATGTCGTTATAGGCGGTGACGATGCCGATGTTCATCCGGTTGGCCGGACGCATCGCATCGCGATCCTCGTCAGTGCCGGCATAGGCGTGCGCGAGGTTCGCGCAGCCCAGCATCGGGCGATCGACGCCGCTCTCACGCTCCCGATCGATCAGCGCGAGATAGGCGGCGCGCTTTTCGCGCGACGCTTCGATGATGCGGTCGGTGACGGCGGCGATTGCGGCGTTGAGGGCCATCATGCGCTCCAGTGGATATCGACGGGAAGTTCGACTTCGGCCAGCACGCGGCCGATCGGGTAGGAAGAGGACGCGCCCTGATCGATCGCGCGTTCGAGCACACCCTTCTTTTCGTCTCCGGTGATGGCAATCATCAGCGCGCGCGCCGAGGCGATCGCGGCATGGCTGAGGGTCACGCGGGCGACGGGGGCTTCGGGCGGCAGCGGGTCGGGCATGACGCCCAGCGCGCGGCGTTCCTTCGGCCCGGTCAGCGCCTCGGTCAGGTCGGGGCCGGGGAAGATCGAGGCGGTATGGCCATCGGCACCCATGCCGAGCAGGCAGAGGTCGAGCGGCCAGTGCAGGTCCTGCAACCGCGCATCCGCCGCGCGGCCGGCAGCCTTGTAATCCGCTGCCTTTTCGGCGGTCAGCGGGATGACCCGCGCGCCCTTGGGCAGGAAGATTTTGGCGAGGCCGGTAACGTTCGACAGCGCGTCGCCCATCGGCACGATGCGGTCGTCGGTGGGGACGATCGTCACCCGCTTCCAGTCCAGCTTGGCCTTGACCAGCTTGTCATAGATCGGGGCGGGGGTGCGACCGCCGGCCAGCGCGATCACTGCCGCGCCGCGTGCGTCGATCGCCGATTCGATGATGAACTGGATGTCGCCGGCCAATGCTTCGGCAAATTCGGCGGGTTCGTCATATTCCCACCATTCGATCTCGGTCATGTATCTCTTATCCTGCAAAAAACCGTTTAGTTCGAGCTTGTCGAGAACTGCTTCTCGACGGGCACATCTCGACAGGCTCGATGCTGCTCGAAGTAAACGGAGAGACTGAAAGGGGGAGCGCGTCAGCGGCTCACTCGTTCCACGTCACCCCGTCGCGTTCGGTCAGCGCGACGCTGGCATTCGGTCCCCAGCTGCCCGAGGCATAGCCCTTGGGCTTGGTGCCGTTGGCCTTCCACCCGTCGCGGATCGCGTCGACCCAGGTCCACTGCGCCTCCACTTCGTCGCGGCGGACGAACAGCGTCGGGTCGCCCTCGATCAGGTCGAGCAGGAGGCGTTCATACGCGATGCGGCGGCGGGTGCCGGCAAAGGCGGTGGTCAGCGACAGGTCGAGCGGCACTTCGCGCAGGCGCACGCCGTCGCGGTCGAGGCCGGGTTCCTTGGCCATCACCAGCAGGCGGACATATTCCTCCGGCTGGAGGCGGATGACGAGGGTGTTGGGCTGCAACTGCCCGCCGCGATCGGCGAAGATCGAATGCGGCACCGGCTTGAACTGGATCGAGATTTCCGAATGGCGGTCGGTCATCCGCTTGCCGGTGCGCAGGTAAAAGGGCACGCCCTGCCAGCGCCAGTTGTCGACATGCGCCTTTACCGCGACGAAGGTTTCGGTGTCGGATTCCTTACCCAGCTCCTCGTCATAGCCGCGAACGATCTCCCCCTTTACCGCGCCGGCGTCATACTGGCCGGTGACGGTGTGGGTGTTTACCTCTTCGGGGCCGATCATCCGCAGCGAGCGCAGGACCTTGACCTTTTCGTCGCGGATCGAGGTGCCGTCGAAGCGGGCGGGCGGCTCCATCGCGATCAGCGCGACGAGTTGCAGGACGTGGTTCTGGACCATGTCGCGCAGCGCGCCGACCTCGTCATAATAGCCCGCGCGCCCTTCTAGGCCGACGGTTTCCGCAATGGTGATCTGGACATTGTCGATGCCGCGGGCGTTCCACACCGGTTCGAACATCGCATTGCCGAAACGCAGCGCGAGAATGTTCTGGACGGTTTCCTTGCCCAGATAATGATCGATCCGGTAGGTCCGCTCCTCCGGGAAGGCGGCGGCGACGAGGTCGTTGATTTCCTGGCTGGACTTCAGGTCCTTGCCCAGCGGCTTTTCGAGGCTGATGCGGACCTTGGGGCCGGCGAGGCCGGCGCTCTTCAGGCCGGTGATGGTCGGGCCGAACAGCCAGGGCGCGGTCGACAGGAAGATGGCGAGGCCGCCGGAGATGTCGCCGAGCTTCTCGGCCAGCGCCGCGAAACCGTCGACGTTCGACGCGTCGAGCGGCTGGTAGTGCAGGCGGGCGAGGAAGCCCTCGATCGCCGTCTCGTCCTTGCGGTCGTCGGGCAGGAACTGGTCGAGCGCGTGTTTCGCGAAGTCGCGGAAACCGGCATCGTCATGTTCGTGGCGCGCAGTGCCGGTGATGGTCAGCCCGTCGGGGAGCAGGCCGTCGGCATGCAGGCCGTAGAGCGAGGGGAGGAGCATCCGCTGCGACAGATCGCCCGTCGCACCGAACAGCAGCAGCTTCGCTACCGGGTCCCTCGTCATGCCAACTCCTGCTCTTTAATCGTGGTCGTGTGCGCCTCTAGCAGCCTATTTCGCGAACGCGAAGGCGGCATAGGTATGCGGTGCGCAAGGATCGCCCGGATCGTTACGAAATTGCGTTTGCTGCTACAGCGTCAGCCCGGCGGTCTGGTCGAACCCGGCCATCAGGTTGATATTCTGCACCGCAGCACCCGACGCGCCCTTGCCGAGATTGTCGAGCGTCGCGACGAGGCGTGCCTGGCCGGTGTCCTGGTTGCCGAACACGCGCAGCGTCAGGCGGTCGGTGCCGGCATCGGCCTCGATCGGAATCGCGCTGTCGTCGCCGGGCAGGACGCGGACGACCGGCGATTCGCGGTAGGCGTCGTGCAGCGCCTGCTCGATCGCCGACAGGCTGGGGCGGCGGTGGAAGGCGAACAGGGGGAGCGGCACTTCGACCACCATCCCGCGATAGGCGCGCGCGACCGAGGGCTGGAACAGCGGCGGATGGGCGAGGCGGGCGTGGCGCTGCATCTCTGGCACGTGCTTGTGCGCGAGCGACAGGCCGTAGCCGAGCCAGGCGGTGTCGGTCTCGCCATTTTCGAACGCGGCGATCATCGCCTTGCCGCCGCCCGAATAGCCCGACACCGCGTTGACGCTGACCGGCCAGTCGTGGGGCACGAGCCCGGCGCGGACCAGCGGGCGGATGAGCGCGAGGAAGCCGGTCGGGTAGCAGCCCGGATTGGAAACCCGCATCGCCGTCGCGATCGCGCCCGGCTGCGACGGTTCCAGTTCGGCCATGCCGTAGGTCCAGCCATCGGCAACGCGGTGCGCGGTCGACGCGTCGATGACGCGCGTCCGGTCGTTGGCGATCATCGCCACCGCTTCGCGCGCGGCGTCGTCGGGCAGGCAGAGGATGACGAAATCGGCGTCGTTCAGCGCCTCGCGCCGCGCCGTCGCGTCCTTGCGCCGCGTTTCGTCGAGCGTGATGAAGTCGATCTCGGGGCGGTCGCCCAGCCGGTCGGCAATTTCGAGGCCGGTGGTGCCGGCGGCACCGTCGATGAAGACGCGAACGGTCATGCGGGGCGCCTCCGGGCGCGGATGGGGCCGAACCGGTCGAGCGCGGCAAGGGGCTCGCAGCGCACGACGTCATCGACATGGATCACGGTTTCGCCATCGACCAGCAAGGCGACATGGTCGGCGAAGAACAACAGGTCGCCGCGCCGCAGGACGTCGCCTTCCGCCAAGGCCGTGCCGAACGTTTCGGCCTGCAGGTCGAGGAAGCGGGGCGGGGGCGAACCCGCCAGCGAGAAGGCGAGGAAGATCAGGCCGGCGGCATCGACGCCCGCGCCGGACCGTCCGCCCGCCAGGAAGGCGGTGTCGCGCAACCGGAGTGCATGGTCGACCGCATCGCCGGCGTCGTCAGAGAGCCGCTGCAATGCGTCGGCCGCGACATAGCCGCCATCGACTTCGCACCAGTCGTCATTGGCGGAGATGGCAGCGACACGGCTACCCATCGGCAGAGAAGTGGGGAGCGGACGCGCGGTCGAGGCATCGGCGTACAGGGTCGCGTCCCGTGCCACGACAATGTGCGACGCCTCGAACTCGCCGATCAGGCTGTCGCGCGACACGAAGCCGACGCTGCCGTCGATCGGCGAACGGCCCCAGCCATGGGTCGAGGTAAATTCGAGCACGTCGAACGGCTCACCGGGCAAGGCCTGGGACAGGGTAACTCCGTCAACGCTGTCGCTGATCGCAGTGATGCGGCCGATACTGCGACGCGTAGGGACAGCGTAATGGGGGGCGAAGACGCGGTCGGCGAGCCGGATGTCGGCAAGGTCGCGCCGGACCGCGTCGGTGCGGGAATCGATTGCGACCGAGCGGGTGCGCAGCGCGAAGCGGTTACGCGCTGGCGTGTCGCCGGTGATAGTCGCCGACGCCGTCGCCGCCCATGAACTGCCCGAACTCTGCAAGAAAATTTGCCCCTTCGCTGGTCTGCGCAACGAAGATGTTCCGCTTGTCGGCATCGTCGCGTTGCCGGCGGAGATAGCCGAGCGTGCCCAGCCTGTTCAAGGCGCGCGTTACGACCGGCTTGGATACGTTGAGCGCGCGGGCGAGGCCGCGGACGGTATGGGGACCGGGTTGCAGATAGACGATCATCATCAGCGCCATCTGACGATTGGTCAGGTCCGGCTCGCCCGAGCGGACATAATCGACCAGGCCGTCCATCCATTTCTTGAGGGGCATTGTTGGGAACATCGCTGGAACCTAACGTCAGAACAAAGCCGTAGGGCGGGGTCGAAAGATGAACGTCGCAATCGCGCGCTTGGTTTCCCGGTCGATACGATAATGTTACAGACGGAGCGTTGGCGCTCCATTGATCGCGGGCGCGGCCTCGCCTATGTGGCGCCCTTCGCCACCCGCACTCCTTTCTTTCGGAAATGTTCCCCGACCATGTTCACCTTCCTGCTCGTCGTTCATGCGATCATCGCCGCGCTGCTCGTGACGGTGATCCTCATGCAGAAGTCGGAAGGCGGCGGGCTGACCACCGGCGGTAGCCCGTCGGGGCTGATGTCGGCGCGCGGGGCGGCCGATTTCCTGACGCGGGCGACGGCGATCCTGGCGGGGCTGTTCATTGCGATGAGCATCGCGCTGGCGGTGATCGCCGCGAATCGGGGCGGTGGCTCGATCGACACCTCGCTCGCCCGGCCGACGACTCCGCCGCCGGCGGTGAACGGCCCGGCCAATCCGGCGGCCGATCCGGTCGGCAACCTGACCGGCGCACCCGTGGCCGACAACGGCGCCGTCCCGCTGGCGCGCTAAAAAACCCTTTCCATCAACCGGTCCGTCGTATTTCGCGGGCGTGGGGGCAACCTCGCGCTTGGCGGCGATGGCGTTCGACGCTAGGCGATATCTCCCATGGCGCGGTATATCTTCATCACCGGCGGCGTGGTCTCGTCGCTCGGCAAGGGCCTCATGGCGGCCTCTCTCGCAGCTCTCTTGCAGGCGCGCGGCTACAAGGTCCGCATCCGCAAGTTCGATCCTTATCTGAACGTCGATCCGGGCACGATGTCGCCCTACCAGCATGGCGAAGTCTATGTGACTGACGACGGGGCGGAAACCGACCTCGACCTGGGTCACTATGAACGCTTCACCGGCGTCGCGGCGCACCAGTCGGACAATGTGACCTCCGGGCGCATCTACCAGACGATCATCCAGCGCGAACGGCGTGGCGATTATCTGGGCGCGACGGTGCAGGTGGTTCCGCACGTCACGGATGCGATCAAGGCGTTCGCGCAGGCGGATACGGTCGATGACGACGGGCAGGATCTCGACTTCGTGCTGTGCGAGATCGGCGGCACGGTCGGCGATATCGAATCGCTGCCGTTCATCGAGGCGATTCGCCAGTTGAAGAACGAACTCGGCCGGGGCCGGTCGATCAGCATCCACGTGACCCTCGTGCCCTATATCGCGGCAGCGGGCGAACTTAAGACCAAGCCGACCCAGCATTCGGTGCGCGAACTGGCGGCACTGGGCGTGCAGCCTGACGTGCTGGTCTGCCGCTGCGAAAAGCCGCTGCCGGCGAGCGAGCGGGCGAAGATCGCGCTGTTCTGCAACGTGCCGGCCGGTGCGGTCATTCCCGCGCTCGACGCGCCGAGCATCTATGCGGTGCCCGAGCAGTATCATGCCGAAGGACTGGACGCCGAAGTGCTGCGTGCCTTCGGCATCGAGCCGGAGGGCAATCCCGACCTGTCGCGCTGGTCCGATATCATGGACCGGTTGCAGAACCCGGAAGGCGAAGTCACGATCGGCGTGGTCGGCAAATATGTCGGGCTGCAGGATGCGTACAAGTCGCTGAACGAAGCGCTGGTCCATGGCGGCATCGCCAACCGGGTGAAGGTCAAGATCCGCTGGATCGATGCGGAGCTGTTCGAGGGCGATCACGACATGGTCGCCGCCGAGCTGGAGCCGTGTCACGCGATCCTGGTCCCCGGCGCGTTCGGCGAGCGCGGTGCCGAGGGCAAGATCGCCAGCGTCCGCTTCGCGCGCGAGCGCAAGGTGCCCTATTTCGGCATCTGCTTCGGGATGCAGATGGCGTGCATCGAGGGCGTGCGCTCGACCGGCGGCATCGCCAATGCGTCGTCGACCGAGTTCGGCCCGACCGAGCAGCCGGTGGTCGGCATGATCACCGAATGGATGTCGCCCGAGGGTATCCAGAAGCGCGAATCGGACGGCGATCTGGGCGGCACGATGCGGCTGGGCGCCTATGAGGCGACGCTGGCCGGCAATTCGGTGGTCGCATCGATTTATGGCGGGACCACGATCAGCGAGCGGCATCGCCATCGTTACGAGGTGAACACGGCGTACCGCGACATGCTCGAATCGGGTGGGCTGGTATTTTCGGGCATGTCGCCCGACGGGATGCTGCCGGAAATCGTCGAGCGGCCGGACCATCCGTGGTTCGTCGGCGTGCAGTTCCACCCGGAATTGAAGTCCAAGCCGTTCGATCCGCACCCGTTATTCGCGAGCTTTATTGCGGCGGCAGTGAAGCAGTCGCGGTTGGTTTGAGCTGAACCGGTAGTCCCACCCATAGCGTCACCCCGGGCCTGGCCCGGGGTCCCGCTGTTCTTCTTCGGACGGCAAAGAAGAAGCGGGACCCCGGATTAAGTCCGGGGTGACGTCGTGGTGCATGGGAATGTTACCCGGAAATACGAACGGGTGCCCGAACCAGATAGGTCCGGGCGCCCGCCCACGGCGCGCAAGGGAGCAACGCGCCGTAGCGTTCAGGCGGCGTTCGCCGAATCGTCGCCCTTGGCCGCATCGTTGGCAATGACCGGGTGGGCGGTCGCCTCGCCGATCACCACGCGGCGCGGTTTCATCGCGTCGGGTACTTCGCGACGCAGTTCGATGGTCAGCAGGCCATCGGCCAGGTCGGCGCTTTCCACGACGATGAAATCGGCCAGTTCGAAGCGGCGTTCGAAGCTGCGATTGGCGATGCCTAGATGCAGCACCGCGCTCTTCTGCGCATCGGTCTGATCCGCCTTGCGGCCGGAGACGACGAGCAGATTCTGCTGGGCGGTGATGTCCACCTCGTCCCGCTTGAAGCCCGCGACCGCCAGCGTGATGCGGTAGCGATCCTCGGCGACGCGTTCGAGATTGAACGGCGGGTAATTCTCGCCCGTGTTGGCGCGGGTGTTGTTTTCCAGCAGGTCGAACAACCGGTCGAAGCCGATGGTCGAGCGGCGATAGGGGGTGAAATCGAAGGTACGCATGTCAAATCCTCCATGGCGAAGCGAATTGATCGAAGGCGGCATCCAAGGTTGCGATGCCGGTTCGTGAACGGCCCCGGAGGCACCGTTCGTGAACCGATATGGTTCGTGGACGAGCGGCTTCAAGAGGGCCGGTTGCGGAATTTCGAAGGTAGCGAAGGTTACACGAAACGGGGTTTCGGATGCCGCGCGCGGGGAGGGGGAATGTTGGCGGCGAAGGTGACGAACGGCGCATAAGTTGACACCGGCGGGGGCGCGAAGGCCCCGAACGGCAAACGGCCGGACTGTTTCCAGCCCGGCCGCCTGCGTGACGATCGCTCGTCAGCCCCCTTGGTTGCCACCGCTTCTACGCCCCTTCCCCCCTTCCAGGGCGGAGCCGGTTGGCCTCCCCGAACCGTGGCCTGTATTGCCTGCGCTTCGTGGGGACGTCGTAGGATGCCCGCGTTCGTCTGTCACCGGGGTAGCGGCACGTTTGCTACGGTTTTGCTAACCATGTGTCGATTCCGCAACAGCATGGATTGCGGATGCGGCATCGCCTACCTACAGCGCCAACTTCGGCTCGCCTGTCAGGATATCGACCGCCCCTATGCTGCTATCGCGTTACGAGCGGATGATCGCCCGCCGCTATCTGCTCCCCGGTCGGGGGGAGGCGTTCATCGCGCTGGTCGCCTCGATCAGCCTGGTCGCCGTCATGCTGGGCGTCGCCGCGCTCGTGATCGTGATGAGCGTGATGAACGGCTTTCGCGCCGAGCTGTTCGACAAGATCGTCGGGCTGAACGGCCATGCGCTGATCCAGGGGTATAACAACCAGCTGCCCGACTGGCGGACCATCGCGGCGGAGGCGCGGCGGACGCCGGGCGTGACGAGCGCGACGCCGCTGATCGAACAGCCGCTGTTCGCGACCTATAACGGCCGGTCCGAATTCATCCTG
Source organism: Sphingomonas hankookensis (assembly GCF_001619955.1). GTDB lineage: Bacteria > Pseudomonadota > Alphaproteobacteria > Sphingomonadales > Sphingomonadaceae > Sphingomonas > Sphingomonas hankookensis_A. Next base: position 44,411 of record NZ_LQQO01000006.1, on the reverse strand, counting down.
ATGCGCGGCATGCGGATCGAGGATATTCGCGACAACCCGACGATCCGCGACAATGTGAAGCTGGGGTCGCTGCGGTCGATCACCCCGGGCAGCGGCAATGTGGTGATCGGCAGCCGGCTGGCACAGGCGCTGGGCGTCACCGTTGGCAGCGAGCTGACGATCATCAGCCCGCAGGGGCCGACCACCCCGTTCGGCACGATGATCCGGCAGGTGCCGTACCGCATCGCCGCAATCATCGAGGTCGGGGTGTACGACCTCGACAAGGCCTATGTCATCATGCCGATCGAGGATGCACAGACGCTGCTGCTGAGCGGCGACACGGTCGGGTCGATCGAGCTGGAGACGACCGATCCCGACAAGGTGGAGCAGATCGTCGCCCCGCTGGCGCGCAAGTTCGTGGCGAGCGCGCAGATCGTCGACTGGCGGCAGCTCAACGGCGAGCTGTTCCAGGCGCTGGCGGTCGACCGGATCGTGACGTTCACCGTGCTGTCGATCCTGATCCTGATCGCGGTGTTCAACATCCTGTCGTCGCTGATCATGCTGGTGCGCGCCAAGACGCGCGACATCGCGATCCTGCGCACGATGGGGGCGACCCGCGGCGGTTTGCTGCGCATCTTCATGACGGTCGGCACCACCATCGGCGCGCTGGGCGTGGGGGCGGGGCTGATCCTCGGTTTCGTGTTCCTGGCGTTCCGGCAGCAGATCGTCGGCGGGATCGGCGCGCTGACGGGCATCGACATCTGGGACCCGACGATGCGCTACCTGACCGAATTGCCGTCGAAGGTCGATCCGGTCGAGATCGTCACCATCGCGCTGGTCGCGTTGCTCTTTTCGTTCCTCGCCACGCTGTATCCGGCGTTCAAGGCGGCCAATACCGATCCCGTACAGGTGCTGCGTTATGACTGAGCCGGTTCTAGAAACCCGCAACCTGCGCCGCAGCTTTACCCAGGGCGATGCGACGATCGACGTGCTGCGCGGGGTCGAGCTGACCGTCGCGCCGGGTGAGATCGTCGCGCTGCTGGGGCCGTCGGGGTCGGGCAAGTCGACGCTGTTGCAGGCGGTCGGCCTGCTGGAAGGCGGGTTCGAGGGCGAGATTCTGGTCTGCGGCGAACAGGTCGCGAAGGCGGGGGCCAACCGGCGGACCGAGGTGCGGCGCGACCGGATGGGCTTCATCTATCAGTTCCACCATCTGCTGCCCGATTTCAACGCGCTGGAGAATGTCGTGCTGCCGCAGCTGGTGCGTGGCGCCGAGCGGGGCGAGGCGGATGCGCGGGCGACCGAATTGCTCACCGCGCTGGGCCTGTCGAAGCGGCTGCACCATCGGCCGAGCCAGTTGTCGGGCGGCGAGCAACAGCGGGTCGCGGTGGCGCGCGCGCTGTCCAACCGGCCGGCGCTGGTGCTGGCGGACGAGCCGACCGGCAATCTGGACGAGGCGACCGCCGATGTGGTGTTCGCCGAGTTCCTGCGGCTGGTGCGGGGGCAAGGGTCGGCGGCTTTGGTCGCGACGCATAACGAACGGCTTGCCGCGCGGATGGACCGGGTGGTGCGGCTGCACGACGGGGTGCTGCGATGAGCGACCTGTACGGCCTGCCGGTGCGGACCGCCGATGGGGCGGACACGACGCTGGCGGACTATCGCGGGCAGGTGTTGTTGATCGTCAACGTCGCGTCGAAATGCGGGTTCACGCCGCAATATGTCGGGCTGGAGGCGCTGCATCGCCAATTCGGTCCGCAGGGCTTTGCGGTGCTGGGGTTTCCCTGCAACCAGTTCGGCGGGCAGGAGCCGGGCGATGCGGCGGAGATCGCTTCGTTTTGCTCGCTGACCTATGATGTCAGCTTTCCGGTGTTCGCGAAGGTCGATGTGAACGGGGCCGATGCGGCGCCGCTGTTCCGGGCGCTCAAGAAGGCGGCGCCGGGCGTGCTGGGCAGCGAGGCGGTGAAGTGGAACTTCACCAAGTTTCTGGTCGGGCGGGATGGAAGCGTTACGCGGTTCGCGCCGACGACGAAGCCGGAGGAACTGGAAGGGGCGGTTGTCGCGGCGTTGGGGTAGGCTTGCCGTTTCGGTACTCCCGCGCAGGCGGGAGTCCAGGGTTCCAGACGCTAACGCTCGTTACTTGGCCCTGGACCCCCGCCTGCGCGGGGGTACGGTGTGTAGGGGCGGCTTATCGTTACGCCGCCTGGTCGCGCCGGTCGGATAGCGCGCCGAGGATCGCGACGATGCCGCCGAACAGGAAGCTGGCGTCGAGGATATAGCAGGGCAGGGTCAGTGCCGACCATGGCACCGTCGTGTAGAGCGGGATCGCCAGCACGATGTTCGGGGCGGTCGTCGCGACGTTGGGATAGGCTCGCTCGCTGACCCGTGGTCGAAGAGGACTTGCGTCGCCCAATCCCCTAACGGCCAGCGTACCTCGGCGGCGGCCGGGGTCCAGTTGGGAAGGCTTTGCCGTACGGTACTGGCGTTTCCCAACTGGGCCCCGGCCTTCGCCGGGGTGCGGATTGGGGACTTCCCTAGTGGTTTCGCCGTGCATCCCGGTGCCGCCTGTTCCTACCGTTGCAGGAGAGGAAGCGGGACCCCGGGTCGGGCCCGGGGTGACGTGTGAGTGAGGGGACGTCCCCAGCTCGACAGGTTCGCCCCCGGGTTCGCCGAGGGTGACGGGTGGGCGAGGGGGCGTCGTTATGCCTCGCGCCGGTCGGAGAGCGCGCCGAGGATTGCGACGATGCCGCCGAACAGGAAGCTGGCGCCGAGGATATAGCCGGGCAGGGTCAATGCCGACCAAGGCACGGTCGTGTAGAGCAGGATCGCCAGCACGATATTGAGCGCGCCGAGCAGCAGCATCGGTACGCGCAAACGCCTGAAGCGGAAGCCGATCACCAGCTCCATGACGCCGCGGGCGCCGAGCCAGATGATCATCATCAGCGTCAGCGACAGCGCGCCGCCGACCGGCAGGACGATCATATAGCCGCCGGCAAGGACCGACAGCAGCCCGAAGAACAGCGCATAGCCCCGCCCGCTGCGGTTGCGGAAGGCGGCGATCAGCGAGGCGATGCCGCCGACGAGGAAGAAGAAGCCGACCACGATCGTCGCCGCCAGCGTCGCCGGGAAGGGCGCGGCGAAGGCAAGGATGCCGATCAGTACCGATACGACACCATAGGCGAGCGTCCAGCCCCATCCGGGGGCAGCTTTGCGGGGTTCGCGGGCGAAATCGGTCATCATGCTCCTCCTGTATACCATCGGAACGGGTATGGTTCGTCGCGGTTCCGGGCGAGGCGCTCTGGTCGAATCAGGCCCGGATGGTTACGTCCGTCGGATGGCGCATTCCGGGTTCGTACCGCTTCGTATCTTTTCCTCCTTCACCATGCTTGAAGGGGCGATCGATCCCAAGGCGATCGCGAAACAGGCACGCAAGCTGGGCTTTCCCGCCGCCGGGCTGACCGATCGCAACGGGCTGTACGCAGCCATGGCGTTTTCGGATGCGTGCAAGGATCAGGGCGTGCAGCCGGTGGTCGGCACACTGCTGGCGGTTGCGCGGCCGGGCGGGGTCGAGGGCGTCGAGCCGGAGATCGACTGGTTGCCGCTGTTCGCGCAGGACCGCCAAGGCTACGACAATCTGTGTGCGCTGGTGTCGATGGCGCATCTCGACCGGCCGGTCGAGATTCCGGCGCATGTGCCGATCGATGCGCTGATCGGGCGCAGCGACGGGCTGGTCGCGCTGACCGGGGCGGGCGACGGGGCGCTGGCGCGGCTGTTCGCTGCCGGGCGCGAGGACGAAGCCCTGGCCTATACCGACCGGTTGCAGGCGCTGTTCGGCGACCGGCTCTATGTCGAACTGGCGCGGCGGGGCGAGGGCGTCGAGCAGCGGGCGGAGCCGTTCCTCCTCGACCTCGCCTATGCCCGCGACCTGCCGCTGGTCGCGACCAATCCGTGCTGCTTTGCCGAGGCGGATTTCCACGATGCGCATGACGCGATGCTGTGCATTGCCTCCTCAAGCTATGTCGCGAGCGAGGATCGCCAGCGGTCGTCGCCCGAGGCGTGGCTGAAGCCGGCGCCGGTGATGCAGGCAATGTTCGCCGACCTGCCCGAGGCGCTGGCCAACACGCTGGTCGTGGCGCAGCGTTGCGCGGTGGCGGCGCCCAAGCGCAAGCCGATCCTGCCGAGCCTGGCCGGCGATCGCGAGGGCGAGGCGTTGAAGCTGCGCGTCGATTCGCGTGCCGGGCTGGTCGACCGGCTGCGCAAGATCGTCGCGCTGGAAGAGGGCATGGTGACCGCCGAGGTCGCGGTCGCGGCACCCGCACCATGGGAGGATGCGCCGACGCCGGCGGCGACCGGCGAGGTGTCGGAATTGTCCGAGGACGAGCTGGTCGCGCGCTTCCCCGACTATTTCAGCCGGCTCGATTTCGAACTCGACGTCATCTGTCAGATGGGGTTTCCGGGCTACTTCCTGATCGTTGCCGACTTCATCAAATGGGCGAAGGACCATGATATTCCGGTGGGGCCGGGCCGTGGTTCGGGCGCAGGTTCGGCGGTCGCCTGGGCGCTGACCATCACCGATCTCGACCCGATCAAGCTGGGGCTGCTGTTCGAACGCTTCCTGAACCCGGAACGCGTGTCGATGCCCGACTTCGACATCGACTTCTGCGAAACCCGGCGGGGCGAGGTCATCCGCTACGTCCAGCAGAAATATGGCCGCGATCAGGTGGCGCAGATCATCACCTTCGGGAAGCTGAAGGCGCGCGCGGTGCTGAAGGATACCGGCCGCGTGCTGCAGATGAGCTATGGCCAGGTCGATCGCCTCGCCAAGCTGGTGCCGAACCATCCGACCGATCCATGGACGCTGGACCGCGCGATCAACGGCGTATCCGAGCTTAACCAGCAGTATGAGCGCGAGGAGGATGTGCGGCGGCTGCTCGACCTCGCCATGAAGCTGGAGGGGTTGCCGCGGCACAGCTCGACCCACGCGGCGGGCGTGGTGATCGGCGACCGGCCGCTTAGCGAACTGGTGCCGCTGTACCGCGATCCGCGGTCCGACATGCCGGTGACGCAGTTCGACATGAAATATGTCGAGGGCGCGGGCCTCGTGAAGTTCGACTTTCTGGGCCTCAAGACGCTGTCGGTGCTGAAGTTCGCGGTCGAATTGCTGGCGCGGCGGGGGGTCGTGGTCGATCTCGACAGTCTGCTCTGGGACGATCCGGCGACCTACGAACTGCTCAAGCGCGGCGACACGGTCGGGGTGTTCCAGCTGGAATCGGAAGGGATGCGGCGGACGCTGACCGCGGTGCGGCCGACCAATTTCGGCGACATCATCGCGCTGGTGTCGCTGTACCGGCCGGGGCCGATGGACAACATCCCCTCGTTCGGCGCGCGCAAGGCCGGACGGGAAGAGATCATCTATCCCCACGACCTGCTCGAACCGATCCTGAAGGAGACCTACGGGATCTTCGTCTATCAGGAACAGGTGATGCAGGCCGCGCAGATCCTGGCGGGCTATTCGCTGGGCGGCGCGGACATGCTGCGGCGCGCGATGGGCAAGAAGGTCAAGGCGGAGATGGACGCGCAGCGATCCATCTTCGTGAAGGGCTGTGCCGAGGTGAACGGGATTCCGGAGGCGAAGGCCAACGAGCTGTTCGACTTGATCGACAAGTTCGCAGGATACGGGTTCAACAAGAGCCACGCGGCGGCCTATGCGCTGCTGGCGTATCAGACGGCGTGGCTGAAGGCGCATCATCCGCATGAGTTCTTCGCGGCGTCGATGGCGTTCGATTATCCGCAGACCGACAAGCTGGCGATCTTCGTCGATGACATGAAGCGGTTGCGCATCGACTGCCTGCCGCCCTGCATCAATTCGAGCGATGCGACTTTCGGGGTCGAGGAGACGCCGGAAGGTGGCCTTGCGGTGCGCTATGCGTTGTCGGCGCTGAAGGGCGTCGGCGAGCGGGCGATGGAACTGATGGTCGAGGAGCGGGCGGCGAAGGGGCCGTACAAGTCGCTCGACGATTTCGCGGGGCGGGTCGATCCCAAGCTGCTCAACAAGCGGCAGATCGAGACGCTGGCGGCGGCGGGCGCGTTCGAATGCGTCGAGGGCGACCGGGCGGGCGTGCACGCGCTGGCCGATACGCTGATGGCGACCGCGCAGCGGACCGAGGCGAACCGGTCGAGCGGGCAGGGCGGGTTGTTCGGGGAAGCGAGCGGTGCCGTCGAGACCGCGATGCGCGTGCCCGACGTCCATTGGTCGCTCACGCAAGCGATCGCGGCGGAGAAGGATGCGTTCGGATTCTATTTCTCGGCCCATCCGCTCGACCGTTACGCGCATCTCGCCAGTGCGCATGGCGCGCGCAAGATAGCCGATCTGGCCGATACCCATGTGCCCGAAGGCGGCCGAGTCGGCGCGACGGTGGCGGCGCTGGTCGAGGATGCGCGCTGGCGGACCTCGGCACGTGGCAAGCGGTACATGATGGCGACGCTGTCCGATGCGACCGGGCAGGTGCCGGTGACGTGTTTCGACGAGGGGCCGGCGAACGATCTGGAGGCGGCGGGCAAGGTCGGCGGGTGCGGGCTGTTCACGCTGGAACTCGACCGGCGGGCGGGTGACGAGAGTGCGCGGGCGACGGTCAAGTCGTTGAAGCCGTTCGACGTTATCGCCCGCGACGTGCGGCTGCGGCTTGACCTCACCATCGACGATCCCGCCGCCTATCCGGCGCTGGCCGGGCTGGTCCAGCATGAGCGGGGAGCACGCGGCGAGATCTGGGTTTCGGTGCCGGCTACGCCAGGAATCGAAGCCCGGGTATGCCTGGGCCGCGATTTCCGGATCGATGGCGAGCTTGCCGAACGGGTCGGCAGGCTGCAAGGTGTCACCCAGGCGGCGTTCGATACGGTGAAGGCACCGCTCGCCGCCGTGGGATAGGGGCGTGACAGCCCCGTTCGCGAAGGAGAGTGCGCGTGCTGGGCGGAATGCAGGATTTCGAACTTCGAGTACCCCGACTGCTCGACCATGCCGAGCGTGAGCATGGGGGTCGCGAGATCGTCACCCGCTGGGCGAACGGAACCGAGACGCGGACCAACTGGGCCGGTATCGCGCGGGATGCGCGGCGGCTGGCGCAAGCGCTGGAGCGGCTGGGTATCCGGCGCGGCGACCGCGTGGCGACGATGGCGATGAACCACGCCCATCACCTGATCGCGTGGTACGGCGTGATCGGCATGGGCGGGATCATCCATACCATCAATCCGCGGCTGTTCGACGACCAGCTGGCCTATATCGCCGACCATGCCGGTGATCGGGTGCTGTTCTACGATGCGGTGTTCGCGCCGATCATCGAGCGGATGAAGCCCCGCCTGTCGGGTATCGAGCATTTCATCGTGATGGACGGCGACGGGCCGGACAGCTTTGCCGCGCTGATCGCGCCTGAAACCGGCGACTATGCCTGGGTCGAGGGGGACGAACGCGAGCATTGCATGATCTGCTATACCAGCGGCACGACCGGCGATCCGAAGGGCGTGATCTATTCGCACCGGTCGAACGTGCTGCACGCGATCGCCGAGCTGCAACCCGACGAGTTCGACCTGTCGCAGCGCGCCGTCTGCCTGCCGGTGGTGCCGATGTTCCATGCGGTCGGCTGGGGCCTGCCCTTTGCGGCGCCGGCGGTGGGGGCGAAGATCGTGTTCTCGGCGGTCAACGATCCCGCCGTGCTGTGCGACCTGATGAACCGGGAGCGGGTGACGCATTCGGCAGGCGTGCCGACCGTCTGGTTCGCGATGTTCCAATATATGGACGCGACGGGGCAGGCGCCCGAGCATCTGAAGGTCGTGACGATCGGCGGGTCGGCCGCGCCGCGCGCGATGATCGAGCGGATCATGCGGATGGGCGTGCGGGTCAATCACGCATGGGGCATGACCGAGACATCGCCGATCGGGACGATGGGTGCGCCGGGGTCGGACTGGGACGATCTGAGCTTCGACCAGCGGGTCGATCAGGTGTGCCGACAGGGCAAGGTCCCGTTCGGCGTCGAGCTGCGCACCGTCGACGAGGAGGGCAACGTCCTGCCGCGCGACGGGCAGACGTCGGGCCAGTTGCAGGTGCGGGGCCCCTGGGTCATCAAACGCTATTTCCGCGACGAGGCGGGCGACGCGCTGACGCCGGATGGCTGGTTCGACACCGGTGACGTGGCGATGCTGCACCCCGACGGCACGATGCAGATTACCGACCGGGCGAAGGACGTCATCAAATCGGGCGGCGAATGGATCAGTTCGGTCGATCTGGAGAATGCAGCGGTCGGCTGTCCGGGTGTTGCCGAGGCGGCGGCGATCGGCGTGCCGCATCCGCGCTGGGACGAACGGCCGGTGCTGCTGGTGGTGAAACGGCCAGATGCGGAGGTGACGGTCGAAGCGGTGATGGCCCATCTGGCGACCAAGGTCGCGAAATGGTGGCTGCCCGACCGGGTGATCTTCGTCGACGCGCTGCCGCACAGCGCCACGGGGAAGCTGAAGAAGGCCGCGCTGCGCGGGGAATATCGCGGGGTGCTGGCGTGATCGCTACACGACCGGGTCGGTGAACAGCCCGGTCATCACCGTCGAGGCATAGAAGCCGACCGCGCGGTCGCGCGGCATGGTCGCCGCCCAGCCGCGCAGGTCGAAGGCGGCGTTCTGCAACGCCATCAGCGCCTGTGCGGCGATCAGCGGGTCGACCGCACGGACCGATCCTTCGGTGATGCCGTCGCTGATCGTGCCGGCAAAGCGGCGGGCGATCCGGTTGGAGCGGTCGACCATCGCCTGCCGCACGCCGACGGGAAGGCCGGCGAGCGCGGTGGTGCGCAGCAGCGGCCCCTGTTCGGTGAACTGCGCGTCGACCAGCGTCGCCAGCGTGCTGGACAGGCGTTGCCAGTGGCTGCCGCCGTCACGGTCGGCGGCGCGCTGCGCGGCGGAAATGGTGTCGAAGCTGCGCTGGTAACAGGCGGCGACCAGATCGTCCTTGGCATCGAGGTGATGGTAGAACGACCCCTTGGTCACGTTCAGTTCGGACGCGATCCGCTGCACCGAGGCGCCGCGATAGCCGAGTTCGTTGATGAGCCGGGTGGCGGCACGCAGAAAGGCGTCGCGCGCCGGCTCCGCATCCGCCTGTTCCAGCACCAGCGGTTCGGGGTCCCAGCGCTGGCCGGGGCCGGCAAGGCCGTGGGTGAACACGTCCATCAACCGCGCCTCCACCCGGTCATATTGGTCGGGTTCGTAACGGTCGATCCAGACGGTCAGCCAGAAGCAGTTTTCGAGCAGCATGTGCGCGCGGGCACCCTGCACATCCTTGGCGATGCGGTCGCGTGGTTCCCCCCACAACGTGCGTGCCTTGCGGAAGACGTCGCGCCAGCGCGCCAGCAGCCGGGCCTTGAACGGATCCTCCATCGCGCGCAGGTCGGACAGCATCGCGACGGGACGTTCCTCGTCCGCCTCGATCCGGCGCTGGCGGTCGAAATGGATCGACAGGAATTCGGCGACGCGCGCCTGTGGCGTCGGCTGGCGCAGCGATTCGTCGAGCGCCGCGTGCAGCCAGTCGAGCGTGTGGTCGAAGGCGGCGGCGGCGAGGTCCTCCTTGCGCTTGAAGTAATAGGTGACGCTGGTGGTGTTCAGCCCAACGCGGCGCGCGACATCGGCAAAGGTCATGCCCTTGGCACTCGCTTCGTTGATCGCCTCGGCTGCTGCGGCAAGGATGGCGTCGCGCTTGGCGCGGTAGCGTTTGGTGGCCCCGTCGGTCGTCGTCATGGTCCCATCTCTAGCAGATCGGGTGTGGACCCCAAGCCCCATTATCGCACCATACCGCGACGTCATCTGCGCTTTACCGAATATCCGGTATGGCGTAGACCGGGCAAAACAGTTGCAATGGGAGACGGATGTTGGACTTTCGGTTCAGTGCGCGCGAAACCGAATATCGCGACCGCGTGGCGGCGTTCATCGCCGAGCATGTCGCCCCGGCCGACCATGCATATCATGCCGAGGTCGCGCGCGGCGATCGCTGGGCACCGGTCGCGATGCTGGAGCCGCTGAAGGAAAAGGCGAAGGCCGCCGGACTGTGGAACCTGTTCATGCCGCCGCATTCGGGCGCGCCGATGGTCGATGAGAGCTTTGCGTTCGAAGGGACGCAATTGTCCAACGTCGAATATGCGCTGTGCGCCGAGGAGATGGGCAAATGGCATTGGGCGAGCGAGGTGTTCAACTGTTCCGCGCCCGACACCGGCAATATGGAGGTGCTGCACCGCTATGGCACGCGCGAGCAGAAGGAAGCGTGGCTCAAGCCGCTGATGGAAGGCACGATCCGCTCCGCCTTCCTGATGACCGAGCCGGCGGTGGCGTCTTCGGATGCGACCAATATCGAGACGCGGATCGTGCGCGATGGCGATGATTATGTGATCGACGGGCGCAAATGGTGGTCGTCGGGCACCGGCGATCCGCGCTGCAAGGTGGCGATCGTAATGGGCAAGACCGATCCGGATGCGCGGCGGCACCAGCAGCAGAGCATGATCCTGGTGCCCATGGACACGCCGGGGGTACGGATCGAGCGGATGCTGCCGGTCTATGGGTACGACCATGCCCCGCACGGCCATGGCGAGGTGGTGCTGGAGCAGGTGCGGGTGCCGGCTGCGAACCTGTTGCTGGGCGAGGGGCGCGGGTTCGAGATCGCGCAGGGGCGGCTGGGGCCGGGGCGCATTCATCATTGCATGCGGACCATCGGCGTGGCGGAGATGGCGCTGGCGGCGATGGCGAAGCGGCTGCAATCGCGCGTGGCGTTCGGCAAGGCTATCGCCGAGCATTCGGTGTGGGAACAGCGGGTCGCGCGCGCGCGGATCGATATCGAGATGACGCGGCTTCTGTGCCTGAAGGCGGCCGACATGATGGACCGTGCGGGTAACAAGGCGGCGCAGGGCGAGATCGCGATGATCAAGGTGCAGGCGCCGACCATGGCGCTACAAATTCTCGACGATGCGATCCAGGCCCATGGCGGGGGCGGGGTGTCGGAGGATTTTCCGCTCGCCGCCGCATGGGCCGGGGTGCGCACGCTGCGCTTTGCCGACGGGCCGGACGAGGTCCACAACCGCGCCATCGCCCGTGCCGAGTTCGCGAAGGTGGCCGATGAACGCTGACCTCGATCTCGCGCGGCTGGGGCCGTGGCTGGCGGCGACGGTGGGCGAGGGGCCGGTCGAGGTTACGCGCTATCCGGGCGGGCAGAGCAATCCGACCTACCGGGTCGAGATGGCAGCGGGGTCGTTCGTCTTGCGGCGGAAGCCGTTCGGACCGCTGTTGCCCAGTGCCCATGCTGTCGAGCGGGAATATGCGCTGATCGCGGCGCTGCATCCGACCGGCTTTCCGGTGCCGCGGCCGATCGCGCTGTGCGAGGATACGGAGGTGATCGGTGCGCCCTTCTACCTGATGGAGCGGGTGGCCGGGCGGACGATCTGGGACGGGTCGATGCCGGACATGACCCCGGTCGAGCGGCGGGGGCATTATGAGGCGATGATCGATGCGCTGGCCGCGTTGCATGCGATCGATCCGGTGGCGGTGGGCCTGGGCGATTATGGCAAGCCGGGCAATTATTTCGAGCGGCAGGTGGCGCGTTGGACCCGGCAATATCGTGCGAGCCAGACCGACGACCTGCCCGATGTCGAACGGCTGATCGACTGGCTGCCGCGCACCGTACCGGCGCAGGAGCGGGTGTCGATCGTTCATGGCGATTACCGGATCGACAATCTGATCTTTGCCGAAGCCGAACCGCGCGTCGCGGCGGTGCTCGACTGGGAATTGTCGACGCTGGGCGATCCGATGGCCGATTTCACCTATCTGCTGATGAACTGGGGCACCGAGCCGGATGGGCGGTCGGGGATCAAGGGGCTGGCGGGCGGCGACAGCGGCATTCCGACGATGGACGAGGTGGTGGCGCGCTACTGCACCGCGACCGGGCGGCGCGACGTGCCGCAGCTGGAATGGTATTTCGCCTATAACCTGTTCCGCCTGACCGGCATCGTGCAGGGCATCAAGCAGCGGCTGCGCGACGGCAATGCCGCGAGCGCGCAGGCGGCGGCGATGGCGGCCAAGGTGCCGATGCTGGCGGCAATGGCATGGGATTTCGCGAAGAAGGCGGGGGCGTGATGCGCTTTGCGGGCAAGTCGGTGCTGGTCACCGGGGCGGGATCCGGCATCGGGCGTGCGACCGCGCTGGCCTTTGCCCGCGAAGGGGCGGGCGTGGTGTGTGCCGATGTGGCGCAGGGCGACGTGACGGCGGCGATGATCGAGGACATGGGCGGCCGGGCGGTCGCGTGCGCGATGGATGCCGGGGAGGACGCGGATGTCGCGCGGGCGATCGCACTGGCGGTCGACACGTTCGGCGAGATCGACGTGGTGCATGCCAATGCCGGCATATCGGGCGGGATCGCCGGGCTGTTCGACACGACCGCCGAGGACTGGTCGGAAATCCTGCGGGTCAATCTGATCGGCCCGTTCCTGGCGATCCGCCATGCCGCGCCGATCATGGCGGCGGCCGGCGGCGGGGCGATCGTGTGCACCGCCAGCGTTGCCGGGCTGCGATCGGGCGCGGGTGGCGCGGCCTATTCGGCGTCGAAGGCGGGCGTCATCAACCTGGTGCAGACCGCCGCGCAGCAGCTGTCCGGATCGGGCGTGCGGGTCAATGCCGTATGCCCCGGCTTGGTCGAGACCGGCATGACCGCGATGGTGTACGACCATGCGCGGCAGTCGGGCAAGGAAGCACGGATCGGGCGGCTGAACCCGCTGCGGCGCGGTGGCGAGCCGGAGGAGGTGGCGGCAGTCGTGCTGTTCCTGAGCTCGGCCGAGGCGAGCTATGTCAACGGGCAGGCGCTGGCGGTCGATGGCGGGCTGTCGTCGAGCCATCCGGTCACCCGGCAGGACTATGGGCGTACCGCCATCTGACGGGGCGGAACGAATCGGATTGCCGCCCTTTGTCGTTCAAAGACAAAGGAGTTTGCCGATGACCGCCCTGCTGAAACCGCCGATCCGCTATTCGGCAAGCCTGGAGCAGCCGCAGCCAGACGAAGCGGAGGCGGTCGCGGATATGGAGCGGTCGTTCGACACGATCCTGGAGACGACCTCGAAGGATTATGGCAAGGCGGTTCGCGCGGTCCATGCCAAGGGGCATGGCATCCTGAAGGGTGAGCTGACCATCCATGACGACCTGCCGCCGGAACTGGCGCAGGGGCTGTTCGCGACGCCGGGCGTGCATCCGGTGATCCTGCGATTCTCGACCAATCCGGGCGACATCATCGACGATGCGATCGGGTTGCCGCGTGGTCTGGCGTGGAAGGTGCTGGAGGTCGACGGCGAGCGGCTTTCCGGTGCGGAGGGGCGGACGCAGGACTTCGTGATGGTCAATGCGCCTGCCTTCGCCGCGCCGACGCCGCAGAAATTCGCGGGCAATCTGAAGCTGCTCGCCAAGACGACCGACAAGGCGGAATGGGCGAAGAAGGCGCTGTCCTATGTCCTGCGCGGGGCGGAAGCGGCGCTGGAAGCGGTCGGGACCGAGAGTACGTTGCTCAAGACGATGGGCGGGTCGAAGAACGTCCATCCGCTGGGCGAGACCTATTTCTCCGCGACGCCGTTCCGCCACGGGGCGTTCGTCGCCAAATATCAGCTGGTGCCTGTGTCGCCCGATCTGGTCGCGCTGACCGATCGGGTGATCGATACGAGCGACCGGCCGAACGCGATCCGTGAGGATATGCAGGCGGATGCCCGCCGGGTGCGCGGCGAATGGGAGGTCCGGGTGCAGCTGCTGCGCGATACCGATGCCCAGCCGATCGAGGATGCGGCGACGCCGTGGCCGGAAGATGTCAGCCCGTTCATCACCGTCGCGACGATCCGGACAGAGCCGCAGGACAGCTGGTCGGCGGACCAGGTGGCCGAGGTGGACGACAATCTGCGCTTCAGCGTGTGGACCGGGCTGGCGGCGCATCAGCCGCTGGGCGGGGTGAACCGGGTGCGCAAGCCGATCTACGACCATTCGGTGCAGTATCGACGGCGGTTCAACGGGTGTCCGTTGCACGAGCCGGGTTGAGGGGGCTTTCGTACTCCCGTGGAGGCGGGAGTCCAGGGCGGCAAACGGTAACGTTTGTGACAGGGCAACCCTGGACCCCCGCCTTCGCGGGGGTACGGTCATGGAGCGGGCGTGGCTACTCCCTTACCCGCACCAGCCCTTCCTGCGCGACGCTTGCCACCAACCGCCCGTCGCGGCTGAAGAAGCGGCCGCGGTTGAAGCCGCGGGCGTGGCCGGCCCAGGGGCTGTCGGTCTGGTACAGCAGCCAGTCGTCGGCGCGGAACGGTTCGTGCAGCCAGAGCGCGTGGTCGAGGCTGGCGGTCTGTACCTGGTCCATCATCCAGTGGATGCCGTGCGGCAACATGCAGGTGCCGAGCAGCATCATGTCGCTGGCATAAGCGAGGATCGCGCGGTGCAGCGTCATGTCGTCGCCGATCGGCGCGACCGCCCGGAACCAGCCATGTTGCAGCGGGGCGCGCTTGGTCGGGTCGCTCCAGTGCTCGGCCTCGACCGGGCGGATCTCGATCGGACGGGCGCGCAGGAACAGGCGGCGAAACTTCTCCGGAATGCGGTCCTGCATCGTTTCACGCAGTTCACGGTCGGTCGGCAAAGCCTCGGGCGGCGGCACGTCGGGCATCGCATCCTGATGCGCCAGCCCGTTCTCGGGCAGCTGGAACGATGCCGCCATGTTAAGGATCGCCTGCCCGCGCTGCATCGCGATCACGCGGGCATTGGCGAAGCTGCGCCCGGCAAAGTCGCGGACCACGCGATAGACGATCGGATGCTGTTCATCGCCCGGCCGCATGAAATAGGCGTGGAGCGAGTGCGCGATCTTCTCCCCGCCGATCGAACGCTGGGCGGCCTGCAGCGCCTGAGCAATAACCTGCCCGCCGAACACCCGGCCGACGCCGCCCGGATTGCGGGCGCCGCGATACAGGTCGGTGTCGATCTCCTCGATATCGAGCAGGCGGACGAGACCGGCGATCAGATCGTCGGGTGTTGGCTCCATCAATATCCCCCGGCGCGCGCCACACGGTCGGTGTGATAGCCGATATCGCCGAACATTTCGGTCAGGACGCGGGCGCGCTTCATGAAGAAGCCTATATCAGCCGCGTCGGTCATGCCAATGCCGCCATGCATCTGCACCGCTTCCTGCACCGACAGGGTGGTGGCGATGCCGGTCATCGCCTTCGCAACGGAGACGGCGAGGTCGGCGTCGGGCGAACCCTGGTCGAGCAGTTGCTGCGCCTTCAGCACGGCGGCGCGGGCGACCTCCAGTTCGCAATAAAGATGCGCGGCGCGGTGTTGCAGCGCCTGGAAACTGCCTATGGTCTGGCCGAACTGCTTGCGCTGGCGCAGATAGTCGAGGGTGCGAGTGGCGGCGCCATCGCCGACGCCGAGCGATTCCGCCGCCGCCCCGGTCCGTGCGGCGCCGAGCAGGCGGGCAAGCGCCGTCCCGCCGTCATCGACCGCGCCGACCACCGCGTCGCCATCGACCATGACGTTATCGAAGGTCAGCCGTGCGGCGATGCTGCTGTAGACCAGCCGCCGCGGATCGGCAGTCATGCCCGGTGTGCCGGCCGGCAGCGCGAACAGGGTCAGGCCGTCCTTGTCGTCGGCTTGGCCGGCAGTGCGGGCGACGACGAGGATCAGGTCGGCGACATGGCCATGGGTCACGAACTGCTTGGTGCCCGACAGACGGAAGCCGTTGCCGGCGCGCTCGGCGCGGAGCGCCACGCTGTCGCCATGCTTGGCGCGCTCGTCGATGGCGAGCGCGGCGACGGTTCGGCCTGCGGCGATTTCGGGAAGCCAGCGTTCGCCGGACGACGTGCCGGCCAGCGCCGCGACGGCGGCGACCGAGGTGGTGAGGAACGGGGAGGGCGACAGGTTGCGGCCGATCTCCTCCAGCACGATGCCGGCCTCGACATGGCCAAGGCCCAGGCCGCCGGCGCTTTCGGGCACCATCATGCCGGTGAAGCCCATCTCGGCGAACTTGGCCCAGAGGTCGCGGTCGAAGCCGGTGGGGTCGTCAGCATCGCGCAGCGCGCGCAGATGCGCGACCGGCGCGGCCTCCCCCAGAAATTCGCGCGCCGTATCGGCGAGCATCGTCTGATCTTCGTTCAGAAACAACGGCATGATGGTAATTCCTGACAGACGGTTACTGGGTCGGCAGGTCGAGAATACGACGCGCGATGATGTTGAGCTGGATTTCGGACGTGCCGCCCTCGATCGAATTGGCCTTGGTGCGCAGCCATGCGCGGGCTTCGGCGCCGTCTCGGCTGTCGGAGCCCTCCCATTCGAGCAGGTCGCTGCCGCCCGCCGCCATCATCAGCTCGTGGCGCGTCTTGTTCAGCTCGGTCCCGACATATTTCATCATGCTGGGCTGCGCCGGATGGGCGCGGTTCGCCTTCAGTTCGTCGATGAAGCGTTCGGACATGGCGGCAAAGGCGCGGGCGCGGACATCGAAGGTCGCGAGCGTGGCGCGCAGCATCGGATCGGCGAGCCGGCCCTGATCGTCGTGCCCGACCGTCGCCACCGCGCGGTCGATCAGCGGACGATCATCGGTCAGCCCCATGCCGGAGATCATCTCCCGCTCATGGCCGAGCAGATATTTGGCGACGTCCCAGCCCTTGTTCCGTTCGCCGATCAGATTGGTCTTGGGCACGCGGACATCGTCGAAGAAGGTTTCGCAGAAGGGCGAGTTGCCGGAGATCAGCTTGATCGGGCGGGTGGCGACGCCGGGCGAGGCCATGTCGAACAACAGGAAGCTGATGCCGCCCTGCTTGGTCGAGCGGTCGGTGCGGACGAGGCAGAAGATCCAGTCGGCCTTGTCGGCATAGCTGGTCCACACCTTCTGCCCATTGACGATGAAGTCGTCGCCATCCTCCACCGCGCTGGTCTGCAGCCCGGCAAGGTCGGAGCCGGCGCCGGGTTCGCTATAGCCCTGGCACCAGCGGATTTCGCCGCGGGCGATCTTCGGCAGATGCTCCAGCTTCTGTTCTTCGGTGCCGTATTTCAGCAGCGCCGGCCCGAGCATCGAGATACCGAAGGAATAGAGCGGGTTGCGGGCGTTTATCGCCGCCATTTCCTCGCGCAAAATCTTGGCTTCGGCCGGCGACAGGCCGCCGCCGCCATAGGCGGTCGGCCAATCGGGCACGGTCCAGCCGCGTGCCGCCATGCGGTCGAGCCAGATCTTCTGGTCGGGGTTGGCGTAGGTCGCGTTGCGGCCGCCCCAGGTCGCATCCTTGTCGGAGCGGACCGGTTCGCGCATCGAGGGCGGGCAATTCTCCTCCAGCCAGGCGCGGGTGTCGGCGCGGAATTGGGCGAGGTCGCTCATGCCGAGAACCTCCCGCCCTGTTCGGCTTTCTCGCGCAGCAGCGGCGATACCTCGAAACCGTGGCGCTCCAACCCCTCGACGATCTTTTTCAGCCCTTCGGTATCGGCCCAGAACATCGGGCCGCCGCGATAGACCGGCCAGCCATAGCCATAGATCCAGACCACATCGATGTCCGACGCGCGCTGCGCCTTGCCCTCGGCCAGGATCTTCGCGCCTTCGTTGACCAGCGTGTAGAGCGTCCGCTCGATGATCTCCTGATCGGTCACCTCATGTTGCGGCGTGTTGGTCTTCTTGCGGAAATCCTCGATGATCTCGGCGACGCGCGGGCTGTTCGACGGGGTCCGCTTCGCGTCGTAATCGTAGAAGCCGGCCTGCTTCTTCTGGCCCCAGCGGCCTTCGGCGGCGAGGGCGTCGCGCAGGTTTTCGATCCGGTTGGGATCGCGGTGCCAGCCGATGTCGACGCCGGCCAGATCGGCCATCTGGAACGGGCCCATCGGCATGCCGAATTCGACATGGACCCGGTCGACCTGTTCCGGGGTGGCGCCTTCCAGCAGCAGCTTCAACGCTTCGACCTGGCGCGGTTCCAGCATGCGGTTGCCGATGAAGCCGTGACAGACGCCGGCGATGACCGCGACCTTGCGGATCTTCTTGGCCAGCGCCATCGCCGTTGCCAGCACATCGTCGGCGGTCGCATCACCGCGGACGATTTCCAACAGTTTCATGACGTTGGCGGGCGAGAAGAAGTGCAGGCCGAGTACGTCCTCCGGCCGCTTCGTCGCCTGGGCGATGACGTTGACGTCGAGATAGCTGGTGTTCGACGCGAGGATCGCGCCGGGTTTGCAGATCGCGTCGAGCCTGGCGAAAATGTCCTGCTTGACCGACATTTCCTCATACACAGCCTCGATCACCAGATCGACATCGGCCAGCGCGTTCAGGTCGAGCGTGGGGGTGAGCAGGCCCATCGCCTGGTCGACCTGTTCGGGCTTCATCCGGCCCTTGGCGGCGGTGGCGTCGTAATTCTTGCGGATCGTGGCGGTGCCGCGGTCGAGCGCGTCCTGCTGCATCTCGACGATGGTGACGGGCACGCCTGCCGACAGGAAGTTCATCGCGATGCCGCCGCCCATCGTGCCGGCGCCGATGATGCCGACGCGGTCGATCGGGCGCAGCTTCACGTCGTCGGCGATGCCGTCGATCTTCGATGCCTTGCGTTCGGCGAAGAAGATATGGCGCTGGGCCGCCGACTGGACGCCGAACATCAGCTTCATGAACTGCTGGCGTTCGAACTCGACCCCCTCGGCATAGGGGGTTTCGGTTGCCTTCACGACGCAAGCGATGTTGGCGGCGGGTGCTTCGAAGCCGCGGAAGCGGCGGGCGTTGGTTTTCTCGAAGGCGGCGATAGCTTCCGGGTCGGGGGAGAGCGGGCGCTCGGACGCGCGGGGAATCGGGCGGACGTCGGCGACTTCGCGGGCGAAGGCGATGGCGTCGGCGAGCAGGCTGTCCTCGCCGGCCAATCGGTCGACGATGCCGGCCTGCTTAGCCTTGGCAGCGGAGATCGGATCGCCCTTCGCCACCATCTCCAGCGCGACCGCGACGCCGGCGAGCCGAGGCAGGCGCTGGGTGCCTCCGGCACCGGGGAGCAGGCCGAGCTTCACCTCGGGCGTGCCGAGCTTCGCGCTGGGAACGGCGATGCGGTAGTGGCTGGCGATCGCAACCTCGCACCCGCCGCCCAGCGCCGTACCGTGGATCGCGGCGACGACCGGCTTGTCCGACGCCTCGATCCGGTCGACCACCTCCGGCAGCATCGGTTCGATCGGGGGTTTGCCGAATTCGGTGATGTCGGCCCCGGCGAAGAAGGTCCGCCCGGCGCAGGCGATCACCACCGCGCGGACCGAACCGTCGCCGGCGGCTTCCTCGATCGCGGCCGTCAGCCCCTTGCGGACCGGAGCCGACAGGGCGTTGACCGGGGGATTGTCGGCGATGACGACCAGGACGTCGCCATGGCGTTCGGTAGTCACGGGCATGTCGCATCTTCTCCATAAAATGCCATACCGGTCATTCTAAACGCCGGCGGGGTTGCTGCATTCTATTGCCTTTCGCGGGATGACAATCAATAGTGTCGGCCATGAAAAGCGGAAGGAGCGGGGCAAACCCGACCTTCGACAGATAGTCAGGAGCGGTTGCGTGGCAGGTAGCGAAGCAGGGATGACGGTGCCGGCGGACTGGCCGCGCATGTCGATGGCGGCGGTACGGGGTGCGCTGACCGCGCCGGGCCAGCCGTTCGAGATGGATCAGGTGACGATCGACGGGATCGCGACGCGGGTGTGGAAGAATGCGCCGGCGAACCTGACGCAGCTGATCGCGCTGTCGCGGACGCATGGCGATCGGCTGGCGACGATCCATGAGGACCAGCGCGTGACCTATGAGGCGCAGTATCGCGCCATCGCGACGCTCGCCGCCGAACTGCGCGCGATGGGAGTGGCGAAGGGCGACCGGGTGGCGCTGGCCATGCGCAACATGCCCGAATGGCCGGTGGCCTTCTTTGCCATCGTCGCGACCGGGGCGATCTGCGTGCCGCTCAACGCGTGGTGGAGCCCGCAGGAGCTGGCGTTCGGTGTCAACGATTCGGGCGCGCGGGTGCTGATCGTCGACCGGCAGCGGCACGACCGGCTGGACGGCGACTATCGCGCGATGCCGGGGTTGGAGGCGGTGCTGGTCGCGCGGGCGCGGGTGCCGCTGAGCGGGATCTGCCGGCGGCTGGAGGATGCGATCGGCGATTGTAGCGGCTATGCGTCGCTGCCTGAGGTTGCGCTGCCGGCGGTCGAGATCCTGCCTGACGATGCGGCGACGATCTTCTATACCAGCGGCACGACCGGGCGGCCCAAGGGGGCGCTGGGCACGCATCGCAACCTGTCGACCAATATCCTGTCGGCGGCCTATGTTGCGGCAAGGTCCTATCTGCGGCGGGGCGAGATGCCACCCGAGCCGGAGCCGAAGGTCGGGTTGCTGGTCATCCCGTTCTTTCATGTGACGGCGTGCAGCGCGTCGCTGATGGGGGCGCTGGCCGGGGGCACGACATTGGTGCTGATGCGCAAATGGGATGCGGGCGAGGCGCTGGCGCTGATCGAGCGGGAGCGGGTGCAGGTGACCGGCGGCGTGCCGACGATCGCGTGGCAGTTGCTGGAGCATCCCGACCGCGAGAAATACGACCTGTCGTCGCTGGAGGTCGTGCAATATGGCGGCGCGCCGTCGGCGCCCGATCTGGTGAAGCGGATCTTCGACGTGTTCGGTGCGCTGCCCGGCAATGGCTGGGGCATGACCGAGACGATGGCGACGGTGACGCAGCATGTCGGCGAGGATTATCTGGCGCGGCCGACCAGTTGCGGTGCGCCGGTGCCGGTCGCCGACCTGAAGATCATGGCCGATGACGGCGTGACCGAACGGCCGGTCGGCGAGGTCGGCGAGCTGTGGGCGCGCGGGCCGATGATCGTGCGTGGGTACTGGAACGCGCCGGAGGAGACGGCCAAGACCTTCGTCGACGGATGGGTGCGCACCGGCGATCTGGCGCGGCTGGACGAGGAGGGCTTTTGCACCATCGTCGACCGCGCCAAGGACATCATCATCCGCGGTGGCGAAAATATCTATTCGATCGAGGTGGAGGACGTGTTGTACGCGCATCCTTCGGTCACCGATGCCGCGTTGGTCGGCGTGCCCGATCCGGCATTGGGCGAGGTGCCGGCGGCGGTCGTCCACCTGTGTCCGGGATGCGAGGCGAGCGAGGCGGAGCTGCAGGCCTTCGTCCGTGCGCGGCTGGCGGCGTTCAAGGTGCCGGTGGCGGTGCGGTTCTCGGACACGGTGCTGCCGCGCAATGCCAATGGGAAAATTTTGAAAAGCGAGCTGCGCCAGATGTTTGCCGCGCCGGGCAAGGCGTAGCGCAGCTACGTCGAGCCGCAGGAGGCGCGGCCGGTGGGCGGCGCGTGAGGCGCCGTCCGACGACGCGGGCTTTGCCCGTGGCGGGCCTCGGTACGGGCCCGGGTGCGACGGCCAAAGTTCACTAAGTTCACACTCGCCGCGCCGGGCCAGGCCTAGCGCAGCTAGGCCGCGTCCCCAAGGCGCGGCCGGCCGGCGGCGCGTGAGGCGCCGTCCGACGACGCGGGCTTTGCCCGTGGCGAGCCTCGGTACGGACCGTGTGAGAAGGTCAAAGTTCACTAAGTTCACACTCGCCGCGCCGGGCGAAGGGGTAGCGCAGCTAGGCCGAGCCTTCAGGCACGGCCGGCCGGCGGCGCGTGAGGCGCCGTCCGACGACGCGGGCTTTGCCCGCGGCGGGCCTCGGTACGGGCCCAGGTGCGACGGTCAAAGTTCACTAAGTTCACACTCGCCGCGCCGGGCGAAGGCGTAGCGCAGCTAGGCCGAGCCTCCAGGCGCGGCCGGCCGGCGGCGCTTGAAGCGCCGTCCGACGACACGGGCTTTGCCCGTGGCGGGCTTTAGGTACGGACCGTGTGAGGCGGTTAAAGTTCACTAAGTTCACACTCGCCACATAGTCAGCGAAACAATGCTATTCAGTTGCAATAACGGTTCATCCAGCATTCGCGGCGATTGTCCCGTGCCGTCACGGGGAGATCCCAGCCTTCGCTGGGATGACGTCTGGGGCGGTTGAATGCGCGCGGCTAGCGAAGCGCGCGCAGGCGATCGGACGTGTCAAAGAGCAGGCGCGTGGGGGCGGCCGGGGCGGATCATGCGCCGGTGATGGCGTGTAGGAAAGGCCGTTCCCGCCACCCTTCGCAAGTGCCGTGAAAACTGCTAACGGCCCGGCCATGCTCAATCTGAACGGTATCACGGTGCGCCTGGGCGGGCGGACGATCCTCGACAACGCCAGTGCGGCGCTGCCGCCGGGCAGCCGCGTCGGGCTGATCGGGCGCAATGGCGCGGGCAAGTCGACGCTGGTGCGGGTGATCGCCGGCCAGTTGGAGCCCGATAATGGCGTGGCGGAGATGCCGCGGGGCAGTCGGCTGGGCTATGTCGCGCAGGAAGCGCCGGCCGGACAGGCGACGCCGTTCGAAACCGTGCTGGAAGCCGATGTCGAGCGTGCGAAGCTGATGCACGATGCCGAGACGGTGACCGATCCCGACCGGCTAGGCGATATTCACGAAAGGCTGCTGGCGATCGACGCCTATGGTGCCCCGGCGCGCGCGGCGCGGATTCTGGTCGGGCTGGGCTTTGACGAGGAGATGCAGAACCGGCCGCTGGAGAGCTATTCGGGCGGCTGGCGGATGCGCGTGGCGCTGGCGGCGTTGCTGTTCAGCCAGCCGGACGTGCTGCTGCTCGACGAACCGTCGAACCACCTCGACCTTGAAGCGGTAATGTGGCTCGAGGATTTCCTGAAAGGGTACAAAGCGACGATCGTCGTCGTCAGCCACGAGCGCGATTTCCTGAACAACGTCGTCGACCATATCCTGCACCTGCATCAGGGCAAGATCACGCTGTATCCGGGTGGATATGACGCGTTCGAGAAGCAGCGCGCCGAGCGGCTGGCGCAGCTGGAGGCGGCGCGCGCCAACCAGGCGGCGCAGCGGGCCAAGCTGCAGGAATATGTCGCCAAGAACTCGGCACGCGCCTCGACCGCCAAGCAGGCACAGTCGCGGCTGAAGATTCTCGCCAAGATGAAGCCGATCGCGGCGATGGCCGAGGACCCCAGCCTGTCGTTCGACTTCCCCGATCCCGATGAGCTGCGTCCGCCGCTCATCACGCTCGACATGGCGAGTGTCGGCTATGGCGAGACGCCGATCCTCAAGCGGCTGAACCTGCGCATCGATCCCGAGGATCGCATCGCGCTGCTGGGCCGCAA
The DNA here is from genome assembly GCF_001619955.1 of Sphingomonas hankookensis. Classification (GTDB taxonomy): domain Bacteria; phylum Pseudomonadota; class Alphaproteobacteria; order Sphingomonadales; family Sphingomonadaceae; genus Sphingomonas; species Sphingomonas hankookensis_A. The sequence goes on along the minus strand of NZ_LQQO01000006.1, from coordinate 21,201 downwards.
CGGCAACGGCAAGACGACGCTGGCGCGGCTGCTGGCGGCGCAACTGGCGCCGATGGACGGCGACATGAACGCCGCGGGCAAGATGAAGGTTGGCTACTTCACCCAGTATCAGGTGGAGGAACTGAGCACCGACGACACCCCGCTGGAGCATATGACGCGGCAGATGAAGGGCGCGTCGCCCGCCGCCGTCCGCGCGCAGTTGGGGCGGTTCGGCTTTTCGGGGGACAAGGCGACGACATTGGTCGGGAAGCTGTCGGGCGGCGAGCGGGCGCGCCTCGCGCTGGCGCTGATTACGCGGGATGCGCCGCACATGCTGATCCTCGACGAACCGACCAACCACTTGGACGTCGATGCGCGCGAGGCGCTGGTGCAGGCATTGAACGCCTATACCGGCTGCGTGCTGCTGGTCAGCCACGACCGGCATATGCTGGAGGCGACGGCGGATCGGCTGGTGCTGGTCGATGAGGGGACCGCGAAGGAGTTCGACGGGACCATCGACGACTATATCGCGCTGGTGCTGGGCAATTCGGCGAAGGAAAAGGCAGCCAAGGCCAACAAGAAGAACGACCGCAAGGCCGCCGCCGAAGCGCGCGAAAAGGCGCAGGTGTTGCGCAAGGGGGCGCAGGCGATCGAGCGCGATCTGGCGCGGCTGACCGAACAGCGCGATGCCCTGGATGCGGCGATGGCGGGGCAGGCGTCGCCTGCGCTGGCCAAGCTGACGATGGCGCAGTTGATGAAGCGCCGCGCGAGCCTCGATACCGAAATCGAGGTGGCGGAGACGAAGTGGATGGAGGCGAACGAGGCGTTGGAGGCGCTGGCGGCGTAGGGGGATTGGCGTCACCGCTATCCCGTCGAATTATGCGTCTTGGTGTATGTGCCGCCGGGCAATGCTAAAATTCGCTTGCGGACATTTGGTATGGCGAGCAAGCTGTAGTGATGGACGCTGATCAACCGTTCTTTCGCTTCAACCCAAATGCGTATGTGGACGAAATATCATTCAAACGTTCCCAAGACGTTTGCGAGCTGTGTCGGCGAGCAAGTGTCTGGGAATATACGGGTAACATCTACACGACTTCCCTACGACCGACCGTTTGTGCACGATGCATTGCCGAGGATCGTCTTTTAGGTTTTCTCCAAGATGATCTTGCTACACTGCATGATGTGGATATCTTTGGCGCAGAGATTTCGCTTGCAAAGGAAGTTCTAACACGAACACCTGGCGTACGTTGCTTTAATCCATTCGAGTGGCCAGTCATCAATGGAATTCCACTTGCATTTATGGGATATGGTGACAACGCCGCATTGATAAACCTCCCTGGAGTCGACGAAGCTATCGAGGAAGGTTTCGCTGGATATAGGCAGGAGTCCAGTCTTGTTCCTTACGCGCTCATCTTCAAGCAACTGGATGGCGACAGGTATCGCGTAGTCGTCGACCTCGATTGAGTGCCAAGACGATGTCCGCGGCACACGGTAGCGGACGACAGGCGACACCGCCGCCGCCAGCCGCTAAGACACCCCCAATGTCCGACTCCTTCCTCGCCCTCGATATCCCCGAACAGCCTGCAGCGGCGCAGCCGTACCGCGTGCTCGCGCGCAAATATCGGCCGCAGACGTTCAGCCAGCTTATCGGCCAGGATGCGATGGTCACGACGCTGGGCAATGCGATCAAGCGTGGGCGGCTGGCGCATGCGTTTTTGCTGACCGGGGTGCGCGGGGTCGGCAAGACGTCGACCGCGCGGCTGATCGCCAAGGCGCTGAACTGTATCGGGCCGGACGGGCAGGGCGGGCCGACGATCGATCCTTGCGGGGTGTGCGAGCCATGCCGGGCGATCGCCGAGGGGCGGCATATCGACGTGGTCGAGATCGACGCCGCGTCGAACAACGGCGTCGACAGCGTGCGCGAGATGACCGAGGCGGTGCGCTATGCCGCGGTGTCGGCGCGCTTCAAGATCTACATCATCGACGAAGTGCACATGATGTCGACGCCGGCGTTCAATGCGCTGCTGAAGACGCTGGAAGAGCCGCCCGCGCACGTCAAGTTCCTGCTGGCGACGACCGAGGTGCACAAGGTGCCGGTGACGGTGCTGTCGCGTTGCCAGCGGTTCGATTTGCGGCGGATTCCTGCCGATCTGCTGGCAGGGCATTTCGCGCATGTGGTCGAGGCGGAGGGCGTCGAGGCCGAACCGGAGGCGCTGCAACTGATCGCGCGGGCGGCGGAAGGATCGGCGCGCGACGGGCTGTCGATCCTCGACCAGGCGATCGCGCATGGCGGGCTGGACGGCGAGGGCGTGCGGGCCGATGCCGTGCGGCAGATGCTGGGCCTGTCGGATCGGGGGGCGATTCGGACGCTGTTCGACCTGCTGTTGAAGGCGGATGGGCCGGGGGCGCTGCGGGCGCTCAGGGCGCAATATGATCTGGGCGTCGATCCGGCGTCGGTGCTGCGGACGCTGCTCGAAACCGTGCATGCGGTGACGATCGTCAAGGTCGGCGGCGATCGCGGACCGGGCCAGTCGGCGGAGGAGCGCGCGGCGTTCGACGGGTGGAGCGCGCTGTCGTTCCCGATGCTGCACCGGCTGTGGCAGTTGCTGCTGAAGGGGCATGAGGAAGTGTCGCGCGCGGCGTTGCCGATCGAGGCGTGCGAGATGGCGTTGCTGCGCATCGTCCATGCATCGTCGCTGCCCGATCCGGGGACGCTGGCGAAGCAGTTGGCGGCGGGGCAGGTTCCGGCGATGGGCGCGCCTCCTGCGCCGGCGCCCGCGCCTGCCGCCGAACCGGTGGCGGTGGCCGATCCGGTGCCGGAGACGGCCGAACAGGTCGCCCAGCTGCTATCGAAGCATGGGCGGCATTCGCTGGAGGCGCAGTTTCGCAATTGCGCGCGGCTGATCCGGCTGGAGCCGCAGCTGATCGAACTGAGCGGCGCGCGGCCCTTGCCTGCCGACTTCACCCGTGATCTGGAAAATGCGCTGAAGGGGATCACCGGCAGCCATTGGCGCGTTCTGATCGGCGAGGGGACGGGCGAACCGACCTTGCGCGAACAGGAAACGGCCAAGGCGGAATCGGAGCGCGATCAGGTCCTCAACTCGCCGCTGGTACAGGCGGCACTGGCGGCGTTTCCGGACGCCACCCTCGATCATTGGCAACGCAGCGACGGGAGTATCGCGCGATGAAGAATCTCGACGACATCATGGCCATGGCGCAGAACGTGCAGAACGAACTGACCAAGGCGCAGGCGAACCTCGACACGATCGAGGTCGACGGACAATCGGGCGGGGGGCTGGTCAAGGTCCGTGCCTCGGCCAAGGGGCGCATCCTGGGCGTCGATATCGACGATTCGCTGCTGCAGCCGTCGGAAAAGCAGATGCTCGAAGACCTGATCGTCGCCGCGTTCAACGATGCGCGGGCAAAGGCGGATGCGGCGAGCTCGACCGAAATGTCGAAGCTGACCAACGGCCTGCCGCTGCCGCCGGGATTCAAGCTGCCGTTCTGAGCGGTTCGGAACGCTGCTGGAACAAGCGGCGGGCGTGACGGTTCTTGGGCTCATCCATCATTGAGGGAGAGAGGCCATGGAACCCGATCGGATCGAAACCAACCCCAATGGCGCGCCGCAGACGGTGATCGTCGAGCGGCGCGGGTCGGGCGGCGGGTTGTTGATCGGGCTGGCGATCCTGCTGGCGGTGATCGTCGGGGCCTATTTCCTGCTGAACAACGCGAACAACGACAACGCCCGGACCGGTGCGGTGACGTCGGCGGCGAAGAGCGTCGGCGATGCGGCGGACAAGGCCGGCGATGCGGTTGAGCGGGCGACGAAGTAACGTCGTTTTCTGACCGGAGACAAGCGTCACCCCAGCGGAGGCTGGGGTGACGTGCTTTGGCAGGTACTTCCTATGCCCTGCCTCGTCATTCCGGCGAAGGCCGGAATCCATGGATACGGGCCGGTTCGATGGAGCCGCTGACGTTTCGTAACCATGGATCCCGGCTTTCGCCGGGATGACGTTTGGGGCGGGGGCAGCTACTTGAGACAGCTGTCCAGCCCCTCGCGGCGGACGATGGCGATGCGGCGTTCGATCGTGCGGGCGTAGCGGCGGGTGAAGCCGGTCGGGGCGATGCCGGCGCGCTTCTTGGGCAATGGCAGGACGGCGGCGATCTGGGCGGCCTCGCGCGCGCCCAGCTTGTCGGCGCCGTGCTTGAAGTAGCGACGCGCGCCGGCTTCGACGCCATAGGTGCCGATGCCGGTTTCGGCGACGTTGAGATAGACTTCCATGATCCGCCGCTTGCCCCACATCGCCTCGATCAGAACGGTGAAATAGGCCTCCAAGCCTTTGCGGAAATAGCCGCCGCCCTGCCACAAGAAGACGTTCTTCGCGGTCTGCTGGCTGATGGTTGATCCGCCGCGGATGCGCCCGCCCTCGGCATTGCGACGGGCGGCGTTGGCGATGGCGATGTAGTCGAAGCCGTTATGGGCGCAGAAGCGGCTGTCCTCCGCCGCGATGACCGCGCGGGGCATGTCGGGGTCGATCTTGGACAGCGGGCGCCAGCTCTTGGTGACGCCGTGGCCGGTGGGCACGTCGCCGAGCATGGTGAGGGTGATCGGTGGCGGCACGAAGCGCAGGATCAGCACCCAGAGGACCGAGAGGATGACGAAGCCGAGGATCGCCTTGATCGCCCAGCCGGTCAGGCGGCGGGGCCAGCGGCGGTTCGCAGCGGGCTTTGGGCGGGATGCGGTGCGGGCGGCCATGAAGGCTCGCTAGCCGGAGCGAGCGGGCGAGGGCAAGGTGGCAACTGACGTTGGTGGAGGAGCCATGGGCGGCATGGGTTATGGATCCCGGCCTTCGCCGGGATGACGGTTGGGGCGGGGGTGGTCCGTCGCCACCCCCGCCCCCGGCCTTACACCGCGGCGAGCATCCGGCGGTCGCCGGCGAGGCGCATCATCGCCTTTTGCAGCTTTTCGAAGGCGCGGACCTCGATTTGGCGGACGCGTTCGCGGCTGACGCCGTAGACTTGGCTCAGCTCTTCCAGCGTCTTGGGGTCGTCCGTCAGGCGGCGTTCGGTCAGGATGTGCTTTTCGCGGTCGTTCAGGTCGTCCATCGCCTCGACCAGCATGCCGTGGCGGACATCGGCTTCCTGTGCCTCGGCCACGACCGAGTCCTGCAACGGGCTGTCATCGGCCAGCCAGTCCTGCCACTGGCTCTCGCCATCCTCGCGCATGGGGACGTTGAGCGACGTGTCGCCGCCCATCGCCATGCGGCGGTTCATCGAGGTGACTTCCTCTTCGGTCACGCCGAGGTCGGTCGCGATCTTCTGGAGGTGTTCGGGGCTGAGGTCGCCGTCCTCGAACGCGTCGAGCTTCGACTTCATCCGGCGCAGGTTGAAGAACAGCTTCTTCTGCGCGGCGGTGGTGCCCATCTTCACGAGGCTCCACGAGCGCAGGATGAATTCCTGGATCGAGGCGCGAATCCACCACATCGCATAGGTGGCGAGGCGGAAGCCGCGGTCGGGTTCGAATTTCTTCACGCCCTGCATCAGCCCGATATTCCCTTCGGAAATCAGTTCGCTGACCGGCAGGCCGTAGCCGCGATAGCCCATCGCGATCTTTGCGACGAGGCGCAGGTGCGAGGTGACGAGCTGCGCCGCCGCCTCCGGATCGCCATGTTCCTGAAACCGCTTGGCGAGCATATATTCCTGCTCGGGCGCGAGGATCGGGAACTTGCGGATTTCGGAGAGATAGCGGTTGAGGCTCGCCTCGCCGCCAAGCGCCGGGATCGTCGCCGGGACGTTGCTGCCAGTTGCCATCGCGTGAAACTCCCTTTGTCCTTGTGGCTACACCGCACCGCGGAATCGCCGAAACCTATACGTGAAGATGGTCCAACAGTTCCTGCATGTCTGCCGGAAGGTCACTATCGAACGACAAAGCGTTTTTTGTGACCGGATGGATGAACCCCAGATGTGCGGCGTGCAATGCCTGTCGCCGGAAATTCAGGGTTTCCAGCTGGGCCTTCAACGCCGGTCGCCGCCCGGCATAGACCGGATCGCCCAGCAGCGGATGGCCGATCGACGCCATGTGCACCCGCACCTGATGGGTGCGCCCCGTCTCCAGCCGACATTCGATCAGCGACGCGTCGCGAAGCTGCCGAAGTTTGCGAAAGTGAGTCACCGCATGTTTTGCGGTGGGGCTGTGGACGATGGCCATCTTCTTGCGATCATTGGGAGAACGCGCCAGCGGGGCGTCCACCGTTCCCGCCGAAGTTGCCACCCGCCCCGCCGCGATCGCCAGATAGCGGCGATCGATGCTGTGATCCTTGAACTGCCGCGCCAGCCCTTCATGCGCCACATCGTCCTTGGCGACGACCAGCAGGCCCGACGTATCCTTGTCGATGCGATGCACGATGCCCGGCCGCGCGACGCCGCCGATGCCCGACAGCTTGCCCGCGCAATGGTGGAGCAACGCGTTGACCAGCGTCCCGTCGAGATTGCCCGCCGCGGGATGCACCACCAGCCCGGCGGGCTTGTCGATGACGATCAGGTGATCGTCCTCATAGGCGATCATCAGCGGAATATCCTGCGCGACATTGTCGAGCGGCACGGCGGCGGGGAGGGTGATGGTGAAGACCTGCCCGGCCGACACCTTGCGCTTGCCGTCCGACACCGGTCCGTCCTCGCCCCGGACATGGCCGGCGGCCATCAGCGCCTTGATCCGTTCGCGCGACAGGTCGGCGACGACCTCGGCCAATGCCTTGTCGATCCGTTGCCCGTGCGCCGCATCGGTGATGCGCGCCTCGATCGTGGAAACCCCCCGGTCCATTGCGTATGGAGATGGGGATGGAACCGGAAATTTCAAGCGAACTGCTGGCCCGACTGTTACGGACGGCCAACGAAAGTGCTGTCGAAATCTGCGGAATCCTGCGGGGAAGCGACGGCCGGATCATTGCTGCCGAGCCGGCGCGCAACGTCGCGGTGGACCCGGCGCGGCACTTCGAGATCGATCCCGCCGCGCTGTTCGTGGCGCTGCGCGATGCGCGGCGGGGCGGGATGCCGGTGTTGGGCTGGTATCATTCGCATCCCTCGGGCAGCGCCGATCCGTCGGCGACCGATGCGGCGCAGGCGGCGGCGGACGGCATGATCTGGCTGATCCTGGGCGGCGGCACCGCGCGGCTGTGGCGGGCGATCGCGGACGGGGCACGCCATGGCCGGTTCGACCCGGTCGCCTTCACGGTAAAGGACGGCGGCCACGTTGAAAAAAACTGCGAAGCGGTGCACATGGACCGGGCCGGGCGGACGATGACGTTCGCCAAAGCACAAGGGTCGTCGCATTGAACATCAGCCCAGCCGATTTCGCCAGCCTGCTGTGTTCGCGACTGTGCCACGACCTGCTGAGCCCGGTCGGGGCGCTCAACAACGGCCTCGAACTGCTGGCCGACGAACATGATCCGGACATGCGCGCCCGCTGCCTCGAACTCCTCGCCGACAGCGCGCGGGCGTCGGCGAACAAGCTGAAATTCTTCCGTCTGGCGTTCGGCGCGTCGGGCGGGCTGGGCGATTCGATCGACACGCGCGAGGCGCGGGCGGCGCTCGAAGGGCTGTTCGGCGACAATCACCGGGTGAAGCTGGGCTGGATGGTCGATGCGCCTTCGCTGCCGAAGCCGGCGGTCAAGGTGCTGTTGAACCTGGCGCTGATCGCGGGCGACGCGCTGGTGCGCGGCGGGCAGCTGGATATCGGGGCGGAGCCGACCGCGAACGGCATCGACATCGCGGTGCGTGCCGACGGGTTGCGGATCGTGCTCGACGCCGAGCTGCGCGGTGCATTGCTGGGCGACGCGGCGATGATGACCCCGCGTGCGGCAGCGGCGTGCCTGGTGCGCGAACTGGTCGAACAGGGCGGCGGGACGCTGCAGGTTTCGCCGGTCGATTCGCCGGTGCTGTTGTTCGGGGCGTCGCTGGTTACGGGGTGATCGCTCCCCATCGCGTCATCCGGGCGAAGACCGGGATTTCCCGGTTATCGCGCGGGACAAGAGCCGCCCAAGACCCCGGCCTGCGCCGGGGTGACGTTTGCATGCAGAAGGTCAAGAGGAAGCGGGACGCCGGATCAAGTCCGGGGTAACGGAAGTGGAAGCGGTCGTGCGCGACATTGGCGCCTGCACTAACCCCGCCTTAACCTGATCCCGCCCATGGTCGCGCCACAACCGGGCGGGGCCGCATGGACGATCTGTTACAGGAATTCATTGCCGAGACCCGCGAGACGCTGGAAGCGTTGTCGACGGAGGTCGTCGCGTGGGAGGCGGCGCCCGAGGATCGGGCGCGGCTGGATGCGATCTTCCGCTTCGTCCACACGGTCAAGGGCAGCTGCGGATTCCTCGACCTGCCGCGCCTGTTGCGGCTGAGCCATGCCGCCGAGGATACGCTGTGCGAGGTCCGCGACGGGACGCGGCGGCCCGACCGCGCGCTGGTCGACGCGGTGCTGGCGATCGTCGACCGGATCGGCGAACTGGTCGAGGCGATCGACGCCGGCCTGCCGCTGACCGACGAGGGTGAGGACGAGCTGATCGCCGCGCTGGCACCGGGGGCGAGCATCGCGCAGGCGACGACGCCGGTCGCGGCGGCGGCGATCGCGCAGGGGCGCACGCCGCTGCGCAGCGTCCGGCTGAACGTCGACCTGCTCGACCGCATGATGAGCGGCATGTCGGACATGGTGCTGGTCCGCAACGAACTGTTCCGACGCCTGCGCGACCTCGACCTCGATCCGGCGGTCGAAGGGGCGCTGGAGCGGCTGTCGGCGTCGGTGGCCGATATGCGTGACGCGGTGACGCGGACGCGGATGCAGAAGATCGAGACGCTGTTCTCTCCGCTGCCGCGGATCGTGCGCGACACGGCGGCGGCGGTGGGCAAGGCGGTGACGCTGAGCGTCGACGGCAGCGATGTCGAGTTGGACCGCGAGATGATCGAGGTGATGCGCGATCCGCTGGTCCATGTCGTGCGCAACGCGATCGACCATGGCATCGAGTCGCCCGCCGAACGCCGCGCCGCCGGCAAGCGCGAGAGCGGGCGGCTGCACGTCGCGGCGCGCCAGTCGGGCAACCAGATCGTGATCGAGGTGATCGACGACGGGCGCGGCATCGATACCGAGCGGCTGATCGCCAAGATGGCGGGTTCGGGACAGCGCAGCGAGGCCGAGCTGCGGCGGATGACCCAGCGCCAGCAATGCGAACTGGTCTTTGCACCGGGCCTGTCGTCGCGCGACGTCGCGACCGAGATTTCGGGACGCGGTGTCGGCATGGACGTGGTGCGATCGGCGATCGACCAGATCGGCGGGCGGATCACGCTGGACAACAAGCCCGGCCGGGGGCTGCGGATTGCGGTGCAGGTGCCGCTGACGCTGTCGATCGTGTCGACCATCGTCGTGCGTGCGGGCGAGCATCGCTTCGCCATTTCGCGCCAGACCATCGGCGAGATCGTGCGCGAACGCGGCGCGCATATCCGGATCGACCGGCTGGGCGATATCCGCATCGCGCAGATCCGCGACCGGCGGATACCGATGGTCGACCTGTGCGAGGTGCTGAGCGTCGAATCGCGGCCCGAGGCGTGCGGCAAGATGCTGGTCGTGGTCGGCATCGCCGGCGGCGACCTGGCCGTGTCGGTCGACGAGGTGCTGGATACCGAGGAACTGGTGGTCAAGCCGGCCGCTCCGGCGGTGATGGCGACCGGGCTGTTCGCCGGGCAGACCCTGCCCGACACCGGGCAGCCGATGCTGATGCTCGACTGTGCTGGCGTCGCGAGTGCCGCCGGCCTGACCTTTGCCGACGCGATGGACCGCGAGCTGGCGACCGAGGCGGAGGAGGTGGCGGACCCGGGGATCGCCGCGCTGCTGTTCGACGATCTTGACGGGCGGCGGCGGGTCATCCCGCTGGCGGTGATCGACCGGATCGAACGGATTCGCGCGGGCAGCCTGCAACGCAGCGGCGGGCGTATCTGGCTGTCGATCGACGGACGGGTGCTGCCGGTGGCGGCGTGCGCAGTCGAAGGGATCGACCGCGTGACGACGGTCCTGCGCCTGACCGACGGCATGGTCGAGCTGGCCTATGCCATCGACGACGCGGTCGACATCGTGATGCTGCCCGAGCTGGCGGCGCCGGCGGGTGAGTTCGGGCCGAGCGGCGGGATCGTGCTGCTGAAGGGCGAGCAGGTCGAGCAGGTCGATCCGCTCTGGCTGTTCGAACGCCATGCGCGTGACGTGGCGCCGGGGGTGGGGGCCAGGGGTTCCGACGCGCGGCCGACCTGCCTGCTGGCCGATGGCGGCAGCGGATGGATGCGGACCTTCCTGCGGCCGATGCTGGAACAGGCCGGGTATCGCGCGGTCGAACGGTTGAAGGACGACGAACGCCCCGCGCTGGTGCTGGCGCAGGCGGAGGGCCCTGTGGCGGCGGCGGGAGCGACTCCGGTCGTGCGGCTGCGCGCGTCGGTGGCCGATACCGGCGACGGCAGCGTCTATCGCTATGACCGGGAGGGCGTGTTGCAGGCGGTGCGACAGGCGGTGGGGAGGTAACGATGCCGAAGCTGTTCCTTCTCGCCCAGGTCGCCGGGCAGGACGTCGCGATCCTGTCGGACCATGTCGAATCGGTGGTGGATATCGCCGCGATCGCGCCGGTGCCGCGCACCGCGCCTGCGGTATGCGGCCTGGCGGCGCTGCGCAGCCGGGTGGTGACGGTGATCGACACCGCGCTGGCGATCGACCCGGATGGCGAGCCGTCCCGGCGGAAGCGGGCGGTGGTGACGCAGGTCGACGGGCATCACTATGCGTTGCTGGTCGACATGCTCGACGATGCCTATCGCTGCGAGGTGCGGCCGCTGGCATCGGGGCTGATGCCGGGTGCGGCATGGGGGCCGGTGGTGTCCGGTGTCATCGATCATCTGGGCCGTGCGGTACTGGTGCTCGACCTGTCCGCCGTCGTCGCGCGGGCGGCGGGCACAGAACGTGCCGCTGCCTGAAGGCTTTAACGGGCTGCTTACGAAGTCGCGCTAGGCTGGATGCGTGCAGAGTTAGGATGTCGTGATGAAGAATTGCCTGGTCGTCGATGATTCGAAGGTGATCCGCAAGGTTGCGCGACACATTCTGGAAACGCTGCAGTTCGAGGTCCGCGAGGCGGGCGACGGACGCGAGGCGCTGGACCGCTGTGCCGAACGGCAGCCCGACGTGATCCTGCTCGACTGGAACATGCCGGTGATGAGCGGCATGGATTTCCTGCGCGCGCTGCGCCAGAGCGAAGGCGGCATGCACCCCAAGGTCGTGTTCTGTACGACCGAGAACGGCATGGCCTATATCCGTGCCGCGATCGAGGCCGGGGCCGACGAATATGTGATGAAGCCGTTCGATCGCGAGACGCTGGAAAGCAAGCTCCAGATCGTCGGCGTTTCGTAAAAGCACCCAGGGTGGCGGCGGCCTGTCCACGACCGGCGGCGTCGCCCTCGGGCACGCTGCGCGTGCTGATCGTCGATGATTCGGCGGTCACGCGCTGCGTCATCGCCCGGATCGTCGATGCGATCCCGCAGTATGAGGTGATCGCGGCGGTCGGCAGCATCGCCCAGGCCGAAGCGGCGCTGGGCAAGGGGGCGGCGGACCTGATCCTGCTCGACATCAACCTGCCCGGCCGGGACGGGTTGTCGGGATTGCCCGCCCTGTTCGCGGTCGCCCCCGACGCACGGGTCATCGTCCTGTCGGGCAGTTGCGCCGCCGGGTCGCCGACCGCGCTGCACGCGCTGTCGCTTGGCGCCGCGGCGACGCTGGCCAAGCCCGAATCCTCGCCGCTGGCCGGGGGTTTCGCCGCGCGGCTGACCGCGCTGGTCGGCGAGGTGATGGCCGCATCGCCCCATTCGATCGCCGCGACGATGGCGGCAGCGGGCGGCAGTCCGTTCGACGTGATCGCCATCGGGGCGTCGACCGGCGGCATCCACGCCATCGCCCCGCTGCTGCGCGCGCTGCCCGACGATCTCGATGTGCCGATCCTGATCACCCAGCATCTGCCGGCGTCGTTCACCGACTATTTCGCGCAGCAGCTGGCGGCGCTCGCCAGGCGCCCGGTCGATGTCGCGGCCGACAGCCTGCGCATCCAGCGCGGGCGGATGATCCTGGCGCCCGGCGACGCGCATATCCGCGTCGTCCCGACGATCGAAGGGGCGGCGACCCGGCTGGATCGCACCCCGGCGGTCAGCGGCTGCATGCCATCGGTGGACCCGATGTTCGAATCGGTCGCCGAAGTGTTCGGTGCGCGCGCGCTGGCGGTCGTGCTGTCGGGCATGGGGCGCGACGGATGCCGCGGCGCCGAACGCATCCGCGCGACCGGTGGCGTCGTCGCGGTACAGGACCAGGGCAGCTCGGTCGTGTGGGGCATGCCCGGCGCGATCGCGGTCAGCGGCCTTGCGTCCACCATAGGTACTCCCGAAGAACTGGGCGCGTTCATCGCCCGGAGAAAGCGTTCCGCATGACGCCGCCGCAGGTCCACCCGCCGCTCAGCAGCGCCGCGAACAAGATCGTCACCCTGCTGGAGCAGCGGACCGGGCAACAGCTCGACGCCGGGCGCGCATGGCGGATCGACAGCCAGTTGCAGCCGATGCTGCGCGAGCGCGGGCTGACCTCGCTCGACGAACTGGTGGCGCGCATCGCCGCGGGCGGGCGGTGCGAACAGGGGCTGGCCGACCTGGTCGTCGACGCGCTGCTCAATCAGGAAACCTCGTTTTTCCGCGATTCGTCGGTCCTCGATCAGGTCGTGGCGGCCGCCGCTGACATGGCGCAGTCGGTGCAGCGCCGGCTGCGCGTCTGGTCGGCAGCCTGCTCGACCGGGCAGGAGCCGCTGTCGCTGGCGATGCTGTTCGCCGAGGCGCAGGAGCGCGACGGGCTGACCATGCCCGAATTCCGCGCGACCGATATTTCGGCGCGGGCGCTGCAGCGTGCGCGGGCGGGGCGCTATACCCAGTTCGAAATCCAGCGCGGGCTGTCGATCCGGCGGATGATGCGCTGGTTCGATGTGCACGAGGAAGCGTGGGAGGCGAAGCCCGAGCTGCGTTTCCGCCTGTTGTACGGCCAGCAGAATTTGATGTCCGACCCGATGCCGGCGGGCAAGTTCGACATCGTGCTGTGCCGCAACGTGCTGATGTATCTGGCGCCGGCCACACGGCGGCAGGTGCTGGATCGGATCGCCGGCGTGTTGCGGCCCGGCGGGCTGCTGGTGCTGGGCGCGGGCGAGACGGTGATCGGGCATACCGAGGCGCTGGTGCCGTCGGAACGCTATCGCGGCATGTACCGGCCCGCCGCGCACTAGGCTTGCCTTTCGGTCCGTCCCGCCGCAATCGGGGAGGGTCGTGGACGAGGGGAGCGCCAGGGTGGACATGATCGAGACGCCGTCGCCGAACTTCGGCGAACGCATGCTGCCGATCACGATGATCGTCCTGCACTATACCGGCATGACCGATTCCGCGTCGGCGATCGCCCGGCTGACCGACCCCGCGGCGCAGGTGTCGGCGCATTATCTGGTCGACGAGGACGGCACGATCCACCGCATGGTGGCCGAGGACAAGCGCGCCTGGCATGCCGGGCGGTCGCATTGGCGCGGGATCACCGACGTCAACAGCGCTTCGATCGGCATCGAGCTGGTCAATCCCGGCCATGAATGGGGCTATCGCGCGTTTCCGGATGCGCAGATCGACGCGCTGATCCCGCTGGTCCATGCGATCAAGGACCGCCACCAGATCACGCGCGGCAATGTCGTCGGCCATTCGGACATCGCACCGGTGCGCAAGCAGGATCCGGGCGAACTGTTCCCGTGGAACCGGCTGGCGCGGCTGCGGCTGGCCTTGCCGCGCCCGACCCGCAACCTGATGGACCCGGGATGGAGCGATGCCGGGTTCCTGCTGGCGCTGGAGCGCTTCGGATACGATGTGGCGGATGCGACGGCGGCGGTGACGGCGTTCCAGCGGCGGTTTCGGCCGGAGATGGTCGATGGCGTGATCGACGGCGAATGCCGGATGCTGCTGCTCGCGCTGCTGTTGCCCAAGCCGCAAGGCGACGATTGAACCGGCGCGCGCGCTCGGCTAGGGGCGGGTGCGTCAGAGGGTCGGGCGGCCGCGTCACGTGTCGAACGTGCCGAGGAAAGTCCGGGCTCCACGGAAACGACGGTGCCGGGTAACGCCCGGCGGGCTTCGCAGGCTTCGGCATGCGGGGTTCAGGGACAGTGCCACAGAGAGCAGACGGCCTTTGGCTTCGGCCGGGTTACGGTGAAAGGGTGCGGTAAGAGCGCACCGCGCGGCCGGTAACGGCAGCGGCATGGCAAACCCCACCGGGAGCAAGACCGAATAGGGGCGGCATGGAGTGCGCAAGTGCTTCGGGGCATGTTCCGGCCCGCTGCCCGGGTTGGTTGCTGGAGACGGCGTGCAAGCGTCGTCCGAGAGGAATGGTCGCCTATCCCGCTTTCGGCGGGTGGACAGAACCCGGCTTACAGACCCTCTGACATTCGTACGCGACAATGGGTTGCGTGCAGGCTGCGGCGGCTTATTTCGGACCCAATGGCACGACAAACGCGATCGAACGACTGGGGCTTTCCCCGCTGGCGCGGCTATAGCGAGGGCCGCGAGGCGCAGACGGTCAAGCTGTGCGATCGCCACGGCTGCACCGAACCCGGCAAATGCCCCGCGCCCAAATCGCCCAACAACCCCGATCGCTGGTATTTCTGCGAAACCCATGCCGCCGAATACAATAAGGGCTGGAATTACTTCGAAGGGTTGAACGAGGAAGAGGCCCGCGCGAGGGAAGCCGAGGAACGCCGCACCGCCAATGGCTACGCGGCATCGGCGTCGAACGCCTGGGCCGGATCGGGCGACGGCACCCGGTCGCGCGACGAGATGCGCGCGCTCGAAGTGCTGGAATGCGACCCCGATGCCGATTTCGACACGATCCGGCTGGCATGGCGCAAGCTGGCCAAGGTGTTCCACCCCGACGTCCGGCCGGGTGATGCCGAGGCGGCGAAGAAATTCCACGCGATCCAGGCGGCCTATGATGTCCTTCGCGTGGCCGAGGAACGGCGGAGCTGGAAGCCGGCGTGAGGAGCGCCCAGTGAGAACCGGCGTCCGATCGCGCTGGGACAAGGCCGTGCTGGTCTGTGCCAAATGTTCGAAGAAGCTGGACGACGGGTTCGGCGACGGCGGCAAGCCGCTGGCCAAGGCGCTGCGCAAGCATCTGAAGCTGAAGAACGGACCGAAATCCGCCGCCGGCGTGGTCGAGGTGAAGTGCCTCGACGTATGTCCCAAGGGCGCGGTGGTCGTCGTGGACAGCGCGCGGCCGAACGACTGGCTGCTGGTGCGGCCGGGCGACGATCTGGACGCGGTGGCCGAACGGCTGGGGCTGGCGGGAAAATAGGGTGCGGCGACCGGCTATCCGGTCGGCTCGATCCTGGCCAGAAGCGCGGCGGCGGCGGGGAAGAGCCATTGGTCTTCGCGGTCGATCAGGTCGGCCAGCTGGCCGGTAATGTCGCGCATCGATCGGGCATAGCCGACCCAGTCCTGTCGGATCGCAGGCAGTGTCCACCGGGCGATATGGGTGGAAAAGAGCCCGCGCAATTCGTTCGAACAGGCTTCGATCGCGCCATATTCGGGAATGTGATGCGTCAGCCGATGGGCTTTCAGCGGGGCATGGATTTGGGCGATTTCCGTTGCGACATTGTCGGCGACCGCCTTTGCCAGCCGCAGCCGGGCCTTGACGACCATCGGTAACCCGCGATCGGCCGGCATGTCGGTCAGCGCATGCAGTTCCTCGATCGCCGCGCGGATGGTGGCGTGCTGCTGCTCCAGCAGTCTGATATCTACCCGCATCCCCGTTCCCTGCCGTCCGCCGATGCGGCCCATTGGTATACGGTTCTTGGTTAATTTTTCGGGAACGACGTGCGGATGCCCGCCGGGCGAACCGGTCGCGCCGACGAGGGGCGTCGGGCTATTGGCCGGAGGGGGCTCCGGCCAGCCGCGCGGCCGTTTCCCGGATCAGCGCGATCATGTTGGGAATGCCCTGCGTCCGGTTCGAACTCAGCTGGTTGCGCAGGTCGAACGGGGCGAGGGCGGCTTCGATATCGGTGTCGAGGATCGCCTGTGCCCGCCGGTCCTGTACGGTCGCCAGCACCAGCGCGATGATCCCCTTGGTGATCGCAGCGTTGCTGTCGGCGAGGAAATGGAGCGTGCCGTCCCCCTGCGGCTGGGGATAGACCCAGACCGATGCCGAACAGCCGCGGACGAGGGTCGCATCGGTCTTGAGGGGATCGGGCATCGGCTCCAGCTGGCGGCCCAGATCGATCAGGAGCCGGTAACGGTCGTCGCCGTCGAGAAAGTCATATTCTTCGCGGATGTCGTCGATGCTCTGCATGACGCCGCTATAGGCATTTGGTCCTACAGTTCCACCCCGGCGGCGATCGCTTCGAGCTTGCGGATGCGCTCCTTCAGGTCGGCGATCTCGATCCGGGTGCCGGCGTTCGGCGTCGGCTGGGCCATCGGCTTGTCGCCCAGGCGCTGTTGCTGAAGCGCCAGCCAGCCGCGCCAGCCGGCGAGCGTCGTGACCGCCACGATCGCGACGGCGGCGAGGGTGGTGATGGCGAGTGCGAGGGTAAGGGTGAGGTTCATCGGACTGCCCTGTTCATTCGGGTTTGTCAGTTGAGCGGTTTGTCGCGGAGCCGTTCGATCTCGTCGGAGAGGTCGACGCCGCGGTCGGTGATGATGCGTTCGAGGACGCGGACCCGCTGTTCCAGCCGTTCGGTCTGTGCGGCGTATTGCGCGGCCTTTTCGGCGGTTTCGGTGCCGCGAACCTGCAGTTCGCGTTCCTTCAGTTCCAGCCAGGGTTGGAACACTAGCTTGCTGAGGATCGCGACGATCGGGATCATCAGGGCGAGCATGGGGATGATGAAGGGGCTCATGGCCGGTCCTTTCAGTTCGCGCGGCTGCGCAGCTCTTCGATTTCGCGGTCGAGGCTGTGGGCGCCGTCGGTCACGATCCGCTCGACATTGGCGAGCCGGTCCTTGATCGATCCCAGCTCGGCCTTGAGCTGGGCGTTTTCCTGGCTGAGCAGCTTCACGCGTTCGACGGTCTCGTCGTCGCGCTTGGGATAGACGCTCTGGCCCCAGCCGCCCTGCAATGGATAGCCGTGCTTGATCCGCAGCCATGTGGTGACGACCCATCCGGCGACGGAGATGGCGACGATCGTTCCGATGAAGGGAAAGATCATCTGCATCATCGCGACCTTTTCCGGCGTGGCATTGTCGACATAGCTCATCATGACTGGAACTCCGTACGGTTCAGCGCAGCGCGTCGATTTCGCGGGCGGTGCGGGTGGCAGGATCGGTGGCGATGCGTTCGAGGACGGCGATGCGCTCCTCCAGCCGGCCGACCTTTGCTGCGAGACGTTCGTTCTCCTCGGCCATCAGCCGGGCCTGCCGGCTGGGTTCCACCTCGTCGCGGCGGGCGGCGGGGCCGCCCCAATCGTCGTTCAGCGGATAGCCGTGCTTGGCGCGAATGGCGGTCGTCACGACCCAGCCGATCATGCTCATCGCGATCAGGGCCAGCACGAACCCCGGTCCACCCCAACTCATCGTCTCTCTCCCTTTCGTCCGCTCAGGCGGGGACCCGATCAGCGCAGGCTGTCGATCTCGTCCGCCAGACGGGTGTTGCGGCTGGTATAGTACATTTCGATGTCGGCAAGGCGACGGTCGATATCGCGGAAGGTCGAGCGCATTTCCGATGCCGAGCGGGTCGGGTTCGACCGGACGCCCTGCCAGAATTTCTCGTCCTCATAGCTTTCGTACAGGCCGACCGGCTTCTTCTGCGCCATCCAGGCGATCATGAAGTAGGCGATCACCGTCCAGGGAAAGCCACCGGCCAGCGTCAGCAACACCGTGCCGATGCGGATCCACATGACCTCGACACCGGTATAGTCGGCGATGCCGGCGCACACGCCCGACATCTTGCCATTCGCCTTGTCGACATAGAATTTGGTGCGTGCGCCGGACATCAGTCCCTCCGTGCGTAATCGTTGTTGCGGAAATCGCTTTCCGGATATTCCCGGCGCGGCATCGAAGGGCGGAAGTCGGGATTGTCGGCGGCGATGATCCGCTCGATCGTCTGGAGCCGCTCTTCGAGCCGGCGGGCAGTGACGTGCATGTCGTCGAGCAGTCGCTCGTCCTCGTTGGTCAGCGTCGGCGACTGTTTCCACTTGGTGATATAGTGAAGGATCAGCCACGGCAGACCGATGAAGAGGACGCTGATCGCGACCGCCGCCGTCAGGAAATCGCCCATGCGATCAGCCCTCCCGGTTGAGGCGGGCCTTCAGCGCGGCCAGTTCGGCGTCGATCTTGTCGGACTGGCGCAGCTCGGCGATCTCGTCCTCCAGGCTCTTGCCACCCTGGCCCATGCCGGCCGCTTCGGCGCGACCTTCGGCAAGGTCGGCACGGCGTTCCAGCACGTCGAAGCGGCTGAAGGCTTCGGCGGTCTTGGACCCTGCATACATCTCCCGCAGCTTGGTGCGGTTGTTGGCGCTTTCCATCCGGGTCTGGATGGCGTTCTGCCGCGTCCGCGCCTCGCGCAGCTTGTTCTGCAGCTTGGCGATGTCGGCTTCCGACGCGCGCAGCGCATCGTCGAGCACGACGATCTCGGCATTGAGCTGTTCGATCATGTCGACCGCCTTCTGCCGTTCGACCAGCGCGGCCTTCGCCAAGTCTTCGCGGTCCTTGCTCAGCGCCAGCTCCGCCTTTTCGGTCCAGCTGTCCTGCAGCTTTTCCAGCTTGGTGATGTGGCGACGCATTTCCTTCTGGTCGGCGATGGTGCGCGCGGCGGAGGCGCGGACCTCGACCAGGGTTTCCTCCATTTCGAGGATGATCATGCGGATCATCTTCGCGGGGTCTTCCGCCTTGTCGAGCAGGTCGGTGACGTTGGCGGCGATGATGTCGCGGGTGCGGGAGAAAATGCCCATCGGTTACTCCTGACAGATACTGGGTGGCCGGGGTGGAACGGGGCGGAACCGCCCCGGCCCGCCGCCTTACGCCATCGGCGCGGCGGCAACGGTTGCGGCGGTCGGACCGGTTGCGGTCGTGACGCCAAAGGCAAAGAAGCAGACCGCGACCGCGCCCATCAGGCTGAGGATCGACTGGCGGGCGGTCACGTTCTTGTTGATGCGGATCATGGTGGAACTCCCTGAAGCTGTTTTGTGCGCCCTGTGCCGGGCTTGCACAATACATTGCAGGAGGCGTGCCAATTTCGAAAATGACGGTTTTGCGTCACTTTTCGCGTGGCCGCCCGGTCGATGAATTTGACGCTTGCGAATGTTTGGGAAAATACGCCACACATCGGCGATGGAACGCGCAAGCCAGGTCGTCGGCCAATCCGGCCCCTTTCTCGATGCCCTCGAACGGGCCAGCCGGGCCGCCGCGCTCGACCGTCCGGTGCTGGTGATCGGGGAGCGGGGGACCGGCAAGGAACTGGTCGCCGAACGGCTCCACCGCCTGTCGGGGCGTTGGGATCAGCCTTTGGTGGTGATGAACTGCGCCGCGCTGCCCGAGACGCTGATCGAGGCGGAACTGTTCGGCCATGAATCGGGCGCGTTCACCGGCGCGACCAAGGCGCGCGCCGGGCGGTTCGAGGAGGCCGACGGCGGCACGCTGTTCCTCGACGAACTCGGCACGCTGTCGATGGGTGCGCAGGAACGGCTGCTGCGCGCGGTCGAATATGGCGAGGTGACGCGCATCGGGTCGTCGCGCCCGATCCGGGTCGATGTCCGCATCGTCGCCGCGACCAACGAGCACCTACCCGACCGGGTGGAGCGCGGCACGTTCCGCGCCGATTTGCTCGACCGGTTGAGCTTCGAGGTGGTGACGCTGCCCCCCTTACGCGCGCGGCCGGGCGACATCATGGTGCTGGCCGACTTTTTCGGGCGGCGCATGGCGGCGGAGATCGGGCGCGACGAATGGCCGGGCTTCGGCCCCAACGCGGTCGATCAGCTGATGGAGCATCGCTGGCCGGGCAATGTCCGCGAACTGCGCAACGCGGTCGAACGCTCGGTCTATCGCTGGGAACGGCCGGGGCCGATCGATCTGGTGGAGATCGATCCGTTCGCCTCACCCTTCCGGCCACGTACCGCCGGTGCCGCGCCTATACCGGCGGCGGCGCCCATTACGGGTGACGCACCCGAGCCTGCCGCGCCGGACGATCCGTGCGACGATTTCAAGACGCGGGTGAACCGGTTCGAACGCCAGCTGCTGACCCGGGCGATGGCCGAGGCGCGCTATAATCAGCGGACCTGTGCCGATGCGCTGGGGCTGACCTACGACCAGCTGCGCCACGCGCTGAAACGGCATGGTTTATTGGGGCAGGGGGGCTGAGCGGCCTTGCACCGGCTCCCCCAACGCCTAGATGTTCCTCGAACGTAACGACCGGAGCCAAGCGCGCCGACCTTCGTTCGGTCGACCAGAGCTTACATGCCCAAGGAGGAACCCCCATGGCTTTCGAACTTCCGCCGCTGCCCTATGCCTATGACGCGCTGGAGCCGACGATCGACAAGGAAACGATGACGCTGCACCATGACAAGCATCATCAGGCCTATACCGACAAGCTCAACGAAGCGGTGTCGGAGGATCCGAGCCTCGAGGGCAAGTCGATCGAGGAGCTGATGGCGAACATGTCGGGCGCGCCGGCCAAGCTGCGCAACAATGGCGGTGGCTATTGGAACCACACCTTCTTCTGGGAAACGATGAAGGGCGGCGGGTCGCAGCCGTCGGGCGCGCTGAAGGACGCGATCGACCAGCAGTTCGGTGGTCTCGATCAGCTGAAGGAGCAGTTCAACACGGCGGGCGCGAACCAGTTCGGCTCGGGCTGGGCGTGGTTGATCGTCGGGCAGGACGGCAAGCTCGCCATCACCTCTACGCCGAACCAGGACAATCCGCTGATGGACGTAGCGCCGGTGAAGGGCACGCCGATCCTGGGCAACGACGTGTGGGAGCACGCGTACTATATCACGTACCGCAATGCGCGTCCGGCCTATCTGAAGGCGTGGTGGGATGTGGTCGACTGGGACAAGGTCGGTGAGCGTTATGATGCTGCGGTGAAGTAACTTGTAGCCCTCTACCGGAAGGGGAGAGGGTTGGGAGAGGGGGCTGTCCGCGAGGACGGCCCCTCACATGGGAGTTCTCAGGTCAAGAG
>NZ_LQQO01000005.1 GCF_001619955.1 Sphingomonas hankookensis | reverse complement strand
CAGCCAAGTGGTCCAGGAACGGGTAGCAGCTCACCTTGATCCAGACTGTCATAGTCGATGGACCACTCAGAAGGGGGCAGCTCACGGGCGCGTGATCGCCGCCTATCTGCAGACGGGTCGGATCGAATGCGGGATTGGCGAGAGTGGCGTTGCGCGCGAAGACGACGCCGAACAACTCGTTCTTGAGCTCTGGATAATAAGCCGGCCAGTCTCGACGCTTGGGTTCGGTGAAACGCAGCTGCTTGCGATACTCGAGGTTGGGATTGGCCGTGCGCTTCGCACCGAGCCGCTTGGCGGCGCGTACCTGCTCCACCGCCTTGGCCAGCGTCTGCGATGCGCCTAATGTGGCGCCCAGCGACAGGCCGTGCTTGCACTCGATATAGGCATAGGCGGCCTCCACCGGGACCTGCTCCTTAATCGCATAATTGGGCGCGATCGAGGAGCGAAGCGTCGGATATGACAGGCGATCGTAGATGACTAGATCATCGCCCGCCTCTTGTCCGTCGAAGGTGACGATCGAACCTCGGCAGACACCATAGCGCGCGGGCAGGATATCTGTAAGCACCTCGCAGAGGGCGACCTCATATTCGTCGCCGAGATCGAAATTATACTGGGCTTCGATGAGCGAGAGGCGGGCAGCGACACGCCGGCTAAGCTTTCCGGCAAAGTCCTTGTAGGGTTGAGCGACGGATAGCGACATGGAGGGGACGGGTCCTTGAGGAGCGTCAGACGCGCGAGGTGATGCGCGCTGCGGTGCGGATGTCGGCGATCGTGGTGCCGAGCGCCTGAAGGTTCTGGCGCATGTCGTTAAAGACTGGCTTCTCGCCCTCGGGATCGCTGATCGTGAGGATGGCGGTGAAGGGCACGCCGCCCTCCGGCATCACCTCACCGGCGCGGGTGAGATAATCAACGAACAACCGCCAGTTCGACGAGGGTCCGACGCCGCGCGGGAAAGTCTTCTCATGTACCTTTACCGGGCTCCATTTAAGGTCATGCTCGATGAGTTCGGCCTCGACCGAAGGCGCGCGTGACGAGGGCAGGTAGAGCGGCTCAAGGCGGCCCTTCCACTTGCCGTCTTTCTGTTCTTGCTGGAGCGTCGCGTTGACGTTGATCCGGACGAATTCGGCGCCGAAGCGCGGATCAAGGGGCGGCGTCGAGACGAGGGTGAGGCGCGCGCGGCCGCGGCAGGTGCCGCCGTCGCCGACCAGCGAGGCGGGCCAGGGGAAGCGGAAATTGATCTGCTGCCCCTGCTGGATGCGCGATGCGAAGACGAGCGTGATCGCATGATCGCCGCTCTCCATGATGCGGTCGGCGGACGGCGGCATGCCGAAGCCGACGAGATGACGCGCGACCGGTGCCAGCACTTTGTGGCGCAGCGGCTCGGGCAGTTGCGCGTGATGGACGAGGAGCCCGATTAAGGTCTCGCGCGACACCTCGCCTTCGATTGCATGGTCGAGCGCGGCCGCGGTCTTAGCGATGAGCGGCGCGGCGTAGCTCGTACCGCAATCATCGACGACGGTGCCATCGGGAAGGATGGAGAACAGTCCGTGGCCTACGGTGGGATGGACGGTGCCCGACCCACCAACATGGGCGAGGTCGGGCTTGACCCCGGCCCGCAGGCCCGGACCACGGCGGCTGTAGCGGGCTGGTGCATGCGCAACGCAGCCGTCATGGCCGATCGGGTTAAGCGCGGCGACCGCGACGTTGCGCGCGCTTTCCGCCGGCATCAGCAGCCCGTCATTGCGGGCGACCGCGAGGCCCGAGAGCGCGGTCGCCGGGTCGCTCACCCATTCGGCACGCGCGTCCTGCGGGCGGGTGTTGCCCGCCGACATGAAGATCACCGCATTGTTGTCTTCGGCGATGCGATCAAGCCGTACCGCATAGGGGCTGTAGGCCTCAGGCGCCGCCGGCTGCATGATGTTGAGGCTCATGTTGAAGACGCGCACGCCGTGCCGCGCACGGGCGTCGGCGACCGCCGCGTCCATCTCGTCAAAAAATTGGGTGAGGCCGCCCGAATAATAAGTCTCGAAGACGCCCTCGGTCTCTTCCGGGTAGATCGCGATGTCGACCAGCTCTGCGCCATCGGCCTCGGGGCAGTTCTGGACGCCGTTGAGGCTGCCGCCGGCAACCGCGAGACCGCCGATGAAGGTGCCATGCTCCTGGTCGACATTCTCGTCGGCAAGAACGCCCCAGCGGTCGATGATCCAGTCGCCGAGAGCGTCGCTGACACCGCCGTCGATGATGCCGATGCGGGGATGGGTGCGCGCGGTGTCGCGTACCGGCAGGGTTAGCGTGCGAGGCCGGGCCTGGCCTCGCTCGTTGCTCGGCGCGGAGCGGGTGACGATGCCAGGCAAGCCGATCCGGCGAACTAGGGGATGTCTTTCGAGGAAAGAGAGGAGGCGAAAATGGCGCTCGCGATCCGGGCTGAACGGCGCCAAGTCCTTGCGGCGTTCTGCCGCGCCACCATCGACCATCAGCAGCACCGCGCCGTCCGCGCCTTCGTCGACTCGTACCGAGACCAAAGGCTGGTGGCGGCGCAGATGGGCGACGCGTTCAACCGAGACGCCGAAGCCCAGTGCATTGAAGCCGGCGAGGAAGGATTCGACGAGCTGGCGATGGGCGGCGTCGAGGCGATCCCAGTCACCGCGCGGCGGCACCCCGTCGAAGAGTTCAACCTGATAGCCGCTGCCCGTCATCGGATTGGACAACCAACTGATCGCTTCGTCGATCGAGAAGGACCGGCGGTCGGCCGGGCCATAGAGTTCGATGCGCTCGATCGCGCCGGTCTCGCTCTTGCGCCCGGACGGGTTGGGTACGTCCTTTTCCTTCTCCTTGTCCCACTTCATCTCGGTGATGGTCTCGGCGCGGCCGATTTCGGCGGCGATCTGGGCGAGCGCGGTCGGGCGGGCCTCGACGATCATGACGCCGAGATCGCCACCGCCGACCACCGGTGCCCGGTCTTCGCGGAACAGCGATTGCATCGGGCGGTGGCTCTTAGCCCAGGCTTCGCGTCGCAGGATCACCTTGACGAAGCCGACTGGACCCGCCGCCTGGGCTGCGAGCGTCGCCGAGATGGTGCCGAGCTGGCCGATCAGCGCGGTGCGGTGGGCCAGAAACTCGCGATCGCGGTGAGCAAAGAAGTCCTTCCGCCCGCCGCCGCCAGCCTTTTCACGCGCTTCCTCATAATTCTCAGTATTGAGGACGATCTGAACCGGACCCGCCATGGCTTAGCTCTCTTCCTCGGCCTTGACCGCCTTGCCGAGCTGGCGGCTGACGGTCGATTTATCCTTGCCGGTAATCTCGGCGATGTCGGTCATCGAGAAGCCAAGCTCGGCATCGTCGCGCATCGCGCGGAACAGCCGGCTAGGCTCGGAGAAGAGCAATGCGCGCCGCTCGCTTTGCACGCGCGCGGCATTGAGCGTGGCGAACTGGCGCAGGGTGTTCAGCAGGTCGAGCCGCTCGGTCGTGCGCACCGCCATCGCCTTCTTGTATGTGCGCACCAATGATTCAATTTCGGCGCCGGTCGCGCCCTCGGTAAACCAGGCGATCAGCTGGAGATGGCTGTCGGGAGCCTCAATTGGCGGCATGAACTGCGTCGCGATCGCCTTGCGCATCGCAAAGTCAGGGCGCGGGATCTCGAGCTGCACCTCAAAGCGCCGCCAGACGGCGGGGTCGAGCAACTTGGGATGATTTGTGATCCCAATGGTGAAACCGACATCTCGGCGCGAGTCGAGGTTTTGAAGGAGGGCGTTCACCACCCTCTTAATCTCACCAACCTCCTGCGGGTCGTCGCGCACCTTGGCGATCGCATCGAACTCGTCGAGCAGCAGCACGCAGCGGTAGCGATTAGCGAAGGTAAACAGGTTGCCAATGTTGCGCGCTGTGGTGCCGAGGAACGAGGAGACGAGGCCGTCAAGGCGGACGAGCACCACCGGCAGGTCGAGCTTGTGCGCCATCCACTGGGCGAGGCGGGTCTTGCCGGTCCCTGGCGCGCCATAGATCAGGCAGGTCTTCGCCGGCGCGATCTCCAGTTCGCTTAAGGCCTCGAAATGCGCCCATTCGTCGACGATCGTGGCCACGGCTTGAGTGACGATCGGGTTGAACAGGGGCGGACGCCCCTGGATTTGCGCCGGAAAGATGATCTCGGCAAGCGCGGCTGCGGTCTCGCGATCGACCGGGACTGGCGTATTCGGCCCAAGCGTCTCTCCGGCGAACTGCGCCTTCGATCGCTCGATCCGGCTCGGCGCAACCTCGGTCGCGCGCTGTGAGGTCGCGAGGATGCCAGCAAGGGACGACGCCTGCTTGTCTTCACCTCCCTTCGCAAGCGCATCTCGCAGGCGCTCGACCTGCTTGCGCACGGCGGGTGATGGGTCCGCCATCGCGGATCGACACAAAGCTTGAATTATCGAAAAATGCTCCACCGCACCTAAATCCCGAATGATGCATCGCACCTGTTATTTGTTGCATATGTCACGAGGAGATGTGCAGCGCAAGGCCGTCATGGTGCACTTATTAGCCAATCCGTTGCACAGTAGCGGTTCGTTGGTGCATTGGGCTAGCCTGATGATGTAAGGCCTCGCCCGACAGCGCGTGTCCGTCAGAAGCGTGTCATACGTCGGGTCGTTCTGGACGCACGGGGGCTGCTGGAGCGATTTCGCGTAGCCAAAAAATGTGCGCGAGAGCTGATCCGCGCGAATGACGAGTTGCGCCGTCTGCTCATCTGCTCTCGATTCGCGGCAAAGGGAGGGCATAGCCGTGCCAGCCGCCACGGGTGTGTGCAGTCGCCGCCAAACGGTTCACTTCAACCTGCTTCGCAGCGTCGCTGGCCCCAGGCCCGCCACAGCGCAGGTAACTAGACGTGAGGGCATCTTGGCCTAATCCCGGCCCGCATTAAGAGCAGCTCTTTGCGGTTAGCTACAGAAGCCGGTCAGTCGCCTAACGAGCAATGCCAGCCGTGGGGCAAAACCTGAATCAACGGCCCATTTCGGGATGCGCTCGGGCCGTCGTGAACGTCGCGTTCTGGGTCGCCAAGACGGAAGTTAGAGTGGCAGCTCCCGACCAACATACGCCGTTTGTCGATCGGGCGTAGAACGGCAGCTTCCGCCACAACCTTCCATTCGCCCAGTGGAAAGCCGTCCAGCAGTTAAGCGCCCAAATCTCGGTCGTTCACGCTAGCCTTGTCGGCGGCCGGAACGCTGCCACTCGCCCAAACCTCGCAGCAATCAATCGGGGATGCACTTACGGGCCGGGGATATGTTGAAGCCTTCGGGTGTCGGCTTGTATGCGTCCGTAGCGCGAGACCAGTTCTTTTCGCGGCTCTGTTGCCGGCGTAACCGGGTCG
Organism: Sphingomonas hankookensis; assembly: GCF_001619955.1. Taxonomy (GTDB): domain Bacteria; phylum Pseudomonadota; class Alphaproteobacteria; order Sphingomonadales; family Sphingomonadaceae; genus Sphingomonas; species Sphingomonas hankookensis_A. Next base: position 193,707 of record NZ_LQQO01000005.1, on the reverse strand, counting down.
GCTCAATCTCAACTACGACCAATTGGTCATTTTCCCCTCCCCGGACGCGGCACACGTCACGATGGAACGATTTCTTGGCCGGCCGGCGCAGCCGGCTATCGCCGTAGCGCCGGTTGTTAACCAACGCCATATAGGCATGAACATCGAGCGCAGCTGCATCGATCAATGCGGAGAAGCTTTCCAGGTCTTTGTTCCACGAGAGTGTTATCAGGCAATCAACCTGGCCTTGGAATTCCATCCGATACTTTATGTTCTGAAGTTCACTACACACAAGGACGCCAAAAAAGAGACCGTTGTGCTGGTACACCCGCTTTAGATCATTTTCATCGGCCCAGCTCAGCCCGTAACTGGTATGCAGCAACTCGTCCTCTCCCGGTGCCGGCTTACACTTGCGTTGTCGAACTTGGATCGACGACGCGTAGCCTAAGCGATCATCGGTCAGCACAAGCACAGCTGAGCTGTAGATCTGTTTTTTGTCGGGGTGACGCGTGTAATCGACCCCAGCGATCAGGCTGATTCCACTGGCACGCAATCTTCCAGCAATGGTGTTGATCCAGCGCTCGGGCACCGACAGTTCTGGGAGGAGTAGATAATCTGGTTTCGGTTTAGCGTGGATCGCAGCGTTCACGATGTCCGCTAGCTGCCAATATCGACGCGGCGACAAGTCGGGGTTTCCCGCCGCTCCTTCTTCCCAGCTTTTGTCTTTCACTTCGAAGCTGCTCAGCCCTAGCCTTACGGCTCGGCCCAGTCCTGAGCGCCTCACAACGATCGGCGGGGGACGATCGTTGCTGTTGGCTACAACTGCGGACGGGCGCGTCCTCTCGTCGTCATCCTTGTCTCCGACGTCAGGCGTCTCGGGTTCCAGCTCTTCCGCTAGATCGCCGCGCACCCAAATTCCGCGAACCGCGCGCGTGTAATCAGCCCACGTATGGGCGGCAGCGACAGGTTCGTCGAATACGCACTCATCGGGCAAGTAGAGCGCAATCTCCTCCGGCGTGTATGGCCGTGTTGGGAATAGGAATGGCAAGATCGACCGCCGCACGAGATCGCCCGCCGCCGGAATGGCGAGCAGCGCCACACGACGCGGCGGTGGTCCGCTGGCGTTCAGTTCAGTGCGTTCCAGAAACTGGCGAAGGCAATCAACGTGCTGGTAGCGACCCGCCAACAGCGCCTCGTTAGGTTGCTCTGCCGGCTGCGCCACCGCGTCGGTGCGCAGGTGCTCGCGATAGGGTGTCCTAGCCCAGTCCGCCTCGCGCGCCTGTCGCGCCAACTTCGTCAGCTCGACCACGGTAAGCCCTAAGTCCTTAATTAGACCTGCGAATGCTCGCGCTCGTGACGGCGTGGAGGAGATTGGATACGCGCGGATCAACGCTTCCCGGAAAAAACGCCTGACCTGCTCGCGAGTGTCGTTCCAGACTTCCGGTGGGACGGAGCCGGCATAGATCCCGTTGATCTGCATCCGTGTTGTCCGAGTCGAATCCTCCAGCTTGAAGATGGCGGAAATAGTCTCCCGATACACCCGTCTCGCAGGTATCCAGTCGCCAAGCGACACCGCAAACGACAACAAGCGTGGTAAGTGGTCGATCTGCTCCAAGACCTTGTCAGCGCGGATGACGTGTTCGTGAGCGAACTCATAGAAATCGTCGCGTTGCGGTCTCCAGTCCTGCGGTCGAAGGTCTCGCGCCAGCGTGTTTACTGCGCGTAACAACACTGACCATCCGAGTCGGCGCAGCGTTAACCCGTCCGCCCGCCGCAGACTGTCGGCGTCATCAGCCGAGTCGGTTGCGGCCAGCGCCCGCGCAGCATGCGATTTCTCGATATGCTCAGGCTGCGGCATCGTCCTCCGCTCGCTCGACACCTCTCGGATTTGCGAGGCGATATGATCGAGCAAATCGGCACCCGACCGACCGCTTAGGAAGAACGTCTTTTGTTTTGCAGCCTGTAATGTCAGCTGGGTTCTGCCACCCCATTCCGGCAGCGTCAGGCTGACGTTTCCGGAAGAGTCGCGGCGAAACGCGGGGACCCGCTGCGTAATAAAGGTCCAGAGGTCGCTTGGCGAGTTGATGTCATCGCTATCGTGGAGAACTAGGAACAAGTCATCGACGTAGCGAGCATAGTAGATTGGGCTTAACTGTCGCTCGACCTGCCGATCCAAAAACGCGAGCAGCACATTCGAAATCACCCGGACGACCGACAGGCCGATAGGAATGCCGCCGTGTTGCCTGGCATCGATGGGGCATCCAAGTGCGGACAGTCTCTCGCGGCAGCGCGCCGACCATTCGCTCAGCGCCGCGCTAATGAGCTGGCTGAACGCCAATTCAAACGGGGTTAGCTCAACACCCAAATACTCTAGAAATCGCGCATCGACGAGGAAGCTGGGGTCTATGCTGTGATAAAAATTGCCAACGTCGAGAGTCATCGCGATAATCGGCTGCTCCCGCTTGATAGCGTCGCGCATGGCATCAAGGCCGTCGTCGCGCCATTTGCGGTAAGGCTCGAAATAGGGCTCGAATGAACCTAAAGACTCTAGGTGATAGTCGCCGACCCACTTGCGGTCCTTGTCCGCTCGATAGCGCCGGACACGCGAAGCGAGCGCGCGAGATGACAGGCACGCGTCGAACTTATGGCCGACCAAGTTGACCCACAGCGCCGATAAAACATGGGCCTCTACGCTGAAATCGCCGATTAGCCGGAATTCAGGGATCGGTGTTCGCTGGTCGGTAGACCGCCGGAAGGCCCGTTCCGCGTCCGAGAAAAAGGCGTGCGCCATCGACGCGCCGCCGTCTTGCTTCTCGGGCGGCTGCTGTTCGAAATTTAGCCGCTTGGGGAAGATGATTGGCTGCTTGATGCCTTCGGTCAGTATGGCGGCGGCTTCGCCTGCTTGTAGTCGCACCAGCAATGCCGCGAGCTTATCAGGCAGCGACTGTTCGTAAGCGATGAACGGCTCTGCTACTCTGATGGAGGACTCATAAAAGCAGTCGACCTTGGCCTTTCGATACGCGAAGAACAGATCGGTGAGTGACAGGTCGCTCCAATCACTAAAATCTATCCCTGCCACGTCGCCTCCGCTTCACTGACGATCACGTCAACAACGTTGATGTCATCTATTAGGCCTTACCGTATCCGAAAATCTCGCGTTCGGACAAGCTCTGCGAGAGCTCGACGTAATGTGTCCGCATTCGCCCCAGCAATGCCGAGAGCAGACGGGTCGCTAACGGCCCAGCCTCTGTCGCTCTCCGATAGCTGGTCGGCGCAGTGCTGGACGTCGGCTTCTGGCAGGACCTGCCATTCGGCACATCATGTCGGAACGGCAGAAAAGTCCCACATGTCACCGTTTAGCCAGGACCAGCCGGAGCTGACGGGTGCGTTCTGCTAAGATGAATGAACGGCCGAAGTTGGGAAGCGGGAAAGGCGGTCTGAATGACCGGTTGTGGATCATTCTCACCTAGATAAAGTCGTGCCGTTGAGACGTCGTACGCGGGTGCGAGCGGAACCAATTTTTTGGCTGGCTGAGTTGACGCTTGGAATCTTCGGATTCGCCATCGCTAGCGGATGGCAGGCGAAAGCGATCACGAACAACGAGAGGTAGCGAACGTCGAAGCGCAGCTTCGATGCTGCCTCGACATGCCGCCTTCGTCTGGGCAACCCGCCGTCACCCGGCGGGAATGCATGCTCGTGCTCGACGCGCTCGCCGGCGAGTTCGATTCACTATTCGAACACAGATAGGGACAGGAAAATTGGCAAAAGCCAACCGCAGCCGGACCAGGGCTTTCACGTATATGCGCTTGTCGGTCGACAAGGAGGGCGGTGCGCCTCAGAGCATCGATGCCCAGCGCAGTGCCATTCTCGCCTACGCGGCCAAGCATGACATTATGATCGTTGAGGAGTTTGCCGACGCCGGCTTCAGCGGTCAGACCGACAAGCGCCCCGAATTTCAGCGGCTGGTGCAAAAAGCTACCGCGGCCGATCATCCGGTCGATCTGGTCCTGATGTTCATGTTCAGCCGTATGGCCAGAAACATGCGACTGTTCTTCGACGTGGTGGGCAAGCTGGACGACGCAGGCGTCGAGGTTCGGTCGATCACCGAAGATTTCGGCCAAGGCCGTGGCCAGCGGATCGGGCGGACGATCACGGCGATGATGAACGAGGAGCAGGCGCGCGATGCGGCAATCCTCACCCGGAAGAGCCGCAGGGAGAATGCGCGGCAGGGCTTCTACAATGGGGGACCGGTGCCGTTTGGCTACCAAACCTATGTCGCCCGGCAGGACGGCGAGAAGGAACGGCGAAAGCTGGCGATCGTCGAAGCCGAAGCGGCGATCGTACGCCAAATCTTCGACTGGGCCGACATCGGACGCGGCGGACGCTGGATCGTCAAGCAGTTGAACGACGCGGGGCGCACTCTCCGCGGTGCGAGGTTCGCCAACAGCAACGTCGCCGGCATTCTAGCTCGCGAGGTCTATACCGGCGTCTATCACGATCGTACCGCCGACGACGATGGTGTTACCCCGGATATGGAAGACGCCATCGCGATTACCTGTCCATCGATCATTGCTCGGGATCAGTTCGATCGCGTGGCCGCCATGCGGGCAACGCGCAATCCTAGGCGGATGGCACCGCATGTCGCCGCCGGTACCACGCTACTGACCGGGGTCGTCCGCTGCGGTATGCCCGGCTGTTCGAGCGGCATGACGATCCGCACGGGGAAAGGTGGTCGCTATACCTACTACGTCTGCAACGACCGGGTGAACCGTAGCGGCACCTGCGCCTGTCCGAGCATCCGGCGCGAAAAGCTGGACAGCTTGGTTCTGGATGCGATCGAGGCAAGGTTGCTGGCGCGAGATCGGTTGCGCACATTGCTCGCTGGCGTTCTCGATGTCTCACAAAGTCGACAGGCGGAACGTGAGGCGGACCTTACCCGAAGCCGTTCGGAGCGGACCCGGCTCAACACTGCGATCAGTAATCTGCTGATCCTGATCGAAGAAGGGACGATGAGCGCGAGAGACCCGGCGTTTGTCGACCGCATGGCGACCAACCGGGCGGCACTGGCGGCGGTATCAAGCCGGATCGATGTGCTGGAAGCGCAACTGGCGAAGGGCAAGCGCAGGATTGACGAGCAAACGATCGACCGTTTCGGCGACATGCTTCGCAAGAAAATGCGAAGCGACGACAGCACGCTCCGTTCGTCCTACCTCAAAATGTTCGTCTCGAACGTCAGCGTGTCGGATCACGAGGTCGTTATCTCGGGCCCCGTGTCGAACTTGGAAAATGGCGTTTCTGTCGGACTTCCCGTCAAAGAGGGCGCGGTGCCCATCTTTGACCGGGAGTGGTGCCGCTTACAGGACTCGAACCTGTGACCCCCGCATTACGAATGCGATGCTCTACCAACTGAGCTAAAGCGGCCCGGGACGCAATGCCGTCCGGAGGCGGGCGCTTACCAGCGGGTGGGGCGGGTGGCAAGGGGAATTGCGTTTCGCGGCATTAGCTGCGGATTTTACCGGACGTTTACCCTGTAGCGTCCACAACCCGCGCTCATCGGGCAGAGCGCCCATGGGGACGGATTATGGACATCGTGCGCGGACCGAACGAGCAGCCGGGCGACGACGATCGCGAAGGCGTGGGCGGCGACGTCCTGGTCGTGGGCACCGACGAGCGCCGGATGCATGTCCGCGCCTATAACCACTGGGTGTCGCTGCTGGGCGGGCGGCCCTGTCCGTTGATCGACGCGCTCGATCCGGCGGGAATCGCCGATTTCGGGCCGAACAGCGTGCTGCTCGACTTTACCGATGGCCATGACGACGGCGTCATCCGGTTCCTGGGCCATGCGTTGCGTGACGAAAGCGGTACCGATTCGTCGATCGTCCGGCTGAGCCAGGTGCCGCCGCGCTCGCTGCTGTCGCGGCTGACCGATCATTACATGCAGATCATCGCGAATCGCGCGCCGATCGGGTTCGAGGCCGAGTTCGTCGGCCATCGCGGCTTTCCGATGCTCTATCGCGGTATTCTGATGCCGTTTTCGTCGGACGGCGACACGATCGACTATCTCTATGGCGTCATCAACTGGAAGGAAGTGGTCGACACCGCCACCCAGTCGGCGCTGGCCGCCGAACTGGCCGAATCGCGCCGCGCCGCGCCCCGCCGTCCGATCCCGGCGGCGGCATGGGCCGATGGGCCGAGCGCTGCGCTCGGCGAACCGGCGGCCACCCCTTCGCTGACCGAACGGCTGGTCGAGGCGCGCCGCCTGGCCGACGCCGCTCGCGGCACGGCGGAAACCTCGGCGGCATCGATCGCCGCCTTGGCCGGTGCCTATGATTTCCTGCTGGCGACCGAACGCGATTCGGTGGGTTATGCCGCGATGCTGGTGGGGGCCGGCCTGACCGTCGATCCGCGCGCGCCGGTCGAGGCGCTGGTGCGGCTGGTGTTCGGCGATACGGCGGAAGCGCATGCCCGTACGCTCGCCCGCGCGCACCGCGCCGGGGTGGGCGAGGGCGAACTGGGCGACTGGATCGAACGGACCGCCGGGCGGCCGGCAGCGGCAACCCCGGCGATGGTGGTGCCGATGGCGCCGGGCGACGACGCCTATGTGCTGCTGCTGGGCCGCGCGGTCGATGCCGGATCGGTCGAAATCCTGGGGCGCGTCGATGCCGGTCCGGGGGAGATCGATGCGGCGCGACGGCAGTTGGGCGCCTGATATCGACCGGGCATGCTCGTAATATAATTACCGCACTGCGACATTTTGTTCGCAACTGCCACAAGGGTTGAGCCTGTCGGCGAGGCAGCGCATAGCCCGCGCATGACACCGCAAAGCAAGCTCGCCCGCCCCCTGGAAACGCTGCTGGTCGACAGCGCCCTTCCCGGTGAAATCGAAGGTCTGGACGCCGCGGCCCGTGCCGACGCGGCGCAGTTCGTGGCGGCGACCGCCGCCCACCGTTCGCCCGGCACGGTCAGCGTCGCGCTGGAAACGCTGACCCGGGGCGAGGCGCGGCGGATGCGCCTTGCGGTCATCAACGACGACATGCCGTTCCTGGTCGATTCGATCGCCAGCACGATCGTCGCCCACGACATCGCGATCGACCGCATCCTGCATCCGGTGATCGCCGTCACCCGCGACGCGGCGGGTACGCTGACCGGTCTGGACGGCGAAGGTCGCCGCGAATCGATGATCTATATCGAGATGGAACGGGCCGAGGCGCGCGTCCGGCACGCGCTGGTCGCCGAGATCGAGCGCAATCTGGAGCATGTCCGCGCCGCCGTGGCCGATTGGCGCGCGATGCAGGCGGCGATGCAGGCCGATGCCGCGCGGCTGACCGCGAATGCCGATACTGCCGAGGATGCCGCGCTGCTGGGCTGGTTCGTCGCGGGCAACCTGACGCAGCTGGCGCATGAACGCTGGTCGCGCGACGGGGTGGTGAGCGACCGGCTGGGCCTGTCGCGTGCCCGGCTGGAGGTGCCGCTGCTCGCCGATGCGTCGCGTCAGCGCGCGATCGAATGGTTCGATGCCGGCAATGTCCAGCCGCTGCTGCTGAAGTCCAACTGCATCTCGACCGTCCATCGCCGCGCGCCGATCGACCTCGTGCTGGTGCCGATCCGCGAGGGCGACCAGGTGACCGGCGTGTCGATCCATGGGGGGCTGTGGACCAGCGCCGCGTTGCAGGCCGATCCCGCCGAGGTGCCGGTGCTGCGCCGTAATCTGGCCGAGCTGCGGGCCAAGTTCGGCTTCGACCCGTCGGGCCATGCCGGCAAGGCGCTGAACCACGCCATTTCGACGCTGCCCCACGACCTGACCACCGCGTTCAATCCCGAATCGCTCGAACAGCTGGCGCTGACCGCCATGTCGGTTGCGGATCGTCCGCGTTCGCGGCTGGTGCTGATCAAGTCGGCGCTGGGGCGGCATCTGTTCGCCTTTGTCTGGCTGGGTCGCGACGACGTGACGACACAGCGTCGCCTGTCGATCGGCGACATGCTGGCGCAGGCGGCGAACGCGTCGATCCTCAACTGGTCGATCGCGATGGAGGATGGCGAGGCGGCGCTGATCCGCTACGTCCTCGACCTCAGGCAGGACGGGCGGATGCCCGATACCGCCGATCTCGACCGGCGGATCGAACGCATGGTACGCGGCTGGCGCCCGGCGGTCGAGGGGGCGCTGAGCGAAATGGTGCCCGAAGGAGCGACCCGGATGGCGCTGCGCTTCGCCAATGCCTTTCCGGCCAATTATCGCAATTCGAACCTGCCCGACGAAGCGGCCCGCGATATCGTGCGCGTCGCGGCGCTGACCGACGCCACGTCGCGCTCGGTTCGCATCCTGTCGGCGCCGGGCGAGCGGATGCGGATCAAGGTGTATCGCCGCGGCGGCGCGCTGCCGTTGTCGGATGCGGTGCCGGTGTTCGAAAATTTTGGCTTCCGCGTGATCGAGGAATTGCCGACCCGGCTGGAGGATGAGGAGAAGAGCTTCATCCATGACTTCGAGGTCGAGGTGGCGTCGGGCGCCGCGCCGAAATTCGACGTGGCGGTGGTCGAGCGAGCGATCGAGGCGGTGCTGGAAAACCGTGCCGAAAACGACGCGTTCAACCGGCTGACGGTCGAGGCAGGAATCGCGCCGGCCGCCGTCGTCCTGCTGCGCGCCTGGTTCCGCTATCTGCGCCAGACCGGGGTCAGCTACAGCCTTGCCACCGTGGTCGACGCGCTGCGCCGGGCGCCGGGTGTCGCCACCGCGCTGATCGAACGGTTCAATGCCGCGCACGACCCGTCGCGCAGCGACCGCGAGGCGGGCGTGACCGCTGCCGATACCGCGATCGAGGCGGGGCTGGACGCGGTCTCGGCGATCGACGACGACCGCATCCTGCGCAGCTATCGCGGGGTCGTCGCCGCGACGCTGCGCACCAACGCCTTTGCGCCCGCCGCCAACGAGGCGCTGGTGTTCAAGCTGGACAGCGCGAAGGTGCCGAATCTGCCCAAGCCGCTGCCGTGGCGCGAGGTGTTCGTCTATTCGCCTCGGGTCGAGGGCATCCATCTGCGCGCCGGTCCGGTGGCGCGCGGCGGCCTGCGCTGGTCGGACCGGCGCGACGATTTCCGCACCGAAATCCTGGGGCTGATGAAGGCGCAGCGCGTCAAGAATGCGGTGATCGTGCCGACCGGGGCCAAGGGCGGCTTCTACCCCAAGCAGCTGCCCGCGCCGTCGAACCGCGATGCGTGGATCGCGGAAGGGACGGAGAGCTACCGCATCTTCATCCGGTCGCTGCTGTCGATCACCGACAATATCGTCGAGGGCAAGGTCGTCCATCCCGATAGCGTCGTCATCCATGACGGCGAAGACCCCTATTTCGTGGTCGCCGCCGACAAGGGAACCGCGACGTTCAGCGACGTCGCCAATGCCCTCGCGCTGGAGCGGAAGTTCTGGCTGGGCGATGCGTTCGCAAGCGGTGGCAGCGTCGGGTACGACCACAAGGCGATGGGCATCACCGCCAAGGGCGCGTGGATTTCGGTGCAGCGCCACTTCCTCGAACTGGGCGTCGACGTGCAGACGCAGCCGATCGACGTGATCGGGTGCGGCGACATGTCGGGCGACGTGTTCGGCAACGGCATGCTGCTGTCGAAGGCGATCCGGCTGAAGGCGGCGTTCGACCATCGCCACATCTTCCTCGACCCCGCGCCCGACGCGGCGGCGAGCTGGACCGAGCGCGACCGGCTGTTCCAGCTGCCGCGCTCCAGCTGGGCCGATTACGACCCGACGCTGATTTCGGAGGGCGGCGGCGTATTCCCGCGTACCGCCAAGACGATCCCGCTGAGCGATGCGGTCCGCGCGATGCTCGGCGTCGCTGAGCGCGAAATGGAGCCGACCGCGCTCATTTCCGCGATCCTGCGCGCGCCCGTCGACCTGATCTGGTTCGGCGGCATCGGCACCTATGTGAAGGACCGCAGCGAGAGCCATCTCGACGTCGGCGATCCGGCCAACGACCGTATCCGCGTCGATGCCCAGACGCTGCGCGCCAAGGCAATCGGCGAGGGCGCGAACCTGGGCGTCACCCAGGCCGCGCGCATCGCGTTCAGCGCCCATGGCGGGCGGATCAACACCGACTTCATCGACAATTCGGCCGGCGTCGATTGTTCGGACAACGAGGTGAACATCAAGATCGCGCTGAACCGCGAAGTGATCGAAGGGCGCCTTGCGCAGGACGATCGCAACGCGCTGCTGGCGCGGATGACCGATGACGTCGCGCATCTGGTGCTGGAGGACAACCGGCTCCAGACGCTGGCGCTGTCGGTCATGGAGAATGACGGCCCCGTCGCGGTCCCGAGCTATGTCCGCGTGATCGAGATGCTGGAGGCCGCCGGCAAGCTCGACCGCGTGGTCGAGGGCCTGAGCGCCAACGACGATTATGTCCGCCGTGCGCAGGACGGGCGGGGCCTCACCCGCCCCGAACTGGCGGTACTGCTCGCCAGCGTGAAGCTGGCCCTGCAGGAGGCGATCGAGCACGCTCCCCTAGCGACCGATCCGGATATGGCAGGCGATCTGCTCGCCGCCTTCCCGAAGGAAATGCAGGAAACCCACAAACAGGCGATCCTCGACCACCGTCTGCGCGGGGAAATCGTCGCGACCAAGCTCGCCAACCGCATCGTCAACCGGCTGGGTGTGCTGCACGTCTTCGAACTGGCGGAGGAAGAGGGCGAGGCGCTGGCCGATATCGCGGCGATGTTCGTCGCCGCCGAACGACTGTTCGACATCGACGCGCTCTACGACCGGATCGAGGGTGCCGATATTTCGGAGCGGGCGCGCATCGCGCTGCTCGACGAGGTGGCGGTCGGCGTGCGTTCGCAGATCGCCGACCTGCTGCGCGCCTTCCCGGCGGGCACCACCCCGGCCCATGCCGTCGCGCACCTGCAAAAGGGCGTGGCGAGCCTTGCCGGACAGACCAGCTCGCTGCTCCGCGCCGAGGCGGCACAACAGCGCGACCGGATCGCCGGCGTGTTGCAGGATGCCGGCGCGCCGCAGGAACTGGCCGGACAGGTCGTGCGGCTGTTCGAACTGGACGGGGCGGTCGGCCTTGCCGATCTCGGCCGCCGGTTGAAGCTGGACGAGACGCGGCTGACGCTGGCCTTCACCCATCTCGGCTTCGCGCTGGGGCTGGACTGGGCTCAGGCGGTGGCGGCACGTATCCAGACCGGTGACCCGTGGGAGCGGCTGCTGATCGCCGGCCTGGCGCGCGATTTCCAGCAGCTGCGCTTCGACTTCCTCAATCGCAATGCCGGCAAGGACCCGCAGGCGGCGGTCGAGAAGTGGCTCGAGGCCAATCGCGACCGCGTCGCGCAATTCGCGGCACTGGTGCATCGTGCGCGGCAGGCCCCGGTGGCAGGTGCGGCGATGCTCGCACAGATCGCGGGACAGGCGCGGGTGTTGCTGGCGCGGTAGTCGCTCCCCGCTCACGCGACGTATCCCCGCGCAGGCGGGGACCCAGGGTGAGTGTCGCTGACGTCGGCCATTGGCGCCCTGGACCCCCGCCTGCGCGGGGGTACGGATTGGGCGGCAGGCAAAGCCCCTACGTCACCCCAGCGCAGGCTGGGGTCTCCTGCGGCGAGGTGCGCGCTTCGTTACCGGGAGATCCCAGCCTGCGCTGGGATGACGTTTGTGGTGAGCAGGCAGGGGCGGCGCTACACCAACCCCGCCCCCTCCAGCCGCACCACCGGCAGCATCGCGCCCGCCGGTGCCGGTGGCAGGGTCAGCGTCAGCCCCTCAACCGTCCGCTGCATCGTCACGCTCCCCCCGCCGAGCAACGTCGCCCGCTCGATCCGCCCCGCCGCGCGCGTGCCCAGCGCCGCGATCGTCGCCGGCCCCTCCGGCCAGCCCAGAAAGATCGCGTTCAGCCCGCCGCCGCCCGCTGTAAACCGCACGTCGCGCGCGCCCAGCTTGTCGACCTGCCCTTCGTTGAACATCCCGCCGGCCAGGTCGGTCGGCCCCTGGCCGAACGTCCGCCACGGCCGCGTGCCATAGATCGCCGACCCGTTGACGCGCAGCCAAGCGCCGATCTGGTCGACGATGCGCTCCTCTTCGCTATCGATCGATCCGTCGCCGCGTACCGGCACCGACAGCAGCAGATTGCCGTTCTTCGACACGATATCGGCCAGCCGCTGCAGCACCGCCCGCGCGGGCACATAGGATTTCTCGTCGAAGCGGCGGCGGTTGTAATGCCATTCGCCGATGCAGGTGCAGGTCTGCCACGGCTCTGCGCGCAACCGGTCGGAAAAGCCGCGCTCGATATCCTCGACCAGTGCCTGGCGCTGGAACGCGGTCAGTTGCTTGGCGGTGAGCACCACGTCGGCACGCCCGGACCGCTTGGCGGCGTGGTTGTAGAAATGGGCGATCGCCTCCAACCCGACCGGGCCGAACGGCACCCCGAAATCGTCGAAATAGACGAGATCGGGGTCGTAGCGCTCGACCAGCGCCTTCTGCCGCGCCAGCCAGTTGGCAACGAAGCGTGGATTGGCGGCGGGTGCGAATTCCATCCACCGCCCGCTGGTCGCGCCGGCCCATGCGTCCATCTGCGCCCTGGTGGTAAAGCCGTCGGGCGCGGCCAGCGTTTCGCCGGTGTACAGCTCCTGCGGGTCCAGCCCGTCCCACCATTTGCCGGCACCGTCCGCCTTGGTCAGCCGCGCGGCGTCATAACGCTGCCCGGCACGCGGCCCTTCGGGATCGTAATTATACGCGACCTGATACCAGTGCCACGCATGGCTCGCATGGTTGCTCACCCCGAAGCGCAGCCCTTCCGCCCGCGCCGCGTCGCGCCAGCCGGCGATGATGTCGCGCTTCGGGCCGACGCGGGTGCTGTTCCACGCATGCGGGCTGTCGAACAGGTCGAAATTGTCGTGGTGGACTGCCATGCCGACGAAATATTTCGCCCCCGCCGCCTTGTAGCGTTTGACCAGCGCCGCCGGGTCCCAACGCTCGGCACGCCACCTGCCGATAATGTCCATGAAGCCGGTATCGGCGGGATGGCCATAGCGCTGGACATGCAGGTCGTACGGCCCACGCCCCTGTTCGTACATCTGCCGCGCATACCAGTCGCCGGCCTCGGGCACGCATTGCGGCCCCCAATGCGCCCAGATGCCGAACTTCGCATCGCGGAACCAGTCGGGCACCGCATAGCCATCGGCGAGCGACGACCAGTTGGGTGCCAGCGGCGCAGCCCGTGCCGCGACCGGCCCGGCGGCGGCAAGGGCGGCGGTGCCGCGCAGGAATTGGCGTCGTTCCATGGACATCCCTCCCGAATGGCGGCCGGTCGTTCCGGTCCGCGGTCGCCACGCATGATAGTGCTAAGAACCAATTGTATGACATAGATATCGTGGGTAAAGAGACGTGACAACGCTGTCGGATATCGGGTCGACCGATCCTCGAAACGGCGACGGGACCAGCGGGAGAGGGCGGTATGGCGGCGTGGCGCAGTTGGGCGATGGCGGGGGCGGCGCTGGCGATGCTCGCGACGCCGGTCGCCACCGCGAAGCCGGGCGACGCGCCGGTCTTGGTCCGCAAGGACGGCCGCCACGCGCTGCTGGTCGATGGCAAGCCGTTCCTGATGCTGGGCGTACAGGCCAACAACTCCAGCAACTATCCCGACATGCTGCCGCAGGTGTGGCCGATGGTCGAACGGCTCCACGCCAATACGCTGGAGATTCCGGTCGCGTGGGAACAGATCGAACCGGTCGAGGGCCGGTTCGACTTCAGCTATCTCGACGCGCTGCTGCCGCAGGCGCGTGCACATGGCGTCAAGCTGGTGCTGCTATGGTTCGGCACGTGGAAGAACACCTCGCCGGGCTATGTCCCCGCGTGGGTCAAGACGAACAACGCCCGTTTTCCGCGGATGCGGACGAAGGAAGGCAAGACCCATTACGCGCTGTCGCCGCATGGGCAGGCGACGTTCGAGGCGGACCGTAAGGCATTCGTCGCGCTGATGCGCTACCTGCGGGACCACGACCCCGACCATAATGTCATCATGGTCCAGCCGGAGAACGAGACCGGCGTGTACCAGCAGGCGCGCGACTATTCGCCCGAGGCGAACCGCCTGTTCGCCGGCAACGTGCCGCCCGAACTGGCAAAGGCGACCGGCAAGTCCGGCAGCTGGACCGCGGTCTATGGCGACAATGCCGAACCCGCGTTTAACGCCTGGTACACCGCGCGTTACATCGACCGCATCGCCGCGGCGGGGAAGGCGGTGTGGCCGCTGCCGATGTACGTCAACGCCGCGGTCGGCGGTCCCTTCGCGCCGCAGGGCAAGTCGGGCGGCGCCAGCGGTGGCCCCGATTGGCAGGTGATCGATGTGTGGAAGGCGGCGGCACCGAGCATCGATGCGGTCGCGCCCGACCTCTATACCCGCAGTGCCAAGGACTATCTGAAGTTCCTTGAGCACTACGCGCGGCCCGACAATGCGCTGCTGGTGCCCGAAACCGGCAACGCCGCCGACTTCGCGCGCTTCCTGTGGCCGACCATCGGGCGGGGCGGCATCGGCTGGGCGCCGTTCGGCATGGATGCGACCGGCTATTCCAACTATCCGCTGGGCGCGGTGACGCTGGACGATGCGACGATCGAGGCGTTCGCCAGCAAATACCGGTTCCTGAAACCCATGGCGCGCGGCTGGGCGACGCTGGCGTTCCGGCATCCCGGCTGGGGAACGGCCAAGGGCGCGCCGGATGCCGAACAGACCAGGGTCATGGGCCGGTGGAGCGTATCGGCCAAATATGGCGAATGGCAGTTCGGGTCGATGGATTCGCCGTGGCTGAAGGCCGAACCGCCGGCCGCCGCCGCGCAACCGGTCGGCGGCGCGGCCGTGTTGCAACTGGCGCCCGACCAGTTCCTCGTCACCGGCACCGATGTCCGCGTGTCGTTCGACGTGGCGGACAAGGCGAAGGGCGACACCGCCATGCTTATCAAGGTCGAGGAAGGGACGCTCGCCGACGACGGCAGCTTCCGCGCCCGCCGGGTGATGAACGGCGACCAGACCGATTACGGATTGAACTTCACCGCCCAGCCGATGCTGCTGCGCGTGACCATGGGAACGTACCGCTGATGAAGACGCTTCGCTGGACCCTGTTGTCGCTGGCCCTGTCGGCCTCGCTCCCGGCGCTGGCCGCCGATGTGGCGAAGGTGCCGGGCGGGGTGGTCGTCACCCCCGATGCCGGCCCCGCCAAGCGGGTGCGGGTGCTGGTCTATGGTCCCGACCGGTTCCGCGTGACGGCGGTGCCCGATGCCAGCCTCGACACGCCCGACAGCCTGATGGTGACCGCGAAGCCGGCGGGCGACTTCACCGTGACCCAGACGCGTGGGCTGGTAGTGGTGAAGGCGGCGGGCGGATCGGCCGAGATCGACCTCGACGATGGGCAGGTGCGCTTCCGCGATGCGGCGGGCAAACTGACGCTGGAGGAAGCACCACGTGCCGGGTTCACCCCGGTCACCGCCGGTGGCGAAACATTTGTCGCCGTCCGCCAGCAGTTCAATCGCGGCACCGACGAAGGATTCTACGGTCTGGGCCAGCACCAGAACCGGCAGATGAATTACAATGGCGAGGACGTCGAACTCGCCCAGCATAACATGGACATCGGCATCCCGTTCGTCGTGTCGACGAAGAATTACGGCGTGCTGTGGGACAATAACGGCATCACCCGCTTCGGCAATCCGCAGGCATATCGGCTGGTCGGCGACGGCATGAAGGTCATGTCGGGCGGCAAGCCCGGCTGGCAGGCGCAATATTATCTGGGCGACCGGCTGGCGGTGACGCGGACCGAGGCCACGATCAACTATCAGTTCATCAAGGATCAGGCGAACTGGCCGGCGGCGGCCAAGGCGCAGACGGTCGCCGCGACCACCGGACAGAATACCGCCGGCAATGCGGTGCAGACACAGAAGGTCGTGTGGACCGGCACCGTCATGCCTTCGGTCACCGGCGTCCAGAAATTCCGTCTCTATTCGTCGAGCTATGTGAAGGTCTTCGTCGACGGCAAGGAGGTGCTGAACCGCTGGCGGCAGAACTGGAACCCGTGGTTCCACAATTTCGACCTGCCGATGACCGCGGGCAAGGCGGCCGAGGTCCGGATCGAGTGGGAGCCGAATGCCGGCTATATCGCGCTGTTCCAGAACGATCCGCTGCCCGCACCCGACCGCCATTCGCTGTGGTGGTCGTCGGACGTCGCCCATGCGCTCGATTATTATTATGTCGGCGGCAAGGACATGGACGGCGTCATCGCCGGCTATCGCGCGCTGACCGGCAAGGCGGCGCTGATGCCGCGCTGGGCTTACGGCTTCTGGCAGAGCCGCCAGCGCTACAACACGCAGGACGAACTGCTGAACGTCGTGCGCGAATATCGCAAGCGCCGCCTGCCGATCGACAACATCGTGCAGGACTGGTTCTACTGGCCCGAGGACCAGTGGGGCTGCCACTGCTTCGACGGAGAACGTTTTCCCAACCCGCAGCAGATGGTCGACGAAATCCATGCTTCGGACGCGCGGATCATGATTTCGGTGTGGCCCAAATTCTACCCGAACACGAAGAACGCGCAGGAACTGAACGCCAAGGGCTATTTGTATCAGGGTAACCTGATCGCGAAAGAACGCGACTGGGTCGGCAAGGGTTATTTCAACACCTTCTACGATCCCTATGCCCCCGAAGCGCGCGCGATCTATTTCCGGCAGATGAAGGAGGCTTTGGTCGACAAGGGCTTCGATGCATGGTGGATGGACGCGACCGAGCCGGACATTCATTCGAACCTGTCGATCGAGGAACGCAAGGACCGGATGGGTCCGACCGCGCAGGGGCCGGCCGAGGAGTTCTTCAACAGCTATCCTTTGGTTCATGCCGAGGGCGTCGCGGATGGCCTGCGTCAGGCGAAGCCCGACGTGCGCCCGTTCATCCTGACCCGGTCGGGCTATGGCGGTATCCAGCGCGCCAGTGCCGCGCTCTGGTCGGGCGACGTCGCGTCGCGCTGGGACGATCTGCGCGACCAGATTTCGGCGGGCGTCAACCTGTCGATGTCGGGCGTGCCCAACTGGACGCACGATATCGGCGGCTTCGCGGTCGAGGATCGCTATGCCAAGAAGGACCCGGCGCATCTGGCCGAATGGAAGGAACTGAACCTGCGCTGGTTCCAGTTCGGCGCGTTCAGCCCGCTGTTCCGCAGCCATGGCGAGACGCCGTTCCGCGAAATCTATGAGCTCGGCGCCAGCGATCCGGCGCTCTATCAGGCGCTGGGCACCTATGATCGCCTGCGCTACCGGCTGCTGCCCTACATTCTGTCGCTGGCAGCCGAGAATTGGCACCGCGACGGCACGATGATGCGCGGGCTGGTGATGGACTTCGCCGCCGATCGCAAGACCTGGGGGATCGACGACCAGTATATGTTCGGGTCGGCGTTCCTGGTAGCACCGGTGACGCAGTTCGGCGCGCGCAGCCGGCAGGTGTACCTGCCCGCCGGGGCCGACTGGTATGATTTCTCGACCGGCGCGTATCTGAAGGGCGGACGGACGATCACCGCCGCCGCGCCGCTTTCCACCATGCCGCTCTATGTCCGCGCCGGATCGATCGTGCCGACCGGTGCCGAGGTGCAGTCGACCGCCGAACAGCCCGATGGGCCGTATGTGCTGCACGTCTTCACCGGCAAGGATGGCAGCTACACGTTGTTCGAGGATGATGGCCTCAGCGAAGGCTATCGCAAGGGCCAGTCGGCGCAGATCCCGGTGACGTGGAGCGAGGCGACGAAGACGCTGACCATCGGCGCGCGGCAGGGCAGCTTCCCCGGCATGGTCGCCCAGCGCGCGATGTCGGTGCGGTTCCACACGCCGGGCAAGGCGGTCGCGCCGGACTTTGCCGACAACAAGGCGACGGCGTTCGTCTATGACGGGCGGGCAGTGCGCATGCCTCTCAAGTAACGCGACGGTATCCCCGCGCAGGCGGGGATCCAGGGTTCCACGCGGACAGCCTGGTTGGCTTGGCTCTGGACCCCCGCCTGCGCGGGGGTACGGTAGCGGCGAAACGGCGGAGAAATTACATGACGAGCGCACAACGGATCGCCTTCGGCACCCTCGACGGCCAACCGGCCGAAGCGATCGAATTGACCGCCGCCACCCTCTCCGCGCGCATTCTGCCGCTGGGCGCCACGCTCCAGTCGCTGTGCGTCCCCGACCGCGACGGCACGGTAGCCGACATCGTCCTCGGCTTCGACGACGTCCAATCCTATCGCGACCGTCCATCGTGGTTCGGAGTGACGGTCGGCCGCTATGCCAACCGCATCGCGCACGGGCGCTTCAGCCTCGACGGGCGGACCTACACACTCGAAACCAACAACACGCCGAACCACCTGCACGGCGGATCGGACGGCTTCGACCAGCGATTATGGGACGTGGCCGAGGTCGGGCAGGACGATGGCGCAGCATGGGTCCGCCTGACGCTGACCAGCCCGGACGGCGACGCCGGCTATCCCGGTACGCTCCACGCCAGCGCAACCTACACGCTGACACCTGAGGCGCTGACCATCGCCTATGCCGCGACGACCGACGCACCCACGGTAGTCAATCTCACCAACCACGCCTTTTTCGATCTGGGCGGGCAGGGGGAGGCGATGCGCCACCTGCTGACCATTGAGGCGGTTCAGTTCCTGCCGGTCGACGCGACCTCGATCCCTACCGGCGAGCGGCGGGCGGTGGCGGGCACGCCGTTCGACTTCCGCTCGCCCCACGTCATTGGCGATCGGGTGCGGGACGGCCGCGACGAACAGATCGCGATCGGGCGCGGCTATGACCATAACTTCATCGTGCGGGGGAAAGTGGGCGTGCTGCGTCCGGCGGCGGTGCTGGCCGATCCCACCTCCGGGCGGGTGATGGACGTGGCAGTGACCGCGCCCGGCCTACAACTTTACGCCGGCAATTTCCTGAACGGGGCGCAGGCCGGCAAGGGCGGGCGGCTGTATCGGCAGGGCGATGCCGTCTGCCTCGAACCGCAGGCGTGGCCCGATACGCCCAACCGCAGCGACTTTCCGTCTGCCCGGCTGGACCCCGGTCAGCGCTACGAAAGCGTCATGCGCTTCGCCTTTTCGGTGCGATAACGGTGTCGGCTGCACCGCCGCAACGATGTTGCGCGGCGCACAACGCGCCTTGACGAAATCGGTTGCGTTTGCGAACGACCGCTCATGAAGACCCCCCTTCTCCTCGCCGCGACTGCCGCGGCCTTCGCCCTTTCGGCCTGCGGTCAGCAGCAGCCGGAACAGCTCGACACCCGCGCGCCCGATCCGCTGGCATCGCAGCTCGCCAACCGCGCCCCCGTGGAACTTCCGCCGCCCGTCAAGGCGAGCGTGACCTTCCGCTGCAAGGACAACAGCCTCGTCTATGTCGACTTCTTCGAAGGCGACACCCAGGCGAACTTCCGCGCCAAGCAGGGCGACATGCCCGTCCGCCTGAAGGCCGAGGAAAAGGGCAAGCCCCTGACCGGCGAAGGCGGCTACAGCCTGACCGGCAGCCCCAAGAGCATCACCCTGACCCAGCCGGGCAAGGGCGCGCAGACCTGCAACGCCTGATCCGATTACCGGTGGCGGCTAGCTTCCGGGCCGCCATCGTTCGACAGACTGACGGCCGGCGGAGCGATCCGCCGGCCGTTTCTTTTTTGGTGCTGGACTTCGCCCAAAGCCACCTGTCACCCCGGGCTTGACCCGGGGTCCCGCTTTCTTGCCGTGACGGGAGAAAAAGAAGCGGGACCCCGGGTCAAGCCCGGGGTGACGGTGTGGGGGGGGAGTTTGCTGTCCTTCCCAAGGACGTCACCTCAGCCCAGGGTGAGGTCTCTCGCGGCTCCTGCCGCGCCCGATTACCGGGAGACCCCAGCCTGCGCTGGGGTGACGTATGCGGCCGGCGGGATGTGCGTGAAAGCAGCCCTCAATACTTCACCCGCGTTGCGCGAAGCTTGTAGCGCTTGAGCGCGTCCTGCACGCTGCCGCTGCCCGCCAGATGGCCGGCACCTACCGCGACGAACACCGTGCCCGGGCGCTTCATCCGCTCCTCGATCCACTTGGCCCAGCGGGCGTTGCGATCGGTGAGCAGCACGCGCTTCAACTCGGGCGAGACGGTCATCTCCTCGTTCATCGTCGCCGCCAGCGCGTCCGGGTCGCCGCGGCGCCACTGGTCGACCATCTTGTCGATCGACTGGCCGGCGGTCGGCAGTTCCTTGATCGTCTCGGTCAGGAAGGTGACCTGTGCGGCATCCGACAGCGAATCGAAAAAGCCGAACTGCTGCTCCAGCGTTTCCAGCCCGGTAACCGGCTTGCCCGCCGCCTTGGCCGCCTGCGAGATCGCCTGTTCCGCGCCGCTTGCCGGATCGTAGCCTTGTTTCTGCAGCGTCACCAGCGTCAGCGTCGACGCGGCGAACCACGGGTCGAGCTGTTCCAGCGCACCGGCGGGCAGGCCGGCATCGGCCACCGCCTTGGCATAGGCCGGGCGCTCCGCCTCGGGCAGCTTTTCGCTGAGCTTCGGGCCGGTCACGTTCACCGCCGACTTCATCACCGCCGCCTGCGCTTGTTCCTGCGTCGGCATCGGGATTTCCAGCACGACCTCGTTCGATTTGTCGAACGCGCTACGCACGGCTTCGTCGAACCACGACAGGCCGGGCTTCAGGACGTGGATCGTCCCGAACAGATAGATGGTCGTGTCCTTGTCCTTGACCACCCACAAAGCGGGATCGGCCTCGCCCGCCGGCAGGTCGGCGATCGGGGTTGTCGGCTTGGGGGCGGCCTGTCCCCAGACGGGCGCAGCGGTCAGCAAACTGAATGCGGCGGCGAAACGCAGCAGGATCGAGGACATCATCGTCTCCATGGCGCCGGCAGGGCCGGCAGTTGCACCGTCATAGCAGCGCCGCCGGGGACGCGACACAAGATTTGCCGTTCATCGATAACGCAGGAACGTCCGTGCCGCTCCCATCGTTGAGGCCGTCCATATCCCTGATTTCAGGGCCTTGCCGGGAATTCCGCGATGTCGAACGCCTCTGCCCCCGATCCGTCCGACAACAAGCCGCGGCGGGTGCCGATCGGTCCCCTCGCCGCCGCGCTGGCCAGCAAGGTCGAGGCAGCGTCGCTGCTGTTCATCGCATCGGACGAGGTGCGCGCGGCGGCGCTGGCGGACGTGCTGGCGGCTTTCGCGCCCGATGCAACGGTCGTGCACCTGCCGGCAAGCGACGCCCTGCCCGGGGACGATGCGCCGGCATCGCCCGGCAATGCCGGCGCGCGGGTCGCGGCGCTCCGCCGGCTGCGGATCGCGCATGGCGAGGGCCGCGCGGTAGCGTGCATGACTACGCCGGAGGCAACGGCGTTGCGCATCGCTGCGCCCACCGATTTCGATGCCGCGCCGCCGGTCTTACGCGTCGGCGAGGCGATCGACCTGTCCGACATGGCCGCGCGGGTGGAGGAACTGGGGTATGTCCGCGACGACCGGGTCGACGAACCGGGCGAGGTCGCGGTGCGCGGCAGCGTGATCGACATTTTTCCCGCCGATGCCGAACAGCCGATCCGCGTCACGGTGGAGGAGGATCGCATCGCATCGATCCGCAGCTATGATCCGGTGACCCAGCGCGGGCATGCCGAGCTGGGCGAGGTCACCATCGGTCGTGCGGCCGAACCGCCGGTGGGGAAGGGCGCAACGCTGCTCGACCACCTGCCGGGTGCCGCGGTGGCGATGGATGGCGATGCCGCCGGACGGCGCGAGCGCTTCCTCGACCTTGCACAGGACGCCACCCGCCGTCGTCGTCGCGATGCCGCATCGCTGGTCGATAGCGCGAGCTGGGATGCGCTGCTCGGTGAGCGGGAGCGGATCGCATTGCCCGAAGCGGTGGCTGAACCCCCTCGCTTCGTCACCGCCCGTGCCCCTGCGCGTGCGTTCGGCAAGTTCGCTCGCCAAGTACTGGAGGAACAGCGGCTCGTGTTGGCGGGCAGCCCGCGCGACCTGCGGTTCCTGCGCAAGAAGCTGGCGAAGCTCGCCCGGACCGAACCGGTGACGATTACGTCGTGGGATGAAGCGGTAGCGGCCAAGCCCGGCACCGCGATGCTGCTGACCGCGCCGCTCGATCGCGGGTTCGTGATCGACGGCGTGACCGTAGTGACGGGCGGCGACCTGCTGGGCGGACGCGCGCGCGGCGACGAACTTGCCGGTGCCGGCGCCAATCCGCTGTTTGCCGAGGCGGGCGAACTGCGCATCGGCGACGTGATCGTGCATGAGGATTTCGGCATCGGCTGCATCGCCGGGCTGGAGCAGCTGCCGGGTGAGGCGGCGGGCGACGCCATCGTGCTGACCTATGCCAAGGCCGCGCGGCGGCTGGTGCCGGTGATGGAGGCCGACCGTATCTGGCGCTATGGCGCGGACGGCGATGCGGTGACGCTCGATGCGCTGGACGGGGCGAGCTGGCAGAAGCGGCGCGGGGCGATCGACACCGCCATCGCCGACAGCGCGCGCGAACTGGCGGCCATTGCCGCGACACGGGACCAGCAGCGGGTCGCACCGATCGAGGTCGACATCGCCGCCTATGAACGCTTCGCCGCCGGATTTCCCTTTACCGAAACCCCCGATCAGGCGCGCGCCATCGCCGCCGCCCGCGCCGATCTGGCCGCCGGTCGCCCGATGGACCGGCTGGTCATCGGCGATGTCGGCTATGGCAAGACCGAGGTGGCGCTGCGCGCCGCAGCGATCGTCGCCTTGTCCGGGCGGCAGGTCGCGATTGCCGCGCCGACAACGGTGCTGGTCCGCCAGCATGTCGAAACCTTCCGCCGCCGATTCGAGGGCACGGGGATCGAGGTTGCCGGCCTGTCGCGTCTGTCCGATGCGGCGGAAAAGAAACGGGTGAAGGCCGGCCTGGCCGACGGATCGATCGGTGTGGTCGTCGGTACGCAGGCGGTGGCCGGCAAGGGTGTCACCTATCACGACCTCGCCCTCACCGTCATCGACGAGGAACAGCGATTCGGTGCGAAGGACAAGGCGCGCCTACGCGAGATGGCCGACCATGTGATGACATTGTCGGCGACGCCGATCCCCCGCACGCTGCAAAGCGCGTTGATCGGCCTGCAGCAATTGTCGGTCCTCGCGACCCCGCCGGCCCGCCGCCAGCCGATTCGTACCGCCGTCGCCGCGTTCGACGAGGTGACGGTGCGCACCGCGCTGCTGCGCGAACGCTCGCGTGGCGGGCAGAGCTTCGTCGTGGTGCCCCGGATCGAGGATATTGCCCCGCTGGAGGAACGGCTGCGCAAGCTGGTCCCCGACCTCGACCTGATCGTCGCCCATGGCAAGATGCCGGCGGCGGAGATCGACGCGGCGATGGTCGGCTTTGCCGAGGGCGAGGGCGACGTGCTGCTGGCGACCAACATTATCGAGGCGGGGCTGGACGTGCCGCGCGCCAACACGATGATCGTCCACCATGCCGACCGCTTCGGCCTGTCGCAGCTCCACCAGCTGCGCGGGCGGGTCGGGCGCGGCGGGCGGCGCGGGCAGATATTGCTGCTGACCGATCCGGACCAGTCGATCGCGGACGCCACCCTGAAACGACTCCGCACCTTGCAGGCGTTCGACCGGCTGGGCGCGGGCTTTGCCATCAGCGCGCGCGACCTCGACCTGCGCGGCGCGGGCGACCTGGTGGGTGAGGCGCAGGCCGGGCACATGAAGCTGATCGGCATCGACCTGTACCAATATCTGCTCGGCCGCGCGCTCCGGGCCGAACGCGGCGAGAATGTCGACCGGGTCGTGCCTGAACTCCATGTCGGGATCGCCGGTCGCCTGCCGGAGCATTGGATACCCGAGGCCGAAGTGCGGCTGATGCTCTATGGCCGGCTGGCGCGGATCGAGGAGGAAGGTGCGCTCGATGCGTTCGAAGAAGAGTTGGAGGACCGGTTCGGTGCGCTGCCCGACGAGGCGCGGCTGCTGATCGAACTGGCCCGCGTCCGCCTGCTGGCGCGAGGGGCGGGCGTGGCGAAGGTCGATGCCGGCCCCGCGGCGATCGCACTGACCCCGCAGCATCGCGGGGACGCGCCCGAGGGGCTGACCGAGAAGAACGGTCGCTGGATCATGGCCGCGCGGATCGACGATGCGGAGGAACGGCTGACCAAGGTCGGTGAGGTATTGGAGGCGGTGGCGGCATAACTTCGCTGGCGTTGGCGGCGATCCTGTCCGATGCTGTCCGCATGACGAAAGCGATCTTCATCACCGGCGGCGGATCGGGCATCGGGCGGGCCGTCGCGCAGTTGTTTGCCAGCAGGGGCTGGCGCATCGGCCTTGCGGATGTGAACGCCGCCGGCCTGGCGGAAACGGCGGCGCTGTTGCCGAACGGTGCCGCGACGTTCGTGTTCGACGTGACCGATCGCGCGGCATGGGACGCGCCGCTCGCGGCATTTGCCGATGGCGGCGGGATCGACGTGCTCTTCAACAACGCCGGCATCGCCTCGGGCGGTGTCTTTGCCGAGATGACGCCGGACGCGGTCGAGCGGACCATCGCCGTCAACCTGACCGGTGTGGTGCACGGCGCCCATGCAGCCCATCGCTACCTGAAAGCCAGTGGCGGGTGCCTGCTCAACACCGCGTCGGCCGCCGGCATCTATGGCACCGCCGGTGCGGCCGTCTATTCGGCAACCAAGTTTGGGGTGCGGGGGTTGAGCGAGGCGCTGGATGGCGAATGGTCGGCGGATGGTATCCGCGTGCGGTCGCTGATGCCGGGGTTCATCGACACGCCGCTGCTCGACGCGTCGCTGGCCGGGACCAATTACAATGTCCGGCAGCAGGTCCGCGCCGCCGGACTGGAGTTCACGCCCGTCGAAATCGTCGCGCAGGCGGCATGGGACGCGGTGCACGGCGACGCCGTCCACACGCCCGTCGGGCCGACCGCGAAGCGGATGCGCTTCGCCGCGCGGTGGCTGCCGGGAAAATTGCGGCAGCAGATGCGGCGGCGATAGGCTCCGCACAATCGTCATCCCTGCGAAGGCGGGGATCCATAGCCGCTGACCTTTGCGCCTTTATCGCGACGCTGGCGTGTATGGATTCCCGCCTGCGCGGGAATGACGAATTTTGGCTATTCCACCAGCGCGTCGATCGCCTGCGCCATGTCGATGTCGCGGTCCGACAGCCCGCCCGCGTCGTGCGTCGTGAGCAAAATGTCGACGCGGTTGTAGACGTTCGACCATTCGGGATGATGGTCCGCCTTTTCGGCGAGCAACGCGACCTGCGTCATGAATGCGAACGCCTGGCTGAAATTGTCGAAGGTGAAGCTGCGGACGATCGCGTCGCGCCCGGCGTCATGGTCCCAGTCGGGCAGGCCGTCCAGCGCATCGGCGCGCTCTGCCTGGCTCAGCGGTTCCATCGTCCCTCCCTTGTATCTGCCTCGGCGCAATGCCTATGGTTTGCGCCATGTCCGATCAAGCGCGAACCGCCCCGAGTGCCGAAGCAATGGAAGCGCTCGCCCGTGCCGCGCTGGCGCGCATTCCCGAACCCTTTGCCGGCCACCTGTCCGACATCGTGCTGCTGGTCGAGGAATTCGCCGACGACGATACGCTGGCGGCGATGGAAATGGAGCCGTACGAGCTGACCGGCCTGTACCATGGCAGCCCGGTCGGCGAGAAGTCGGCGTTCGACGGCATGCGCCTGCCCGACCGCATCCATTTGTATCGCCAGCCGCTGCTGGCCGAATGGTGCGAGACCGGGGTCGATCTGGGCGATCTGATCCGGCATGTCGTGGTGCACGAGGTCGGCCATCATTTCGGCCTGTCCGACGACGACATGCACGCGCTGGAAGACTCTGTTTGATCCTGTCCCTTGCGCACGTGACGGGCCGGCGCGGCGGGCGGGCGCTGTTCCGCGACCTGTCGTTCGACCTTTGCGCGGGCGAGGCGGTATTGGTGCAGGGGCCGAACGGCGTCGGCAAATCGACGCTCGTACGGATCGCCGCCGGACTGTTGCCGCCGGCGGAGGGCAGGGTTGCGCGCGACGGTGCGGTCGCGTTGCTGGCCGAGGCCGCGGCGCTGGACGCTTCGGTGTCGCTGGGGACGGCACTGGACTTCTGGGCGGGACTGGACGGCGCGCGGGACCGGCTGCCCGCCGCGCTGTCGGCGATGGACATCGCTTCGCTGGCGGACGTGCCGGTGCGGATGCTGTCGACCGGGCAGAAGCGCCGCGCCGCCATCGCCCGCGTCATCGCCAGCGGCGCGCCGCTGTGGCTGCTCGACGAACCGGCCAACGGGCTGGACGCGGCGTCGCTCGACCGGCTGGAGACGGCGATCGCGCGCCATCGCGACGGCGGCGGGGCGGTGCTGGTCGCCAGCCATGTCGCCGTGGCGCTCCCGCACGCGAAGGTCGTGACGCTGTGATCGCGCTGATCCTGCGCGAACTGCGTATCGCGTGGAGCGGCGGCGGGCTGTTGCTGCCGGTCGCCTTCTTCCTGCTGGTCGCGACGCTGTTCCCCTTCGCGATCGGTCCCGATGCGGCATTGCTGGCACGGATCGGCGGCGGGGTGGCGTGGGCGGCAGCGCTGCTGGCCGCGTTGCTGCCGCTCGACCGGCTGGTCGCGCCCGATATGGAAGCCGGGGTGGTCGATCAGCTGGTCTTACGCGGATGGAGCGAAACGAGCGTCGCCGCCGCCAAGACGATCGGTCACTGGCTGGGCTTTGCGCCGGCGGTGATGCTGGCGGCGGCGCTGTCGGCGGCATTGCTGGGGATGGACGGGCCGACCTTGGTCGCGCTGGAGATCGGGTTGCTGCTCGGCACGCCGGGGCTGGCGGCGCTGGGCGTGGCGACGGCGGCACTGACCGCCGGCCTGCGTGGCGGGGGCGCGGTGGCGGGCCTCGTGATGCTGCCGCTGGCGCTGCCGCTGGTGATCTTCGGGGCGGGCGGGCTGGAGGGTGGTGCCGGCGCGATCAAGCTGCTGGCGGCGACCAGCCTGTTGCTGTGCGTCGGCGCCCCGGTGGTGGCGGGCGCGGCGATGCGGATCGGGCGGACCTGAGGTCCTCCCCGCTATGCGGGGAGGGGGACCAGCCGCAGGCTGGTGGAGGGGCATTGCCCCCTGCGCTGCGTTCGCGGTGACGCCCCTCCACCCCTCGCTACGCGAGCGGTCCCCCTCCCCATCGAAGATGGGGAGGATCTTAGCGGGACCACCGCGCGAAAATCGCTGTCGGCAGGACCAGCCCGCGCGTCTCCTCGCGCACGCCCAGTTCGCCGCATTCGACCGTGCCGCCCAGATCGCCGAGCGACTGGCGCAGCAATTCGCCGATCGCCAGCGCCGACATCCGCACCGCGTACACCGTCAGGAACAGGAACCGCGACTTGCCATCGAGCAACTGGCGGCAATCGGCGATCAGGCCAGGGAGGTGCTCCTCCAGCTTCCACACTTCGCCATTCGGCCCACGGCCCCATTTGGGCGGGTCGAGAATGATGCCGTCATAACGCCGTCCCCGCCGCACCTCGCGGCCCACGAACTTGGCGGCGTCCTCGACCAGCCAGCGGACCGGCTTGTCGGTCATCTCCGACAGCGCCGCATTCGCGCGCGCCTGCTCGACCGACTTCTTCGACGCATCGACATGGACGACGCGCGCGCCCGCGTTGGCAAGCGCGAGGCTGCCGACCCCGGTATAGCCAAACAGGTTCAGGCATTCCGGATCACTCGCCCCGTCCAGCCGCCCGCGCATCCAGTCCCACACCGGCGCCATGTCGGGAAAGAAGCCGAGATGGCGGAACGGCGTGTTGCTGGCCGAAAAGCGCACCTCGCGCCACGTCAGCGGCCAGTCGCGCGGAGGCTGCTTGAAGAATTGCCAGCGCCCGCCGCCATCCTCGTCCGATCCGGGCACGAACTCGCCATGCGCGTCCCACCGGTCGAGTGCCGGCGCCCACATCGCCTGCGGCTCCGGCCGGATGAAGCGGAACGGGCCATAGCGTTCCAGCTTGCGACCATGGCCGCAATCGATCAGCCCGTAATCGCCCCATGGCTCGCCGATAAGTGCGATCGGGTCCATTACGCGCGGGGCGTCGCCCGTTCGGCGATCCAGGCAGTTACCGCTTCGAAGGTAGCGGGCAGGGTGACATAGCGTTCCTCGCGCTCGAACAGGTCGCCGACGCGCGGGGGCAGCGGGGCGCGGGTGCCGATGGCACGTTCGACCGCGTCGGGGAACTTGGCCGGGTGCGCGGTCGCCAGCGTGACCATCGGCGCGTCGATGCCGCTGTCGAGCGCGGCGGCAAGCGCGATGGCGGTGTGCGGGTCGATCGTCTGCGCGGCGTTGTCGCATGCCCAGCGCATCGCCTGCGCCATGCGGTCGGCATCGACGCGCGCGCTCTGGAACAGCGAGGCCGCGCCCTGTTGCTGCGCATTGGTCAGCCGCATCGCCCGGCTCGATTCGAACCCGCGCATCTGGTCGCCCAGCGCCAGCCCGTCGCGCCCGCCCAGATCGTGCAGCAGTCGTTCGAAGTTCGAGCTGACCTGGATATCCATCGACGGGGTGGCGGTCGGCGTTACCGTCGCGCTCGAATAATCGCCGGTCGACAGCGCGCGGTGCAGGATGTCGTTGACGTTGGTCGCGACGATCAGCCTGGCGATCGGCAGCCCCATCTGCGCCGCGACATAGCCTGCGAACACGTCGCCGAAATTGCCGGTCGGGACCGAGAAGGCGATCGCCTTGTCCGGTCCGCCCAGCCGTACGGCGGCGTAGAAATAATAGACCACCTGCGCCATCAACCGCGCCCAGTTGATCGAATTGACGGCGGACAGGCGGAAGCGCCCCGAGAAGCCGGGATCGTTGAACATCGCCTTGACCAGCGCCTGCGCCGTGTCGAAGTCGCCTTCGATCGCGATATTGTGGACGTTGGGCGACAGCACGGTCGTCATCTGCCGCCGCTGCACGTCGGACACGCGGCCCGCCGGGTGCAGCATGAAGATGTCGATATTCTCGCGACCCGCCACCGCGTCGATCGCGGCCGATCCGGTGTCCCCGCTGGTCGCGCCGACGATCGTCAGGCGTTCGCTGGTGCCGGTGAGGAAACGTTCGAACAACAGCCCCAGAAGCTGCAATGCAACGTCCTTGAACGCCAGCGTCGGGCCGTGGAACAGCTCCAGCAGCCACTGGTCATGGTCGAGCTGTACCAGCGGGGTGACGCCCTTGTGGCTGAAGCGGCCATAGGCGGTTTCGCATAGCGCGCGCAGTTCGTCTTCCGACAGCGAGTCGCCGACGAACGGCAGCATCACCCGCACCGCCGTTTCGGCATAGCTGAGGCCCGCCAGCGCCGCGATATCGTCACGGGTCAGCGTCGGCCACTCGGTCGGGACATACAGCCCGCCATCGCGTGCCAATCCGGCCAGCGTCGCGCCGGCGAAGTCGAGTTCGGGCGCATCGCCCCTGGTGCTGACATACCGCATGGGGGTGCGGTTAGCGGCTACGACGACGAAGTGCCAGCAAGTATATGATGACCGCGGCCAAGGCGAAGCCGAACCATTGCAGCGCATAGCCCAGATGATTGTCGGGCAGGCTGGCCGGATCGGGGCGCTGGCTGGGCGACAGGCCCGGTGCGGCGACGTCCGACACGATCATCGGCGCGGGTGGCGCGGCATGGCCGGTCATCCGGTCGAGCAGGGTCGGCCCGCCCGGCGCGTGGCTCAAGGTGCCGGCGACCGCGCCGCCGGCCCAGACCGGGCGCAGCTTCGGGTCGGTCGCGACACCCATGTCGACGCGGAAGCGCTGGCCGGTCGGTGACTGGCAGGCGGCGATATGGCGATAGCCCGAGGTGCCGTTTGCCGTGCGGCCGGCGCCCATCGTCCACCCCTCGACCCGGGCACAAGTGGCGGTAACGCGCGCGAACAGCAGCTCGTCGGCGATCCGCGGCGGCAAGGGCTGGGCCGGGCGGTCGAGATTGGCGGTGGCGCGCGCGATCAGCGCGGCCTTTTCGGTACGGCGCTGCAACTGCCAGACGCCGAGCGCGATCATGGCGGCGACCGCGAGCAGGACGATAAGGGTCGGCAGGACGGGCAGGCGCTTCATGGGCGGGGGGCGATTTTGCCTTCGCGCGCGGCGTTGCGATATTCGAGCGCCAGCAGCATGCCCTTGGCGATCCGGAGCGACCCGACCACGCCGCCGATGGTCAGCGGTATCCACAGCAGGGCATGGACCCACCACGGTGGCCCCACCTTCAGGTCGAGCCAGATGGCGAGGATGGTGACGATGCCGCCCAGGATCAGCGTCAGGAACGCCGCCGGTCCGTCGCCGACATTGAACGCCGAGAAATCAAGGGCACAGGCGCCGCACCGGTCGGCAAAGGCGACGGGGCCACGGAACAAGGTCGTGGCCCCGCAGCGCGGACACAGGCCGCGCATGCCGCAATCGAAGGGCGCGGGACCGCCCGCGCCCACCGGATCAGGCATCAGCCACCATGGATCGGCGCGCCCCAGCCGCCCCAGACATAGATGACGACGAACAGGAACAGCCACACCACGTCGACGAAATGCCAGTACCAGGCGGCCGCTTCGAAGCCGAAATGCTGCTTGGGCGTAAAGTCGCCCTTGTAGGCGCGGATCAGGTTGACGGCGAGGAAGATGGTGCCGACGAGCACGTGGAAGCCGTGGAACCCGGTCGCCATGTAGAAGGCGGCGCCATAGTTCAGCCCCGCGAACGGCATCGGCGCATGGATATACTCATAGGCCTGGATGCACGAGAACAGCGCGCCCAGAAGGACGGTCAGCCACAGCCCCTTCTTGACGCCGTCATTCTCGCCCACGCCGATCGCGCCCCACAGCCCCTTGAGCTTGCCGCCGCGCTGGTTGTGGATCAGCGCATGGTGTGCCCAGGTGACGGTCGTGCCCGACAGCAGCAGGATGAAGGTGTTGAGCAGCGGCAGCTCGAACGCGTTAAGCACTTCGAGGCCCGCCGGCGGCCATTGCGCGGTGACCGCGGTGTTGCCTGCCTCGATCAGCGAGACGCCGTCCTCATGGCTGTACTGGATCGCGGCGGGGAACAGCGAAAAGTCGAACCACGACCAGAACCAGCCGACGAAGAACATCACTTCGGACGCGATGAACAGGATCATGCCGTAGCGCAGGTGCAGCTGCACGACCGGGGTATGGTCGCCGGCCTTCGCCTCGCGGATGACGTCCGCCCACCAGAAGCCCATGCACGACAGCGTGGCGATCAGCCCCGCGCCGAACACCAGCCCGCCCAGCGCCGCCTCGTTCATCCACATGACCCCACCCGCTGCCAGCGCGAACGCGGCCAGCGAACTCGCCAGCGGCCAGATGCTGGGGGGAAGGATGTGAAAATCGTGGTTCTTCGCGCCTGCCATCATCCATCCCTATATGCGTCGCGCCTGTGCCGGTGCGTAATTCTGCGCGATCCTAGCTGGTCGTCGCGGCCGAATCCACCGGGTAAAATGTGTAGGACAGCGTGATCGCGCGAATGTCCTTCGCATCCGGGTCGTCATGGATCTTCGGATCGACGAAGAAGATGACCGGCATCCGCACCTTCTCACCCGGCTGCAGCGTCTGTTCGGTGAAGCAGAAGCACTGGATCTTCGTGAAATATTTTCCCGCCTGACTGGGCGTCACGTTGAAGGTCGCGGTGCCGGTGACCGGGCGGCCCGACACGTTCTTGGCGGTGAAGAACGCCATGTCGCGCGCGCCGATATCGACGGTTTCCGATGCGCGTTCGGGCTTGAACTCCCAGCCAAGTGCGGGGTTCGAGTTGGCGTCGAAGCGCACCACGACCTTGTCGCCGATGCCGCCGGGCGCTGCCTGCCCGCGCTGCGTCGTGCCGTTGAACCCGGTCACCTGACAGAACATGCGGTAGAGCGGCACGCTGGCGAAGCCGACCCCGGTCATGCCGACCACGGCCGCGGCGGCGAACAGGGCGGTGCGCAGGTTGCGGGTCACGCGCCCATCCCGGCGCGAATCTTGACGATGGTGATCGCGAACATCAGCAGCACGAACGCGCCGAGCAGCCACGCCATCACCTTCGCCCGTTCGCGCTGGCGCGCGCGGATGCGGTCGTCGTGCTCGCTCATGCCGCCACCCACCGGTCGGCGACCAGCGCGCCGAACATCGCAAAGAGATACAGGATCGAGAAAGCGAACAGCCGCTTTTCGGGCTTCATCTTGTCTTCGGGGCCGGTCCTGCGCGTCGCGACCTGCACCGCCAGCACGCCGAAGGTCGCGGTCAGCAGGCACGCGGCGATGCCGTAGATCGGACCGGTGAGGCCCAGCGGCCATGGCGCCACCGCGACGGCGGCCATCGGGATGGTGTACAGCCCGATCTGCGTCCGCGTCACCCGCTCGCCCGCCACCACCGGCAGCATCGGCACACCGGCATTGGCGTAATCGGTCTTCACGAACAGCGCCAAGGCCCAGAAATGCGGCGGCGTCCACAGGAAGACGAGGCTGAACAGCAGGAACGGCAGCAGCGCGACATCGCCGGTCGCCGCCGCCCAGCCGATCAGCGGCGGAAACGCCCCCGCCGCGCCGCCGATGACGATGTTCTGCGGCGTGCGGCGCTTGAGCCACACGGTATAGACCAGCACGTAGAACAGGATCGAGACGGTCAGGATGATCGCGGCGGGGACATTCACGGCCAGCCCCATCAGCACGACCGAGAAGATCGCGAGGCCGACACCGAAATGCAGCGCCGATTCGCGCTCCATCCGCCCGGCGGGCAGCGGGCGGCCCTGCGTCCGCTTCATCTTCGCGTCGAGATCGGCCTCATACCATTGGTTCAGCGCACCGGCGGCACCTGCACCGAGCGCGATGCACAGCACGGCGGTGAAGCCCAGCACCGGATGGATCGGCACGGGGGCTGCCAGCATCCCGCACAGGCCGGTGAAGACGACCAGCGTCATCACGCGGGGCTTGGTCAGGGCCAGGAAGTCGCGCCAGTCGGCGGGCAGGGTGATCGTCTGCGCGGTCATCGCCGCTGTATAGAGAGTTGTGCGGGCGGGGGAAAGCGGGTGTGAGGTTCGCGGTGCCCACCCCCGTCGTCATTCCCGCGAAGGCGGGAATCCATAGACGCAACGTCCATGATTCCCAACCAGCGCCAGCGGTTATGGACCCCCGCCTGCGCGGGGGTGACGATGGGGGTAGGGCGAGACCTTACCATCCCACCCCGTCATCCCGGCGAAGGCCGGGATCCATTGTGTCGGAAGCTGTCGAAAGAACCGCGACCGTCCCCCCATCCATGGATTCCGGCCTCCGCCGGAATGACGAACGGGGGGAAGCGCTCAGCCCCTTACCGGAACCTGCCCGACAGCGAGACACCGATGATCCGCGGATCGTTGAACACCGCGGCCATGTAATTCTCGATCACGCCCTTCAGGTTCTTTTCGTTGGTGATGTTGCGCGTGAACACCGACAGTTCCCACGCGTCGGACGGCGGAGCGTAACCGATCTTCAGCCCGCCTTCGAAATTGCCGTTCGCGGTGAATTCGGGCGCCCGGTACAGGGTGAACTGGGTATAGCCCTGCAGATTCCAGTCGGTGGCGATGAACACCCGCGACCCGTCGTTGAGCGGCTGATCCCAGCGCGCGGTCAGGTCGAGCGTATATTCGGGCGCATTGGGCAGCGGTTCGCCGTCGATCTGGGCAAAGGTGTTGGCGCCGACGCGGATCGTCGGGTTGTATACGGTGCAGACCACCTGTCCGTTCAGCGCACAGACCTGCGCGAACACGCGCTTGTCGCGGATCGCCGAATGCAGCCAGCTGCCGCCCAGGCCCAGCGTCAGCTGCGGCACCGGCTTCCAGTCCAGCTCGGCTTCGACGCCGTATGCCTGCGCCTTGTCGGCGTTGAACAGCACGCCGTTGCCGTTCGAATCATTGCCGTTCAGCTGGATGTCCTTGACCCGATAGCCGAAGACGGTGGCGTTCAGTCGCAGCGTGTTGTCGAGCAGGTTGCTCTTGAACCCGGTTTCAAACGACAGGATCGTTTCGGAATCCGCCGTGGTGAAATCGGCGTTGAACACCGCCGAGCGCCCCTGGATCGTCGGCCCGCGGAAGCCGCGCGCGACGCGCGAATACAGGCTCAATTCGTCGCTCGCCTTGTACAGCAGGCTGACGTCCCAGCTGGGTTCGGTCGACGACAGCTTGACGTCGGTGCGACCGCGATAGGTGACGACGTTCGCCGCGGTGTTGGCCGTCTTCACCAGCCGGGTGCGCTTCGTATCTTCGGTGATGCGCGCACCGGCGGTCAGCGTCAGCCGGTCGGTGAAGTCGTAATGCGCCTGTCCGAACGCCGCCCACGACGTGTTGGTATCCCGCAGCCGGACCCAGTTGTTGGGATTGCGCGCTGCCGTCGTCAGGAAGAATCCGCGCTGGTAGAATTCGGTGACGTCGCGATTGTCGAAATAGAAACCGCCGAGCTGGAAGCCGAACGGGCCGCTGCCGGTCGAGGCAAGGCGCAGTTCCTGCGACCATTGGTCGAGGTCGCGGATGTTGCCGCGGCTCTGACCGAAGCCGTTGGGCACGCCGTTCACCGGGAACAGCGCCGCCGCGCCGCCATCGGTATCGCCCCGGCTATAGCCGCTGGTCGTTTCGTACGCGGTGATCGAGGTCAGCTCGACCGGACCGAAATCGAACGCGGCGCGAGCCGATGCGCCATAGGTGTTGTACGCCTGCGGATTGTTGCCGCCTTCGTCCAGCGCCACGCGGTCGCGGGGTTCCGCCGACACGTCGTTCGACCCGCGCTTCAATGCCGCGCGGTGGAAGATGGTCGAGGTGCCCTCATACCAGCGGGCATGGCCCGACAGGTCGAGGGTGATCGCATCTGTCGGCTGCGCGCGCAGCTGCAGGCGCAGGTTGCGGTCGTCGAAGCCGCCCATCGCGTTCTTCTTGGGCGTCTGCGTATTGTCGGCGCTGAAGCCGGTATAGCTGTTGTCGACCCAGTCGTCGCGGTGCTGGACCAGCGCCGACACGCGCACCATCAGCCCGTCGGCGATCGGCCCGCCGACCCCGGCGTCGAAGCTGGCGCTGTTATAGGTGCCGTACGACGCCTGTGCGCGGCTCTGGAAGGTGGCCGTCGGGCGGATCGTATCGAACTTGATGATGCCGGCGGTGGTGTTGCGGCCGAACAGCGACCCCTGCGGCCCGCGCAACACTTCGACCTGCGCCACATCATAGACCGGGTTCGACTTCAGCACGACATGTTCGAGGATCACGTCGTCCTGGATGACGGTGACCGGCTGCGACGCGCCGAGATAGAAGTCGATATTGCCCAGACCCCGGATGTAGAAGCGCGGGAAGATGCGGCCGGTGGTCGTCTCCGCATAGAGGCCGGGGATGCGACCCGACAGCGACAGCAGCGTGTCTTCGCCGCCCGACTGGAACTGGCGCAGGTCGTCGCCGCTCGCGACACCGACCGACAGCGGCGTGTTCTGCAACCGCTCTTCGCGGCGTTCGGCGGTGACGACGATGTCGCCGAGACCGGCATCCTCGCCCGGCGTGGCGGAGGTCGCGTCGGTCGGCGCATCGGCGGTCTGGGCGAATGCCGGCGTCGCGAGCGCGACGAACGCGGCGCTGACGAGCAGCGGCAGGCGGGTCTTCATTGGGTTTTCCTTCCCTGTGGTCGACCGCCCGAACGCCAACGCAAAGCCGCCCGGCGGTTCCCCCGAACCACCGGGCGGTAATCTGCTCGCATCGCGCCGCGGGCCGTCCCTGCCGCGCGCGCTAGGCGTATTTTATTTCGTTTCGATGACAGCCATCGGTCCGCTGCGCTCAGACGAAACCCTGCGACCAGCTCGACCGGTCGTAATTGCCGATATTGGGCAGTACGGTCGACAGGTCGCCGTCCGACACGCCGAACCACCGCGCCAGCGTCGAGGCATATTGATCGACCGCCATCGTCGGGATCAGCCGCCCCTGGCCGACATCGTCGCTGGTATTGTGGCCGATCGCCGGCGGCGCGCCATAGAGCCGCTTGCCCTTCACCGCGCCGCCCATGACGAAGTGCATCGACCCCCAGCCATGGTCGACGCCATTGCCGTTCGACGTCAGCGTCCGGCCGAAATCGGACCCGGTGAAGGTCGTCACCTTGTCCGCGACGCCCAGCGCGGCGGTGGTGTCGTGGAACGCGCGCATCGCATCGGCCAGCCGCCCGAGCAGCACCGGCTGCGACGTCGCCAGATTGTCGTGCAGGTCGAACCCGCCCATCGCGACGAAGAAGATCTGCCGCTTCGCACCGATCTGGCCCGAAATGGCGATCATCCGCGCGACCATCCGCAGCTGGTCGGCCAGCGAATTGCCGGTCGGGAACAGGTTGAGTGTCGATTCGGGCACGCCGGCCAGCGCATTGGCCAGTTGCGCCTGGGTATCCATCGCCCGCTTGTTCACCCGCGCATATTCGCTAGCGAACATGTGCGGATTAGTTTCGGACATCAGCCGCGCCAGCGTCTGCGCCGCGGTCGCCGATCCGTAGAGCGACGTCGCCCCGCGCAGCAGCGATACCGGGCCGCCGGTGCCGACATTATACTGGATCGCCTGCCGCCCGGTCAGGAAGACCGCATTGCCCGACGCGTTGATGCAGGTCAGCGTCGCCGACCCGTTGCCCGACTGGTACAGGTCGCCGATCCGCCCGCCCCAGCCCGATGCCGCGCCTTCCGGGCTGGAGGCCTGGAAAAAGCTCTGCTGGTCGTTGTGCGAAAACAGCTTGGGCGGCACGCGCACCGACTTGTTCAGATATTGCGCGCGCGTCGTCGGCTGGATCAGCGTCCCGACGTTCAGCGCGACCGCCAGCCGCCCCGCATCGAACAGCGGGTTGAGCTTCGCCATGGTCGGCGCCAGCGCATAGGCCCGCCCGCCCAGGTCGTTGTCGGGCAGCAGCGCCGTCGCCTGCAACGCATCGCGCGCCAGCGCGACGGTGCTGCGCGCGGTGCGATATTGCCCGTGCGACGTCGGGTCATAGGGGACCAGCGTGTTGTAATGGTCGTTGCCGCCCTGCAGGAAGATGCAGACCAGCGCCTTGTAATCGGTGGCGGTCGCCGCCGCCGCCTCGCCGATCGCGCCCAGGCTGGTGACGAACGGTGCGGCGACCCCCGCCATGCCGAGCGCGGCGGTGCGTTGCAGAAAGGCGCGGCGCGAGACGTCGTGCAGCATCGTCGGAGCGTTCATTTCAGCACCAGATAATCGGGCGAGGCGAGGGTCAGCAGGATCGCGGCCCCCGTGCGGTTGAGCGTCGCGTTGTTTGCGGTCAGCGGGATACTGTCGACCGCGGTGCGGATCGCGGTGACGGTCGCGCCGCGCAGCTGTCCGGCGGCAAGGATCAGGTTGACCTCGTCGACCAGCTTCTGGCTGTCCGACGCCAGCGCCATCATCGGCGCATAATCGGCCTTCACATCGCCGGTGCCGCCGCCGACCAGCGACTGCATATAGTTGATATAGGCGATGTTGGTCTGTTCGGTCGCGATCTGGAACTCGGGCGCGGTCATCCCGGCCTGCGCCATCGCGGTGCCGGGCGGGGAATAGCCCGGCCGCATGAAGCCGAATACGCTGGACGCGCGGCCGATCGACTGGCCCAGCCGCAGCGTCGTGTTGCTGGTATCGCCGATCGCCCAGGCGTCGCTCGGCGACGTGACGCCGAACGCGCGCGCCCAGTTGGTCAGGCGCTGGACGGGATCGCGCAGCCGCCCGGCGGTCGTGCTGGCCAAGGCTGCGGCATCGTCGCGGGCTTCGGGGTCGAGCAGGATCGCGCGGATCACCGCCTTCATGTCGCCGCGCACGCCGCTGCCGTTATTGGCGAAGGCGGCGGCGACCCGTCCGACATAGCCGCGGCTGGGGTTCGACGTCACCAGCCGCTGGATCAGCTGCTTCGATACGAACGGCGCGATGTTGGGATGGCGGAACAGGATGTCGAGCGCGGCATTGACCGCCGCCATCCCGCCGCCCGACACCGTCGCGCCCAGAAAGGTCGCCGATCCGGTTTCGTTGGCGGTGACCCAGATCCGCATCGGCGTGCGCATCCGTGCCGGGGTGCTGTTGTCGAAATCGACCGTGTTCAGCCCGGTGAACACCCGCGCGAGCTGCGACACATCGTCCAGCGTATAGGTTTCGAGCGGCACGCCGTTCGAGGTGCGGACGCTGCCATCCTGTTCGAGCTGATAGACGCCGAGCGTGAAGAGCTGCATCAGCTCGCGCGCGAAATTCTCGTCGGGCATCGACCCGTTCGACGCATCGGCCTTGCGGCTGCCCGCCGAACTCAGGAACGATCCCATCGCCGGGCTGAGCGCGACCGCACCCAGCAGGTCGCGATAATTGCCGAACGCATGCTCCAGCAGCACGTCATGATACGCCCCCATCGAAAAGGCGCGCCACGGCATGTTCAGCCCGCCGATCCCGACGACGAGGAAATCGAGCAGCGCCAGCGACACACGCTGCCGCAACGGATCGTTGCCGGCGATCGCCTGGCGCCAGACGCTGGCGTCATAGCCGTTCTGGCCGTTGAGGTTGGCGTTGACCGCGGCGTCGTTGAACCCCTTGGCCATCAGCCAGTCCCAATGGCTGGTATCGCGCGGCAGGGCGAACTGCGCGTCGATCCAGCCGGCGATGCCGCTGTTCAGCACCGCATCGATCGAGGCGCGGGTCGCACCCATCGTCGCCTGCGCCAGAAAGCGGCTGGCGCCCTGTGCGGTCAGCGCAGCGACGGTCGGGGTGGGGCTGGGCGTGGGGGTTGGGGCAGGCGTCGGGTTCGTTACCGTCACCAGTCCGCTGCCGCTGCCGCTCGACCCGTCGGACCCGCATGCCGCCAGCAGGGCCGACGCACTTACTATTCCGTGGGTTTCGAGCCGCGTTCGGGGCTTTGGCGCGGGATGGCCCTCGCCGTCCGACCCTGAAAGCGTCTCTCCTTCCAAATCGTCAAAACTCGACGGATCGCCCAACATCGGCATTCCCCTACGCACCCTGCCCGCGGTGGTAGCGCCGTTATGGTTGGGAAATGCTTAATGGAATGATTCGTCTGAAAAAAATGCGCAACAACGCGCGTCAGGTGCGAATTGTTCCAAGGCCTGGCAAATAATCATTACGATATCGTACTGAGCTTGCAGCGGCAGAAAGGCGCTGAACACCATTACCGTCTTTGCCGTTACCAAAAGAAAAACGCCCCGGATTGCTCCGGGGCGTCCTTTCGTTTCGATGCTGCAATGAAGATCAGTCGATCTTGGGCAGGGTTTCGAACTGGTGGAAGGGCGGGGGCGAGCTGAGCGTCCATTCCAGCGTCGTGGCACCTTCGCCCCACGGATTGTCCGCCGCCTTGCGTCCGGCCATCAGCGAGATGACGATGTTGACGAAGAAGAACACCATCCCCAGCGCCATGATGCCGTATCCGGCCGAGGCGATATGGTTGAAGAAGGCATAGGCGTCCGGATAGTCCGGGTAACGCCGCGGCATACCCTGCGTGCCGAGGAAGTGCATCGGGAAGAACATGACGTTCACGCCGATGAAGAACACCCAGAAGTGCAGCTTGCCGAGCAGTTCGTTGTACATCCGGCCCGACATCTTCGGGAACCAGTAGTAGAAGCCGGCGAATAGCGCGAACACCGCACCCAGCGACAGCACGTAGTGGAAGTGCGCGACGACATAATAGGTGTCGTGCAGCACGTCGTCGACGCCGCCATTGGCCAGCACCACGCCGGTCACGCCGCCGACGGTGAACATGAAGATGAACCCGATCGCCCACAGCATCGGCGTGGGGAAACGGAGCGACCCGCCCCACATCGTCGCGATCCACGAGAAGATCTTGATGCCGGTCGGCACCGCGATCAGCATCGTGGCGGCGGTGAAGTACATCTTGGTATTCACGCTGAGGCCGGTGGTGAACATGTGGTGCGCCCACACGACGAAGCCGACCGCGCCGATTGCGACCATGGCATAGGCCATGCCGAGATAGCCGAACACCGGCTTCTTGCTGAACGTCGCGACGATGTGGCTGATGATGCCGAAGCCCGGCAGGATCATGATGTAGACTTCGGGGTGACCGAAGAACCAGAAGAGGTGCTGGTACAGGATCGGGTCGCCACCGCCGGCGGGATCGAAGAAGGTCGTGCCGAACTTGCGATCGGTCAGCAGCATCGTGATCGCGGCGGCCAGCACGGGGAGCGCCAGCAGCAGCAGGAAGGCGGTGACCAGCACCGACCATACGAACAGCGGCATCTTGTGCAGGGTCATGCCCGGCGCGCGCATGTTGAAGATGGTAGTGATGAAGTTGATCGCGCCCAGGATCGACGACGCACCGGCCAGGTGCAGCGACAGGATCGCCATGTCGACGCTCGGCCCCGGTTCGCCATAGGTCGACAGCGGGGCATAGACCGTCCAGCCGGTGCCGGCGCCGCCGCCGAACATCGTGCTGCCCAGCAGCAGGAGGAAGGCGGGAATCAGCAGCCAGAACGAGATGTTGTTCATGCGCGGGAACGCCATGTCCGGCGCACCGATCATGATCGGCACGAACCAGTTGCCGAACCCGCCGATCATCGCCGGCATCACCATGAAGAACACCATGATGAGGCCGTGGGCGGTGATGAGCACGTTCCAGAAATGGAGCGCCTGATCGCCTTCATGGCCCGACAGCCAGGGCAGCCACTGAATGCCCGGTTCGGCCAGCTCGAGGCGCATGATGCCCGAAATCGCACCGCCGATGATCCCCGCGACGATCGCGAAGATCAGGTACAGCGTGCCGATGTCCTTGTGGTTGGTCGACATGAACCAGCGGGCGAAGAAGCCCGGCTTGTGGTCCGCGTCATGATGATGCGCATGATCGTCGTGCGCGAACGCGTTATGGCCGGGAAGGGCGGTATCGGTCATCTTACTGGTCCACATTGCCGACGCCGCCGCCGTTGCCGGTGGCGCGCTGGGTGGAGGGAGAGGCGGCTTCGGTCGCGTTGACCACCGGGGTGCCCGCGTCGCTGGCGGTGTTGCCCGCCGCCGACGTGGCGTCGGCGGTATCGGCGCCCGGCTGCGGGATCACGGCGTTGCTGGGCGCGGCGGCTTCGGCGGCGCCGGGCAGCGTGCCGCCCTTGGCCTGGATCCACTGGTTGAACTGCGCCACCGGCACGGCTTCGACCGCGATCGGCATGTACGCATGGCGCGCGCCGCACAGTTCGCTGCATTGGCCAAAATACAGGCCGGGCTTGTCGATGGTGAAGCTGGTCTCGTTCAGCCGTCCCGGCACTGCGTCGAGCTTTACCCAGAAAGCGGGGATCGCCCAGCTGTGGATCACGTCGGTCGCGGTGGTGATCAGGCGGATCGGCACGCCGACCGGCAGCACGATCCGGTTGTCGACCGCCAGCAGGCGGGGGCCATCGGCATCGGTGCGATACCGCTGTCCGGCGGCGACCTCGTTGCGTTCCTTCAGCATGTTGGCGGTCACCGACACGCCGCCATAATCGGGATATTCGTACGACCAGAACCACTGGTTGCCGATCGCCTTGATCGTCACCGCATTGTCGGGCGCCGGCTTGAACTGGCGCGCGAGCAGACCGATCGACGGCACCGCGATCGCGGCGAGGATCAGCACCGGCGCGGCGGTCCAGATGATTTCGATGGCGGTGTTGTGCGACGTCTTGGACGGAACCGGGTTCGCCTTTTCACGGAACCGGATCACGACATAGGCGAGCAGGAACAGCACCAGCAGCGAGATGGCGACGATCACCGGCATCAGGATGTGGTTGTGAAAGGCTTTCGCCTCCTGCCCGTTCGGCGTGAACTGCGCCTGCAGGTCGACGGCGCGGTCGGACGGCTGACCGACATGCGGCACGGCGATCATGCGTGGCGAACCATCGCTGTTGAGCGTCGGGTCCTGCACCGCGGCCGGCGCGGGCGCATCGGCGGTCGCGGCGGGCGCCGCCTGTCCGGTCGGGTTGGCGGCGGCCGATCCGGGGGGCGGTGCGCCCGCCTGCGGCGCGGTCGCGACCTCGCCGGACCCCGGCGTCACCGCTTTCGGCGCGGCGGCGTGGGCGCCCCCGGCCAGCGCGGCGGCGGCCGCAAGTACCAACATCCTCATCCCAATGCTTCGCATCGTGTCGTGTCACCCCGTTAGTGGGCACGCGGCACGCTTCTTGTTCGGCGTGGTCGCGTGCGGCGGGCGTTTGGAAACCCTAACCCACCGGGCTATACGCGGCATGTCGCCTGGCCTCAAGCGATGGTTGCGAACGGGCGCTACGCGGGTTTAGAGCGGCGCGCGCAATCAACCGGTGGACGACAGCCCATGAACGACGACGCGATCCTCGACGAATTCCGTGCTGCGGAGGCGCTGCTGGAGGGGCATTTCATCCTGTCGTCGGGCCTCAGGTCGTCACGCTACCTGCAATGCGCCCGTGTGCTGATGGACCCGCGCCGCGCCGCGCGGCTGTGCGACGAACTCGCCAGCCGCTTTCCCGCCGGGTTGCGCGAACGAATCGACGTGGTGATCTCGCCGGCGATGGGCGGGGTGATCGTCGGCCATGAAATGGGTCGGTCGCTGGGCGTGCCCGCGATGTTCCTCGAACGGCCGACCGGCACCTTCGAATTGCGTCGTGGCTTCCGCATCGATCCGGGCACTCGCGTGCTGATGATGGAGGATGTGGTAACCACCGGCCTGTCCTCGCGCGAAGCCATCGCCGCGATCCGGGCGGCGGGCGGCGACGTGGTCGCTGCCGCGTCGCTGGTCGACCGGTCGAACGGCACCGCCGATCTGGGCGTGCCGTTCCACCCGCTGATCCG
This sequence comes from Sphingomonas hankookensis, assembly GCF_001619955.1. GTDB lineage: Bacteria > Pseudomonadota > Alphaproteobacteria > Sphingomonadales > Sphingomonadaceae > Sphingomonas > Sphingomonas hankookensis_A. The sequence goes on along the minus strand of NZ_LQQO01000005.1, from coordinate 151,044 downwards.
GCTCGACGTGCCGAGCTATCACCCCGACGCACTGCCCGCCGACCTCGCCGCGATCCCGGCGATCAAGCCGGGGAGCCGGGCGGCATGACCGCGCCCCTGCGGCTGGGCGTCAACATCGATCACGTCGCGACGGTGCGCAATGCGCGTGGGTCGGGCTATCCCGATCCGGTGCGCGCGGCGCTGCTGGCGGCGGAATTTGGCGCGGACGGGATCACCGCCCATCTGCGCGAGGATCGCCGCCACATCACCGATGGCGACATCGCCCGGCTGTCGAGCGAACTGACGCTTCCGCTGAACCTCGAAATGGCGGCGACCGAGGAGATGCTGGGCATCGCGCTCAAGCACCGCCCGCACGCCGCCTGCATCGTCCCTGAGAAGCGCGAGGAGCGCACGACCGAAGGCGGGCTGGACGTCGCCGGGCAGCAGGACAAGCTCGCGCCGATGGTCCGCGCGCTGGCCGATGCCGGGGTGCGGGTGTCGCTGTTCATCGAACCCGACGCCGCGCAGATTTCCGCAGCCGTGGCGCTCCGCGTGCCGGTGGTCGAACTGCACACCGGGCGGTACGCGGAACTGTCGGGCGAGGAACAGGTCGTCGAACTGCGTCGCATCGCCGATGCCGCCGCGCTCGCCGCCAAGAACGGGATCGAGGTCCATGCCGGCCATGGCCTGACCTTCGACAATGTAATGCCGGTCGCCGCGATCCCGCAGGTGCGCGAGCTGAACATCGGTCATTTCCTGATCGGCGAGGCGATCTTCGGCGGGCTTGGCCCGGTCGTGCGGCGGATGAAGGAATTGATGGAGACCGCGCGGTGACGCTCGCATGATCCTCGGCCTCGGCTCCGACCTCTGCAACATCGAGCGGATCCAGAATTCGCTCGACCGGTTCGGCGACCGCTTCGTCCAGCGGGTGTTCACAGCCGTGGAACAGGCCAAGGCCGACAAACGCCCCTTCACCCGCGCCGGTACGCTGGCCAAGCGCTTCGCCGCCAAGGAAGCCTTTTCCAAGGCGGTCGGCACCGGATTTTCGCGCGGCGTGTTCATGCGCGACATCGGCGTGGTCAACGCCCCCTCCGGCGCACCGACGCTGCACCTGACCGGGGGTGCGAAAGCACGGCTTGACGCGATGACGCCCGAGGGCCACGTCGCGACAGTGCATCTGACGATGACCGACGACCATCCCTGGGCCCAGGCGTTCGTCATCATCGAGGCGCTGCCCGAGACAGAGTAGGACGTTTGATGGCCGATCATCTGGCGCTGGAGGACAACATACCCGCGCCGTCGCAGCCGACCCCCGCCGCCAACACGTCCGCGCCTGCCCGCAGGCGGCTCGACTGGAAGGGTGAATTGCGCGGGCTGTTCTGGCTGTTGCTGGTGGTGCTGGGCTTCCACAGCTTTATCGCCAAGCCATTCTACATCCCGTCCGAATCGATGCTGCCGGGCCTGCGCGTCGGCGACCGGCTGGTGGTCAGCAAATATGCCTATGGCTGGTCGTTCGTGTCGCCGACCATTCCCAATCCGGTCGCGATGTTCCGCGACATCGTGCTGCGCCAGCCGCAGGAGACGTGGAGCGTCCAGCTGCCGGCATGGCATGGCCGCATCTGGGGTTCGATGCCCGAGCGCGGCGACGTGGTGATCGTGAAGCCGCCGGGCAGCAATACGGACCTGATCAAGCGCGTCATCGGCCTGCCGGGCGACCGGTTGGAGGTGGCGGGCGGTGTCGTCTACATCAACGACGTCGCCATCCCGCGCAAGGCGATGGGCGACGCGATGATCCCGGTCGACGCCAACACCAAATGCGATCCCGACCAATATCCGGGTGCGCTCGTCCGCACCGACAAGGGCGCCTTCTGCCGCCTGCCGGTCTATCGCGAGACGCTGCCGAGCGGCCGGCAATATGACACGATCGATTTCCGCTATTCTCAGGGCGACAATTTCCCGGCGATCGTGATCCCGGCCAACCACCTGTTCCTGATGGGCGACAATCGCGACAACAGCGCCGACAGCCGTTTTTCGGAGGCCGAGCGTGGGCTGGGTGGCCCGGTGCCGTGGGAGAATATCGGCGGCCGGGCGGAGTTCATCACCTTCTCGCTCGACGGCACGACCAGCCTGAACCCGGCGACGTGGTTCAGCTCGTTCCGCAGCGGCCGGGCCGGCACCTCGCTGGTCCCGGCCCGGGGCGACGGGCAGTGAGCGGCTACACGCTCTACGACTATCACCGATCCTCGGCGGCGTACCGCGTCCGCATCGCGCTGAACCTGAAAGCGGTCGAGTGGCAGGGGGTGCCGGTGTCGCTGCTCAAGGGTGAGCAGCGCTCGCCCGAGCATCTGGCGCGCAGCCGCCAAGGACTGATCCCCGCGCTCGACATCGGCGGCGGCACGATGCTGACCCAGTCGCTGGCGATTCTCGACTGGCTGGACGCGACGCATCCGGAGCCGCGGCTATTCCCCGCCGACCCGCTGGAGCGCGCCCGCGCGATGGCGCTGGCGCTGGTGATCGTCGCCGACATTCATCCGATCGACAATCTGCGCGTGTTGCAGCGGCTGGAGGCACAGTTCGGCGCCGATGTTGCCGCCAAAGCCGACTGGTATCGCCACTGGATTGCAGAAGGGCTGGGGGCGCTGGAGGTGGCGGCGCCCGAGCGCGGCTTTTTCGGTGGTGAGACGCCGGGCGTCGTCGACTGCTGCCTCGTGCCGCAACTCTACAATGCGCGGCGGTTCGAGCTCGACCTGTCGCCCTGGCCGAAGCTGGTCGCGATCGATGCGCGGGCGGCTGGGCTGCCCGCGGTGGCGGCGGCGCGCCCCGATGCGGTGGCGCCGGTCGCATGACGCTGGCGACTACGGGCGCGAACGGGTAGGACGTCGCGCGACATGGTAAGTGATGCCGAAGCTGCGGACGCGCGTCCCGACCTTGCCGGGCTGGAGCCGCTCGACCGGTCGCGCCCGCGCTGGCCGCGCATTCTCGGGGCGATCCTTTCCGGATTGATGATCCTCGGGCTGTCATGGGAGCTGTTCGACCATGGCTGGGCCGGGGTCGAACTGGCCGCGCCGGATTCGCCGTGGTTCTATCTGTTCTTCGCGCTCGCCTATTTTGCGCCGCCGCTGTTCGACTTCATCATCTTCCGGCGCCTGTGGCGGCTGCCGTTCGACGGGTTCGGGGCACTGGTGCGCAAGCGGATCGCGAACGACGTGGTCATCGGCTATTCGGGCGACGTGTTCTTCTATGCCTGGGCCCGCGCCCGGTTGAAGATGGTGACGGCGCCGTTCGGCGCGGTGAAGGACGTGACGATCCTGTCGGGTATTGCCGGCAATATCGTGACGGTCGGCATGCTGGGCGTAGCGCTGCCCTTCGCGTTCGAACTGTTTCCGCCGGCGCAACTCCGGATGCTGGCATGGTCGTCGGCGGTGGCGGTCGGGATTTCGGGCGTGCTGCTGCTGTTCTCGCGCCGGGTCTTTTCGCTGCCGGGCGCCATGCTGCGCTGGATCTTCGGCGTGCATTGCGCGCGGCTGGTGCTCGGATCGCTGGCGTTCGGCATTGCCAGCTATTTCGCGATGCCCAATGTCTCGATCACCTGGTGGCTGTTCCTTGCTGCGGGTCGACTGGTCGTGGCGCGCCTGCCGCTGTTGCCGAACAAAGACCTTCTTTTCGCCAACTTCGCGATTATGTTTATCGGGCATGGCGAAGCCCTGTCCGACCTGGTCGCATTCATCGCGACCCTCACCCTGTTCACGCACGTGGTGCTGATGGCGGCATTCGGGCTTCCTGCGCTCGCAAGGAAAGAATGATGAAATTGCCCCTGACGCTGCTCGGTGCGGCGTTGCTCGCGGCCAGTCCCGCCGCCGCCCAGTCGATCGGCAGCGATGCCGCCGCATGCAATGCGAACCAGGGGCCGGCGATCCGCGTCAACGTGGTAGGGCTGAAGGACCGCACCGGCCGGCTGAAGCTGGAACTCTATCCGGCGAACGACGACGATTTCCTGAAGGACGACCGCGACCTGCGCAAGGAGGGCAAGTTCTTTCGCCGGGTCTGGGCCACCATGCCCCAATCCGGCGCGGTGCAGTTGTGCATCCGCGCGCCGTCGCCCGGCCGCTATGCGCTGTTGTTCACCCATGACCGCGACGGGCGCAACAAGTTCAATTTCATGCGCGACGGGGCGGGCTTTCCGGGGCCGGCAAAGCTCGGCCGTGCCCGCCCGAAGCTGGCGCAGGCGATCGTCACCGTGCCCGCCGGCGTCACGACCACGACGGTGCGCGCCCAGTATCTGCGCGGGCTGGGCGGTTTCGCCCCGCTCGACTGAGCCGAACCCCCGATGCGCGTCGTCGACGTCAACGAATTCTACTCGCCGACCGGCGGGGGGGTCCGCACCTATATCGACCACAAGATGACGATCATGGCCGAGCTGGGCCATGAACTGATCGTCATCGCCCCGGCCAAGGAGAATGCGGTCGAGGAGCGGCCCGGCGGCGGGCGCATCCATTGGGTCAAGGCGCCGACGCTGATCCTCGACCCCAATTACGGCATCTTCGTGCGCGGCGGGGCGATCCATGCCCTGCTCGACGAACTGCATCCCGATGTGGTCGAGGCGTCGAGTCCGTGGCGCCCCGCGACCATCGTCGCCGACTGGCCCGGCCATGCGGTGAAGGTGTACTTCGCGCATAACGACAATGTCGGCGCCTATCCGCTGCGCTGGTTCGAACGGATGGCGAGCCGCGAACGGATCGAGGAGGCGTTCATGTGGTGGACGCGCTACATGGCGCGCTACCTCGACAAGATGGACGCGTTCGTCACCAACGGCCCGGCGCTGGAAAAGCGCCACGCCGCGCGTGGGCTGACCGTCCATGCGTCGATGCCGCTCGGCATCCAGCGCGGGTTCTTTTCACCCGAGCATCGCGACGAGCAGTTGCGGGCATCGCTGCTCGACCAGCTCGGCCTGCCGCCCGAAGGGCATCTGCTGCTGGGGCTGGGGCGACACCATGCCGAGAAACGCTGGCCGATGATCTTCGACGCGGTCGAGATGGCGGGCGAGCATCTGCCCGTCGGGATGATCCAGATCGGCAGCGGGGTGCATACCCGGCGCCTGGAACACCGGTTGAAGAACAGCCCGCATATCAAGCTGTTCCGCCCGGTCTATGACCGCGTCCGCCTCGCGCGGATCATGGCCAGCTGCGACGCGCTGATCCACGGATCGGATGCCGAGCCGTTCGGGCTGGTCGGGCTGGAGGGGCTGGCATCGGGCCTGCCGTTGATCGTGCCGGACGAGGGTGGCTGTGCCGAGATCGCCGAGCCGGCATTCGCCGAAACCTATGCCGCGCGCGATCCGCGCTCGGCGGCGGATGCGATCGAGCGGATGTTCGCGCGGGACTATGACGTGGTCAAGGCGGCGGCGAATGAAGCGGCGGCGCGGGTCCGGACCGACCGCGACCATGCGGTCGACCTGATGCGCTATTATGAGGGGTTGGTGGCGGAGAAGGCGCAGCGGTTCCCGGAGTGGTTCGCGAAGTAATCGATACTCGGTTCTGGACGTCACCCCAGCGAAGGCTGGGGTCTTTTGCGGCTCCTGCTGCGCGCCGTCACCAAGAGATCCCAGCCTTCGCTGGGATGACGCCCGTTGCTCGGAATCAGCTGAGCGACTTCCCCACCTGTTCCAGCATATCCTTCGACAGCCCCGGCACCGACAGGATCCGGTCGAGCTGCGCCCGCATCAATTCCCCGCGCGTGCGGTCGAACCGGCGCCAGCGGCCGAGCGGTGGCAGCATCTTGGCGGCGGTCTGCGGATTGATCCGGTCGAGTGCGATCAGCTGGTCGGCGAGGAACCGGTATCCGGCACCGTCGGCGCGGTGGAACGCCTTCTGGTTCATGCTGAACGCGCCGATCAGCGCGCGGGCACGGTTGGGGTTGGTGAGCGTAAAGTCGCGATGCCCGGCCAGCTCCTCGACCTGCTCGAACGTATCGGCACGGGTCGACAGCGCCTGGGTGGTGAACCATTTGTCCAGCACCAGCGGATTGTCGCGGTAGCGGTTGTAGAAGATGTCGAGCGCGGCGATCCGGTCGTCGGAGTCCGAATTGACCAGCGTCATCAACGCGCCCTGACGGTCGGTCATGTTGTCAGCCTGCTCGAACTGGGCAAAGGCGATCGCGTCGGCGTCGCTCGCCCCCGATGCGGCGATATAGCCGAGCGCCACGGTGCGCAGCCGCCGCTTGCCCTTGGCATCGGGAGTATATTCGAACGCATCCGCCTCCGTCGCGGCATAGGCGGCGCGCCATTCGGGCAGCAGCGCCCGGCCGATATCGCTGCGCAGCGCCTCACGCGCGGCAAAGATCGCGTCGGGATCGACCACGCCCATCTGGTCGCCGATGAAGCTGTCCGAGGGTAGCAGGACCGCTTCCGCGACGAACGCCCGGTCGAGGCGGTCGTCGGCCAAGGTGTTGGCGATGGCGTCGATCACCGCCGCGTGATCGCCATGGCCGCTGGCGACCGAGGCGACCAGCGTGTCGAGCATCAGCTGCTGCATCGCTTCGTAGCGGGCGAAGGGATCGTCGTCGTGCGCGCTGAGGAACGCAAGGTCGGCCGACGTCCGATCGGTCTCCACGATCACCGGCGCCGAGAAACCGCGATTGATCGACAGCACCGGGCGTTCGGTGACCGTTTCGAAAGTGATCGTCGCCGCGTCCTGATCGAACAGGAACAGCCGTTCGTCGCTCAAGGGACGGCCGGTTTCCGCACCGAACAGGCGGAGTTTGAGCGGCAGCACCATCGGTTGCTTGGTCTGCTGGCCCGGCGTCGGCGGCACCGCCTGGCGTAGCGACAGCGTGGCGCGACCGCCGCCGGGGAAATGTTCGAGCGTCGCGGACACGCGCGGCGTACCCGCCTGTTCGTACCAGCGGCGGAAGGCGGACAGGTCGACGCCCGAAGCATCCTCCATCGCCACCACGAAATCCTCGCAGGTCGCCGCCGTCCCGTCATGGCGGCTGAAATACAGGTCGGTGCCGGCACGGAATGCCGTCGGCCCCAGGATCGTGGCGATCATCCGCACGACTTCCGCGCCCTTGTTATAGATGGTCGCGGTGTAGAAGTTGCTGATCTCCTGATAGGCGTCGGGCCGGATCGGATGGGCGAGCGGCCCGGCATCTTCGGGGAACTGCGAGGCGCGCAACGACCGCACATCCTCGATCCGCTTGACCGCGGCCGACCCCTGATCGCCTGAGAATTGCTGGTCGCGCAGGACGGTGAAGCCTTCCTTCAACGACAGCTGGAACCAGTCCCGGCAGGTGACGCGGTTGCCCGACCAGTTGTGGAAATATTCGTGGGCGACGACGGCGGCGATCCCATCATAGTCGTAATCGGTCGCTGTATCGGGGTCGGCGAGGATGTAGCGGCTGTTGAAGATGTTCAGCCCCTTATTTTCCATCGCCCCGAAATTGAAATCGTCGACCGCGACGATGTTGAACACGTCGAGGTCATATTCGCGACCATAGACCCGCTCGTCCCACGCCATCGAGGTCTTGAGCGCGCGCATCGCATGGTCGGTCTTCGCCAGATCGGGCGCGCGGACCCAGATGCCGAGCTGCACCTCGCGGCCCGAAGCGGTGACGAACTGCGCGCGATTGGCGACGAGGTCGCCGGCGACCAGCGCGAAGAGATAGCAGGGCTTGGGGAAGGGGTCCGACCATTCCGCCCAGTGGCGGCCGTCGCCCAGATCGCCGGACGCGACCGGATCGCCATTGGCGAGCAGTACCGGGAAGCGCGCCTTGTCCGCGACCATCCGTACCCGGTAGCGGCTGAGGATATCGGGGCGGTCGGGGAAGAAGGTGATGCGGCGGAAGCCCTCCGCCTCGCACTGGGTGCACAGGTTTCCGCCCGAGGCGTAGAGGCCCATCAGCTGGGTATTCGCCTGCGGTTCGATGACGACTTCGGTGGTGATTTCATGGGCGTCGCCGGGCAGGTCGAGCACCAGCGCGCCATCCTCCAGCCGCCAATCATTGTGCGGCGTGCCGTCGACCAACACCGATCGCGGCGTCAATCCGTCGCCGTCGAGTCGCAACGGACCTTCGCCGTTCCGGGTCACCGACAGCGTGGCGGTCACGCGGGTCGCCTGCGGATCGAGATCGAAATCCAGCGCGATTTCCGGCACATGCCATGCCGGCGGGCGATAATCGCTGCGGCGGATGACGGGCGGGGTCATCGGGGTACGCGTCGCATCGACCATCATTATCCTCGACTCTCAATCCATGTCGGCGCCCGCGTTGCGCGGGGCCACGGCACAAGCTACGCCTGTATCTATGGTCGCTTGTCGAAGGATTCCAATGTTCCGTCCAGCCTTGTTGCTCGGTCTTCTCATCAGCACCGCCGCTATCGCGCAGGATGCGCCGCCGGCTCCCGCTCCCGCCGCCCCCACCGCCGCGGAAAGCCAAGCGCGCAATGCCGAGCTGAACGCCGTCCTGCCGCCCGCGCAGGCGGCGATGAAGGCGCATGTCATGTTCCTGGCGAGTGATGCGATGCGCGGTCGCGACGCCGGCTCGCCCGAATATGATATCGCCGCCAATTACGTCGCGTCGCAATTCTATGCGGCGGGGCTGCGCCCGGCGGGCGACGATGGCAGCTATCTGCAGAAGGTGCCGCTGATCAAGGTCGGCCCGGCGGACATGGGCAAGCTGAGCCTGAACGGGCAGGCGCTGACCTTCGGCCAGGATTATCTGCCGGGGGTCAATCCGGCGTCGGCGGAGACGACGCTGGCGGCGCCGGTGGTCTATGTCGGTTACGGCGTGTCGTCGCCGACCCGCGACGACTATGCGGGCCTCGACGTGCGCGGCAAGATCGTGGCGGTGGTGCGCGGTGCGCCCAGCGGCCTCGACAGCGAGGAAGCGGCGCATTTCGGCGGCCTGCCGACCAAGGCGGGGATCGCCAGGGCAAAGGGCGCGGTCGGCATCATCGCGCTCCAGACCCCGGAGGTTTCCGCGCGGATGCCGATGGCCAAGACCGTCGCCACCGCCCAGCCGACCAGCGTCACCTGGGCCGAGGCCGACGGCAAGGGGCACATCATCGGCGGCGGCGTGCCGACTCTGGCGACGCTGAGCGCGGCCGGTGCCGAAAAGCTGTTCGCCGGTTCGGGCACCAGCTGGGCCAAGGCGGCGAGCGCGCTGTCGGGCAAGGGCAAGTTCCGCGGGCTGACGCTGAAGCCGCGTCTCGACGTGGCGATCAAGACGGTCACCACCCCGCTGCCGAGCTACAACGTCGCCGGCATCCTGCCGGGCAGCGATCCGGCCGTCGCGCCGGAAACGGTCATCCTGTCGGCCCATCTCGACCATGTCGGGGTCGGCACGCCGAACAAGAAGGGCGACACGATCTATAACGGGGCGATGGACAATGCGGTCGGCATCGCCTCGCTGATCGAGGAGGCCAAGCGGTTCAAGGCGGCGGGCAAGGCGCCGCGCCGCTCGATCCTGTTCCTGGCGGTCACGGCGGAGGAGAAGGGGCTGGTCGGTTCCGATTACTTCGCCAACAATCCGACGATCGGAAAGGCGCGGATGGTCGCCAACGTCAATCTGGACATGCCGATCATCACCTACAAGTTCAGCGACGTCATCGCGTTCGGCGCGGTGCGATCGAGCCTGGGCGACATCGTGAAGCGTGCGGCGACGACGGCGGGCGCGGCCTTCTCCCCCGATCCGATGCCCGACATGGCGCTGTTCGTGCGGTCGGACCATTATCGGTTCGTGCAGCAGGGCGTGCCGTCGGTGTTCCTGTGGCCGGGCACGTCGGGGCCGGGCAAGGCGGCGGTCGATGCGTTCTTCGCCAATAATTACCACCAGCCATCGGACGAGGTGGTGCAGAGCCCGCCGATCGATTGGGAATCGGGCGAACGCTTCATCAACGTCAATTACCAGATCGCCCGCGACATCGCCGACGCAGCCCAGCGGCCGGCGTGGAACAAGGGCGATTTCTTCGGCACGCTGTATAACGGGTACGGCGCGAAGTAACCCCGGCTAGCCACGTCATCCCGGCGAAGGCCGGGATCCAAGGTTCCGCAAGCGCCGAAGCGTTCGGTTATGCGGCACGGTGGATCCCGGCCTTCGCCGGGATGACGAATTTGGATGACGTGATTGAGGATTTTCATGCGCCTTCTTCCGCTTGCACTGTTGCTGGCATCTACGGGCGCCCTTGCCCAGACCGCGCCCCTGACCCCGGAAGAGGCGGCGATGCGGGCGCATGTCGCGTTCCTCGCGTCGGACGACATGAAGGGCCGCGCGCCCGGTACGCCCGAATATGATCGTGCCGCCGCCTATGTCGCCGAGCAGATGCGCGCCGCCGGCCTGCAACCGGCGGGCGACAACGGCACCTATCTGCAGAGCGTGCCGCTCGCCTCGGCCGTGCCGGCGGGGAAGGGGAGCCTGACCGCCGCCGGGCGGCCGGCACTGACCTTCGGCAGCGATTATCTGACCTCGACCAGCTTCCTCGAACCCGATTTCCGCCGGTCGGGCGAGGTGGTGTTCGTCGGGCGCGGCGTGGTCGATGCGGCGAACGGCATCGACGATTATGCCGGGCTGGACGTGCGCGGCAAGATCGTCGCCTATCTCTATGGCGCGCCGGCCAGCCTGCCGAGCGAGATCCGCGCGCATCTGGCGAGCGGCGATACCAAACGGGCGACGGCGGCGGCCAAGGGCGCGATCGGCGTGATCCAGATCGAGAATACCGAACAGACGCATCGCTATCCCTTCAGCTATCTGATGTCGGTCTATCGCAGCCCACGCATGACGTGGGTCGGCAAGGACGGGCGTCCGCATGTCGCGGGCAGCGGCGCGCCGTCGATCGCGTCGCTCAGCGCGACAGGGGCCGCCAAGCTGTTCACCGGATCGGCGCTCGACTGGGCCGCGGTGGTGAAGGCGGATGCCGCCGGACAGGCGATGCCGCGCGGCGCCACCGGCGTGCGGGTGTCGACGAAGCAGCGCTCCAGGGTGACGCGCTTCACCAGCAGCAACGTCGTCGGCGTGTTGCCGGGCAGCGATCCGGCGCTGAAGGGCGAATATGTCGCGCTGTCGGCGCATCTCGACCATATCGGCATCTCGACCGATCCGACGCTGCCCAAGGGCGCGGACCGGATCAACAACGGGGCGATGGACAATGGCGTCGGCACGGCGGCGATGATCGAAGTGGCGAAGCAATTCGCCGCCGATCCGCGCAAGCCCCGCCGCAGCCTGATCTTCGTCAGCGTGACGGCCGAGGAGAAGGGGCTGATCGGCAGCGAATATTTCGCGCTGCACCCGACCGTGCCCCAGGGGTCGATCGTCGCCGACGTCAATCTCGACATGCCGATCCTGTCCTATCGCTTCGAAGACATGGTCGCGATCGGTGCCGACCATTCGACCGTGGCGCAGGCGGTGGCGCGGGCGGCGGGCAAGCGCGGGATTGCGCTCAGCCCCGATCCCGAGCCGGAAGAGGCGATCTTCGTGCGGTCCGACCATTACAGCTTCGTCAAGGCGGGGATTCCGGCGGTGTCGCTCGACACCGGATGGAAGGGGCCGGGCAAGGCGGCGGTCGCCGATTTTCTGGAGCATCGCTATCACCAGCCGGGCGACGACATGAACCAGACGTTCGACTGGACGGCAGGGCGGATGTTCGTTGCGATCAACCACGACATCGCGCTCGACCTGGCCGATGCGGATGCGCGGCCACGGTGGAACAAGGGCGATTATTTCGGGGTGTTGTATAACGGTTATGGGGCGAAGTGAGCCTGAGCGGCCCGCTGCCGTACCCCCGCGCAGGCGGGGGTCCAGAGCCAGGCAGGACGCCGTTTCGATCGTAATCCTGGACCCCCGCCTGCGGGGGTACGGCGTAGCTGGAGTATCGCTGTGCGCCTGCTGATCTTCGGGTTGGGATATACGTCGCGGGCGATTGCGGCGCGGCTGGAGCCTAGGGGCTGGCGGGTCGTGGGCACGACGCGGGACGGGCGCGACGGCAGCATCGCCTTTGCCGACCGCGACCGGGTGCGGTTCGAGGCGGAACAGGCGACCGCGATCCTGTCCAGCGTGCCGCCGGACAAGGACGGCGATCCGGTGCTGGAACGGTATCGCGACGTGCTGGGCGGGCGGACGCTCGCCTATCTGTCGTCGACCGGGGTGTATGGCGATGCCGGCGGCGGCTGGGTCGATGAGAGTGCGCCGATCGCCGGGCGGCGGGCGAACCGCAATGCGGCGGATGCGGCATGGCTGGCGCTGGGGGCGCGGGTGTTCCGGCTCCCGGGCATCTATGGGCCGGGACGATCGCCCTTGGAGCGGGTGGCGGCGGGGGAGGCGCACCGGGTCGATTGTCCGGGACAGGTGTTCAGCCGGGTGCACGTGGCGGATGTTGCCAAAGGTGTGGCGTATGGCCTCACAAAACCGGCAGGATCGTATAACGTATCCGATAATCTGCCGGCGTCGCAGAACGAAGTGGTGGAATATGCCGCGCGGCTGCTGGGCGTGGCGCCGCCGCCGTTCGTGCCCCTGGAGACGCTGAGTCCGATGGCGCGGGCCTTTTATGGCGAGAACCGGCGGGTGGCGAACGGCAAGGCGAAGCGGCTGCTGGGCTGGGCGCCCGACTATCCCGATTACCGGTTCGGTCTGCGCGCCTTGAGCGCCACCACCAGCCCGGCCAAGGCCAGCGCCGCACCCGCCCCGGCGAGTGGCGACCAGCGATAATCTTCGAACAAAGTTGACAGCAGCATCGCGATGACCGGCACGACGACGCCGTTATAGGCCGCCTTGGCCGGGCCGATCGTGCGAATAAGCCCGTAATACAAGGTGAAGGCGACCGCCGAGGCGATGATGCCGAGGTAGAGCAGCCCGCCAACATAGGACCAGCGCCAGTCGAACACCGGCGGCCCGACGGTCAGGCTGGCATAGGCGGCGTCGATGGCGGCCCCGATCAGCATCGCGACGCCGAGCAGCGGCACCATCGGATAGGCCCGCGCGGTCGGTGTCGCCTGCATGACGTTGGCGACCGATGCCGCGAACACGCCGGCGAGCGCAATGCCCAGCCCCAGCACGACCGCCGGGCCGTTTTCGGGATGCTCGCGCGCTTCGTGGAGGAACAGCAGGGCGACGCCGGCCAGCGCGATCGCCGATCCGACCAGCAGCTGCCGCCCCATGCGCTGCCCGAGGAAAATGCGCGCGAGGATCGAATTGGGCACGACCAGCAGCGCATACATCAGCGCGACCAGCCCCGAGGTGACATATTGTTCGGAGCGGTAGACGAAATTGAAGTTGAGGCAGAATTGCGCAAGGCCAAGGCCGGCGGCGAACAGCCAGCCGCGCCGGTCGAGCCGCACCCGGTCGCCGCGCCACCAGCCCCAGGCGAGCATCGTCACGCCCGCGATGACGAAGCGATAGGTGACCGACCACGACGCCGGCACCACGCCCAATTGGTCGCGGATCACGATCCAGGTCGATCCCCAGATCAGCGTGACGATGGCGAAGGGGATCAGGACCGCCGGGGTCGCCGAACGCGGGGTGTCGCTCATAGCGCGGCGATCGCTTGTGCCAGCGGGGCGACGGTCGCCGCGTCCTGATCCCATGCCACCACCAGTCGCGCTTGTCCCACGCCCCAGTCGTAGAAATCGAACCCCTGCGCGCGCAGGGCGGCGGCTTCGTCGGCGGTAAGGCGCAGGAACACCTCGTTCGCCTCGACCGCATGGACCAGCCGGTCGCCCGCTGCCTGCGCCAGCATCGCCGCCCCGGCATTGGCGACGCGGGCATTGGCGAGCCAGACATCGCCGTCGAGCATCGCCAGCAGCTGCGCGGCGAGGAAGCGGCCCTTCGACGCGAGCAGCCCGGCACGCTTGCGGCGATAGCGGGCGACCTTGGCGAGTTCGGGGCGGAAGAAGACCAGCGCCTCGGCTGACATGCCGCCATTCTTGATGAAGCCGAACGACAGCGCGTCGACGCCCGCCTGCCACGTCACGTCGGCGGGGGTGCAGCCGAGATGGGCGATAGCGTTGGCGAAGCGGGCGCCGTCCATGTGCAGGCCGAGGTTGCGGGCCTTGGCGAGCGCGCCGATCGCGGCGACCTCGTCCGGGGTATAGACCCGGCCGGCCTCGGTCGCCTGGGTGATCGAGACGGCGTGCGGCTGCACCTGATGTACGTCGTCGCGGATGGTCGACAGGAAGGCGTCGATGGTCGGCGCGTCGAGCTTCGCGCCGTCGCCGTCCAGCAGCATCAGCTTGGCGCCATGGGTGTAGAATTCGGGGGCGCCGCCCTCGTCATTCTGGATGTGCGCTTCGGCGTGGCAGACGATGCCGCCATGCGGCGGGCACATCGCGGTCAGCGCGAGGCAGTTGGCCGCCGTGCCGCTCGGCACCCACAGCACCGCCACCTCGCAGCCGAACAGGTCGGCGAAGCGCGCGTCGAGGCGGCGGCTCAGCGCGTCGCCGTCATAGGCGGTGTCCTGTCCGTTCGCGGCGACGATCGCGTCGAGGACGGCGGGACAGGCGGGGGCGGCGTTGTCGGAAAAAAAGCGCATGCCAATGCCTTGGGCGGATCGGGGTTGGGGGTCAACCGGGGGTGCGGAGTCGTTCGCTATCCCGGCGCAGGGCGTGGCTCCGGCGCGCTGCCACATCCCCGCGCAGGCGGGGATCCAGGGTGACATGCGCAACGCTTCGGTCTGGCTGGCGCTGGCCCCCCGCCTGCGCGGGGGTGCGGTCGGTGAGACGTCGAGCTTCCGGTTCGACGGTCGCGGAAGAAGCGGGACCCCGGGTCGAGCCCGGGGTGGCGGGGGGGGGGGTGCTTTCCCGCCATCGTCACTCCCGCGGAGGCGGGAGGCTATTGGCGCTGGCGTTCGGGATGGACGCGCCGGCGTTGCGTCTATGGATTCCCGCCTGCGCGGGAATGACGATAGGGACGCTATGAAGCGCCACATCCCCGCGCAGGCGGGGATCCAGGGTGACATGCGCATCGCTTCGGTCTGGCTGGCTCTGGACCCCCGCCTGCGCGGGGGTACGGTCGGTGGGAACGTCGAGCTTCAGGTTCGGCGGTCGCGGAAGAAGCGGGACCCCGGGTCGAGCCCGGGGTGACGGGGAGGGGGGCGGTGCTTCCCGCCATCGTCACTCCCGCGGAGGCGGGAGGCTATTGGCGCTGGCGTTCGGGATGGACGCGCCGACGTTGCGTCTCTGGATTCCCGCCTTCGCGGGAATGACGAGGGTGCGTTCGCCCTATTGCTCGTCCTCTTCCGGCGGGCGGCGGTCTTCGGGCGGGGGCGGTTCTTCCTCGCGGCGGCGGCGGTCGTTGGGGCCGATGCGGACCTGGCCGTCGCGGTCGAGCGAGACGTCGAAGCCCGGCCCCTCGATCGTCGGCGGCGCGTCGAACGGGTTGCCGAGCATGTCCTGTACCGCGTCGATCGCATTGTCGATCGGTTCGGGTTCGGGCGCCGCGACCGGCACCGGATCGCGCAGGTTCAGCGCCTGTCGCATGAAGTCGCGCCAGATGCGCGCGGGCAGGCCGCCGCCGGCCAGCCCCGGATTAGTGCTGTTGTCGTCATTGCCGAGCCACACCCCGGCGACGATCCCGCCGGCATAGCCGATGAACAGCGCGTCGCGATTGTCCTGCGTCGTGCCGGTCTTGCCGAACGCATCGACCGGCAGGTTGGCGGCGATGCCGGTTCCCTGTCGGATCGAGGCGGCGAGCAGGGTGCGCATCCCCTCCAGCTCGTCACGCGACAGCGTGCGCCGGGTCGAACGCAGCCGGTCGAGCCAGGTCGGTTCGTCCTGTTGCGCCAGGCCGCGCGGGATCACCGGTGCCTCGCCCGCCGCGATCGCGGCATAGGCGCTGGTCAGTTCGAGCAGCGACGTGGTCGAGGTGCCGAGCGCGATCGACGCTTCGTTGGCGATCGGCGTGGTGATGCCGAGGTCGCGGGCGGCGCGGATGACGTTCTTGACGCCGACTTCCTTGGTCAGGCGGGCGGCGGCGACGTTGCTCGACCGCTGGAACGCGCGTTCCAGCGTGATCGTGCCGAGATAGCGCCCGTCGCTGTTCTTGGGGCTCCATTCGCCGATGGTGACCGGTTCGTCGAGCACCTGGCTCTGCGGATTGAGGCCCGATCGCAGTGCGGCGAGATAGACGAACAGCTTGAAGGTCGATCCGGGTTGGCGCCGCGCCTGTACCGCGCGGTTGAACGGGCTGGCGGCGTAATTCTTGCCGCCGACCATCGCGATCACCCGGCCATCGGGGCGCATCGCGACGATCGCGACCTGGGTCTGGCGAAGGCCGGCGTTGCGCACCGCGCGTTCGGCGGCGCGCTGCATGCGGATTTCCAGCGTCGTCGTCACCTTGCGATCCGCGCCGACGCCGCCTTCGCGGTCGCGCGCCTGCGGCAGCACCCAGTCGGCGAAATAGGTGCCCGAGGGCAGGGTGCTGTTGCCGGTGACGCGCAGCACGGCGGGCTTGACGCGGTTCGCCTCGGCCGGGGTGAGGTAGCCCGCGTCCTCCATCGCGCCGACGACGACCGCCTGCCGCGCACGCGCGCCCTTCAGGTTGCTGGTCGGGGCGAGGCGCGAGGGCGCTTTCACAAGGCCTGCCAGCATCGCCGCCTGTCCGACGGTCAGGTCCTTGGGCGCGCGGCTGAAATAATGGCGCGCGGCGGCGTCGAGGCCGTACGCATTGTCGCCGAAATAGGCGTTCGACAGGTAACGAGACATGATCTCGTCCTTGGTCAGCCACGCCTCCAGCCAGAAGGCGATAAGCACCTCGCGAATCTTGCGCGCGGCGGTGCGGTCCGAATCGAGGAACGCGTTCTTCGCCAGCTGTTGCGTGATCGTGCTGGCGCCCTGCCGCACGCCGCCCGCCGCGGTGTTGGTCCACATCGCCCGCGCGATCCCGCGCGGGTCGATGCCCCAATGGGTGCGGAAGCGGCGGTCCTCGATCGCCATGAACGCTTCGGTGACGTGCGCGGGCAGCCTGGCCGCGTCGACCGGCTTGCCGATGTTCGCACCGCGCTCGGCGATCGGCGTGCCTTCCGCCGACAGCAAGGTGATCGACGGCGGGGCGGGCGGTTCGAGCGATTTGGACATCGGCGCGGTGAACGCGAGCCAGCCGATGGCGAGGATCAGCAGCAGGATGAACACGCCCAGCCCGCGCATGGCCCAGCGCAGCCACCAGCGAAGCGGGCGCCGCTTCCTTGCGGCGGGGGGGGCTTCGGGGGGCGGGGGCGGCGTGCCCGCGCCGGGGAAGCTGCGGTCATAATCCGCCAGCGCGTCGTCGAACGCGGCCAGCCGCCGGCGCCGCTCCAGTGCCTCGCCGGTCAACGGGGTCGACAGGCGGCCGATCCGGCTGGGATCGATCGGGCCGGAGGGCGGGGACGGGGGATCGTAAGCCATGGTACCGGCCGTGTATTACCGGTCTGATACAGCCTCGGCAAGCGGACTTGCGGTGGGGTGAGGGTGATGTTTTCGATCCAGCGTTGCCGGATGAGGGCGGTGCCGGCCCGCTCCCCCACCCGGCCACCCACACGGTATCCTCGATGGGTGGCCGGGTGGGGGAGCGGGCCGGCACCGCATCCGCCGTGAGGCGGACGAACATGCCGCACGGAACCGGCAGATGGCCCAAACGCTAAACGCCGGCAACGACAGGAGAATCGCCGTGGACGACGATCGTATCTGGAATTTCGAGGAAAGCCTGTGGACCGCCGACGCGGCGCATTACGAGGAATCGGTCGACGACGCATGCCTGATGGTGCTGCCGACGCCGCCGTTCGTGTTCACGGGGCAGCAGGCCATCGACGCGGTCAAGGACACGCCGCGCTGGGAACAGGTGTCGCTGACCGAGCGCCAGGTCGCGCGGCCGCAGGAAGGGCTGATCGTCGTCGCGTACAAGGCGGAGGCGCACAAGGGAGGCGAGGCGTACACGGCGTACTGCACCTCGACCTATCGTTGGATCGAACATGGCGTGTGGACGGTGGTGCAGCACCAGCAGACTCCGCCGCTGACGTCGAAGGGCGAATAGACCGCGACGCCAAATCGTCACCCCGGGTCAAGCCCGGGGTGACGTTGAGTTTGGCGGTAGGTCGACGCCGGCTGTGACGCGTGGCGGCGTGAACGTCATCGGATCATGACCGGTCGCCGGACGATGTACCTTCGATACGCGACCTTCCGCCCGCATCCGGCGGTCGGCATCGTTCCAGTCGGGTAGCGTCGCATCGTCCTGTACCCAATGCACGATGCTCGCCTGATCGCACCAGCGCATCAGTTTCGGCATCGCGCGACGGTGCGGCCCGGCGGTCATGTACGCACGCATCGACGCAGCATCGTCCCACGCGGTCATCGTCCAATAGGTCTGGCGACGATCGGCCAGCATCCGCCCGCCGCGATAGCCCTCGGCGCGCCTTACCTGCCGCGCGCTCAACCACGTATCGATCAGGAACGCCGGCAGGAAGCGCGCGGACCGGATGCGCAGCCGGGTGATGCTGACGAAGGTCACGCCTCCAGCTCGACGTCCCAGTAGAGCCAGTCGTGCCAGGTTTCGTGCAGATGGTTGGGCGGGAAGCGGCGGCCCTGTTCCTGCAGCTGCCAGCTGGTCGGGCGGATCGGCTGGACATGGAGCGGCATCGCCGCCTGTTTGGGCGTCCGGCCGCCCTTGCGCAGGTTGCACGGCGCGCAGGCGGTGGCGACATTTTCCCAGGTCGTCCGCCCGCCTTGCGCGCGGGGTACGACGTGATCGAAGGTCAGGTCGTGGGTCGCGCCGCAATATTGGCAGCTGAACCGGTCGCGCAGGAACAGGTTGAAGCGGGTGAAGGCCGGGAATTCCGACGGCCGCACATATTGCTTGAGCGCGATGACCGAGGGCAGCTTGATCCGTGCGGTCGGGCTGCACACTTCGCGGTCATATTCGGCGACGATATCGACCCGGTCGAGGAATACGGCCTTTACCGCCGTCTGCCACGGCCACACGCTGAGCGGATAATAGCTCAACGGCGTATAGTCCGCGTTGAGCACCAGCGCGGGGCAGCCATCGGGATGGCGGAGGCGATCGGGATGGTACATGAAGTCCCCCTCGCGTAAACGTCGGCGCCGATATGATCGGCAACGATGACGCGGACATGACAGCACGGCGCGATACCCAAAGTCAAACCGGCGAGGTCGTCACCCGGTTCGCGCCCAGTCCTACGGGCGCGCTGCACGCGGGCCATGCGGTTGCGGCGATCGCGGCGCATGACCGGGCGCGGACGGCGGGCGGGCGGTTCCTGCTGCGGATCGAGGATATCGATACCGGCCGCAGCCGGCCGGAGCATGTCGCGGGCGTCCTGCGCGATCTGGAATGGCTGGGGCTGGCATGGGACGGGGAGGTCGTGTTCCAGTCGCAGCGGATGGCGCGCTATGCCGATGCGCTCGACCGGTTGCGGGTAGCGGGCCTCGTCTATCCGTGTTTCTGCACCCGCGCCGATATCGCCCGCGAACTGGCGGCGAGCGCGTCGGCGCCGCATGGGGTCGATGGCGCGGTCTATCCGGGGACATGCCGCGCGATCCCGCCGGAGGTCGCCGCCGCGCGGCTGGGCGAGCCGCATGCGTGGCGGATCGATATGGCGCGGGCGGTGGCGCTGGCGGGGCCGCTGACATGGACCGACGAGCTGGCCGGCACGGTCGTGGCCGATCCGCTGGCACAGGGCGACGTGGTGCTGGCGCGCAAGGATGCGGGCACCAGCTATCATCTGGCGGTGACGGTGGACGATGCGGCGCAGGGGGTGACCCATGTCGTGCGTGGGCTGGACCTGTTCGCCGCGACGCATATCCACCGGTTGTTGCAGGCGCTGCTCGACCTGCCGGTGCCGGTGTGGCGGCACCACCCGCTGCTGCTGGGACCGGACGGGCAGCGGCTGGCCAAGCGCAACGGTGCGCCGACGCTGGCGGCGCTCCGGGACGGGGGCGTCGACGGGCGGGCGTTTGCCGATGATCTGCGGGCCGGTCGACTCCCCATTGGCTTTGCGCTGGCAAGTGCTTAGCTTGGCGTCATGAACACCTTCCTGGTCCTGTTGCTGATCGCGGCGATGATCGCGGTCGTCGTCGCGTTGATACGCGGCATCGTGTCGTTCCTGGCGCAGGGCAGCGCCGAGGCGCGGGGCGAGGGGCCGAGCGAACATGCGCTGAAATCGAACAAGATGATGCAGGCGCGCGTGCTGTTTCAGGCGATCGCGATCCTGATCGTCGTCGTGCTGCTGTTCTTCGCCGGACGCACCTGACCACGACGATGGTGAAGCTGACCAAGATCTACACCCGCACCGGCGACGGCGGGACCACCGGGCTGGTCGACGGATCGCGCGTGGCGAAGGACGCCGCGGTGATGCAGGCGATCGGCGATGTGGACGAGGCCAATTCGGCGCTGGGCGTCGCCATCGCCGCGCTGGGCGAGCATCCCGACACGAAGACGCTGCTGACGATCCAGAACGACCTGTTCGATCTGGGCGCCGACCTGGCCACCCCGCCGTCGATCGACGGGGCGCTGCGCATCGTGCCGGAACAGGTGACGGCGCTCGAACAGGCGATCGACCGGGCCAATGCCGGCCTGTCGCCGCTGACCAGCTTCATCCTGCCCGGCGGGTCGGCGGCGGCGGCGGCGCTGCATCTGGCGCGCGCGATCGTGCGCCGGGCGGAGCGATCGGCGGTGGCGGCGTCGCACGATGCGCCGCTTAACCTGCATCTACTGGCCTATCTCAACCGGCTGTCGGATTTTCTCTTCGTTTTCGCGCGGCTTGTGAACCAAAGTGCCGGTGGAGACGTTTTGTGGGTACCGGGCGGGGAGCGTCCGGCACCCTAGGAGACGATCATGCGAGCGACACCGGCCGACCGGTCCGACCATCCGCTCGCACATCGTTACCGCACCGTCCGATCGCTGACCGATTCGCTGGCGGCACCGCTGTCCGATGCCGATGCCACCGTTCAGTCGATGGACGATGCGTCGCCGGCCAAATGGCATCTGGCGCACACCACCTGGTTCTTCGAAACCTTCGTCCTGCGCGACCATGTGCCCGGCTATACGCTGCACGACGACCGTTTCCCGTTCCTGTTCAACAGCTATTACGAGGCGGAAGGCCGGCGCCATGCGCGCAGCCGGCGCGGGATGATTACCCGCCCCAGCCTGGACGAGGTGCGCGGCTATCGCGCGGCGGTCGATGCCGCCCTGCTCGCCGCCTTGCCGACCCTGTCGGAGGCCGCGCAGGAACTGGTGGCGCTCGGCTGCAACCATGAGGAGCAGCATCAGGAATTGCTGCTGACCGACATTCTCCACCATTTCAGCGAGAACCCTCTGGAGCCGGCGATGTTCGCGCCCGAGCCCAAACGCCCGGTGGCGGTGCCGCCGCCGACCGGCTGGATCGAGCATCCAGGCGGGATCGTGCAGGTCGGCCATGGCGGACAGGGCTTCGCGTTCGATTGCGAAGGGCCGCGGCATGACGTGCTGCTCCACGCCCATGCCATCGCCGACCGGACCGTCACCAATGGCGAATGGGCGGCGTTCATCGCGGATGGCGGCTATCGCGACGCGCGGCTGTGGCTGGCCGATGGCTGGGCATGGGTGCAGGCGAACGGGATCGACGCGCCGCTCTATTGGGAGCGGCAGGGCGAGGTCTGGACCCGGTTCGGGCTGGACGGGCGGCGCGCGATCGATCCCGCCGCGCCGGTGACGCATGTCAGCTTCTTCGAGGCGGATGCCTATGCGACCTGGGCCGGTGCCCGCCTGCCGACCGAGTTCGAATGGGAGGCCGCCGCCGCCGCCCATGATCCGGCGGGCGGCAACCAGCTGGACCATGCCCATGCGGTCGAACCGCGCCCGTCGAGCGGCGGGCCGGCGTTCTTCGGCGATGTGTGGCAATGGACCGGCAGCGCCTACCGCCCCTATCCCGGCTTCCGCACCGTGGAGGGCGCGGTCGGCGAATATAACGGCAAGTTCATGAGCGGGCAGTTCGTGCTGCGCGGGAGCTCCTGCGCCACGCCGCGCGGCCATGCGCGCGCCTGCTACCGCAATTTCTTCTACCCCCATCAGCGCTGGCAATTCACCGGCGTCCGCCTTGCAAAGGATCTGTGATGCTGCTCAGCGACGACGTGCCGATGGTGACCCGTGCCGACCCCGCGTTCCGCGCCGATGTGCTGGCCGGGCTGTCGCTGTCGCAAAAGGCGATTCCGGCGCGCTGGTTCTATGACCGCAAGGGGTCGGAGCTGTTCGAGGACATCACCGCGCTGCCCGAATATTATCCGACGCGCGCCGAAACCGCGATCCTGAAGACGATCTGCCCCGAACTGGTCGGCGCGGTCGGCGACGGCGTGGCGGTGGTGGAGTTCGGATCGGGATCGTCGGTCAAGACGCCGATCCTGCTCAACTGCATCGAACCGGCCGCCTATGTCCCGATCGATATTTCGGGCGATTTCCTGCGGTCGTCGGCGGCGACGCTGAGCGGGCAGTTTCCGGGGCTGCCGGTGCTGCCGGTCGAGGCGGACTTCATGCATCCGGTGCCGTTGCCCGATGCGGTGGCGGACATGCCCAAGCTCGGCTTCTTCCCCGGATCGACCATCGGCAATATGGAACCGCTGGCGGCGGGTACGCTGTTGCGCGCAATGCGCGACTGGCTGGGCGAAGGCGCGATGCTGCTGATCGGGATCGACCGCGTGAAGGACGAGGATACGCTGGTCGCCGCCTATGACGATGCGGCAGGCGTGACGGCTGCGTTCAACCTGAACCTGCTCGACCGGATCAACCGCGAGCTGGCCGGCACGGTGCCGGTCGACGCGTTCGCGCACGAAGCGCGCTGGAACGACGATGCCGCGCGGATCGAGATGCATCTGCGCGCGACCCGCGACGTGGGTTTCACGGTCGACGGGCGATCGTTCGCGATGCGCGCCGGAGAGACGATCCATACCGAGAACAGCCATAAATATGGCGACCGCGACGCGCGGCTGTTGCTGCGCAGCGGCGGGTGGACCCCCCAGCAGCAATGGTGCGGCGACGATGGCGCGTTCTGCGTGATCCTGGCCGAAGCGCAGACGGTGCCGATCGCCCCGTGATCCGTCTTGTCCTGACGATGGTGGCGCTGGCGGCGGCGGTGCCGGCAGCGGCGCGCGACCTGACCGTGATGAGCCTCAACATCCGCCTGCCCGCCGAGGGCGACGGGGCAAATCGGTGGGAATTGCGGCGTGACCTGACCGCCGCGACGATCCGCCGGGCCGATCCGGACGTGATCGGCATGCAGGAATTGTTCAAGCTACAGGCCGACGACGTGGTCGCCCGGCTGCCGCGCTATCGGTGGATCGGCGTCGGGCGCAGCGGGACCGGCCGGGCAGAGGACGAGCATATGGGCGTCTTCTACCGCGCCGACCGGCTGCAGGTGGAGCGCTGGGGCAATTTCTGGCTGTCGGACACGCCCGAAGTGCCGGGCAGCATCAGCTGGGGACACCCTTATCCGCGCATGGTGACCTGGGCGATCTTCCGCGAGCGGGACGGCAATCGGTTCGCGATGTTCAACACGCACCTGCCGTACCGCGCCGAGGACGAGGCGGCGCGCGAGAAGGGCGCGGCGCTGCTCGCGGCACGAATCCCGGGGATCGCCGGCGACCTGCCCGTCGTGCTGACCGGCGATTTCAACACCGTGCCCGACAGCCCGACTCATCGCCGGCTGGAACGCGATCTGAGCGATGCATGGGTCGCGACCAGGCGCCGTAGCGGACCGGAGGCGACCTTTCACGGCTTTACCGGCACGCCCGACCGGCGGATCGACTGGATTTTCACGCGCGGCTTTACGCCGGTGTCGGTGACGACGATCGATACGCGCCGGGGCGATGTGTTTCCCTCGGACCATTATCCGGTGGTCGCGGTGCTGCGGCGCGCTCGGCAAGGTTCTGCGTCACCCCGGACGTGATCCTGGGCGAAGCCTAACGGATCACCCGCGCGGTCCACGTCCGGATGAAGTCGGGATTGCCGTGACAGTCGTCCATCTGGCGCTGCTCGATCAGGCGGAAGCGGGTGCCGTCCCATGCATAGCGTTGCGTCATGCCGCAATCTCCCAGCCCCCGCCCCTTGGCGAAGGTGTCGAGGATGCCGTCCTCGAACGTCGCGTTGTACACCAGGTCGCCGTCGGAATCGCCGGCGACCGGCATGTCGAACGAGGCCGGCATCGCCTCGCCCCGTTCGATCACGAACAGCGCGGACAGGATGTTATAGGCCCCGGCGGCGCAGGGCACGATCGCCAGCGTGCGCGGGCCGTCCAGCGTCTTGGTGGTGACGTCGGGCAGGTCGTGGTCGTCGCAATCGGCCTGTTGGCGCATCCGGGTGATGAGCAGCGGGTCGAGCAGCGCGGCCTCCCCCCGGATGGTCGCGGCGCGGACGACCGGCAGCGGCGGGGCGGGGCGGGTATCGGGCTTCGTGCCGCGCGCGACGATCGCGCCGGTGGTGCCGACGCGCCCCTGCCGGTCGTCGATCCAGCGCAAGGCCGCCGACGCGCCGGTCAGCTTCAAGGGCGCGATGCTCTGGCCACCGGCGGCGATGAGGGTCAGCGTCCGGCCAATGGCGAGCTTCGCGGCGAGTGCCATTGCCGGAGCGCCGGTCAGGACGATGGCATCGTCCTGCTGCGTGCCGCCGCGCGCGACCGGTTCGTCATCGACCGTGGCGGTCAGCGGGAGCGCGATGTCGTCCTGGCTGCGCAGGCGGATCGCGACCGGGGCGTCGGCGCCGGGACCGCGTTCGATCGACAGGGTCAGGGCGGGGGCGTCGCCCTCTTCGGGCATCAGCGATCCCGCCTGGCAGGTGCCGCCATTGTCGCAGCCGACCGCCCAGTCGCCGAAGCGCTTGAGGGCCAGGGGGCGGGGCGGGGTGGCGGTGTCGGTGAGCGGCGTGGGCGAAGGCGATGCGCTCGGCGCCGGGGCGGGCGGTGCCGACGCGCCGTTGCAGGCGAACAGCGACAACGGCAGGGCGAAGGGCAGGAAACGGCGCATGGGGGTGCGATACCGGCATGCACCCGTGATCGAAAGCCGCTATTGCCGCGTTCGAGCCGGGAAACGGCATTTATCGAGAGGAAGCAGGATGAAGACGATTGGCGTGATCGGCGCGGGCCAGATGGGGGCCGGCATCGCGCAGGTATCGGCGCAGGCCGGCTATGACGTGCTGCTGTCCGACGTGTCGGTCGAGCGCGCGCAGGGCGGCAAGGACGGTATCGCCAAGCAACTGGCGCGCGCGGTGTCGAAGGAAAAGATCACGCAGGGCGATGCCGATGCGGCACTCGGGCGGATCACGCCGGTCGGCGACCTTGCGGCGATGGCCCCATGCGACCTGGTGATCGAGGCGGCGACCGAGCGGGAAGCGATCAAGCGCCAGATCTTCGAGACCGTGGGCAAGGCGCTGTCCGATACCGCGATCCTCGCCAGCAATACCTCGTCGATCCCGATCACGCGGCTGGCGCAGGCGGCACCCGACCCGGCGCGCTTCATGGGGGTGCATTTCTTCAACCCGGTGCCGGTGATGGGCCTGATCGAACTGATCCGCGGCCTTGCCACCAGCGACGCGACGGTCGCGGCGGTCGAGGCGTTCGGGCAGAGCCTGAACAAGCGGATCGTCCATGCCAATGACGCACCGGGCTTCATCGTCAACCGCGTGCTGATGCCGATGCTGAACGAGGCGTGCTTCGCGCTGGGCGAGGGCGTGGCGACGATCCCCGATATCGACGCGGCGTGCCAGCTGGGGCTCAATCACCCGATGGGGCCGTTCACGCTCGCCGACTTTATCGGGCTGGACACCTGTCTGGAGATTACCCGCGTCCTGTTCGAAGGGACCGGCGACCCTAAGTTCCGCCCCGCGCCGCTGCTGGTCAAATATGTCGAGGCCGGCTGGTACGGGCGCAAGGTCAAGCGCGGCTTTTATGATTATTCGGGCGAGGAGCCGGTGCCGACCCGGTAAAGGACGCTTGACGTAAAGCGAGCTTGTCATGTAAAGCGTCCTTCACAATAGTGGAGGACGCCGTGATGTCGATGCCGCCTGAAATGAAGCGCTATACCGTGCGGCTGATGAGCGTGATGACGCTGTACGGGGTCACGCTGGTCGGGGTGAATCTATGGTTCCGGCACGCGCCGCCGACAGGGGCGCTGGCCTATGTCGCGGCGGTACTGCCGGCGGTACCGATCGCGCTGGTATTCGTGGTGATCGGGCGGCTGCTCGTCGAGATGCGCGACGAGTATCTGCGGGCGCAGATGGTGCGTGATCAGCTGATCGCGACCGGAGTCACGCTGTCGATCACGACCGCCATGGGCTTTCTCGAAGGGTTCGGCATGATCGGCCATGTCGAGGGCTATTATGCGGCGACGATCTGGTTCGGCGCATTGGGGCTTGCCGCCTGCCTGCGCGGCATCGGCCGGTTGCGGGAGCGGGCCGATGGATAATCATCTGCGTACGCTCCGGGCCGAGCGTGGCTGGTCGCAGCAGCATCTGGCCGAACGGCTGGAGGTGTCGCGCCAGAGCGTCAACGCGATCGAAACCGGCCGCTACGACCCGTCGCTGCCGCTCGCCTTTCGGATTGCCGAGCTGTTCGGGCTGACGATCGAGGACGTCTTCGTCAGCTCGACGCGGGGTTAGCGCTCGAGTCATCCATCATGGGAACGTCACCCCAGCGAAAGCTGGGGTCTCAGGCGACTCTTGCTGCGCGCCCTTACCGGGAGATCCCAGCCTTCGCTGGGATGACGTCGGGTCCGAGTGCAAGCGACCGAACCTCAGATAAACGTCGCCACCGTCGCGCGGTAGATGGCCGGCAGGATGATGCCCTGCAGGATGCCGATCAGCACCAGCACCACGAACGGCGCGAAGTCGAGCGCGCCGAAATCGGGCAGGATGCGCCGGATCGGGCGGTAGATCGGCTCCGTCACCACCATCAGCCCGCGATAGAGCGAGCGGATGAAGTCGTTATGCGTGTTGATGACGTTGAACGCGATCAGGATCGACAGGAGCGCCTGTACGATGATGATCCACCACAGGACGTTCAGCAGTACCTGAATGATATCGAGCAGGACGTTCAACGCAGGGGGCCTTTCGCGAATGGCTCTCGACTATAGGGATGCGGACGCCCGGGTCCAAGCCTTGTCAGGTCGGTTCGGGGCCGGCGTGTTGTCGGTGCAACACAGCCGGCTGCCGTTCGTTCCTTGTCAGGCGTGGACCAGCGTGCCGGCGCCCTGTTCGGTGAAGATTTCGAGCAGCATGGCGTGCGGCACGCGGCCGTCGAGGATGACCGCCGCGTCGACGCCCTGCGCCACCGCCGATACGCACGTCTCGACCTTCGGGATCATGCCGCCGCTGATCGTGCCGTCGGCCTTAAGCTCGGCGATGCGCGCCGCGTCGAGGTCGGTCAGCAGCTCGCCGCTCTTGTCGAGCACGCCCGCGACATCGGTCAGCAGGAAGAAGCGCGAGGCGCCCATCGCCCCGGCGATCGACCCGGCCATGGTGTCGGCGTTGATATTGTAGGTGTCGCCATCCGCGCCCAGCGCGACCGGCGCCACGACCGGAATGAAGCCGTCGCGCGCGAGGCTGTGCAGGATCGTCGGATCGACCGCGACCGGCGTACCGACAAAGCCCAGGTCGACATGGCGTTCGATCCCCTGCGCGCGGTCGGGTTCGTTGCGGCCGACCTTTTCGGCGGTGACGAGGCGCGCGTCCTTGCCCGAAATGCCGACCGCCTTGCCGCCCGCCGCCGCGATCCAGGCGACGATTTCCTTGTTGATCTTGCCGGCCAGCACCATTTCCGCGACCTCGGCGGTGGCGGCGTCGGTGACGCGCAGCCCGTCGACGAAGCGCGATTCGACGCCCAGCCGCTTGAGCATCGCCCCGATCTGCGGACCGCCGCCATGGACGACGACCGGATTGATGCCGACCTGCTTCAACAGCACGACATCCTCGGCGAAATCGCGCGCCAGTTCGGGATCGCCCATCGCGTGCCCGCCATATTTCACCACGAAGGTGCGACCGGCATAGCGCTGCAGATAGGGCAGCGCCTCGGTCAGCGTTTCCGCCTTGGCGAGCATCTTCGGATCGGGTGCGTGGGTCATGGATGGGCGCTTTAGCGGGGTCGGGGGGCGGAAGGAAGAAGTTGGTTCACGCGGAGGCGCGGGGCGGCGGGAGAAAGAGATTTATTCGCGCAGAGGCGCAGAGGGCGCAGAGATAGTGCGCTCGCCGCGACAGCGGCTCTCCATCATCGGCTGCCGATAGAGAAGAGGCTGCGCCAGACCGGCCGCCATCGCCGGCACCACAACCTCTCAGCGCCCTCTGCGCCTCTGCGCGACAAAACCCCTTCTTCTTCTCCGCGCCTCCGCGCCTTCGCGTGAACCCGAATCCTTCTTACCGCGCCCGGTCCAGCCAGCGCCCCAGCCCGACAAAGGCATAGATCAGCGGCGGGACCAGCACGATCGACAGCACGACCTTGGCCAGCATCTGTCCGACCACCAGCTGCCCGATCGGGAACACGCCATAGAAGGCGACCGTCACGAAGATCAGCGTATCGACGATCTGCGACAGCACGCTGGCGATCGCCGCGCGCAGCCAGAGCAATTTGCCTTCGCCGCGCTTCAGCCAGCCGAAGATCGTGACGTTGAGCGTCTGCGATACGCCATAGGCGATGATCCCCGCGCCCCAGATGCGCCACGTCGCGCCGAGGATGATCTGGATCGCATCGCGATTGACCGGCAGCATGTCCGCCGATGCGGGCAGCGCCCACACGATCCATGACAGGATCATCGAGGTGATGAGCGGCACGAAGCCGAACCACACCAGATGCTTCGCGCGCCCCGGGCCATAGAGTTCGGCGATCGCGCTCGACACCACGACCAGCAGCAGGAAGGCGAAGATGCCCGCCTCCACCGCCAGCGGGCCGATCGCGACCTGCTTGTTGCCCAGCACGCCTGCGACGCAGACCATGCCGCCATAGAAGATCGAGAGGATGAACAGCGCGCGGGGCAGGGTGATCGTCGCGGACGCAGGTGCGGTCGCGGGCGGGGCGGGTGTCGTCATGACCCTTGCTAGTCCCGAAATCGGCCGATGGCAAAAGCGTTTGTCGCCGCTGGCGTCGCTGGCCGTGGCATGGCATGTCACGACGGTTTGGGCCGTCCGGGGCGGGCGGCGGGGCAGGGTAAGCGTTCAACATGACTCGTTTTCTGATCGGCATCGCCGGCATCGTCGTGATTCTGGGGATTGCCGTCGCATTGTCGACCAACCGCCGGGCGATCCGGCTGCGCGTGGTGGGGGCCGCGTTCGCGTTGCAGGTCGGGATCGCGGTGCTGGTGCTCTATACGCCATGGGGCAAGGGCGTGCTGGGCTTCCTGTCGGGCGGGGTCGCCAACCTGCTGGCCTATGCCAATGCCGGCACCTCGTTCCTGTTCGGGCCGCTCGCCCGGCCGGAAATCGGCGGGCAGAGCTTCGCCATCGCCGCGCTGCCGGTCATCATCTTCTTCGCGTCGCTGGTGTCGATCCTCTATTATCTGGGGATCATGCAGCTGGTCGTGCGCTGGATCGGCGGCGGCATCGAAAAGGTGATCGGCGTCAGCAAGGTTGAATCACTGTGCGCCGCCGCGAACATCTTCGTCGGCCAAAGCGAATCGCCGCTGGTGATCCGCCCCTATCTGGCAGGCCTGACCCCGGCACAGCTGTTCACGGTGATGACCAGCGGCATGGCGGGCGTCGCCGGCACGATCCTCGCGGCCTATGCGTCGATGGGCATCCGCATCGATTTCCTGCTGGCGGCCAGCTTCATGGCGGCGCCGGGCGGCATATTGATGGCCAAGATCATCATGCCCGACACGCCCGAACCTCCCGCCGGCGAACTGCCGCTGGGTGACGACCGCGAGGCGGAGGCGATCGCGCTGGCCGAGGCGACGCATGACGAGGAACGCCCGGCCAACATCATCATGGCGGCGGCCCAGGGCGCGCAGACCGGCGTGAAGCTGGCGGTGGCAGTCGGCGCGATGGTGCTGGCGTTCGTCGCGCTGGTGGCGCTGGCCAACGGGCTGCTCGGTGGCATCGGCAACTGGTTCGGCGTGGCGGACCTGAGCTTCCAGCGGCTGCTCGGCTATGTCTTCGCACCGGTCATGTATCTGCTGAACGTGCCGTGGAACGAGGCGGGGATCGCCGGCGGGCTGTTCGGGCAGAAGGTCGTGCTGAACGAGTTCGTCGCCTATATCTCGCTGGGCGAGGCCGGCGCGCAGCTGTCGACGCGGACGATCGCGATCATCACCTTCGCGCTGTGCGGCTTCGCCAATTTCTCGTCGATCGCGATCCAGATGGCGGTGACCGGCAGCCTGGCGCCGAACCAGCGGCCGATGATCGCCAAGCTCGGCATCCGCGCGCTCGTCGCCGGCAGCCTCGCCAACCTGATGTCAGCGGCGCTGGCCGGGCTGCTGCTCGCCTGAAATCCGGTCGGACGCGCCGGGTATCAACGCTCTGTTTACGATGGGTCGGCTAGATTCGACCCATCGTGCCGGACGCGGCGCGTTGAGTGACAGGACGGACAAAGATGCACCAGGGACTGATCGACGAGCGGACGCTGGCCAACGCGCGCGCGGAACTGGGCGCGAATTTCGTCCGCATTCTCGGCTATTTCAAGGAAGACGGCGTCAAGTCGCTGATCGCGATCGAACAGGCGATGCGGCAGCAGAATGCGGCGGCGATGGTGCTGCCGGCGCATACGCTGAAAGGGGAGTCGCGCCAGTTCGGTGCCGACACGCTGGCCGACCTGGCCGAGGTGATCGAGACGATCGCGCGCAACTGCGTCGAGACGCGCGACGTGCCGACCGAAGCACTGGAACATGTCGCGCAGCTGCGCCCGACGTTCGAGGCGACGCTGGGCGTGCTGGATCGCGACAGCAATCCGCTGGCGCAGCGGCGCAACGGGTTCGGAAAGCGGCCGGTCGCGCTGTAGGGCGATACGCTTAAGGACCACCCAAGGCCGAGTCCCGCCGGCGGTGAATCCGGCTGCGCTTTGACGTCACCCCAGCGAAGGCTGGGGTCTCAAGCGGCTCCTGCCATGTGATCCTACCGGGATATCCCAGCCTTCGCCGGGATGACGTCTGGTTCAGGCAGGGGGGGGGGCAGGCCCTAATGCACCGGTCCCGGGCCAACCGGCCGCGCGTCCACGCGGCCGGTCGCGTCGGGTCAGCCGCCGTGCTTGTCCAGTTCGGCGACCGAGTTGAGCTGCACGTAATTCTGGATGCCCATCCGCTCGATCATCTCGAACTGGGTTTCGAGCGTGTCGACATGCTCTTCCTCGTTCATCAGGATCTCGGCGAACAGGTCGCGGCTGACGAAATCACGGATGCTTTCGCAATAGGCGACGGCTTCGCGCAGCTGGGCGACGGCCTCGACCTCGATCGCCAGATCGGCTTTCAGCACCTCTTCGACGGTCTCACCGACGCGCAGGCGGCCGAGCAGCTGGAAATTGGGCAGGCCGTCGAGGAACAGGATGCGCTCCGCCAGTCGGTCGGCGTGCTTCATCTCGTCGATCGATTCGTGACGTTCGAACTGGGCCAGCTTGTAGACGCCCCAATGGTCGAGCAGGCGATAGTGCAACCAGTACTGGTTCACCGCCGTCAGCTCGTTCTTGAGCGCTTCGTTCAGAAATTCGATGACCTTGGCGTCGCCCTTCACGTCGTTCGTCCTTATATGATGACGAACCGCCCATACGCGTTTCGGGGCTTTGGCGACAGGGTAAAAATGGCGGATTTCCGCCGTTTTCGGCAGCTGCGAACGTTACGCAGCCGCGCGTTCCGCATCGATAATGGCTCGCGCGAACGGCACGCATTGCCCGCATTTCGCCTGGCATCCCAAGGCCCGGTACGCCTGGCAGGCGCTGCTGGCACCGCCCCGTGCGGCCGCGCGGACATCGCGTTCTTTGATGGCATTACAGACGCATACGACCATGTTCGACCCTCGCTCTGACGAGTCGATCAATAGTAGTAATGAAACTCGTTCGCAAGAGTTATTGCGGATGACTCGCACGAACGGCGGCGATCAGCGGATGCGGATCGGTTGCAGCTGCCACCGGGCGAGCGACCGCCACAGCCATTCGAACGGGCCGAAGGGGAACCGGGCGAGCCACCAGGGCGACCACAGCAGCATCAGTCCGCACATCGCCAGCACGGGCAGGTACAGCGTGGCGCGCGACCAGAAGCCGAACTGGCCGAGGCCCCAGCCATGAAAGACGAAGCACATGACGATGGTGGTCGCCAGATAGTTGCTGAGCGCCATGCGCCCGACCGCTGCGCACCGGGCAACGATGGCGCCGCCGCGCTGCGCGAGCAGCAGGATCGCGGCGGCATAGCCCGCGATCATCACGCCCCGGAGCGGCGGGGGAAGGGCGAAGGCGCCGATGATGACCGAGCGGGCATCGATGCCGTGCGAGAACATCCATGCGGCGATCATGGCATAGCCCGCCACGCCGATGCCGATCCCGACGCCTGCCCAGCGCCACAGCCGGGCGCGGGACCATGTGCCCGTCAGCATCCCGCTGCGCAGCGCCGCCATGCCGAACAGCATATAGGCGAGCGTCTCGATGCCGATGAAGATGGTGTTGTAGAGCGTCGTCGCCAGCTCGACCAGATTATGGTGCACGATGCCGGCATAGCTGCCGCGAAACAGCGCGATCTCCTGCGCCAGCACGGCGGGCGTCGGGATGCCGAAGCCGTTTTCGAAGTCGCGCAACCCTTGTGCGGCGGCAGGCGTGTCCGCACCCTTCATCGCGACGAACGACAGCGCGATCGCGCCCAGCAACAGCCATTCGAGCGCCGCCAGCGCGATGCCGCATGCGACCATCCGCCGTACCGAGCTGGCGCGAAAGCCATAGGCGACGCTGCCGACCAGCGCATAATGCATCAATATGTCGCCCGGCCACAGCAGCACGGCATGGGCGAGCCCCAGGACGAACAGCCAGGCCATCCGCCGGTAATGCACCGCCGCCGGGTCCGCGCCGCCGGCTTCCGCCCGGTCGACGACCAGCAGCAGCGAGGCCCCGAACAGGAAGGAGAACAGCCCGCGCATCTTGCCGTCGAACGCGATCATCGTCGCGAAATAGGCCCATAGGTCGGCGGGACCGGTCATGCCCCACGCATGGGGGCTGAGCCGCGCGGTGTCGGGCAGCGCGAAGCTCAGGATGTTGACGAACAGGATGCCCATCACCGCAACCCCGCGCACCACGTCGAGGGTGACGATGCGGTCGGCGGCAGGGCGGGGGTCGGTCATGGGAAATTCTCCTGCCCGATCGCGCGGGCAGGGGGAAGGTGGTTAGGCGAGCGCCGCGTCGGCACCCATCAACGCGGGGAAGAAGCCTTCATGTGCCTTGCGCAGGTCGTCCAGGGACACGGCGAAGTCGCCATCGGTCAGTTCGAAGATGATCCGGCTGCCGATGGTGCGGCCGATCGGTTCGGCATCGACCCCGGCCTTTTCGGCGCCCTGCAGGAATTCGAGCAGCGCGTGGTCGTGCACCGTGACGATGTAATTGCCCTGATCCTCACCGAACAGCGAGCGGGCGATGTCGTCGAACGGCAGCTTGCGGTCGAGGATCGCGCCGACATTGCCGGCGAGCGCCATCTCCGCCACCGTCACCGCGACGCCGCCATCCGACACATCGTGGCAGGCGGTGATCTTGCCCGACAGGATCGCCTGGCGGATATAGCCGCCGGTACGACGCTCGCCGTCGAGATCGACCGGCGGCGGCGGGCCTTCCTCGCGGCCATGGACTTCGCGCAGCCATAGCGACTGGCCGAGCGAGCCGGTGCGGTCGCCGACGCGCAGGATGATGTCGCCGGTCTGCTTGAAGGCGATGGTCGCCGACTTCTCCCAGTCGGCCAGCAGCCCGACACCGCCGATCGCCGGGGTCGGCAGGATCGCCGAGCCGCCGCCGGTCGCCTTCGATTCATTGTAGAGCGAGACGTTGCCCGACACGATCGGGAAGTCGAGGGCGCGGCAGGCCTCGCTCATCCCGTCGAGGCAGCCGACGATCTGGCCCATGATCTCGGGGCGCTGCGGGTTGGCGAAGTTCAGACAGTTGGTGACAGCGAGCGGCGTCGCGCCGACCGCGGTCAGGTTGCGATAGGCCTCGGCAATCGCCTGGCGACCGCCCTCGACCGGATCGGCGAAGCAATAGCGCGGGGTGCAGTCGGTGGTCATTGCCAGCGCCTTCTGCGTCCCGTGCACGCGCACCACCGCCGCGTCGCCGCCCGGGCGCTGCACGGTGTCGGCGCCGACCATGTGGTCATACTGTTCCCAGATCCAGCGACGCGACGCGATGTCAGGCGATCCCATCAGCTTGAGCAGGTCGGCGGCCGGATCGGTGCTTTCGGGCACGTTTGCCAGTTCGGCGGATTTCGGCGTCGGGACATGCGGCCGGTCGTAGAGCGGGGCTTCGTCCGCCAGCGGGGCGAGCGGGATGTCGGCGACGACGTCGCCCTGCCACTTCAGCACCATGCGGCCGGTGTCGGTGACATGGCCGATGACCGCGAAGTCGAGTTCCCATTTGTCGAAGATCGCCCGCGCGAAGTCCTCGCGGCCGGGCTTCAGCACCATGAGCATCCGCTCCTGGCTTTCCGACAGCATCATCTCGTACGGGGTCATGCCGCGTTCGCGCTGCGGCACGTCGTCCATGACCAGTTCGATGCCGACGCCGCCCTTCGACGCCATTTCGACCGAAGAGGAGGTGAGGCCGGCGGCGCCCATGTCCTGAATCGCGACGATCGCGTCGGATGCCATGAGTTCGAGGCACGCCTCGATCAGCAGCTTTTCGGTGAAGGGGTCGCCGACCTGCACGGTCGGACGCTTTTCCTCGGCATCCTCGCCGAAATCGGCCGAGGCCATGGTCGCGCCGTGAATGCCGTCGCGGCCGGTCTTCGACCCGACATAGACGATCGGATTGCCGACGCCGGAGGCGGCCGAATAGAAGATCTTGTCGGTATCGGCGATGCCGACGGTCATGGCGTTGACGAGGATGTTGCCGTCATAGGCCGGGTGGAAATTCACCTCGCCGCCCACGGTCGGCACGCCGACGCAATTGCCATAGCCGCCGATGCCATGGACCACCCCCGCGATCAGGTGGCGCATCTTCGGGTGATCGGGCCGGCCGAAGCGCAGCGCGTTGAGGTTCGCGATCGGCCGCGCGCCCATGGTGAACACGTCGCGCAGGATGCCGCCGACGCCCGTCGCCGCACCCTGATAGGGTTCGATGTAGGACGGGTGGTTGTGGCTCTCCATCTTGAAGATCGCCGCCTGCCCGTCACCGATGTCGATGACGCCGGCATTCTCACCCGGCCCGCAAATGACCTGACGTCCGGTGGTCGGCAGCTTCTTCAGGTGGATGCGGCTGGACTTGTAGCTGCAATGTTCCGACCACATGACCGAGAAGATGCCCAGTTCGGTCAGGTTCGGTTCGCGCCCCATCGCGTGCAGGACGCGCTCATATTCTTCGGGGCTCAGGCCGTGTTCGGCGACGATCTCGGGCGTGATCTGGGTCATGGGCGAGCCTCTAGCGCGCACGCGCCTGTGGTGCCAGCCGGTTTGTTGGCCGCGGCGACGTAACAGAAGGGCAATGTTGCGTTGCCGAATAGATACAGTGGTGGAACAAATTTCGTTCGAAAGGATTAAAGCGCTTCGGAATCATGCCGGTGCGTGGGAACCGTTCGCCACGCTGGGAGTCGGTGCGGTGCATCGTCGGACTCGGCGTAGCATGGCATGATGCCGAGCAAGGGAGAATGTGAATGGTTTCGAAGTTTCTGACGGCAATCGCCGCGACCACGCTGGCCGCTGCTCCGGTCGCCGCCAATGCCGCGCAGAACGCGTCGGCCCTGTCGGTCGCCAAGTCGGTCCGCGCGTCGGCTCCGGCCAAGGGTGGCCAGAAGCTCGCCGGCGGCGGCATCGTGTTCGCGCTGCTGGCAGCCGCGATCGTGGCCGGTGGCGTGATCATCGCCGTCGACGACAACGATTCGGACAGCAACTAAGTCCGATTGCGGGGCGGGGGCCGGTGTCGGTCCCCGCTTCCGTTTCAGGCCGACTCTTCGGTCTGTGCACGATCGCGGCGTTCCGCCCAGCGCGCGATACCGTCGTTGCCGAACACGCCGGAAAGCATGATCCACCATGCCGGGTTGCTGTCGAACCGCAGCTCGCCGGACCAACGCCACCATGTCATGATGGCCAGCGGATCAGTGCGGTAACCACGAATATCTGCCGCAGCCGCTGGGCGCCGGGATGGCGGGATGAGGCCGTTGCCGATCCCGATCAGTCCCGCTAGCGCCCGCATCACCGAGCGGCCCCGATCCGCTTCGAAAGCGGTTCAGCCCTTCCGCTGCTTCCACGCATTCCAAAGCATCATGCCGATCAGCGTGCCGCCGGCGACGGTGCCGCCGACCGCTACCGCGGTGACTACAGGCGACAGCGTGTTGTCGGCGCGGTGGAGATGGGGGCGGTGCTTCTTCAGCTTCTTGAGCAGCGGGGTGCGCGCCGACAGCGCCTCGAACATCTCGCCCGGCCCTTCCGGGTCGAGGATCTTGTTGTCGGCGAGCCATTCGGTCACCGCCCCCAGATCGGGAATTTCGTAGGGGCGTAGCGAGCGGCCTTCCCCACGCAGTTCCTCGATCGTCGCAATCAGCGAGTTGGTGCGCTCCAGCGTAGCCTCGATCGTCTCGCAATCCACCCCAAAATGCTCGGCGAGCAGCGAATCGCGGATGCCGGCGATGGTGCGGCGTTCGTCGGCATTGGCGTGGCGAGTGGCGTCGACCGTCACGTCGCATTCGGTGTCGAGCCTGAGCGAGCGGTTGTTGAAGTTGGACGATCCGACCCGCAGCAGCTGGTCGTCGATCACCGTCACCTTGGCATGGACATAGATCGGCGTGCCGCCGGCGGTGAAGGGATGGTAGAGCCGCAGCCGGTCGTGGCGGTCGCGTTCCTTCAAAGCCTGGAACAGGCGCGCGCGGGCCGAATCCATCGCGACGGGTTCCAGCCAGCCCTCGGCCGTGGTCGGGTTGACGATCACGATCTCCGGGCCGTCCGGCTCGTCGAGGCGTCTCGCGATCGCTTCCGCCACCTTGCGCGAGGCGAAATACTGGCTCTCGGCATAGAAGAAGCGTTCGGCACGCGCGATCAGGTCGAGGTACAGCGTCTCGATCTCGTGCACCGGTTCCTGGTCGGTCATCTCGGGCACGGTGCGGGCGATGGCGACGTCGATCTCGGTAAAGTCGGCGTCGAGCCCGGTCGGCCAGCAGCCGCCGACGCCGGTCGGCGCGGGCAGGGCGTCGCCGCCCGAGATTTCCCAGCGCTGCCGGCACATGTCGCCCAGCGCTGCCGCGACCGGCCCCTCCAGCGCGGTGGTGACGTCGTGCCAAGGCTGGTAGGGCGTGCCGTCCGGTTCGATCCGGCGGGGATCGTCGTCACGATGCTCGCGCGTGTCCCAGCGGTCGACGGTCATGTCGATCCCGCCGCAAAAGGCGACGTCGTCGTCGATCACCACGACCTTCTGGTGATGCGAACCGGCGACCGGGTGATGGGTGTCGAGCCGCATGTGCACCTGCGGGTCGGCGATCCATTTCGCGATGCGCACGAGGGTGCGGCCATGGAACAGCGTCTTGATCGCGCCGGTGTCCCAGCGCAGGATATGGACCTGCAGCCCCGGTGTCCGGCGGACCAGCCAGCTGATAAATTCGCCAACCTTTTCAGGGCCTTCGCTGGCAGGGTCGGTCTTGAAGCGGATGCGGGCGTCGAAGTCCCAGCCGATCAGCAGGATCTGCCTTTTCGCCTTCAGCATCGCGTCGCGGGCATGGGTGAAATAATTGTCGGCATCGACCAGCACGGTCGCGCGCGTGGCACGCTCGATCCGCCAGCAGTTGCGACCCGGTTCGAGTGGTGGGGTGTGACGGACCATGGGGACAGCCATGGCACCCTATCGTTGCAGTTCCAAGCGATTGCGGTCGGTCGGTTGGGTTTCGGCGGTCCAAAGTTCACTAAGTTCACACTCGTGCGCTGTTTGCGGCGTGGCGCGCGGGGTGGCGTTTGGGCGGGCGGGGGCGCGGACGATGGGAAAGAGCGGGGACGATGCTGGCAGGTTGGGTGCGTGTAGGAAAGGGGGGACATCGTCCCCGCGACGGGGACCGATAGACGTTGATGGTTCGGTCGGAGGTGCTGCTGCTGCGCGTGTGGATACCTGCCTTGGCGAGACCGTTGCGAACGTCTGCTTCACCGTATCCCCGCGAAGGCAGGGATCCAGGGTCGCATCCGCAAAGCTTTGTTTTGCTTGGCTCTGGACCCCCGCCTGCGCGGGGGTACGGCGAGTATGTGACTGAGCCCGAGACTTTCGGAGAGGCCTCGCCTTCGCGGGAATGACGACGGGGTGTTGTCGTGCCTCGCCATTGGCATCGGGCACCCAGATTACGTTCGGCGTGACGGTGGCAGGGTCAGAGGATGTCGTGGACGCGCTCGGGTGGGCGGGCGAGGACGACGCCCTTCGCCGTTTCGACGATCGGGCGTTCGATCAGGATCGGGTGCTCTGCCATCGCATCGAGGATCGTCGCATCGTCGGCGGTTTTGAGCGGTTTGGCTTCGGTCTCGCCGGTGCGCAGGGCTTCGCGCGGGGTCAGGTCGGCGCGGGTCAGCAGGGCGGCCAGTTCGTCGCGGGTCGGTGGGGTTTTCAGATATTCGACGATGGTTACGTCGGCGCCGGCTTGCGTGAGGAGCGCGAGGGCGGCGCGGGACTTCGAGCAGCGCGGGTTGTGGTAGATCGTGGCTTGCATGGTTCCTCCCCGGCACGGGGAGGAGGACCGCCGGCGCAGCCGGGTGTGGAGGGGGTTGGCCAGTTCCACCACGGTTGCGTCTGCGGAGGCCCCCCTCCACCATGCTACGCATGGTCCCCCTCCCCGCGAGCGGGGAGGATCTTGGGTGTTTGTTCGGGCCTGGTGCCCTCCCCGCGAGCGGGGAGAAGCTTCAGGTCAGTCGTTTTTCGCCAGCCATTCTTCCAGCCACTTGATCGTGTAGTCGCCCTGCTGGAACTGCGGGTCGTCGAGCAGCGCCTGGTGGAGCGGGATGGTGGTCTTCATCCCCTCGATCACGAACTCTTCCAAGGCGCGGCGCAGGCGCATCAGGCAGCGTTCGCGGCTGGTGCCGTAGACGATCAGCTTGGCGATCATGCTGTCGTAATAGGGCGGCACCTTATAGCCGGCGTAGAGCCCGCTATCGACGCGGACGTGCATGCCGCCGGGCGCATGGAAATGCTTCACCGTGCCGGGCGACGGCGCGAAGGTGCGCGGGTCCTCGGCATTGATGCGGCATTCGATGGCGTGGCCGGTGAAGCGGATCTGCTCCTGCTCGCATGACAGGCCATGGCCCTCGGCGACGCGGATCTGTTCGCGGACCAGGTCGATGCCGGTGATCATCTCCGTGACGGGATGTTCGACCTGCAAACGGGTGTTCATTTCGATGAAATAGAACTCGCCATCTTCCCACAGGAATTCGATCGTGCCCGCACCGCGATAGCCCATATCGGCCATCGCCTTGGCACAGATGCCGCCGATCCGTTCGCGATCGGCCTGGCTGAGCACGGGGGAGGGGGCTTCCTCCAGCACCTTCTGGTGGCGGCGCTGGAGCGAGCAGTCGCGCTCGCCCAGATGGACCGCCTTGCCATTGCCGTCGCCGAAGACCTGGATCTCGATGTGGCGCGGGTTGCCAAGATATTTTTCGAGATACACCGTGGCGTCGCCGAACGCGGCCTTTGCCTCGCTGCCGGCCTGCTGCATCAGCGTTTCGAGTTCGTCCTCGGAATGGCACACCTTCATGCCACGGCCGCCGCCGCCCGACGCTGCCTTGATGATGACCGGATAGCCGGCCTTGGCCGCGATCGCCTTCGCCTCGGCGATGTCGCTGATCGCGCCGTCGCTGCCGGGGACGAGCGGCAGGCCGAGCGCGCCGGCGGTGCGCTTCGCCTCGATCTTGTCGCCCATCGTGCGGATATGTTCGGGCTTCGGCCCGACGAAGATCAGGTTGTGCAGCTCGACGATCTCGGCGAACTTGGCGTTTTCCGACAGGAAGCCATAGCCCGGATGGATCGCGTCGGCGCCGCTGATCTCCGCCGCCGAAATGATATTGGGGATGTTGAGATAGCTGTCGGTCGCCGAGGGCGGGCCGATGCAGATCGCTTCGTCGGCAAGGCGGACGTGCATCGCGTCGGCGTCCGCAGTCGAATGGACCGCGACCGTCTTGATCCCCATTTCATGGCACGCGCGGTGGATGCGGAGCGCAATCTCACCCCGGTTGGCGATCAGCAGTTTCTTGATTTCGGGCATGTTATTCCACGACCACCAGCGGCTGGTCGAATTCGACCGGCTGGCCGTTCGACACCAGGATCTGCGTCACGGTGCCGGCGGCCGGGGCGACGATCGGGTTCATGACCTTCATCGCCTCGACGATCACCAGCGTGTCGCCGGCGGCGACCTTCTGCCCGACCGACACGAACGGCTTCGCTTCCGGGTTGGCGGCGAGATAGACGGTGCCGACCATCGGCGAGGTGACCGGGGGCACGCTGCTGACCGGCGCGACGGCGGCGCCGGCCTCGATCGTGGTGGTCGCTGCGCTGGCCAGCTGCGGTGCGGGCGCGGGGGCGTAGGCCGGGGCGGGGGCATAGCTTGCCGCCGCCTGTACCGGGGCGGGCTTGCGCACCACGCGGACCTTGCGCGCGCCGTCCTCCACCTCGACCTCGGTCAGGTCGGTTTCGTCCAGCACCTGCGCCAGCGCGCGGACGAGGTCGATGTCGACGCGCATCGCGTGGCTGGTGAACGGCGTTCCTTCGCCCTGATTGTCGTCTGCCATGGTAACCCCCAATGGTGTATTCTTAAAAAACCGCGCCCTTGTCAGATGCGGGCGGCCGCTTCAAGCGCGACCAGATAGGAAAGCGCGCCGAACCCCGCCACCGTGCCGCGCGCGGCGCGCCCGACATAGCTGACATGGCGAAACTCCTCGCGCTTGTGCGGATTGGACAGATGGACCTCGATCACCGGGGTCTTCACCGCCTTGATCGCGTCGTGGAGCGCGATCGACGTATGGGTATAGGCGCCGGCGTTGAGCAGGACGGCCTTCGCGCCTTCCGCCTGCGCCTCGTGCAGCCAGTCGACCAGATGGCCTTCATGGTTCGATTGGCGCAGGTCGATCTGAAGCCCCAGCTCGCGGGCGCGATCCTCCAGCATGCCGGCAATGTCGTCGAGCGTGTCCGACCCGTAGATTTCCGGCTCGCGCAGGCCGAGCAGGTTCAGGTTCGGGCCGTTGAGGACGAAGACGGTGGCGGTCAAGCGGGCAGGCTTTCGGTTGCGGGCGCGTGTGCGCGGTCCCTATATGCAGCGCACCATAGCCGGACCGGGCACCCCAAGTCGAGACGAGCAAGTCGAGACAGGGGGGCGCCCCGACAGGAGACGACATGCACAGCGACGGCACCATCACCATCACGGTCAACGGCGATCACATGCGGATTCGCGACGGGCTGACCATTGCCGAGCTGGCGGCACAGATCGGGCTGGTGCCGGAAAAGGTCGCGGTCGAACGCAATCTGGAGGTCGTGCCGCGCTCGACGCTGGCCGACGTCCGGGTCGAGGATGGCGACGAGCTGGAGATCGTGCATTTCGTCGGTGGCGGCGACCATCAAACGGTCGGGCAGGCGGCCGATACGTGGAGCGTGGCGGGCAAGACCTTTACCTCGCGGCTGATCGTCGGGACCGGCAAGTACAGGGATTTCGAACAGAATGCCGCGGCGGTGGCGGCATCGGGCGCGGAGATCGTGACCGTGGCGGTGCGCCGGGTGAATGTCAGCGATCCCAAGGCGCCGATGCTGACCGACTATATCGATCCGAAGAAGGTCACCTATCTGCCCAATACCGCCGGCTGTTTCGATGCCGACAGCGCGATCCGCACGCTGCGGCTGGCGCGCGAGGCTGGCGGCTGGGACCTCGTCAAGCTGGAGGTGCTGGGCGAGGCGCGGACGCTGTATCCCGACATGGTGGAAACGCTGCGGGCGACCGAGGTGCTGGCCAACGAAGGCTTCAAACCGATGGTGTACTGTGTCGACGATCCGATCGCGGCCAGGCGGCTGGAGGATGCCGGCGCGGTCGCGATCATGCCGCTGGGCGCACCGATCGGATCCGGCCTCGGCATCCAGAACCTCGTCACGATCCGGCTGATCGTCGAAGGCGCGAAGGTGCCGGTGCTGGTCGATGCCGGCGTCGGCCAGGCGAGCGATGCGGCGGTGGCGATGGAGTTGGGCTGCGACGGGGTGCTGATGAACACCGCGATTGCCGAGGCGAAGGACCCGGTGCTGATGGCGCGGGCGATGAAGTCGGCGGTCGAGGCGGGGCGGATGGGCTATCTGGCCGGGCGCATGCAGCGGCGGCGCTATGCCGACCCGTCGAGCCCGCTCGCCGGACTGATATGAATCAGATTCAATGGAACCCGCAGGTCGGGCTGCGCTTTGTATAATCGCAATCCAGCGAGGGCAACCTCGCCAACCTACAGGAGCCTTTCATGGGTGAATTCACCGACAAGCTCGCCGCCGCTGGCAACAAGGTCGCCGGCAACGTGAAGGAAGCCGTTGGCAAGGCGACCGACAACGAGCGCCTGGAAGCCGAAGGCCAGGCCCAGCAGGCCAAGGGCACCGGCCAGGACGTGAAGGGCAGCGTCAAGGGCGCGCTCGGCGACAAGATCTGAGCTGATCGGACACCGCGTACCGCCGGGTAGTTGGCGGATGGTGTCGAAGGGGCCGTTCCGGGAAACCGGGGCGACCCCTTTTTTGGTCAGAAGCGGTAGCCGAGGCCTGCGACGACATGATGGCGCTCGACGCCGTTTTCGAGAACGGTCTGGCCGATCGTCTCGCGGTCGGCGGCATAGTTGGCGTAGCGATATTCGAGCTTGCCATAGGCGCGGCTGGTCAGGCCGAATTCGCCGCCCGCGCCCAGGTGGAAGCCGTCCAGCCGGCGTCTGGCGCGGTAGCTGAACGCAGGGTCGGTCAGGTCGCGGACGTCGCGGCGGACTTCGCCGTTGCTGTAGCCGCTCTTGAGATAGACCAGCGAATTGGGGCCGGTGATGAAGCCGATGCGCGCGCCGACATCGATCTCGCGTCCGGTCGACAGGCAGTCACGCGCGACCACGGTCGCACCGAACGACAGGTCGTCGCACGTCTCCAGCGTCGATTTCGACAGGCCGGCATAGACGCCGAGCACCGAGGCGCGCGACAGCACCATGTCATAGCCGACTTCGCCGCCATAGGTGATGCCGCTGTCGCCGGCGCTGGTTTCGCTGCGCTCGGTGCCGTCGCGCACCTCGGTCACGACATCGACCCGGTCCCAGCCGACGCGCAGTTCGATGCGGGGGCCGAGCGGCGTGTCGACGATGTCCTGCGCGGCGGCGGGTGCGGCGATGGCGACGGCAAGCGTGGCGGCGGTGATGGTCGCGACGGTCTTCACGGAAATCCCCCGGAGATTGAATGTCTTGGCCGAGGGATAGGGTCGAATCGATACGATAGGCTTAACGCGCGCGCATCGCGGCGATGGTGGTGCCGTGGGTGATGACGTTCATGTCGGTGCGCAGGTGGAGCAGCCGCACGCCGTCCCGCGCCAATGCCCGGTCGAGCGCGGGGGCGAATTGCTCGGTCGTCTCGACCGTTTCGGCCCAGGCGCCATAGGCGCGGGCGAGCGCGGCGAAATCGGGGTTGGTGAGCGCGGTGCCGCTGACCCGTGCGGGATATTCACGCTCCTGATGCATGCGGATCGTGCCGTAACCGCCATTGTCGACCAGCAGGACCAGCAGGTTCGCCTGCGTCCGGATCGCGGTTGCCAATTCCTGTCCGTTCATCAGGAAATCGCCGTCGCCCGCAATTGCCACCGCCAGCTTGTCCGGGCAGCGCAAGGCGGCGGCAACGGCGGCGGGCGTGCCGTAGCCCATCGCGCCGCAGGTCGGGGCCAGCTGCGTGCCCGACCAGCCATAATGCCAGTAGCGATGCCACCAGCCGGAGAAATTGCCCGCGCCGTTGCAGATGATCGTGTCGTGCCCCGAAAGCCGCTCGCGCATCGCCGCGACGCACGGACCGAGGTCGAGGGTGACGTCGCGCGGTACGGGGGTGGACCATGCCAGCCATTCGCCATGCGCCTCGGCCATTGCCGGGCGAGGCTCGACGGGCGGTTCGGCGCGGGCGAGCATGGCGGCGAAGGCGTGAGGATCGGCAGCGATGGCGAGGTCGGCGCGGTACACCCGGTCGAGTTCGGCCGGGTCGGGATGGACGTGGATCAGCGTCTGCCCGGGATGGTCGGGGGTGACGAGGGTGTAGCCGTCGGTCGTCGCCTCCCCCAGCCGCGCGCCGATCACGAGCAGCAGGTCGGCGGCCTTGATCCGCTGGACCAGTTTGGGCGAGGGGCCGTAGCCGAGATTGCCGGCCCATGCCGCGCTGTCATTGGCGATGGCGTCCTGTCGCCGGAACGCGCCCGCGACGGGGATGCCCTAGCGCTCGGCGAAGGCACTGAACGCCGCGCCGGTCGCTTTGTCCCAGCCCGCGCCGCCGACGATCGCCACCGGCCGCTCGGCCCCGGCGATGCGATCGAGCAGGTCGGTGAAGTCGGCGGGATCGAGGGTGGTTGCCAAGGGGACGAGCGGCGGCCGGTCGGCGACTTCCGCGCGTTCGCACAGCATGTCCT
The DNA here is from genome assembly GCF_001619955.1 of Sphingomonas hankookensis. GTDB lineage: Bacteria > Pseudomonadota > Alphaproteobacteria > Sphingomonadales > Sphingomonadaceae > Sphingomonas > Sphingomonas hankookensis_A. The sequence goes on along the minus strand of NZ_LQQO01000005.1, from coordinate 106,390 downwards.
CGGGCAGCGCGATCACGACCGGGCCCGGCCGCCCGGAGGTGGCGGTGCGCCATGCGCGGGCGACATATTCGGGAATGCGCGCCGGATCGTCGATGCGCAGCACCAGCTTGGCGAGCGGGGCGAACATGGCGAGGAAGTCGACTTCCTGAAAGCCTTCGCGGTCGCGCATCCCGCGGTCTACATCGCCGATGAACAGCAGCATCGGCACCGAATCCTGCCGCGCGACATGCACCCCGATCGACGCATTGGTCGCACCGGGGCCGCGCGTGACGAAGGCGACGCCCGGCCGGCCGGTCAGCACGCCATCGGCGCACGCCATGAAGCCGACCCCGCCCTCCTGCCGGCAGGTCACCAGATCGATCGTCGGCGTGTCGTGCAGCGCGTCTAGCACGGCGAGGAAACTTTCGCCCGGCACGTGGAAGATGCGGTCGCAGCCTTGCAGGGCAAGGGCGTCGACAAGGATACGGCCACCGGTGCGCGACTCTGTCATTTTTGCAGGCTAACGCGGGGTCGGGCCGGGCGCCAGTACCGGGTCTTTGTGGACTGGTTCCCGACGTTGGCCGGCTGGGGGTGACGGGTGGGGCAAGGGTGTCGCGCATCATCGGCGGGGTCGCGGACGATGTCGCCAAGTTGAAAGCTGGTTCAGGTTCTTGACCCGCCCCGGCGGCCATGCGTAATCCGCCTGAACGGAAGTTGGGAGAGTGGCGATGAAGAAGCTGTACCCGAATGCGGAGGCTGCGCTCGACGGGCTGCTGCACGACGGCATGACGCTGTGCGCCGGTGGGTTCGGCCTGTGCGGCATTCCCGAACGGCTGATCGATGCGATCGAGGCATCGGGGGTCAAGGATCTTACCATCGCCAGCAACAATGCCGGGATCGACGGGCAGGGGCTGGGCAAGCTGCTGCGCAGCCGGCAGGTGAAGAAGATGATTTCCAGCTATGTCGGCGAGAACAAGGAGTTCGAGCGGCAATATCTGAGCGGCGAGCTGGAGGTGGAATTCTGCCCGCAGGGGACTCTGGCAGAACGCTGCCGTGCGGGCGGGGCGGGGATTCCCGGCTTCTATACCAGGACCGGCGTCGGCACGCTGATCGCCGAGGGCAAGGAAGTGAAGCAGTTCGACGGGGAGGATTATATCCTCGAACGCGGCATCCGTGCCGACCTGTCGATCATCAAGGGGTGGAAGGCCGACGAGGCCGGCAACCTGATCTTCCGCAAGACCGCGCGCAACTTCAACCAGCCGATGGCGACCGCCGCCAACATCTGCGTCGCCGAGGTCGAGGAAGTGGTGCCGGTGGGGTCGCTCGACCCCGATGCGATCCACCTGCCGGGGATTTACGTGAAGCGGATGATCGTCGGTGCGCCCTATGACAAGCAGATCGAGTTCCGCACGGTGCGGGAGCGGGTTTGATGGTGGCTCGCAGAAGTCGTATTCCCGCGCAGGCGGGAATCCAGGGTTATGATACGCCGACGTCTGCGCCTGTGGCTCTGGATCCCCGCCTGCGCGGGGATACGGTCGGGGCGGTGGTCAAGGCCCTGACCCTCGCCACCGCCGCCTTCGCCCTGTCGGGCTGCGTCGTCGCGGTCGGCAACCAGTCGCCCGCCCCGGTTGCGCCGGCCACCGTGGCGGGCGTGCCGGCGGGGATGCAGTATCTCTACGGATCGGGCGAGGCCGTTGCCGCCAGCCGGCAGACCTATTCGGCGCTGGTCCGCTATGTGCAGCAATATCAGCGCGACCGCACGACGCTACGCCGCATGCCGCTACAGGCGGTGCTGGCGCCCGGCGCGACGCTGGCCCAGCCGACGCAGCTGACCTGTACCGGCAAAGCGGCCGTCGTGTTCGATGTCGATGAAACCGTGCTGCTCAACACCGGCTATGAATATTCCGACGCGCGCGGTGGGCTGAGCTATGACGCCAGCCGCTGGGAACGGTGGGAGCGGTCGGACGGGCGCGCGACGCGGGCCGTGCCGGGCGCGGTCGAGGGGCTGGCGGCGCTGCGCGCGGCGGGTGTGACCGTGGTGTTCAATTCGAACCGCAACGCCGCGACCGCATCCTATACCGAAGCGGTGCTGAACCGCGCCGGCCTCGGCCCCGCCAGGCATGGCGAGACATTGTTCCTGAAGGGCGATGCGCCGGGCGGGTCGGGCAAGGATGCCCGCCGGGCGCTGATCGCGGCGAAATATTGCGTCGTCGCGCTGGTCGGCGATCAGCTGGGCGACTTTACCGACCTGTTCAATGCGGGCCTCAAGCCCGCCGAGCGGCGCGCGGCAGCGGATTCGCCGGCGATCGCGCCGCTATGGGGCAATGGCTGGTTCCTGTTGCCCAACCCGGTCTATGGCACCGCGCTGGCCGGTGATTTCGACGACGTCTTCCCCAATGATCTGCGCTGGAGCGATCCCGGCGCGCCCAAGGAGTAATCGCATGGCCTGGACCCGCGACGAAATGGCGGCACGCGCCGCGCGCGAGCTGAAGGACGGTTTCTACGTCAACCTCGGCATCGGCATCCCGACGCTGGTGGCGAACCATATCCCGGACGGGGTCGAGGTGACGCTGCAGTCGGAAAACGGGATGCTGGGCATCGGCCCGTTCCCCTATGCCGGCGAAGAGGATGCCGACCTGATCAATGCCGGCAAGCAGACGATCAGCGAATTGCCGCAGTCGGTCTATTTCAGCAGCGCCGACAGCTTCGCCATGATCCGCGGCGGGCATATCGACCTGACCGTGCTCGGCGCGATGGAGGTGTCGGAAAAGGGCGACATCGCCAACTGGATGATCCCGGGCAAGATGGTGAAGGGCATGGGCGGCGCCATGGACCTGGTCGCCGGGGTCAAGAAGATCATCGTCGTTATGGAGCATACCTCCAAGAACGGCGACCCGAAGTTCATCCCGGAATGCACCCTGCCGCTGACCGGGCTGGGGGTGGTCGACATGATCATCACCGATCTCGCGGTGTTCGCCCGCGACGATCATGCCAGCCCGTTCCGGCTGATCGAAACTGCTCCGGGCGTGAGCGCGGAGGAAGTGCGGTCGAAGACGACGGCGGCGTACGAGGGATAAGGTCTAAGAATTGGTTCACGCGAAGGCGCGGAGGCGCGGAGAGAGAAGAAGGTAGTTTTCGCGAAGAGGCGCAGAGGACGCAGAGGGGCTGTGGGCGCGGCGGTTGCAGCCTGTCCGGCGCAGCCTCTCTTCCTGTTGCGACGAAAGCTGAAGGCCGCTGGTGCGGCGGGGCTTCACCGCGAACGCCACCCCTCTGCGTCCTCTGCGCCTCTGCGCGAACCAATTCTTCTACTTCTTCCTCCGCGTCTCCGCGCCTTCGCGTAAAAACAACCTTCTTTCACTGTCGCGAAGCCGTCTCCGGCATCTTCCACCAAAGCAACCCCAGCCCGACCGCCGCGATCCCCGCCAGCAGCAGGAACGCCGCGTCGTATCCGCCGCGCACGATCATCACGCCCGCCAGCGTGGTGCTGAGCGCGCCGCCCAGCCCCTGCACCGTCGCCACCGCGCCCTGCGCCGCGTTGAACCGGCCGGTGCCGCGCATGATCGCCGCGACGACCACCGGCAACAGCGCGCCGAAGATGCCCGCGCCGATCCCGTCGAGAAGCTGCACGCCCAGCAGCCAGGCCGGCGCATCGGCCACGCTATAGAGCACGCCGCGCGCCACCAGCACGCCCATGCCGACCAGCAGGATCGGGCGGTGGCCCCAGCGATCGGCGTTGCGCCCAACGACGATCGCGACCGGGACCATCACCAACTGCGCCCCGACGATGCAGGCGGCGACCAGCGACGTCGCCTGTCCCGCGCCGACCTCGCGCCCCAGCAACTGCCCGACGGCGGGCAGCATCGCGGCATTGGCGAGGTGGAACAGGAACGCCGCCCCGGCAAAGATCGCCAGCGCCGGATTGCCGGTCAGCGTGGCGAGCAGCGAGGGCGTGGGCGCGCAGGATTCGTCCGGCTTCCCCTCGCACCCGCGCGCGACGTCATGGTCGATCGCATCGCCATCGACCCACAGGATCGCGGCAATGCTGCACGCCGCCAGAATACCCATCAGGTAGAAGACGACCACGGGGCCGAACTTCCACGCGAGCAGCCCGGCCAACGCGGCGGCGACGGCGTTGCCGGCATGGTTGAACGCTTCGTTGCGCCCGACGCGGCGGGTGAATGCCTTCGGTCCGACGATCCCGAGCGAAATCGCGGCGATGCCCGGCGCGAACACCGCCCCCGCCACTGCCGCGACCGACTGGGTAGCGGCGACCGCAAAGAAGCCGGAAACGATCGGCAGCGAAATCGACGCCAGCGTCACCAGCAGCGCGGCGACGACCAGCAGCGCGCGCTTCGCCTTCACGCGGTCGACCAGCGCGCCCGCCGGGGTCGTCGCCAGCAGCCCGGCGATCCCGGCGATGGTCATCACCATCCCCGCCGTCGCCTCGTCCCAGCCATGGGTCGGCCCTCGGACCGACACGAGATAGATGGCGAGATACGGTCCCAACCCGTCGCGAACGTCGGCCAGAAACGCGTTCATCGCATCGAGGGCGCGGGCGTTGCGGCCATGGGCGGGATCGGGATGGGGCGGCATGGGGCGATCCCGTAAAGGAGGATCGCGCAGGAACGTCGATTGCCTGCGAAGGGTCCGCGGATCGAATACGAAATTTGCCAAGGCTGGTAATAAAATGTCGCCAGACCTTTCGTTCGCGGCTGTTTTCGGTTAACGCGCGGCCATGAGTAGCCGTCCGCAAACCCTGTACGAGAAAATCTGGAACGACCATGTCGTCGAGCGTCGCGCCGACGGCACCTGCCTGATCTATATCGACCGGCATCTCGTCCACGAAGTCACCAGCCCGCAGGCGTTCGCCGGGCTGCGCGCCAATGGCCGCACCGTGCGCCGGCCCGATCTGACGCTGGCGGTGCCTGACCACAACCTGCCGACAACGCCGCGGGTCGATGCGGCGGGCAACCGCCTGCCCACCGTCGATCCGGCCAGCGCCAGCCAGCTCGCCGCGCTGGAAAAGAACGCGCCCGATTTCGGCATCCGCTATATCGACGCGACGGCGGCGGAGCAGGGCATCGTCCATGTCGTCGGGCCGGAACAGGGTTTCACCCTGCCTGGCACGACCCTGGTGTGCGGGGACAGCCATACCAGCGCGCACGGCGCGCTGGGCGCGCTGGCGTTCGGCATCGGCACCAGCGAGGTCGAGCATGTGCTGGCGACCCAAACGCTGTTGCTGCAGCAATCGAAGACGATGGAAATCCGCGTCGACGGGACGCTCGGCTATGGCGTGTCGGCCAAGGACGTCGTGCTGGCGATCATCGGCAAGACCGGGGCGGCAGGCGGCACCGGCTATGTCGTCGAATATACCGGCGACGTCATTCGCAGCCTGTCGATCGAAGGGCGGCTGACCGTCAGCAACATGTCGATCGAGGGGGGCGCGCGTTCCGGCCTGATCGCACCGGACGAGACGACCTTCGCGTACCTCAAGGGCCGGCCGATGGCACCGAAGGGCGACGCGTGGACCCAAGCCGTCGAATACTGGCGGACGCTGCCGAGCGATGCGGGGGCGGTGTATGACAAGGTGGTACAGCTGCACGCCAGCGACATCGCCCCGTCGCTGACCTGGGGCACCAGCCCCGAGGATGTCGTGCCGATCACCGGCGTGGTGCCGTCGCCCGACAGCTTCGCCGATCCGAGCAAGCGCGTCGCGGCGCAGAAATCGCTCGACTATATGGGCCTGACGCCCGGCACGCGGATGCAGGACGTGCCGGTCAGCTACATCTTCATCGGCAGCTGCACCAACAGCCGGATCGAGGATCTGCGTGCGGCGGCCAGCGTCGTGAAGGGGCGCCATGTCGCGGGCGGGATCAAGCAGGCGCTGGTCGTGCCTGGATCGGGGCTGGTCAAGCGCCAGGCCGAGGCCGAGGGGCTGGACCGCATCTTTACCGAAGCCGGCTTCGAATGGCGCGAGCCGGGCTGTTCGATGTGCCTGGCGATGAACCCGGACAAGGTGCCGCCGGGCGAACGCTGTGCTTCCACCAGCAATCGCAATTTCGTAGGACGGCAGGGACCGGGCGCGCGGACGCACCTCGTCTCCCCGGCGATGGCGGCGGCGGCGGCGGTGACGGGGCGGCTGGCCGATGTACGCGATTTGGTGACGGAGTAAGGCGGATGAAGCGGGTTCTGATCGCGTTGATTGCGGGCGCGGTGCTGAGCGGCATGGCGGCCGCCTATGCCTCGGTCCGTCCGGCCAAGGCGGCGGCCCCGTCGCGGACGGACGCGCGGCAGTGATCGCACGCCTCGCGGCACTGGCCGCACTGGTGCTGACGATGGCGCAGGCACCGGCACCCAAGCCTGCCGCCGACGTCGAGCTGTGGCGGCTCGATTGCGGCGGTGTGCAGGTCAACGACCTCAACGCCTTTTCCGACACGCTGGCCTATAGCGGACAAAGCAAGCGGCTGGTCGCCAGCTGCTATCTCATCCGCCACGGCAGCGACTATATGCTGTGGGACACCGGCCTGCCCGAGGCGGTGATCGGCCAGCCGGTGAGCAACACCGACGCGATGTCGCCGATCCTGACGACGACGATCAAGCGGCAGCTGGCGCAGATCGGCGTGAAGCCCGAACAGATCGGCCGCGTCGGCATCAGCCATTATCATTTCGACCACACCGGACAGGCGGCGGGCTTTCCGGGCGCGACCTTGCTGATCGGCAAGGGCGATGCCGATGCGCTGAGTGCCGGCAAGCCCGGCACCAGTGCCGAACCGCTCAAACCCTGGTTCGGTGGCGGCGCGAAGATCGAGGCGATCGATGCCGACAAGGACGTGTTCGGCGACGGCAGCGTCACCCTGCTGAACCTGCCGGGCCATACGCCGGGGCATCACGCGCTGCTGGTCGTATTGAAGGGGAAGGGGCCGGTGCTGCTGTCCGGCGACCTTGCCCATTTCCGGGAAAATTACGACACGAACGGGGTGCCGCCGTTCAACACCGATCGCGCGGCTACGCTCGCCTCGCTCGACCGGTTCAAGAAGCTGGCGGGCAATGTGAAGGCGACCGTGATCCTGCAACATGAACCGGGCGATGTCGCCAAGCTGCCGGCCTTCCCGGCATCGGCGCGCTGATGGAACCGATCACCAAGGTCGAAGGGCGCGCCTATCCGTGGGGCGCCAAGAATATCGACACCGACATCATCATCCCGGCGCACTGGCTGAAGACCACCACCCGCGAAGGGCTGGGCAAGGGCGCGTTCGAAAGCGTGCGGGCGGAACCGGACAATATCTTCGACGATCCGCGCTATGCCGGCGCGCCGGTGCTGATCGCGGGCGAGAATTTCGGCTGCGGGTCGAGCCGCGAACATGCCGCCTGGGCGCTTACCGACATGGGGGTCAGGGCGGTGATCGCGCCGAGCTTTTCCGACATCTTCTCCGGCAACGCGATCAAGAACGGGATCGTCACCGTTGTCCTGCCACAGGACGCGATCGATCGCCTGGTCGAGGTCGCGAAGACCGACATGGTTGCCGTCGATCTGGAGACGATGACTGTCACCACCCCGTATCAGGATCGTTTTCCCTTCGAGCTCGACCCCTTTCGTCGCCAATGCCTGATGGAAGGGCTGGACGAGATCGGCATGACGCTGGCACAAGATACCGCGATTTCGAAATATGAGTCCGGCGTGGCCAGTGCCCGACCGTGGCTCCACCAGGAGAGCGGACATGCGGGCGTTGCTGTCGAAGGAAACGGGCGGACCTGACACGCTGACCATCGGCGACCTGCCGGACCCGGTCGCGGGCCGGGGTCAGGTCGTCATTGCGGTCAGGGCATGTGCGGTAAACTATCCCGACCTCCTGATTATCGAAGATAAATACCAGTTCCGCCCCGAACGCCCGTTCGCGCCGGGTGGCGAAGTGGCGGGCGTGATCGACAGCATCGGCGACGGCGTCACCGGCTGGGCGGTCGGCGACCGGGTCGTGGCGGTCACCGGCCATGGCGGCATGGTCGAGAAGCTGGCGGTGCCTGCCGCCGCGCTCCACCGCCTGCCACCAAACCGCAGTTTCGAAGATGGCGCGGCGCTGCTGCTGACCTATGCCACGTCGATCCATGCGCTGCTCGATCGCGGCCGACTGGGCGAGGGGCAGACGCTGCTGGTGCTGGGCGCGGCAGGCGGCGTCGGCCTTGCCTCGATCGAACTGGGCAAGGCGTTCGGCGCGCGGGTCGTCGCGGCGGTATCCTCGGAAGAAAAGGCGGCGGCTGCAAAGGACGCGGGCGCGGACGAGACGGTCGTCTACCCCCACGCCCCGCTCGACAAGGACGCATCGCGGGCGCTGGCCGAGGCGTTCAAGGCGGCGGTGGGGCCCAAGGGCGCGGACGTGGTGTTCGACCCGGTCGGTGGCGACTATGCCGAACCCGCGCTGCGCAGCGTCGGGTGGGAGGGGCGCTATCTGGTCGTCGGCTTCCCGGCGGGCATCCCGAAGCTGCCGCTCAACCTGACGCTGCTGAAAAGCTGCGACGTGTGCGGCGTGTTCTGGGGCGCGTTCGCGATGCGCGATCCGGCGGCGAATGCCGCGCACGTCGCGACCTTGTTCCGCCTGTGGGACGAGGGCCGGATCGCGCCGCGCGTGACGGGCACGTTCCCGCTGGAGCGTGGTGGCGAGGCAATTGCCGCGCTGGCCGCGCGCAAGGTCATCGGGAAGCTGGTGGTGGTGATCTAACCGTATCCCCGCGCAGGCGGGGATCCAGGGTTAGCGGGCGCCAGCGCCGGTTCTACCTGGCTCTGGACCCCCGCCTGCGCGGGGGTACACCGACTGTCGAGGTCCGCTCCGCCCGACACCTGTGCCGTTGCGCGTAACCCCGTCGCATCCTATCTCGCGAAGGAGGGATGAGTAGGGGAATGCGATGACGACGTTCGACGACCGGGAACGTGCCTTTGAAGCCAAATTCGCCCGCGATGGCGAAATGGCGTTTCGGGTGACGGCACGGCGCAACAAGCTGCTGGGCCAATGGGCGGCCGAGCGGATGGAGCTGACCCCGGCCGAGACCGATGCCTATGCGACCTCGGTCGTGCAGGCCGATTTCGAGGAAGTCGGCGACGACGACGTGATCCGCAAGCTGCTGTCCGACCTCGCCGCCGCGGGTGTCGATACCGACGAAGCGCAGATTCGCCAGGCGCTGGCCGATTGCGATGTCGAGGCGCGTCGCCAGCTGCTCGGAAGCATCTGACATGCCGATGGAAGCACAGGCGATCGAGGCATTGATCGTCGCCGCGATCCCCGATGCCGTGGTCGAGATCACCGATCTGGCGGGCGACGGCGACCATTATGCCGCGCGGGTCGTGTCGGGAAGTTTCCGGGGTAAGCCGCGCATCGCGCAGCAGCGCGCGGTCTATGCCGCGCTCGGCGGGCGGATGGGGGGCGAACTCCATGCGCTGCAACTGACCACTGCCGTTCCCCAGGATTGAATCGCCGACACGGCGCCAAAAGGAAATGACAATGACCGACGATACCCATGCCCGCATCGACGCGGTGGTGAAGAACAACCCGGTGGTGCTGTTCATGAAGGGCAGCCCGCTATTCCCGCAGTGCGGCTTTTCCAGCCGCGCGGTTGCAATCCTTAACCACCTGAACACCCAGTTCGAAAGCGTCGACGTGCTGCAGGACCAGGGCATCCGCCAGGGCATCAAGGCCTATTCGGACTGGCCGACCATTCCGCAACTCTATGTCAACGGCGAATTCGTCGGCGGGTCTGACATCATGATGGAAATGTACGAGAGCGGCGAGCTGGCCGAGCTGCTGGGCGGCAAGGCGGCGTAAAAGCCGCCTCTCCCGGAACCCTCCGTCACCCCGGGCTCGATCCGGGGTCCCGCTTCTTCTTCCTGACGGCACCCCAAACCGTCGCCCCAGCGAAGGCTGGGGCATCGAGCGGCTCCTGCCCCGTGCTGCAACGGGGAGATCCCGGCCTTCGCTGGGGTGACGTTCACGGCGAGGCTCAGCAAGCGGGACCTCGGGTCAAGCCCGGGGTGACGTTTGAGGCGGAAGGGTTCACGACCTAACCCGCCACCCCACGCCCCCTCCCCACATCGGGGAGCATTTGCTACGGCAACCCCATGGCCGAACCGACCACCCCCCGCATCACCCGTCGCCGCCTGCTGATCGGGGGCGGGGCCGGGGTCGGGTTGATTGTCGCCTGGGGGCTGTGGCCGCGGCGCTATGGCGTCAATCTCGCGGCGGCGGAGGGGGAGAGCATCTTCGGCCCATATCTCAAGATCGGCGCCGATGGGCAGGTCACCGTCGCCGTGCCACAGGCGGAGCATGGGCAGGGCGTCTATACCGCCCTGCCGCAGATCGTCGCCGACGAACTGGGCGCGGACTGGCGCACCGTCGCGGTGGAGGCGGCGCCGATCAACCCGCTCTACGCCAATCCGCTGGCCGCTGGCATCCTGTTTGGTGACGCGCTGGCGCTGCTGCCCGCCGCTACCCGCGCGGCCCATGCCGAACGCACCGCGTTGATGCTGACCGCCGGGTCGACCTCGATCCGCCGGTTCGAAGCGCCGCTCAGGGAAGCCGGCGCGGCGGCACGCGTGTTGCTGTGCAAGGCGGCGGCGCGGGCATGGGGTGGCGACTGGCGCAGTTGCGGGACGGCGGACGGCTTCGTGGTGATGGGCGAACGCCGCGAACGCTTCGGCGTGCTGGCGGCAGCGGCGGCGGGCGAAAGCCTGCCCGGCGGCGAACTGCCCTACCGCGTCGGCGACGAAAAGCGGCTGGTCGGCACGGCGCAGCCGCGACTGGACGCCCCGGCCAAGGTCGATGGCAGCGCGACCTTCGCCGCCGATGTGCGCAAACCCGGCATGGTCTTCGCCTCGATCCGGCAGGGGCCGATCGGCGACACGCGGCTGCTGAGCATCGACAAGCCGGCGGCGGATGCCGTGCCGGGTGTCGTCAGCGTGGTGGAAACCGACCGCTGGGTCGCCGCTGCGGCCACGACCTGGTGGGCGGCGAACCGCGCGGTCGATGCGATGGCGCCGCGTTTCGAAACGCACGGGCTGGTCGACAATGCGTCGATCGCCACCGCACTCGACACCGCCTTGTCGGGGGAGGGGGCGCGGGTGCACGAGGCGGGCGACATCGACGCCGCGTTCACCGGCGGGCGGACGCAGACCGCGACGTACCGCGTTGCCGCCGCGCTGCACGGCGCGATCGAGCCGACCAGCGCCACCGCCGACTGGAGCGACGGCACGCTGACCCTGTGGATGCCGACCCAGGCGCCGACGCTGGCGCGTGCCGCCGCCGCCCGCGCGATCGGCATCGCTGAGGATCGGGTCGTGCTGCACCCGACCATCGCCGGCGGATCGTTCGGCGCGAACCTCGACCATCGCGTCGCCGAACAGGCGGCGGTGCTGGCGCGCAAGCTGGAAAAGCCGGTGCAGCTGACCTGGTCGCGCGGCGAGGATTGCCTCGCCGATCGCTACCGCGCGCCCGCCGCCGCGCGGATGACCGCGCGGTTGGGACGGGGCGGCACGATCCTGGGCTGGCGGGCACAGGTCGCGGCGCCGCGCACCGGCCGCGACCTGGCGCGGCTGCTGCTCGGCGGCGATGTCGCGGCGTCGCTGGCGATGGCATTGCCCGGCGACCGCGGCGATGCGCTGGCGACCGATGGCGCGGTGCCGCCCTATGGCATCCCCAACCTTGCGGTCGACCACCACCCCGCCGACCTGGGATTGCCCGCCGGATGGTGGCGGTCGGGCGCGCATAGCTACACCGCGTTCTTCACCGAATGTTTCCTCGACGAACTGGCCGGGTTCGCGGGGATGGAGGCGCATTCGTTTCGCATCGCGATGCTGGGCGGCGACGTGGCGCTGGCCCGCTGCCTGTCGACCGTCGCCACGATGGGCGGCTGGCAGGGCGGGGTGCCGGGCAGCGCGCAGGGCATCGCCTGCCACCGGATGCGGGGATCGGCCATCGCCTGCATGGCGGAGGCGCATATCGGCGACAACCAGCGGGTGAAGGTCGACCGGCTGGTCGTCGCGGTCGATTGCGGGCGGGTCATCAATCCTGACCTTGTGCGCCAACAGATCGAGGGCGGGCTGTTGTTCGGCATGGCGATGGCGACCGGCGCTTCGACCGGCTTTGCGGCCAATCTGCCCGATGTGCGCGGGTTCGGCGGCATGAACCTGCCGCGGCTTGCCGACAGTCCGGAGATCATGATCGAGATCGTCGACTCCGACGCCGATCCGGGCGGGGTCAGCGAACTGGCGGTGCCGGTGGTCGCCCCCGCCATAGCCAACGCGCTCCACGCCGCTACGGGTCGGCGCTATCGGTCGCTGCCGTTGCTGGGGTGAGGGCGGCGTAACGAAGAAGGATTAGATTTCGTGCAGAGACGCGGAGGCGCAGAGAGGTTGCGTTTGCAGTGCCGTCTCGTGATCGGAAGACTATGGTGGCCGCTATGCCATGGTGCTGCATGCGCTTACGCGCGAAACGATGCCGCCGGCGCATCCCCTCTGCGCCTCCGCGTCTCTGCGCGAACCACTTCTTCTTTTGAAATTGGGCGCGTAGCCCGCCCCAAAATACAGCTTGCCCCGAACCCCGGCGTCGCGCGTTAAACCGGCGCATGGAACGCCCCTCGAATCACCCCGCCATCCCGAAGCGCCGCATCGGCGTGCTGCTGATGAACCTCGGCACGCCCGACGATCCGTCGCCGCGCTCGGTCAAGCGTTACCTGGCGGAGTTCCTGTCCGACCGGCGCGTCGTGGAAATCCCGCCGATCGCGTGGCAGCCGATCCTGCGCGGCATCATCCTGAACACCCGCCCGAAGAAATCGGCCCATGCCTATCAGCAGGTATGGAGCGAGCACGGCTCCCCGCTCGCGGCGATCACCCGCGCGCAGTCGGAAGCGATGCAGGGGGCGTTCGGCGACGGCGTCGTGATCGACTGGGCGATGCGCTACGGCAATCCGTCGATCGCCAGCCGGATCGAGCATCTGCGCGAACGGGGCTGCGACCGCATCCTGCTCGCCCCGCTCTACCCGCAATATTGCGCAGCAACGACCGCGACGGCGAACGACAAGGCGTTCGCGCATCTGGCGAAACTGCGCTGGCAGCCGGCGATCCGCACCCTGCCGCCCTATTATGACGACCCGCTCTATATTAACGCGCTGGCGACGACGCTGCGCGAGGATCTCGCGAAGCTGACCTTCGAACCCGATGCGATCGTCGCAAGTTTCCATGGCATGCCCAGGCGTACCCTTGAAATCGGCGATCCCTATCACTGCCATTGCCAGAAGACCGCGCGGCTGGTGTCGGAGGCGCTGGGCCGTCCGCTGACCGTCGCGTTCCAGTCGCGATTCGGCCCGGCCAAATGGCTGGGCCCGGCGACCGACGAGACGCTGGTCGAACTGGCCAAGGCCGGCAAGCGCCGCGTCGCGATCTTCGCGCCGGGCTTTTCGGCCGACTGTCTGGAGACGCTCGAGGAACTGGCGATCCGCGGCAAGGAAAGCTTCGAGGAAGCCGGCGGGACCGATTTCGCCTATCTTCCGTGCCTGAATGCCGAGCCGACCGGTAATAAAATGTTGCGCAACATTATCGCGCGCGAACTTGCGGGTTGGATCGACCCGGCCTAGCAGGGGGTCAAACTTTCGTAGGAGAGAATGCATGGCACGGGTAGCGATCGTCACCGGCGGCACGCGCGGGATCGGTGAGGCGATCAGCCTTGCGCTCAAGGACATGGGCGTCACCGTCGCCGCCAACTATGCCGGCAACGACGAAAAGGCGAAGGCGTTCACCGACCGCACCGGCATTGCTGCCTTCAAGTGGGACGTGGGCGATTTCGAAGCGACCCAGGCCGGCGTGAAGGCGGTCGAGGAAGCGATCGGCCCGGTCGACATCGTCGTCAACAATGCCGGCATCACCCGCGACGGCACGCTGCTGAAGATGACGTACGACATGTGGGACGATGTCATCCGCACGAACCTGGGCGGCTGCTTCAATCTTGCCAAGGCGACCTTCCCCGGCATGCGCGACCGCAAATGGGGCCGCATCGTCAACATCGGCTCGATCAACGGGCAGGCGGGCCAGTACGGCCAGGTGAACTACGCCGCCGCCAAGTCGGGCATCCACGGCTTCACCAAGGCGCTGGCACAGGAAGGCGCGCGCTTCGGGGTCACGGTGAACGCGATCGCGCCGGGCTATATCGATACCGACATGGTCGCGGCGGTCCCGGCCGACGTGCTCGAAAAGATCGTGGCGAAGATCCCGGTCGGTCGCCTGGGTCAGGCGAGCGAGATCGCGCGCGGCGTCGCGTTCCTGTGTTCGGAAGAGGGCGGCTTCGTCACCGGCTCGACGCTCAGCATCAACGGCGGCCAGCACATGTACTGACCGGGCGGCGCGGGGCGGCCATCGCCGTCCCGCTCTCCCCTTCAGCCGCGAAACACCACCGTCCGCGCGCCGTGCGGAAACACCCGGTCGTTCAGGTGCAGCCGCACCGCTTCGGCCAGTACGCGCCGTTCGATATCGCGGCCCTTGCGGATCAGGTCGTCGGGCGTGTCGGCATGGCTGATCGGCTCGACATCCTGATGGATGATCGGTCCCTCGTCCAAATCCGCCGTGACGTAATGCGCCGTCGCGCCGATCATCTTCACGCCCCGCGCATGCGCCTGATGATAGGGTTTCGCGCCCTTGAAACCGGGCAGGAAGCTGTGATGGATGTTGATGCAGCGCCCCGACAGGAACGCCGCCAGATCGTCCGACAGGATCTGCATATAGCGCGCGAGGACGACCAGTTCCGCGCCGCTATCCTCGACCAGCCGCTTGACCTGCGCCTCCTGCGCCGCCTTCGTCTCTCGCGTGACGGGCAGGTGGTGGAACGGAATGTCGCCGATCAGCGACCCGTGCAGCAATTCGCGCGGATGGTTGGACGCGACCGCGACGACCTCCATCGGCAATTCGCCCAGCCGCGCGCGATAGAGCAGATCGACGAGGCAATGGTCCCATTTGGACACCATCAGCAGCACCCGCTTGGGTGTCGCCTGATCGCGCAGCGACCACTCCATGCCCGACGCCTGCGCTATCGCCGCGAACTCGGTACGTAACTGGTCGATCGGCACGTCGGCGGTGAACGCGACCCGCATGAAGAACTGGCTGGAGAGCGCATCGTCGAACTGCTGCGCATCGACGATATTCGCGCCGCGCTCGGCGAGGAACCCGGCCACCTTCGCCACCAGCCCCGGCCGGTCCGGGCATTGCAGCCGAAGCGTGTAGATGCTGGTCAAGAAGCGTCCCCCCGTGTCGACCGGTGCTTGCGGTCGGTTGCGCCGCTGTGGCTGCATCGCGGTGGCGGGTAAAGATAGCGTTTGTATCGGGTGGGGTGGCGGGGTGTTGCCCTGCCTCGGTCCACGCGGGAAGGTGACGCCTCGGCCCCATGCCGTTCGGTTCGAGCAGCTTCGAGCTTGTCGAGAAGCGTCGGTCGAGAACCCGGTGCTTGGGGCAGCCCCTTCTCGACTTCGGTTCTCGACAGGCTCGAACCTGCGCTCGAAGCAAACGGATTGGGATGAGGGCAGCGTCAGGACGGCTGGCTCCATGGCCAGCCGGTTGTATATCGCGCGCGCCCGAACTCTGAGGATACGATGGAACCGTTCGTCCTGAGTAGCCGCTGAGCTTGTCGAAGCGGCGTATCGAAGGACCGCTGTGCGCAGATGCTTAGATACGGGTCTTCGACTTCGCTCAGCCCCTACTCAGCACGAACGGTCCTACTCAATGCTGCCCCCCTAGAACTTCACATCCGCCTGCACCGTAAACGCCCGGCCGCGCGGATCGGCGACGCGCGGTTCCCATGCGCCGCCCGACCCGGTGTTCGAATCATAGGTGATCGCAAATGGCGGATCGACGTCGAACAGGTTCTTCACCCCCAGCGTCAGGCGCGTCGCCTTGTTGCCGAGATTCAGGAAGCTGACCGCGAGGTTATAGGTCACATAGGGCTTCACATATTCGTTGAATCCCGGCCGCGTGACCGTGCCCGCCGCGATGCCCGGCAGCGCCTGGTTCTTGTATCCGTCGCGATACAGCTGGGTCAGCGCGATCGTCACCGCATCGTTGGTATAGCTGACGAACGCGTTGTGCTTCCACTTGAGGCTCAGGTCGCCGGCAAAGCTGAACACACCGATCAGGCTGGGACCATAGGGCGAATTCTCGGTCAGCTTTTCGCGCCGGCGCAGCATGTAGGTGCCGTCGATCCCGGCGAGGAAGCTGCCGCCCAGCCCGTCGACGCCGCCGCGCGCAGTCAGCTCGAGGCCCTGGGTGCGGCGCGCACCGGCATTGATCCAGCGCCGGTCGATCACGACCAGCTCGCCCGCCGGGTTGCGGAGGAAGCGATCGGCGAACAGTCCGGCATTGTCGATCAGCTCGCGTTCGGTCAGCAGCTGGATCGTGTCGTCGACATTGATCGCCCAGAAATCGACCGAGGCGCTGAACTTGGGCGCCGGCTGGATGACCACGCCCGCGCTGAACATCTTGGCGCTTTCCGGCCCCAGGTTCGGATTGCCGCCGGTATAGATGTTGGGCTGCACCGCCTGGCAGGCCGGGTTGGTCGTGTTGGGGATGCCGCCGGGGCAGCGCACCGGATCGGCGAGGTCGCGGCCCGAATAGGGCGAATCGGTCAGGCCGTTGAAGATCTGGTTGAAGGTCGGCACGCGGAACCCGGTGCTGAACGATCCGCGGAACATCAGCGGTTCCCACGGACGCCACTTCGCCGACACCTTGGGATTGGTGCTGGTGCCGAAATCGCCATAATCGTCGATGCGTGCCGCCGCGTTCAGTTCGAACCCGCGGAACAGCGGCAGCAGCAATTCGGCATAGGCGGCCTTCACCTGCCGGTTGCGCCGGCGCAGCGCGTTCACATTGTCGAATGCCGCGAGGAAGATGACCGGCGCGGCGGCGGCCGCCGCTTCCGATCCGTTGAAGCTGTAGGTTTCGCTGCGGAAATCGATGCCGGCGGCCAGCTGCGCCTTGCCGCCGGGCAGGCGGAACAGCGGGCCGGCGATCGAATAGTCGATCTGCTTCACCTCATAGCGCCCGCCGTACAGCGTCGCCCCTTCGGCCGACACGGCGGCAAGCCCCGCCAGCGCGGCGTCGCTCTGGTTGATCGAGAAGGGGTTGAGGATGCCGCTGTTGAGCAGCCCGGCAAGGCCCGGCCCGCTCGCCCCCGGCGCGGTCGGCGCCAGCGGGTCATAGGCGCCGCTGTTCAAAGTGCCGCGATAATAATAGCCGCTGCCCAGCGTCGAGCTGGCCTCGCTCTTGGCGTACGACCCGCCCGCGCGATAATCCCATCCGGCCCACAGCGGCCCTTCGGCGGCCAGCGTGACGCGAATCGTCTTGGTATCGGTTTCGTACTCGCGCGGGCCGCAGGCGATGCAGCGCCAGCGGAAGGCGATCGGCTTGCCGTAATTGGCGGCGACCGCCGGGAAGGTGCCGCGGATCGCATTATAGACCGCGTTATAGGTCGGCGCGGTCAGGCCGTTGAGCGGATACGCGACCTGGAAATTGGTCGTGTTGCTCGACACCTGCGCGTTGGAGAACAGCTTGGCCGAATTGGCGTTGGACCCGGTGACCTCGACCGAGAGCTGGTGATCCTCCGCCACGCGCGCGACGGCGCGGGCGAGGTAGGTCAGCGTCTTGATCGGCTGCTGGATCACCGCCGCGCGGCCCGTATCCCACGCGCAGGCATAGCGCGCCGACACGTTGTTCCACAGCGCGTCGTCATACGCCATGCCGCCGTCCATCGACTCGCATCCCGCCCCGCCGGGCAGGTCGAGGATGTTGATGCCGCCGGTCGCCGCCGTGGTGGTGCCGGGGATGACGAGGCCGTTCAGCAACTGCGCGGTTGCAGTCCCGCCCAGCAGCGTGCCGCCCGCCAGCGTGCTGCCTTGCAGGGTGGAGCGATTGAGCGGAAAGGCGGTGGCGATCGGCGTGCCGCGCGTGTCGACCGACAGGCCGCGCTCTGGCTGGTTGCCGTTCACGAAGTCGCGATTGGCGCCGAACAGGATGTTGTTCCAGCGATAGGCGACCGCGCCCATCACGTTGAACCCCTGATCGTCCAGATCGCCATAGCCGGCGATCGCCGACACGCGGTAGATCGCGCCATCGCCCTGTTCGGTGATGTCGCTCGCCCCCATCGCGCCGACGCCCTGGTAATCGGTGCGGGTGATGAAGTTGATGACGCCGCCGATCGCGTCGGTGCCATAGATTGCCGAGGCGCCGTCCTTCAGCACCTCGACCCGCTCGATCGCGGCGAACGGAATCTGGTTCACGTCGACCGCTGCGCCGGACAAGCCGTGCGCCGCGACGCGGCGGCTGTTGAGCAGGACGAGGGTCGCCGCCGACCCCTGACCGCGCAGGTTCGCCGCCGACAGCCCGTTGGTGCCGCGCTGCGCGCCTGTCGTCACATCGGCGTTGGAGGCGAGGTTGTCGGCGCCGGTGCCGTTGCTGGTCAGCAGGCCGATCAGCTGTTCCGGGCTGGCGATCGCGTTGCGTTCGATTTCGGCATTGCTGATGATCTGCAGCGGCAGCGAACTGTTATTGGGGTCGCGCTTGATCCGCGAACCGGTGACCAGGATTTCGCCGTCGTCCGCCTTCGACGCTTCCGAAGTTTGCACCGCGACACCGGTCGGCGTGGCCGCCTCCTGCGTCGTGACCCCCTCGCTGACCGTCTGTGCGCCAGCGCTTCCGGTCGCCATCATCGCGGCGAACAGCGATCCGCCCACCAGCATCATTGCCTTGCCAGCCCGCATAGTCTTGCCCCCAAGCCTGCGCCGCCATTCCCCGTGAGCGGCTGTCAGCAATAGTAAGCAACAAAAGCGTGGCGGTGCGGAAGGGGGCGTTCAGCGAGTTTTCATGGAACCGTAGCGTTACGGTAACACTCACCCAAATTTGATGGGAACGCCATAACGCCCGGCTATAGCGCGGCCGCCGCCGCCAGCAGCGCGGCGTCCATCGTCGGCGTGGCGGAGGTGCCGTCGGGATTGTCGTTGGCATAGAGCGCGAAGGTCAGCGTCTGCCCGCTCGCGGCCGTCATCGTGCCGGCCAGTGCCGACACGCCGCTCAGCGTGCCGGTCTTGGCGTGGATCTTCCCGGCGAGCGGCGTGTCGCGGAACCGGCGCGACAGCGTGCCGTCGACTCCGCCGACCGGCAGCGTCTCGATCCACCGCGCGCCCCAGGGTTGCGCCTGCGCCCAGGTCAGCAGCGTCACCATCGCGCGCGGGGTGACCCGGTTATAGGTCGACATGCCCGACCCGTCCGACAGGTCCCATGCGGACCGCGGTACGCCGGCCGATGCCATCATCGCCTCGACCCGCTTCAACCCGTCGCCGATCGACCCGCCGCCGCCGACGCGTCCGATCCGGCGCAGCAGCAGTTCGGCGTGCAGGTTCTGGCTGGCCTTGTTGGTGACCGTCACATCCTCGATCAGCGGTCCGGGCTGCAGGCGTGCCAACATCGGCGGCAAAGTGGCACCTTCGACGACCCCGCCATCCTCCTCCGCCCGGTGCGGCCGGTGGCGGACCGCCACGCTCCCGGTCACCCGGACACCCCGCTCGCGCAACAACTTCGCGAACATCCACGCCGCATGATGCGCCGCGTCCTCCACCCCGGTCCTGACCGTCACCCCCGGCCCCGGCGCGACCGTCCCCGACAGCCGCAACACGTCGCTCCCCGGCATCCGCTCGAACGCCACCGCATTGGTCGTGCCCACCCGTATCCGGTTGTCAATACGGTAATAATCCGACCCGCCGACTACCGCGCGGTCGCCCTTAGCGGTAACGGTCAGGACCAGTTCGTTGTCGTCCAGCGTCAGCGCGGAGGTGGCGGTGCCATAGCGCCCGGCCATGTTGTTCCACCCCATGCCGGGCGACCAGCGCTGGTCGGGAAAGCGGCTGTCGTCGCCGATCACATCGCCCACCACCCGGGTCTTCGCCGCCACCGCATCGGCCAGCGTCGCCAGGCAGTCGACCTGGCAATCCGCCGCGCTCGACAGCCGCGCATCGCCCGCCCCCACCAGCACGACGTCGCGTCCCTCCATCCGCACCCCCGCGCCGCCATCGTCGGCGGCGTCGAGCGGCAGGGTGGCAAAGCTCGCCAGCGTCGTGAAAATCTTGGTATTCGAAGCAGGTACGAAGCGCCGGTCCGGCTCGATCGCTACCTGTTCGACGCCCGCGGCATCGCGCACCACCATGCCGAAACGGGTGCCGGCCGGTGCCTTGGCCAGCGCCGCGCGCACCGCCGTCTCCACCGCCGGATCGGGCGCCGCCGCCGCCAGCATGGCGCCCGCCGCTCCGATGATGATCGCTTGTATCGTCTGCATGAGCGGCATCCTACGCCGCCCCCCGGTCCGCGCAACCGTTGGACGCGCGCGGTATAGCCGGTACACATGGAGCCATGCTCGTCCGTCTCCTGCTCGCGCTGCTGCCCCTGCTGCTGATCGCTGCCGACCGGCCGGCGGCCGGCGCGGAGGCGGTGCTGATCCGGGGTGCGCGGGTGTTTGACGGCACCGGAGCGCCGGCGGTGGCGGGGGATGTGCTGATCGTCGGCGACCGGATCGCTGCGGTCGGACCCCGGCTGAAGCGACCGCGCAGGGCGCGGGTGGTCGATGCGCGCGGGCTGACGCTGCTGCCCGGGCTGCACGACCTGCACACCCATTTGCGCGCGTCGGGCTATGGCAGTCCCGACGATCTGGGCAAGGCGTGGGGCTCGCATCTGGCGAACGGGATCACCAGCGCCAACGATTTTTCGCTGTCGGGTGAGATGCTTGCGCCGATCCGCGCCATTGCCGCTGACGGGACCATTCCCACGCCGCGGCTGAACCTCGCCATCCGGTTGGGTGTGCCGGGCGGGCATGGCACCGAATATGGCTGGGGCAGCTTCTTCACGCTGACCGCGACGACCCCGCGCGCGGCGCATGTCGCGATGAAGACCGCGCTGGCGTACCGGCCCGACGTCATCAAGGTGTTCGCCGATGGCTGGCGCTACGGCCGCTCGCCCGATCTGGCGAGCATGAACGTGCCGACACTGGCGGCGATCGTCGCGGATGCCCATGCGGCGGGGCTGCCGGTCATTACCCATACGGTGACGCTGGCGGGGGCGAAGGTCGCCGCCGCCGCCGGGGTCGATGCGCTGGGGCATGGCATCGGCGACGCGCCGGTCGATGCCGAGCTGATCGCGCTGATGAAGGCGAAGAACGTCGCCTATGTGCCGACCCTGGTGGTGTACGAACCGCAGCAGAACCGGACGTTCGTACCGCTGGAGTGGCGGCACCTCGCCGCGCCGGAACGGGCGGCGGAGGCGGCGCGGATGGCCCGCCCGGTCGAGGCGATCCCCGAACTGGAATCGAAGCGCTGGGCGATCATGGAGGCCAATGTCCGCGCGCTGCACGCGGCGGGTATCCGCATCGGCGTCGGCACCGATGCGGGGATCGGCGGGGTCTATCACGGGTCGAGCGCGGTGCGGGAGACGCGACTGCTGGCCGGACTAGGGCTGACGCCGGCCGAGGCGCTGGTCGCGGCGACCGGCGGGGCGGCGGACATCTTGCGCCAGCGCGACCATGGCCGGATCGCGGTCGGTCAGCGGGCCGACCTGATACTGGTTGGCGGGCGGCCGGACGTGTCGATCGACGACCTGCACGACGTCCGCAGGGTGTTCGTCGCCGGGCGAGAGATGCTCCTGACCGAAGTACGGCAGCGGATCGATTCGTCCGAGGCGACGCCGATGCCGGTGCACGCGATGGCCGGGTCGATCGATACCGGCGCGCGGGGCGACGGGCGGACCGATCTCGACACGCTGCCGGTCGAAAGCACCGAGCCGGGGACCGATCACAGCCGGCTCGACATCGTGCGTCCCGACCGTCCGCACGATCCGCACCTGTTCGCGGTGGCGCGGCTGGGCGCGGCGGACCGGCCGTTCGCCGCGTTGGTGCTGCCGTTGACGAAGGGGGCGATCGACGTTGCCGACGCACGCGGCTTTACCGGTATCGCGTTCGAGGCGCGCGGGGCCGGCCGCTACGGTGTCGCCTTCGACGTCTATGGCGCGCGCGGAGCGGGGCGGGCGTTCTTCGAAGCGAGCGGCGAGCGGCGGGAAATCCGGCTGCCGTTCAGCGCCTTTGCCAGTGGCGACGCGCCGCTCGACGTCACCCGGCTGCGCAGCGTCGCCTTTCGCCTGACCGGGGAGCCGGACGGGCGGGCGTGGTTGGAACTGGCGAAGGTCCGCTTCTACCGCTGAACGCTACGGGGCACGGTCAGCGCAAAGGCCAGCACCACCGCGAAGGACAGGCACGGCACCAGCATCGCGGTTTGGATCGAGACGATGCCATGGCTCAGCCAGCCCATCAGCGGTGGGAACACCGCCCCTCCGATCACCGCCATCACGATCAGCGGCGCGCCGAGCGGCGCGCGAGGTCCCAGGTCGCGGACGCCGAGCGAGAAGATGGTCGGGAACATGATCGACATGAAGAAGCTGCTGAGCGCCAGCGCATAGATGGCGGTCATGCCATGGGCGAGGGCCGCGACCAGCATCAGCGCGACATTGACGATGGCGAAGGCGGCCAGCAGCCGCGTGGCGGCGATGCGGTGCATCAGGATCGTGCCGATCAGCCGTCCGGCGAGGAACAGCGCGAGGCTGATCGACAGTAGATAGGCCGCCTGTCGTTCGGGCGTGGCCGGGCTGATCGTCTTCACCACGTCGATGAAGAAGCTCCACACCCCGACCTGCGCTCCGACATAGAAGAATTGCGCGACGACTGCCCAGCGCAGGGCGCGGACGCCCCATACCGACCGCAGCCCCTGCCAGGTGTTGCCGCCGGTCTCGCGCGGCACGTCGGGCAGGCGGACGATGGCGACGGCGAGCGCGATCAGTACGACGATGCCGGCGAGCACGAGATAGGGCAGCTGCACCATCTGCGCCTCGGCCGCGCGATAGGCGGCAAGGGCGGCGGGAGACATGGCGTCGAGGGTCGCGCTGTCATGCTCGACGCCCGAGAAGATGAAGCGGGCGCCGATGACCGGGGCGATCGCGCCGCCGAGGCCGTTGAACGCCTGCGCGAGGTTCAGCCGCTGTTCGGCACGCGCCGGATCGCCGAACGCGACGATATAGGGGTTGGCGGCGGTTTCGAGGAACGCCGCGCCCGAGGCGATGACGAACAGCGCGCCCAGGAACGCGGCATATTCGCGGACCTCCGCCGCCGGATAGAAAAGCAACGCGCCGACCGCGTAGAAGCCGAGCCCCGCGAGGATGCCCGCGCGATAGCCGAAGCGGCGCAGCACCAGCCCGGCGGGCAGCGCCATCACGAAATAGCCGATATAGAAGGCGAACTGGACGAGGCCCGCCTGCGCGCGATTGAGGTCCAATGCCTTCTGGAATTGGCGGATCAGCAGGTCGTTGAAATTATTGGCGACCGCCCAGAGGAAGAACAGGCTGACCACCACCGCGAAGCCGGCGGCATAGCCCGGCATCACGAAGCGCCGCCCGGTCCCGGTCCCGGTCCCGGTGTCGGCGGCGGCGGGCGGGGCGGCGGGGGGCATCATGGATGGTCGCTCAGGGCGAAGATCGGCGTCATCGGCGTCCAGCGGCTGCCGTCCGGCGCGGCTGGCAGCGCGCGTTGGAACCGGCCCATCCGCGCCTCCCATGCCGCGACCTCTGGATCGGCGGCGTCGGCATTCGCCTTGGCCGCGGGATCGAAATCGGGGGCGATGGTCATCGTCATTACGAGGCGCGTACCGGTGCGGAAAATCTCCATCTCCTGAACCCCCGAAGCGCGGATCGCGGCCAGCACGGGCGCGGGCACGTTGCCGGGCTGGTGCCAGCGTTCATACTCCGCGATTGCCGCCGCATCGTCGACCAGGTCGAGGGTCAGGACGCGGATCATGCGTTCGACCAGCCGCCGTCGATCACATGGACCGCGCCGGTGGTGTAGGACGATGCGTCGGAGGCGAGGTACAGCGCCAACTCGGCAATCTCCTCGGCACGGCCGAGCCGCCCCATCGGCTGGCGCGCGGTAAACGCGGCGCGGGCGGCCTCCGCATCGCCGGTCGCGGCCATGCGTTCTTCGAGCGAGGGCGACTGGACCGTGCCGGGGCAGATCGCGTTGCAGCGGATACCAGACCCCACGAAATCGAGCGCGACCGATTTGGTGAGGCCGATTACCGCCGCCTTCGACGCGGTATAGACGAAGCGGTTCGGCACCGCGATCACATGGCTGGCGACCGAGGACATGTTGACGATCGATCCGCCACCGTTCGCGATCATGGCCGGCAGCAGCGCGCGGATCAGGCGATATTGCGAGCGGACGTTCAGGTCGAAGCTGAAGTCCCAATCGACTTCCTCGGTCGTCAGGATCGTGCCGGCATGGACGAAGCCCGCGCAGTTGAACAGGACGTCGACCGCGCCGACCTGCTCGGCAAAGTCCTTGATCGCCTGGCCGTCCATCAGGTCGACGGCATGCGCCTCGCAGCCCTCCAGCGTCGCCAGCGCGTCGGCGTTGATGTCCAGTGCGAGGACGCGGGCGCCTTCGCGGACGAACAGTTCGGCGGCAGCGCGGCCGATGCCCTGCGCCGCGGCGGTGACGATGGCGGTCTTGCCAGACAGGCGGGTCATGCGGTCTCCGTAGGGATGGGGGCGTCGGCGCGGATCAGGCCGGCGTCGATCAGGTCGGTCCATAGCGCGGCCGGCAGCGGCATTGTCGCCAGCGTCGTCGCCTGCGCCACCTCGTCCGCGTCCGCCATGCCGGGGATCACCGCCGTCACGACCGGATGCGCCATCGGGAATTGCAGCGCGGCGGCGGCCATCGGGACCGCATGGCGCGCACAGATCGCGGCGATGGCGTCGACCCGGCGGGTGACGTCGGCGGGCGGCGCCTCGTAATTGTAGCGCGCATCCGGCCCGGCGCCCGAGGCGAGGATACCCGAATTATAGGGGCCGCCGACGATCACCTGCACGCCCTTGGCCGCACAGCGCGGCAGCAGCGTGTCGAGCGCGGCCTGTTCGAGCAGCGTGTAGCGTCCGGCGAGCAGGATGACGTCCAGTTCGATCCGGTCGAGCAGCTCCTCGCACACCGCGATCTCGTTCACCCCGATGCCGATCGCGCCGACTACGCCGGAATCGCGCAGGCTGCGCATCGCCGGATAGCCGCCGTCGAGGAAGGTCGCCATCTGCGCCGCCGCGTCGGCGCCATGGGTCAGCGCGCCCAGATCATGCGCCAGCAACAGGTCGATCCGGTCGCGGCGCAGCCGGTCGCGGCTGGCGTCGAACGAGGCGAGCACGCCGGCGCGCGAATAGTCGAACGCGCTTTCGACCGGTTCGGGGGAGACGAACCCCTGTCGCTCGGCGGACAGGTCGCGGTCGGGGGCCGGGCGCAGCACCCGGCCGACCTTGGTCGAAACGAATGCCTGCCCATCGGGGTCGAGCGCGGCCAGCGCATTGCCCAGCCGCCGTTCGGACAGGCCGAAGCCGTAATGCGGCGCGGTGTCGAAGCACCGAATGCCCCGATCCCATGCGGCGTCGATCGTGGCACGGGCGGCGTCATCACCGACCGGCCGATACAGGTTCCCGATCGCGGCCCCGCCAAAACCCAGCTTGGCGGGGACCAGCCCGTGCATCATCGCCTATCCTCTCTCCGCATATACTCGCGAAGAAATTTCACCTGTCAAAACGATTTGGATCAGTAGACGACGACCGAGCGGATGCTTTCCCCGGCATGCATCAGGTCGAAGCCCTTGTTGATTTCCTCTAACGACAGGACATGGGTGATCATCGGGTCGATCTCGATCTTGCCGTTCATGTACCAGTCGACGATCTTCGGCACGTCGGTGCGGCCCTTCGCCCCGCCGAACGCGGTGCCGCGCCAGTTGCGCCCCGTGACCAGCTGGAACGGGCGGGTGGCGATCTCCTTGCCCGCTTCGGCCACGCCGATGATGATGCTGGTGCCCCAGCCACGATGGCACGCCTCCAACGCCTGGCGCATGACGTCGGTATTGCCGGTGCAATCGAACGTATAGTCCGCCCCACCATCGGTCAGCGCGACGAGGTGCTGGACGAGGTCGCCGGATACGTCCTTCGGGTTCACGAAATGGGTCATGCCGAAGCGACGGCCCCATTCCTCGCGGTCGGGGTTGATGTCGACGCCGACGATCATGTTCGCGCCGGCCATCTTCGCGCCCTGCAGCACGTTCAGCCCGATACCGCCCAGGCCGAAGACGATGATATTGTCGCCCGGTGCGACCTTGGCGGTGTTGACCACCGCGCCGACGCCGGTGGTGACGCCGCAGCCGACATAGCAGCTGGTCTGGAACGGCGCGTCCTCGCGGATCTTCGCGACCGCGATCTCGGGCAGGACGGTGAAGTTCGAGAAGGTCGAGCAGCCCATATAATGGTAGATCGGCTGCCCCTTGTAGCTGAAGCGGGTCGTGCCGTCGGGCATCAGCCCCTTGCCCTGCGTCGCGCGGATTGCGGTGCACAGGTTGGTCTTGCCCGACAGGCACGACTTACACTGGCGGCATTCGGGGGTGTAGAGTGGAATGACGTGGTCGCCGACCGAGACACTGGTCACGCCGGCGCCGACTTCGCGAACGATGCCCGCGCCCTCATGGCCCAGCACGCTGGGGAAGATGCCTTCCGAATCCAGCCCGTCGAGCGTGTAGGCGTCGGTATGGCAAATGCCGGTCGCCATGATCTCGATCAGTACCTCGCCGGGCTTCGGGCCTTCGAGGTCGAGCTCGACGATTTCGAGGGGGCGCTTCGCTTCGAAAGCGACGGCGGCGCGGGTCTTCATGGGGCGTCTCCTTATCGCGTGCGGCGTAGCGGGCGGGGATGGGTATCGGCAAGGGGCCGCCGGGGCTATCGTTCGCACGATCGGGCGGAAGGGAGGACAGATGCGCAGGATTTTCACGATCGCCATGCTGGTGCTGGGCGGATGTGCGACGGGGGACGGCGGGGTGCCGATGACCGCGATCTATTCGCCGCCGGTCCGGC
This sequence comes from Sphingomonas hankookensis, assembly GCF_001619955.1. Lineage (GTDB taxonomy): Bacteria > Pseudomonadota > Alphaproteobacteria > Sphingomonadales > Sphingomonadaceae > Sphingomonas > Sphingomonas hankookensis_A. The sequence goes on along the minus strand of NZ_LQQO01000005.1, from coordinate 79,416 downwards.
CGGGCGGTACGGGGCAGATGATGTTCCTGCCGACGGGCAAGCCGCTGGCGCTGCCGATCGAGGCGTTGCCGCACGCATCGGCATTCGTCGGTGGCAAGGGCGTGTTCGGCGGCGAACCCGTGCTGGCCGATGCCGCAACGTGCCGGGCGCGGCTGACCGCCATCGCGACGCGGGCGGCGCGGCGTTATCCGGCGGCGAGCGGGATCACGATGATGCGGGAGGATGAACTGACGATCCTTGGCCCCTGGACGCAGCCGATGCGGGTGTTGCGGTTCCGTTGCGAGGGTGAGCGGATGGTGCGCGAGGACGGCATGGTCGTGCCGCATGCCCAGATGCCGTCGCCGCCACCGGTCGCCATCCGGCGATGAAGCACGGCTGGGTTCTGCTGGCGGCGGCGCTCTCGGGGTGTGCCGGCGGCGACTATCGGCCGGTCAGCGATGCGGCGGTCAAGATCGGCGCGCCGTACCGGGTGCGGGGGACGACCTATGTCCCGGCGGTCGATCCGAGCTACGACATGCTGGGGCTGGCCAGCTGGTATGGCAGCGAGTCGGGCAGGCGGACGGCCAATGGCGAGCGGTTCCGGCCGGGCGGGGTGAGCGCGGCGCACACCACGCTGCCGCTGCCGAGCTATGTCGAGGTGACCGCGCTCGACACCGGGCGGCGGATATTGGTGCGAGTCAACGATCGCGGGCCGTTTGCCGGGCGGCGGCGAATCCTCGACCTGTCGAAGGGTGCCGCCGAGGCGCTGGGCGCGCGCGGGCAGGGTGTAGTCCCGGTTCGCGTGCGGGTGGTGTCGCCCAGCGAGCGCGACCGGGCACGGCTGCGCCGGGGCAAGGCGGCGCGCGAATTGCCGCCGGTGGACGAGGCGACGCGGGCCAATTTGCGGGCGCAGCTGCGGGCGAGCGGGCTGTAGCGGCGGTCCAAAGTTCACTAAGTTCACACTAGTGACGTAGTTGCGTGGCGTTCGGTTCGGGGGCGGGGTCTGCTGACCGGCAGGCCGCGGCGTGGGTCAAAGTTCACTAAGTTCACACTCGCCGCGTTTTCGTCGCGTGTTCGCATCAGGCGCGCCGGAGCGACAGGCGGGCGATGCTCCAGGTCGGGACGCGCACCGCGAACATCGTCGTCACCCCGGGCTCGATCCGGGGTCCCGCTGATCCCGCTGCCGTTGGAGAGAAGCGGGACCCCGGGTCGAGCCCAGGGTGACGGGAGGTAGTGCCGAATTGCCGACCGTATCGGCTTCGGTTGTATGGCGGCGATGTCAAAGAGCGTCGGGTAGACGAGCCCGGTGCGATCGTGTCGTGCCGGCGCGTTGTAGGAAAGTGGTTATTGGGCCTGCATGCCGGCCAGCCTTTTGTCCTGTTCGGCCTGTACCGGGACGCCGAGCGCGGTGCGCAGACGCAGAAAGGGCGGCCTCTTGCGGGGCCGCCCTTTTTTTCTGCCAGCGCCATGGGCGAAGCCGGCTTCGAGGTCGACCATGCCCCCGGCATGGTCTGCGGAATGCGGGGCATTCCGCACCTCGAAACCCGTCGGTCGGGGCCTCGGCCCCGCCGGCCGGTCGCGCTGAGGTGGTGCCTTGGTCCAGCTTTGCTGGACCTTGGCTCAGCGCGACGTCAGCGCGAGTAGAATTCCACCACCAGGTTCGGTTCCATCTTCACCGGATAGGGCACTTCGTCCAGCGTCGGAACGCGGGTGAAGGTGACCTTGGTGCCGTCGGTGCCGATGTACTCGGGCACGTCACGCTCGGCGAGGGTCTGCGCTTCGAGGACCAGCGCCATTTCCTGCGCCTTGGTGCCCAGCGAGATTTCGTCGCCGACATAGCAGCGGCGCGACGCGATGTTGCACTTCACGCCGTTGACGCGGACGTGGCCGTGGCTGACCAGCTGGCGCGCGGCGAACACGGTCGGCGCGAACTTCGCACGGTACACGATCATGTCGAGGCGCTGTTCGAGCAGGCCGATCAGGTTCTGACCGGTGTCGCCCTTCATGCGCGACGCTTCTTCATAGGTGCGCTTGAACTGCTTTTCGGTGACGTCGCCGTAATAGCCCTTCAGCTTCTGCTTCGCGCGCAGCTGGATGCCGAAGTCCGACATCTTGCCCTTGCGACGCTGACCGTGCTGGCCGGGGCCATATTCACGCTTGTTCACCGGGCTCTTGGGACGACCCCAGATATTCTCGCCAAGGCGGCGATCGAGCTTGTACTTGGCGCTGGAGCGCTTCGACATGGGTATTTCCAATGCAATCTGGTATGACGTTTGACCGTCCGGGGACGATCGCGGCTCCCGGTCTTCGCCTCCGACCTGGGTCGGGGCCACCGCTTCACCGGGAATGCGGGGCCGAATTGCGAAGCGGCGCGGTTAGCCGGGTGCGTGCAAGGAGTCAAGCTGGACAGGGCGGGCGTGGCACGCCACAGCATTCGGCCATGACGATCCTTCCCGGCCCCCAGTGCACCACCATGACCGAAGTCCGCGCCGGCGTGGACGCCCTCGACCGCGAACTGGTCGCGCTGCTGGCCCGGCGCTTTGCCTATATGGACGCGGCGGCGCGGATCAAGCCGGGGCGCGAGGCGGTGCGGGACGAGGGGCGCAAGGCTGAGGTCATTGCGAACGCGCGGGCGGCGGCGGTCGCGATGGGCGTGCCGGAGGATGTCGTGGCGGAGCTGTGGGAGCGGCTGGTCGAGGGGTCGATCGCGTATGAGTTGGCGCGGTTCGACGCTATGCGGGGGTAGGTCCTTTCCCATTCCCTACTCCGTTTGCTTCGAGCGCAGGTTCGAGCCTGTCGAGAACCGTAGTCGAGAAGGGGGTGCCCCAAGCGGCGCGTTCTCGACGGACGCTTCTCGACAAGCTCGAACCTGCTCGAACCGAACGGATTTCGAGTATTATCGCCGCCGTTTCGCCCCATCCAGCGCCGACAGCACCCCGCGCATCGTCCGCACTTCCTGCGACGTCCAGCCGGCCTTCGTCAGCAGCGTCCTGAGCGTCCGGCGCGAGGTCGCCGCGCGTTCGGGGGGATAGAAGAAGCGCGCGGCTTCCAGCATGTCGTCGAGCTGGCCGATCATGCCCTCCAACTCCTGGTGCGGGGCGGGGGCGCCCAGGTCGACGGTCGGCGGGCTGGCCAGCCCTTCGCCCTTCGACCATTCGTACGCGACGAGGATCACCGCCTGGGCGAGGTTGAGCGAGCCGAATTCGGGGTTGATCGGTACGGTCAGGATGGTGCGGGCCAGCGCGACGTCGTCGGTTTCGAGGCCGGAGCGTTCGGGGCCGAACAGGATCGCCGAGCGGCCCGGTTCGGCGCGGATCGCCTGCGCGGCGGCTTCTGGGGTGACGACCGGCTTGGTGATGCCGCGCTTGCGGACGGTGGTGGCGTAGACATGCGCGCAGTCGGCGACCGCTTCGGCGACGGTGTCGTAGACGGTGGCGTCACGCAGCACCTGGTCGGCGCCGCTGGCGGCGGGGCCGGCTTCGGGATTGGGCCAGCCGTCGCGCGGGGCGACGAGGCGCATTTCGACGAGGCCGAAGTTCAGCATGGCGCGCGCGGCCTTGCCGATATTCTGGCCGAGTTGCGGGCGGACGAGGACGATGACGGGTGGCTTCCCGACATCTTCGGCTTTCTCGCCGTTTGTCCTGAGTAGGGGCTGAGCCTGTCGAAGACCCGTATCGAAGGACTTGCGGGCAAGCGCGCTGACGGTAGCCCAATCGGCACCTATCAGCGCTTTTTTCTTCGCACGCGACCATCCCTTCAGGCGGGTTTCGGCGGCGACTGCTTCCTCGCGCGTGGGGAAGCTCTCGCTCCAGACCAGTTCGACGGGCAGCCGGCTGGCAGTAAAACCCGGAATTTCGCCGGACTGATGCTGTGCGATCCGCCGTTCCAGATCGTCCGTATGCCCGACATAATATTTTCCGTCGGCGCAATGGAGCATGTACGTGGCGAAACTCATGGCGGTCCTTCGATACGCGTCTTCGACTTCGCTCAGCCGCTACTCAGGACGAACGGTGGCGGGAAGGCTGATGTCCTACTGCCCGAACCGGATGGGGGGAAGGGGGTGCCCCAAGCGACCTACCCCTCTTCTCGACAGGCTCGAAGCTGCTCGAACTGAACGGAGTGGGCAGGGGCAGGGGCAGGGGCAGGGGCAGGGCAGGGGGGTTACCCCTTTGCCGCATCCCCGACCGTGCCCGCAAATTCCTCGAAATCCTTCGCCTCGCGGAAGTCCTTGTAGACGCTGGCGAAGCGGATGTACGCGACGGGATCGAGACCCTGCAGCCCTTCCATCACCAGTTCGCCAATCCGGCCCGAGGGGACTTCGCTGTCGCCGGTGGTCTCCAGTTGCCGCTGTATGCCTGACACCAGCCGTTCGACCTGTGCCGGGGTGATCGGCCGCTTGCGACAGGCGGTGGCGACCGAGCGGAGCAGCTTGTCGCGGTCGAAGGCCTGGCGGCGGTCGCCGGACTTCACGACGGTCAGGTCGCGCAGCTGGATGCGTTCGAAGGTGGTGAAGCGCGCGCCGCAGCCCGAACATTGTCGGCGGCGGCGGATGGCGGCGCCGTCGTCGCTGGGGCGGCTGTCTTTTACCTGACTGTCTTCATGGGCGCAGAAGGGACAGCGCATCGATCTTCCTGGAAAAACCGCCCGCGCCACCATTTGGCGGCGCGGGCGGGGTGCCGCGTCAGTAGCGCGGCTTCTTGTTCGCCTTGTAATAAGCATAGCCGGCGCCGGCGGCGGCGCCGATCAGCGGACCGACAAAGGGAACCGGAATCGCGATCACTGCGCCCAGAGCACCCCATTTCGCCATGCTCTTGCCGACCGACTTGTCCTGCATCTTTCGAACTCCTTACAGACCCGGATAGATCGGGAACCGCTCGCACAGCGCCCGAACCCGTGCCTTAACGTCCGCCTCGACGGCAGGGTCCCCGGCCTCGCCCTTGTTGCGCAGGCCGTCGAGCACGTCGGCGACCATGTGGCCGATCTCGGCGAATTCGGCCTTGCCGAAGCCGCGGGTGGTGCCGGCGGGCGACCCGACGCGGATGCCGCTGGTCTTGACCGGGGGGAGGGGATCGAACGGGATGCCGTTCTTGTTGCAAGTGATCGCCGCACGCTCCAGCGCTTCGTCGGCATCCTTGCCGGTGACGCCAAGCGGGGTGAGGTCGATCAGCGCGAGGTGGGTGTCGGTGCCGCCCGCGACGATGTTCGCACCGCGATCCTTGAGGGTGGCGGCCAGCACCTGCGCATTTTCGACGACGGCGCGGATATAGTCCTTGAACTCAGGCCGCAGCGCTTCGCCGAACGCGACCGCCTTGGCCGCGATCACGTGCATCAGCGGGCCACCCTGCAGCCCCGGGAACACCGCCGAGTTGATCTTCTTGGCGATGGCTTCGTCGTTGGTCAGCACCATGCCGCCGCGCGGGCCGCGCAGCGTCTTGTGCGTGGTGGTGGTGACAACATCGGCATGGCCGAACGGGGTCGGGTGCAGGCCCGCAGCGACGATGCCGGCGAAATGCGCCATGTCGACCATGAACTTGGCGCCGACTTCATCGGCGATCGCGCGGAACTTGGCGAAGTCGATATGGCGCGGATAGGCCGAACCGCCGGCGATGATGAGCGTCGGACGGTGTTCGCGGGCGAGCGCCGCGACCTGATCGTAATCGATCAGGTGCGTCTCGCGGTCGACGCCGTACTGGACCGCGTTGAACCACTTGCCCGACATCGCCGCCTTGGCACCATGCGTCAGGTGACCGCCGGCGTCGAGGCTCATGCCCATGATCGTGTCGCCGGGCTTGGTCAGCGCCAGCATCACCGCGCCGTTCGCCTGCGCACCCGAATGCGGTTGGACGTTGACGAAGCCGCAGCCGAACAGCTGCTTGGCGCGGTCGATCGCCAGCTGCTCGACCTCGTCCGAGGGGTGGCAGCCCTGATAGTAACGCTTGCCGGGATAGCCCTCGGCGTACTTGTTGGTGAAGACCGAGCCTTGCGCCTCAAGCACCGCCTTCGACACGATGTTTTCCGACGCGATCAGCTCGATCTGGTAGCGCTCGCGCTCCAGTTCGTGGGTGACGCCGGCGAACACGGCGGGGTCGGCATCGGCGAGGCTGGTTTCGAAGAAACCGTCGGGGCGGAACTGGTCGGTCATGGGGCGCGGCTCCCGCTGAGAAAGAGGTCGCGCGCGCTTTAGGGTCCAAACGTCATCAGAACAAGGTCGTGACGGAGCGGATTTTGCTGCCAGGCAAGGAGCAAGGAGCGGAGCGATGCTCCAGCATCGTGACCGACGCGCGACGCCGCTTGGCAGCAAAATCCGCCCGCCGCTCCGCGGTCGATCAAGGAAGGTCATCCACCGCGTCGCTTGCTTGCGCGTAGCGTCGGCTACGCGACTACGCTGCGCTTCTTGTAGATGACCTTCCTTGATCGATCACGATCCTTGTTCTGATGACGTTTGGACCCTTTGTCCGGGTGTCATCGAATTGCCACCCGGGGAATCGGGTTTCGGCGGTGTTCCGCGCTTCCCTATCCGTCGTCACCCCGGACTTGATCCGGGGTCCCGCTTTTTACTGCCGTCGAGAAGAAGCGGGACCCCGGGTCAAGCCCGGGGTGACGGTAAGAGGCGGTCGTCGACGCCCGATCAGGCCGGCGGATTGCCGAGCTTGTCGACGCGGCGCTGGTGGCGGTCGCCGCCGAACGGGGTGGCGAGGAAGGCGGTGAGGCAGGCCTTCGCCATCTCGGCGCCGATCAGCCGGGCGCCCATCGCGATGACGTTCGCATCGTTATGTTCGCGCGCCAGCGACGCCGACAGCGGTTCGGACACGAGCGCGCAGCGGCAGCCGGCCACGCGATTGACCGCGATCGAGATGCCGATACCCGATCCACACAAGGCGACGCCGAAATCGGCCTCGCCGCCGCTAACCGCTTGAGCGAGCTTGTAGCCATAGTCGGGATAATCGACGCTGGTCGTGTCGTGCGGCCCCAGATCGGCGACTTCGTGCCCCTGGTCGTGCAACCAAGTGGCGAGTTCTGCCTTGAGCGTCAGGGCGGCGTGGTCGGATGCGAGTGCGATGCGGGCCATGGCGCCGCTTCTAGCGGTCGGGATACGGCAGCGCTAGGCTGTGTCCAACGACAGGCAGGAAAGGATGAAGGGATGCGTGGAACGATCATCGTAGCGGCTTTGGCGTTGAGCGCGTGCGGCGCCGACGAGCGACGCAGCGAAGGGGCCGCGACCCAGGCCGAGATCGAGAACAGCGCCGCGACGCCGCTGCCCGCCCCGGTGCCGCCGCGCGCACCCAGCCCGACCCCGACCCCGACGCCGACCGCCACCGCCACCGCGACGCTGGGCGCCAACCATTATCTCGGCCGCTGGATCGGGGTGGAGGGTATGTACCTGAACGTCACCGAACCGGCGCAGGGCGAGGTCAAGCTGGAGATGCAGTACGACCTCGACAACAAGGGCACCTATACCGGCACGATCACGCCCGAAGGCATCCGGTTCCAGCGCGGCGGCGAAACGCTGCTGCTGCGGCCGAGCGACGGCGATGCCACCGGCCTTAAATGGCTGGCGGGCAAGAAGGACTGCCTGACCGTCAAGCCGAGCGAAGGCTATTGCCGTGACTGATCCCATGGCCGCATCGACCCCGATCCGGGCGCGGCCGCCGGTGGCGGCGCTGGCGCTGGGCTATGCCGGGTTGCTGCCGCCGGCCATCGGCATCGCCTGGCGGTTGCTCGACCCGGCCAAGGGCGGCGCGGCCAATGCGCTGGGGCTGTTCTACGCCGCGCTGATCCTGAGCTTCCTGGGCGGCATGTGGTGGGGCGCGGCGGCGGCGCGGCTGAGCGGGGCGGCGCTGACGCTGTGGCTGGCGATCGCGGTGGTGCCGTCGCTGGTCGCGCTGGCGGCGGGCGCGGTGCTGTTCACCTCGGTCCTGTCGGGCGCGGCGATCGTCGCCGCCGGGCTGCTCGGATCGCTGCTGGTCGATATGGCGCTGGTGCGCGCAGGCCATGTTCCGCCGTGGTGGATGCGGCTGCGCGTGCCGTTGTCGGTCGGTCTGGCGGCGCTGACGCTATGCGCGGGGCTGCTGGCTCAGTCATGAGTCGCGCGCATTAACGAACTTGCCGTATTTTGCGTGTAGTTCGCTGATTTAAGAGGCAAATAACCCCCGATATCGGTGTGTTCATGCGGATAGAATTCGATCAGGCACGCAATGCGCTGGCCTTTTTGCAATATCATCGACTTGAACCGAGCGCGGTCAATTATCAGACCGCGCTCGTTCATCTGTCCAGATCGTACCATCCGTTGTACGAAGAGGTCGTTGCCGCGGTCGATGACGCGCAACTGACCGATGCGAAGTTCGCCGAATTGGCGAAGGTCCATGCGTCCGGTATCGCCGATTGGGCGAGGAATGGCGGCGTGGCGGCGCCCGATCCGTCGGTCGCGGAGCGGTTGAGCACGACCGAGCAGGGCCTGGCCGCGCTGCGCGAACAGGTGGCGGCCCTGACGGCGCGGATCGAGGCGGGCGGCGTCGGCGTGGTCGATGCCGAGCATGACGAATTGACCAAGGCGCTGAACCAGACCGGCGCGCGGCGCGTGCTGGACCAGGTCGCGACGGGCGACCAGCGTTATGTCCTGCTGATGTTCGGGATCGACCGGCTGGTCGGGATCAACCGCGAATATGGCAATTCGGTCGGCGACAACATCCTGAACGCCTTTGCCAGCAAATTGGCCAATACCTTTCCCGAACATGAGGCGATCCGCTGGGCCGGTAACGAGTTCATCGTCGCCATTCCGGGGCAGACGATGACCGCGGTGCGCGCGCGGGCGGAGGAGGCGCTGCAATTGCTGGAGCGGCGCAAGTTCAAGCTGCGCGAGTCGGGCGAGGCGATCGGCACCGTCACCGCATCGGCGGCGATGGTGTCCGATCAGGGCAACGACATCGAATGGGTGATCGAGGAGGCCCGCGCGAAGCTGCAGGGGGCGATGCTGTCGGGGGGTAACCGGGTCGCGGTGTAGGGACGAATCCTCCCCGGTACGGGGAGGGGAACCGTCGCCGGAGGCGATGGTGGAGGGAGATGGCCCCGCAACGCAACCGCTACGTATGCCGACCGCCCCCGCCACCAGCTTCGCTGGCCCCCTCCCCGTGCCGGGGAGGATTGTTACGCGGCTTTCTTCAGTTCGAGGCGGCCCCAGATTTCGACCAGCGCGGCGGTGAGTTCACGCATCATCGCCTCGTCATGCGCCGGGCCGGGGGTGAAGCGCAACCGTTCGGTGCCGCGCGGGACGGTCGGGTAATTGATCGGCTGCACGTACACGCCATATTCGCGGAGCAATATGTCGCTGATCCGCTTGGCCTTGACCGGATCGCCGACCATCAGCGGCACGATATGGGTGGTGGTGTCCATCACCGGCAGCCCGGCTTCGGCGAACAGCACCTTCAGCATCGCGGCGGCGGCCTGTTGCCCGTCGCGCTCGGCGGGCGATGCCTTCAGGTGGCGGACGCTGGCCAAGGCGCCTGCGACCAGCACCGGCGACAGCGAGGTCGTGAAGATGAAGCCCGGCGCATAGGAGCGGATGACGTCGATGACGGTGCGGTCGGCGGCGATATAGCCGCCCATCACGCCGAACGCCTTGCCCAGCGTCCCTTCGATGATCGTCAGGCGCGATGCAGCTTCGTCGCGTTCGGAAATGCCGCCGCCGCGCGCCCCGTACATGCCGACGGCATGGACCTCGTCGAGATAGGTCAGCGCGTTGTATTTGTCGGCAAGGTCGCAGATCGCGTGGATCGGCGCGACGTCACCGTCCATCGAATAGACGCTTTCGAACGCGATCAGCTTGGGCACCGCCGGGTCTTCGGCGGCGAGCAGTTCCTCGAGATGCGCCAGGTCGTTGTGGCGGAACACCCGCTTTTCGCAGCCCGAATGGCGGATGCCGGCGATCATCGACGCGTGGTTCAGTTCGTCGGAAAAGACGATGCAGCCGGGCAGGATGCGCGCCAGCGTCGACAGCGTCGCTTCGTTCGAGACATAGCCCGACGTGAACAGCAGTGCCGCTTCCTTGTCGTGCAGGTCGGCCAGTTCGCCTTCGAGATCGATGTGATAGTGGGTGTTGCCGCCGATATTGCGGGTGCCGCCCGACCCTGCGCCGACATCGTGCAGCGCTTCCTCCATCGCGGCGATGACAGCGGGATGCTGGCCCATCGCCAGATAGTCGTTCGAGCACCATACGGTGATCGGCTTCGGCCCGTTATGCCCGGCGAAGCAGCGCGCATTGGGGAATTGCCCCTTGTTGCGCAGGATGTCGATGAAGACGCGGTAGCGCCCTTCCTCGTGCAGGCGGTCGATCGCCTGTGCGAAGACACGGTTGTAATCGACCGAGCGGGCCGGAACTGCGTCGATGCTCATGGGGCGGGGGTGTACCTGTTGGGGCGGCCCGTTTCCAGCGGATAAAAGCGGTTATGGTGATCGGCGGGGTTGGACATATTGTCCAAGGGGGGCGGTTTTTCTCCTTCGTCATCCCAGCGAAGGCTGGGATCTCCCGGCGACGAAGCGCGCGCCTCGCCGCAGAAGGCCCCAGCCTTCGCTGGGGCGACGGACCAGAACAGGTCTACAGCGCCTCGACCGAAGCGAAGCCCTGCGACTCCAGCCCCGCCGCGATGGTGCGTTCGCGCTCGCCAAGCCTGGTGAAGACGAGCCGGCCGGGAACCGGAGTCGCGGGGAACGCCTGTCCCTGCGTCAGCGCGACGATGCGCCGGGCGATGCCGGGGCCGCCATCGACGAACGCGATATGCGGCGCGACGGCCAGCATCGCGTCGGCCAGCAGGGGGAAATGGGTGCAGGCGTTGACGATGACGTCGATCCGGTCGCCGCCCGGTTGATCGAACAGCCCGGCCAGTTCGCGCGCGATGGCGTCGCGCGGGGGCGGGGTGCCGGCCAGCGCGCCCTCCGCCAGTTCGACCAGCGCCGCCGATCCGTGGCGCAGCACGGTGCAATCGGCGGCGAAGCGGGTGGCGAGGTCGTCGACATAGGGCTGGCGCACCGTGGCCTGCGTGCCCAGCACGCCGATCACTCGGGTGCCGCTCAACCCCGCCGCGACCTTGATCGCGGGCACGGTGCCGACGACCGGCACGTCGAGCGCGGCGCGCACCACCGGCAGCGCGATGGTCGAGGCGGTGTTGCAGGCGATGACGACGAGGCGCGGGCGATAGCGCTCGACCAGCCGGCCGAGCAGCGCGGGCACCCGCGCGGCGATTTCGCCCTCGGTCCGGGTGCCATAGGGGAAGCCCGCCGAGTCGGCGGCATAGACGATCGGCGCGGTCGGCAGCAGGGCACGGGTGGGCGCCACGACCGACAGGCCGCCGACGCCCGAATCGAAGAACAGGATCGGTTGCGCCGTTTCGGTCATGGATGGTCCCGTAGCCGCCGCTCGCCGCGTTGCAAGCCGCCGCCGAACCCCTTACCCTGCATGGCACAGACGGCAAGTTACACGGGGGCGATCCTGCCGAGCGAAATTCTCTGGTTCCCGCCGGTGGCGGCGTTGCTGATCGGCTATCTGCTCGGATCGATCCCGTGGGGCATTTTGCTCACGCGGATCGCCGGGGCGGGCGATCTGCGCTCCATCGGGTCGGGCAATATCGGCGCGACCAACGTGCTGCGTACCGGGCGCAAGGGGCTGGCGGCGGCGACGCTGCTGCTCGACCTGTTGAAGGGCGCGGCGGCGGTGTGGATCGTCGCGGCGTGGTTTCCGGGTGAGGAACTGGTCGCGGGTGCGGCGGCGTTCGTCGGCCATTGCTATCCGCTGTGGCTGCGGTTCCGGGGTGGCAAGGGCGTGGCGACGATGATGGGCGTCGTGGTGGCGCTCAGCCCGATGGCGGGGCTGGTCTATGCGGTCGTGTGGCTGGGGTTGCTGGCGACGATCCGCATTTCGTCGGTCGCGGGCATGGCGGCGGCGGTCGCCGCGCCGGTCGCGGCGGCGGCGCTCGGCCGGTTCGACCTGGTGGTGCTGTTCCTCGGCCTCGCGCTGATCGTGCTGTGGAAGCATCGCGAGAATATCGAGCGGCTGGTGGCGGGGACGGAGCCGAGGATCGGCCGCAAGCGTGGGTGAAGGGTCGGTAGGCGAGCGACCCGGCGCCGCCGACCAGAACGCCGCCCGGTTCGCGGCGCTGCGGCTGATCCGGTCGGCCAATATCGGCCCGGTCACGTTTCGCGCGCTGATCGAACGCTATGGCGATGCGGTGGCGGCGATCGAGGCGTTGCCGATGCTGGCGGCGCGGGGCGGTGGTCGGGCGCCGGCGCTCGCGGACGAGAGCGTCGTGCGGCGCGAGATCGCGACCGTTCGCGCCCTGGGTGGGCGATACCTGCTGCTCGGCGACCCGGACTATCCCGCGCTGCTGGCGGAGATCGATAGCGCGCCGCCCGCGCTGATCGTCCGGGGCGAGCTGTCGCTGCTGGCGCGGCCGGCGGTGGCGATGGTCGGGGCGCGCAACGCGTCGGCGGCGGCGTGCCGCTTCGCGCGCGGGCTGGCCGAGGAACTGGGCGCGGCGGGTTATGTCGTCGTGTCGGGACTGGCGCGCGGGATCGACACGGCGGTGCATCAGGGGGCGATCGGCCATGCCACGATCGGGGTGATCGCGAGCGGCATCGACGTGGTGTTCCCGCCGGAGAATGCCGCGTTGCAGGAGGACGTCGCCACGCGCGGGCTGCTGGTCGCCGAACAGCCGCCGGGGACGCAGCCGCTGGCCCGCCATTTCCCGTCGCGCAACCGGATCATCGCCGGCCTGTCGCTGGGGACGGTAGTGGTGGAGGCGGCACCCCGGTCCGGGTCGCTGATCACCGCCCGGCTGGCGGGGGAGGCGGGGCGCGAGGTGATGGCGGTGCCCGGATCGCCGCTCGACCCGCGGGCGCAGGGGTGCAACGCGCTGATCCGCGAGGGCGCGACCCTGGTCCAGAATGCGGCGGACGTGGCGGAGATGCTGCGGCCGATCGACGCGCGGGCGGTGCGCTCGCCGGGATCGGGCTATCGGCCCGAGCCGGTGGCGGCGGACGCGAGCGAGGCGGAGCGTGCGCGGATCGCCGGGCTGCTGGGACCGGTGCCAGTGGCGGTCGACGAACTGGTGCGGCAGTCGGGCTGTCCGACGATGGTGGTGCAGACGGTGCTGCTCGAACTGGAGCTGGCCGGGCGGCTGGAGCGGCACGCCGGGGGGCGGGTCGGCTTGGCGTAGCGTTTGATCGTTTGTTTGGGGCCCCGCCCTCATGCTGGCCGGAACGGTTGGAGAATAGCATGACGGTTGATTTGGCACGAGCGGAGGGTCGCAGGGCTCGGGCGTTCTGGCAGCGCGAGGGCGAGCGAATCCGCCGGACGATCGGCACGCCGCAATGTGTCCGGCTGCACGGTAACGATATTCGCAACATCGACGTCCGCCACATCCATAATCGATTTGGCTACCAGGCCGGCGGGGGTACGCTGTGCTCGGGTGCGCTGTATCGTACCGAAGACTTCATGGGGCTGCCCGAAGCTGAGCGATGCGGCACCAAGGCGCTAGGCCAGACGGTTCACATCGAACACACCGTGCCGGTCGCGACGTTGACTCGGAATATCATCGGTTCCGATCGGATCGATCCGCACGATACCGTACTGTGGGTACTGACCCATTCGGTCGCGACGGGTGTCACGGACGGTCCGACAGGGGAACGACATCGAATGGTTCGACGCGGTCAGGCCAGGCGATCCCATGCGTTCACGCCAGATCATGCCGATCATGACCGTCCTTTCCGACGCTATGATCCCGCCGGACACAGTCCGATCTGGGATGTGGTACGGGGCGAACGGATCGATCCGGAACGGTTCAGCTTTGCGGACCATCGGGAAAATATCGCAATGGCGTTGGGTTGGGCGGCGTTGGACGATTGGGCCGCACGCGTGGCGGCGTGATCGTCATACGGCATTAAAAACCTGCGGCTTGACGTAGCGGTGCCTGCCTCCCCACTCTCGCGTACGTACGCACAAGGACCGACCGCCACATCATGCAGCTCGTCATCGTCGAATCGCCCGCCAAGGCGAAGACCATCGAAAAATATCTGGGGTCCGATTACCGCGTCCTCGCCTCCTATGGCCATGTCCGCGACCTGCCGCCCAAGGACGGGTCGGTGAACCCGGACGACGGCTTCGCGATGGATTGGGAGACGTACGCCGACAAGACGAAGCAGCTGAAGGCGATCACCGACCTCGCCAAGACCGCCGACCGCCTGATCCTCGCCACCGACCCTGACCGTGAGGGAGAGGCGATCAGCTGGCATGTGCAGGAGGTGCTGAAGAAGCGTCGCGCGCTGCCCAAGGAAGTCGAGCGGGTCACGTTCAACGCGATCACCAAGCCGGCGATCCTGGCAGCGATGAAGGCTCCGCGCGACCTCGATACCGATCTGATCGATGCGTACCGGGCGCGGCGGGCGCTCGACTATCTGGTCGGGTTCACCCTGTCGCCGGTGCTGTGGCGCAAGCTGCCGGGTGCCAAGTCGGCGGGCCGGGTGCAGTCGGTGGCGCTCAGGCTGCTGGTCGAGCGCGAGCGCGAGATCGAAACCTTCATCGCGCAGGAATATTGGTCGGTCATTGCCAAGATGGAGGCCGACGGCACGCCGTTCGACGCGCGCCTCGTGAAACTCAAGGGCAAGAAGCTCGACAAGCTGTCGCTGGGCGATGCCGGGTCGGCCGAGGTCGCGAAGGCGGCGGTGGTCGATGGTCGCTTTACGGTCGTCAATGTCGAGACGAAGCCCGCGACGCGCAATCCACCGCCGCCCTTCACCACCTCGACCCTGCAGCAGGAAGCCGCGCGCAAGCTGGGCTTCTCGGCCAGCCACACGATGCGGGTGGCGCAGTCGCTCTATGAGGACGGTGCGATCACGTACATGCGGACCGACGGCGTGCAGATGGACGGGTCGGCGATCGATGCCGCGCGCGGGGCGATCGCCAACCGCTATGACGGCAGCTACGTCCCTGACAAACCGCGCCAGTACCAGACCAAGGCCAAGAATGCGCAGGAAGCGCACGAGGCGATCCGCCCGACCGATTTTTCGAAGGATCGCGCCGGGTCGGGCGATCATGCCCGCCTGTACGACCTGATCTGGAAGCGGGCGCTGGCCAGCCAGATGGCGTCGGCGCGGATGGAGCGGACCGCCGTCGAGCTGGAGGACCAGACCGGGCAGACGGCCTTACGCGCCACCGGCCAGGTCGTGCTCTTCCCCGGCTATCTCGCGCTGTACGAGGAAGGGCGCGACGACGCGGCGGACGAGGATTCGCGCCGCCTGCCGCTGCTGCGCTCGGGCGATGCGCCGGCCAAGAAGGACGTGGTCGCCGAACAGCATTTCACCCAGCCGCCGCCGCGTTTCTCGGAAGCGTCGCTGGTCAAGCGGCTGGAGGAACTGGGGATCGGTCGTCCGTCGACCTATGCCTCGATCATCCAGGTGCTGAAGGATCGCGGCTATGTCCGCGTCGAGAAGAACCGGTTTTTCGCGGAAGAGACCGGGCGGTTGCTGACCGCGTTCCTCGAACGCTTCTTCGAGAAATATGTCGGCTACGACTTCACGGCGGGGTTGGAAGAAGAGCTGGACGACGTGTCGGGCGGGCGGGCCGAATGGCAGGCGGTGCTCGAGGCCTTCTGGCGCGATTTCAAGCCGCGCACGTCGGAGGTGATGGAACAGCAGCCGAGCGCGATCACCGCCGAGCTCGATCAGTTTCTGGGATCGTACCTGTTCCCCGAAAAGGCGGACGGGACCGATCCGCGGCTGTGCCCGAATTGCGGCGAGGGACGCCTGGCACTGCGTGGCGGCAAGTTCGGCGCGTTCATCGCCTGCTCCAACTATCCCGAGTGCAAGTACACTCGCCGCTTCGCGCAGCCGGGCGGCGAGGATGGTGGCGATACCGGACCGGAATCGCTGGGCAAGGACCCGGAAACGGGGCTGGAGGTCGAGCGCAAGTCGGGGCGGTTCGGGCCGTACATCCAGCTGGGCGAGGGCAAGGACGCCAAGCGCGCGTCGATCCCCAAGGATATCGGCGAACTGAACCTCGAATGGGCGCTGAAGCTGCTGAGCCTGCCGCGCACCATCGGCAACCATCCGGAGACGGGCGAACCGATCGAGGCGGCGATCGGGCGCTATGGCCCGTATCTGAAGCACGCCGGCAAGTACGCGCGGTTGCAGTCGACGGCGGACGTGTTCGAAACCGGCATGAACGCGGCGGTGGTGAAGCTGGCCGAGGCGGCGGCGGGCGGCGGGCGACCGGCGCGCGGCGCGGCGAAGGAACCGCTCAAGGTGCTGGGCAACCATCCGCGCACCGAGCTTGAGATCAAGCTGATGGAGGGGCGCTATGGCCCCTATGTTACCGATGGCACGACCAATGCGACGATCCCGAAGTCGGTCGAGCCGAACGCGCTGACGCTGGAGGAAGCCGCGCAGCTGATCGACGACCGCGCGGCGGCGGCGCCGGCCAAGGGCAAGAAGAAGCCGGCGGCCAAGAAGGCCGCGCCGAAGAAGGCGGCGGCGAAGGATGCACCCGCCAAGAAGGCGCCTGCGAAGAAGGCTCCGGCGAAGAAGCCGGCGGCCAAGGCCTAATCGTCACTCCCGCGTAGGCGGGAGTCCATAGGCGCAAGCGTTGCGGATCGGGTCCGGGCGTCGGTGCTTATGGATTCCCGCCTTCGCGGGAATGACGGAAGGGAAGGGTAAGGTGACCCCGGCTCTGTGCTGGTCACGGGACTATTGTCGCAGACGCGACCCCAGCCATTCCCGTCACCCCGGGTCAAGCCCGGGGTGACGAACGGAAGAATGTCTCGCGCTTGTCGCCGACGAGTTGCCTGCCCCCGGCTCGGACGGCGTCAACCGTCGCAGCCGGACCCGTCAGCGGCGCCGATCAGTTCGGCCGCGCGCCCGCCTGCAAAAACGCCCGCGCCGCTTTCTGCGCATCGGCGATCTGGCGCGGAGTCATGTCGCAGGCGATTTCCGCGCGCCATGCCTGCGCTTCCTCGACGCCCGACATGGCGGCGAGGTTGAACCATTTATGTGCCTCGACCAGGTCGATCATCGCCCCGCCGGTACCGCTGGAATAGCAGATGCCGAGATCGAACCACGCCGTGCTGTTGTTTGCGCTTGCGTCTTCCACCCGGCTTTCCGAGAGGAAGCGGGCGCCTTTCTGACTAATGCCCATGTTCAGAACCCCCATTGGTACAGGCACGAAATTGCCGGCTGGGGGTTGCGATTTGGTTAACGCCAGAAACCGGAGCGGTTCAGTGCGTTAACGTACCGCCGATTAAGCATGTCGGAACGGATGCCGCTTATCCATGCAGGCGTTCCCCCGCGCTGGGCCGCGTCGTTGCCGGGGTATGGCAACGGGCCCAATGGCGGGGGACGTCTGTCGCGCCGTCAGCCCCGGGCGAGGGCGTCCAGCGTCGGGCGGATTCCCGACAGGTCGTAGCCGGCGGCACCGCCCGAGGCGACCAGATGGGCGGGGTCGCCACCCTGCTTGGCGCTGGCGAGCGCCCACAAATTGCACGACCGCGTGCCCGAGCGGCAATAGGCGAGGATCGGGCCGTCCGCCTGCTCGAGGATCTGCGCCATCGCGTCCAACTGCGGGTGGCTGAACCCGGCATGGGTGATCGGGATCGCGTGATAGGCCAGCCCCGCCGCTGCCGCCGCGTCCGCGATCGCGTCGCCGGCGGGCTGGCCCGCTTCCTCGTCATCGGGGCGGTTGTTGACGATGGTGGTGAAGCCTTGCGCCTTCAGCGTCGCGACATCGTCGGCGGTGATCTGCGGGCTGACCGAAATGCGGTCGTCGATACGGCGGATGTGCATGGGGGGAAGATAGCGGGGCGGGTCGTCCCAAGCAAATCCTCCCCACAACGTGGGGAGGGGGACCAGCCGCAGGCTGGTGGAGGGGCGAGGGCCAAAGAGGTTGCGCTTGCCGCTTCCCCCCTCCACCACTCGCTGCGCGAGCGGTCCCCCTCCTCACGTTGTGGGGAGGAATTTAGTGCTGCTTGATGACGCTCAGGAACGCGTCCCCGTACGCTTGCAGCTTCTTCTCGCCCACACCGGTGATCCGCCGCATGCCGCCGATCGTCTGCGGCCGGTCCGCCGCCATTTCGCGCAACACCGAATCGTGGAAGATGACATAGGGCGGCACCCCGGCCTCCTGCGCCAGTTCGCGGCGCTTGGCGCGCAGCGCCTCGAACAGCGGATCGCCGGTCGGGTTGGGGGTGGCGGAGCCGCCGCCGCGCCGGCGCCGTTCGCGCTTGGGCGGCACGATCATCGACAGCGTGTCGCCGCCCTTCAGCAGCCCGCGCGCAGCGGGGCCGAATTCCAGCCCGCCATGATCGTTGGCACGCAATGCGTCGCGCAGCTGCAGCGCGCGGCCGACCGGTTTGAGCAACGCGACGTCGTCGCCATCGACGATGTTCCACACCGACAGCTGTTCGTGCCCGTTCATCAGGCTGCGTTCGGTCGACTGACCGGTCAGCACCTGTTCGATATAGGTCGCGCCGAACATCATCCCGGTGCGGAACACGGCGGACAGATATTTCTGCGCCAGTTCGGTCGCGTCGACCGCGTTGGGCGGCGACAGGCAATTGTCGCAATTCCCGCAATAGTCGCCCGGCTGTTCGCCGAAATGGCGCAGCAGCATCGCGCGGCGGCACCCGGCGGTCTCGACCAGCGCGCCCAGGGCATTCAGCCGCTGGCGTTCGCCCGGCTGGCGCGCCGGTTCGACCTCGCCGATCCGCTGGCGGGCGCGGGCGAAGTCGTCGGCGCCCCAGAACAGATGCGCCACCGCCGGATCGCCGTCGCGGCCCGCACGGCCGGTTTCCTGATAATAGGCCTCGATCGATTTCGGCAGCCCGGCATGGGCGACGAAGCGCACGTCGGGCTTGTCGATGCCCATGCCGAAGGCGATGGTCGCGACCATCACCATGTCTTCGGACGCGACGAAATCATGCTGGTTGCGCTGGCGGACGGCGGGGTCGAGTCCGGCATGATAGACGCGGACCGGGCGGCCGGTCCTGGCCAGCGCCTCGGCCAGCTTTTCGGTGCCGGCGCGCGACTGGACATAGACGATGCCGGGGCCGGGGGTGGCGGCGATGACGTCGGCGATCTGGCGCGTGCCCTGATCGCGCGGGGTGATATGGTAGCGGATATTGGGCCGGTCGAACCCGGCGACGATCAGCCCGTCCTGCGGGATGCCCAGCTGTTCGAGGATGTCGGCGCGGGTATGCGCGTCGGCGGTCGCGGTGAGTGCGAGGCGCGGCACATCGGGAAACTGGTCGAACAGCGGGCGCAGCAGGCGGTAATCGGGGCGGAAGTCGTGGCCCCATTCGCTGACGCAATGCGCCTCGTCGATCGCGAACAACGACAGGTTGCCGCGCGACAGCAACTCGCGGAAATCGCTGCCCGATGCGCGTTCGGGCGCGACGTAGAGCAGGTCCAGCTCGCCATCGAGGAACCGGCCGCGCGTCTCGGCCCGGTTGTCGTCGGCGCTGGTCAGCGTCGCAGCGCGGATGCCGACGGCGGTCGCGGCGCGCAGCTGGTCGTGCATCAGCGCGATCAGCGGCGACACGACGACGCAAGTGCCCGGCAGCATCTGCGCCGGCAGCTGATAGGTCAGCGACTTGCCGGCACCGGTCGGCATCACCGCCAGCGTGCGCCGCCCGCCTAGCACCCGGTCGACCACCTGCCGCTGGACGCCGCGAAAGTCGGGAAAGCCGAAGGTCGATTGCAATACGGGGATCGGGTCGAGCGCCATCGGGCCTCACCTAGGGATGCGGGGCGGGCGCGTCGAGGGGTGGTCAGTCGACCCGCGTCGCGCGCCAGCCCTTGCCGGTGATGGCTGCCTCACCGACCGAGCCGGTGTAGCTGGCGCCGTCGATCACGACGTCCAGTTCGGTGCCGCGCAGCCGGCCGGCGACAAGCTTTCCGTCGAAGCTGCCCGTCACGAACTGGAACCGCTGGTCGAGGTGTAGCACTCCCGAACGCCCGTCGGGCAGGGTCATCCGCCAATTGCCGCCGGCGACGGCCGGCACGATGTAGAGGTAGATGGAGCGTTCGGCGACGAGGCCCCATTCGTCCGCCTGCCAGTCGCCCATATCGAACGCATGGGTGACGATGCGCGTGCCGGGGCGGAGTTCGGTCAACAGCTGCGGACGCAGCGCCATGTTGATGCGCGGCAGCAGGTACATCGTCACCACGCTGGCATCGCGCAGCGGCGTGTCGAACAGGTTGGCGGCGGAAAAGCGGGCGCGGTCCTGTAGCCCGTGGAGCGCAGCATTGCGGCGCGCACGCTCGACCAATGTCGTGTCGATCTCGACGCCACGCGCATTCGCACCCAGGCGGGCAGCGGCGATGGCGATGCGGCCGTCGCCCGAGCCGAGGTCGATCAACGTGTCGGTGGGGCCGACCTCCGCCAGGGCAAGCATCGCATCGACCACCGGTTCGGGGGTCGGGACATAGGGCACGTCATAGGTCGGCTCGCGCGCGGCGATGCCGGTGCCGCGCAGGATATCGCCCATCCCGTCGCCATAGGCGCTGCACCCGCCGAGCAGGACGGCGAGCAGCAGCGCCCGCCGCTTCACGCCGCTGCCGCCGTGCGCAGCCACGCGGCGGTTTCGGCCGGGTGGGTCACCGGGATCATGTGCCCGCCGCCGATCTTCGTCAGCACGGCGCCCGGAATTTCCCCGGCGGTAACGTCGCCTTGGCTGTGCGGGTCGAGCAGTTCGTCGTCGCGACCATAGAGGATGACGACCGGCAGTTTGATCGCACCGTAGCGCGGGATCATCGTCGACAGCGCGCGGTTGGCGTCGCGCAGCTCGACGGCGCCCGCCTCGAAGCTCGACGGGCGCAGCGCGGCGAGGCCCCCGCCGCGCGTGCCGAAATCCATCGGCACGGCATCGGGCGCGAACACCTGTTTCGACACCGCCGGCCCGGTCAGCGTGGTCAGCGGTACGCCGACCGTCCACGCGGCGAGGCCGCGCACGGCCGCGGGCGGGGCCTTGCCCCGGAACACGCCCGGCATTTCGGTCACCCGCTGGGTCAGCGGGGCGATTAGCGCGACGCCGCGGATCTTGGCCGGCTGGTTCACCGCCATCGCCAGCGCGACCGCGCCGCCCATCGAATGCCCGACCAGCAGCGGACGGTCGAGGCCGAGCGCATCGATCAGGTCGGCGACCATCCGCGCCTGCGTCTCGATCGTGGGATGCTCGCCCTCGACGGTCGAATGGCCCCAGCCGGGCCGGTCGACCACGATCAGTCGGTGGTCCTTCAGCTGATCGGTCAGCGCATAGGTGAAGTTGCGCAGCTGGCCGTAGATGCCGTGGAGCAGCAAGATCGCCGGGCCGTCGCCGCCGGTATCGACATAGTGCAGCCGCGCGCCGGGCACGTCGACGAAATCGCCATCCGCCGGGACCAGCATCTCCGACGCGCCGGCCGCCAGCGTGGTCCACAGCGCCAGCGCGCCGCCGACCCATGCGGTCGTGGTCGCCGCCTTCTTCAGGGTATCCTTCATGCGTCTTCCTCCCGCAATGCGTCGGGGATACGCGTCAGCGCGGTGGAGTGTCCATCGCATACGACAAAGCGGTTACGCCTCGGCCAGCGCGGCCTCGCGCTCCGCCGCCTGTCGCGCCCACATCTCGGCATAGGTGCCGCCCAGGCGCAGCAGGTCGGCATGCGATCCGCTTTCGACCACGCGTCCCCCCTCCAGCACGACGATGCGGTCGGCATGGACCACGGTCGACAGGCGGTGGGCGATGACGATGGTCGTGCGCCCGCGCTCGATCGCCTCCAGCGTGTCGAGGATGTCGGCCTCGGTCCGGCTGTCGAGCGCGCTGGTCGCTTCGTCGAGGATCAGGACCGGCGGGTTCTTGAGCAGGGTGCGGGCGATCGCCACGCGCTGCTTCTCACCGCCCGACAGTTTCAGGCCCCGTTCGCCGACCCGGGTGTCGTAGCGGTCGGGCAGGCTGGCGATGAACGGCGCGATCGATGCGCCGCGGGCTGCCTCGGCGATCTCGGCCGCCGTCGCATCGGCGCGGCCATAGGCGATGTTGTAGCCGATCGTGTCGTTGAACAGCACGGTATCCTGCGGCACGATGCCGATCGCGCTGCGCAGCGATGCCTGCGCCACCTGGGCGATATCCTGTCCGTCGATCGTGATCCGCCCGGCGGTGGGATCGTAGAAGCGGAACAGCAGCCGCGCGAGCGTCGACTTGCCCGCCCCCGACGGCCCGACCACCGCCAGCGTGGTGCCCGGCGGAATGTCGAGGTCGATACCGTTCAATATCTGCCGCCCATCACCATAGTCGAAGCCGACCCCTTCGAAGCGGACATGACCGCGCGTGACGGTCATTGGCGGAGCGTTGGCCACATCGACGATCTCGGCGGGCGCATCGATCAGGTCGAACATCGCGCCCATGTCGACCACCCCCTGCCGGACGGTGCGATAGACCATGCCGAGCAGGTCGAGCGGGCGGAACAACTGGGTGAGCAGCGTCGACACCAGCACCACGTCGCCTGGGGAAAAGCGCCCGCTCGACCACCCGAACACGATCAGCGCCATGCCGCCGCCGAGCATCAACGCGGTGATCAGCGCCTGCCCGATATTGAGCAGCGCCAGCGAGTTTTCGGACTTCACCGCCGCATCGGCATAGCCGGCGATGGCGCGGTCGTAGCGCTGCGCCTCACGCTCCTCCGCGCCGAAATATTTGACCGTCTCGAAATTCAGCAGCGAGTCGACCGCATGCGCCACGGCGCCGGTGTCGAGGTCGTTCATCCGTTCGCGAAGTGCCGAGCGCCAGTCGGTGACCCAGCGGGTGAAGACGATGTAGAATACCACCATCGCCACCGTGCCGCCGACCAGCCACCCGCCGAAGCGCGTGCCGAAGATCGACAGGACCAGCGTCAGTTCGAGAATGGTCGGCGCGATGTTGAACAGCAGGAAATACAGCATCGTGTCGATGCTCTTGGTCCCGCGCTCGACCACTTTCGTCACCGCGCCGGTGCGCCGTTCGAGGTGGAAGCGCAGCGACAGGGCATGGAGGTGGCGGAACACCGATGCCGCCAGCCGCCGCGTCGCGTCCTGTCCGACGCGTTCGAACACGACGTTGCGCAGATTGTCGAACAGCGTGCCGCCGAAGCGCGCCGCCGCATAGCCCGCGACCAGCGCCACCACCAGCCACAGCGCATCGCGCGATCCCGCCGCCATGGTGTCGATCGCCCCCTGCAATGCGAACGGCGCGCCATAGACCTGCACCAGCTTCGACGCGACGACCAGCAGCAGCGCGGCGATGATGCGCGCCTTCAGCCCCGGCGCCCCAGCGGGCCAGAGATAGGGAAGGAAACGGCGGAGCGTCGCCAGCATCGGTCGGGTCGGACCGGAGGCGGAAATGGTTTCGGGAGGCATGGCAAGCGCCATTTGGGGAGGCGGGCGCAGATAGGCAACGCTTCGTCGGAACAAGGTGCTTACCAATGTATTGAAACCATCGAGGAGACGGGACATGGCACCTCTTGTCTATGTGATGGCGATCCTGGGTTGCGGCGACGATGGCGCGACCTGCACCCGCGAGCGGGTGGCCCCGGCAAGCTACCAGTCGATCGCCGAATGTCAGGCGGCGATGCCGCTGATGCTGGCGCAGAATACCGACCTGTCCTTCCCGGTCATCAGCGCGTCGTGCGAACGCGGCGGGCGCTTCGTCGTGGACAATGGCAAGCCGACCAAGCCCAAGGCGGGGTAAGCGCACCGCGGCTTGACGACGATCGGGCGCCGCTATACTTACATCATTGTAAGTAACGGAGGCGGTCATGGCGGCGCATGGACTCGACACCATCCAACCATTGCGGCGCGACTGGGGCACGGCATGGGCCGCGCTCCGGCGACTGCTCGCCGATGGCAACGATACGGTGCAGGTGTTCCGCATCATGCGCGCGCTGAACGCCGATACCAGCCACCGCAACTATGCCCGGTTGTTACAGGAACCGGGCGGCGGGCGGATCGCCTATGACCATGTCGAACTGGCGAAGCGTTTCTCCGACCGGGCCTGGGTCGATGCATTGCCGGAGGGAAGCGTCGGCGCGCATTATCGCGCCTTCCTCGACCGCACCGGCTTTTCGGCACAGGGCCTTGCCGACATCAGCTATGCCGATGGCGAGGGCTGGCAGGACGCCGCCCATCCGGTCGCATGGTTCGGCCGGCGCGAGCGCGACGTCCACGACATCTGGCACATCCTGACCGGCTATACCGCTGAGGAACATCTGGGCGAGGCGTGCCTCGTCGCCTTCTCCTATGCCCAGACCGGCGGGTTGGGCTGGGCGGCGATCGGTCTGGGCGCGGCGCTCAAGTCGCTGCGGATCACCGGCGAGCGGGCCTTCGCCAAGGCGGTATGGGAAGGATATCGCCACGGCCGCAAGGCGCGCTGGCTGCATGCCGAGGATTATGAGGCGCTGCTGGCCGAGCCGCTCGACGCGGCGCGCAGGCGGCTGAATATCGCCGAGCCGGTGGCCTATCACGCGGCGCAGAAGCGGCTGCGCGAGCAGGGGCTGGCGGGGATTTAAGGGCGGAACGACACCCACCACGGCACCCCGGACTTGATCCGGGGTCTCGCTTCTTCTTCTATCCCGACCGCAGCAAAAAGCGGGACACCGGGTCGAGTCCGGGATGGCGAATGTGGGAGGGACGGCCTTACTTCGCCAGCGCCGCGCTCGCCTGCGCGTCGCCCCGGTCGCGAACCGCTTTCGCGCGCGCTTCGGCCTGCTTCTCGACCAGCTTGGCTTCCTCGCGGATCGCCTCGGCGCGGACCTTCAATCGTTCGGCGTCATAGCCACCGGCCTGTCCCGCCTGATTGACCAGCCCTTCCGCCTCGACCTTCATCTGCGCGGTCTGGTTTTCGGCGGCCGCCTCGATCGCATCGGCTTCGGCATCGGCCTGATCGCGCAGCTGGTCCGCGCGCTGCTGTTCGGGGCTTTGCGAGCCGCAGGCAGTCAGCGCGAAGGCGGCGGCGGCCATCAGGACGAAACGGGGCATCGGCGGTTCCTGTCGTAAGTCGAACCATCCAAATCCCCGAACCTGCGGAAAGTTGCGTTCGTATAACAAAGCGGCGGCCGCCCAAGGGTTTCGCGGCGGCCTTCGCACCGCTAACGATCACGGACCGATGCTGACCCGCCTGACCCTCACCGATTTTCGCAACCATGCGGACGGCACCATCGAACCGGGTGCGGGTTTCGTCGTGCTGAGCGGACCCAATGGCGCGGGCAAGACCAATGTGCTGGAGGCGGTGTCGCTGCTGGCGCCGGGTCGCGGGCTGCGCCGCGCCGCCCTGTCCGACATGGCGCGCGAGGGCGGGGCGGGCGGCTTCGGCGTCGCAGCCGATCTGGGCGACGATGTCCGGATCGGCACGGGGACGCAGGCGGGTGCGCCCGAACGGCGGATCGTGCGGATCAACGGCGCGGGCGCGGCGGCAACCGCGCTGGCCGAATGGCTGTCGGTACTGTGGCTGACCCCGGCGATGGACCGGCTGTTCGTCGAGCCGGCCGGGGAGCGCCGCCGCTTCCTCGACCGGATGACGCTAGCGCTGAACCCGGCCCATGCGACGCAGGCGACGCGCTACGATGCGGCGATGCGCCAGCGCAACCGGCTGCTGGCGGAGGAAGGGTCGCCCGATCCCGACTGGCTGGCGGCGCTGGAGGCGCGGATGGTCGAACATGGGCTGGCGCTGGGTGCGGCGCGGGCGGAGTGCGTTGCGATGCTGGGCGACCGGATCGCTGCCTTGCCGGCGACCGATTTCCCGCGCGCCGCGCTGGCGCTGGAGGGGTGGCATGGCGATGCGGCGCTGTTCGCGCGCGAACTGGCGGCGGGGCGTGCGCGCGACGCGGCGGCGGGGCGGGCGCTCAGCGGACCGCACCGCGCCGACCTGATCGTCACCGACCGCGACCGGGGGATGGCGGCGGCGCGCTGTTCGACCGGCGAGCAGAAGGCGCTGTTGCTGGGGCTCGTGCTGGCGCATGCCGAGCTGGTGGCAGAGCGTGCCGGGCGGCGGCCGATCCTGTTGCTGGACGAGGTTGCCGCGCATCTCGACCCCGGCCGGCGCGCGGCGCTGTTCGCACGGGCTTGCGGCGCGGGGCAGGTATGGCTGACCGGGACCGAGGCCGCTTTGTTCAGCGACATTCCGGGCGATGCCACCCGCTATCATGTCGCGGACGGGCGGATCGAGCGGGTGTAGCGCGTGCGGGGCATGCAGCGAACCGGTGCCCCGTCGTCACCCCGGACTCGATCCGGGGTCCCCCTTCTTCTTCTCCACCGCCGTAAAAAGCGGGACCCCGGGTCAAGCCCGGGGTGACGGAAATGACTGTTACGTCGACCGCGTCGATGCCGATCATCGACGGGCAAGTCGCAACTAGTAAAAGCGCAACTCGGCCGGCACGCGTTCCGGTTCGCCGCCGTGCAGCCGGATCAACGCAGCCTCGATCACCCGCCCCAACGCGGCGGTGTGGAACGGCTTGGCGACGCAGCCCAGGATCAGCGGATGGTCGGAGCTGTCGGGGCAATTGCCGCTCAGGAACAGGCAGGGAATGCCGCGTTCCGCCAGCGTCGTCGCCACGTCGCGACCGCAATCGCCGCGCGCCAGCCGCACGTCGCACAGCGCCAGGTCGGGACGATCGGCATCGGCCAGCGCCAGCGCATCGGCGCGGGTATCGGCGATGCCGGTGACGACATGGCCGTGCAGGACCAGCGCGTCCTCGACCAGCATCGCGACCAGCGCTTCGTCCTCGACCAGCAGGATGCGCAAGGGGTCAGCCATAATGCGGCACCGGCACGGCGATGGTCAGCCGGTCGCCGCCGTCGCGCGCCACCTCGGCCCGCAGCTGCCGTGCCAGCCCGCGGACCAGCCGCCCCTCGTCCAGTGCCGGGCGCGCCGCTCCCATGCCCGGCCCGGTCAGCGTGATGCGCAGCAGATCGGCCGCCATGTCGATCGCGACATGGGTCACGATATCGGGATCGGCGGCTAGGAAGGCGTGGGTCAGCAGCGCGACCGCCGCCGCCTGTTCGACCGGCAGGGTCGGGGTGCCGCTCACCGTGACCTCGACCACTTCGTCGTCGCTGCGATCGACGAGCGATTCGATCAGCGCGGCGATATCGATCCGGCTCGGGCTGTCGGTCGCATAAAGCGGGCGATGCGCGGCGGCGAGCACTTCGAGCCGTTCGGCCGCCCCTGCCAGCGCGGTGCGCGCGGCATCGTCGCTGCTGTCCGCCGCGCCCAGCCGGACGACCGCCACCGCCGCCTGCAACGCGTTGCGTACGCGGTGGTTGAGTTCGCCCAGCAGCCGTTCGCGCGACGCGATCCCCTCGCGCAGCTCCGCCTCGATCTTCAGCCGGTATTTGGCCAGCGCGACATAATGGCAGATGGTGTGGAGGAAGGTCAGTTCGTCGGCGTCGAACTGATCGGTCCAGCGCCGCCCGAAGCCCAGCGTGCCGAGCAGTTCGCTGCCATGCACCAGCGGGGTACAGGCATAGGCGTCGATGCCCAGCAGGCGCACGAAATCGGTCAGCGGGTCGTCGGACGACTGGATGCCGAACGCCTGGATCGGGCGGCGCTGGCGCGCGGCGCAACCGCAGACTGCCTGACCCACGGCCAGTTCCGCGCCCGATGCCGCTTCCGCCTCGGTCAGTCCGGCATGGGCGACCAGCGTCAGCACTTCGCCGTCGAGCCGATAGTTGAAGAATACGTCGAGCCGCAGTTCCTCGGCGATCAGCGCGAAGAGGTCGTCGACCATCCCCGCCGGGTCCTCCGCCGCGAGCAGCCGGTCGGCGGCCTCGCCCAGCAGACGCAGGTGACGGCGGGGCAATTCTTCGACGGGAATGTCGGCCGATACGGTTTCGGACATGCGGTGCTTCTAGGCGCGAGAATCCGCCGTTGCCAGCGCGAATTGGCGGTGGCGTACAGCATCTTCTTGACCTGCGTCAGGGTTTCGCCTATTTGCCGCAGCGCAGCGACGCTTTTTCAGGCAGCGTGATCGGACCTTATGGTCTCGGCTCCGCGTCGCTTAACCCGGCTTCCCTAGTCACGCGGGTCGCAATTTTTTGCCCCGCCATCCGTGCGCCATTGTCGTCGGCGTCCACGGCTGCCGGACCTATTTGCAGGAACTGTCATGTCCTTCCAGTCGCTTGGCCTGTCGAAGTCGATCCTCGACGCGCTCGCCGCCAAGAATTACGAAACCCCCACCCCGATCCAGCGCGATGCCATCCCGCTCGTGCTCGAAGGGCGCGACCTGCTGGGCATCGCCCAGACCGGCACCGGCAAGACCGCCGCGTTCGTGCTGCCCTCGATCGACCTGTTGGTGAAGGCCAATGTCCGCCGCCGCCCGATGCGCTGCCGCATGCTGGTGCTGGCCCCGACCCGCGAACTGGTCAGCCAGATCGCCGACAATGCCCGCGCCTATGCCAAGCACAGTAAGCTGACCGTCGCGACCGTGTTCGGCGGCGTGCCGGTGCCGCGCAACATCCGCGATGTGGCGGCAGGCGTCGACATCCTCGTCGCGACGCCGGGCCGGTTGCTCGACCTGATCGACCAGAAGTGCCTGGGGCTGGGCGAGCTCGAGATCCTCGTCCTCGACGAAGCCGACCAGATGCTCGACCTGGGCTTCATCCACGCGCTGCGCCGCATCGTGTCGATGGTGCCGAAATCGCGCCAGACGCTGTTCTTCTCGGCGACGATGCCCAAGGACATTCGCGAGCTGGCCGACAAGTATCTGACCGATCCGGCGACCGTGCAGGTGACGCCGGTATCGTCGACCGCCGAACGCGTCGAGCAGTACGTTACCTTCGTCCAGCAGGCGGAGAAGCAGACGCTGCTGACCATGTTCTTCCGCAATACAAAGATTGACCGAGCCCTGGTATTCACCCGCACCAAACACGGCGCCGACCGCGTCGTGAAGCTGCTGGCGGCCAACGGCATCGCGTCGAACGCGATCCACGGCAACAAGTCGCAGCCGCAGCGTGAGCGGGCGCTGGCGGCGTTCCGCGACGGCACGGTGCCGATCCTGGTCGCCACCGACATCGCCGCGCGCGGCATCGACGTGTCGGGCGTCAGCCATGTGGTGAACTTCGAACTGCCCAACGTCTCGGAGCAGTACGTCCACCGCATCGGGCGCACCGCACGCGCGGGTGCGTCGGGTGTGGCGTTCAGCTTCTGCGCGGACGACGAGCGGCCGTACCTCAAGGGCATCGAGCGGCTGACCAAGCAGAAGGTCGAGGTCGTGCCGCTGCCCGACGATTTCCTGCAGCAGAGCGCGCAGATCAAGGCGAGCCGCGCGCCCTATGCCCCGGATCGGCCCGAGCGCCTGCCCAGCGAGCGCGGGCCCGCGCGGCCGCGTGCGACCCATGCCCATGGCGCCAAGCCGGTCCATGGTCGCGGCGGTCCGGTCGGCAATCCGGCACGCGGCGGCGGTCAGCCGCAGCGCGGTGAGGGGCAGGGCGGTGGCGGTCGTCCGCCGCGTGAAGCCGGTGCCGGCGGTGGCGGGCGTCCCGGTGGCGGTGGCCGTCCGGGTGGCGGCGGCGGTCGCGGCCGTGGCGGCCGTGGTCGCGGCGGCGCTCCGCGCGCAACGGCGTAATCCCAGACCCTCCCCGCCGTGCGGGGAGGGGGACCGCCGCGAAGCGGTGGTGGAGGGGGGGTGTCGGCGAAACGCGATCGTGCCGTATGCGGACCCCCCCCTCCACCAGCCTGCGGCTGGTCCCCCTCCCCGTGCCGGGGAGGAGTTACAGCTCCCTGAGCGCCCGCGCCGGCCGCGCGCTCAGGATCGGCAGCGCCCCCAACAACCCGATCCCCACCGTTACCCCGACCCCGACCGCCAGCGTCGCGGCGATCGCGCCGTAGTCGGGCAGCCAGTCGAACGCGAACAGCTCGACCACGACATACCAGGCGCCCGCAATCCCGATCGCCGCCGCCAGCGCGGCGAGGATGACCGCCAGCAGCAGATATTCCAGCGCCTGCGCCGCCAATATCTGTCCGCGCGTCGCGCCGAGCGTCTTCAGGATCACCGAATCATAGGTCCGCGTCTCGCGCGCGGCGGCGATCGCGCCGACCAGAACGGCGATGCCGGCAAGGATCGCGATGCCCGCTGCCGCTGCGATGGCGGTCGCCATCTGCGAGACGATGGTGCGGACCTGCCCGATCACCTCGCGCACCTCCACGACCGAGGTCGAGGGGAAGCCGGCGGACAGCGCGCGGACGACGTCGCGCTCGCGGCCCGGAGGCATGGTAATCGTCGCCGCGAGATTGTGCGGCACGTCGGACAGCGCGTTGGGGCTGAACACCATCACGAAATTGAAGCCCATCGTGTCCCACGCGATCTTGCGCAGCGAGGCGATGCGCGCGGTGCGTTCCTGTCCGGCGACGCTGATCGTGAGCGGATCGCCCAGCTTCAGGTCCAGCGCCTGCGCCATGCGTTCGTCGACCGAGACGAGCGGCGGGCCGGTATAGTCGGCCGGCCACCATGTGCCCGCGACCAGTTCGCTGCCCGGCGGGAGGGTGGCGGCGAAGGTCAGGCCGCGTTCGCCGCGCAGTGCCCAGGCGCCTTCGGGAATGGTCTTCAGGTCGGCGACGCGGGTGGTGCCATAGGCGGTGATGGTGCCGCGCATCAGGGGCACGGTCTGGACGTCGCCGTCGGGCTGGATGTTGGCGATGGTGTCGCGAAACGATGATTCGCGGGTCGGGGGCACGTCGAGGGCAAAAAGCGCGGGTGCGCGCGCCGGAACGGTCCGTTGGATGTTGGCGTCCAGGCTGGTGCGGATGGCGGCCAGCAGCACGAACAGGGTGAGGCCGAGGCCCAGCGCCACGACCAGCGCGCCGGTGCGGGCGCCGGGGCGGTGGAGCGCGGCCACGGCGAGGCGCCATAGTGGCCTGCGCGAGCGGGGCAGGCGGGCGGCCAGCCTGCGGATCAGCCAGCCAAGTGCCGACAATAGCAGGAGAAGTCCGCCCGCCGCGCCGAGGAATGCCGCGCCGAACCAAGGGCGTTCGCTAGTCGCGAGCACCAGCGCGACGATGCCGGCAAAGGCCGCGCCCATCCACGCCGCCGCCTTCCACCGGGGGGCGGAGCGCCCGTCATGGACCCCGCGCAGCAGCCCGGCGGCGGGCACCGCGCCTGCCGCCAACAACGGCGGGGCGGCAAAGGCCAGCGCGATCAGCAGGCCATAGGCGGCGGCCTGAACCAGCGGCAGCGGATGGATCGCGAAGGCCGGCGCGACCGGCAGGACATCGCCCGCCAGCGCCACGATCAGCGGCACGGCCGCGATTCCGATCGCCAGCCCGATCGCGATGCCGATGGCGGAAACGGCAACGATCTGAAGCAGATAGACCCGCGCGATCAGGCCGGAGGTGGCGCCCAGCACCTTTAGCGTGGCGATGCTGGAGCGACGGGTGGCGAGGTAGCTCGACACGCCGTTGCCGACCCCGATGCCGGCGATGACCAGCGCGGTCAGCCCGACCAGCACGAGGAATTCCCCCATCCGCGTCAGGAAGCGTTCGGCACCGGGCGAGGCGCGGTCGCGGGTGCGGCTGTCCCAGCCCTGCGCGGGATAACGCTTTGTAAATGCAGCGATAGCCTGCGCCGGATCGTAGCGGCTGGCGATGCGGTATTTGCTCTCGTACAGGCTGCCCGGCGCGATCAGGCCGGTGCGTTGTAGCCCGTCGAGCGACACCAATGCCACCGCGCCCAGCGTGAAGCCTTCGCTCAGCCGGTCGGGTTCGTCGGCGATGATCCCGGCGACGGTGAAGCACGCCGTGCCGTAGCGGACGGAACCGCCGACGCGCAGTTTCAGCCGTTCGACCAGTGCCGGTCCGACATAGGTCTCGGTCGGCGACAGCGGACGGGCGGCGCCGTTTTGCAGGGTGAGCGTGCCGTAGAGCGGATAGGCGGTGTCGACCGCCTTCAGCTCGATCGGGGCGGTCTGGCCGTCGAAGTTGACACCCATCGACTGCATGCGCAGCGTTTCGGACACGCGGCCGAGCTTCGCCATCGCCCGGCGCTCGGCGGGATCGGCGGGTCGCTGCGACACGGAGAGTTCGAGATCGCCGCCCAGCAGGCTCTGCCCGCGTGCGGCGAGTTCGCCGGTGATGGAGCGGGTAAGGCTGCCGATCGCCGCCAGCGCGCCGACGCCGAGGATCAGGCAGACGAGGAGGAGGCGCAGGCCGCGGAAGCGCGCGTCGAGTTCGCGGCGGGCGAACGTCCATGCGAGGCGCCAGTCGGTCATGCGGCGGCTTCACAAGGGTCTGCTTCACCGTATCCCCGCGCAGGCGGGAATCCAGAGCCGCCTAGACCACCGGTTGTTTTGCTTGGCTCTGGACCCCCGCCTACGCGGGGGTACGGGTTCGTTTTGAAACAGGTCGGAGCCTTTAGCACCGCGCCCGTCATACCCCGCTATCCCGCGCGATGCGGCCGTCGGCCAGTTCGACCACCCGGTCGCAGCGTTCGGCGAGCGCCGGGTCGTGGGTGATGACCAGCAGGGTCGCCTTGGTCGCGGCGCGGCGTTCGAACAGCAGGTCCATGATCGCATGGCCGGTCGCGCGGTCGAGATTGCCGGTCGGTTCGTCGGCGAAGACCAGCGCCGGCCGCCCGGCGAGCGCGCGGGCGATGGCCACGCGCTGCTGCTCGCCGCCCGACAGCTGCGTCGGATAATGGTGGAGGCGGTGGCCAAGGCCGACCGACGCCAGTTCGGCCTCGGCCCGCGCAAAGGCGTCGGCGACGCCGGCCAACTCCATCGGCACCGCGACATTTTCGAGCGCGGTCATGGTGGGGAGGAGGTGGAACGCCTGCAACACGATGCCGATCCGCCCCCGCCGGGCACGCGCCAGATCATCCTCGCCCATCGTGCCGAAATCGGCCCCGGCGACCCGCACCTGCCCGCCGCTCGCACGTTCGAGGCCGGAAAGGACCGCCATCAGCGACGACTTGCCCGAACCGGAGGCTCCCAAGAGTGCGACGCTGGTCCCTGAGGGGACGGCCAGGTCGATGCCGTGGAGAATGCGGGTGGCAGCGTCGCCGGTGCCCAGCGTCAGGGTGACACCGCGCGCGTCGATGACCATATCGTTCGAAACGGATTGCATGAAAGGTTGTCGCCGGTGACGAAGCAGGGACCCATATATGCTGGCGGCATCGCGCTTCTCCAAGGCGCTTTGCTGCTGTCGGGCTGTGGCGGGCCGGATTTGTCGGAAACGAACGACGCGACGGCGGTGAACGTCGCCACCGACGCGACTCCGATACCGGCCGGATCGCAGGCGCCGGTCGCGGGGCCGGAGCGGCTGGTGCTGGCGTTCGGCGACAGCCTGTATGCCGGCTACGGCCTCGGGCGCGGCGACAGCCTGCCCGACGACCTGCAGGACGCCTTGCGTGCCGACGGGATCAATGCGCGGGTGGTGAATGCCGGGATTTCGGGCGACACGAGTGCGGCGGGGCGGCAGCGGCTGGCCTTCACGCTCGACAAGCTCGACCGCAAGCCCGACCTCGTCCTGCTGGGGCTGGGCGGCAACGACCTGCTCAGGCAGATTCCGCCGGCCGAGACCCGGGCGAATTTCGTCTCTATGCTGGACGAACTCAAGAAGCGCGACATTCCGGTGGTGCTGACCGGCATGATGGTGCCGCCCAATCTGGGGCCGGACTATGCCGCGCAGTTCAACCGCATCTGGCCGGACCTGGCAAAGCAATATGACGCGACGCTCGATCCGTTCATCCTGGCCGGGGTCATCGGCAACCGGGCGCTGATGCTGCCCGACGGCATCCACCCGAATGCGCAAGGGGTCGACCGGATCGTGGCGCGGCTGGGCCCGGTGGTGGCGGGGCGGTTGCGGGGGTAGGGCTTCCCGTTTTGCCGTGCGGACCGGCGGTTGCGGGAATTTGGAAGCGAGAACAGGTTTTGGGAAATAACAACCCGCAGGCGGCCGTGAGCGCGACCGGCGCGGCCGGATTCTCGTTGTTGGTTCCCAATCGGGAATGAAGGGTGGGGCTTCAATGCTTGCCGAGGCGGGGGTATCTCCGGACTATGACAGATGTTGCGAGGGTCGATCTTGAGTTGAATGATTGCCGGGCGGTCGCGGGGTATGCGGCGCTGTGCGCTCATTCTGTCCTTTCGGTTTTCGAGCAACTGCACCCAAACGATCAGCGGCTGCACGATGCCATTGACGCCGCGCAACTGTTCGCGGGAGGCGCAAAACGAACCAAGGTCCTCCGGGACAGGGCTTGGTCTGCGTTACGGGCTGCGGGCGAAGCGGCCGAAAACGGCGAGATTGCTGCTAGCGAGGCAGCGCGGGCCGCCGTTGCGGCCGCCGGCGCTGCCTACCTGCATCCGCTGGCTAAGGCGACTCAGGTAAAGCACATTCTTGGATCGGCGGCTCATGCAGTGCGGGCAATCGAACTTATACGCCCGAGCAATGCGGAATTGCATTTAACGATGTTGGTTGGCCTCGCCACGTCGCAGGTGTCGGAGGTTCTCCGCCGCTATCCAGCCGCCCCTTCGAAAGGCGGTCGCATTGGCGAACTGGTTCGCGAGATCGACGCGGCGCTTCGTTGATCGGTATGTGACCAGCAGACGCAGATTTCCCGAAAATCGATCCTTTGCGGGAAACCCGCCCCTACCCGAACGGCCGGTCGATCGATGGCTGCGGCTGGGTGAACCACTGCGCGCCGGTGTCGGTGACGTGGAAATGATCCTCCAGCCGGATGCCGAATCGGTCGGGGACGACGATCATCGGTTCGTTGGAAAAGCACATGCCGGGCTGGAGCGGGGTCGTGTCGCCGCGCACCAGATAGGCGGGTTCGTGGATCGACAGGCCGATGCCATGGCCCGTGCGGTGCGGCAGGCCGGGCAGGCGGTAGTCGGGGCCGAGCCCTTCGCGTACCAGCACCGCGCGCGCGGCGGCGTCGACCGCTTGCGCCGGCACGCCGGGGGCGGCGGCGGCGAAGGCGGCGGCCTGTGCGGCATGTTCGATGTCCCAGATAGCGCGGATGTCGTCATCGACCGCACCGAAGGCATAGGTGCGGGTGATGTCGCTGTGATAGCCCTCCACCCGGCAACCGGTGTCGATCAGCACCAGTTCGCCTTCGTTCAGCGCGCGGTCGCCGGGCAGGCCGTGAGGAAAGGCGGTGGCGCGGCCGAACTGGACGATGCAGAAGGTGGAGCCCCCGCCGCCGATCGCGCGGTGCGCGTCGTCGATGAAGCGGACGACCTCGCTGGCGAGGATGCCGGGGCGCAGGATGCGGGCGGCGGCGGCGTGGACCGCCAGCGTCATGTCCTTGGCCTGTTGCAGCAGGGCGAGTTCGGCAGGCGACTTGATCCGGCGGCAGCCATCGATCGCGGGCGCGCCATCGGTCAGGGTCAGGCCATGGGCGGCCAGCTTCTGCCCCCAGGCGAAGGGCAGCAGCGGATCGACAGCCAGCGTCGCGCCGGCGGGAAGCGCATCGCGGACCAGCGCGGTCGGGTCCTCATCCTCCTCCCACAGCAGCAGGTCGGCGGCGATGGTCAGGTCCGCCTCCAGCGTGCCGCGCTCGAACGCCGGGCAGAGGATGCGCGGGCGACCGGTAACGGGCAGCAGCAGCGCGACCATCCGTTCGCTCGCCCCCCACGGAATCCCGGTGAAATAGCGCAGCGAATCGCCGGTATGGACCAGCAGCGCCTGCGCACTCGACGCTTCGGTCAGCGCGCGGGCACGCTCGATCCGGGCGAGGCGTTCGGCGGGGGTGATGGCGGGGGCGGGCGTGGCCCATGGGGCTATCGCCGCCAGTTGCTGCGCCGCGTTCGATCCGCCGATGGTCATGGTCCGCCCTTTCGATCCCGTTCCGCCTCGCTGTAGCGGCGCGCGCGCGGCATTGCCACGCCGGGTGCGCGTATCCTAGC
Organism: Sphingomonas hankookensis; assembly: GCF_001619955.1. GTDB lineage: Bacteria > Pseudomonadota > Alphaproteobacteria > Sphingomonadales > Sphingomonadaceae > Sphingomonas > Sphingomonas hankookensis_A. The sequence continues at coordinate 43,559 of NZ_LQQO01000005.1, read as the reverse complement.
TGGGCGCGACGCTATCGGAGACCGAATGCATGCTGACCGACCGCCGTACGATGATGATGCAGGGCGCGCTGCTGGGGGTCGGGCTGGCGAGCGGAGGGCTGGCCGGGGCGCAGAGCAAGGCCGCGTTTCCGAGCAGGCGCCCGGCGTCCGCCGACCGCCGCTTCGTCAGCAAGGCGGTCGAGCAGGAGATTGCGCGCGTCAGCCGTATGATCGCCGATCCGGAACTGGCGTGGCTGTTCGCCAACGCCTATCCCAACACGCTCGACACCACGGTGCGGATGGGGACGGTCGGCGGCAAGCCCGACAGCTTCGTCATCACCGGCGACATTCCCTGCCTGTGGCTGCGCGATTCGGCGGCGCAGGTGAAGTCGTACCTGCATCTGGCACCGCGCGACGCGAAGCTGCGCGAGCTGTTCCGCGGGCTGATCGCGCGGCATGCGCACAGCGTGCTGATCGACCCCTATGCCAACGCCTTCATGGAGGACCCGACCGCGCGGACGTCGCTGTCGTGGGCGAAGGAGGATGTGACCGAGATGAAGCCCGGCGTGGCCGAGCGGAAATGGGAGATCGATTCGCTGTGCTATTCGATGCGGCTGAGCCACGGATATTGGACGACGACGCGCGATGCGACGCCGTTCGATGCCGAGTGGTCGCAGGCGATGCGCGCGATCGTCCGCACCTTCCGCGAACAGCAGCGCAAGGACGGACCGGGCCCCTACAAGTTCCAGCGCGCCAGCCGCCAGCCGACCGAGACGCTGCTGGCCGGTTATGGCGCGCCGACGCGCAAGAACGGGATGATCCATTCGGGTTTCCGCCCGTCGGACGATGCCTGCCAGTATCTGCTGTTCGTGCCGGCCAATCTGTTCGCGGTGACGACGCTGCGCGAGATGGCACAGGTCGCGAACGAAGCGCGCAACGATGCGGCGCTGGCCAACGATGCGACCGCGCTGGCGAACGAGGTCGCGGCCGCCGTGGCGCAGCACGGGACGATGCGGCTGGCCGATGGCAGCGACGTATGGGCCTATGAAGTCGACGGCTATGGCAATGCGATCTTCATGGACGACGCCAATGTTCCGTCGCTGTCCAGCCTGGCATGGCTCGGCTGCGTGCCCGCGAGCGATGCGCGGTGGCAGCGGACCGCGAAGGCGGCGTGGAGCGAGGCGAACCCGTGGTTCTTCAAGGGGCGCGCGGGCGAGGGGATCGGCGGGCCGCATCAGGGGATGGACTATATCTGGCCGATGTCGCTGATCGTGCGGGGATTGAGCGCGACCGACGATGCGACGATCCTGCAATGCCTCGCCACGTTGAAGCGCACCCATGCGGGTACGGGCTTCATCCACGAGGCGTTCGAGAAGGACGATCCGGCGAAGTTCAGCCGCGACTGGTTCGCCTGGGCCAATGGCCTGTTCGGCGAGTTCATCCTGCATCTGGCGGCGACGAGGCCGAAGCTGTTGCAGGCGCCGCTGGAGAATGTCCGGGTCTGAGGGGGCACCATCATCGACTGCCGATCGGCATGCATGAAACCGTCGCCCCAGCGAAGGCTGGGGCCTCTTGCGGTTCCTGCTGCGCGCTACAACCGAGAGATCCCAGCCTTCGCTGGGATGACGCTCGGGTGAGGTCGATCAGGCTCCAAGAAGCGCGCACCCCCCCCCGATCACGGCCGTAGGCCCACACCCTGCGCGTTGTAGGCGTCGCGAAATTCCTTGGCGAACATGTCGAGGAACGCTTCGTCCGAGCCCTGCGCCACGCCGCCGAACTCGCGTTCATAGGCCTGCCACAGCGCGGCGTCGCGCGCCGAGGGGAGGACGCGTTCGAGCACGCCGCCGTCCTTGGCCCGCGCGCGGATCGCCGACGGCGCGAAGCGTTCGAGCGTGGTGCGCAGCGCCCCCTGCATCGCGCGCAGCGTCGCGACCTGATGCGATTGCAGGTCGCGAAACGCATCCTCGACCGCGCGGTCGGGGGGCATGAAACCGGGCTGTTCGGTGCCCAGCAGCATCGCCAGCGCATCGTCGGGGCTGCGCGCGAATTTCAGCGGGTTGTGGCCTTCGGGACTATAGGCGGTGGCCTCGGCCCCCAGTTGCGCCTTCGCCCGTGCGCGGGCCTCCAGCATCACCACCAGCCCTGCCACCAGCTTGCGGAACAGCAATGCGCCGCGTTCGGCGGCGTCGGGCGACAGCTTCGCCGGATCAAGCCCGAGCGCGGCGAGGAAGGCATCGCCGGCGCCGGTCGCAGGCGGCGGCGGGGGCGCGGCCGGCGTTGGAGTAGCCTGCGGGGCCGGTGGCGGCGGGTTGAGGCCCAACGGATCGCGTGGCGGTTCGACCGGCTGGCCGAAGCCCCCACGCGCCCAATCGACGACATTGCCCTCCGCGATGCGGCCCCACAGATCGTCGGGGGAGGGCGCGGGCGGGCGGTCGGGTGCGGCGCTGGACCAGGCGGAGGCCGGATCGGGCGCGGGCATCGCGCTGTCCCAGGTCGATACCACCGGCGCGGCGGGGGTGGCAGGGGCGGGCGCCGGCCAGCCCGATGCGCGCTCGGGCGGCGGACCCCAGCCGGTCGCCGGGGCGCGATGTGCTTCGGGGCGGGCGAGCGACGGGCCGGTCTGCGGTTGCCAGCCGGCATTGCCGCCGCTGCGGGTCGCGGCGGGGAGCGGGCCCCAGCCGGCGCTGGCCCCGCCGCCGGTGTCGGCGGGTGCCCAGCCGTCATGGGGCGAGGATGGAGCGGGCGGCGCGGTGTCGTTCCACCCGCTCCACCCGGTCGCCGCGCCGCCGGAATCGATCCGGGCGAGGATGGTGAACGGGCCGGCGGTGAAGCGGTCGCCGTCGCGGATCAGATGGTCGGGCGACACGCGCTGGCCGCTATCGGCCAGGAAGGTGCCGTTGGTACTGCGATCGGTCAGGCGATAGTCGCTGCCGTCGAAGCGGATGTCGAAATGGCGCGACGACAGATGCCGGGTCGGATCGGCCAGCATCCAGTCGCATCCCTCCGCCCGGCCGATCGTGGCGGAGCGACGGTCGATGGCGAGCGGCGCGGCGGTGGCGGGGCCGGCGACGACCGACAGGGTCAGCGTCATCGGCTGCCATCACCCGCCGCCGGGCCGAGCGCTTCGGGCGCGCCGAACGAACCGCCGCCATCGGGATTGATGTCGGTCCGCCCGCCATTCAGCAGCAGCGTGGCCGAACCATTGATCCGCGTGTCGGGCGCGTTGACGACCGCCTGATCGTTCGCCTGCACGTTGATCGTCGGCGACTGGATGGTGATGCTGTCGGGACCGATGGTGATCTTCGAATTCTTCACGCGGATGGTGATCGCCGTCTTGGATTCGATCGACAGCGCGCCATCGACCAGCAGGCCGTCGGTGCCGATGACATGCGTCTCGCGCTTGCCCTGCACCTCGGTCTTGCTGTCGCCGACGACGGTGCGGGTTTCGTTGCGACCGATGGTGCTGGTATCGTCGCGACCGATATTGGTGGTGCGGTCCAGCCCGACGCGACGGTCCTGGTTGTGGCCGACATGGCGCGATTCATCGAAGCGGACGCGGCTGTTCATGTCGCGCTCTGCATGGATGAACAGTTCCTCCTGCCCACCCTTGTCCTCGAACCGGATTTCGTTCGACGTGCGCGTCTGCCCGCTGTCGAGCGCCTCGGTCTCCGGATAGTCGCCCGATGCGCCATAGGTCAGCGTGCGCCACACCGCGCGCGTCTTGTTGGCGGGCAGGTCGTAGACCGGCATGTGCGACCGGTTGAACACGCGGCCCATCACGATCGGCCGGTCGGGATCGCCGTCGAGGAAATCTACCAGCACCTCGTGCCCGACGCGCGGCAGGATGACGTTGCCCAGCCCCCCGGTCTGCGACACGCGGATCCAGCAGGTCGATCGTTCGCCCGGCGTGTCGGCACGGTCCCAGGGGAAGCGGACCTTCACCCGGCCATATTCGTCGGTGTAGATCGTCTCGCCGGTCGGCCCGGTAACCATCGCGGTTTCGAGACCGGTGGTGCGGGGGCGCGGCGTCTGCGGCGGCGACTGGTACACGGTGTCGGCCGGGATCGCCTCGAACCGGACGTTGTACGGCTCCTCATCCTCCTGCTCGCCCGAGCGATAGGCTTCCGCGGCGATCGAATGGGTCGCGGCGATCACCATGTACGATCCGTTCAGCCGGTCGGCGGGATGATCGGCCACGTCGAGCCGCTGTCCGGTGGTGATGCCCGATGCCTGGCTGGTGCCGGTGAACACGCGACGGTTGGCGCGCTGTGCATCGAGCAGCGTCTGCCCACGCTCGCGCCCGACCTGTTCCTGGTCGCCGCGCCCGGTCTTTTCGCGGACATGGCGGCCGGGATAGACGAAGATTTCGCGGTCGTCGCGCGGGTGGCCGCCCTGTCCGGCGGACTCGCTGGCGAGCGGCTGGTCGGGCGATTCGAAGTCGTAGTCGCGCACCGTCACCCGTGCCTGCCCACTCGATGCGACGCGTTCGACCCAGCTCTGCAATATGTCGCGCGGGGCGTCGAAGCGGCTCTTCGAATTGGCGGTGAACACCGACATCGCGTTGGCATTGAAGCGCAGCTGCGGCGGGTTGCCCGGCTGGTGCGACGCCGGCCCCTCGCACAGCACCATCACGTGCCGGTCGGCATCGTGGCGGAAGAAATAGTAGATGCCTTCCTCTTCCATCAGCCGCGACACGAAGTCGAAATCGCTCTCGCGATACTGGACGGTATAGCCCCGCGTGATGCGCGGCTTGGCGAGGCGGGTATAGTCGACGTCCTGGATGCCGGCGCCCTCGATCACCTCCTGGATGATCTCGACCGCGGTCTTGTCCTGAAAGATCGCCATCTGGCGGTTCTGCGCCAGATAGTAGGTCCAGGGTTCGATGCGGAGCCGGTAATGATGGCCGTCGGGCTTTTCCTCGACATATTCGCCCGCCGTCACCAGGCCGTGGAAGCGGCGGAGCAGTTCGCCATCCTCCAGCACGGCGAGGCCGGCGGGCTTGCCGAGATGGGGATAGAGGTCGAGTTCGAGCGGCGAAATGATCGTCGCCTGTACCAGAAAGGGACGGCCGAGCCGTTCCTCGCTTTCGATCCGTTGCAGCACGACCTGTTCGTCGCCCACGTCGATCGACATCTGGGTAAGCCGTTGCCCTGCGTCCGCCACCGGTTACTCCTGTGTGCGACAGCCTGCGATCCGCGGCTGTGAACTGCTTGGTTCTCCACCGCAAACCTATCGGTCTGGCCGTCGCCGTACAATGCCTTGCCAAATCAAACGGTCGTTTCGGGATTGTGATCCATCGCGAATCGCGGCTAGAATATGGCAACAGGGCGGGGGCCTAATCGTATCGGAACCGATAAGGGGACGAGACTATGACGCTACGTATCGCACTGGTTTCCATGGCAGCGCTGATCGCGACTCCGGCACTGGCCGGACAGGCGCCGGCCGCGCGGACACCGACGGTAGAGGGCTATTTGTGCACCTTTGCCGGCAAATGCGACGGGGCGACGCCCGACCGGGTCACCCGCGACGCACCGGACACGCGCGGCTTCCGCCTCGCCCGGCCAGGCGAGGGGTCGGAGGCGTCGTCGGCGACCCCCGCACCGGTCGCGCGGACCCAGCGCCGGCCGGCGCGCGGCGCGGTCGCCGAACGCTCGGGGCGTAGTGGCCGCAGCGTCGGCACGCGCGCCTATGCCGCCGCCGCCGCGCCGACCGCCAACCCCGGTTCGGGCCGCCGGGCCGACCTGATGATCGGGTTCGAACTCAATTCCGACCGGCTGACCCCGCAGGGCGAGGCGGCGGCGCAGGTCTTCGCCCGGTCGCTGCTGATGCCCGAACTGCAGGGCCGCCGCTTCCGGATCGAGGGGCATACCGACGAGCGCGGCGGGCGCGGCATCAACGTGCCGCTGTCGGTCCGCCGGGCGCAGCGGGTCGCCGACTATCTGATCGCGCGCGGCGTCGCACCGTCGCGGCTGGAGACGCGCGGATTCGGATCGTCGCAGCCGCTGCCCGGACGCAGCGCCACCAGTCCCGCCAACCGCCGGGTCGAAGCCGAGCTGATCTCCTGATCGCGCCGGCGGCGGCCGTGACCATGATCGACCGGGAAACCCTGTTGCAGCCGGTGTCGGACGACGCGCCGGCCGGCCCCGACCTGTCCTACGACCCCGCGCGGGAAGTGATCGAACAGGCGTTCGCATCGCCACCGGACGAGGTCGACTGGGACGCGACGATCCGCGCGATTGTCGCGCAGATGGGCGAGACCCGCGACCTGTGGCTGGCGGTGTATCTGGCGCGGGCCGGCGCGCGCGCCGGGCGGCTGGCGGTGGTCGGCGACGCGCTCGACCTGCTGGCGGGCTATGTCGAGCGCTTCTGGGACAGCGTGCATCCGAGCGTCGAGGAATATGGCGTCGAGGGGCGGCGCGGGGCATGCGAATCGCTGGTGCGGATCGGCGAGTTTCTCGCCCCGCTGCGCCGGGTGCCGCTGATCGACCATCCGCGGCTCGGCAGCTTTTCCGGCGGCGATTTCGAACGCTTTGCCGCGGAGGGCGCGGCGGCCGACGGCTATGGCCCGTTCCGCGCGGCGCTGGCCGATACGCCGGTCGACCGCATCGTCGAGGAACGCGAACAACTGGAAGCGCTCCGTGCCGCGATCCTGCGCACCGACCGGGTGTTGTCCGAACGGTCGGAAGCGGTCGGGCAGACCGGCACCAACTTCGCCGCGACCTATGACACGATCGATTCGATCCTCGACGCGATGCGCAGCTTCGGCGCCGCCGAACCGGCCGAACCCGCGGCAGGGGACGCGGGCGATTCGCCCGCAATTGCAATCACATCACCTGCATCGGCGCCAGGGCGGATCGCGTCGCGCGACGATGTGGCAAGGGCAATCGATTCCATCATCGACTATTACGGACGTGCCGAACCATCCAGCCCGATTCCGATAGCACTCGTCCGAATCAAGGGGTGGATCACAATGGACTTCGTTTCGATCCTAGATGACATTGCACCAGGGAGCCGAAACGAGGCCTTGAGCGTATTACGTTCCAGAAACGAAACGGACGGGGGATCCGACCTCATGTGATTCCGGTGCGACAGCAGGGCGCCGGGTCAGAGTTCTGGTCCGGCCGAAACGTCAGAAGGGATGCGGATACATGGCGATCAAGAGCGGGCAGCGTTTCATCAGGGAAAATCGCAAGCCCCGGGTGCATATCGAATACGAAGTGGAAACTTACGGCGCGCGCCAGAAAGTCGAACTTCCTTTCGTCATGGGCGTGATGTCCGACCTGTCGGGCAAGAGCCTGAAGGACAAGAAGGCCGCCGAATCCCGCGAATTCGTCGATTTCGACATGGACAATTTCGACCAGCGGATGGAGGCGATCGCTCCGCGCGTCGCCTTTGCCGTCGACAACACGCTGACCGGCGAGGGCAAGCTGGCGGTCGACCTGACGCTCAATTCGATGAATGACTTTTCGCCCGGACAGATCGCCAAACGTATCGAACCGCTCGCCAAGCTGCTGGAGGCCCGCACCCAGCTGGAGGACCTGCTGTCGTACATGGACGGCAAGCACGGGGCGCAGGACCTGCTCGACAAGGTGCTGAACGACCCGGCGCTGCTGAAGGCGCTGCTCGCCGAACGCGCGGCGGCCCGGAGCGAGGCTGACGGCGCCCCGTCGGCACCCCAGGCCTGAACCCCGGTAGCGAACAGGAGCGGACCATGGCCCAGGAAGCCTTCAGCCAGAGCAACGACACCGCGCCCGCCACTTCGGAAGAAGTGAGCGATTTCCAGGCGCTGCTGCAAAAGGAATTCAAGCCCGCGACCGAGGAACGCCGGTCGCGCATCGAACAGGCGGTGCAGACGCTGGCCGAACAGGCGCTGTCGAACGCGCAGATCGTCGGCGGCGACGTGTTCGCGACGGTCGACGCGATGCGCGCGGCGATCGACCGCAAGCTGACCGAACAGATCAACCAGATCATCCACCATCCCGAATTCCAGGCGATGGAATCGGCATGGCGCGGCCTCAACTACCTCGTCATGAACACCTCGACCGGCAAAGACATGAAAATCCGCGTGATGAACATGTCGAAGGAAGAGGCGCGGCGGATGTTCCGCCAGTATCGCGACGCGGCGTGGGATCAGAGCCCGCTGTTCAAGAAGATCTACGAGAACGAGTTCGGCCAGCTGGGCGGACAGCCCTATGGCGCGTTCGTCTGCGACTACAGCTTCGACCATAGCGCCCCCGATCTGGAGGTCATGCGCGGGCTGTCGCGGATCGGGGCCGCGGCCCATGCGCCGTTCATCGCCGCCGCCGCGCCGTCGCTGCTGGGCATGGACAGCTGGACCGAGCTGTCGAACCCGCGTGATCTGGGCAAGCTGTTCGACGCGACCGATTACGGCGCATGGCGTTCGTTCCGCGCGTCGGAGGACAGCCGCTATCTGGCGCTGACCCTGCCGCGCTTCCTCGGGCGTCCGCTATACGGTGCCAAGACCGAACCGGTCGAGGAATTCGATTTCGAGGAGGATGCCGGCGGCGCGCACGACCATCATCTGTGGTTGAACGCCGCCTATGCGATGGGCACGCGCATTACCGAAGCGTTCAACACCTATGGCTGGACCACCCGCATCCGCGGCGTGGAATCGGGCGGCACCGTGGAGGAGCTGCCGACGGCGGCCTTCCCGACCGACGAGGGCGGCATCGATTACAAATGCCCGACCGAAATCGCCATTTCCGACCGGCGCGAGGCGGAGCTGTCCGCCGCCGGGCTGATGGCGCTGGTCCATCGCAAGAATACCGACCAGGCGACGTTCATCGGCGCGCAGACCGTCCACCGGCCCGCCGCCTATGACAAGAAGGAAGCGACCGCCAACGCCAATCTGTCGGCGCGCCTGCCCTATATCTTCGCCAGCTGCCGCTTTGCACATTATCTGAAGTGCATGGTGCGCGACTGGGTCGGCGGATCGCGGGAAGCCGAACAGCTTCAGCGCGATCTCAACAATTGGGTCCTCCAATATGTCGACGGTTCGCCGACGACGTCGAACGAGGAGACCAAGGCCCGCCTGCCATTGAAGCAGGCCAAGATCGAGGTGATCCCAGACGAGGAGAACCCGGGATATTACAAGGGGAAGTTCATGTTCGTGCCGCACTACCAGCTCGAAGGGATGGATGTGGCGCTAAGCATGGTTTCACGCTTGCCCAAGTCCTGACGTAACCTTTTTCCGTCCGGGCTTTCACGGTTTGTAACGGGAGTAAGTCAATGGCAGTCGATCTGTTTCTCAAAATTGACGGTGTCCAGGGTGAATCGTCCAAGAAGAACCACCAGGGCGAAATCGATATCATCTCGTTCGATTTCGGCGCGGTGCAGCATGGTTCGTTCCACAGCGGCGGCGCCGGCGGTGGTTCGGGCAAGGCCGAAATCTCCGACATCCGCATCCAGAAGGAAGTCGACAAGTCGTCGCCGCTGCTGTTCAAGCATTGCGCTTCGGGCAAGCACATCAAGGAAGCGATCATCTATTCGCAGAAGGCGGGCGACGGCAACAACCCGCTGACCTATTACAAGATCAAGCTCGAAGACATCATCGTGTCCGACATCCATAACAACGGGGCGTCGGGCGGCGATGCGATCATGGAATCGGTCACGTTCAACTGTGCGAAGGTGACGTTCGACTATCAGGCGCAGAACGCGCAGGGTGGCAAGGACGGCGGCGTCGTCACCGCCTATTACGACATCCGCCAGAACGAGGCGGGCTGACGCGATGGCGGCGGTCGTCGATACTGGTTCGCAGGCCGACGACCTGCTGCGTGCCGGCGACTTCGACGGGGCGCGCCGCGTCCTGGTCGAAGTCGTCAAGGCCGATCCGGGCCATGTCCCGACCCGGCTGTTCCTGTGGCAGTTGCTGGCGGTGCAGGGCGACTGGGCCAAGGCCAAGACCCATCTCGCCGCGCTGGCGCAATTGTCGCCCGAGGCGCAGATGCTGTCGGTCGTTTATGGACAGGCGATCGATGCGGAGGCGACGCGCGCGGCGGTGATGGCCGGTCGCGAACGCGCAATCATTCATGGCGGATCGGACTGGGCCGATGGGGTGGCAGAGGCGCTGCAATTGGCGGCGACCGGTGCCGCCGAACAGGCCGACGACGTCCGCGCGGCGGCGTTCGACGACGCGCCGAACACGCCGGGCACGCTGGACGGCGTGGCGGTCGACTGGATCGCCGATGCCGACCCGCGCTTCGGCCCGGTGATCGAGGCGATCATCGGCGGGCGGTATGGATTGCTGCCGTTCGATGCGGTGGCGAAGATCACGTCGGAAGGGCCGAAGGACCTGCGCGACATCGTGTGGTATCCGGTCGAGCTGACGCTGAAGGCCGGACCGCGCATCGCCGCGCTGCTGCCCGCGCGCTATCCCGACCTGTCCGCCGATCCGGCTGAGCTGGCGGCCAGGGCGACCGGATGGCGCGATGACGGGCATGGCGTGGGTCAGCGGCTGTGGACCGCGTCGGATGGCGAGGATCGCGGGCTGTTGTCGGTCCGCTCGGTCGAGCTCGGCTGACCCCGTGGCGGTGCAGCAACGGCTGACGCCGACGCTTTACGACAAGCTGGTCGCCGATCTCGATATCTCGGGAATGCGCGACGATGACGAGGCGGTGCCGGCGGTCGCGCGCGAGAAATTCCGCTATTATTCGGTGCCCAAGCTGGAACGGTTCAACGAAACCGCGCTACGCGCCACGATTCGGCGCGATCTGGCGTGGCTGTTCAACACCACCAGTCTCGAATCGCTGGTCGACCTCGAACCCTATCCGCACGTTCGGGAATCCGTGCTCAACTATGGGCTGAGCGACCTTGCCGGCCGCACGCTCGACCGGCGCGCGGTGCTGGCGCGCGCGCGGGAGATCCGGCGCGCGATCCGGCTGTTCGAACCGCGCCTGTCGCGCGAGGGGCTGACGGTCGATCCGGTCGAGGACCCGAGCGATCCGCACGCGCTGACCTATTTGATCCAGGGCGATATCACCGCGGCGGCGCAGACGATGCCGGTCAAGTTCCGTACCGAGGTCGAGGCGGAAACCGCGTCGGTCAATGTCCGCGAATGAGCGCATGACCACCGGCATCGATCCGCGCCTGCTGCGCTATTACAACGACGAACTCGCCTATCTGCGCGAAGAGGCGCGGGCGTTCGGGATCGAACATGAGGCGGTGGCCGGGCGGCTGGGGCTGAAGACGCCGACCGATCCCGACCCCTATGTCGAACGTCTGCTGGAGGGGGTCGCCTATCTGGGTGCCCGCGTACAGCTGAAGATCGCGGACCAGTATCCCGAATTCACCCATCACCTGCTGCATGCGGTCCAGCCGCATTATCTGGCGCCGACGCCGTCGATGTGCATCGCCGGGTTCGAGCCGAAGGACGGCGATCCCATCCTGACCAAGGGCTATGTCGTCCCGCGCGGCACGCCGCTGACCGCGACCGCGACCGAACAGAATGGTGTGGCGGTCGAATTCCGCACCGCGCATGACGTGACGCTGTGGCCGCTGAAGATCACCCAGGCCGAATATCTCCCCAGCCGTGCGGCGGTCGCGCCCTTTGCCACCGCCGCCGATGTGCGGGCGGAGGCGGGGCTGCGGCTGCGGTTCGAGGCGACCGGCGGCGCGGCATTGCCGCAGGTTCTGCCCGATACGCTGCCGCTCTATCTGGCGGGGTCGGAGGCGGTGCCGGCCGAACTCTATCGCCAGATCGTCGGCGAAACGGTGGCGACCATCGCCCGGTCGGCCGATGCGGCGGCGGGGCCGGACGGGTGGATGCGGTTGCCCGAACCGGGCCAGGTCGGGTTCGACGACGATCAGGCGCTGTTGCCACCCGAATTGCGCTCGTTCCGCGGCTATCGGTTGCTGACCGAATATTTCGCCTGTCCCGAACGTTTCCTGTTCGTCGACCTGAAGGGGCTGGGCCGGGCGTTCCGGGTCAGCCCGACCGCGTGCGACGTGGTGCTGCTGTTCTCGCGATCGGCGCAGATCCTGTACAATGCGCTCGACCCGTCGAACTTCCGCCTGTTCGCGACGCCGGCGATCAACCTGTTCGAAAAACAGCTGGGCCGGGTGCGGGTGTCGCGTTTCGAACATGAACATCATGTCGTGCCCGACCGCGCCCGCCCGCTGGATTACGAGGTGTTCCGCATCCTCGATGTGCAGGCCTATGCCGCGAACAATGTCGATGCACGCACCGTCGCTCCGCTCTATGCGCCGGGCGCGTTGCTGTACGACTGGAACGAGGCGCTGTTCTACACCACGCAGTTGCGGCCGCGCCGGCTGTCGACCCGCGAACGGCGGCTGCGGCGGCGCGGGGAATATACCGGGACGGAGACATGGATCGCGCTGACCTCGCCGGGCGATGCCGCGCGGCTGGACGGGGTGGACGAACTGGCGGTGCGGGCGCTGGTGACGAACCGCGAGCTGCCCGAACTGCTGACCTTTCGCGGCGACCATCATTTCACCGTGTCGGGCGTGCCGGCGCGCACCGTCAGCGTGCTGCGCGCGCCGACCCGGCCGCAGCCGCCGATGGGGCTGGGCGATGCGGCGTGGCGGCTGATCGGCCATCTGACGCCCAACTACACGACCCTGGCGCCGCAGGACGGCAGCGATCCGGGCGTGCTGCGCGATCATTTGGCGCTTTATGGGCGGCAGGACGATGCCGCGTCGCGGCGGCAGGTCGACGGGGTGACCGCGATCCGATCCGAACGGGTCGCGCGGCGGGTCCCGGGGATGGACCGCATGTCGATCGCGCGCGGGCATCGCATCCATGTGACGCTGGACGACGCGGCGTTCGACAAGGGGCGGATGTTCCTGTTCTCCGCCGTCCTCGAACGCTTCCTGGCGGAATTCAGCAGCATCAACAGCTTCACCGAAACCTGGGTCACGAGCGCCAATGAAGGGGAGTTTCAGCGATGGCCGCTGAGGATCGGTCGCCGACCGACCATCTGACCTTCCTGGGCGAGGCGGCGGCCGAAACCAAGCGGTTCGGCCTGTTCCCGATCGTCCGGGGGGCCGAGGCGCGGGCGCGGCACCTGCCGCGGGTCGGGCGGGCGCGGCGGCCGGCGCAGAGCGTTGCCGACCTGACGCAGGTGCCTTCGCTCGCCTTCCCCGATTCGACGCTGGCCGAGGTCGAAATCCGCGACGGGCGGGCGCGGGTCGGTGGATATTGGCTGGGACTGACCGGGCCGATGGGGCCGTTGCCGCAGCATATCACCGAGTTCGCGACGTTCGAGCGGCGCTACGCCCGGTCGCGGCCGTTCGGTCGCTGGCTCGACCTGCTGGCCGGGCGCATGCTGCAATTCTTCTTTCGCGCGTGGAGCGATTCACAGCCCGCCGCGCAGGCCGACCGGCCGGAGGATGACCGCTTCGCCCAAGGGCTGGCGCGGCTGACCGGGGCCGGCGACGGCGTGCGGCCGGATGCTGCGTTCCCGGCGGCGGGGCGGGTGCATTATGCCGCGTTGTTCGCCGGACGGCGCAGCGCCGGGGCGATCGAGGACGCGCTGACGCATCTGCTGGGGCAGGCGGTGCGGATCGAGGAATATCAGCCGCGCTGGCGCGACATCGATGCCGACGACCGCACCCGGCTGGGTCGGCAGTTCGCGCGGCTGGGTGACGAGGTGATGCTGGGCGGGCGGGCCAAGGTGGTGAGCGATGCGTTCCGTGTCGTCATCCGGGCAAGGTCGCCGGCCGATTATGCCGCGCTGCTCCCCTCGGGCAGCCGCTTCGCGATCCTGTCGGAGGCGCTCGACGCCTTCGCGCCCAGCCATCTGGAGAAGGACGTCGCGCTGGAGATCGACGCGGCACATGCGACGCCGGCACGGCTGGACGGCGCGACGCGGCTCGGGTGGAGCGGCTGGCTGGGCGGCGGTGGTGCAGGGGTGCGCCGTGACGCGCATCTCAGGCGGGGTGGGGGCGTGGCAACGGGGGCGACACGAAAGGAAGCGGAACGATGATGATCGCAACGCCGGTTGGTCCACGGCGACCCAATCGCACGGCCGATGTCCGCACGATCCAGAGCCTGTTGAACCGCGCGCGCGGGCGTGTTGCCGGACAGGAAGTCCTGCGCGAGGATGGCATTTTCGGCCCGCGCACCGCCGCCGCGATCGCGCGGTACCAGGCGCAGGTGCTGCGCTTCGGCAAGCCCGATGGCGTGGTCGATCCCGGCGGCCCGACCTTGACCGCGCTCAGCCGCGCGCCGGCGGGGCCACGTCCGGCCGCCCCGCCACCCGCACCACGACCGGCAGGTGGCGCGCCCGCGACCCCCGCACCGCGGCCGGCCGCTGGCGGAAAGGCAGGGCCGGGCGGGATCAGCGAGGCGACCTATGTCGACATCGCCGCGCGGCTGGGATGCGAAACGGCAGCGGTGAAGGCGGTGGTGGAGACCGAGGTCGCCATTCGCGGTCCGTATGACTCGCAGGGCCGCCCGACGATCCTGTTCGAACGCCACAAATTCCACAAACACACCAATGGCCGCTTTGCCGCCGCCCATCCCGATATCTGCAACGCAACGCCGGGTGGCTATGGCCGCGATTCCGAACAATATCCCAAGCTCGAGCGGGCGATGGCGCTCGACCGTGCCGCCGCGCTGAAATCGGCGAGCTGGGGCGCGTTCCAGATACTGGGCGAAAACCATGTCCAGGCGGGCCATTCGTCGGTCGAAGCGTTCGTCGCCGCGATGAAGAAGTCGCTGCTGCTGCAGGTCGAGGCGTTCATCGCCTTCGTTCGCGCCGACCGGCGGCTGTTGTCGGCGATCCGCAACCGCAGCTGGTCGGAGTTCGCGCGCATCTACAACGGGCCGAGCTACCGGAAATACAAATACGACGAAAAGATGCGGACCAATTACCAGAAATATGCCGCGCAGTGAGGAGGCCGATCATGCCCAAATTCATGCTGTATCTGGCCGGGCTGTCGCTGGCCGCCTGTGGCGCCGCGCCGGAGGGCCAGTCGGCCGAAGGGGTCGCCGACAATGCCGCGTCGCCTGCGGTCGTCGACGAAACGCCAGCGCCGGCACCCGCCCCGACACAGGCGGCGACGACGGTCAAGCTGTCCGGCGCGGCAAGCGCGGCCAGCCTCGCCGCGGCCGAAGCGGGCGCCAGGCGCAATGGATGGAGCGAGGTAGAGGTGAGCCGGTCCCAGTCGTTCCGGTTGGTAGCGGGTGAGCGCGAGGTCGCGACGCTGGTGACGGGCGAGGCGACGCTGGCGCCCGATGTGCCGGGATGCTTTGCGGGCGTGATACAGGGCGACCGCGTCACGCTGGTCCCGACGATCGGGCAGGGCGATTATGAAGCCACCGCCTGCGGCGGGCCGGTCGCGGCGGGCATATTGTCGCCCGGCGAACCGACCAGCATCGGCGTGGTGTTCAAGGCCTATTCGCCGAATGCCGAGGTGCTCGAACCGATCGCCTTTACCTGGGACGCCGCGACCAACCGCTTCGCGATCGATGCCGCGCGGTCGGAACAGGCGTCGCTGGCCGGCGCACAGTCGATCGCCGACATGAAACGCACCGTGCGATAACCCGTCCGACCCGCGTCCCGCCCATCGACCGACAAGGATCCGCATGACCGATATCAGCCGTACCGCCCTGTTCGGCCGCCTCGACGCCAGCGCGCTGCAGGCGATCGAATCCGCCACCGGCTTCGCCCGGATGCGTGGCAACCCCTATGTCGAGCTGGTCCATTGGCTGCATCTGCTGGTCCAGGATTCGACCGGCGACATTGCCGCGATCCGGGCGGCGTTCGGCATCGACGATGCGGTGCTGGCGCGCGATATCGTCGGTGCGCTCGACATATTGCCGCGCGGGGCGTCGGCGATCTCGGACTTCGCGCCGCAGGTCGAGGAGGCGATCGAGAAGGGCTGGCTCTATGCCTCGCTGCAATTCGGTGCGGGCAAGGTGCGCACCGGGCATCTGCTCTACGGGATGCTGCGCACGCCGACGCTGCGCAACGCGCTGTTCGCGACGAGTGGCGAGTGGCGCAAGATCGCCGCCGACCGGCTGGGCGCGGAGTTCGATGCGATCGTGAAGCCATCGGCCGAGACGACGTCGGTCGCGTCGATCGAACCGGGCGCTCCGGCGGCGGCGAGCGGTCCGGCCCCGGCGGGCGAGGCGCTGGCGCGCTACTCCAGCGACCTGACCGCCAAGGCGCGTGCCGCCGAAATCGACGCGGTCGTCGGGCGCGACGGCGAAATCCGCCAGCTGATCGACGTGCTGCTGCGGCGGCGGCAGAACAACCCGATCCTGATCGGTGAGGCAGGCGTCGGCAAGACCGCGGTGGTAGAAGGGTTCGCGCGGCGCATCGCCGATGGCGACGTCCCGCCCGCGTTGAAAGGAGTGACGCTGCGCGCACTCGATGTGACACTTATGCAGGCCGGCGCGGGCGTGAAGGGCGAGTTCGAGAAGCGGCTGCGCCAGGTGATCGACGAGGTCGAGGGCGCGGCCAGCCCGGTGATCCTGTTCATCGACGAAGCGCATACGCTGGTCGGCGCGGGCGGGCAGGCGGGGACGGGCGACGCCGCCAATTTGCTGAAACCGGCGCTGGCGCGCGGGCGGCTGCGCACCATCGCCGCCACGACCTATGCCGAATATCGCCAGTATTTTGAAAAGGACCCGGCGCTCACCCGCCGGTTCCAGCCGGTCGACGTGGCCGAGCCGGAGACGGATGTCGCGGTCGACATGCTGCGGTCGGTGGTCGGGGCGATGGAGCAGCATCACGGCGTCGTCGTGCTCGACGAAGCGGTGAGCGCGGCGGTCACCCTGTCGCAGCGTTACGTGCCCGCGCGGCAACTGCCCGACAAGGCGGTCAGCCTGCTCGACACCGCCGCCGCGCGCGTCGCGGTGTCGCAGCACGCCACCCCGGCGGCGGTCGAGGACCGGCGGCGGCGGCTGGAACTGCTGGAGGCGGAACGCGGCGTCGTCGAGCGCGAGACGCAGCAACGTTATCGCCGCGACGACCGGCTGGCTGAACTGGACGAGGCGATCGAAGAGGCGCGGGCTGCGGTCGAGGCGGTCGAGACGAAATGGACCGCCGAGCGCGAGGCACTGGACGCGGTACGTGCCGCGCGGGAGGGCGATGACGGCGATGCGCTGGATGCTGCGCTGACAGCTGCGCGTGAGGCGGCGGGCGACGATCCGATGGTCTTCGGCGTGGTCGATGGCGATGCGATCGCGGCGGTCGTCGGCGACTGGACCGGCATCCCGGTCGGGCGGATGGTCAAGGACGAGATCGAAAGCGTGCTGACGATCGGCACCGCGCTGAAGGCACGGGTGATCGGCCAGGATCATGCGATGGACGCCATCGCCAAGCGCATCCAGACCAGCCGCGCGAAACTGGACAATCCGGCCAAGCCGGTCGGCGTGTTCATGCTGTGCGGCCCGTCGGGCGTCGGCAAGACCGAGACCGCGCACGCGTTGTCCGAGCTGCTGTTTTCCGGCGACGATTCAATGATCGTCATCAACATGAGCGAGTTTCAGGAGGCGCATACCGTCTCGACGCTGAAGGGCGCTCCTGCCGGCTATGTCGGGTATGGGCAGGGCGGGGTGCTGACCGAAGCGGTGCGGCGGCGGCCCTATTCGGTGGTGCTGCTCGATGAGGTCGAGAAGGCGCACCCCGACGTCCATGAGATGTTCTTCCAGGTGTTCGACAAGGGGTTCATGAACGATGCCGAGGGGCGGCATATCGATTTCCGCAACACGGTGATCCTGCTGACCTCCAATGTCGGGACCGACCTGATCGCGACACTGACCGAGGATGAGGAAACGGCGCCGACGCCCGATGCGCTGGCGACGGCGCTGCGCCCCGAATTGCTCAAGGTGTTTCCGCCGGCGTTGCTGGGGCGGCTGTCGGTGCTGCCCTATTATCCGCTGAGCAAGGACATGCTTGCGGGGATCGTCCGGCTGCATCTCGGCCGGATCGAGCGGCGCATCCGCGACAATCACGGCATCGCGCTCACCATCGATCCGGCGGTGGTCGACCATATCGTCGAACGCTGCACCGAAGCGGCGTCGGGCGGACGGATGATCGATGCGATCCTGACCAATTCGATGCTGCCCGACATGTCGGTCGCGCTGCTCGAACGGCGGATGCGCGGGGACGAGGTGCGCTCGATCGCGGTCGCGGTGGATGGCGACGCGCTGACCTATCGGTTCGATGGTGCTTCCGGCGCGGCGGATGGGGCGGTCGCGTGATTGCAGCGAGTTACGGTCGCGACCTATCCTCGGGGGGATCGAGAGGAGCGTTATATGCCTCAAGACCGATATGCGCATGAGCGCGGCGATCCGGCGGTGCCGCAATGCGGCCGGTCCCCGGTGCATATCCTGTTCGACGGGCGCACGCTGACCCTGCGTGGACCCAGGCTTCAATATTCATGGTCCGCGGTATCGGGAAGGCCCGATGCGCGCGGCAATTTCGACTACTCGGCCGAACGACAGCGTCTGGGCGGCGAGGGACCGATCCCCGCCGGTGAATATTGGATCAACCCGGCCGAACTGTGGGAACGGTCCTGGTATCGCTACGATCAGGCCGCGCCTTGGGGCGATTACCGCGTCACGTTGCACGTCATGCCGGCGACCGTGACGCACAGGCGCGGCGGCTTCTTCATCCATGGTGGTTCGACGCCGGGCAGCGCCGGCTGCATCGACCTGACCAACGACATGAGACGTTTCGTGGCGCGATTGCGGGAGATGGTCGGGCCGTCGCCCGATTGCTTCGTGACGGTCACGGTGCGTTACTGATGCGCGTGCTGCGCTGGATATTGGCGGCGCTCATGGTCGCCGGGGCGGTCTGGATCAGCGCAGACATGCTGAACGAGGCCTATGGCGCCGGGCCACCCTATTACGGGCGGACGGTCAACATGGACAAATGGACCAGCCCTTGGCTGGCGCTGGTCGCCATCGACTCGCTGGTGCTGCTGATCGCGCTGACTCTGTTGCGGGGGCGGACCGACAAAAGACGGTAAATGATGCATCCATTGCGAAGGCGGAACGTTCAACGTTGCGCCTATTGAAAGGCGGAGACGGAATCGTGCGATTTGGAGAGATCGATCGAGGCGCCCGGGGCCAGCAGGTCCAGATGTTGCAGCATCTGTTGAACACGACGGCACGTCCCCGCCCACCGTTGGACCTCGACGGCGTGTTCGGCACGGCGACCGAGCGTGCAGTTCGCAGTTTTCAGCAGAGCCGCGGGCTGGAGGTCGACGGCGTGGTCGGTGCGAAGACGTGGTCCAGCCTGGGCATTACCGGTGCCGCGCTGCCCCGCACGCCGTCCGCCGCGCGATCCTCTACCGGCACGCCGACCCGTGCGGTGACGGCGCCGTCGATCCGCAACCTGCCGATCGGCGATGCACCTTTGGGGCGCGGGATGGGCGGTACAGCGACCGCGACCCGGCGTGCACAGGCGCGTCCCGCAGCCGCTGCACGTCCGGCACCGCATCGCAGCGCGCAGCTGGAGCCGCCCGGATCGACCATCGGTGCACCGTGGATGCGGGTGGCGTTGGCCGAGAAGGGCGTGTCCGAAGTCGCCGGGCGCAGCCATAATCCGCGCATCGTCGAATATCACGCCACCACCACGCTGGCCGCCAAGACCGACGAGGTTGCGTGGTGCGCGTCGTTCGTGAACTGGTGCCTCGAACAGGCCGGCATTCGCGGCATCCGCAGCGCGCGGGCGGCGGATTGGGGCAAGTTCGGCACGGCGCTGCGCGAACCGCGCTATGGCTGCATCGTCCATATCTATCGCACGCCGCGCGGTGTCGACGGCGCGACCGGATCGTCGTCGGGAAATCACGTGGCGTTCTTCGTCGGGCAGACCGCGACGCATATCCAGTTGCTGGGCGGCAATCAGGGGAACCAGGTAAAGGTCTCCAGCTACCCGCTCAACAAATATACGGTGAAGGCCATGCGCTGGCCGGAGGGACGATGAAGGGACCGGGAACGATGACGATCGGGCTGGGCGCGCTGCTGTTGCTGTCAGCTTGTGGCGGCGCAGAAACGGCGGTCGAGGCGAACGCGACGGACGCCGCGGTGCCAGTGGAGGCGCCGGCCGAGGCCCCGGTCGCGCCGGTTACGCCGCCGGTGGAGGCGAGTGCGACCCCGTCCGCTGCGGCGACGGGCCAGTCGTTGGACGAGTTCTGGGCCAGGTTCCGCACGGCGGCGCTGGCGAACGATGCAGCGGGGATTGCTGCGCTCAGCGCACCGACGGTGATGCAGCATGGCGATCTGGACGACAGCCCCAAGCATCGCCTGACGCCTGCTCAGGTCGGGCCGGTGCTGAAGAAGCTGCTCGACAACCCGAACAACGTCGATGGTGAGGGCCAGACCCAGCGCCAGCTGCTTGAAGCCACGCGCACGGTAAAGGTGGATCCGACCTGGGCGAAGGACCGCATTCGCATCGGCGACATGGAGTTCGCGCTGGGCAGGAACGGGTGGCAGCTCGATCAGATATATTACGAAGACTACGATTAATCGGGCAAAGATCGTCGGCGACACGGGGTCAACCGGCGCCGGCAACAAGGGGGAAGATAGTGTTGCGGAAGCCGGGTTCGGGACGTTGGAAGCTGCTGGCGGGGGCGGTCGCGTTGGCCGTTCCCGCGACCGCATGGGCGCAGGTGGCACCACTGCCCAGCCGGCAGGAGGTGACCCCGCCCGTGCCGGAAACGGACCGGGCGCCGCGCGCCGATGTGGATTCGCGCGGTGCGTTCGCGATCGGCAACTGCCCGTTCGCGGACTCGCCGCTGCGCGTGTCGCTGAACCGGGTGGCATTCAGCCGGGCCGATGGCGCACCGTTGCAGCCGGAAATCGCCCAGGCGCTGACCAAGGTGCAGGCACCGACTGGTGACCAGTCGATCGCCACGGTGTGCGAGATCCGCGACCGCGCCAACGCCGCGCTGCGGTCCGAAGGCTGGATCGCGTCGGTCCAGATTCCGGCGCAGGAGATTACGGGCGGCGTGCTGCGGCTGGAGGTGGTGACCGCGCGCATCGTCGAACTGCGTGTGCGCGGCGATGCCGGACGTTATGAACCGTTGCTGCGGCGCAGGCTGGCGCAGATCCAGGCGATGGACCCGCTGAACGAGCGTGAGGCGGAGAGGCTGCTGCTGCTGGCCGGTGACGTGCCGGGGCTCGACGTGGCGCTGTCGCTGCGCGCGTCGGGCGGCAAACAGGGCGATGTGATCGGCGACCTGACGGTCAGCTCGCGCCGCTTTGCCCTGTTCGCCAATGTCCAGAATTACAATTCGGCGTTGCTCGGTCGCGAAACGGTCTATGCGCGCGGTGAGCTGTACGGGCTGACCGGGTTGGGCGACATCACCTATCTGGGCGCGTCGGCGGCGGTCGATTTCCCCGAACAGTTCATCGTGCAGGGCGGCCATATCTTCGAGGTCGACAGCGCCGGCACCAGCTTCGGCGCGCGGGCAACCTATGCATGGTCGCGGCCCGATCTGGGGGCGCTCGACCTGCGCACCAATACGCTGATCGCCGGGTTCGACGTCGCGCGGCCCTTGGCGCGGTCGATCCGGTCGAATGCGCGGGTGCGCGGCGGGCTGGACTATATCGACCAGATTTCGCGCGTCGGCGGTGGCAGCGATGCGGTGACGCTGACCCGCGACAAGCTGCGCGTGGTGTTTGTCGGGCTGGATGGCGACAAGCAGTTCGTCGATGCGAACGGCAATGTCTGGCTGTCGATCGCGGCGAGTGGCGAGCTGCGCAAGGGGCTGGGCATCCTCGACGCCAGCGAGCGTGGCTTCGCCGACGGTGTGCTGACGTCGCGGCTGAACGGCAACCCGCAGGCGCTGGTGTTCCGCAGCGCGGTCGACGCGACCGTCAGCGTGGGGCCGATTTTCAGCATCGCGGCGCAGGGGCAGTTCCAATGGTCGAACGACCCGCTGCTCAATTACGAGGAGTTTGCGCTGGGCAGCCTGACGATCGGGCGCGGTTATGATCCCGGTTCGAACAGCGGCGACCATGCGGTCGGCGGCCGGTTCGAGGCGCGGGCCGATGTGCCGCTCTGGTCGCCGGTCCAGGCACAGTTCTTCGGCTTTTACGACCATCTGTACCTGCGCAATCTCGACCGTACCGCGATCGAGGGGCCGCGCAATTTCAAGAGTGTCGGTGGCGGCGTCCGGCTGTCGCTGCCCGGCAGCGTCGTGCTCGACGTCGCCTATGCCAAGCCGCTCGACAAGGCGCTGCTGCTCGACGAACGTCGTCCGCCAGCGCGTGTGCTCGTTTCGTTGACCGCGCAGCTGCGCGATCGCGCCCGATAGGAAATGCCGATGCCCGTCGTCGCCACCGCCCGCCGCCTTCGCGCCGCTCTCGTGCTCACCACCGCCTGCGGGGCGCTGTTCCCGGCATTGGCGGTGGCGCAGAGCGCGCAGGTGCGGTTGCCGACCGAAAGCGACGTGCGCGACGTACGGACCGACGGGCTGCGGCCGGATTTCAAGGACAGCAGCAACCGGTTGCGCGTCGACCTGCGCGGGCGGAACACCGTCATCGACTGGAACGGGTTCAACATCCCTGAAAGCAAGGAGGTCAACTTCACCGACGGCCGGCTGCTCGGCGGGCTGCGCGGGGATATTGCGGTGCTGAACCGTGACGTGTCGGGCAACCCATCGCAACTGCTCGGCAAGCTGACCAGCGATGCCAATGTCGCGGTGTGGGTGCACAATGCGAACGGCATCCTGGTCGGGTCGAAGGCGGCGTTCAACACCGGGTCGCTGGTGCTGACCACGCTGGACATATCGCCTGAGGATTTCGTGCGGGCAGGCGACAGCTATCGGTTGCAGGCCAGCGCAGGCAGCCAGTCGGCGATCACCGTCGAACAGGGCGCGAAGCTGCGCGTCGACGGCAGCACGCGCGGGCTGGTGATGCTGGCCCCCAAGATCGACGCGCATGGCGAGTTCGTGGCGGAGGGACAGGATGTCGCCTTCGTCACCGCCAGCGACGTGACGCTCGACTATCGTTCGGGCAGCCCGTTGTCGGTGACGATCAACCGGGGCAGCGCGGTCGCGGGCACCAGCCAATATGTGCGCGGCACGGTGGCGGGCAACAACGCCATCTTCGCGCTGGCATCGCAGGATACGCTGACCGATTCGCTGCTGCAGGTGTCGGCGGCGGTGACCACCGCCAGCGCCGGGTCGCGCGGGATCGTCCTGTCGGCGGGCAAGCCGGCGGCGGCGGTCAACGGCGTGACGGTCGCGGGCGATGCGGCGGCGACCGGCGGCGTCGCCCGGCTGCTGGTCGACGGCGCGCTGCGCGCCGACAATCGCGACGCGGACATCGTCGCCGGCGCCAGCGGTTCGGCGAGCTTTGGCGGCGCGGTGCAGACCCGCGACGACTTTTCGGTCGCATCGGGCGGGGCGCTGAGCATCGCCGGCAACGTCACCGCCGGTGGCGACGTGCTGCTGTCGGGACGCGGCGTGACGCTGGGCGCGACGGACCCGGTGACGCAGCGCGCGGGTGGCCAGTTCCGCGTCAGTTCGACCGATGGCGATATCGTCGGGATCGGTACGGTGACGCTGCGGTCGGGTGATACCGGTGATGACGGCCTGCTGCTCGAAACGCTGGGTAGCAGCGCGGGGAATATTCGGCTGGGAAGCCGCAGCCGGTTGATCGCGGGCGACGACCGGCGTGGCGGGCTGACGCTGGCGCGGCGGGACGGTGCCACTGCGATCGATATCGGATCGGTCGAGGCGCGGGCACTGCGCGGCGCGGTGGGCAGCGGTGCAATCGGCACCGGCGATGTGAACCTGCGCGAGGCACTGTCGATCGGCGGGTCGACCATCGTCACGGGCGATCTGGCATCCGACCGCGCGATCGACGTTCGCGGCAGCGGCGCGGTGACGACCGGCGGGATCGATAGCGGTGCGGGTGCGACCGTGGTCGCGGGCACTGCGCTGACTGTCGGCGGCGATGTTGCGGCATCCGACGGCGTCAGCCTGCGCGGCGGTTCGGTCACGCTGGGTGGCAGCGCGTTGCGCAGCGGCGGCGGGATCGACGTCACCGCGTTGACCGGGGGTATTACTGGCTCGCGCGCGCTGGCGATCGCGTCGGGCAGCAGCCGGCGCAGCGACGTCATCAAGCTGCAGGCGGCGGGTGCGGACGGTATCGTGCTGGCCGATGGCAGCACGATCACCGGCGGCACCAACCGCGCGCTGGACGTCCGGGTCTTTACCGCCAGCGAAGCGCCGCTGAAGCTCGGCGACGTGACCGCACGGTCGCTGGGCACCATCGCGACGCTCGACGGCGATACGGGGCCGGGCGGTGCGTTCCGGTCGGCGGGATCGCTGACCTTCGGGCGGCTCGATCTGGTCGACGGCTTCGCGGCGGAAAGCACCGGCGGCAATCTGACGGTCGGCCGGATCGCGGTCAGCGGCGCGTTGCAGGGAATCGATCTGCGCGCGGCGGGCACGCTGTCGGTACAGAGCGATATCAGCACCAGCGGCGCGGTGACGCTGGCGAGCGGGACGGCGCTGACGCTCGGCACGATCGAGAGCCGCGACCGGGCGGTGACGCTGACCAGCGGTGGCACGTTGCGTGCGGGGCGCGTGTCCGGCGCGACCGGCGTGACCGCCAGCGGGACGGCGGTGACGCTGGGCGATGTGCGCGGTGGGACCGGGGCGGTGACGCTGGGTGCGACATCGGGCGACTTGTCGGTGGCGAGTGCGGCCGGACGCCGGGTCGCGCTGGATGCCGGGGGTGGCATCGGCGTGACCGGCACCCTGACAGCCGATGCCGGCGCGGTAGAATTGAACGCGGGCGGTGCGATTGCGGTCGCGGGGACGATCCGCAGCACGGGCGGCAATGTCCGCGTCGTGTCGACCGGCGGTAGCGTGGGAGTGACCGGCGGGCTGACGTCGGACGGGGCGGCAACGCTGTCGGGAACGGCCATCACGCTCGGCGGCACGCAGACGGCACGCGGCGCCTATAGCGCGACCGCGTCGGCCGGGGGGATTACGCGCAGCGGCAATGCGCTGTCGATCCGCGCCGACAGCGATGCGACCGGTGGCGAAGGCGTCACGCTGGGCGCGACCGGTGGTGCAATCGACTTGGGCGACAGTCGGATCGATGCCGGCGGCACGGTGCGGCTGACCACCGATGGGCAGGGGATCACGATCGGCGGCGTGCAGGCCGCCGGACTGGTGGCGACCGGAGCGACCACGACCGGGGCAGCGATCCGCACCGGCGACCTGCGTCTCGGCGGACCGGCAACGCTGCGCGCGGCGGGCGACGTGACGACCGGCGCGATCAACACCGATGGCGCAGTGACGCTCGGCGGCAATGCGGTGCGGTTCGGCAATGCGCGCGCGGCGAGCCTGTCGGCGATCGCCGCCGGGGGGGTGGTCACCGGCGGCAATATCGACACGAGCGGCGATGTGCAGGTGCAGGCGGCGAATGGCGTGCTGACCCTGGGGCGGATCGCGACGACCGGTGGCGACGTCGCGCTGGGCGCGCTCGGCCCGGTGTTCGTGCAGGGCGTTGCGTCGGCTGGAACCGCGTCGGTGATCGGGACGGGTGCCGGCAACGACGTGTCGGTGGCCGATGGCGTCGCCGCCAACGGCGCGGTCACGGTGCGATCGGGCCGCGACATCCGCACCCCGTTCGTGCGCAGCGCTACGGGTGCGCTGACGGTGGCGGCGCCCAATGGACGACTGGCAGGGTTCGTCACGGGCACCGGGACCAGCCTGTCGGCAGGCGCCGGCCAGCCCTTCTCGCTGACGGTCGGCACCGATGCGGTGCTGGGCGATGTGGTCGGCGGCAATATATCGATCACCGCGACCGCGATCACCGCCAACCGGATCGATGGCGGCAGCTTGCCGGTCGCGCTGCGGGCGACGGTGGGCGACCTGACGGTTTCCGGGCCGGTGACGGGCAGCACGGTATCGCTGACGGCGGCGGGACGGGCGCTGCTGGGATCGGTCGATGCGTCGGGCGCGGTGACGTTGGGCGGGGCGCAGGGGCTGTCGTTTGGGCGCGTGTCGGGTGCGTCGATCGACGCGAGCGGCGGTGCAATCCGCGGCGATGCG
Source organism: Sphingomonas hankookensis (assembly GCF_001619955.1). Classification (GTDB taxonomy): domain Bacteria; phylum Pseudomonadota; class Alphaproteobacteria; order Sphingomonadales; family Sphingomonadaceae; genus Sphingomonas; species Sphingomonas hankookensis_A. The sequence continues at coordinate 17,564 of NZ_LQQO01000005.1, read as the reverse complement.
CTGTCGTCGACTGGTGCGATCACGCTGAGCGGCGCCGACGTGACGCTCGACCGGATCGACGCGGGGACACTGACTGCCGATGCGACGGGTACGCTGGCGATCGGTACGATCGAGGCCACGGGCGACGCGGTACTGACCGGCGCTTCGGGCAATTTCGGCGACGTTACCGCCGGGGGAGCGCTCGGCATCACGACGAGCGGCGCGACGCGCTTCGGCCGGTTGACCGGACAGAGCATAGCCGCCACGGCGCGGGGTGGCGCGCTCATCGGAACGGCGGTGGTCGCGCGCGGCAACGCGACGCTGACCGGGCAGTCGATCGATCTGGGTTTGGCCGAGAGTGGTGGATCGCTGTCGGCGAAGAGCGACGCCGCGCTGGCGATCGGCACGGTCCGGGCGACCGGGGATGCGACCCTGACCGGCGCGACCGGCACTTTCGGTACCGTCACTGCCGGCGGAGCACTCGGCCTTTCGACGACGGGTGCCACGCGCTTCGACCAGCTGACCGGGCAGACGGTCACGGCGACCGCGCAGGGCGGGGCGCTCAATGGAACGGCGGTGGTCGCGCGCGGCAATGCGACGCTGGCGGGCCAGTCGATCGATATCGGGTCGGTCGATAGCGGCGGGGCGCTGTCGGCCACGACCGGCGGAGCATTGACGCTCGGTACCGGCAAGGCGGTCGGCGACGCGGTGTTGTCCGCCGGTACGACCGGCAATTTGGGTACGGTGACGGCCGGAGGCGCATTGCGAGCGACGTCGGCCGGCGCGTTACGGTTCGACCGGTTGGCGGGACGGGCGGTCACGGCGGCGTCGCAGGGCGGTGCGCTGAGCGGCGGCACGGTGAGCGCGACCGGCGATGTTACGCTGGGCGGCCAGTCGATCGCGGTCGGGCCGGTCGCCGGAGCCGGCTCGCTGGCTGCCGATTCGACAGCGGGCGCGTTGCAGCTTGGCGCGGTGGCGATGGGCGGGAACGTCACCGTCCGGGCGAGCGGCGCGGCGACACTGGCGAACGGCGTGACCGCTGGCGGTGCGTATCGGGTGACCGCAGGATCGATCGCGCTGGGCGGTGAGCAGCAGGCGGGCGGCGAGGTTCGGCTGAGCGCGACGAACGGCGCGATCGGCGGGGCGTCGGGGCTGACGCTGGTGAGCGGTACGGCAGGCGGTACGGCACCGATCATACTCGACGCTACCGCCGGCATCGACCTGTCGGGCGCGAGCTTGCGCACCGGGGCGGGCTCCGCGCTGGCGCTGCGGGCAGGGCGCGGGCAGGCGATCCGGCTGGGATCGGTCGAGGCAGGGTCGCTCGGCGGCTTCGACGGGAGCGCGCCGGTCGACCGGCTGACCCATGATGGCAGCGTGACGACCGGTGACCTGACGGTCGGGCGCATGGCGGTGACGCTGAGCAGCGGCGACCTGACGACCGGACGGATCAGCGCGACGGGGCCGGTGTCGTTGATCGCGAGCAGCGGTTCGGTTCGGGGCGGCGACCTGACGGCGGGCACGCTGGAGGCGAAGGCCGGATCGACATTGGCGCTCGGTACGGCGACGGTCGGTGGCACGGCAACGCTGGAAGCGGGCAATATCGACCTGCGCGCGCTGACCGCGCAGGCGCTGACGATCAAGACCGCCGGGACGCTGGGTGCCGGGAATGGCGGCGCGACGGCGCTGCGCACGACCGGCGGCGATCTGACGGTGGAAGCGGGAACGGCGCGGCTGGCCAGCGTCGAGTCCGCCGGGTCGGCGACGTTGCGCGGAACCTCGGTCGAGGTGCGGGACAGATTGTCGGCGGCACGGGCGCTGCTGGTCGAGGCGCGTTCGGCGCTGACGCTGCAGAATGCGGCGGCAGGCGGTGATGTGTCGCTCGCATCGACAGGTGCGGTGAATGCGGGTGAAGTGTCGGCGGGTGGCGCGCTGTCGGTCGATGGCGCCGGCGTTACGTTGGGCGCGGTGCGGGCCGGCGGGGCGTTGAAGGCGACCAGCAGCGGCGGACTGTCGCTGGCGTCGGGTAGCGGCAACGGCATCACGCTGGATGCGGTCGGGTTGGTGCGCGCGGGTGCGCTGAGCGGCGGGCCGTCGATCGCGATCCGCGGTGCCGATGCCGAACTGTCCGGCGCGATCCGGGGGAGCAGTGTCCGCTTCGCCACGCGCGATCCGGCGACGACCGCGCTGCGCATCGGTGACGGGACGCAGGCCAACGGCTTTCGCCTGTCGGCGGCGGAGGTCGCGCAGGTCGCGGCCGACAGCGTCGCGTTCGACGGCGGCGCGGGCGCGATGGAGATCGGCAGCGTCGCGCTTGCCCCCTCCGTTGGGCGATCGGTCGAGATGCTGTCGACCGGCGATGTCCGCGTGACCGGACAGGTAAGCGCGACCGGGGCCGGCCGCAGCATCCGCATCGGCGGCGATGGCGCGAACGGCAATGCCGCGACGATCCACCTGATCGCGACCAGCGATGCGGGCGGTCGGCTGTTGGTCGGCGACAACGACCTCGACCTGCGCGGCAACCGGATCGCGGCGGGGCTGTCGACCGGGTTCCTCGATACGTTGCAGCCGGGCGATGCCGGACGCGCGCAGGCGCAGGCGCTGATCGGCAACCCCAATTCGGCGCTGTACAATACGCAGCTGGGCGGCGGCTTCTTCGCGCCCGATGCGACGACGATGATCGCCGCGCGGTCGCTGACCGTCCGGTTCGGCGATTATGCGCTGTTCCAGAATACGGCGGTGCCGGGGCGGTCGTCGGGCGTCTCCGTGGGATCGCTGACCGCGCCGGTCACGCCCGCGCTGCGCATCGCGACCTATGGCACGCCAGCGGCGGCCAGCTTCGCGTTCTTCGGCGACATCAACGGCATCACCGGGGCGGGCGCGGCGCTGCTCGGAAATCCAGTGATCGATATCCAGCCGCAATTGTTGCCCAACAGCCGGATCAACGGCTGTCTGGCCGGGTCGGGTGCCGGGTGTCTGACGACGATCGTCATCCAGCCGACCTTGCAGGTGTTCGATTGGGACAGCCAGGCGGTGTTCGGCATTTTGCAGGACGTGTCGCTGCCCTTCACCCCGATCATCGGCGGCAATAACGAAGCGTTGCTGAGCGGGCTGCCGGCACTAGTACCCGAAACGCCCGCCGATGCCGCCGCGCCCGCCCCGACCGTCGTGCCGTCGCAGGAGCCGAAGCCTTGATCCGTCGCCCCATCGTCCCGTTGCTGTCGGGTGCTGCCGCCGCCGTGCTGGCAGGATGCACCGCCACGCCGCCCGCGCGGCTCGACAGTTTCAACCTGGGCAGCAATGCCGCGGGCGAGCGGTGCGCGGCGGCGCGCAACTGGAGCGACGCGGCGACACCCGATCCCTTCTCGCGCGCCTATGCCATCACCTGTTCGAGCGTCGCGGCGAGCCGGCCGCTGGGCACCGTCCGGATCGTGCCGGCCGAAGCAGCGGCGATCGAGGCGGTCGATGCGCAGTTCGATTGCGGCGACCGCCGCGACCTGACCATCAGCGGCAATCCCGCCACCGCGGCGCGGTGTTTCGACAAGCAGACCGGGCTGGAATCGATCCGGCTCGACCTGACGCGCGGACAGCGGCGCTATGTCGCGGCGGGCACCCCGGCGATCCTGCCGCAGGTCGAGGAGGCGCTGGCCATCGCTGCCGGGCTGCGCCAGCCGGCGGTCGCCGCGACCTATGTCGCGACCGCGAGCGTCGATGCCGCCAGCCTGCCCGTGCGGGCAGGGGCGCTGGCGGCCGATGCCGCGCCCGCCCAACAGGCGACCGCCAGCGCCGCGCTGACGCAGGGCATCGCGCTCAACCACAAGGGGCTGCATGTCGAGGCATCGCGCGTGCTGAACGATGCGCTCGCCCGGCTGACCCCCGACGCACCGCCTGCGCTGAAAGCCGAATTGCTGCTGGAAGCGGGCCTTGCCGACTCCAACATCCGCTTCCCCGACGCCGCCGCCCAGCATTTCGAGGGGGCGCGCGCAATCTTCGTCGCGGTGCCGGCGACGCGCACGCCGTTCCTGCTGCGCAAGCTCGACACCTATCGCGCGCTCGATGCGATCAACCGCGCCGCGTTCAACGAGGCGCTGGCGACGCTCGACCGCAGCGGCGGGACGCCCGGCGCGACCGACCGGCCGCTGGAGGATGCGGCGACGCTGGTCGCGCTCAACCAGCCGGCGGCGGGCGATCGGGGGATGCCGGCGCTGGCCGATACCGCGCAGCTGTCGCGGCTCGTGCTCGATGCGCAGTCGCATTATGCGCGCAGCATCGCATTGCTGGGGACCGGTGATCGTCCGGGAGCGCTCAGGGAAATCGATGCTGCCGCCGCCATCTATCGGCCGCTGACCAACCAGCGGCTCGACCAGACGCAGCTCTATTGGCTGGGTGCTCGGATCGCGCGGCAGCAGGGGCGGTTGCGCGCGCAGGCGGGGGATTATCGCGGCGCGCTCGACCATTATACGACGACGGTCGAGTTGCTGCGGCGCGGGTCGATCGCCAATGCCGGGACGGGCAGCGAGCCGGCGATTGCCGAGGCGGAACTGGAACGCGCGGCGGTCTATGCCCGGGCGGGTGCATCGCGGGCCGAAGCGCGCAGCGCGTTCCGCGATGCGGTCGATGCGGTGATCGCGTCGGGTGGGACCGCGCCCAGCGGCGCGATCGGCATGGAGGATTATCTCGACCTGCTGGTCGCCGAATCCGCCAGGCCGGCGGCGGACACCTATGACCTGTTCTTCCGCGCGGTGCAGGCGGCGGGCGAGCCGGCGGTCGCGCGGCAGATCACCGAACTCCGCGACGTCGTCACCGCCGATCCGGCGGTGGGCGCGGCGGTGCGCGAGCGGGCCGATCTGGAGCGTGAACTCACCCGGTTGCGCTTTGCGCTGTCGAGCGGGGGCGAGGGGGCGCCGGGTAGCTCGACCGCCGAACTGAACCGCGCGCGGGAGGCGGCGGAGAACCGGCTGCTCGCGGTCGATGCGCAGCTGGCCGCCGATCCGCGCTACCGCACGCTCGACGAAAGCCCGGCGACGTTGGCCGAACTGCGCGCCGCGCTGCGCCCGGGCGAGACGTTCCTGAAACTCACCACGCTCAACCGCCGCATCTACGGCATGGTCGTCACCGCCGACCGGACCTATCTGTATCAGGTCGCCGAGAGCGAGGCGGCGCGCGGTGCGGTGCTCGAACTGGCCGGGCAGTTGCGGCAGTCGATCGATGGCGATCTCGGCTTGGGCAAGCTGGTGCCGTTCGATGAAGCCCGCGCCTATACGCTGTACCGGCTGGTCAGCGGGCCGGCGGCACCGGTACTGGCGGCGTCGCGCGCGATCGTGGTCGATCCGTCGGGACCGTTGCAGCAATTGCCGGTCGGGGTGCTGGTGACGCGCTATGCGGCTGATGCGTCGAAGAGCGATCCGTTCGACTTCTCGCGCACCGCGTTCCTGGCGGCCAATGCCTCGATCTCGACCGCGTTGTCGCCACGATCCTTCCTCGTGTCGCGTGCGCTGCCGGCGTCGCGGGCGCAGCGGGCGTTTCTGGGCTTCGGGCAGAACCAGCCCGGATCGCCGGTGCCGGCACCCGGCTCGAACGGCCAGATTCGCGTCGGCTTCGGCTGCATGGTCGCCGCCGACCGGTTGAACAGCATCGCCCGCTCGCTAAAACCAATCGACGCCCGCGAACTTAACATTGCCGCCGGGGCGCTGGGCGCGCGCGATGCGCAGTTCGTCACCGGTCGGGCGTTCAGCGATACCGGTGTGGAGGGACGCCAGGACCTCGACCAATATGAGGTCGTCCATTTCGCGACGCATGGCATCGAGGAAGGGCTGTGGGGCTGTTCCAAGTCGCCGCCGGCGCTGGTCACGTCGTTCGGGCAACCGGGGTCGGACGGGCTGCTCGACTTTTCCGAGATCGCAAAGCTGAAGTTCGACGCGAATCTCGTCGTGCTGTCGGCATGCGACACGGCGGCAGGCGTGCGGGGCGAGGCGCTGCGCCGCGCGGTCGGGCAGGAGGAGCCGGGATCGACGCTGGAAGGACTGGTCCGCGCGTTCCTGACCGCCAATGCCCGGTCGGTGCTGGCAACCTATTGGCAGGTGTCGGCCGAGCAGGAGAGCAAGGAGTTCATGCGCAGCTTCTATAGCGAGGCGCGGACCCACAGCATCGGCGAAGCGCTGCAACGCGCGCAGCGGACGTTGATCGCGCAGCCGCAATATTCGCATCCCTTTTACTGGGGGCCGTATTTCCTGGTCGGCGACAGCGCGAAGTCGATGCTGAGTGGCGGGGCGGGCGCACGGATCGCGGCGCGCTGATCATGCGCGCGATCGCGCTGGCCGGGGCCGGGGTGCTGGCGACCTGGATCTGCCTGTGGGGGGCGGCACCGTTCGCCGACCATCTGGTGCAGGGCCTCTCGCCGGTCGCGGCGGACGCGGGGTTCGGCGTGATCGTGTTCGGGGCGATCCTGATCCTCGCGCTGGGTCTTGCGAGGGTGGCTGGCGTGCCGTTGCGGCCGGTGGCGCTCAAAGGATTTGGCGGCGGTTTCGCCATTGGTCTGGCCGGGTTGCTGCTTGCGATCGGCTATTGCGCGCTGGCAGGGACGCTGGGGCGGGGTATCGGACCTGCGGCACGGATCGCGCTGCCGCTGGGCGTGCTGCTGGTGCTGCTCCAGGTGACGGCGGAAGAGGTCATGTTCCGGGGCTATGTCCAACCGCTGCTGATCCGCGGGGTCGGGGCGGGCGTGGCGGTGCCGCTGACGGCGCTCGCGTTCGCTGCGTTGCATGCGCTGTCCGGCGGCGTCGAGCCGGTGATGCTGACGAACATGCTGCTGGGCGGCGTGCTGTTCGGGTTGCTGGCGCTGGTTCGCGGGCTGGGTGCGGCGATCGGCGCGCATTTCGCGTGGAATGTCGTCGAACAGCTGGGCGTGGGGCTGGACCCCAATCCCGGCACCGGCGCGTTCGGATCGGTGATCGACCTCGACCTGGTCGGCGCTTTGCGGTGGGGCGGATCGGCGGCGGGGTTGAACGGCAGTTTCGCCATGGGGATCGCGCTGCTGGCCGTAATCCTGCTCGTCGTCGGGCGGCGACCGGTATGAGGCTACATCGTCTCCGCCCGTTTCGCGTCGATCGCGTCGCGAATCTTGCGGAACCCGACCATCGCAGCGGTGGGAATCGACCGGCCGCCGCCGGTTTCGATCGACATCGGGTCGACCGCCTGCCCGTCGATATGCACTTCGTAATGGAGGTGCGGGCCGGTCGAGCGGCCGGTGGTGCCGACCTCGCCGATCTGCATCCCCTGCGCCACCCGGCTGCCCGGGATGATCGCGGGCGCGATGCGGTTCATGTGCAGGTAGAGTGTTTCCCAGCCATTGTCGTGGCGCAGCCGGACGAAATTGCCATTGGCGCCCTTCATGCCGGCAAAGCTGACCGTCGCGTCGCCCGCCGCGAAGATCGGCGTGCCGGTGGGGGCGGCGAAGTCGGTGCCGCGGTGCATCTTGCGAAAGCCCAGAATGGGGTGACCGCGCATCCCGAAGCCCGAACTGATCCGCGCCGCATCGACCGGGGTGCGCATCAGCGCGCGGCGGCTGCTGCGTCCGCTGCTGTCGAACCATTCCGCCTCTGCATCGCCGGGCAGCTGGTACAGGTAGAGCGCGCGCGTCTTGGCGGCGGTGGCGAGCGAGGCATAGACGAGGCGCGGCGCGCCGACCGGTTCGCCATCGGCGTTGACGCGCTCCTCGAACCCCGCTTCGAAGATGTCGCCCGGCGCGACCTCACGCTGGATGTCGAAATCGTAGCGAAAGGCGTTGGCGAACGGGCCGACCAGCACATCGCTGACCCCCGCCGCCACGGCCGAGCTGTAGAAGCTTTCGCCATCCAGCTCGCCGCGCACGAAGCGCAGGCGACGGGTGAGTTTCGCCGACAGCGGCTTGGCGGCGAGCGTCCCGTCGCCGGCCCGCTCGATCGCGACGCCGCCGCCATCGGCATGGGTGAGCGTGGCGGCGTGCAGATTGCGGCCTGCCAGCGTGACGTCGAGCCGGAGCAGGCCCGGTGTGTCGCCCAGTGCAGCCTGCCCCAGTTCGGCAGCGCGGGTGGCGTCGGCTTCGGCTACGCCCAGCGAGCGGAGGGTCGGGGCGATGGCGGCAGGGCCGGCGATGTTGAGCACGCGCTGGTCGTAGGATGCGCCAGGCGTGGCGGTGGCGGCGGGGCTGGCGAGGTCGTCGCCTGCCGGTCTTGCCGTGTAGGCGAGGATCGCTCCGCCCAGGGTTACCACGACGCTGGCGATCAGCGGCGTCCGGCTTCGCCCGCGCGCGACCGGTATCGGCGGTGGTGGCGGGACCGGCGCGGGACGCGGGCTACCCCAGGAGCGCGGGTCGTAGGACGGGTCGGAATCGTCGCGATGCTGCATGGCCTGCCCTTGGAACCAATAGCAGCGTCGGGCGTCACCTTGGCAGCTATTGCTGTGGCGAAACGATCTGGCATGCACTTGGCTCCGGCGCGCTGTTTCCGGCCAGAAGGGGGGAGAGGTTGGTGAAGAACCGGGTGGCGTGGTCCGAGGGTATGTTCCTGCGACCGCAGCATTTTCAGGCGCAGGACCGCCATGCCGAAGCGCAGCTGAACGCCCGCATCGCCTCGATCCGCCCTTGGCCCTGGGGGCTGACCGAACTGGTCATCGACGAGGATGTGGCGACGCTCGGCAAGTTCGCGGTGACGCGCGCGACCGGCATCCTGCCCGACGGCACGCCCTTCGCCATTCCCGACGATATCCCGCCGCCTCCGCCGCTCGATATCCCCGCCGATGCGCGCGACGCGCTGATCTCGTTGACCCTGCCGGTCGCGCAGCCGGGTGCCGTGCAGTTTCGCGAGGCGGACAGCGACAGCCTCGATGCGCGCTTCCTGGTCGACGATGCCGAGGTCGCCGACAGCTTTTCCAGCGACCGGACGAGCGAGCCCGTCGGCCTTGCCCGCCCGAACCTGCGCTTCGGCGTAACCCGCGACCAGACCTATGGCCGGGTGACCCTCGGCCTCGCCAAGGTCCGCGAGGTGCAGAACAAGCGGGTGATGCTCGACGACCGCTATATTCCGGCGACGCTGGACATTGCGGCGGCGGCGCGGTTGCGCGGCGGGCTGTCGGACATTGCCGGGCGCGCCGGACAGCGCGCCGGCGAACTGGCGCTGCGTGCGGTCGAGGCGACCGATGGCGGGTCGGACACCTTTGCCGGGTTCCTGCTGCTGCAGGCGCTCAACCGCTGGCTGCCGGTGCTCGACCATCTCCAGCATCTGCCGATGGTGCATCCCGAACGGCTGTTCGAGGCGCTGGTGTCGATGGCGGGCGAGCTGGCGACGCTGATCCGCCCCGAACGCCGCGCGCCGCCGCTGCCGCGCTACGACCATGTCGATCCGCAGCAATGTTTCGATCCGGTGTTCGACCTGCTCCAGTCGATGCTGTCGGCGGTGTTCGAACGCTCCGCCGTGCAGCTGCCGCTCGATCAGGCGGGGCCGGGGGCCTATGTCTCGCGGATCACCGACCACGCGCTGTACCAGACCGGCTATTTCTACCTCGCGGTATCGGCCGCCGCGCCGGTCGAGGAAATTCGCGGGCTGTTCCCCTCGGTCGCGAAGATCGGCGCGGTACAGCGGATGCGGCAGATCGTCGATTCGGCGCTGCCCGGCGTGCCGCTGCGCCATACCCCGACGCCCCCCCCACAGCTGCGGGTGTTGCCGGGCTTCGTCTATTTCGAGCTGGATCGCGGCGTGCCGGACTGGGCCGAGTTCCAGCAGGCGACGGCGCTGGGCCTGCATGTCGCGGGTGACTGGCCGGGGCTGAAGCTCGAACTATGGTGCGTGAAGCGGAGCGCGCGGTGACCGAAGACGGCGACGAGGGCGACAAGACGGTCTTCCGACCGTCGCCATTGCAGGGGCTGCGACAGAATGCGGCGTCGGGCGCGGGCTATGGCGCGCCGCCGCCTTTGTCGCGGACCGGCCATGCACCGGGCAGCGCCCCGCTCGCGCCATCGCGGCTGGCCGATGACGACGTGCCGCTGCCCGCGACACCGCCAAAGGTCCGCAACATCATGCTGGCCGAGGCCGAGCCGGTACTCGCGCTGCTGGCGGCGGTGCGCGCCGGGCGGGTGCGGATGCCGATGCCCGAATTCCACCGCGAATGCGCCAAGGCGATTGCGACGTTCGAGCGCGCTATCGCGCCGCACTATCCGGAGGAAAAGCGCCAGCGCGCCAAGTATGCGGTCTGCGCCACCGCCGACGACATCGCGCAGAACCTGCCCGGCATCGGCACCGATGGCGCCGAATGGGCGCGGCGGTCGATGGTCGTGCAATTCTTCCATGAGAATATCGGCGGCGACCGGTTCTGGCAGCTGGTCGACGACATGCTGCGCACGCCGAACGACAATCTCGACCTGATCGAGCTGTTCCATGCGTGCCTTGCGGCCGGGTTCGAGGGACGGTTCCGCGTCATGCCCGACGGGCGGCGGCGGTTGCAGGAGATCATGACGCGGCTGTACGGCGCGCTGCCGCATGTCCGCGCGCTGTCGCAGGTCGAACTGGTCCCGAACTGGCGCGGGGAAAAGGCCCCGCCCGCGCGGATCGGGATGAATATCCTGGCACTGGCGGCGGCGGGCGCGCTGGCGCTGCTGGTGCTGGCCTATGCCGTGTTGCGGCTGATGCTGGCGTCGAGCGGCGACTTGCCGACCGATCGGCTGGCCGCGCTCAACCCCGACAGCCGACTGACCCTGTCGCGTCCGGCCGAGGCGATGGCGGCGGCGCGCAGCGAACAGGCATCGCGCCTCGCCAAATTCCTCGAACCCGAAATCCGCGAAGGGCTGGTGACGGTCGAGGAGGATGCGCAGACGGTGCGGGTGCGCACCACCGTCGGGCAGCTGTTCGAATCCGGATCGGACGAACTGGAGGCCGGCCGCGAGACGCTGTTCCATCGCATCGGTCGCGCGATCGAGGGAGAGCGGGGGTCGGTGCTGATCGAGGGCCATGCTGATAACGACCGCGTCGCGACGGTCCGCTTCCCCGACAATATGGCGCTGTCGGAGGCGCGGGCGGAGACGGTAGGGCGGCTGATCCGCGACGACCTGTCCGATCCGTCGCGCGTGACGACCAAGGGGCTGGGGGAAAGCGTGCCGATCGCGTCCAACGATACGCCGGAGGGCAAGTCGCAGAACCGCCGGGTCGAGATCATCGTGCCGAGGCGTTCATGATGCGGCGGTTCTTCACCAACTGGTATGCGGTGACGCTGCTATCGGCGCTGGTGCTGGCGCTGATCATTGTCTTCGCACTGCCGCTGTTCTTCGCCTTCTTCCGGCCGTGGAGCGTCCGGATCGCGTTCGTCATCGGCATCGCGCTGCTCTGGGGCGCATGGTGGGGTTGGCGGCGGTGGCGCGCGAAGAAGCGGTCCGACGCGATCGCCAAGGAACTGGCCGGACCGGACGCGGCCGAGGAAGAGGGCAAGGCGCTGGGCAGCCGGATGGGCGATGCGCTGGCCAAGCTGCGCAACGCGTCGGGCAATCGCCGCGACTATCTCTACAGCCGCCCCTGGTATGTCATCATCGGCCCGCCGGGTGCGGGCAAGACGACGGCATTGCTCCATTCGGGCCTGCGCTTCCCGTTCGTCGAACAGGCGGCGAAGGGCGTTGGCGGCACCCGCAACCTCGATTTCTGGTTCGCCGACGAAGCGGTGCTGGTCGACACCGCCGGCCGCTATACGACGCAGGATTCGGACGCGACCGTCGATGCGGCGGGGTGGAGCGCGTTCCTGAACCTGCTCAAGCGCCATCGTCCGGCACAACCGATCAACGGCATCATCGTCGCGATCGGCGTCGATACGCTGGTCGGCAGCGACTGCGCCGCGATCGACGCGCATGCGAGTGCCGTGCGGCGGCGGCTGGTCGAGCTGCGCCGCACGCTGGAAACGGCGGTCCCGGTCTATCTGATCGTGACCAAGGCCGATCTGCTCGCCGGGTTCGGCACCTATTTCGACGATCTGGATGTCGAGGGTCGACGCGCGGTGTTCGGTGCGACGCTTCCCTACGCCGATGGTCGCCCGAGCGCCGAGGCGCTGGCGCAGGCATTCGACATATCGGCACAGGCGATCGCCGACCGGCAGGCGCGGCGATTGTTCGAGGAAGTCGACCAGCGCCGCCGCGGCATGATGCTGGGCTTCCCGGCGCAGTTGCGTAGTCTGCGCGCGCGGTTGATGCGCTTTGCCGAGGGCGCGTTCGTCGCTGGGGACGATGCCCCGGCGCAGTTGCGCGGTTTCTATTTGACCAGTGGCGTGCAGGAAGGGGCGCCGCTCGACCGTATCCTCGCCGCGATGGGCGATGTGTACGAAACGCCTGCCGGGGGGATGGAGACGCGCAGCCGCGCCTATTTCCTCAACCGGCTGTTGACCGAGGTGATGTTCCCCGAAGCCGGGTTGGGGGCGACCGACCTGCGCGCGCGCACCCGGCACCGCGCGCGGCTGATCGCGGCGTTGGCGGCGATCGGGATCGTCACCGCGCTGGTGCTGACCGCATGGGGCATCAGCTATGCCCGCAACCGGGCGTTTCAGAACGAATTGGCGGCACGCGCGCAGCTGGCCGAGAACCAACTGCGCGAGGCAGGGGTCGATCTGGTGCAGGTGCGCGAGGATGATGCCGATCTGCGCGCGGCGCTGCCCGCGCTCGACACGCTGCGCAACCTGCCGCGCGGCTATGCCGAACGGCGTGCGGGCGGACCGCCGCTGATGATGACCTTCGGGCTGTACCAGTCGAGTCTGAGCCAACAGGCCGAGGAAAGCTATCGCGTGGCGCTGCGCCGGATCCTGCTGCCGCGCCTGTTGCTGCGGCTGGAGGCGGTGATGCGTGCCGATGGGCGCGATCCGATGCGGCTGTACGAACCGCTCAAAGTCTATCTGATGCTGGGCCAGCAGGGGCCGATGGATGCGAAGGCGGTCAAGGCATGGGTCACCGCCGACTGGGCGGGCGAACTCTATCCCGGGGCCGACAGCCAGGCCGAGCGCACCGCGCTGACCAAGCATCTCGACGCGCTGCTGGAGGATCGCGACATTGCGTCGGTGTGGCCCAACCGTCGCCCGCCGCTCGACGCCGGGCTGGTCGCGTCCGCCCGCGCGGCGGTACAGACGCTGAGCCTTGCCGACCGCGCCTATGCGGTGATGCGGCAGAAGGCGGCATCGGCGGGTCCGGCGTGGGAGGCGGCGAACATATTGTCGCAGGGCGATGTGCTGGCCTTTGCCAATCCGGACGCGGTCGCGGCCTATCGCATCCCCTATTTCTTCACGCGCGCGGGTTATGAGAAGGCGTATCTGCCGGGATTGGCGACGGTGCAGCAGGATCTGAAGCGCGACCTGTGGGTGCTGGGCGGTGCCGGGGAAGCCGGGGTCGGCGAGGAATTGTCGAACGTCCGGCCGGGCGTCGCCGGCCTCTATGCCAAGGACTATATCGCGGCGTGGGACGGCATCATCGCCGCAATGAAGCCCGGCGCCTATTTCCGCGATCCCGCCGCGTTCGGGGCGCTGACCAAGAGTCCGTCGCCGCTGAAGCGCGTGCTGCTCGAACTGCGCAAGAACACGATCTTTACCGGCGGGGTGCAGGCCGGGCTGGCGCGGGCCGGGCGCTATGGCATGAATCGCTCGCGGCTGGGCCGGGTCGCCAACGAGATCGGCCGCGATCGCGCCAGCGGGATCGATGCGGGCGACGAGATCACCGCCTATTTCGCCACCCTCCACGAATATGTCGGCGACGGGCGCGGTTCGGCCCCGGTCGACGAGTTCATCGGCGGGATCAAGGCGGCGGGACAGGCAGTGATCGCGGCGCAGTCGGTCGGCGGCGGCGGCGGATCGGATGCGACTCAGGCGGCGATGGCCACCGCACTCGCCACGGTCAAGGCATCGGCGGCGCAGGCTCCGCCGCAGTTGCAATCCTTCGTCAATGCGGCGGCAGGTGGCGGGGCGGCGGCGCAGATCGGCGCGGCGAGCGGCGCGGTGACCGATGCCTATGCCCAGAGCGTCCTTCCAGCCTGTCAGGGGGTTGCCCAGGAGCACTACCCTTTCTTCGCAAATGCCCCGGACGCGCCGATGGCTGAAACGCTGCGCGTGTTCGGGATGGGCGGGGTGATCGATTCCTTCGTGCAGCAGCGGCTGGCGAAGATGATCGACACCGGCGGGCCGGTGTGGCGCTGGCGTGAGGGTGATCCGGTGGCGGCGGCGCTCAACCCCGCGACGCCGGAAGCCTTTGCGCGAAGTGCCGAGCTGCGCGACCTGCTGGCCGGCGGGCTGCCGATCAAGGTCGCGGTGGCGCGGTTCGGGCAGGGGGTCGGCACGGTCGAACTGTCGAGCGGCGGCACCCGCTATCGCTTTACGCCTACAGCCAACCAGCCACGTCCGCTGCTGTGGTCGGCCAATGGTGGCCTGCCCGAGGCGTCGCTGATCCTCTACGGCCCCGCGACGCCGGGTGCCGCGCCGGCTGGGGGCGATGCGCCGCCGGGACCGGAGATCGCGCGGATCGAGGCGGAAGGGCCGTGGGCGCTGTTCCGGTTGATGGACCGTGCCGAGAAGCGCAATGCCGGCGAGCAGCGGATCGAGGCCGGGTTCGGCGACGGCGCGGCGCGCAGCACGCTGGCCATCGCGCTGCCGACGAAGCGTAACCCGTTCAGCCGCGCCGGGCTGTGGTCGTTCCGTTGCCCGAGGGCGCTATGATGGCATGGGTTTTCGGCAAGCTGCCCGCGCATGGCGATTTCGTGGCGCGCGGCATGGATGCGGCGACCCGCGGGATGCTGGACGACTGGCTGGCGGCGGCGATGGAGGCGGCGCGGGTGCGGTATCCGGATTTTGCGGACCGGTTTGACGCGGCGCAGCCGTGGCGTGCGGAGGGTAATGGCGTAGCCGGGGCGATCGCCGCGTCCCAGGATGCGGTGGGTCGGCGCTTTCCATTGCTGCTGCTGACCGATGGCGACCGCCATGATCCGGCGGCGTGCGAGGAACTGCTCTACGCCGCGATCACCGAAGGCTGGGACGTGGACCGGCTGGCGGCGGTGGGGGCACCCCCTCGCCGCCCGGTGGCACGCTGGATCGGCGAGGACCGTTCGCTGAATGGTGCTCGCCCGGTCGACCTGATCGGCGAGATGCTGGCATGAGCGGCGCGGTCCGTGCGCGCGGGGTCGCCGCGACCCATCCGGGGCTGAAGCGCCGCATCAACGAGGACCGCTTCTGCGCCCGCCCCGATCTGGGGCTGTGGGCGGTGGCCGATGGCATGGGCGGCCATGCCCATGGCGACTGGGCCTCGAACGCGGTGGTCCAGGCTTTGGAAGGGGTGGCGCTGCCCGCCGATTTCCACGACGCCACGCGCACGGTTGCCGATGCGGTGCACAGCGCCAACCGCCGTATCTGGGCCGAGGCGCAGCGGCGGACGCAGCAAATGGGGTCGACCGTCGTCGCGCTGCTGGTGCAGCAGGGCTGTTTCTCGGCGATCTGGGTCGGCGACAGCCGCGCCTATGTCCTGCGCGACGGTGTGCTGCACCCGCTGACCCGCGATCACAGCCAAGTGCAGGAAATGGTCGATCGCGGGCTGATCTCGCCCGAACAGGCGCGCGACCATCCGCGCGGCCATGTGCTCGCGCGCGCCGTCGGCGTGGGCGCGCGGCTGGAGGTCGATGTCGTGACCGACGATGCGCTGCCGGGCGACCTGTTCCTGCTGTGCAGCGACGGGCTGACTGCGACCACCGACGAGGCGACGATTGCCGCCGTGATGGCGATGCCCGACCGGCAGGCCGCGCTCGACCGGTTGATCGAAGGTGCGTTGGCAGGCGGGGCGCCGGACAATGTGACGATCGTGCTGGTCGCGGTCGAGGAAGCGACGACGCTGTCGCTCGGGCGAGGCGTCGCATGATCGGCGAGGATGACCACGACCGCACCGTGTTTCAGCCGGGCGACGGCGATGGCGATCGCACCGTGTTCGAACCCGTAGGCGGCACGGTGTCGCAGCGCAGCGCCCATATCCAGCCCGGCGACGTCCTGAACCACATGTTCGTCGTGCGCCGTTTCCTGGCACGTGGCGGCATGGGCGAGGTGTTCGAGGGCGCGAACCTTGCCACCGACGAACGCGTCGCGATCAAGGTGATGCTGCCCGCGCTGGCCGCCGATCCGAACGTCATCACCCTGTTCAAGCGCGAGGCGCAGACGCTCACCCGGCTGCATCACGAGGCGGTGGTGCAGTACCGCGTACTGGCGATGGAGCCGGAACTGGGCGTCCTCTACATCGTCACCGAATATATCGACGGGACCAGCCTGTCGGACATGCTCGCGACGCTGAACCCCGATCCGGCGGCGCTGGGCGCGCTGTTGCGGCGGCTGGCATCCGGCCTTGCGGCGGCGCATCGGCTGGGGGCGATCCACCGTGACGTGGCACCCGATAATGTGCTGCTGGGCGGCGGCGACCTGAAGCGGGCAAAGCTGATCGATTTCGGCATCGCCAAGGACCTCGACCCCGGTACGGCGACGATCGTCGGCGACGGGTTCGCCGGCAAGCTGGGCTATGTCGCGCCCGAGCAACTGGGCGATTTCGACCGGGCGCTGGGGCCGTGGACCGATGTCTATAGTCTCGGGCTGCTGATCCTCGCGGTCGCGCGCGGCGCGGATCTGGGGCTGGGTGGCACGCTGGTCGATGCGGTCGACAAGCGACGCGCGGGGCTGGACCTGTCCGCCGTCCCGCTGCCCTTGCGCGGCGTCGTCGAGCGGATGGTGCGACCCGACCCGGCGCAGCGGCTGCGCGATATGGATGCGGTGCTGGCGGCACTCGACGCGGCGGAAGTGCCGGGGGCCGCGCCGAGCGGTCTGCCGCGGCGCTGGCTGTGGCTGGCGGGGGCGGCGCTGCTCGCCATCGTCGTAGCGGTCGCGCTGTTCCTGTCGGGGCGGGGGGGCGACGATCCTGCCGAGGGCGGCACGCCGGTCATGGTGCCGGGCGACCCGGTGCAGAACGCGCGCTCCGCGATCGATTCCGCGCTGCCGTCGGTCGGCTGTACGTGGCTGAGCATTACCGACATCGCGGCGGCGGGCGGTGGGGTCGATGTCGCGTTGACGGGCGTGGCGGGCGACCCGGCACAGGCGCAGCGCGAGATTGCCGAGACGCTGCGCGATCGGGGCATCGCCGCGCGCAAGATGGATTTCGCCGACGTCGCCGTCATCACCCCGGCGGGATGCGCCGCACTGGACGCCTATCGTCAGATCCGCGCGAACGGTCGCAACCGGCTGAGCGTGCCGCAGCGCCGGTTCGAGATGCGGGCGCAGGACGACGGGTCGGCCTATGCCGGGCGGCAGGCGGCGAGCGCGATCGTCGGGATCGATATCGGCGATCCGACGCTCGACTTCGCGCTGCTCGGGATCGAACCGTCGGGGCGGATCGCGATGCTGATCGAGAATCGCCGTGCCTTTGCGGAGGCGCTGCGGGCGTCGCGCAACGAGGTGCCGATCAAGGACCTGGGCAACGATCGCTACCGGTTGCAGATCGACCTGGATCATGCCGGATGGTCGGGGCTGCTGCTGGTCACCGGCAAGGGGCCGTTCGAACCGGCGGTGCTCGCCCCGCCGCTCGG
>NZ_LQQO01000004.1 GCF_001619955.1 Sphingomonas hankookensis | reverse complement strand
CCCCCCCCCCCCCCCCGCGAAGCGGGGAGGATTGTTGGGGGCTAGCTTCGGGCGTATCCTTCGCTATAGCCTTGGCCCATGCCATCGATCGATCGCTACATGGCCCGGCTGATCGCGGTGCCGCTATTCTCTACGCTGTTGATTTCGGCGATGTTGCTCGTCCTCGACCGGATGCTGCGACTGTTCGATTTCGTCGCGGCCGAAGGCGGTCCGGTCAGCGTCGTGTGGCGGATGCTCGCCAATCTCCTGCCCGAATATCTGGGGCTCGGCATTCCGATCGGGCTGATGCTCGGCATCCTGCTCGCCTTCCGCAAGCTCGCCACCTCGTCGGAGCTGGACGTGATGCTGGGCGTCGGCATGAGCTATTGGCGGCTGCTGCGGGTGCCGTTCCTCTATGCCACGGTGCTGGCCGCGGCGAACCTCGCGATCGTCGGCTTCGTGCAGCCGCTAGCACGCTATAATTACGAAGCGCTGCGCTTCGAGCTGCGCACCGGTGCGCTGGGCGCGTCGATCAAGGTCGGCGAGTTCACCAAGCTGGGCGAGCGGATGACGCTGCGGATCGAAGAGAGCCGCGATTCCGGTGCCGACCTGCGCGGCATCTTCGTGCAGGCGAGCCGCCCGAACGGCCAATGGCTGGGCGTCACCGCCGAGCGCGGCCAGTTCCTGCGCTCGCCCGATCCCGATACGATCATCTTCCGCCTGACCAACGGCACGCTGATCCACAACGCGCCCGATTTCCGCGTTCCCCGCACGCTGACCTTTACCGCCCACGACCTGCCGATCGACCTGCCCAAGTTCGGCAGCTTCCGCCCGCGCGGCGGACGCGACCTCGAACAGACGCTGCCGCAGCTGGCGATCACCGGGCGCAACCCGAATGTCAGCGAAGAGGATCGCGACGGGGCGCGGGCCAACTTCCACTTCCGCCTGGCGGAGGTGGCGACGATGTTCCTGCTGCCGATGCTGGCGCTGGCGCTGGGCGTGCCGCCCAAGCGGTCGTCCTCGGCGCTCGGCGTGTTCCTGTCGATCGTGATCATCGTGACCTATCACAAGGTCAACGAATATGGCGAAGCGGTCGGCGGCCTGGGCCGGATCGACCCGATCATCGCGCTGTGGGGGCCGTTCCTGCTGTTCGCGGCCCTGGTCTTCCGCCTCTATTGGGTGATCGCGCGCGTCCCCGGCGGCGAGCCGATCGGCGGGCTGGAACGCGGCGCGGCGAAGGTGGGCAAGTTCATCGGCCGTTACCTTCCCGGCAAGCGCAAGGCGGCGGCGTGATGCGCGGTTTCTTTCCCTCCTCGACGGTCGCGATCTATATGGCGCGGCTGTTCCTCGTCCGCACCTTCGCCATCCTGTTCGCGCTGGTGCTGGTGTTGCAGGCACTCGACCTGCTGAGCGAGAGCGGCAAGATCCTGGCGGTGCCGGGCAACGGGCAGGCGGAGATCCTGCGGTATGTTTCGCTCCGCACGCCGCAGATCATCGCGCGCTTCCTGCCCTTCTCGGTCCTGCTGGGCACGATCCTGACGCTGACCCAGCTCAACCAGAACAGCGAGATCATCAGCCTGAAGGCCGCCGGCCTGTCGGCGCATCAGGTGCTGGCGCCGCTGATCCTCGCCAGCTTCGGTGTGGCGGCGCTGTCCTTCGCGTTCAACGAGCGGGTCGTCGCCCGGGCGACCGCCACCCTGTCCAGCTGGGACGATGTCGATTACGGGCCGATGCCGGTCGACCGCGGCGAACGGACCAATGTGTGGGTGCGTGACGGCGACAATCTGGTCCAGGTGGCCCGCGTCGCCGGTCGGGGCGAAGCGACCCGGCTGCGCGGGATCACCGTCTACAATCGCGATGGCAGTTCGCTGCGGGAACTGGTCACCGCCAGTCGCGGCTGGCGCGAAGGCGGCGCGTGGCGGATCGACAATGCCGAACGCTTTACCGTCGCGACGGGGGTGCGTGAGCGGCTGGGATCGCTGAAGATCGCCGGCGGGGTGCGGCCCGATCAGTTCACGCTGCAGAATGTCGATCCCGACGGCCTGTCGTTCGCGCAATTGTCGACCGCGATCGATGACCTGACCGAGGCCGGCCGCCCGACCAAGGCACTGGAAGGCGCGCTGTGGCACAAGCTGTCCGGGCCGCTGTCGGCGGTGCTGATGCCGCTGCTGGCCGCGGTCGCGGCGTTCGGCGTTGCCCGTTCGGGCAAGTTGTTTGTCCGCGCGGTCATTGGCATGGCGCTGGGGTTCACCTATTTCGTGGCGGACAATTTCGCTCTCGCGATGGGCAACCTTGGGGCTTATCCGCCGTTCCTTGCGGCATGGGCGCCGTTCCTGCTGTTCTTTCTGATCGGCGAGGCGGTGCTGATCCGGACCGAGGAATAGCCCCAGGATCGTCGCACTTTGGCCGCAAAGCGCGGGCAGAGCGGCAACGATGGGCGAATCGTCCGGTAAAGGAATGGATTGAGGAAGTTAGGCCGATGAACGCGATCACCGAGAAGCAGGGCTTCTGGAAAAAGTCGCACCATCTCGACAAGATGACCTTCAAGGAACTTGTCGTTGCGTATTTTCAGTATCCGGCGATCATCGCCTATATCGCGCTGTCGTTCGTCGCGATCGGCCTGTTCGCGTGGCGTCCCGCGCCGCTGTGGCCGACGCTGGCGTCGGTCGGCATCTCGGTCGTCGCCTATCCGTTCGTATGGTATCTGCTGCACCGCTGGGTGTTGCATTCCAACTGGATGTTCAAGTTCGCGCCGCTCGCCGCGACGTGGAAGCGCATTCATTATGACCATCACCAGGACCCGAACCACCTTGAGGTGCTGTTCGGCGCGCTCCACACCACCCTGCCCGCCATCGCGGTCGCGACGGCACCCATCGGCTATCTGATCGGCGGTTTCGGCGGGGCAATGGCGGCGCTGGCGACCGGTCTGATCACTACCTGCTTCTACGAATTCTGCCATTGCATCCAGCATCTGGCGTACAAGCCGAAGAACAAGCTGCTGGTCGAATGGAAGCGCAAGCACATGGCGCATCACTTCCATGACGAGCATGGCAATTTCGGCATCACCAACTTCTTCTGGGACAAGATTTTCGGCACCCATTACGAGCGTTCGGAACGCCCGGAAAAGAGCCCGACGGTCTTCAACCTCGGCTATACCGAGGAAGTCGCGAAGAAATATCCCAAGGTCGCCGAACTGTCGGGCGGCGTCGCGAAGGGGCATCCGCGCTATCGCGGCTGATCGACCTGCGCGAACGCGGTCTTGATGACCGATTTGTCATTTGAAGTTTGGAACGGGGCGGCGCATTGCCGCCCCGTCGCGTTTTGGGGGAAACCATGTCGATCACTGTCCGTCCGGTCGTTACCGCTGCCGATCGCAAGGCGTTCATCGCCCTGCCCTATCGCCTCTATGCCAACGACCCGCACTGGGTGCCGCCGCTCAAGAGCGAAGTCGCCGGACAGATCGATCCTAGGAAGAATGGCTGGTTCAGCCACGCCGAGGCGCAACTCTATATCGCGGAGCGCGGCGGCAAGGTCGTCGGCCGGGTATCGGCGCATCTCGACACACTGGCGCTGACCATGCCGACCGACAAGGGGTTCGGCCCCGGTGTCGGCTTCTGGGGCATGTTCGAAGCGGAGGATGAAGCCACCGCAAAGGCGCTGATCGCGCAGGCCGAGCAGTGGCTTCGCGACAAGGGTATGACCCGCGCGATCGGCCCGTGCAGCCTGTCGGTCTGGGAAGAGCCGGGCCTGCTGATCCAGGGTTACGACCATAGCCCGACGGTGCTGATGGGCCATCACCTGCCGGCCTATCGCGGCTGGATCGAGGCGGCGGGCTATGCCCCGGTCAAGCAGATGATCACCTACGAGCTCGACATCACCAAGGATTTTCCGCCGATCGTCCAGCGGATCGTCGCGGCGGGGGAAAAGAACGAGCGCATCCGCATCCGGCGCGTGAACAAGGCGAAGTTCGCCGACGAAGCGGCGATCATCCTGAACATCCTGAACGATGCCTGGTCCGATAACTGGGGCTTCGTGCCGCTGACCCAACCCGAGGTCGACGATGTCGGCAAGAAGCTGAAGCCGCTGGTGTTCGAGGATCTGATCCGCATCGCCGAGCTGGACGGCGAGCCGGTTGCATTCATGATTACCCTTCCGGACATGAACGAGCCGCTGAAACCGATGGGCGGGTCGTTGTTGCCGTTCAACTGGCTGAAGCTGCTGTGGTGGCTGCGCGCGCCCAAGGCGCGGACGATGCGCGTGCCGTTGATGGGGGTGGTGAAGCGGTTGCAGGCGTCGCGCATGGCGAGCCAGCTGGCCTTCATGATGATCGAATATATCCGCCGCGACGCGGTCGCGAAGTTCGGCGCGTCGCGCGGCGAGATCGGCTGGGTGCTCGACGACAATCAGGGCATGAACGCGATCGCGACGACCATCGATAGCAAGGTCAATCGCGTCTATCAGATGTACGAACGCACGTTGTAATGACTGCCGCCGGGCGCCCCGCCCGGCGGCACCGGCCAGCGATTAGATCCGCCCCAGCGCGACGAGCGGATCGAACCCGCGTGCCTGCCAATCCTCGCGGGTCCGGCAGATTTTCGGGCGGCGCGGCGCGCCCTCGCGGCGATCGGAGATGCAGTAACGCTTGACCCGGACGGTCGGCGCGGCCGCCGTCTGATCGCCAGCGTTCACGGCCATGGCGGGAACAACGGGCGCATTCTCCGGCTGGGCGGCATGGGCCGCGGTCGCTGCGGCGAGGGTCAGAAGGGTCGAAGCGGCGAAACGAAGAACGGTCATGGATGGCTCCCTGTGCTGTCCGCACCGATCGCGGACTTGGCGGAAGCTTTGCAGCGAGCGTGCCAAATCGGCCGTCTTCGTCTTTTCAGTATGTTAGCGCAGGCCAACCGCAACGGTAGTGGTATGCAACACCAACACACCGAAAATTGTCCGACACGATGGCGTCATCCGCCACATGTCGTTCGACCGATCAGAACCGTCGCGACAGGCCGCTATACAGGCGCAACGCCGGCGTATTGTCGTCCAGCCCGGCAACGCCCCCGGTATCGACGAAGAAGTCGTCCGACACCTGCCACGCCACCGCGAGCGCGAGGCGATGCTCGGTAACACCCTCGGCACGTTGCCATTGCAGTTCGGTCGTGAACTGACAGGCGTCACTCACCAGGACGCCAAGCCCGAGCGTTGCGGTCGCGGCAACCGCGTTTCCGCGCCCTTCGTCGCGCGGCATCCAGGCGAGTTCGGGTGAGAATTGCAGGTTGATCCGCTTGCTCAGGTCATAGGAGACTGGCGCGACCATCGCCACGCCCCAGCCACCACTGCCAATGGGGGAGCGGCCGACCGGCACGGTGACCGACGGCTGCAGACCATAGGACAGGCCCTTACCGTCCGGATTGCGCAGCGCGATCCGCGATCCGATCTCCAGATCGCCGGTTCGCACGACGTTGCGGCCGTTCGGTCGATCGCGGGCGATCCCGAGCGGTGTCCAGTCGATCTGCAATTCGCTGCGATCGGTCAGACCGAGCCGGAACAGCGTATCGCCGAACAGCACCATGTCGCTGTCGCTTGACCGTTCCCAGTCCGACAGCGCGGTTTCTATCGCGTAATGGCCTGCTTCGATGGTGCAGGCCGATTGCCCCAGGCTGGGCCGGGTCGGGCAATAGTCACGCGCCGCAGCAATCGAGGGGGTCGACAGCACCGCGACGAGCGCGGCGAATGCGATCCGCTTCAACGCAGGCGAACCCAGGTCGGCGCATGATCGCTGGCCTTTTCCCGCCCGCGATGGCTTTTGTCGACACCGGCATCGGCGAAGCGATCGGCGGCGATGGGGCTCAGCAACAGGTGATCGATGCGAAAGCCGGCATCGCGCTGCCACGCGCCGGCCTGATAGTCCCAGAAGGTCCAGACCCCGCCCTTGGGAAAGCGCGTGCGGAGCGAATCCGTCCAGCCCTGCGCCAGCAGCGCGCGGTAACCGGCGCGCGATTCAGGCTGCATCAGCGCATCGGACTGCATCGCCCGGACCGAATAGACATCGTCGTCATTGGGGATGACATTGTAATCGCCCGCCAGCACGACCGCGCGCTCCTCCGCCAGCAGTTCGGCGGCGTGCCCGCGCAACCGGTCGATCCAGCGCAGCTTATAGTCGAATTTGGGTCCCGGCAGCGGATTGCCGTTGGGGAGATAGATCGACGCGATCACGACGCCATCGACCTCCGCCTCCAGATACCGGCTGTGTTCGTCCTCCGGCTCGCCGGCCAGACCGCGTTGCCGCTCGATCGGGTCGCTCCCACGTGCCAGCACCGCGACGCCGTTGAACCCCTTTTGCCCATGCCAGATCGCGCCATAGCCGGCGGCGCGAATATCCGCTTCGGGAAAGGTGTCGTCGCTGGCCTTCAGCTCCTGAAGGCAGACGACATCGGGCTGTTCCTCGGTCAGATATTCGATCAACCGGGGAAGGCGTGCCTTGATGCCGTTGACGTTGTAGGAGACGATCCGCACGTCAGATCGCGAAGCTGGTGCCGCAGCCACAGCCCGA
Organism: Sphingomonas hankookensis; assembly: GCF_001619955.1. Taxonomy (GTDB): domain Bacteria; phylum Pseudomonadota; class Alphaproteobacteria; order Sphingomonadales; family Sphingomonadaceae; genus Sphingomonas; species Sphingomonas hankookensis_A. The sequence goes on along the minus strand of NZ_LQQO01000004.1, from coordinate 40,479 downwards.
TGCCGCCTGCGGATTGGTCACGCGAAACGCCGCGCCGCCCAGCGACTCGACGAAATCCACTTCGCTGCCCCGCACCAGATCGAGGCTGACCGAATCGACCACCAGCCTCACGCCGTCCGTTTCGGCGATACTGTCATCCGCCTCGGCCCCGTCGGCCAAGCCGAAACGGTACTGGAAACCCGAGCAACCGCCCCCTTCGACCGACAAGCGCAGGATGGCGGGCTTGCCCTGTTTTTCGGCGATGGCAGCCACCCGCGCGGCGGCGGCGGCGGACAGGGTGACATCGGTCATGGTCGTATCCATCCCGCCCAGATAGGCGCACTGCCGCCTTACGGCAACGGCGCCCACATCACCTTACTCGGCGACGGCGGGGCCACCCATCGCCAGCCGCTGACGCTGTGCCCGGTCGGCGGCCATGGCGAGCTGGCCTGCCTGCAGATAGGGTGCGGGATTGACGGCCGATCCGTCGATGCGGACTTCGTAATGAAGGTGGCTGCCGGTCGAGCGACCGGTCGAGCCCATCAGGCCGATCATCTGGCCGCGCTTCACCCGTTCATGGTCGCGCACGAGAATTTTCGAGAGGTGGCCATAGCGGGTCGCGATACCCTTGCCATGGTTGACCTCGATCAGGTTGCCATAGCCGCCGACGCGCTCGGCCCGCGAAATAATGCCGTCGGCGGTCGCGTAGATCGGCGTGCCGATCGGGCCGGGAATGTCGACCCCGGCATGCATCGCGGCGGTGCCACGGAACGGATCGGAGCGGACGCCGAAGTTGCTGGTGAAGGACAGGCTCTGCACCGGCTGATAGGACGGGATCGAGATCGCCGCCTGTTCGATCGTGTCGAGTTTCTTCCAGCTCATGAACAGAGCGCGGAACTGGGCATCGGCCTGCGCATCGGCGGTGGCCGCTCCGGCGGCAGCGGCCGCGGCGGTGGCCGCATCGACCGGCTCATAGGGTCCGCCCATCGCCGGCATCACGCGGCGCGGGTTCAGCCCCAGCTTGCGCAGCGAACCGGCGGTCTGGGCATAGCGGGCATCGGCGACTGCCTTTGCCTGTGCCGCCATCGCCGCCTGCTGCCGCGCGACGCGGTCGAACGGGCGGGTGACGCTGTTCGACGCGCCGGCCGGCGCCTGATCGAGCGCGGCGAGTGCGAGCGTGTCGGCATTTTCCGAACCGGTCAGCACCGCGGCCAGCGCAGCCTGCCGCTTGTCGAGGCGGGCGGCATGGGCACGGGCATCGGCGTGGAGGCGGGCGACATCGGCGCGCATCGCATCGACCTGCTGCTGCATCGCTGCGACCTTGTCGTCGCCGGCAACCGCACCGGCCATCGCCGTGCCGATCGTCGCCTGTCCCATGCCATAGGCCGAGAAGGCGATGGTAACGGCCGCGAGACCGGCGGCAGCGGCCTGGTTACGGCCGGAAATCGTGTGGCGGCGCAATTGCTTGCCATCGTGCAGGATAAAATGACGGGTCCGAAAGATCGAACGGAACCCCGTGATCGGAGCGACGTTGTTTTTCCATACGGAGGTAATCGACATTATGTCCCGCTTATCCGAGCGTTATGCGCGCCGGGCGAGCCGACACGAACGATGAACCCCAATGTCTTGACGGTATGCCCCACCGCGTTGACCTGAGGCAGCACTTGCCGGAAATTCGCTATGGCACGCAAGCGAACGACCGTCGCTGCGCGTTAAAGTGCCGTACAGGTACGGCGAGCCGTTTAACCATAGGATGCCGGTGGGTAATCCCGTCGTTCTGCGCGACCCTTCGCGGGCGGGTGCAATCGATTCGTTCGGGTCAGGCCGGAACGGCGGCAAGGACCTCCGCCGCGTGGCCGGCGACCTTGACCTTGCGCCACTGACGCAGCAATTTCCCCTGCGCATCGAACAGGAAGGTCGCCCGTTCGATGCCCATATAGCTCCGACCGTACATCTGTTTTTCGACCCATACGCCGAACGCCTCGCACACCGATCCGTCCTCGTCGCTGGCGAGTTCGACGGTGAGGGCGTGCTTTTCGGCGAAGCGCTTGAGCTTCGCGAGCGTATCGCGCGACACGCCGATGACGAGCGCGTTCCGGGCGCGGAATTCGTCGGCCAGCGCGGAGAAATCCTGCGCTTCCCGGGTGCAGCCGGTCGTGTCCGCCTTGGGGTAGAAATACAGCACGATCGGTCGACCGATCCGATCGGACAGTGCAAAGCGCATGCCGTCTGCCGAGGTCAGATGGCCTGTTGGCAGGCTGTCACCGATTTCCATCCTGTTCTCCCGTCGCGATCGCCGCCCATGCCGTCGTGACGCTCTGCCGCACCTCGTCCAGCCGGGCAAGCGCCGCCGGCCAATCGGCACAGCCCAGCGCTGCGGCAAGGATCGGCTGCGTCGCGGCGGAGGGCACCTGCCCATCGGGAGCGACGAGGCGCATCGCGACCAGCAGCCGCGTCAGGAAATCATGCGCCGGCCGAAGATCGGCGGGCAGCAGCCCTTCCCCTGCAAGGGCGCCGATCGCCTCGCCCAGTTGCGGCACCAGACCACGACCGGTCGACAATTGCGTGACATGCACGGCGAACTCGAGGTCGACGAGGCCGCCGGGCGTCAGCTTCGCGTCGAGCGGCCCCGCCGGCGGCTTGTGCCGCGCCATCTCCGCCCGCATCGTCGTCGCCTCGGCCGCGACGTCGCGCTTGGGCCGGTCGCCGCCCAGCACCCGGGCGATGATCGCCGCGGCCTGCGTCTGCCCTTCCGGCGAACCGACGATCGGCCGGGCGCGGGCCAGTGCCATATGCTCCCAGGTCCACGCATCCTCCTTCTGATACCGCTCGAACCCGGCGAGCGAGACGACCAGCGGCCCCTGCGCGCCCGAAGGCCGCAGCCGGGTATCGACCTCATAGAGCGGACCAGAGGCGGTCTGCACCGACAGCGCCGCCGTCAATCGCTGGGCTAGGCGGTTATAATAGAGCACCGCCCCCAGCGGCTTGGCACCGTCCGATTCCGCCGCGAAGTCGCCGGTGAAGCAGTAGATCAGATCGAGGTCCGAGGCATGGGTCAGCGCGCCGCCGCCCAGTCGCCCGAGCGCCAGGACGATCAGTTCACTGCCCGGAACACGCCCGTGGCGCTGGGCGAATTCCTCGACCGTCGCGGCCGCCAACACCCGGACCGCCGCTTCGGCGACCCTGGCATAGCCCGCCGCCACGTCGAGCGGATCGCCGGTCCCGGCCACGACCTGCACGCCCAGCATGAACCGCTTTTCGTTCACGACATCGCGGACATGGTCGAGCAGCCGTTCATAGCCATCGCCGCTGCGCGCCAGCATCTCCGCCGCCAATGCATCGACGGTGCCGACCGGCTCGAGCGCGCGCGCGTCGATCAGCGCGTCCAGCAGCACCGCACGCCGCGCCAATGCCTCGGCCAGCGTCGGCGCGTGGCACAGGATCGTACTGAGCAGCCGGGCGAGCGCGGGTTGCGCCTCCAGCAGGCGGAACAGGTTGATCGCGCTAGGTAATCGCGCAAGCATCGCGTCGAGCCGCAGCAGCGCAGCCTGCGGATCGGACGCGGTGGCCAGCCCGGCGACCAGCCCCGGCAGGCTGTCCTCCAGCGCCGCACGCGCCGCGGGGCTGCGCAGCGCCGGATAGGCGCCGCCGCGCCAGTCGGCGATGCGGCGTGCGCCCTGTTCACCCGATGCGAAGCCCAGCGCCTCCAACCGTTCCGCCAGCGACTGCGGATCGGCCGGCAGGCGCGTGGCCGCCGCGCCGTCGAGCCGGTCGTAGATCGAGCCGACCGCCGCGACATGCGGGGCGAGCAGGTCGAGCAACGCCCGCCCGTCGTCCAGCCCATGCAACCGCGCCACGCGATACAGCGCGTCCTGCTGATCGGGAAGGCTGTGCGTCTGCCGGTCGTCGACCATCTGCAACCGGTGCTCGATCGTCCGGAACAGCGTGTAGGCGGCGTCCATCGTCGCGGCCTCGTCAGTCGAAATGCGACCGCTGGTCGCCAGCGCCGCCAACGCATCGCGGGTCGCTGGCACACGCAACGCCGGATCGCGGCCGCCATGGACCAGTTGATGCACCTGCGCGAAGAACTCGACCTCGCGAATGCCGCCCCGGCCGCGCTTCAAATCATAGCCTGGCCCGAATGCTTGGCCCTGCGCATAATGCTCGCGGATGCGCCTGGTGATCTCGCGAATTTCGCCGATCGCGCCGTAATCCAGCGCGCGGCGCCATACGAACGGTCGGATCGCTTCGAGAAAGCGATTGCCGAGCGCCACGTCGCCGGCGACCGCCCGCGCGCGGATGAACGCCGCCCGCTCCCATGGCAGCGCGGCCGATTCGTAATAGGAAACCGCCGCATCGATCGGCAGCGCGATCGGCGTGGCTTCGGGCGAAGGACGCAGGCGCAGATCGACCCGCAGGACATAGCCGTCGCCATCGCGGGCCTGCAGCAGCTCAACCGCGCGCTTGGCGATCCGCACCGCCGCCTCGGCGGGCGAGTCCTTCTCCCGTCGCGGCAGGATTCCCGGATCGTACAGCAGGATCGGGTCGATATCCGACGAATAGTTGAGCTCATGGCTGCCCTGCTTCCCCAGCGCGATCGCCGCAAACCCGGCCGGCTCCGCCCCCGGCGTCCGGTCTTCGATCGCCTGGACGATCGCGCGGTGCAGCGCATGGTCGGCAAAGTCGCTGAGCGTGCGTGTCACGCGGGTCAGGTCATAGACGCCGGCCAGATCGCCGAGCGCGACCAGCAGCGCGACGCGCCGCCGCTCGATCCGCAGTTGCTGTGCCAGCGGCATATCGCCGCCAGCGGCGACGGCGGCCTGCACGTCGACGTCGAAACCCGCGATACGGTCGAGAAAATCCGCTTCCCGATCGATCAGGGTCGACAGGAACGGCGAACCGGCACGAACGCGCGCCAGCAGATCGGCTGAAAACTGCATCCCTTCCCTCGGCGATCGACGCGACGGACTGCGATACCTATCGGCTAAAAGGATGAAACGAAACGTCTATGCGGTCGTTGGAAACACATGGCACCGCATATCCCCTTGTCCGGCAAACGGCCCTTTGCGGGGCAGGTCGTGCGTCCGCCCAGCCCAACCGATGGTGTCGGCCGCGCGCTGCGCCATGTCTATGGGCAAGACAAACGGATGCCGCGCGCTTGGGAGGATTATCTGCGTTCGCTGGACGACCTGTCCGAACAATAAGCGCGAGTCAGCGTTCGCGGCTGAGATCGTCCACTTCGCCCATGATCGTATCGAGCACCGTCTGGCCGTTATTGTCCGGCTGATCGGCACGCGACGGCAGTTTGCCTTCCGACATCAACGCCTCCAGCGCGACCCGACCGCGCGCGACCCGACTCTTGATCGTGCCGACCGCCACGTTGCAGATTTCGGCGGCTTCCTCATAGGCGAAGCCCCCTGCCCCGACGAGGATCAAGGCTTCACGCTGCGGCTGCGGTAAATGCAGCAACGCACGCTGCATATCCGCCAGTTCGACGTGGCGGTCCTGGCTGGCCGGCGCAGCGAGGATGCGGTCGGCGACGAGATCGTCCCATTCGCCCTTGAACCGCGCCCGGCGCATTTGCGACAGGTACAGGTTGCGCAAAATGATGAAGGTCCAGGCACGCATGTTGGTGCCCGCCTGAAAACGCTGCCGCGCGGCCCACGCCTTCAACAGCGTTTCCTGCACGAGGTCGTCGGCCAGATCGCGACTGCCCGACAGCGACCTGCCAAAGGCGCGCAGATGCGGGATAACCTGCGCCAACTGCTTCTTGAACTCGGGATCGGGCAAGGCGACGTGCTCCCGCACCTCGCCTTCCACGTTCTCGCTGATGTCGGATTCAGTCATTCTTATCCGTTCGATACGCAGTCGGCCCGATAGGGGGCGGACCCGAACATAGGGTTGCGGATGTTCAATTGCCAGTGACGGCGCGGCCGTGGACCGTCACGCGCCGGCCCCGGGTCAGGTCAGCAGGATATAGGCCATGACCGCGATCGCCGCGACCAGGGACACCATGAGCACATAGCGGGTGACCCCGGGCGTTGCGCCGGCACGCGCCTCGGTGGCGGTGACATGGATGCGTTCGTTATCGTCTGCCATCAGTCATCAACCCCCGAAATTCGTTTTGGGTCCGTACCGTTATGCCGCCGCTTCCGGAACGGTCGCTTCGTCGAAGAACAACGCCTGGCTGATCGCCGCCTTCACCGTCGAGCGCTGGAACGGCTTGGTGATCAGGAAGGTCGGCTCGGGCCGCTCGCCGGTCAGCAGGCGTTCCGGGAAGGCGGTGATGAAGATCACCGGTACGTTGAATTCGGACAGGATATCCTTGACCGCATCGATGCCCGAGCTGTCGTCGGCCAGCTGGATATCGGCCAGCACCAGCCCCGGACGATCCTGCATCGCCAGCGCCACCGCCTCGTCGCGCGTAACCGCGACGCCGGTGACGTCGTGGCCCAGATCACGAACGATCTGTTCGAGGTCCATCGCGATCAGCGGCTCGTCCTCGATGATCATCACGCGTGACCGGGTCTGCTGCTCGATCTCGCGCAGCGCTTCGGCGACCAGTTCCTCGACCTCGTCCGGGCTCGCCTCGATCAGATAGGCGGCATCCTCGGTCGTGAAGCCTTCCATCGCGGTCAGCAGCAGCGCCTGGCGCGACAGCGGCGCGATCCGGGCGAGCCGCGCCTGCGCGATCGCTTCGTTTTCGGTGCCCGATGCACTCGCGGCGCCGAACGCCTCGGGCTGCGACGAGGCCCAGATCGCCTGGAACGTGCGGTACAGGCCCAGCCGGGGATCGACCTCACGCGGGAATTCCTCCGGCGCGGCCACGATCGCTTCCAGCGTCGCGCGGACATACTGATCGCCCTCGGTCTGGCTGCCGGTAAGCGCCCGGGCATAACGCCGGAGGAAGGGAAGGTGCGGCGCAAGCTGCTGTCCGAGCGACATGGTCAGGTAATTCTCCTTCGGCGCGACCCCGGAAAGCCGGAGCCGCAAATCTTCAATTCGACGAAACGGCAAGGAGAAGACGCCTCCCCCGAGTTCGCGTCAGGTCATGGAACCAACGAGCGCGTCTTTAGTTTCATGTGCGCTCGCCGCGCTGTCGCAGGGTCGCCTTGCAGCCATCGGCATGTGGTTTTTAGTTTCGTACCGGCGGCTATGGTCCGGGTTTCGGGGGAAGGCATTGCTTCGTGAAGGATGGTGAACAGGCGGCACGGCAGTCGAGCGCGAAAAAAGCGGTGACGCCTTCACCGGACAAGAAGGATACGTCCAACCTCGGCAATGCCCTGCGTGCCGTTTATCAGGACGCCGCGGGTGAGGCGGTTCCCGACGAGATGCTCGACTTGCTCAGCAAGTTGAAATAGTTCGCAGGATGTGACGACACCCTCCACCGGTCGGCGGAAGCCACCAAGCCCCGCCGCCGCGTTGCGCCGCGCCCCCACTGGCGCCAAGTTGATGCTGATCCTCAGCGCGGCGTTGCTTCCGCTCGCGCTGATCGCCTTGTTCGCTACGCTGCAGACATCCCGCGTCGCCGATGTCGACCTGCGCGCCCGCTTGCGCGTCGCAGCGACCGAGGCTTCGCGGGCCGTCGCGATCGAACTGGTCGGCGACATGACCGCGCTGCGCGTCGCGATGACCGCGATGGCGGAGGACCCGGCCGATTCCCCCAGCTGTGCGCGCGTCGAAGGCGTATTTGCGCAGCAGGCATCGGTCGGCGCGCGCTTCGGCATCTATTCCGCCGACGGACGGCTGGTATGCGGTACCGCGATCCCGGTACGCATGGAGGGCGCCCCCGATGCCGGCGGCGTCCGGGCGCAGGTGGTCGCGGATAGCGGGCTGGTACTCGACATTCGCGGCATCAGCTCGGCACGGGTCGTCGCGTTCTTCCCGGTCACCATGCTGCGCGAACTGGCCCAGCCCAGCGGCTTCGCATCGCCGTTCGAAAGCGGCCTGCTGCATGGGAAGGAAGCCGAACTGATCCTGTCGCAATTGCCCGAACAGGGTGGCATCGACCGGATGGAACGCGTCAACATTCCCCTGGGGATCGACGACCTGACCTTCGTCATGGCGGTGCGTCGTGCGCCGTTCACATCGTCGGCGATCATCGCGATGCTGCTGCCGCTGGTCATGTGGGTGGCCGCGACGGGTATCGGTTGGTTCGTGGTCGACCGGCTGCTGATCCGTCCGCTGCGCCGCCTGCGCGACGATATCGAACGCTATCGCCCCGGTCATCCGATGGCCGACGTCAATCTGGGCGCGGTCCCGGCCCAGGAGATCGCCGATCTGGGCGAGACGTTCCAGGAGCTGACCCATACCGTCGAGCGGCACGAGCAATCGATGGCGGACGGGCTGGTGCGACAGACCAAGCTGACCCGCGAAGTGCATCACCGGGTGAAGAACAACCTGCAGGTCATCTCCAGCCTGATCAATTTCCACGCGCGCAGCGCCCATGGCGCCGCCGCTGCCGACGCCTATGCCACCATCCAACGGCGGGTCGACGCGCTGGCGGTCGTCCACCGGCACCATTATGCCGAGATGGAGGAAAATCGCGGGCTGGAGCTGAAATCGGTCATCGGCGAACTGGCGTCGAACATCCGGGCGACCGCGTCCGGTTCGACCAGCAAGCTCGGCATCACGCTGAACGTCGAACCGGTGCTGGTGACGCAGGACGTGGCGGTCGCGGTATCGTTCCTGCTGACCGAGCTGATCGAGCTTGCCGTATCGGTCAATCCCGATGCCCAGATCGGCGTTTCGCTGCGCCATAACGCCGGTACGGATACCGCCGTCCTGCGCGCGACATCGCCGTCGCTGGTTGAGAGCGAGGAACTGGAAGCGCTCGTCGCCAGCCGCTATGGCCGGATCATCCTCGGCCTGTCACGCCAGCTGCGCGCGCCGTTGCACCATGATCCGCTGACCGGTGCCTACGAAATCGTGATCGCCGCCCGCGCGGCCTAACGCAGTCCCAGCAGCTTGTGCGTCTGGAGCGACAGGCGCCATTTGGGCCGGGCCATCGCAAAGTCGACCGCCGCTTCGCGGTGAGCGACTTCCATGCCGATCGCGTCCATCGGCTGCACCAGATGATGCGCGAAGTCCCATTGCTCGACCGCATCGACATCGATGCCATGTTGCGGCCAGACCAGCTTCAGTTCGTCGCCGTGCCGCTGCACGACCTCGCTGCCTGCCTTCGGGCTGATACAGATCCAGTCGATGCCGGGATGCGCCGCGATCGTGCCATTGCTTTCGATCGCGATCATGAAGCCGGCATCGTGCAACGCCGCGACCAGCGCGTCGTCGATCTGCAGCATCGGCTCGCCACCGGTCAGCACGACGAAGCGCCGCATGCGGTCGCTGCCCCACTGATCCTCGACCGCGGCGACCAACGCCGCGGCATCGGCGAACTTGCCGCCGCCGATCCCGTCGGTCCCGACGAAATCGGTGTCGCAGAACCGGCAGACGGCCGTCGCGCGATCCGCCTCGCGCCCGGTCCACAGGTTGCAGCCGGCGAAGCGCACGAACACCGCGCGACGGCCGGCATGGACCCCCTCCCCCTGCAGGGTCAGGAACATTTCCTTGACGGAATAGGTCATCGGCCGGTGTCGGGCTGTTCCGCATAGCGGGTCGGATCGGGCAGCCCCGCCTCGACAAAGCCGCGCGCGCGCAGCCGGCAGCTGTCGCACTTTCCACAATGCAGCTCGCCGACCGGATCGTAGCAGGACCAGCTCATGCCGGCATCGATCCCCAGCCGATGCGCCTCGCGGGCGATGTCAGCCTTGGTCATGTGCTGCAACGGTGCGTGGATGCGGAAGCGCGACCCTTCGACACCGGCGCGGGTCGCCAGTTCGGCCAGCCCTTCGAAACCGGCGATGAATTCCGGGCGGCAATCGGGATAGCCCGAATAGTCGAGCGCGTTGACGCCGATCCACAGGTCGCGCGCGCCCGCCGCCTCCGCCCACCCGAGCGCGAGGCTGAGGAAGATCGTGTTGCGTGCCGGGACATAGGTGACCGGGATCACATCCTCCTCGACCCCGTCCTTCGGCACCGCGATCGACGCATCGGTCAGCGCAGACCCGCCAAAGGCCGACAGGTCGAGCGGCAGCACGACATGGCGTTCGGCGCCCAGCGCCTGGGCGATGCGCCGCGCCGCGGCCAGTTCGACCACATGCCGCTGATTATAGTCGATCGACAGCGCCAGCAGCCGATGTCCCGCCTCGCGCGCCAGCGCAGCCGACACCATCGAGTCCAGTCCACCCGACACCAGCACCACGCTGAGGGGAGTATTCGTCATGCTGCGCCTGCTAAGACTTTCATCGGGTCAGGGCAACCGCCCGACACGAAACGGGCCGCACGATGGCGGCCCGCAGGAGGTTCATGCTTAGGGAGCGCATGCATGCCCGTAAGGACATTCGCGATCCCTACACCCTCCCGGCTAAACATGCGCTTAACGGCCGCGCGCGGCGCAGGTCCCGACGCGCCGAGCCTCGAACGCGTCGGCAAAGGGCATGCCGTCGACGATCCCCTCGCTCTCGATGCGCAACGCGCGCGGCGTGTCGACATGGATCGTGGTGCGGACATGGCCCGACCCCGGACAGGTATAATGCACCGTCGCAATGCGCGGCGTATCCTCGATCACGAAGCGGCTGCACTGTGCCGCGCGCAACCGCAGCCGGAACAGGACGGCGGTATCGGCGACGCAGCTTTCGCGCGCCGCCTCGGGCGATCCGGGACTGCGCAGCGACCAGTTGCCCGGTGCCACCGCGCGCATCGCCTGCAAGGTCGGAGCCGCCGCCGGCTGGGCGACGGCCGCCGAGCCGAAGCCGAGCGCCATCGCCAGCCCCAGACGCATCGCCAATCCCCCCATGCCCAATCCCCCCTTCGATCGCCTCAGGCGGCGATATCGGCCAGCGCGAGCGGAAATTTCGTCGCGCAAAAGGCGCAATCGACGGTGATGACGCCCTGCTCGTCGGCCATCGCGACGCGCTCCTCGGCCGGGAAGCGCGAGATCACGCCTGCAATATACTCCCGGTCGCAACGACAGCCGCGCGACAACGTGGTGCTGGCCAGCACGCGCACTTCGCGCTCCTCGTTGAATAGGCGCCATACGAGCGTTTCGAGCGGCAGCATCGGGTCGGCCAGTTCGTCCGCGCCCATCGTCGCCCCCAGCGCCTCGACATGATGCCATTCGGGATGGTCGAGCCGGGTGTGGAGCCGCTCGCGCCCCTCCTCGCCCTCCGGCAGATGCTGGAGGAAGATGCCGCCCGCGATCCGCTGCCCATTATCGTCGACGCCGATGCCCAGGCGGACCAGCGACGGAATCTGTTCGGACTGGAGGAAATAGCTTTCCGCCGCCTGCGCGATCGATTCCCCGTCCAGCGCCACGATGCCCTGATAGCGCTCGCCCGACGTCACCTGGTCGAAGGTGATCGCCAGATAGCCCTGCCCGAACAGCGCGAACAGCGACGGGTCCTCGCCCAGCTCGGCCAGCCGGTCGGCATCGAAATCGACATAGCCCCGCAGCTCGCCATTCTTGTAGTCGCAGACCATCAGGCGGATGATGCCGCCCTGCGTCTGCGCCTGCAGCGTCAGCTGGCCTTCCGCTTCCTTGAGCGTCGAACCGAGCAATGCGGTCAGCGCCAGCGACTCGGCCAGCAGCTTTTCGATCGGCACGGGATAGGCATGAGCGGCAAGGATCGACTGGGCGACCGGCCCCAGCCGCACGACACGACCGCGCGCGTGATGGTCGGGAAGCGTGAACCCGATCGCACGGTCGAGGTCGGGAAGGCGGACGGTATCGGACAAGCGAAAGCTCCTCTTGCCCGAACGTGCCGGGCAAACTGTGATCGATCACTCACATGGTAGCCCGCGCGCCATTTCGCAAGCGGTTTGACGTCGCCGCCCTTCGCATCTGCAAAAAGCCGGGCGGTCCGCGTCCCGTCATGGAACGCGGACCGCCCGGCCTATACACCGTGCGTCAGCCGCGGGTCAGCCGACCAGGCCGAAGCACCAGCGCAGGATCGCCTTCTGCGCATGCAGGCGGTTCTCCGCCTCCGGCCAGATCAGCGACTGCGGTCCGTCGATGACCTCGGGCGTCACTTCCTCGCCGCGATGGGCGGGCAGGCAGTGGAGGAACACCGCGTCGGGCTTGGCATGGGCCATCAGCGCATCGTCGACCTGATAGGGAGCCATGGCGGCGAGCTTCTGCTCGGCATGGGCCTGCCCCATCGAAATCCACGTATCGGTCACGATCACATCGGCATCGCGCACCGCCGCCACCGGATCGCGCGTGATCGTGGCGCGGCCGCCCGCCGCCTCGATCACTGCCGGCGCCGGATCATAACCTTCGGGACAGGCGGCGACGACGTCGAAGCCCATCAGCGCACCGGCCTCGACGATCGAATGCAGCACATTGTTGCCATCACCCAGCCATGCCCATTTCAGGCCCGGCAACGCCTTGCCCGCTTCGATCACGGTCAGCAGGTCGGCGACGATCTGGCAGGGGTGCGAATGATCGGTCAGGCCGTTGATGACCGGGACCGAGGCATAGCGAGTCATTTCGTCCAGCTTGGCCGGATCGTCGGTGCGCACCATGATGGCGTCGCAATAGCCCGACAGGACGCGCGCGGTGTCGGCGACCGTCTCGCCGCGCCCGAGCTGGGTGGTGCCGGCGTCGAGCACCAGCGCCGATCCGCCGAGCTGGCGCATCGCCATGTCGAACGACACGCGGGTGCGGGTGGACGATTTCTCGAACACGCAGGCGAGCGTGTGGCCGGCGAGCGACGCGTCGGCATCGGCGCGGCCCTTCGGCCAGCCCTTGCGCGCGGCCTTGGCGTCGAGCGCGTCGTTGAGGATGGCGGCGATGCCGTCGGCACCGGCCGAGGCGAGATCGAGGAAATGGCGCATTCTCTTAAAATCCTCCCCATCGCAGATGGGCAGGGGGGACCATGCGAAGCATGGTGGAGGGGTCTCCACCGCCGTGTCGCATGGGGCGTTTTCCCCCTCCACCAGCCTGCGGCTGGTCCCCCTCCCCATCTCCGATGGGGAGGATTTGCTACATCAATCGTCGGCGACCGGCACATAGACCCGTGCCGCCGCCGACAGCTTTTCCACCGCCTCGGCGATATGGCTCTCGTCGATCACCAGCGGCGGCAGGACGCGGACGACATTGTCGCCGGCCGCCACCGTCAGCAGATTGTGATGATCGCGCAGGTGCGCCACGAAGCGGCGGCTGTCCGACTTGAGCTTCAGGCCGAGCATCAGCCCCATGCCCCGCACCTCCTGAAACAGATGGTCGTAGTTCGGGATCATCTGTTCGAGGCTGGAGCGCAGCCGGTCGCCCATCGTCTTCACATGGTCGAAGAAGCCGGGTTCGAGCATCACGTCGAGCACCGCCTGCCCCGCGGCCATCGCCAGCGGGTTGCCGCCATAGGTCGACCCATGGGTGCCGAACACCATGCCCTTGGCCGCTTCGGCCGTGGCGAGGCACGCGCCGAACGGGAAGCCGCCGCCAATGCCCTTGGCCGCCGACACGATGTCGGGCGTCACGCCATATTGTTCGTGCGCGAACAGCGTGCCGGTCCGGCCATAGCCGCACTGGACCTCGTCGAGGACCAGCAACAGCCCGCGCTCGTCGCATGCCTTGCGCAGGCCGGTCAGGAATTCGGGCGTCGCGGTGCGCAGGCCACCCTCGCCCTGTACCGGCTCGACGAGGAAGCCGGCGGTATGGTCGTCGATCAGTGCCAGCGCACCGTCGAGGTCGTTGAACTCGGCATATTTGAAACCGGGTAGCAACGGCTCGAACCCGTCGCGCATCTTGGCCTGATTGGTGGCCGAGATGGTGCCGAGCGTGCGGCCATGGAACGCCTGATTGAAGGTAATCAGCGTGTGGCGTTCGGGATTGCCGTTGGCGAAGTGAAACCGGCGCGCGGTCTTGATCGCGCACTCGACCGCTTCGGCGCCCGAATTGGTGAAGAACACCGTATCGGCAAAGCTGTTGTCGACGATCCGCTGCGCCAACGCCTCGCCTTGGGGGCTGCCATAGAGGTTGCTGACATGGATCAGCGTCGCGGCCTGTTCCTGGATCGCCTTGGTCAGATGCGGATGGCCATGGCCCAGCGCGTTGACGGCGATACCGGCGGCGAAGTCGAGATATTGGGTGCCGTCCTCACCATAAAGATAGCAGCCCTCGCCTCGGACCGGACGCACGCCGCACCGTGGATAGACGGGCATGAGCGCGGGGGTCGTCATCGAACTGCTCCTTCATGAGAAATATCGGCGTTCAAAACGCAAAAGGGCGGCCAACCGGGCCGCCCGGAGCGGCGCTGTACCGCCCCTTGGGGCGTTACGTCAATTCTTGAGCTTCCACCCCGACCGCAGCAACGCGTAGCAGCCGATCGCCATCGCGATATCGACCAGCAGAATGACCGCACCGCCCAGCAGCACCGGCGAATCGGCGCGTTCGAGGAAGCCGTAACGGAAGCCCGAGATGATGTAGAAGAACGGGTTCAGGTGGCTGATCGATCGGAACAGCGGCGTCAGCGCTTCGACCGAATAGAAAGTGCCCGACAGCAGCGTCAGCGGCCCGATGACGAAATTGGTGATAGCGGCGGCATGGTCGAACTTCTCCGCCCAGATCGACGTCATCACCCCGGCCAGCGCCAGGAAGGTCGAACCGAACAGCCCGAACCACAGCACCGCGCCCGGATGGCGCGGCATCACATGGACGCCGGGATAGAGCAGCATCGCCCCCCACAGCACGAACCCGACGAGGAACGCGCGGGTCACCGCACCCCCGACCAGCGCGGCCAGCAATTCGCCGGTCGACAGCGGCGGCATCAGGTAATCGACCACCGTCCCCTGGATCTTGCCGACCAGCAGCGCGAAGCTGGAATTGGCGAACGCGTTGTTCAGCATCGCCATCGCGATCAGCCCAGGCGCCACGAAATCGGGGAACGGCACGCCCAGCACGGTGCGCCCCGCCCCGCCCATCGCGACCGAAAAGATCACGAGGAACAACAACGTCGTGACCGCCGGTGCCCAGATGGTCTGAAGCTGCACCTTGAAGAAACGGCGCACCTCCTTGATATAGAGCGTGCGCAGCCCACCCCAGTTCACGTTCCGGATGACCGGCACGCCGGGGTCGGCGATGATGATTTTCGTGCGCGACGGGGATTGTTCCTGCATGGCTGTGTCGCCTAATCGCTGGCGCGCGCGGCGGCAAGGATCATGGTCGTCTGCGCGATGACGAGTTGAAGGACGAAGACGGGCATGAGCTGGACCGAAGAACGCATCGCGACACTGGCCAAGATGTGGGAATCGGGGATGACCGCAAGCCAGATCGCCGAGGAACTGGGCGGGATCAGCCGCAATGCGGTGATCGGCAAGGCGCATCGCCTGGGCTTGCAGTCGCGCCCCTCGCCGGTGAAGTCGAACGATGCGGCGAAGGCTGCGGCCCCCGCGCCCAAGCCAGCGGCGGCGCCCGAACCCGCTCCGGCCGTCGCGGCCCCGCCGCCCCCTCCGCCCGCGCCGAAGCCGGCGCCTGCGCCCGAACCGAAGCCCGAACCGGTCGCCGCCGCGCCGGTGGAGAACGATCCGTTCACGCCGCTGCCCGAGGACGATCAGGCCGACGAGGTCGAGGACGTGGAGGAAGACGAAGCCCCCGCCGTCGCGCCGCGCCGTGCCGAACCGGTGATGCGCTCGGTCGGTCCGGGCGGCTTCCTGCGTCAGAACCCGGGCGAACAGAGCGCCCCGCTGACCCCCGCCCCGCCCCGCCGCCTGGTGCCGGCGCGGCCGAGCGACGCGATCGCCGGCAAGACGACGCTGCTCGACCTGAACGACCGCATCTGCAAATGGCCGATCGGCCATCCGGGCGAACCGGACTTCCACTTCTGCGGCGAGAAGGTGAATCCGGGCTTCCCCTATTGCGTGGACCATTGCGGCCATGCGTATCAGGCGCAGCTCCCCCGCCGCGACCGCCGTCCGCCGCCGCCGCTACCCTATGGTGGCCCGCGGGTTCGTTAATCGCGCAAGGCCGAGCGAAAGCTCGGCCACGCTCTCAGGCGATCAACCCGGCCGGCGCGGCCCAAAGCCGCGACCGACGGCATGGGCTTTGCCCATGCCGGCCAACCCTCTCAAAACCGAAAATTCGCCCGGACGCGCGCGCTATGCCAGTCGAACCGGCGATCCGCGTTGCCTGTGAACGGCAACCGCTCCACCTGCCCGCGCGACCGTTCGGTAACGCTGGCGAAGGTGTAGAGCACACCGATCGAGAAGCGCTCGGACACCAGCTGATCCACCCCGCCCCCGGCAGTCCATCCCAGGCCATTGCTGCGGTTGCGGTCTGCGGCGAACCCGTCGACCGCGTTTGCGGCCGGTCCGCGATCGATCCGCGCCAGCACCGCGCCGCCCGTCACATAGGGCAGCGTACTGCCGAGCGCATAGCCGGCGCGCAGCCGCCCCTGCGTGTTCCAATCCATGACCTGGCGATACGCTGCTGCATCGTCGCATCGCCGGCGGCACGCCTGCCGATATTGCTCCGCCCCAGTTCCGCGACCGCTCCGACGACGACATCGCCGAATTGTACGTCATAGCCGACATGGCCGCCATAGCCCGACCGCTCGCCATCGCGGTGGCATCCGGTCTGGTCGGACGCGGCACGGTGACTGCACGCGATCGCACCGAACGTCGTGCGGTGCGTATCGGCGAACAGCTTGTCGAGATCATTGTCGCGTAGCGCCGAAACCTCGCGGTCGTCGCGCGGGAAATCCAGCCCCGCGCCGATCCCGGCATAGCCGCCGGTCCAGGGCCGCGGTTCCTGCGCAAGCGCCGGCATCGCCATGGCCGCCGTCGCCAGACCTGTCGTCATCAACCCTGCAAACCGCATCCGAACCCCGTTTTCCGCAGTGCCGATGCGTCGTCGAACGGCTCACACTGCGTCCCGCTCCCGCAGCGCAGCGTAACTTTTCATTGCCAAAAGTTGCCCGACGCGGTGCTTTGCGGATGGCCCCGTTTCGTTCTATACCCCGACCATGGCCGACAATCTGTTCGAAGCGAACATCCCCACCCCGCCCGCCTATGACGCGTCCTCGATCGAGGTGCTGGAAGGGCTGGAGCCGGTACGGCGGCGGCCAGGCATGTATATCGGCGGCACCGACGAACGGGCGCTGCACCATCTGGCCGCCGAGGTGCTCGACAATGCGATGGACGAGGCCGTCGCAGGCCATGCCACCCGGATCGAGGTGCAGCTGGACATCGGCAACCGGCTGACCATCATCGACAATGGCCGCGGCATCCCGGTCGATCCGCACCCGAAATTCCCCGACAAGTCGGCGCTGGAGGTCATTCTCTCCACGCTGCATTCGGGCGGCAAGTTCGCGGGCAAAGCCTATGCGACGTCAGGCGGCCTGCACGGCGTCGGCATCTCGGTCGTCAACGCCCTGTCGGTCGACACGGTGGTCGAGGTCGCGCGCGACCGGCAGCTGTATCGGCAGCGCTTCTCGCAGGGGCAGACGCTCGGCCCGCTCGAACATGTCGGCGCCGCCCCCAACCGGCGCGGTACGCTGGTCGCCTTCACGCCCGATGCCGAGATTTTCGCCGATTTACAGTTCAAGCCCGCGCGGCTGCACAAGCTGGTGCGGTCCAAGGCCTATCTGTTCGCGGGCGTCGAAATCCGCTGGAAATGCGCACCCGAACTGGTCGCCGGGACCGACGTACCGGCCGAAGCGGTGTTCCAGTTCCCCGGCGGTCTTGCCGATCACCTGCGCGAACAGATTGGCGGGCGCGAATGTGCAACCGCCGATTTCTTCACCGGGCGACAGGATTTCCCGGGTGAAGCCGGCCGCGTCGAATGGGCGGTGGCGTGGCCGCTGTGGAGCGACGGCAGCTACAGCTATTATTGCAACACCATCCCGACGCCCGATGGCGGTACCCACGAACAAGGGTTGCGGCAGGCGCTGGTGCGGGGACTGCGCGGCTTTGCCGATCTGGTCGGCAGCAAGCGAGCCAAGGACATGACCGCCGACGACGTGACGGTCGGGTCCGAATTGATGCTGTCGGTGTTCATACGCGACCCGCAGTTTCAGAGCCAGACCAAGGATCGCCTGACCAGCGTCGAGGCCGCCAGCCTCGTCGAAAAGGCGGTGCGCGACCATTTCGACCATTTCCTCAGTCACAACATGGACCGGGGCAAGGCGCTGCTCGGCCTCGTGCTCGACCGGATGGACGAACGCCTGCGCCGCAAGGCGGAGCGCGAGGTCAAGCGCAAGACGGCGACGTCGTCGCGCAAGCTGCGCCTGCCGGGCAAGCTGACCGACTGCGCGTCGGACGATCCCGCCGGCACCGAATTGTTCATCGTCGAGGGCGATTCGGCGGGCGGTTCGGCCAAGCAGGCGCGCGACCGCAAGACGCAGGCGATCCTGCCGATCCGCGGCAAGATCCTGAACGTCGCCTCGGCAACCAGCGCGAAGATCCTCGCCAATCAGGAAATCGCCGACCTGATCCTCGCCATGGGCTGCGGCACGCGCAAGGACTGCCAGCCTGATGCGCTGCGCTACGAACGCATCGTCATCATGACCGACGCCGATGTCGACGGCGCGCATATCGCGACGCTTCTGATGACCTTCTTCTTTCAGGAGATGCCCGATATCGTCCGGCGCGGGCACCTCTATCTGGCGCAGCCGCCGCTGTACCGCCTGACGGTCGGCGCCAAGTCGCTCTATGCCCGCGACGATGCGCATCGCGCCGAACTGGAACGCACCGCATTCAAGGGCAAGAAGGTCGAGGTCGCGCGGTTCAAGGGGCTGGGCGAGATGAACCCGGGCCAGCTGCGCGAGACGACGATGGACCCGGCCAGCCGCAGCCTGATCCGCATTACCCTGCCGCAGGAATATGAGGAACGCGCGGCGGTAAAGGACCTGGTCGACCGGCTGATGGGAACTAACCCGGCGCACCGCTTCGCCTTCATCCAGGAAAATGCCGCGCGGCTGGACGACGAGGTCATCGACGCCTGAACGCATCGATTGACGCCTCTTCCTCGATGCCGCAACCTCCTGACGAACAGGGGTTTTGGGGGAAGATGCGATGGTGCCCATGATGATGCTGGCCGCGATCATGTCGCCGTCGGCGCAGGCGCAGCCGGCCGCCGCGACGATCGAGAGCCGCGCTCGCGAGGTCGTCGCGCTGCTGGGGGGCACCGGCGACTATGATGCGACCTTTGCGCCGTCGTTCCGCACCGCCGTACCCCGCGCGCGGTTCGACGCGATCGCCGCACAGTTGCAGCAGGCGCTCGGCAAGCCGACCGGTGTGGCGGCGATCGAGGCGACCGGCCCATGGGCGGCACAGATCCGCATCGCCTATGACGGCGGTACCCTGAACGCGGACCTGACGCTCGATCCAGGTGGCAGTCATCAGATCATCGGCCTGCTGGCGAAGGGCGCCGAACCGCGCGGTCCGGCGGCGCAGACGCTGGACGCGGTGGTGGAACAGCTGGCCGCCCAGAATGGCACGAGCGTGTTCGCACTCGCCCGGCTGGGCGACGGGTCGCCGCGTCTGGAAAAGGCCCGCAACGCTACTACCCCCATCGCGATCGGATCGGCGTTCAAGCTGGTGATCCTCGCCGAACTGGTCCGCTCGATCGAGGCAGGCGAGCGCAAATGGAGCGACGTCGTCACGCTCGACGGGTCGGCGCTGCCCGGCGGCGGCTATGCGCAGCAGCCAAAGGGCACGCAGATCGCGCTGCGGGAACTCGCGGAACGGATGATTTCGGTCAGCGACAACAGCGCGACCGACATCCTGCTGTTCCACCTTGGCCGGGCAAAGGTGGAGGCGATGTTGCCGGTCGTCGGCTTTACCGATGGCGGCGTGCGCAATGTGCCCTTTCTTGGCGCACTGGAGGTCTTCAAGCTGAAAGGCGTGGACGGTGGCGCGCTGGGCACGCGCTATCTGGCGATGGATGCGAAGGCGCGGCGGGCGTTTCTCGATGGGCCGGTGCGCGACACGCCGATTGCCGCCATTCCGCGCGACCTGTTCCAGAACGGAAAGCCGCTGCGCATCGTCGAACTGGAATGGTTCGCCAGCCCCAACGACCTGATCCGCGCGATGGACTGGCTGCGGCGGCATATGGACGGAACGGCCGGAGCGGAGCTTCGCGCCATATTGTCGAAAAATCCCGGCTTGCCCGATGCGACGAAGCATTGGCGCTATGTCGGGTACAAGGGCGGTTCGGAACCTGGCGTGCTGACCATGACCTTCCTGCTGCAGGCCGGTAATGGTGCATGGTATGCGCTGACGGCCGGGATCAACGATCCCGCGCGCGATGTCGATACGTTGAAATTCACCGGGCTGATGAACCGCGCGCTGGACCTTGCCGCGCCGCGATAAAGGTGGGAGCCGGACGACCCGCTGCGAAATCGTTGCGGCTGCTTCCTTCCGGACCTGACCGGGTTGGCGACGGCATCGTCCGCCCGACTCCCGCGCGCCATATGGGCGAAGCGGAAGCCGGACGCAAGGGGATCAGCTGCGTTTCGGCAATCGCGAATAGGGGACGAAATCACCGAGCGAGATCGAACCGCTCATCATCCGCGAATTGCGGTCGACCAGGTTGACGATATCGATCCGACACAGCTGCGTCCCGATCGTCCGCGTGACGAGGATGTCGTCGCGGTCGAGGATACCGCTCCCCGACGGCCGGTTCACGAACAGCGTGCCGTTGTTCATGCGATAGACGATGGCGGTATTCGGCACGATCTCGCTGGAGCGGATATCGCGCAGGTTGATGCAGTCGACCGGCCGGCCCGCGTCGCGACGCTCGGTAATGCGCGACAGCGCCGCTTCTCCGGCGACATTGTCTCGGTCGCGGGCCGCCAACGGGACCGCGCTGGCGGTGATCAGGGCAATCAACAACAGCTTGAAAACACGCATGATCGTCATCCCGGCTACAGCAATATGCACGGTATAGCATGTCCGGGATGAACCGACACTGACGCGGACCGTTCCACCCGCGCCAGCGCTCCCCCTTACAGGCTGGCTGCCGCCTCGATGATCGGCACGAATTTGTCGGCAGTCAGGCTTGCCCCTCCGACCAGCGCGCCATCGACATCGTCGATCGACAGGATCGCGGCGGCGTTGGCGCCGGTCACCGACCCGCCATAGAGGATGCGGATACCATCGGCGGCGTCGCCGACCATCTGGCGCAGCTTGGCGCGGGCGATGGCGTGGACCTGCGCGATCTCGTCGGGCGACGGAGTCCGCCCGGTCCCGATCGCCCAGCGTGGTTCATAGGCAAGCGTGAACCAGTCGCCGCTGGCCCCTTCCGGCACCGATTTCTCGATCTGCGCCTGCACGACGCGTTCGGCACGCCCGGCATCACGCTCGGCCTCGGTCTCGCCGCAGCACAGGATGACGTTAAGCCCGTGGCGACGGGCGGCCGCGGCCTTGGCCCATGCGTCGTGGCTCGTCTCGTTCTGGTCGGCGCGGCGTTCGCTATGGCCGACGATCACGATCGTCGCACCCGCTTCCACCAGCATCTCCGCCGACACGCAGCCAGTGTGCGCGCCACGGTCGTTGGCATGGACGTCCTGCCCGCCGATCTGCACCGACCTGGCGATCTCCGAGGCGGGATGCACCAGCGTGGCGGGCACGCACAGCGCAACGTCGACGCCCGGTGCAGCGGCAGCGGCGGCATCGATCTTGGCGATCTCAGCCAGCTGCCCGCGAAGCCCGTGCATCTTCCAGTTCCCTGCCACCAGCTTGCGACGACTCATACCCATGGCTCCCCGAGCGTTTTACATGTTCTACAGCCGATAGCGCATGTGGCGATGCGCGCAACCTTGAAGCGGGCGCGACCGCCTTCTAAAGCGGCATCCTTTCATTCCTTTCGATCGGTTGCACGGATGCTCGGTTTCTTCAGGCGCATGACCAAGTCGAAGGTCGGCATCTTTGTCGGCCTGCTGTTGCTGGCGGTCATCGCCATCGGCTTCGCCATGGCCGACCTAAACGGTCTGCGCCCGTCATCGCTGGGCGGCAGCGGTGCGACCGTCGCTACCGTGGGTGACGACACGATCACCGACACCGCGCTGACCGAGCGCATCCGGGGCGACGTGCAGCAGGCGGCGCAACGCCAGCCCGGACTGGATACCGCGCGCTATATCGCAAGCGGCGGGTTCGAAGGGTCGCTCAACCGCGCCATTTCCGACGCGGCGCTGCGCCAGTTCGCGCAGGACCACGGGCTGGTAGTGTCCGACCGCTATGTCGACGGCCAGATCGCCAGCCTGCCGGCGTTCCAGGGGCTGGACGGCAAGTTCGACCAGCGCACCTTTGAACAGGCGTTGGCCCGTGCGCGCATCACGCCGCAGCAGTTGCGCGACGATATCCGCCGCGCGACGCTCACCCGCCTGATGCTCGCCCGCACGCTGCAGGCGAGCTACATGCCGCAGCAGCTGGCGCTGCCCTATGCGTCGCTCGCCAAGGAAGCGCGCAGCGGACAGGTCGCGATCGTGCCGACCGCCGCCTTCCCCGCCCCGGCCGCACCGACCGACCAGCAGTTGCAGGCCTATTACACCGCCAACCGCGCGCGCTACATGATCCCGGAGCGTCGCGTGATCCGTTACGCGATCGTCACCCCGGCCAGCGTGACCGCACAGGCGACGCCGACCGATGCCGAGGTGCAGGCCGCCTATCGCGCCAACGCCGCACGCTTCGCCGCATCGCAGACCCGCAGCGTGTCGCAGGTCGTCGTCGCCGATCAGGCAGCTGCGACCAAGCTGGCGCAGGCGGTACGCGGTGGGCAGGCGCTGAACGCCGCCGCCAGCGCGATCGGCCTCGAAGCCACGAACTTTGCCGGACAGACCAAGGGGCAGCTCGCCGCCAAGACCTCGCCCGCCGTCGCCGAAGCCGCGTTCGGCGCGCAGCAGGGGGCGGTGGTCGGCCCGGTGCAGTCGCCGCTCGGCTTCGTCGTGTTGAAGGTCGATGCAGTGACGCAGGTTCCCGGCAAGACGCTCGAAAAGGCCCGCCCCGAACTGGTCGCCGAACTGACCAAGACCAAGGGCGCGACCGCGCTGGGCGCGATCCAGGAGAAGATCGACGGCGGCATCACCGATGGCGCGACGTTCGACGAGATCGTCAAGGACGCCAACCTGTCGGCGCAGGCGACCGCCCCGGTCACCGCGCAGGGCGTCGATCCGTTGAAGCCGGCGCAGCCCGATCCGGCGCTGGCGCCGATCATCGAAGCGGGCTTTGCCGCGGAGTCGGGCGACGCGCCGCAGATCGTGCAGACCGCGGCCGACGGCACCTTCGCACTGGTATCGACCGGCGACGTAACCCGCGCCGCGCCGCGTCCACTGGGCGAGATTCGTGAGCAGGTCATCGGCCAGTACAAGCAGGATCAGGCGTTGAAGGCCGCCCGTGCGGTCGCCCAGCAGATCCTGACCAAGGTCAATGGCGGGATGCCGCTCGGCACCGCCGTCGCCCAGTCGGGCACGCGCCTGCCCGCGCCGCGCCCGGTCAATGCCTCGCGCGCGCAGCTGTCGCAGATGGGGCCGCAGGTTCCCGCCGCACTGCAGCTGATGTTCTCGATGGCGCCCAAGAAAGCCCGGCTGACCGCTGCACCCAATGGCGAAGGCTGGCTGATCGTCTATCTTGACGGCATCCAGCGTGGCGACGCGACCAACGACAAGGCGGCGATCACCGGCGTCGGACGCGAACTGGGCCAGTTGAGCGGCAACGAATATGCCGAGCAGTTCGTCGAGGCGGTGCGCCGGCAGGTCGGCGTGAAGCGCAACGAGCAGACCATCAACCGCGTCCGTAACGAACTGGTCGGCGGAGCCACCCCCGCGCCCGCGCAATGAACGGGATCGAGGGGGTAGACGCCGCCCGCGCCGCGCTGGCCGAGGGACGGCCGGCGCTGCTGTGGACCACGCGGGTCGCGGATACCGAAACGCCGGTCGCCGCCGCGCTCAAGCTGATCCAGCCGGGGCGGGGCGACTTCCTGCTCGAATCGGTCGAGGGCGGGTCGGTGCGCGGTCGCTACAGCCTGTTGGGGCTGGCCCCCGACCTGGTGTTCCGGGCGCAGGGGCATGGCGCGGCGATCAACGCCGACTGGCTGACCGATCGCGAGGCCTTCGCGCCGTGCGGCGAACCGACGCTCGCCGCCCTGCGGACGCTGGTCGGGCAGTGCCGGATGGACGTTCCGGCCGCCCTGCCCCGCGCACTGGCGTGCCTGGTCGGCTATTTCGGTTACGAGACGGTCGGGCTAGTCGAAACGCTGCCGCAGGCGGCGGAGGACGCGCTGCACCTGCCCGACATGATGTTCGTCCGGCCGACCGTGCTGCTGGTGTTCGACCGGCTGTCGGACACGCTGTTCGTCGTCGCGCCGGTGTGGCCCGGTGCCAGTGTCGAAGCGGCGGCGGAGCGGATCGAGGCGACGGCGGCGGCGCTGGATGCCGCCGCCCTGCCCGTGCCGGCGCGGCTGACCGAGGTGCCCGAACTGGCGCTGGCCCCCACCCTGCCCGCCGGCCGCTATGGCGAGATGGTCGCGGCGGCGAAGGAATATATCGCGGCGGGCGATATCTTTCAGGTCGTGCTGGCGCAGCGTTTCACCACGCCCTTTCCGCTGGAGCCGTTCGAGCTGTACCGGGCGCTGCGGCGGATCAACCCGTCGCCATTCCTCTATCATCTCGACCTGCCGGGCTTTGCGCTGACCGGGTCCAGCCCGGAAATCCTGGTGCGGCTGCGCGATGGCGAGGTCACGATCCGGCCGATCGCCGGTACCCGCCCGCGGGGTGCCACGGCGGCGGAGGACGAGGCGAACCGGACCAGCCTGCTCGCCGATCCCAAGGAACGGGCCGAGCATCTGATGCTGCTCGACCTGGGCCGTAACGATGTCGGTCGGGTCGCGTCGAGCGGCAGCGTCCGGGTGACCGATAGCTATACGGTCGAATTGTACAGCCATGTCATGCACATCGTGTCCAATGTCGTCGGCACGCTGCGGTCGGACGCCGATGCGCTGGACGCGTTGTTCGCCGGTTTCCCGGCCGGCACCGTGTCGGGCGCGCCGAAGGTACGGGCGTGCCAGGTCATCGCCGAGCTGGAGCGCGAACGGCGCGGGGCCTATGCCGGCGGCGTCGGCTATTTCAGCCCGGACGGGTCGATGGATTCGTGCATCGTGCTGCGGACCGCGGTGGTCAAGGACGGGATGATGCACGTCCAGTCGGGCGCGGGCATCGTCGCCGACAGCGACCCCGCCTATGAACAACGCGAGTGCGAGGCGAAGGCAGGCGCGCTGCTGGCGGCGGCGCGCGAAGCGGTGGCCCAAGCGGGCAAGGTTCGTTTCGGACAATAGCGCGGAAGTTTACGAAGTTTGCGCTAGGTTCATGTTGCAGGCGTAGGATGTTTGGCGGCGGTCGGCGGCCAAGCATTTGCAATCGCATGATTCGTCAAAGGTGAATGGTTGTCACGGACGCGCGGAAGTTGGCACCGTCGTCCCGATGCGCGAGGAAAGCCATGGTGCAGATTTGCCGTGCGACATTGCAGCATCTCGACCGGATCGTTCCGTTGTTCGATGCCTATCGCCAATTCTATGGGCAGGACAGTGACCTGGCCGGCGCCCGCGCGTTCCTGGCCGAGCGGATCGCGCGGGAGGAATCGGTGATCCTGCTGGCGGGGGACGGTGCGGGCTTCACGCAACTTTATCCGTGCTTTTCGTCGGTGCGGATGCGGATGACGCTGATCCTGAACGACCTGTTCGTGGCGCCGGAGGCACGGTGCCAGGGCGTCGGTGAGGCGTTGCTGGAGGCGGCGCGGGACCATGCGCGATCGGTCGGCGCGGCGCGGATGACGCTGTCGACGGCGGTCGACAACAGCGCGGCGCACGCGCTGTACGTCCGCACCGGATGGGAACGCGATGCGCAGTTCCACACCTATACCATCGCGGTCGATTGAGGCGGTTTACGGGCGAAAGAGCGGTGGCCGGCTATGGCGGTTGGGCGCTGTAGGAAAGCGGTTCGGGCTGTCGACGCGGAGTAGAAGGAAGAAGCGGGACCCCGGATCAAGTCCGGGGTGACGATGGGATCAACGGCGGAGTGCGATCCAGCCGAGCCACAGCCAGCCGATAATCATCGCGAGACCGCCGAGCGGGGTGATCGGCCCCAGCACCCCGCGCGGACCGCCCAGTGCCATCGCGTAGAGCGAACCGCCGAACAGCAACCCGCCGGCCACGAACAGCCAGCCCGGCCCCCGCGCGCCGAGGTTCAGTGCGACCAGCGTGGCGATGGCGTGGGCGAGCTGATACTGGCCACCGGTCTTGAGCCACTCGGCCGCCGGGCCGGAGGCGCCATGCGCGCCGAACGCGCCGGCAGCGACCGCCATGGCGCCGGACAGCGCGGCGGCGAGGAGAAGCAGGTTCATCGGGTTGGCTCCGTGGTTCGGCGGCGTGACGGGAATGTATCTATCGGGGTTTGCGCTGGTTCGCTTGCGATTTCAGGTCGTCGGCGGGAGGCTTGTGTCCGTCCCTGTCTTCGTCACCCCGGACTTGATCCGGGGTCCCGCTTTCTCACCGACCTGGCAGAAGAAGCGGGACCCCGGATCAAGTCCGGGGGTGACGTTGGAGGCGGGGCGGGCGGGACGTTACCGGGAATGCCCTGCCTTCGCTGGGATGGTGTCCTTGAAGACGATCGTCGCGGCGTGACTGTCACTCATGGCGTACCGCAGATGCGCTGTCACGGCTGTCCACACCACCCCTTCACCCCGCGTCGTCCGGCACCGTGCCCGACGCCGCGCTGACGCGGGCGTGGGTGAAGATCATGTCGCGTCCCTGTCGCAGGTCGCCGGTTTCGGACTGTTGCAGCAACCGCTTGGCGTCGGCCTTGCGATACAGGTCTTCGGTCCGGTCGATCTCGCCATCGTCGACGCCGACGCTGGCCATGGCGGCGCGTGCCATGGTGACGGCGGAGTCGAGCACTTCGCGAAACACGCCCTCGACCGGGGCATTGGCCAGCTTCACCACCGACCGCCGGTCAAAGGCGCGCACGAAGATGCCCGGCCCCGGAAAGGCGTGGTGGATCGCACCGATCATCTCCGCATCGAACGGATCGCCATCGGTGCAGAACAGCAGCAGTTCGGCATCGGCCGCCCCGGCGAGGCGCAACATGTCGATGCGCGTGCCGTCGCCATAATAGACCTTCATCCCGAAGCCGCCCGCGATCTCGATCATCTCCACATCGGTGTCGATGACCGTGACGCTGATCCCCTGCGCCAGCAGCATCTGCGCGACGGTCTGGCCGAAGCGGCCATAGCCGACGACGACCGCGCTGGCGCCGTCGTGGCGCGGGCCTTCGGGGGTCTTGCCGTCCTTTTTTTCCGGCTCGGCGCGGAACTTGCGGGTCGCCATCATCAGGAACGGAGTGGTCGCCATCGACAGGGTGACGATCGCGCCGAAGACGCTCGCCGCCTCGGGCGCGATCAGCAGCGCATTCTGCGCCTGCGCGAACAGGACGAAGCCGAATTCGCCGCCCTGGCTGAGCAACAGCCCCAGCGCCAGCGCGCTGCGCCATGGCATGCCGAACAGCCGGCCGAGACCGAAGATCACCACCCCCTTGGTCGCGATCAGCGCCAGCGCCATGCCGACGACGAACACCGGCCGTTCGACGATCGCCCCCAGATCGAGCATCATGCCGACCGCGAGGAAGAACAGACCGAGCAGGATCGAGCGGAACGGTTCGACGTCCGCCTCCAGCTCGTGGCGATACGGGCTGTCGGCCAGCATCACGCCGGCGATGAACGCGCCCAGAGCGGTCGACAGGCCGAGCGCCTGCATCACCGCCGCGCTGGCGATGACGGTGAACAGCCCGGCGAACACGAACATCTCGCGCTCGCCCATATTGCCGATCAGGCGGAACAGCGGGCGCAGCAGGAAGCGGCCGGCGAGGATCAGCCCGACCACCGCACCGACGGTCCACAGCGCCAGCTGCCACCCCGGCGGTCCGGCGGCATCGGCCGGGTTGCGCGACAGGGCGGCGACGATGGTGATGAGCGGGACGATCGACAGATCCTGAAACAGCAGGATCGCAAAGGCGCGTTCGCCGAACGGGGTCTTCATGCGACCGGCCGATTGCAGCATCGGCAGCACCTGCGCGGTCGAGGACAGCGCCAACGGCAGGCCGAGCGCGATGGCGGCGGCCCAGCTGAAATGGGTGGCGAGCCAGACGACGCCGGTGATGGCGATGCCGCAGAGCGCCACCTGCAACAGGCCCAGGCCAAAAATATCGCGCTTCATCTGCCACAGGCGCGATGGCGACAGTTCGAGCCCGACAAGGAACAGCAGCAGCGTGATGCCGAGTTCGGCGATGGCGAGTTTGGATTCGGCATTGCCGACCAGTCCCAGCACCTGCGGTCCGACGACCGACCCGGCAACGAGATAGCCGAGCGTGGCACCCAGCCCCAGCTTGCGGAAGATCAGCACGAAGACCAGCGCCGCGCCCAGCAGCGGCGCGAAATCATGGAGCAGCGACGCGGTGCCGTGTTCCATCAGGCGGCGGCCCGCTGACCGGCGGCCTGTGCCGCGGCTTCGGCGGCGGCTTCGAAGGCGAGGCGGATCGAGGCGTGGCGCGCGCTGTGCGGGCGCGCCGGTTCGAACAGCGTCAGGCCGGGCCAGTCGGGGGCATCGCCCTCCCCGGCCAGCCAGGCGGTGAGCGTATCGCTGGCGGCGGCGAGCTCGGCCGGCGTCTTGCCGACGACCGCGCGGGCGAGCAACGCCGAGGATGCCTGCCCCAGCGCGCAGGCGCGGACCAGCATGCCGATAGCGGCGACGTGGCCGTCCTCGCCCAACGCGATGTCGACCGTCACCCGGCT
The DNA here is from genome assembly GCF_001619955.1 of Sphingomonas hankookensis. Classification (GTDB taxonomy): domain Bacteria; phylum Pseudomonadota; class Alphaproteobacteria; order Sphingomonadales; family Sphingomonadaceae; genus Sphingomonas; species Sphingomonas hankookensis_A. The sequence continues at coordinate 11,670 of NZ_LQQO01000004.1, read as the reverse complement.
GCCACAGATCGGCGAGCGTTTCTCTACCGAAGCATGGGGTTCGGGAAGGCGGACGGCCTGCGCGGTTTCGGCGGCGAGGCGGAGGATTTCGGTGTTGTAGAGCGGTGCGGTCACGCGACCGATGTAGGGCGGGTTCGTGACGCTGGCGAGTCGAAGCCGGCTTTTTCTATTCGCCAAACACCGGTTCGCCCCGGCGGCGGCGTTCGATAAAGTCGACGACGCTGGCGCTGGTGGCGTTGAGCAGCGGATAGGTGCGCGCGTTCTTGATCCAGAGCGGGCGGCGCGTCGGGCCGCCGCCGATGAAGTCGGCCGCCAGCAGCAGGAGGAGAAAGGCGAGGCTGACGAGGATCAGGCCCTTCAAGGCGCCGAAGCCGAAGCCGAGGGCACGGTCGACCGGGCCGAGGACCGACGCGCGGGTCCGCGCGCCGATGCCGTTGGCGACCAGCCGGCCGGCGAAATAGCCGATGCCCGCGATCAACGCGAAGGCCAGCGTCGCCGCGCCGCCCGCCGTGCCGGTGGGTCCGACCAGCGCGGCGGCGACCGGCGTGTGGAACAGCTTGAGCAACAGCACGACCAGCGCCCAGGCGCCGAGCGAGAGGACTTCGGTGACGAAGCCGCGCATGAATCCCAGCACCGCCGCGCCGCCGACGGTGAGGAGGACGGCGATGTCGAGCGAGGTCAGGCCCATGGAAGAGGCTATGCCGGGCGGCGGGGAGATTGTCGAGCGGGGGGTGCGGGGGAGCGGATGGCTCAACCAATTCGTCGTCACCCCGTACTTGATCCGGGGTCCCGCTTTCCCAAGGCGCCGAGAAGAAGAAGCGGGACCCCGGATCAAGTCCGGGGTGACGGGGAGTCATACGCAGATCCTCCCCGGTACGGGGAGGGGGACCGTCGCCGAAGGCGATGGTGGAGGGGTTGGCCGAATACGGGCCGGTAGCGTTGCGGGGCGATCCCCCTCCACCAGCCTGCGGCTGGTCCCCAGCGTCAGGTCGGATCGTCCTCCGGACGATCCTCGGTCATGCAGAGCATGGCCGACCTGACGCTCCGTGCCGGGAAGGATTTTAGCGTCCCAGCATATAATCCACGAACCGCGGCAAATCCTTGAACCCGGACAGTTTCACCGCGCCGCCCTCCGCCTGCGCCGCCGGGGCCAGTGCGCGCGCAAAGCCGAGCTTGCCCGCCTCCTTCAGCCGCAATGCGCCGTGCGCGACGGGGCGGACCTCGCCCGACAGCGCGATCTCGCCGAAGACGATCGCGTCGGACGGTACCGGGCGTTCGGACAGCGCCGAGACCAAAGCGGCCGCGACAGCGAGGTCGGCGGCGGGGTCGGTCACGCGGTAGCCGCCGGCGATGTTGAGATAGACTTCGGCCGTGGCGAAGGCGAGGCCGCAGCGTGCCTCCAGCACGGCGAGGATCATCGCGAGGCGGCCGGAGTCCCAGCCGACGACGGCCCGGCGCGGGGTCGCTCCGGACGCCAAGCGCACGGTCAGCGCCTGTACCTCCACCAGTACCGGGCGGGTCCCCTCCAGCGCGGGGAAGACGACGGTGCCGGTGACATTCTCGTCACGGCTTGTCAGGAATAGCGACGAAGGGTTTGATACTTCGGACAATCCTTCGCTTTCCATCGCGAAGACGCCGATCTCGTCGGTGCCGCCGAAGCGGTTCTTGACCGCGCGCAGGATGCGGTACTGGTGGCTGCGCTCGCCCTCGAACGCCAGCACCGTGTCGACCATATGTTCGAGCACGCGGGGACCGGCGATCGACCCGTCCTTGGTGACATGGCCGACCAGCACGACGGCGGTGCCGCGTTCCTTGGCGAAGCGGATCAGTTCGCCCGACGAGGCGCGGACCTGGCTGACGGTGCCGGGCGCCCCTTCGATCAGGTCGCTGTGCATCGTCTGGATCGAATCGATGATGAGCAGGTCGGGCGCGGCCGATCCGCCGAACGTGGTCAGGATGTCACGGACCGAAGTCGCGGCGGCGAGCTGCACCGGGGCATTGCCCAGCCCCAGGCGGCGGGCGCGGAGACGCACCTGATCGGCGGCCTCTTCGCCCGAGACATAGGCGACGCTCTTGCCCGCCAGTGCCAGCTTCGCGGCGGCCTGTAGCAGCAGGGTCGACTTGCCGATGCCGGGATCGCCGCCGATCAGCGTCGCCGATCCCTCGACGAAGCCGCCGCCCAGCGCCCGATCGAGTTCGGCGATCTCGGTCTTCAGACGGTCGGGCAGCGCGATGTCGGTGTCGAGCCCCGACAACAGGATCGGCCGCCCACCGCTCTGCAGGTTATGCCGCGCCGAAAAGGGGGTGACGACCGCGCCGGCATCCTCGACCAGCGTATTCCAGTCGCCGCAATCGGCGCATTGCCCCGCCCATTTCGAGGATACCGATCCGCATTGCTGGCAGACATAGCGCTTTTGGGGTTTGGCCATGCCGCGGCGTTAGCAGATGCGGAACGAAAGGGGAATATCAGTCCAGTTCGCTGCCGCGTTTCAGGACCTTGGTCCCGTCGTCCTGCTCGATCAGATAGGCGGGATTGTCCTTGGTGCCGTTCTTGGTGATCTTGCTGCCCTTGATCGTGCGCTGGACGCGGCGTTCGAAGCGTTCCTCGACCTTGCCCTCCGCCGTGCCGTTGCCCCACGACCATTTGACCTTCTGGCCCTTCTTGTAGCTCTCGCTCATGCTGTCCGCTCCTTTTGTCGGGCGGGTCAACCCGTTGGAGCGCCCAAGCGTTCCGGTGGCGTACGCGGCGTTCCGGCGCTATGGGCACGCGGATGAAGCCTTCCCAGCTCCGCGTCGCGATGTTCAGCGGAAACTATAATTATGTCCGCGATGGCGCGAACCAGGCGCTCAACCGGCTGGCGCGCCACCTGCTCGACCATGGCGTGACGCTGCGCGTCTATTCGCCGACGACCGACAAGCCGGCCTTTCCGCCGACCGGCGATCTGGTCAGCGTGCCAGCCTATGGCATGCCCGGCGGGCGCGGCGAATATAAGCTGGCGCGGGGGCTGACCGCGAAGACGCGCGCCGATCTGACGGCGTTCGCGCCGAATATCGTCCATGTCTCCGCCCCCGATATCCTCGGCCACCGGGCACTCAGCTGGGGGCGCGACAACGGGATCGCGACGCTCGCCTCGCTGCACACGCGGTTCGAAACCTACCCGCAATATTATGGCATCGGCTTTCTGGAGCCGCTGGCGGTCGCGCTGTCGAAGCGATTCTATAATCGCGCCGATCAAGTGATGGTGCCCGGGCGCGGCATGGCCGATTTGCTGCGCGAATGGGGCGTGACCTCGCCGATCGGCATCTGGTCGCGCGGGGTGGATCATCAGCGCTTCAGTCCCGGCATGCGCGATCTCGACTGGCGGCGGTCGCTGGGGATCGGCGACGACGAGGTCGCGGTCAGCTTTCTCGGGCGGCTGGTGCTGGAAAAGGGGCTGGACGTCTTTTCGGAGGTCGCCACCGAATTGCAGCGGCGCGGGGTCAAGCATCGCATCCTCGTGATCGGCGAAGGGCCCGCGCGCGACTGGTTCGCCGAGCGGGTACCGCATGCCGTGTTCGCCGGGTTCCAGGCGGGCGACGATCTTGGCCGGGCGGTCGCGTCGATGGACGTGTTCTTCAACCCGTCGATCACCGAGACGTTCGGCAACGTCACGCTGGAGGCGATGGCGGCGGGCGTACCGGTGGTGGCGGCACGCGCGACCGGCGCGGTCGGCATGGTCGAGGACCGGACGACCGGGTTCCTCGTCCCGCCTCGCGACATTCCCGCCTATGCCGATGCGATTGCACGGCTGTGCGAGGATGCCGACCTGCGCTGGCGCATGGGGTTGGCGGGGCATGACGCGGCCAAGGGGTATCGCTGGGACAGCGCGAACCAGTCGGTGCTGGATGCGTATTTGCGGATCGTTCGGGGGTAGGTTGGTTCGGAGTAAACGTCGCCCCAGCGAAGGCTGGGGCATTCCGCGGCGAGGAGCGCGTTCCCTTACGGGGAGATCCCAGCCTTCGCTGGGATGACGTTGGCGGCGAGCGACGTTGGCGGTGAGCAGCGACGGGACCACTCCCCTTGGCCCCTGCCCTGCCGATCGCTTAACGTCGCATCAACCCGTGTCCGCTATCGCTGCGGGTGACGTTAGGGGCCCCTCGCCGATGATCGACAATTTCTCGCTGGGGCTGACCCACCTGCTGATGCTGATCGCGGCGTGGCGGTTGTTGCGGCGGCCGGACCTCGACGAGGAACGCGTGCGCGACGACGCCCCGCGCAAGGGCCGGGACCGCTTCGGTGCGTGATCTCGTCTTCGTCGCATTCCTGGGATTGTTGTTCGCGGCGGGGTTTCGCAAGCCGTTCGTGTTCGTGCTGACCTATGTCTATATCGACATCGTCTCGCCGCAGCGGCTGACCTATCTGCTGCTCAACTCGGTGCCGATCTCGCTGATCGCCTGCGGCCTTGCCGTGCTCGCCTGGGCGGTGGTCGACGACAAGCGCGACACGCGGATGGCGCCGCGCCAATTCCTGATGCTCGCGCTCCTGCTCTATTGCCTGTGGACGACCAAGACCGCCGACTTCCCGGTCGAGGCGCAGTTCAAATGGGAATGGGTGTGGAAGGCGCTGGCCTTCGCCATCTTCCTGCCGCTGACACTTCGGACCAAATTGCGCATCGAATCGCTGCTGCTGTTCATGGTGCTGTCGGCCGCGTCGATCATCATCGTCGGCGGGATCAAGACGCTGGGGTCGGGCGGCGGCTATGGCGAATTGAACCTGATGGTGTCGAACAATGCCGGCCTGTACGAGGGGTCGACCATTTCGACCGTGGCGATCGCGATCATCCCGCTGATCCTGTGGTTCAGCCGCTTCGGCACGGTGTTCGCACCCGATTGGCGGGTGCGCGCATTCTGCTATGCCCTCGTCTTCTCCTGCCTGCTGATCCCGGTCGGCACGTCGACGCGGACCGGGCTGCTGTGCATCGGGCTGCTCGGCGTACTGATGCTGCGCGACGTGAAGCGGCGGCTGACCTATCTGGCGATGGCGGGCGCGGCGGGGTTGATGGCGGTGCCGTTCCTGCCGTCGGCCTTCACGCAGCGGATGGAGACGATCGGCACCTATCAGGCCGACGCATCGGCATCGACCCGGCTGGCGGTGTGGATGTGGACGCTCGACTATGTGAAGCAGAACCCGTTCGGCGGGGGCTTCGTCGCCTATCTCCAGAACCGCATCCGTTATGAAAAGGTCGCGGTGGTCGGCGAGGGCGCGAACCGGACGGTCGAACGCAGCCTGGAGGTCGATGCCGGGCGCGCCTATCACTCGGCCTATTTCGAGATGCTGGGCGAACAGGGCTATCCGGGGCTGCTGATCTGGCTGGCGATCAATCTGGGCGGGCTGTTCCGGATGGAGGTGCTCAGGCGGCGCTATGCCAAGGCGGGTGAGGACGAGGCGTGGGTCGTGCCACTGGCCGCCGCACTGCAGAACGGGCATATCGTGTATCTGTTCGGCGCGAATTTCGTCGCCATCGCCTTCCAGCCGTTCGTCTTCATGCTGATCGGCGCGCAGATCGGCCTCGACACCTATCTCGCGCGCAAACGTAGCGAACAGGCTTGGACGCCGATCCAGCGGCGCAAGAAGGGGGCGGTAGCCGCATGAACGAATTGAAGGCGCTGACCGGCGCGCGCGGCCTTGCCGCATGGTGGGTCGTGCTGTTCCACTTGCGCGGATCGATGGCGGAAATGCATCCGGCGATCGAATCCGCCATCGCCAAGGGCTATCTGGCGGTCGATTTCTTCTTCCTGCTGTCGGGCTTCGTCATCTGGCTGTCGTGGGGGCGGCGGTTCGGCGAAGGCGGGCTGCCGGTTGCCGGGCGGTTCCTGTGGAAGCGGATGGCACGGATCTGGCCGCTGCACCTGTTCGTGCTGGCCTGTGCGGTCGCGCTGGCCGTCGTGCTGGCGGCGACCGGGCGCAATATCGATCGCTTTCCCTTTGCCGAACTGCCGCTGCATGTCGTGCTGCTGCAAAGCTGGGGGTTCGTCGATCCGCTGAAATGGAACGATCCGGCCTGGTCGATCTCGGCCGAATCCGCCGCCTATCTGTTGTTTCCGCTGCTGGCGGTGGCGGTCGACTGGCGCCGCGTGCCGAGCGTGGTGCTGGTCGCCTTCGTCGCATTGCTGTTGTTCGGGCTGCTGCCGCTATGCGGGCAGGACGGCTTGGGCAGCGAGTTGCAACGCTTTGCCGTGGCGCGCTGCGTGATCCAGTTTGCCGCCGGGACCGCGATCGGCGCTTTGTGGCTGCGCTGGCAGGGGCGTGACCTTGTCGCGGTATCGGCGGGCATCCTCGCGCTGGGGCTGGCGGCGGCGTGGGGGACGAAGCTGCTGTCGGAGGCGCATTCGCTGCCCGCCGCACTCGCGTGCCTGTTGCTGGCGGCGGGGATCACGTCGAACCGGCGCGGCAACCCGCTGGAATGGTGGCCGATCTACCGGCTGGGCGAGATCAGCTATGCGACCTATCTCGGCCATTTCCTGCTGTGGTTCGTGTTCAAGCTGGTGCTGGTCGAGGATGCGACCGACGCGCCGCTATGGGTGCTGGCGCTGTATATCGTGGCGGTGATCGCGTCGTCGGAAGTGCTGTATCGCGGCGTAGAGCGGCCGGCGCAGAACTGGTTGAACCGGGTCGGGGATCGGCGGCGGCTGGCGGTGGCTTAGCGTTTCCGCTTACGTCACCCCGGACTTGATCCGGGGTCCCGCTTTCTTTGCCGCGCGTAGAGGAAGAAGAAGCGGGACCCCGGGTCAAGCCCGGGGTGACGTTTGGGGCGGATGGTGAGGATCACCACCCGCCTCCTCGCCTCACGCCTCGGCCAGTTCGCTTTGCAGTGCCTCGATCACCGCCTTCGAAAAGGCGGGAATGTCGTCGGGCTTGCGGCTGGTGATCAGGTTGCCGTCGATCACGACCTGTTCGTCGACCACCTCGGCACCGGCATTTTCGAGGTCGGTGCGGACCGATGGCCAGCTGGTCACGCGGCGGCCGTCGACCACGTCGGCCTCCACCAGCAGCCACGGCGCATGGCAGATGGCGGCGACGATCTTGTCGTCGTCCATGAATTCGCTGACGATCTCGACCGCGCGTTCCTGCATGCGCAGCTTGTCGGGATTGCCGACGCCGCCGGGCAGCAGCAGCATGTCGAATTCCTCGGTATCCACCGCGTCGAGCGTCAGGTCGGGGGTGATCGTCCGCGCCTTTTCGCTGTCGTTGACGACGCCCTGGATCGGATCGGTCTTGATCGAGGCGAGCGTCACGTTCGCGCCTGCGTCCAGCAGCGCCTGACGCGGGTCGAACAGTTCGGATTCCTCGAACCCGTCGGTGGCGAGGATCAGCACGCGGGCATTGGCGAGGTCGGCCATGGGAAGTCTCCTGTGCAGGGTGGTCCGCCCCCAACCGGCTGACTCCGCGTCGGTTCCCGCCCACGCGGCGGATGCCGGAACGAAGCGACGAGCCGAACATTGATCGGGATATTCGCAGGGACAGCCCGATGGAACCAGCCGAAGACGACGACCTCCCCTGCCCCGCCGGCTGCGTCTTTTCCGATTGCGAGGCGCCGGGCATCACCCGCAAGAAGCTGACGCGCGGCTGGGGCTATTACGACCCGGACGGCGACCGGATCACCGATCGGAACGAGATCGACCGGCTGAACGCCATCGGCCTGCCCCCCGCCTATCGCGACGCATGGTTCTGCCCCGATCCCACCGGTCATATCCAGGCGATCGGCTGGGACGAGAAGGGTCGCAAGCAATATCGCTATCACGCCGATTTCCGCGCGGCGCAGGAGAGCGCCAAATATGATCGCTGCGCGTCGTTCGGGCACAAGCTGCCGAAGCTGCGCGCGCAGGTGGAGCGGGACCTTGCCAAGCGCGCGCTGTCACGCGACCGGGCGGTGGCGGCGGTGGTGCGGCTGCTCGATCTCGGGCGGGTGCGCGTCGGCAACGAAGGCTATGCGCGGGTGAACAAGAGCTTCGGCGCGACGACGCTGCGCAAGCGGCATGCGAAGCTGAGCGGGACCAGGCTGAAGCTCCAATATCGCGCCAAGTCGGGCAAGATGCGGGTGCTGACGATCACCGACCGCTCGCTCGCCAGTTTCGTGCGCAAGTGCCAGGACCTGCCGGGACAGCACCTGTTCCGCTGGGTCGATGCCGAGGGGGAGACGCATCCGGTCACGTCGAGCGACGTCAACGCCTATATCCGCGCGGCGATGGGCGATGACTTCACCGCCAAGCATTTCCGGACGTGGGGTGCGAGCGTGCTGGCGTTCGCGACGCTCGCCGATGCCGATCAGGATATCAGCCTGAAGACGATGCTGGGCCCGGTGGTCGATGCGCTGGGCAATACGCCGGCCATCGCCCGCAAATCCTATGTCCACCCGCTGCTGATCGATCTGGTCAAGGACGGGCAGAGCGCGTTTCGCGAGACCCTGCGCCTGCCACGGGCCGCGAAACATCTCAGCCGCCACGAACGCGGGCTGATCGCGCTGCTCGAAGCGCAGGACCGCGTCGCCGTCGCCGCTTGAAGGAACCGCATGAGTACCAATACCACGTCGCCGGCCGCGACCGTCGAGAAGAGCTTCAACGCCGATCAGGCCCAGGCACAGGCCCGGCTGTTGCTGCAGGACAGTGCCCGGTGGATTTCGGACAACTGGCTGCAGGTGCTGGTGGCGCTGGGCGCCGGTGCGCTGATCGTCATCGTCCTGCTGCTGGTCCGCCGCTGGGGCATGAAGCTGGCGGGTGAGGACCGCACCGGATGGGGCAGCGTCGCAGGCCGCGCGATCGGGCGGACCGGGCTGTTCTTCATGGTGATGCTGGCCGCCAAGCTGGTCGACGGCTATGCCAGCGCGCCGCCGATGGTCACCGCGACGATCGAGTTCCTGTTCACCGTCGCCGCCGTGTTCCAGGCCGCGATCTGGGCGCGCGAGGTCATATTGGGTGCGGTCGAGCGGCGGACGGCGAGCGACCATTATCATGGCGAGGCGCTGGCATCGGCGATGGGGCTGATCCGGTTGCTGGTCACCTTCGCGCTGTTCGCCATCGCGCTGATCGTCGTGCTCGACAATCTGGGGGTGAACGTCACGGGTTTGGTCGCCGGCCTCGGCGTCGGCGGCATCGCCATCGGTCTGGCGGCGCAGGGCATCTTCGCCGACCTGTTCGCCGCGCTGTCGATCATCTTCGACAAGCCGTTTCGGCGCGGCGACAATGTCCATTACGACCAGACCGACGGGTCGATCGCCGAGATCGGGCTGAAATCCACCCGCATCCGTTCGGTCACCGGCGAAGAGCGGATCATTTCCAACAAGAACCTGCTCGACAAGGAAATCACCAACAACACCCGCCGCGCCCATCGCCGGGCGTCGTTCGTGATCGGCGTCACCTATCAGACCGATGCCGAGACCTGCGCGCGCATCCCGGCGATGCTGCGCGAGGTGGTGGAGGCGGAGGAGCGCGTGTTCGTCCGTTGCGGGCTGATCGGCTTCGGCGCGTCGAGCATCGATTTCGAGCTGCTCTTCGATTCGGCCGGCGCCGATTATGCAGCGTTTTACGACGGGCGGACGGCGGTCGGCATCGCGATCCTGCGCCGCTTCGCCGCCGAGGGGATCGAGATCGCCTATCCGACCCAGGTCAATCTGAATGCCCGCGCGGACGGCACGATCGTCGATCCCAGCCCGGCACATCCGTAGCGTTTTTCGAACATCGGGTCTGCCCTCCCGTCATAGCGCATTTGCCCTTTCGGAAAATTCGGTGCGTCGACGCTTGCAGCGGCGCCGGCCGACGCTATGATCGCCCTAACGTGCGGGAGAGGATCGCAATGGCCGAAATTGCGGCAGAGGAACTGGCGGCGCAGGTCGGCGCAACATGGCGGTCCGAATGGATCGTCGTCGATCAGGCGATGATCGATGCCTTTGCCGATGCGACCGGCGACCGGCAATTCATCCATGTCGACCCGCAGGCCGCCGCCGCGACTCCGTTCGGCGGAACCATCGCCCATGGGTTCCTGCTGCTGTCGCTCATGCCGAGACTGGCGGAGGCGACCGATCTGCCCCGGATCGCCGGCGTGCGGATGGAAGTCAATTATGGCGGCAACCGCACCCGCTTTCTGGCGCCCGTCCGGTCCGGCTCCCGCATCCGCGGCCGTTTCACGCTGCTGGCGCTGGAGCAGAAACACCCCGGCCAATGGCAGCGGACCAGCGAATATGCCGTCGAGGTCGACGGCGCCGACTCCCCCGCGCTGATCGCCGAATGGATCAGCCAGTATTTCACCTGAACACCCGAGGAAATTCCATGCGCTCTGCCGTCATCGTATCGACCGCCCGCACGCCCATCGGCCGCGCCTATCGCGGGGCTTTCAACAACCTGCCCGCGCCGACGCTGGCCGCCCATTCGATCCGAGCTGCGGTCGAGCGCGCCGGGATCGACGGGGCGGAGGTCGACGACGTGCTGTTGGGCGCGGCGATGCAGCAGGGGCATCAGGCAAACAATATCGCCCGCAACGCCGCGCTGCGCGCCGGCCTGCCGATCAGCGTTTCGGGCATGTCGATCGACCGGCAATGCGCCAGCGGCCTGATGGCGATCGCCACCGCCGCCAAGCAGATCGTGCACGACCGGATGGATATCTGCGTCGCGGGCGGCGTCGAATCGATCAGCCTGGTGCAGACGCCGCAGATGCGCCTTGCACCCGACCCCGAACTGCTCGCGATGCATGGCGATATCTACATGCCGATGCTCCAGACCGCCGAGATCGTGGCTGCGCGTTACGGCATCTCGCGCGAGCGGCAGGACGCCTATGCGCTCCAATCGCAGCAGCGCACCGCCGCCGCGCAGACGGCGGGCCTGTTCGACGCCGAACTCATTCCCGTGACCGCCACGATGAACGTCGTCGACAAGGCGACGAAGGAAGTGTCGAGCCATGAAGTCACGCTGACCAAGGACGAGGGCAACCGCGCAGATACGACGATCGAGGGGCTGCAGGCGCTCAAGCCCGTGCTGGGCGAACAGGCGGTCATCACCGCCGGCAATGCCAGCCAGTTGTCGGACGGATCGTCGGCCTGCGTGGTGATGGAGGAATCGGTGGCGGCGGCCCGCGGGCTGCAGCCGCTCGGCCGCTATGTCGGGATGGCGGTGGCGGGCACCAAGCCGGACGAGATGGGGATCGGCCCGGTCTATGCGGTGCCGAAGCTGCTCGAACGCTTCGGGCTGAAAACGGACGATATCGGGCTGTGGGAGCTGAACGAGGCGTTCGCGGTGCAGGTGCTGCATTGCCAGGACGTGCTGGGCATTCCCAACGACCGGCTGAACGTCAATGGCGGCGCGATTGCGATTGGCCATCCGTATGGCATGTCGGGCGCGCGGATGACCGGCCATGCGCTGATCGAAGGCAAGCGGCGTGGCGTGAAATATGTCGTCATTACGATGTGCGTCGGCGGCGGCATGGGCGCCGCGGGGTTGTTCGAGGTGCTTTGAGAGGGCTCGCGGCATCCGACACGGTAGGGAGCCATTGTGTCGGGTGCTGGCGATGGAACCGCGACGGTGCCGCGTCCATGGATCCCGGCCTGCGCCGGGATGACGGTTTTGGTGAGACGGACGTCGTCTAAAACGTCGTAGAACGAACTACCCTCCCCCACCCCGTTCGGTTCGAGCAGCTTCGAGCTT
>NZ_LQQO01000003.1 GCF_001619955.1 Sphingomonas hankookensis | reverse complement strand
ACACGAAGATTGCGTTCAGCTGCGTGCTGACGGCGGCATGGCATGAGACGGACACGGGCACGGGCAACCTCCTTCACGACAAAGCGGGAAGGTCAGTCTGCCTCAACCGGCGCCAGCCCGCGCCCATGGGATCTTTTTTCATGCGCGCGACCCGGATGGGGCGAATAGCAAAAACAAATATCAATATTGTCGTTGACAGCGGTGACGCGCACCGACCACTCTGCCCGCCAGATCGAACGACGCGCCGGCACGGGATCGGCACGCTGGAAGGGGACCTGATGACGACATTCGCCCGCCGCACATTCCTTGGCACCTCCGCGCTGCTGGCAGGCTGCACCATGGCGCCGCCGGTCGCGACCACGCCTGCCGCGACGAACCGGGCGTTCGTCCGGCGGGACGGTATGCGGCTGATGGTCGGCGACGAACCCTATCGCTTCGTCGGCGCGAACATCTGGTATGCCGCCTATCTGGGGGCCGATGCGCCTTATGGTGACCGCGCGCGGCTGAGACGGGAGCTGGATGCGCTGGCGGCGATGGGCGTCACCAATTTGCGCGTGCTGGCATCGGCCGAGGAAGGGCCGCTCAGGAATTCGATCAAGCCGGGCTTTCGCGGTCCCGGCAAGGATTACAACCAGACGTTGCTCGCGGGCCTCGACTATGCGCTCGCCGAAATGGCGAAGCGCGGCATGCGCGCGGTGCTGTACCTGACCAATTTTTGGGAATGGTCGGGCGGCATGATGACGTACCTGTCCTACGTCAATGGCGGCCAGTATCTGAACATGAACGATCCGGCGCATCCATGGCCGGAATTCGCCAATTACAACGCGCAATTCTATGGCAATGCCCGCGCGACGGAACTGTATCGCGACTGGATCCGCGCCGTCGTCGGCCGGACGAACAGCGTGACCGGCATGCGCTATGCCGACGATCCCGCGATCATGGCGTGGCAGCTGTCGAACGAACCACGACCCTCGGGCGACTTGGCGCATGCCAATCTGCCGCAATTCTACGCCTTGGTCCGCTCCAGCGCGCAGCTGATCAAGTCGATCGATCGCAACCATCTGGTCTCGACCGGCAGCGAGGGGCTGAAGGGCGGGCTGGAGCGCGCCGATATCGTGCTGGCCGAACATGCCATCCCCGAAATCGACTATCTGACGGTACATATATGGCCCAACAACTGGGACTGGGTGAAGCAGACCGACCTCCCCAACACCGCCGTCAGGGGTGAAATGTTGACGGACAAGTATATCGCCGACCACGTCGCGCTGGCCCGCCAACTCGACAAGCCGATGGTGATCGAGGAGTTCGGCTATCCCCGCGACGGCGGCAGCAACGATCCCGCCGCGCCTACGACCTGGAAAGACCGCTTCTACGGCCGCATCTATGCCGCGGCGCTCAAGAGCATGACCGAGGGCGGGCCGATCGTCGGCACCAATTTCTGGGCGTGGAATGGCGAGGCGCGGGCGCAGCACCCCGACTATCGCTTTGCCGAGGGCGACCGGCAATATATGGGCGACCCGCCCCACGAACCGCAGGGCTGGTACGGGATCTTTACGGGCGACACGACGATCCGGCTGGTCGCGGATCAGGCGGCGGCGATCGCGCGGCTACCGCGCTAGGACGGGTCAGCGCCGGGTGCCCTCCAGCCCCGGCGCGACCACCGCCTGTGCAAGATAGCGCGGCGCGACCCGCGCCTTGGCGCGCTGCTCATAGGCGTAGCCTGCCGACAGGACCGCCGCATCGGTGCCGGCGGTGCCGATGAACGACAGTCCGACCGGCAGCCCCTGCATCAGCCCCATCGGCACGGTCAGATGCGGATAGCCGGCGACCGCTGGCAGTTCGGACGCGGACGGACCGCCATATTGGTCGCCATAGACCGGATCGCTGAGCCACGCGGCGGCATAGGTCGGTTCGACCAGCAGGTCGGCGCGCGCGGTCTTGAGCATCGCATCGATCCCCTCGCGCCCCGCCAGCCGGAGCGACGTCGCGCGGGCGGTGCGATAGGCAGGATCGGCCAGTCCCTTGGTCTTCGCCGCCTCCTCGAACAGTTCCTGTCCGAAGAATGGCATTTCGGCCGCGACATGGGCGCGGTTGAAGGCGATGACCTGTTCAAGGGTCCGGGCCGTCACCGTCGCGGGCGTGGTGGCGAGATAGGTGTCGAGATCGGCCTTCAACTCGGTCTTGAGCACCAGCAACTCCGCCTCGCCCAGTCCGTCGAGCTTCGGCGGGGTGACATCGACCAGCGTCGCCCCGGCGGCGCGCAGGACCTTCAGCGCCGCATCGAAGCGTTCGGCGAGCGCCGCCGGCATGCCGGCCGGCCGGATCACGCCAACCCGCTTGCCGTTGAGTGCCTCTGTTGACAGACCGGCGGCATAATCGCGGACGACCGTACGGGCGGTCGCAGCGTCGGTCGGATCGGGTCCAACCATCGCTGACAGCAACAGCGCGACGTCGCGCACCGACCGGCCCATCGGGCCCGGCGTGTCCTGGCTATGGCTGATCGGCACGATTCGGCTGCGGCTGACCAGGCCCAGCGTCGGTTTGAACCCGACCAGCCCGTTGATCGACGACGGACACACGACTGAACCATCGGTTTCGGTCCCGACCGCGACCGCAGCCAAACTGGCGGCAACGGCCGCGCCTGATCCGGAGGACGATCCGCACGCCGTCCGGTCGAGCGCATAGGGATTGCGTACCAGCCCGCCGACCGCGCTCCACCCGCTCATCGACCGGGTCGAGCGGATGTTTGCCCATTCCGACAGGTTCGTCTTGCCGAGGATCACCGCCCCGGCACGGCGGAGATAGGCCACGACCGGCGCATCGCGGCGGGCGACATTGTCTTTCAGCACCAGGCTGCCGGCGGTCGTCGCCATCGGATCGGCGGTTTCGATATTGTCCTTGATCAGGACCGGCACGCCGTGCAGCGGCCCGCGTACCCGCCCGGCGCGACGTTCGTCGTCCAGCGCCTTGGCCTGTGCCAGCGCATCGGGATTGGTCGCGATCACGCTGCGCAGCATCGGCCCCTGCCGGTCCATCGCCGCGATCCGCGCGAGATAGGCCTGGGTGATGGCGACGCTGCTGGTCGCCCCCGACTGCATCCGCCGTTGCAACTGATCGACCGAGACTTCCTCGACCGGATCGGTCTGTGCAGCGACGGGCGCAGCAACCATCGCCAGCGCCGCCACCCTGAAAACTCCGTGCCAGCGCATATCCATCCCCCGTTCGATCCGACCGGGCCAAGCTATCGCAGCGCAGGCCCGGCGCAATGGTCGAAACGGACGCCAGACAGCAAAAACCCCGCCAATCCAATGGACTGACGGGGTTTTCGAAATGGTGGGCGCGGCAAGGATTGAACTTGCGACCCCTGCGATGTCAACACAGTGCTCTACCACTGAGCTACGCGCCCGGCGCTCTCTCTGTTTCCGGAGAGAGCGAAACCGGAGTGGCGCTGTTAGCGGCGCCGATTCTCCCTGACAAGCCCTTAATTGCTCGTTGGGATTCTTTCTCCCTCGAACAGCCGATCGACCTCCGCCACCAGCTCGCGAAGGTGGAACGGCTTGGACAGGATGCGTGCGTGCGGCACCTGTCGCCCGGCCTTGAGTGTCACCGCCGCAAAGCCGGTGATGAACATGACGCGCAGGTCCGGCACCATTTCCCCGGCGCGTTGCGCCAGTTCGATGCCGTCCATCTCGGGCATGACGATGTCGGTCAGCAGCAGGTCGAACGATTCGGTCTGCAACAACGGGATCGCCGCCGTGCCCCGGTCCACCGCGCTGACGAAATAGCCGGCACGTTCCAGCGCGCGCGTCAGATATTCGCGCATCACCTGATCGTCCTCGGCCAGCAAGATTCTGAACATCCGACTCCCTTCGATGCCAGCCCTATTCCTAGGCGAAGGTGGTTAAGATTTTCCAGCCGGACGCTCGACAAGCGCGACGGAGCGTGATCCTTTGCGACCGATGGAAGCTTCCCCCACCCCGCCCTCGTTCGACCGGTACGGACCCGACGAACCGGTATCGCCGGTGGTGGTGTCGGTGCCCCATGCCGGGCGGCAATATCCAGCGGCAATGCAGGCGCTGCTGACCGTGCCGGTCGCGCGACTGACTGCGTTGGAGGACCGGCATGTCGATGCCGTGGCGATGCAGGCGGTTGAACGGGAGGTGCTGTTCGTCGCCCGGCGCGCGCGTGGCTGGATCGACCTCAACCGCTCTCCGCTGCGCGACCGCGATCCGCAGGTCGATGCCGGTGCCGATCCGCGCGGCTTTGCGGCGCAGGCATCGGACAAGGTGCGCAGCGGCATCGGGCTCATCCCCCGCCGGGCGGGCGGGGCCGACAATATGTGGCGGCGCAAGCTGAGCGATGCGGAGGTTACGGCGCGGATCGCCCAGGACCACGCCCCTTATCATGCCGCGCTCGACGGCGCGCTGGCCTCTGCCCGGGCCCGGTTCGGCGTCGCACTGCTGCTCGATCTCCATTCGATGCCACCGCTGCCCGGCGTCGTGCCGGCGCAGGTGGTGCTGGGCAATCGCCACGGGCACAGCTGCGCTTCGCTGTTCACCGACACGGCAGCAGCGATCGTGCACGAAACCGAGCTGCGGGTGGCGATCAACTACCCCTATGCCGGCGGCCATATCCTCGCCAGCCATGCGCGCCCGCGTGCCGGTATCCATGCACTTCAGCTGGAAATCGACCGCAGCCTGTATCTCGACGAGGAGTTCGATCAGCCCGGCAACGGTGTCGCAACCACGGTGGCATGGGTCCGCGCCATGATCGATGCGCTGGCCGAGGTGGCGCTGTCCACCACCCACCGCATCGCGGCAGAGTAGCACAAGAAAAAAGCCACCCCGCGCGGTTGCACGGAGTGGCCAAGGTTCAGGGAGGAGGCGCGTGAAACGCGCCGCACGGCCCAACGAAAGGGGGGAACATCGGACCGTGTATCTGCAACTTAGGAAGGCGGTCGCAGGGGTTCAAGACCCATTTTGCGATTGACCGTGACTTTATCGCCACGGCACGTCAGCGCGCCGCGCGTGGCCCCGGCAGCATCCGCGACAGCACGCCGTCGCGCAACAGGAAATGATGCCGCAGCGCGGCGGCGACGTGCAACGCGACCAGTCCGAGCATCGCGAATCCGAGCAGCTCGTGCGCTTCATGCCCCAGATGGGCGAGCGACGGCGGGATCGGCAGATAGGGGATCGGGAACAGCGCGAACCAGTCGAGCGGATAACGCTTCTCGCCCGACACCATCGCCCAGCCGCTCAGCGGCAGGACGATCAGCAGAATATAGAAAAGCAGGTGCGTCGCATGGGCGGCCATCCGCTCCCATCCCGGCGTTCCCGACGGCAGCGGCGGTGGCCGATGGCCCAGACGCCAGCCGATCCGGCCGAGCGTCAGGACCAGCACGGTGATGCCGATCGCCTTGTGCGCCGGCATCGATCCGCCGATCAGGCCGATCCAGAGGTTGACCAGCACCAGCGCCGCGATCGTCCAGTGGAACAGGATCGCGATGCCGGAATAGCGCCCTCCCTGGATCGGCCGGACCGTCATCAGAAGGTTGGGACCGCGACCGGCTGCGGCTGCACCTTGCCCTGCTGCATCTGGCGCGCGAAAATGTCGCGCATCAGCGACAGCGAGAACAGATGGGCGAAGATCAGCGGCAACATGCCCGACTGCTGCATTTTGCGCAGCTGATCGCCGCGCAGTTCGTTCAGCTTTTCCTCGGACACCATCTGGAAGCCGCGGTACACGAAGGGCTGGTCGTTGCCTTCCTGCTGGATAGCGACTTCGCCGTCCATCAGCAGGCCCAGTTCCTTGATCTCCTTCATGAACATGCCGGTGCGCTGCCCGGCCTGTTCGAACTGTTCGTTAAAGGCGAGGATCTGCTTGGTCACTTCGCTCGGCTGGTCGCCGTCGAACAGCGGCTCGCCATCCTCGAACGGGCCGATGACGTCCGACGTCGGGTCGAAGCACAGCGACAGGTCCTCCGAGTCGGGACGCAGCCGGGCGAGCAGATACGGATAACGGCGGATATAGGCCGGGATATAGGTGTCGAGGTCGCGCAGGCGGCCGTCATCGTCGAGGAAGGTGTTGACGCCTTCGTTCAGGCCCATCAGCGCCAGCGGCACGGGGTCGTCACCGACCGAGAACACGATCGGCATCCGGCGCTGCACCAGCGGGAATTCCTCGACCGTGACGGGGATCGCGTGCTGCCCGACCAGGAACGGCGCGGTTTCGCTCGCGCGGACCTTCCAGTTGGCATGCGTCTGGCTCGAAAGCGGTTCGAGCTGGTTGTAGAACAGCGGAAGCGATTGATTCTGCGGCGCGCTGGCCATTTCAGGGTCTCCAGATACTCTATAGTCGGCCCGGCGATACCATGCCGGGCGGCCGCCCCCCCGGGCGAGCCTCGACCCCCACGTCTATGGATTGGCGCTGCGGGGTGCAAGCGATACGAGCTTGCCGGGATTGAACAGGTTCAGCGGGTCCAGGCCGCTCTTGATCCCGCGCAACGCCGCCAGCCGGGCGGGCGGGCCGAGTCGCTCCAGTTCGCCACGCTTCATCTGGCCGATGCCGTGTTCGGCCGAGATCGATCCCCCCGCCGCCGTCACCGCATCATGGACGAAGCGGGTGATGACCGGCGCATCCTCGGCATACCAGCGCGCCGGGTCCGCCCCGACCGGCGCGCGGACGTGGAAATGGACATTGCCGTCGCCGAGATGGCCGAAGGCGGTGGCGTGAGTCCTGGGGAAGCGCGCTTCGGCCGCCGCCGCCGCCTCGACCATGAAGCGCGGCATCGTGTCGACCGGCACCGAAATATCATGCTGTACCGCCGGGCCGGTCGACTTTTCCGCCGCCGACAGCGAATCGCGCAGCGTCCAGAAGGCTTCGGCCTGCGCCTCACTGCTCGCCAGCACCGCATCGGCGACAAGTCCCGCCTCGACGCCATCGGCCAGTAATTCCTCCAGCAGCGGCGCCGGCGGCAATTCGCCGGGGGCGGCGACCGCCTCGATCAGCAACTGCCATGGATACTGGCCGGACAGCGGCGCGCGGGCGCCCGGCAGATGGGCGACTGCCAGCGCCAGCGTGTCGGCGGGGATGATCTCGAAGCTCTCGATCCGGTCGGTCGCCGCCTGCATCCGCCGCAACAGGTCCAGCCCGGCCTGCGGGTCGGCGATACCGGCCCACGCCACCGCCCGCTCGGCGATCGCGGGCACCAGCCTGAGCGTCGCGGCGGTGACGATCCCCAGCGTCCCCTCCGCCCCGACCAGCAATTGCGTCAGGTCGTAGCCGCGATTGTCCTTGGGCAGCGCGGCGAGGCCGCCATGGACCGTCCCGTCGGGCAGCACCGCCTCGATCCCCAGCACCAGCCGGCGCATATTACCCCAGCGCAGCACCTGCGTACCGCCGGCATTGGTCGACACCAATCCGCCGATGGTGGCGCTGCCCCGCGCGCCCAGAGTCAGCGGGAAACGCTGCCCCGCCGCTGCCGCCGCCTCGTGCAGATGTTGCAGGATGACGCCGGCCTCGGCCACGGCCTGCCCATCGGACACCTGGCGAATTCGGTTCAGTCGGCGCAGCGACAGCAACACCGCCGATCCATCGGCCGGCGGGGTCGCGCCACCGACCATCGAGGTGTTGCCGCCCTGCGGCACCAGCGCGACACCGTGCCGCCCGGCCAGCGCGACCACGCCTGCAACCTCGGCGGCATCCGCCGGCTCGAACAGCGCCGCGCTGATCCCGTGATAACGCCCGCGCCAGTCGGTCAACCACGGCGCGATCCGATCGGCATCGGTGGTCACGATCCGGTCGCCGAACGCAGCCCGCGCATCGGCGACCATGGCGGCTATGGCGTCGGTCGTCATCCGAAGGGGTTAGCATCCCGATCCCCCTTGCCGCCAGTTCATCTGCGGTTAAATTCCGGCATAGGATGATATCCTCGTGACCGCACTGCCGCTTTCCGCAGCGACCATGATGTTGCTCCTGCTCGCCCTGCCCGGCGCGGCACAGCGTCGTCCTGCCGAGGCGCCGCCGACGACGACCGTTCGGACCGAGGTGCGGGTACAGCGCGTGATCCTGCGCGTGCCGCGTGCGCCCTTCGCCCCCGTGTCCTACAGCGCGCCCCGCGCGCTTCCGCCCATCCAATGGGTCGAGAAGCGCACCGACCGCTGCGTACCGCTGCAGAATCTGGCGGCGGTGACGATCAGCCGCACCGACAGCGTCGACCTGCTGCTCAGCAGCGGCGGCCGCCTGCGCGCGCGGTTGGCCGACGATTGCCCTTCGCTCGATTTCGTGTCGGGCCTCTATATCAAGCCGAGCGGCGACGGGCGGATGTGCGCGTCGCGCGACGTCATCCGGTCGCGTTCGGGTGGCCAGTGCCGCATCGCCGCGTTCCGGGCGCTGGTCCCGGCGCGCTGACCCACGGAAAACTTGACTTTTCCGGTGTTTTTCGCAAGGGCCGGTCGGATTTATCGGAGCGCGGTCGTGTTGCGTTCCCCAGCCATGGAATCGCAATGACCTTTGCCGATCTCGGCCTGTCCGACGAACTGCTGCGTTCCGTCAACGATTCGGGCTATACCGAACCGACCCCGATCCAGGCGGCGGCGATCCCGTCGGTCCTGATGATGCGCGATCTGGTCGCCATTGCCCAGACCGGCACCGGCAAGACCGCGTCGTTCGTGCTGCCGATGATCGACATCCTGGCGCAGGGGCGCAGCCGGGCGCGGATGCCGCGTTCGCTGATCCTCGAACCGACGCGCGAACTGGCCGCGCAGGTCGCCGAGAATTTCGAGAAGTATGGCGCTAACCACAAGCTTTCGATGGCGCTGCTGATCGGCGGCGTGTCGATGGGCGACCAGCTGGCCGCGCTGGAAAAGGGCGTCGACGTGCTGATCGCGACGCCGGGCCGGCTGATGGACCTGTTTACGCGCGGCAAAATCCTGCTGACCGGCTGTTCGATGCTGGTCATCGACGAAGCCGACCGGATGCTCGACATGGGGTTCATCCCCGATATCGAGGAAATCTGCACCAAGCTGCCCAAACAGCGCCAGACGCTGCTGTTTTCGGCCACCATGCCGCCGCCGATCAAGAAGCTGGCCGACAAGTTCCTCGACAATCCCAAGACGATCGAGGTAGCCCGTCCCGCCACCACCAACACCAACATCACCCAGCATGTCGTGCCGGTCGCGCCCGCGAAGAAGCGCGACGTGCTGCGCAAGCTGCTGGCGCAGGAAGACGTTCGCACCGCGATCATCTTCTGCAACCGCAAGACGACGGTGCGCGAACTGAACAAGAGCCTGCAGCGCGCCCGGTTCCGCTCGGCCGAAATCCATGGCGACATGGACCAGTCGGCGCGCATCGCCGAACTGGAACGCTTCAAGCAGGGCGACGTGTCGATCCTCGTCGCGTCGGACGTCGCCGCGCGCGGTCTGGACGTGAAGGGCGTCAGCCACGTCTTCAACTTCGACGCGCCGTGGCACCCGGACGATTATGTCCACCGCATCGGCCGCACCGGTCGTGGCGGCGCGACCGGGGTCGCCTACACGTTGGTCGCGCCGGACGATGCCGAGAATATCGCCAATATCGAAAAGCTGACCGGGCAGAAGATTCCGGTGCTCGACATGGGCAGCGCGCCCACCGAAGACGCGCCCGAGCCGGAGGTGGTCGAGGAAGCACCGCGCCGTGGCCGTCGTCGCCCCGCCGCCGAAGCCGAAGCAGTGCCTGCCCGCAGCCCCCGCCCGGAGCGCGACGAACGGCCGGCCCGCGAGGAGCGCCGCCCCCGCCGCGAGCGCGAAGAACGCTACGACGAACGCCGCGGCGAGCGCCCCGCCCGCTATGTCCAACAGGACGCGGTCGAGGACGGCGCATGGAACGGCCCCTTCCCCGCCTTCCTGAACGTCCGCATCCCCGGCTGATCGCCGTGGACGACGATCCGTTCGAAACGGTCGCGGTACAGGCGATCGAAAGCCCGTGCGTGCTGGTCTGTTCGATCGATGCCGCCACTGGCTGGTGCCTCGGCTGCGGGCGCACCCGTGACGAGATCGCGCGCTGGACCGCGATCGATTCCGACGCGCGCCGCGCGGTGATGGCGGTGCTGCCGCAGCGGATGGCCGTTCTGGAGCAATAGCTTAGGCGGACCCTGGGCGCAGCCCATGCGTTGAGCGCGCGATCTGTAAGCCCTGGGAGTATCGTCATGGCCGTCACGCTCAAGCCGCTATCCGAACAGACCATCGTCATTACCGGCGCCTCGTCCGGCATCGGTCTCGCCACCGCCCGCCGCGCCGCACGCGAGGGCGCCCGCGTCCTGTTGGTCGCCCGCAACGAGGACGCATTGCGCGAGGCGGTCGAGGGGATCCGCCTGCGTGGCGGCAAGGCCGACCACCTCGCCATCGACGTTACCGCTGCCGATGCGCCCGAACGGATCGGGGCGAAGGCGCGCGAAGCGTTCGGCGGGTTCGACACCTGGGTCAACGATGCCGCCGTCGCGCTCTATGCCCGGCTGGAGGAAACCAGCGTCGACGAACAGCGCCGGGTGTTCGATGTCGGCTATTTCGCGATGGTCGCCGCGTCGCTCTATGCCGCGCGCGAACTGACCGCGCGCGGGGGTGGTGCGATCGTCAATATCGGATCGATCCTGTCGGACCGTTCGGTTCCGGTGCAGGGCGCGTACAGCGCGATGAAGCATGCGGTGCAGGGCTTTACCGAAGCCTTCCGCATGGAGATCGAGGCCGATGGCAAGCCGGTATCGGTGACCTTGGTCAAACCGGCGGCGATCGACACCCCCTATCCCGAACATGCCCGCAACCGCATGGATCAGCCCGCGCGCGTACCGCCCGTCGTCTATGATCCCGAACTGGTGGCCAAGGCGATCTGCTTTGCCGCCGCGCATCAGAAGCGCGACCTGACCGTCGGCGGGACCGGCATGGCGATGACCAAGATGAGCAACCTGCTGCCGCGCAGCGCCGACCGGTTCATGGAGAAATTCTTCAAGGAAGAGGCGCAGACCACCGACACCCCCGCCACGCCGGGTGCCAAGGACAATCTGTACGAGCCGCGCGCCGATGGCCGCGCCCGGTCGAATCAGGACCATTATGTCCGCAAGCAGAGCCTGGCGCTCGAAGCGCAGATGCGGCCGTGGACGACCGCAGCGCTGCTCGGCGGGATCGGCGTAGCGGCGGGCATGCTGCTGTCGCTGCGCGGATCGACGCCGCGTCGGCGGAATGACGAACCGAAGCTGCTCCCCCCGCCCCGCGCGCATCAGGCGGACGGCACCGATGCCAGCGCGTCCTATGCCGCCGGGATTGCCGATGAAGGGACGGTTCCCGGCAGCGAGCCGGTATTCTCGGAACGCCCGGCAGGTTCGCCGGTCGCCCCGAACGCGGCGGAGATAAAGGTGGCGCAGCCGTAAGGGCGCACCCGCGCTCTGATCGTCACCCCGGGCTTGCCCCGGGGTCCCGCTTCTTGTGCTGCCGTTGGAAGGAAGCGGGACCCCGGATCAAGTCCGGGGTGACGTCCTTCTATCGAACGGTCAGCACGCCATCACTCGCCCGGGCCGCGCATCAGCTTGCGGATGAAGCCGATCACGCCGGTCTGGCGCGACCGGCGCAGGCGTTCGGCGGCGAGGATCGTCTGCACCTTGCGGAAGCAATCCTCGACATCGTCGTTGACCAGCACATAGTCATAGCCGTCCCAATGGCTGACCTCGGCCGCGGCGCGGGCCATGCGGCCCTCGATTACGTCCGCGCTGTCGGTGTTGCGCGACACGAGCCGCTGGCGCAGTTCGGCCATCGACGGCGGCAGGATGAAGACGCGCACCACATCGCCGCCAGCGATCTGGAACAATTGCTGCGCACCCTGCCAGTCGATATCGAACAGCACGTCCTTGCCGGCGCTCAGCATCGCTTCGACCGGCGCGCGCGGCGTGCCGTAGCGGTTGTCGAACACATGCGCCCATTCGAGGAATTCATGGTCGGCGACCATGCGGCGGAATTCCTCGAGATCGACGAAATGATATTCCTTGCCATCGGTCTCGCCCGGCCGGGGGGCGCGGGTGGTCGCCGACACCGACATGACGAGATCGTCCTCGGCGGCCAGCAGCTTGCGCGCAATGGTCGACTTACCCGCGCCGGAGGGCGAGGACAGGACGAACAACACGCCGCGGCGCTTAAAACCGTGGAGGTCGGGGTCGGGCAGATGGCTCATGGACCGGCCTATTCGCGCGTACAGGCGGACGGCGTCAAGGGGCGACGGTACAAAGCCATCGCCCCTCGATCGGGTTCACACAGATGTGAAGGTCTGTCCGGCCGGTCGCGGGCGGCCCCGTCCGGCACCGGTCCGCCCGAGCCAGGCGGACCGGGTACGCGTCAGTAGCCGCGTCGCATCTTGTCCAGCTTGCGCCGGTCATAGGCCTTCTTGGCCACATAGCTGCCGCCCAGGATCATGCCGAGCGGCCCCATGCGGCGCATCGCGCTGCCCGCCAGCCAGCCCATCGCAGCACCCTTCGCACCACCACGTCCATCGCGGCGATCCATCTCACGCCCGACGAGCGCGCCGATAATCCGTCCGATCATGCTGCATCCTCCGTTTCGAAGAGTTGTTCCTTCAGTTCGGCGGCACCGCGCAATACGGCCCAGCCGACCGCATAGGTTATCGCCATGGGCACGACGACTTTCAGTACATTGGCGACAATGGCACCCTTGATCGCACCATCGACGCTCGAATCATCGTCGCCGCTCATCTTGTCGATGGCCGCTCCGACCAATGCGCCTATCGTCGTCGCACCCATATTTTCCTCACCGAAGTTATACGGTTACAGCGCAGGAAGCGCCCGGATGTTCCCTGTCGGCGCACCATCGGCGCCACGCCCTCACCCCATCGCCGACGCCAAAGTTCACTAAGTTCACACTCACCGCGTTTTCGCAGCCTCGCGCGCCACGGTCGTCAAACAATGGCAAACCAACTCGGCACGACACGCCCCAGCAGGCAGCATGGCATTCGTCCGCCGTGTAGGAAAGCGGCCGGCGATAGCGGCTATCCGACCATCGTCTCCGGCCGGACCAGCCGGTCGAACGTCGCCTCGTCGACCAGTCCCAGCGCCAGTCCCGCCTCGCGCAGCGTCAGCCCTTCGCCATGGGCGTGTTTGGCGATCTTGGCGGCATTGTCATAGCCGATCTCGGGCGCCAGCGCGGTGACCAGCATCAGCGAGCGTTCGACCAGTTCGCCGATCCGCGCGCGGTTCGGTTCGATCCCGTCGACGCAGCGTGTCGCAAAGCTCGTCATGCCGATCGCCAGCAGGTCGATGGACCGCAGGACCGCCGCGCCGATCAGCGGCTTGAACACGTTCAGCTCCAGATGCCCCTGCATCCCCCCGACCGTCACCGACAGGTGATTGCCCATCACCTGCGCGGCGACCATCGTCAGCATCTCGCACTGGGTCGGGTTGACCTTGCCCGGCATGATCGAGCTGCCCGGTTCGTTGGCGGGCAGGTCGATCTCGCCCAGCCCGGAGCGTGGACCGGACCCGAGCAGGCGGATGTCGTTGGCGATCTTGGTCAGCGCCACCGCCAGCGTGTTGAGCGTGCCCGACAGTTGCACGAGCGGGTCGTTCGACGCGAGAGCCTCGAACTTGTTGGGCGCGGTGACGAAGGCATGGCCGGTGATCGCCGCGATTTCCGCCGCAACCGCCTCGGCGAACCCCGGCGCGGCGTTAAGGCCGGTGCCGACCGCCGTGCCGCCCTGCGCCAGGCGCAACAGATCGCCTTCCGCCGATCGCAACCGGCGATAGGCGTCGCGCAACTGCGCGACATAGCCCGAAAACTCCTGACCCAGCGTCAGCGGCGTTGCGTCCTGCAAATGGGTGCGGCCGATCTTGACGATATCTGCCCAGTCCCGTGCCTTGGCCTCCAGCGATCCTGCGAGACGATCGAGCGCCGGGAGCAGGTCGCGGTTGAGCGCCACCACCGCCGCGACATGCAGCGCGGTGGGGAAGCTGTCGTTCGACGACTGGCCCTTGTTGACGTGATCGTTCGGATGGACCGGCGATTTGCCGCCGCGCTTGCCCGTCAGCGCTTCGTTGGCGCGGCCGGCAATGACTTCGTTGGCGTTCATGTTCGACTGGGTGCCGCTGCCGGTCTGCCAGATGACCAGCGGGAACTGGTCGTCCAGCTTGCCGGCGATCACTTCGCCCGCCGCCGCCTCGATCGCGTCGGCGAGTGTGGCGTCGAGGCCGTGGGCACGGTTCACCCGCGCTGCCGCCTGCTTCACGATGGCGAGCGCATGGACGATGCCGATCGGCATCCGCTCGGACGGCGGGAACGGGAAATTCTCGATCGATCGTTCGGTCTGCGCGCCCCAGTAAGCGGCGGCGGGAACCTCGATCGCGCCGATCGAGTCGGTTTCGGTACGGGTATCGGTCATGCCGACAAAACCCGTGGCCGCGTCAGTCGATCCGTTTCGACAGGAAGAAGCGGCTATGCCCCGGCGGAAAATCGTCGATCGTGCCGAAATGACCGAACCCCAGCTTTTCGTAGAAGCCGCGCGCCTGGAAACTGAAGGTGTCGAGCCACATGCCGATGCATCCTGCATCCCGCGCCAGCGTCTCGGCCCGCTGCATCAGCGCGCGGCCGATGCCCTGCCGCTTATGGTCGGGCGATACCGCCAGAAATTCGACGAACAGCCAGCGATAGCCGATCTTGCCCCACAGTCCGCCGGTGATCGTGCCGGCGTCGTCCCGGACGACGATCGCCACCTGCTGCCGTTCGGTCGGGCCGACCGAGGCTTCGTTATGCGCGACCAGGATGCGCAGGATCGCGTCGCGCTCGGCCTCGCCGGGCGAAGCGACGACCTCGATCGTCACTTCTTGCGCTTGAAATCCACCGCGACGACGTTCGACCCGTCCTCGCTGGTCGCGATCGGCGCGTCGTTTTCGGGCGGGTCGTGCGGTTCGGGTTCGTCGCCCGGCTCGTCATTCGCCTGAAAGCGCAGTTCGAAATTGACCGCGGGATCGTGGAAGCCGGTGATCGCGGCATAGGGAATGACGAGGGTCGACGGGATGCCGCCGAAGCTCAGGCCGACCGAAAAGCGTTCACCATCGACGGTCAGGTCCCAGAAACGGTGCTGGATGACGATCGTCATCTCGTCCGGAAACCGCTCGATCAGCCGCTTGGGGATGTCGACGCCGGGGGCCTGGGTCTTGAAGGTGATATAGAAGTGATGCTCGCCCGGCAGCGCGCCGGTGGCGGACACCTGCCCGAGGACGCGGCCGACGACGGCGCGCAGGGCTTCCTGGACGATCTCGTCATAAGGGATCAGGCTGTCTGCGACGGGCTGGCTCATGGCGCCTTGGGTAGCGGCGTTTGCCGGTCCGTCAAGATTCGTTGCGTTGCATGGGATGCGCCACACGCTATGGAGACGCCCATGCGCACCGCCACCATCGCCCGCACGACCAGCGAGACGTCGATTGACGTCACGGTCAATCTCGACGGTACCGGCATCTATGACGTGTCGACCGGGGTCGGATTCTTCGACCATATGCTCGAACAGCTGTCGCGGCATTCGCTGATCGACCTGACCGTGCGGACCAAGGGCGACCTGCATATCGATGCGCACCACACGGTCGAGGATACCGGCATCGCGATCGGCGAGGCGTTCGCCAAGGCGCTGGGCGACAAGCGCGGCATCCGCCGCTATGGCGACGCGCTGTCGCCGATGGACGAGACGCTGACCCGCGTGGCATTGGACATTTCCGGCCGTCCGTGGCTGGTGTGGAAGGTGCAGTTCACCCAGGCGCAGCTCGGCACGATGGATACCGAGATGTTCGGCCATTTCTGCCACAGCTTCGCGCAGGCAGCGGGCATCACGCTGCATGTCGAGACGCTCTACGGCACCAACAACCATCATATCGCCGAGAGCATCTTCAAGGGGCTGGCCCGCGCCCTGCGCACCGCGACCGAAATCGACCCGCGCAAGGCCGATGCCATCCCGTCGACCAAGGGAGTATTGTGACATGGTAGCCCGTCCGATGCAGCCGATGTGCCTGGCAATGCTGAGCTATGTGAAGCCGCTGGACGAGGTCGACGTCCACCGCGACGCGCATGTCGCGTGGATCAAGGCGGCGATGGACGAGGGCACGATGCTGCTGGCCGGGCGTCGCAACCCGCCGACCGGCGGCGTGCTGCTGTTCCGGGGGGAAGAAGACGCGGTGCGCGCGGTTGCCGAGACCGATCCGTTCGTGGTCAACGGCGTCGCCACGGTCGAGGTCGTCGCCTTCACCATGACGCTGGCGATGGACCAGATCGGCCAGCTGTTTTGATCGCACTGATCGATTACGGCGCGGGCAATCTCCAGTCGGTCGCCAATGCGCTGAAGGTAGCGGGTGCGGCCGATCTGGCGATCACCGCCGACCCGGATGCGGTCGCGAAGGCCGACCGGATCGTGCTGCCCGGCGTCGGCGCCTTTGCCGCGTGCATGAACGGGCTGACCGCGATCCCCGGCATGGTCGAGGCGATGCGGTCGCGGGTGCTGAACGGCGGCGTGCCGTTTCTGGGCGTGTGCGTCGGCATGCAGTTGTTGGCGACTACCGGCGAGGAGTTCGGCAGCCATGCCGGCCTCGGCTGGATCGAAGGCACCGTCCGGCGCCTGACCCCCGCCCCCGGCGTCACCGTGCCGCACATGGGCTGGAACGACGTGGTGCCGGTCCGCGAGCACCCGCTGCTGGTGCCCGGCGAAGCCTATTTCCTGCACAGCTATGCGTTCGAGGGCGAGGATGTACTGGCCACGACCGACCATGGCGGCCCGGTGACCGCGGCGATCGGCCGCGACAACATCCTCGGCGCGCAGTTCCACCCCGAAAAGAGCCAGCGCTACGGATTGGCGCTGCTGGAGAGGTTTCTCGAATGGCGTCCCTGACGGTTTTTCCGGCAATCGACCTCAAAGGCGGACAGGTCGTCCGTCTGGCCGAGGGCGATATGGACCGTGCCACGGTCTATGGCGACGATCCCGCGCATCAGGCGACATTGTTCGCCGATGCGGGGGCGGATCATCTGCACGTCGTCGATCTGGACGGCGCCTTTGCCGGACAGTCGGTCAATGGCGATGCGGTGGCGGGTATCCTCAAGGCGTTTCCGGGCCGGGTGCAGCTGGGCGGCGGCATCCGCAACCGCGCCAATGTCGACCGCTGGCTCGACCTCGGCGTCGCGCGGGTCGTGATCGGTACAGCCGCGCTGGAAGACCCCGATTTCGTGCGCGAAGCCGCCGCCGCCTGTCCGGGGCGGATCGTGGTGGCGGTCGACGCATGGGACGGCATGGTCGCGACGCGCGGCTGGGCGGATGTGTCGACGGTGTCGGTCACCGAGCTCGCCCGCCGGTTCGAGGATGCCGGCGTCGCTGCTGTCCTGTTCACCGATGTCGGGCGCGATGGGATGCTGAAAGGTTGCAATGTCGAGGCGACTGCCGCGCTGGCCGCCGCCGTATCGATCCCGGTCATCGCCAGCGGCGGGGTCGCGGGGATCGAGGACATCCATGCGCTGAAGGGCAAGCCCGGCATCGAAGGCGTCATCACCGGCCGGGCGCTGTATGACGGTCGCCTCGAACTCGCCGAAGCGATCCGGGTCGCTGCCGCATGACGGTGCGGGCGCGGGTCATTCCCTGCCTCGACGTCCATGCCGGGCGGGTGGTGAAGGGCGTGAACTTCGTCGAACTGCGCGATGCCGGCGATCCGGTCGAGCAGGCGCGCGCCTATGATGCGGCGGGCGCGGACGAACTGACGTTCCTCGATATCGGCGCCAGCCATGAAGGGCGCGACACGATCATCGACGTGGTGCGGCGGACGGCGGAGGTGTGCTTCATGCCGCTGACCGTGGGGGGCGGCGTGCGATCGCCCGACGATGCCCGCGCGCTGCTGCTGGCCGGGGCGGACAAGGTCGCGGTCAATTCCGCCGCCGTGGCACGGCCCGAACTGGTGGCGGACATCGCCGACCGCTTCGGCAGCCAGTGCGTCACCGCCTCGGTCGATGCCCGCCGGGTCGAGGGGCGCTGGGAAGTGTTCACCCATGGCGGTCGCCGCGCGACGGGGATCGATGCGGTCGAACATGCGCTGAAACTAGCGGAACTGGGTGCGGGCGAATTGCTGGTGACGTCGATGGACCGCGACGGGACGCGCGACGGCTATGACCTCAACCTGATCCGGACGATCGCCGACGCCGTGTCGGTGCCGGTGGTGGCGTCGGGCGGGGTCGGTACGCTCGACCATCTGGTCGCGGGCGTGACGCAGGGACATGCCAGCGCGGTGCTGGCGGCGTCGATCTTTCATTTCGGGGAAGCGTCGGTGGCGGACGCGCACGCCGCGCTGGCGGCGGCTGGGGTGCCGGTACGGTCGCACTAAGATCCTCCCCGTGCCGGGGAGGATTTTCAGGCCTCGCAAAACCCCCTACAGCCGCCCCATGGCCACTACCGCCCTCGCCGCCCATTCGGGCATTGCGCCGCCCCGCGAAGGCTTTGCCTTTTCCGACGTCGCGACGTTCGTCGCCTTCGTCTTCATGGTGGTGCTGGCGCGGCGGGCGATCCGCAATCGGCAACGCAGGAACAGGGACTGACATGGACGCCTTCGACCGGCTCGAATCGGTGATCGCCAGCCGGATCGGCGGCGATCCCACCCAATCCTATGTCGCGAAGCTGCACGCGCGCGGCACGGCGAAGATCGCGCAGAAGGTCGGCGAGGAAGCGGTCGAATGCGTCATCGCGGCGTGCGGCAACGACCGCGCCGGGCTGATCGGCGAGGCCGCAGACCTGATATTCCACCTGACGCTGCTGCTGCAGACCCAGGGCATCGCGCTGGACGATGTCCGCGCTGAACTGACCCGCCGCGACGGGCTGTCGGGCATCGCTGAAAAAGCGTCCCGTCCCAAGGAGTAAGTCCATGCCGATCGACGCGACCCAGCCCTATGACGCCGACAATATCTTCGCCCGCATCCTGCGCGGGGAGATACCGGCCAAGCGGGTATATGAGGACGAACATGCCCTCGCCTTTCATGATATCGCCCCGCAGGCGCCGGTGCATGTGCTGGTGATCCCCAAGGGCGCTTATGTGTCGTGGGACGATTTTTCCGCCCGCGCACCCGATGCCGAAATCGCAGGATTCGTCCGCGCCGTGGGCCATGTCGCGCGCGAGCATGGGCTGGTCGAACCGGGCTATCGCCTGCTCGCCAATATCGGCGGACATGGCGGACAGGAGGTGCCGCACCTGCACGTCCATCTGTTCGGCGGCGCGCCGCTGGGACCGATGCTGGCGCGATAGGACAGCTTTATTGCACGAAAGGAATTGCGCGGGGCGGATTTGCGGGTAGGTTTACGCCTTTGTAATCTCGCGGCCCCGCAAGAAGGCGCCGCGTTTGGGGGGCCTGCATGATTTTTGGCCGTATCAAGCCACTCGATGCGATCCTTGCGACCGCAGAGAAGAAATCGCTTACCCGCACCCTGGGTGCGTTCCAGCTGACCATGCTGGGCGTCGGCGCCATCATCGGCACCGGCATCTTCGTTCTGACCGCCGAAGCCGCGCAGAAGGCGGGACCAGGCATGATGATCTCGTTCATCATCGCCGGCCTCGTCTGCGCGGTCGCCGCCCTGTGCTACGCCGAAATGTCGTCGATGGTCCCGGTATCGGGATCGGCCTATACCTACAGCTATGCCGTCATGGGCGAGATGCTGGCCTGGATGGTCGGCTGGGCGCTGGTGCTAGAATATGCGGTCGCCGCCGGTGCCGTATCGGTCGGCTGGTCGGGCTATTTCGTCGGGTTGCTCAGGGAATTTGCCGGTATCGACCTGCCCACCGCGCTGACGCTCGGCCCGATCGATGGCGGCATCATCAACGTGCCTGCCTTCATCATCGCGCTGCTCGTCACCTGGCTGCTGGTGATCGGGACCAAGGAATCGGCGTTCATCAACGCGATCCTCGTCGCGGTGAAGATCGGTGCGCTGATCCTGTTCTGCGCGCTGGCGCTGCCGGTGATGCAGTCGAAGAATTTCGAGCCGTTCGCGCCGTTGGGCTTCGGCGGCATTTCCGCCGCCGCCGCGTCGATCTTCTTCGCATATGTCGGGTTCGACGCGGTGTCGACCGCGGCCGAGGAGACGAAGAACCCGCAACGCAACATGCCGATCGGCCTGATCGGCAGCCTTGCCATCTGCACCATCTTCTACATCCTCGTCGCTGCCGGCGTCATCGGCACGGTCGGCGCGCAGCCGCTGGTCGATGCCGCGGGCAAGGGCATCGCGCCGGGCAGCACCGAACTGGCCGCCGCCTGCGCCAATATCGGCAGCCAGGCCGTCGTCTGCTCGAAGGAAGCGCTGGCATGGACGCTGCGCGAGATCGGCTGGCAGCAGGTCGGCAACCTGATCGGCCTCGCCGCCGGGCTGGCGCTGCCCAGCGTCGTGCTGATGATGATGTTCGGCCAGACACGCATCTTCTTCGTGATGAGCCGTGACGGTCTGCTCCCGGCCAAGCTGTCGAAGGTGCACCCGAAATACGGCACGCCGCATGTGGTGACGATCATCACCGGCGTGTTCGTCGCCTTCTTCGCCGCACTGTTCCCGGTCGGGGCGCTGGCCGATATCTCGAACTCGGGCACGCTGTTCGCGTTCGCCATGGTCGCGATCGCGGTGCTGGTGCTGCGCAAGACCGATCCGAACCGTCGCCGTCCGTTCCGCACCCCGGCGGTCATGGTCGTCGCTCCGCTGGCGGTCGCCGGCTGCATCTACCTGTTCTTCAGCCTGTCCTTCTACACGCTGGCGCTGTTCTTCGGCTGGGCGTTCTTCGGGCTGCTGGTGTATTTCGGCTATAGCCGCTCGCGCAGCCATGTCGGCCGCGGCATCGTCGACACCCATGAGGACGATGCGGGCGTTCCGCCCCTGCCGGTGCCGCCGCTGCCGGGCGGTCCCAAGGACTGATCGGCAACGACGCTTCGATACAGGAAGGGCCGGGGAATCGCTTCCCCGGCCCTTTCTTTTTGTCGGTGATGGATGGGCGGATCAGCCGTCCAGCTTGTCGGCCATCAGCTTCGTCAGGTCGACCTCGGGACGCGCCCCATAGTGCGAGATGATCTCGGCGGCGCACAGCGCACCGAGCTTCAGCGAGCGTTCGATGTCATAGCCGTGCGACTGGCCGTGCAGGAAGCCGGCGGCGAACAGGTCGCCCGCGCCGGTCGTGTCGACCACGCGCTCGATCGGCTGCGCGGGCACGCTGGTCCGCTGGCCTTCGGTCACCGCGATGGCGCCATGTTCGCCGCGCGTGACGACCAGCACCGGCACCTGGCCGGCGATCTTGTCCACCGCCGCGTCGAAGTCCTCGACCTTCGCCAGCGCGAGCAGCTCGTTCTCGTTGGCGAAGAGGATGTCGACCTGCCCCTCGGCGATCAGCGCGCGGAAGTCGTCGCCGTGGCGCGAGATGCAGAAGGTGTCCGACAGGGTGAAGGCGACCTTGCGCCCGGCATCGCGTGCGATGCGGATGCCGGCGCGCATCGCGGCGCGCGGCTCTTCCGGGTCCCACAGATAGCCTTCGAGATACAGGATCGCGCCGCTGGCGATCAGGTCGGCATCCAGCGCCGCTTCGGGC
Source organism: Sphingomonas hankookensis (assembly GCF_001619955.1). GTDB lineage: Bacteria > Pseudomonadota > Alphaproteobacteria > Sphingomonadales > Sphingomonadaceae > Sphingomonas > Sphingomonas hankookensis_A. The sequence continues at coordinate 118,325 of NZ_LQQO01000003.1, read as the reverse complement.
AGGAACTGCGACGCGCCGAGAAAGGTGTTCATCGTGCGCTGCCCATCGGGCGTGACGAAGATCATGCAGCGCGCGGTCGCCGGCTCGCCCGCACGCACAGCGGTGTCGAAGCGGACGCCGGCGGCGCGGATGTCATGCGCGAATACCGCCCCCAGCTGATCGTCGGCGACCTGCCCGATGAAGCCGGTCTTGCCGCCCAGCGCGGCGATGCCGGCAACGGTGTTCGCGGCCGACCCGCCCGACACTTCGCGGCCCGGGCCCATCTTGGCATAGAGCGCGTCGGCATCGGCCGGCGAGAAGACGAGCTGCATCGACCCCTTGGTCATGCCCTCCGCTGCAAGGAACGCGTCGTCGGACTGGGCAAGGATATCGACGATGGCGTTGCCGATCGCAACGACGTCGAGCGTGGGCTGGGTCAATCAAGGTCTCCGAAGAATATCGCCCGGCGACGTCGCGCGGACATTGGTTCGGGCGTTAGCCAGCGGCGCGCGCGCTAGCAAGCGGCAGTCCGGTCGGGCGTTGACGCGCCCTCTGCGCGCCACCATCGTCGGGTGCATGATCGAGAGCTTTTTCCTGTCCGTCGCGCAGCTTGGCGACCGTGCGTTCCTGCGGGTGCTGGCGAAATCGCTGGCGCTCACCCTGGTCCTGCTGGCACTGGTCGGTGCCGGGCTCGCGTGGGGGGCGCATTGGGCGGTGGCGGACTGGTTCGTGATGGGCGACGATGCCGGCGCGCTGGCGGCGATCGCCGCCGGGATCGCGGCGATCGGCCTCGCGTGGCTGCTGTTCCGCGTCGTCGCGATCGCCGTCATCGGCCTGTTCGCCGACGAGGTGGTCGAAGCGGTCGAGGCGAAACATTATCCCGCCGCGCTGGCGAGCGCACGGCCCGTCCCGCTTGGCCGGTCGCTGGCGATGAGTGGCAAGTCGGTGGTGCGGACGGTGCTGGTGAACCTGTTCTTCGTGCCGCTCTACCTGCTGTTGCTGGCGACGGGCATCGGGACGGCGGCGGTGTTCTTCGTCGTCAATGGATGGCTGCTGGGGCGCGACCTGTCGGACATGGTCGCGGCGCGCCATTTGCCGCCCCCGGCGATGGCCGCCGAACGTTCCGCCAGCGGCGGGCGGCGGTTTCTTCTGGGACTCGTGGGAACCGGATTGCTGTTGATACCGTTTGTGAATTTCGTTGCGCCGCTGATCGGCGCCGCGATGGCGACGCATGGGTTTCATCGTCGCCGTAGATAAGGGGGTGGGAATGCGTAGCGTTGGGATCGGCGTAGCCTTGGCGCTGACCGTTTCCGCCTGTGCCACGCCCGGTCCCGTCGTTCGTCAGAACGCCCTGCCCGCACCGCCGACGCCAAGCTATGGCACGATCGGCCTCGAACGGGTCATGGGCCAGAATGCCAATGCCCTGACCCAGCTGCTCGGCCAGCCCCTGCTCGACCTGACCGAAGGCGCCGGCCGCAAGCTGCAGTTCGGATCGAATATCTGCGTCCTCGACGCCTATCTCTATGCCCCCCAGCAAGGCGGTGTCCCGGTGGTGCGTCACGTCGACGCCCGCCAGCGCACCGGCGCGCCGATCGACCGCGCGAGCTGCGTCGCGGCGCTGACGCGCAAGGGGGGCGGACGCTGACCCGAACCGATGCGGCCGACCCGATCCAGTCGTTACGCGCATCCCGATATCTATTGTCCCTTTCACGCAGGAAAGTTCTACCATGTCCAAGATCGTTCCCGTGATCCTGTCCGGCGGATCCGGTACGCGCCTGTGGCCCATGTCGACGCCGGAAACGCCCAAGCAGATGCTGGCGCTGACTGCCGAATCGACCATGTTGCAGCTGACCGCGCAGCGCGCCATCGGTGACGGCTTCGACGCCCCGATCGTCGTCGCCAACCGGCGGCACGCCGACATGATCGACGCCCAGTTGCGCGTCATCAAGTCCTCGCCCAGTGCGATCATCCTCGAACCCGCCGGGCGCAATACCGCCCCGGCGATCGCCCTTGCCGCCCTGGCGGCGGGTGGCGGGGATGCCATTCTGCTCGTCATGCCGTCGGACCATGTCATCGCCGATGTCGATGCCTTTCACGACGCGGTGCGCCGCGCGCTGCCCAAGGTGCAGGAAGGCTGGCTCGCGACCTTCGGCATTTCGCCCGACGCGCCCGAGACCGGCTATGGCTGGATCCAGGCGGGCGAGGCGATCGCCGAGGGCGTGCACCGGGTCGCGCGCTTCGTCGAGAAGCCGCCGCTGGACGCGGCACAGGCGATGCTGGCGGCCGGCGACCATGTGTGGAACGGCGGCATCTTCCTGTTCCGTGCCGACCGCTATCTGGCGGAATTGGGCCAGCACGAACCGACCATGCTGGCCGCGTGCGAACAGGCGATGCAACAGGCGACGCAGGACGGCAACCGCATCGCCCCCGATGCCGCCGAGTTCGCCCGCGCGCCGTCGCAGTCGATCGACTATGCGGTGATGGAAAAGGCCGAGCGGGTCGTCGTCGTGCCGGTCGCGATGGGCTGGAACGACCTTGGCAGCTGGGATGCGCTGCACGCGATCAGCACCCATGACGACGGCGGCAACGTGCATCATGGCGAGGTGATCGCGATCGACACCCATGACTGCCTGGTGCGCAGCGACGGCATCCGCGTGGCGATGGTCGGTGTGTCGGACCTGATCGTGGTGGCCAGCGGCAACGACCTGCTGATCCTGCCGCGCGGACGCAGCCAGGACGTCAAGAAGCTGGTCGAAGCGCTGAAATAATCCCCTACCGGTGCGGCCCGACCGCCGCGCCGATCCTGCCGGAGTAGAACATGAAGCAACTGGTAGCCTTCGACCTCGACGGAACGCTGGCCGAAAGCAAGCAGCAGCTGACCGAGGCCATGGGCGAGGCGCTGGCCGACCTGCTCGGCGTCGCGCATGTCGCGATCATTTCGGGCGGCGACTGGCCGCAGTTCGAAAAGCAGGTCGCGACCCGCCTGCCCGAACGCGCCGACCTGTCGCGGCTGTGGATGATGCCGACCAGCGGCACCAAGCTGTACACCTATGGCGACGGCCGCTGGAACACGGTCTATGCCGACCTGTTCGACGACGACACCAAGGCCAAGATTCTCGAGGCGTTCGACGCCGCGCTGGAGGCGACCGGCTTCGTTCCCGAACAGACCTGGGGCGAACGGATCGAGGATCGCGGCAGCCAAATCACCTTCTCGGCGCTGGGCCAGCAGGCACCGATCGACGCCAAGGAGCATTGGGACCCCAAGTTCGAGAAGCGCAAGATCATCCAAGCCGACCTGAAACAGCGCCTGCCGGGCCTGTCGATCAACATGGGCGGCGCGACGTCGATCGACGTCACCAAGGAAGGCGTCGACAAGGCGACCGGTCTGGCCAAGCTGGCCGATATCAGCGGCATCGCCACCGACGCCATGCTGTTCATCGGCGATGCGATCTTCCCCGGCGGCAACGACTATGCGCCCAAGGCTGCCGGCATGGACACGGTCAAGATCCGCGACCCGCAGGAAACGCTGGCGGTGATCGAGGCGATCGTCGCCTGTCAGAAGTGACCACTCGGCCCCGCCCCGCCGCGCGGCGGGGCCGATGCTTCGCACATATCGTGCCGGATTGGGGCTGAACGCGCGCCGTAAACCGTTGGGAACGGTACGGAAGCGGCGAGATGCCCGATTGCCAAGCCGTGACGAGTCGGACTAGGGCGGCGGACAAGTTATTCGGGAAGGACATCCGTTGGGCAAGCGTATCGCCGGTTTCGACGGATTGCGGGCGATCGCAGCGATTGCCGTCGTGTTCTGCCACACCGTTGCCGGGCGGACCCAGATCGGCGGCTATGCCGTCAACCTGTTCTTTGCGCTCAGCGGCTTCCTGATCCTGTCGATCCTGTACGATACGCGGCGGTCGATCGAGCGGCGCGAGATCGCGGTCGGGACCGCGCTCGGCAATTTCTGGACGCGGCGGTTCGCGCGGATCTGCCCGGTCTATTATGTCGTGCTGGCGTTCGCGCTGCCCTGGCTGGTGTCGACCGGACAGATGCCGCTGGAACACACGCCGGCCTATATCGCCTATGTCCAGAACTACCTGATCCTGTGGACCGGCGAATGGGGCGCGTTCGGCTATACCTGGACGCTGGCGGTCGAGCAGCAATTCTACGTCCTGTCGGCGGCGGCGGTGCTGCTGACCCCGTCCCAACAGCACCGCCCGTTGCTGGGCGCAATGGCGGTGATCCTGCTCGTCGCTGCGCTGGCGCTGGGGCAGATGCCGTGGCTGATCTCCGCCTTCAGCGTCGATCGGCTCCCGTTGGTCGGCTTCTCGATGGCGTCGGCCGGCGGCTGGCTGGCGCTGTCGTGGCGCGAGGGACGGTCGTTCGGCGGCCTGCTAAGCTTCCCGGCCTTTGTCGTCGCGCTCGCGATCTGCGCGGTGCTGGCGCCGATGCCGGCTGCGTGGCTGAGCGGCAACCCGATCACGCTGTTCGCGCAGCCGATCGTGCAGCTGGTCGCGGTGTGCGTGATCCTCGGCCATATCGTCACGCACCAGCAGTCGGCGGTGGTCCGCTTCCTCGACCATCGCATCCTCAAATTCTACGGGGCGATCTCGTACAGCCTGTATCTGTGCCACGGCATCCTCGCCGACCAGCTGAAGGAAATTTGGTTCGAAGCCAATCTGGGGATCGGCGTGGTCAATTTCGCGGTCGAGCGGCTGTCCTATTTCGCGTTCATCCTGGGCATTTCGACGGTGATCGCGACGCTGCTGTGGACCTATGTCGAGCGGGTTTTCCACAAGAGCCGCCCGGCCGTCCCGGCGGCACCGCTGGCGACGGCGTAGCGCCCGGTCGTCGCCGCGCCGGGCGAGGCGGTGGTCCAAAGTTCACTAAGTTCACACTAGTGCGCTGTTTGCGTCATACGCCAAGCGCTGCCGCTGGCGACCGACAAATCGACATCGAGAAAGAGCGGTAGTGCTTATGGCATCGTTGGGATGCTGTAGGACAGCCGCGATGTTTTCGAAGGGCACCCGGCGCTTCCCGAGGCGGACCCCACCCGACGGGTATCAGGTCTTGACGGTCGGTCATCAGCCGACGACCTCGGCGAACACGTCGCACCGCGAACCGGCACATTGCGGCGTGACGGTGACGACGACCGGTCCGTCGAACAGTGCGGCTGGATAATAGGTCCGCGTTTCGGCCGTCGGCAGGACGGTAAGGCCGATCCGGCGGCATGCCGCGCGATAGCGATCGAGGAGGGCAGCGGCGGACGAGGTGGTACGGTAGCTTCCCGATGCATCCTCGTTCTGCATGCCGTCGCGGTCGTGCTGGCGGAATTCGATGACCGCGCCGGCGCCGGGCGGGGCGCCGAGCTGACGGAAATAGCGGGCGGCGACCGTTTCGTCCCCCGTCCCGACGCCGCGGCGATCGGTACAGCCCGCCAGACGCTTCGCCGGTCGAACGCCGTACACCTGATATGACGGCACAGGTGCCGAATGCCGTGTGGTCGGGCAAGCGCACCGACCGCCATTCACGCCCGCCGCTCCGCCAAACGAAAAGAGCCGCGCCTCCCTTGTCGGGAGACGCGGCCCTTGTCGGCCGTCGGGCTTGACCGCTTAGGCGGCCAGCTTGCGCAGCACGTACTGGAGGATGCCGCCGTTCAGGAAATATTCCAGTTCGTTGACGGTATCGATCCGGCACTTGGTCAGGAAGGTTTCGGTCGTGCCGTCGGCGCGGACCATGATGACTTCCACGTCCTGACGCGGGCGCAGGTTGGCGACGCCCTGGATCGTGAAGGTCTCGTCGCCGGTCAGGCCGAGGGTCTGACGGGTTACGCCTTCGGCGAACTGCAGCGGCAGCACGCCCATGCCGACGAGGTTCGAACGGTGGATACGCTCGAAGCTCTCGGTGATGACCGCGCGGACGCCCAAGAGGTTGGTGCCCTTCGCCGCCCAGTCGCGCGACGAGCCGGTGCCATATTCCTTGCCGGCGATGACGACCAGCGGGGTGCCGTCGGCCTTGTGGCGCATCGCCGCGTCGTAGATCGGCATGACTTCGCCGTCATAGCGGCTCATGCCGCCTTCGACGCCGGGGACCATTTCGTTCTTGATGCGGATGTTCGCGAAGGTGCCGCGAACCATGACATTGTCGTTGCCGCGGCGGGCGCCGTAGCTGTTGAAGTCGGCGCGCGAAACCTGCCGCTCCATCAACCACTTACCCGCAGGGCTGTCCGCCTTGATCGAACCGGCGGGCGAGATGTGGTCGGTGGTGATCGAATCGCCGAGGATCGCGAGCGGCTTTGCCTCGATGATGTCGGCCACCGGGTTCGGCGTCATCGTAAGCCCCTGAAAATAGGGCGGATTGGCGATGTAGGTGCTCGCCGTCGGCCAGTTGTAGGTGTCCGAGCCCTCGACCGAGATGCCCGCCCAGTGCTTGTCACCGGCATAGACGTTGCCATAGCGCGAACGGAACATGCCGTCGTCGATGTTGGCGGCCATGAGGTCGGCAACCTCTTCGTTCGACGGCCAAATGTCCTTCAGATACACGTCCTGCCCGTCCGAGCCCTGCCCGATCGGGGTCGACACCATATCCTCGGTCACGGTGCCCTTCAGCGCATAGGCCACGACGAGCGGCGGCGAGGCGAGGAAGTTGGCGCGGACATCGGCCGACACGCGGCCTTCGAAGTTGCGGTTGCCCGACAGGACCGAGGCGGCGACGATGTCGTTGCCGTTGATCGCCGCCGAGATCGGGGCGGCCAGCGGGCCCGAATTGCCGATGCAGGTGGTGCAGCCATAGCCGACGAGGTTGAAGCCGACCGCGTCGAGATCCTGGGTCAGGCCCGCCTTGTCGAGATAGTCGGTGACGACTTGGCTACCGGGCGCCAGCGAGGTCTTGACCCACGGCTTGGGCTTGAGGCCCAGCTTGTTCGCCTTGCGCGCGACGAGGCCGGCGGCGACCAGCACCGACGGGTTCGAGGTGTTGGTGCAGCTGGTGATCGCGGCGATGACGACGTCGCCGTCGCCGATGTCATGGGCTTCACCCTCGACCGCGACGCGGACGGGTGCGTCCTTCTTGTACACCTTGGTCAGGTCGCCGTTGAACACGTCGTCGACGCTGGGCAGTTCGACGCGGTCCTGCGGACGCTTGGGACCGGCGAGCGACGGCACGACGGTCGACATGTCGAGTTCGAGCGTGTCGGTGAAGATCGGGTCGACGGCGTTCTCGTCGCGCCAGAAGCCGTTGGCCTTGGCATAGGCTTCGGTCAGCGCGATCACTTCCTCGGGACGCGCGGTCAGGCGCATATAGTCGATCGTCTTGTCATCGACCGGGAAGAAGCCGCAGGTCGCGCCATATTCCGGCGCCATGTTGGCGATGGTCGCACGGTCGGCGAGCGTCATCGACGACAGGCCGGGGCCATAGAATTCGACGAAACGGCCGACCACGCCCTTGGCGCGCAGCATCTGCGTGACGGTCAGCACCAGGTCGGTGGCGGTGATGCCTTCCTGCAGCTTGCCGGTCAGCTTGAAGCCGACGACCTCGGGGATCAGCATCGACACCGGCTGGCCGAGCATCGCCGCTTCCGCTTCGATGCCGCCCACGCCCCAGCCGAGCACGCCCAGACCATTGACCATCGTCGTGTGGCTGTCGGTGCCGACCAGCGTGTCGGGGTAGGCGATCGTGCCCGAACCGTCGGTCGATTCCGACGACCACACCGCCTGGGCGACATATTCGAGGTTGACCTGATGGCAGATGCCGGTGCCCGGCGGCACGACCGAGAAATTGTCGAGCGCCTTCGAACCCCACTTGAGAAACTCATAGCGTTCGATGTTGCGCTGATATTCCAGCTCGACATTCTCTTCCGCCGCGGTCGGCGTGCCGAATTCGTCGACCATGACCGAGTGGTCGATGACGAGGTGGACGGGAACCTGCGGGTTGATCTTGCCCGCGTCGCCGCCGAGCGTGGTGATCGCATCACGCATCGCGGCCAGATCGACGACGCAGGGAACGCCGGTGAAGTCCTGCATCAGCACGCGCGCCGGGCGATACTGGATTTCGCGGTCCGACCGGGCATCCTTCTGCCAGTCGACGATCGCCTGCGCATCTTCGCCGGTCACGGTCACGCCGTCTTCGAAGCGGAGCATGTTCTCCAGCAGCACCTTCATCGAGAAGGGCAGCCGCGACACGTCGCCGAGCTTGGCCGACGCCTTGGCCAGCGAATAGTAAGAATAGGTCTTGCCGCCGACAGTGAGCGTGTCGCGGGTGCCGAGCGTGTCCTGGCCAATGGCGGTCATGCGGATCCTTCCCAGTTGGTCGCGGGCGGGATCGATCGGCCGGGGGCCGTCGACGGAATGGCCGCCGCGGGTAGGTTATCGAGCTGTACCGGTGGCCCTTAGCAACCGGGTTCCTTCGGGGGAAGTGGGTGAATCCGCGTTCGGGACGGCAGAAGCGATCTTTATCAGATCATAAATGCTTTCGCTTTGCAATAGCGATAGTGCGGGTGCTGCGGTGCTTCGATGTTCGGCGATGACCGGGGAATGTCGTCATCGAACGGCCGGAATCCACGGACGCCGACGTTTCGGCTGGGCTCGCGCCGCCAGCGTATATGGACTCCCGCCTGCGCGGGAGTGACGAACGACGAGGGAGCGGCGTTGCTGCTCCCGCGAACGGGGTATCTGGCGGACCTAGTCCTTTACCGACCATGTACGGGTCCGGCGGTCATACACGGCCGTACTGCCGATCGAGACGCTATCGGCATCCCAGTAGAGCCGGCCATTGCCCGAAAGTTCGATGGGCGCGTTCGATGCGATCACCGTGCCATCCGGCTCGATATAGCGCGCGACGACCGGTATTTCGAAGTCGCGTGTCCGCCACGCCTGCCACCGCGCCGGAGTGTAGAGTTCGACGACGCCCCGCCCGTCAGGGGCTGCCGTACGCCGGTACAGCGTCGAGCCGCCGAGCAGGTAGAGCGCGAACGACAGCAGGAGAAGCAGCGCGATGACGAGCGCGATGCGTCGATGGCGTCGGCGGATCATGCGGCAAACTCCATGATGACCGGCCGTAGCAGACGGCGCCGGCCGATCCCGCTATAGATGGTGAAGTCGCCGCCCCGGCCATAATGGCTCCGCCAATCGCGGAACGACGCGTTGCCTACCGACCAGTAACGCTGAGCGAACACGCCGTTGCCGCCGTTCCTGGCCGTTTCCCGAACCACCTGAATATCCGGTGCGATGACCGCGCCCGGCTGAGGCCGGTCGGACCCCAGCTGCCAAGCATCTGATCCCCGTTGAAATCATAGGTGTCGCGCAGATAGGTGCCGACTTCGTCGATGGTCAGGCGGATGCGGGCAGCGGGCAGCGGCACGGCATCGCCGGCAACCGCAATCTTGACCGATCCCCGCCCGATCGCGGCGTAGAAATCATCGACATCGCCGAACAAGGCGGATTCGATCCTCTGGAAATTCAGTTGGCAGGTCTGGTCGGCGCGTGCCGGCCCGGCGGCGAACCAGCGCTCCATGACGGCGGCGCCGACCGGCCAACCTTCCTGCCGCATCGCGCGCGGTATGTCGGTCAGGGTGAAGACCATGCTGTCGCTCCGTCGTCCTCGCCAGGGCAGCGTAGGGGCAGATCGGTCCGACGCCCAGATGTTCGTGGATCGACCGGGCGGGTTGGCCGCTCCTGCCGTCGCACCCCTTGCCAAGGACGGTCGACGCATATCCTTTTTGGAACTTTCCTACACGAATTTCGAGAGATTATGGTTCGTTCGAACGATGAAGGGGCGGGGCGATGGCGACATATCGGGTGCGGCACGACGGGTGGACGCCGCAGCGGCAGCGGGCGTTTCTGCGGGCGCTGAGCGAGACGGGGTGCGTGCGCGATGCCTGTGCGCGGGCGCGGATTTCGACCACTTCCGCCTATCGGATGCGGCGGCGGTCGGAGGCGTTCGACCGGGCGTGGCGGCGGGCGCTGGCGAAGGTCGCGCCGACGATCGAACAGGCGGCGTTCGAACGCGCGGTCAACGGGTGGGAGGAGCCGGTTTGGCATGGCGGCAAGATCGTCGGGCATCGGCGGCGCTATTCGGACGGGTTGTTGCGGTTGTTGCTGACGCGGGGCGCGACGCAGGGGGCCGAGGACGACGACCGGCGGATGCGGAGCGGTGGCTGGGACCGAGCGACGCAGGCAGAGACCGATGCGATGCTGATCGCAAACATCAGGGCGTTCAAGCGGCAGCAGGACGCGAATGCGGCGCGGAAAGCCTTGCCTGCGCCCGCCCCTGCCGCCACCACGCGGCCGGTCGAAGAGGGGAATGGCGATGCAGGTGATGCGAATCGGGGGACGGCGGGTGCTGTTCGTGATGGCGACGGACCACGAATATGGACCCTGCCTCGCTGAACGCTTCGTGCCGCTGATGACCGGGGTCGGGCCGGTCGAAGCGGCGATCGGGACCACGCAGGCGCTGGCCGGGATGACCGAGCTGCCCGATCTGGTCGTGTCGATCGGGTCGGCGGGGTCGCGCAGGCTGCCGCTCGGGTCGATCTGGCAGGTCGCGAGCGTGTCGTGGCGCGACATGGATGCGACGCGGATCGGCGTGGCGAAGGGGGTGACGCCCTTTGCCGACCACCCCGCCGAGATGGCGCTGGCGACGCCGATCGACTGGCCGGTGGCAAGACTGTCGACCGGGGCGAATATCGTCGGGGGCAGCGACTATGACGGCATCGATGCCGATATGGTCGATATGGAGACGTTCGCAGTGCTGCGCGCGTGCGGGCGGTTCGGGGTGCCGGTGATGGGGTTGCGCGGCATTTCCGATGGGCCGGGCGAGCTGGAGGCGCTGGGCGGGTGGACCGCGATGCTGGGGGTGTTGGACGAACGGTTGGCGGAGGTAGTGGACCGGTTGGGGTAGGAATTGGGTTCACGCGGAGGCGCGGAGACGCGGAGGGGTTGCGACCCGGGCGAAGCGCTCGCGAACGGCAGACGTCTTCCTGCGCTGAACCGCAGAGCAAAGCCCGCTGGCGCGGGAATGATCGCCGCAAGCGCAACCTCTTCGCGCCTCCGCGCCTCCGCGTGAACCAATGTCTACGTCACGCCCGGTCGAGGAACACCACCCCCGGCACCTTGATCCGCGCCGCCGTCGGGCGGACCGGGCCGTCGACGGTCACGTCGAACAGCGCGACGTCGCCGCTGCGTTCGTTGGCAACGAGCAGCTGGCCGCTATCCTCGAGCAGCAGGAAGAAGCGCGGCCAGTCGCCGCCGCAGTCGACATGCTGGGCGAGGGTCGCGGTGCCGTCCTCGGCCAGGTCGAACACGGCGATGCTGTTATGCCCCCGGTTCGAGGCGTAGAGGCGGCGGCCGGCGCTGTCGATCGCGATATGCGCCGCCTGCGACGTGCCCTGCCAGCCGGGCGGGAGCAGCGAGGTGGTGGCGCGGTCCTTCAGCGTGCCGTCCAGCTGCGCGTCGAGGGTGACGAGCGTGTTGGCGAGTTCGGTAACGACATAGGCGATCGGCAGCGTCGGGTGGTACGCCAGATGACGCGGGCCGGCCCCGGCGGGGGCGCGCCATGCGATGGCCGGTTCGGCGATCTCTCCGGTCGACAGCGGATAGACGAACACCGCATCGGCGCCGAGATCGACCGCATGCAGGAAGCGATTGTCGGGCGTGAAGCCGACCCAGTGCGCGTGCGGCCCCGCCTGGCGATCGGCGCGCGGGCCGGTGCCCCGGTGCTGGCGGATGATCGGGGGTTGCGGCATGCCGGCGGCGAGCGGGTAGAGTGCTACCGTGCCCGAGGAATAATTGGCGACGGCGAGCAGCGCGCCGTTCGGAGCGATGGCGACGTGGCAGGGATCGTCACCGCCGCTCGGCAGGTCGGCGAGGATCTTGCCGGTGCGGTCGGTGGCGACCATCCGGCCAGCGGCGGATTCGCGGACGAAATAGCGCATGTCGCCGCGGGAGACGCCGAACGAGGCATTGGTCAGCGCCGGATCGGCGGGGCCGACGCGCCAGCTGCGGCTGCTGGCCGGGAGGGTGTAGAGGCCCGCCCCGCCCTTTCCGGCATAGGTGCCGGCGATCAGCGAGGTCCGCCACGCCTGCGCACGGGCTGGCAGGGCGGACAAGGTGGCGGTGGCGGCCATGCCGGCCAGAACGGAGCGTCGCGTGGTCATGGACCCGCTATGCTCCGCTCCGGCCCCTTCCGCAATCAGGCGGCGGTGAACACGCCGCAGGCGATGCGGCCGCCCGAATTGCCCGACGGGTCGGTCTTGTAATCGTCGGCCTGCGCATGGATCACGAAGGCCGAGCCATCGGTGTCGAGCAGCCCGTCCATCGTGCCGGACGGTAGCATGATCGTCAGCGAGCCGCTGCCGTCCGCGCCGATGGTCAGGTTGGGCGCGTCGCCGGCGTGCGGGCCGGCGGGGTTGCTGGTGCCGTGCTGCCTGGCCGTGGGGTTCCAGTGGCCGCCGGCGGTGGTGAAGTCGGGCGCGTCGCAGCGGCCGACCGCGTGGACATGCGCGCCGTGCAGCCCGGCGGGCATGCCGCGCGCGTCGATCCTGATCTGGATGCCGCCCGCCATCTCGGTCGCGGTGACGGTGCCGACATCGGCCCCGGCTGCGGTGCGCAGCGGTGCGGTGGCGGTGCGGCCGGCGGGCGCGTCGGTGGAGCCGGTGGTGGTGCAGCCGGCGAGCGCGGTGGCGGCGATGGCGGTCAGGAAGGTGGCACGCAGCATGATCGGGTTCCCCTTTGATACCGTTGCGAAATGTTTCGTGGGCGCGGGCGGTTCCGTCAGGGCGTCATCGGCCCGGCGAGCAGCAGCGGATCGATCCGCGCGTCGTGCCACTTCATGCCCCAATGGAGGTGCGGGCCGGTGGCGCGGCCGGTGGCGCCGATCGCGCCCACCACCTGCCCCTGCCGCACCTGGTCGCCGGGCTTCACGTCGATGCGCGAGAGATGGAGGAACGCGCTGTTCAGCCCCATGCCGTGATCGATCATCAGCAGATTGCCCTCCAGCGTGAAGGGCGCGGCCGCCGCGAGGATGACGACGCCATCGGCCGGCGCGGCGACGGGCGTGCCGGTCGGGCGGGCGACGTCGACGCCGGAATGATAGGCGCCGGGTTCGCCGGCATAGATGCGCTGCGACCCGAACAGGCCGGAGATGCGGCCCCTGACCGGCCAGACGAAGCGTTGCCGCCAGCCCTGCGCGTCGGTCGCCATGTCGCGCGCGGCCTCGATCTGCGCCAGTTCGGGGGCGCGGCGGCGCCGGAATTCGGCGGAGGGTTGGGAAATGCGCGGCAGGGTCGGCAGGCGCTCGATCCGCCATGCGCGGGGGGCGACGCTCAGGGGACGGACGATGCGCTGGCCGTCGGGGAGCGTCGCGAGGAGCGTGGCCGCGGGGCCGGCGTCGCGGTCGAAGGCGATCAGGAAGCGGCCATCGGCGGCGACCGCGACCGGTTGGCCGTCCAGTTGCAGCGTGGTGCCCGGCGGCACGCTGCCGGTCAGCGCCGCCCCCTGCCCCGGCGTGCCGTCGAGCGCGAGGACGGCGGGGGCCGCCGCGATCAGGGCGGCGGCGGCGATCATTGTGGGGCGAGCGCCCTGGTCGAGGCTTCGGCATCGACATAGGCTTCCTGCCGCGCCGCGCTCCAATAGCGCAGCTCGTCGAGCGGGATGCGCGTGCCGGTGACGGCGCAGGTCACGAAATCGCCATCGGCCAGCACCCGGAAATTGTTGGTGAGGTAATGGAGCTTGGCGGGGCGGCTTTCGGGTTTCAGCATGGCAGGTCCGGGTCAGAGCAAAGTGGGTTGCGTGGGTTCGACATAGGCGCGGCCCCCGGAGCGCTCAACCTTCGCGTCGAGCACGCCGTCGCGGAAGTGGAGCTGGAGCGCGCCGGCGGTGCGGGCATCGGCGGCGGAGGCGACCGTCTTGCCGTTCGCCTTCGCGACGACGCGGACATAGCCCTTTTGCAGCAGATTGTCGGGGTTCACCTGTTCCAGCATGCGCGCGGTGCCGTCGAAACTCGCCCGCGCCTGCGCCAGCCGCTGGGTCAGCATGGCCGGGCGCAGCGCATGGCCGTGGCGGTCGAGGCTGCGGCGCGCCGTCGCGACGCGGCGTTCGAGCGCGAGCGACAGGCGGCCGGCGACATCGTCCAGCCGCTGACGCTGCGGCCCCAGCAGCGCGTCGCGGCGGGGCATCACGCGGACCAACGCCGCCAGCTGCTCGCGGCCCCGGTCGTGATAGCGGCGCGCGCAACGCTGGGTGCGGAGCGACAGGGTGGCGATGGTGTGGGCGAGGTCGGCGCGGACGGGAACGGCGAGTTCGGCGGCGGCGGTCGGCGTCGGCGCGCGCAGGTCGGCGGCGTGGTCGCACAGTGTCGTGTCGGTTTCGTGGCCGACGGCGGAGATGACCGGGATCGGCGAGGCGGCGACCGCGCGGACGACGACTTCCTCGTTGAAGCACCACAGGTCCTCGATGGAGCCGCCACCGCGGGCGACGATCAGGAGGTCGGGGCGGTAGATGGTAGCATCGCTCCCCGTCGACCCCCCGCGCAGGCGGGGGTCCAGGGTTTCACCCACGGACGTCGGTGCTTCCGGCTCTGGCCCCCCGCCTGCGCGGGGGTATGGTTGTGGTTCACCTAGGGTCGGCCTCTCGGGAAGGGCCGCGAACCCCCGCACCGCCGCAGCGATCTCGGCTGCGGCGCCTTCGCCCTGCACCTTGACCGGCCAGACGAGCACATGGGTCGGGCAGCGATCCTCCAGCCGGTGGAGGATGTCGCGGATCACCGCGCCGGTCGGCGAGGTGACGATGCCGATGGTGCGCGGCAGATAGGGGAGCGGGCGCTTCTTCGCGGCGTCGAACAGCCCCTCGCCCGCCAGCTTACCTTTAAGCTTTTCGAGCAGCGCCATCAGCGCGCCTTCGCCGGCCAGTTCGAGATGGTCGATCACGATCTGGTAGCGCGAGCGGCCGGGATAGGTGGTGAGCTTGCCGGTCGCGATCACCTCCACGCCGTCCTGCGGGGTGAAGGCGAGGCGGCCGGCCGATCCGCGCCACATCACCCCGTCGATCAGTGCGGCATCGTCCTTCAGCGCCAGGTAGACATGGCCCGACGAAGCGCGCTTATAGCCCGAGATTTCGCCGCGCAGGCGGACGCGACCGAACTCCCCCTCTACCATGCGCTTCAGCCGGCCGGCGAGTTCGCTGACGCTTTCCGGCGCGGCGTTGTCGTTCGCGCGCGGCTCGGCTACGAGCCGGCTCGACATAAAATCGGGGAAACGATCGTCCATGAATGTCCTGTTGATCGGATCGGGTGGGCGCGAACATGCGCTGGCGTGGAAGCTGGCGCGCTCGCCGCTCCTCGATACGCTTTATGCCGCGCCCGGCAACCCCGGCATCGCGCAAGTCGCGACGCTGGTGCCGCTGGACGTGACCGATCACGCCGCGGTGGTGCGGTTCTGCGTCGAACGGGCGGTCAAGCTGGTGGTGGTCGGGCCGGAAGCGCCGCTGGTCGCGGGACTCGCCGACGATCTGCGAGCCGCGGGCATCGCGACGTTCGGGCCATCGGCGGCAGCGGCGCAGCTGGAAGGGTCGAAGGGCTATACCAAGGATCTGTGCCGCGAGGCGGACATTCCGACCGCCGGCTATGTCCGCGTGACCGCGCTGGACGAGGCGATCGCCGCGCTCTCCCCCTTCTCGCTGCCGGTGGTCATCAAGGCCGATGGCCTTGCCGCGGGCAAGGGCGTGACCGTGGCGATGGATCGTGCCGAGGCGGAGGCCGCGCTCCACGCGATCTTCGAAAAGCCGGGCGGCGAGGCGGTGATCGAGGAGTTTCTGGCCGGCGAGGAAGCCAGCCTGTTCGTGCTGACCGATGGCGTGTCGCTGCTGCCGTTCGGGTCGGCGCAGGACCACAAGCGGGTCGGCGACGGCGATACGGGTCCGAATACCGGCGGCATGGGAGCCTATTCGCCCGCCCCGGTACTGACGCCCGCGCTGGAGCAACTGGCGATCGACACCATCGTCGCGCCGACCGTGGCGGCGATGGCGGCGCGCGGCACACCCTATTCGGGGGTGCTCTATGCCGGATTGATGCTGACCGAGCGTGGGCCGAAGCTGATCGAGTATAATGCGCGGTTCGGCGATCCCGAATGCCAGGTGTTGATGGCGCGGCTGGACAGCGATCTGTTGCCGGTGCTGCTGGCGGTTGCGCAGGGCACGCTGGCGCAGGTCGAGCCGCCGGTGTTCAGCGCCGATACCGCGCTGACGGTGGTGATGGCGGCGCCGGGCTATCCGGGCACGCCGGAAACGGGCCGGCCGATCGGCGGGATCGACGCGGCGGAAGCGACCGGCGCGACCGTGTTCCATGCGGGAACCCGTTCGGCGGGTGAAGGCGTTGTGACCGCCGGTGGCCGGGTGCTGGCCGTGACCGCGCGGGGGGCGACCGTGACCGCCGCGCAGGAAGCGGCGTACCGCTCGGTCGATGCGCTCGACTTTCCGGGCTTCTGCCGCCGCGACATCGGCTGGCGCGAGGTCGCGCGCGAAGCGGCGATGAAGGATTGAGACGATGGACAGCACCTCCCCCCTGCAATCGCCCGGCTTCCTGGGCGTGCTGACGACAGCGCATCTGGTCCTGATCGCCGTGCTGGCGGTGGTGACGATCATCGGCATCGCGTACGGCATGAAGCTGGCCCGCGCCCGGCGGCAGGCGTCGCGCGAGCTGGAGGATGCCGGGCATCTGGAGCGCGGCGATGCCCCGGTCAGCGAGGCGGAGGTCGTGCAGCGGCCGGCCACGCCGGTGGATCGGACGCCGGAGCCGGTTGCGCCTGCGCCGGCGGAACCGATCGCGACGTCGGTCGCACCGCCCGCACCGGCGGCGGCCCCCGTCGTGCCGCCCGCCCCGGTCGTGACCGCCCCGCCGGCTCCGGTTGCGGGCGACACCGACCTGACCCGGCTGAAGGGTCTGGGGCCGAAGGTCGCGGCGATGCTGGTCGAACGGGGGATTCCCGATATCGCGACGCTGGCCCGGCTGGATGCCGCGCAGGCCGACGCCGTCGCCGCGCAACTGGGCATGTTCGCCCCGCGCATGGCGAAGGATCGCTGGGTCGAACAGGCACAGTTCCTGGCGGCGGGCGATATCGCCGGGTTCGAGGCGAAGTTCGGGAAGCTGTAGCGCGCGCCGCTTGGGATTTGTTTAGAGCCCCTGCTCCGTCGTTCCCCCGCGCGTGGCGATCACGGTCGCGATCAGGTCGTAGGTGACGTTGGCGACGGTTCGCGCAATGTCCGGGATGACATCGACCGCGACGAGGACGGGGAGCAGCTCGATCGGCGCGCCCAGCGCAACGACCGACGGGGCCGCGCTGGCATAGGTGCTGACCGCGCCGGGCAGGCCGAGGATCAGCAGGCTGGACAGCACCGCCAGCGGGATCGCCATCGCGACCTGAAGCGGCGACACCGGCACCCCGCCCATCCACGCGAGCGTCAGCGCCAGCAACAGCGTGTTCGACGGCGCGGTGATCTTGAACACTGCCACCGCGATCGGCAGCGCGACCGACGCGTCGCGGTCGGCGACGCCCAGCGCCCGCGCGCTGAGGAACATCGCCGGCAAGGTGGCGAGCGACGATTGCGTGCTCGCCGCGATCACCTGTGCCGGGGCCGCCGCGCGAGCGAAGCGCCACAATCCAATGCCGCCGGCCAGCCGCATCAACCCATAGCCGATCGCGATCAGCAGCAGCGACAGCGCGAGCGAGGCGGCGACATATTGCACGAGGATCGCGAGCACGCTCACCCCCGCGGACGCCCCGACCGAAAAGGCAAGCGCCCCGATCCCGAGCGCACCCAGGCGCAACACCCAGCCGATGACCACGATCATCGCATCGCCAAGGCCGCGGAGCGCGAGGAGCAGCGCGGCGGACGGACCTTCCTCGACCTTGCCCAGCGCCAGTCCCAGCACCAGCGCGAAAAGGACCAGCGGGACGATCGCTCCCGAGGCGGCCGAGGCGACCGGATTGGTCGGGACCATCGCGCGGATCGATTCGACCGGGCCGGGCACGACCGGCGGGACCTCTGCCGCGACCATGGTGCGCAGCGCGGCGATGCTGTCCTGCGGGATCGTGAACCGGTCGATCAGCAGCGGGGCGACGATGGCGGTGACGATCGCCGACAGGAACAGCATGCCGATCAGCACGAGCGGCAGGCGCCGGCCGAGCGCGGCACCCTCGGCCCCGGTCGCCGAGCGCAGCCGCGCGACCCCGGTTACGACCAGCGCGAACACCAGCGGGATGATCGTCATGCGCAGCGCATCGAGCCACAGCCCACCGATCAGCCCGGCTGCCGTCAGCGCCGTGGCGTTCCCGCCGGACAGCGCCCCGGCCGCGAAGCCGGCGACCAGCGCCAGCATCAGCCATGCCGGTGCCGGCATGCGCCGGAGCGCCGCGAAAGATCGTGCTGCCATGATAGCCCCCCGCGGCGATGATCGGTCCGCCACCCGGTCGAGTCAACCGGCGCGCCGGCAGCTGCTAGGCCGCTTCCTCGACCAGCAACTTGTCGATCTTGCGGCCGTCCATGTCGACGATCTCGAAGCGCCAGCCCTGTTCGGTGAAATATTCGCCTTCGGTGGGCAGATGCTTGAGCACGGCGAGCGCGAGGCCGGCGACGGTCGCATAGTCGCGGTCTTCGGGCAGGTCGATGCCGATGCGTTCGGCCAGCTGGTCGGCGGGCGTCTGGCCCGACACCAGCAGCGACCCGTCCTCGCGCCGCACGATATGCGGGTGATCGCCTTCCTCCGCATCCGATGCGAAGTCGCCGGCGATGGCGCGCAGCAGGTCGGCGGGGGTCACGATGCCTTCGAAATGGCCATATTCGTCATGGACGAGGCCCATCGGCACCGCCGCACGGCGGATCGCCTGCAACGCGTCCATCGCGTCGACCTGATCGGGCAGCACCGGCGCTTCGTGCAGCAGCGTGCGCAGGTCGAGCGGCTCCCCGCGACAGATCGCCGCGACGATGTCGCGCGCCTGCACGACGCCGATCACCGCATCGACCGATCCTTCGGCGACCGGCAGGCGGGTGTGCGGCGTCGTCGCCATCGCCGCGCGGATGCCGGCATCGTCGAGCGTGACGTCGAGCCATTCGACCTCGGTCCTGGGCGTCATCACCTCGCGCACCGGGCGGTCCGCCAGGCGGACGACGCCCGAGATGATCGAGCGCTCATGCTCCTCGATCACGCCCGACTTGCTGGCTTCGGCGACCAGCAGGTGCAGTTCCTCCGCCGTCACCCGGTTTTCGGATTCGCGGTTCATCCGCAGCAGATTGAAGATCAGGCCCGAGGTCGTGTCGAGCAGCCACACGAACGGCGCGGTGATCCGCGACAGCCACAGCATCGGCACCGCGACCAGCACCGCGATCGGCTCCGGACTGCGCAGCGCGAACTGTTTGGGCACCAGCTCGCCGATCACCAGACTGGCAAAGGTCGTGACGCCGATGACCAGGCCGAAGCCGACATTGGCGGCCAGCGATTCGGGCAGGCCGAGCAGCACCAGCCGCTCGCCGACCGGCCCGCCGAGGCTTGCGCCCGAATAGGCGCCCGACAGGATGCCGATCAAGGTGATGCCGATCTGGACGGTCGACAGGAACTTGCCGGGATCGTCGGCCAGCCGCATCGCGGTCTGCGCGCCCCTGCCCCCCGCTTTCGCCAGGCCTTCCAGCCGTGCCTTGCGCGCGGAAACGATGGCGAGTTCGGACATGGCGAACACGCCGTTCAACGCCACCAGCGCGAGGATGATGACGACGTCGAACCAGGGGAAGGGTGTGAGAGGTTCCATTGAACTGGCCCATCCATGCCGCAATGCCGCGCTGCGCACAACCGGCGAGTCGTCCGGTCGTTGCGATTAGCGCGCCCGGTCAGTCAGGAACCGTTCAAAACGGCTGCGGAACAAGTACCGCGTTGCCCGGTTTTTCCGGGCAAGACCCGAAATCGGATACGCTGGAGGACAATATGGCGAAGGGCTCGAAATTCTGGATCGCGGGCGCACTGTCGGCGGCGCTGCTGACCGGCGGGTGCGTGACCGATCCGGAAACCGGCGAGCGCAGCATCTCGCGCGCGGCGATCGGCGGGATCGGCGGCGCGGTCGGCGGCTATCTGCTGGGCGACCTGGTCGGCGGCCGGCGCGACCGGACCGAGAAGATTCTGGGCGCAGGGATTGGCGGCCTCGCCGGGGCGGGCATCGGTGCCTATATGGACAAGC
This sequence comes from Sphingomonas hankookensis, assembly GCF_001619955.1. GTDB lineage: Bacteria > Pseudomonadota > Alphaproteobacteria > Sphingomonadales > Sphingomonadaceae > Sphingomonas > Sphingomonas hankookensis_A. The sequence continues at coordinate 98,140 of NZ_LQQO01000003.1, read as the reverse complement.
AGGAGCGCGACCTGCGCGCCCGCACCGCCGGCACCGATGTCGAAGTGACGCGGCGCGGCGACGATCTCGTGCTCAACATGCCGGCGGGGATCACCTTCGCCTATGACAGCGCCAATGTGCAGCCGCAGTTCCGTGCGACGCTGGACCAGGTCGCCGACGTGCTGCGCGATTACAACCAGACCTATATCGACGTGTACGGCCACACCGATTCGACCGGATCGGACGCGTACAACCAGACGCTGTCGGAACGCCGCGCCGCTTCGGTCGCCAGCTACCTGACCTCGCGCGGGGTGCAGTCGGCCCGCATCGGCACGCGCGGTTTCGGCGAGACCCAGCCGATCGCGTCGAACGAAACCGAGGAAGGCCGCGCTGAAAACCGCCGTGTCGAGATCAAGATCGTGCCGATCGAGCAGGATCAGCTGCGTTGATTGGACGGTAAATTCGCCTTCTTCGTCACCCCGGCTCGACCCGGGGTCCCACTTCCTTTGACCGAAGTAAGAAGCGGGACCCCGGATCAAGTCCGGGGTGACGACTTGTCTACGGTTATGGCTGCCCATTACCGCCGGCGCGGCGGCGTTTCGTCGCTGCGCAGCGTCAGCACCTCGACGCCGGTCGCGGTCACCGCGACAGTATGTTCGAACTGCGCGGACAGTTTCCCGTCGGCGGTGACGACGGTCCAGTCGTCATCCTCCTGCACCAGCTTGCGCGACCCCTGGTTGACCATCGGTTCGATGGTGAAGGTCATCCCCTCCTGCAGCACCGCGCCGGTGCCGGGGCGGCCGAAATTGAGGACCGAGGGTTCCTCGTGCATCTCGCGGCCGATGCCGTGGCCGCAATATTCGCGTACGACGCTGTAGCCCTGCTTCTTGGCATGGCGTTCGATCGCCGCGCCGATATCGCCCAGCCGGGCGCCGGGGCGGACCTGCGCGATGCCGGCCCACATCGCGCCCTGCGCGGCCTGTACCAGCCGCCGCGCCTGCGGCGTCACCGTGCCGATCATATAGGTCTTGGACGAATCGGCGATGAAGCCGTCCTTCTCCAGGGTGATGTCGAGGTTGATGATGTCGCCGTCGCGCACGATCGCCGCAGCATCGGGCACGCCGTGACAGACGACGTCGTTGATCGAGCTGTTGAGGACATAGGCAAAGCCGTACTGCCCCTTGCTCGCCGGGCGCGCTGCGCAGTCCTCGACGATGAAGCGTTCGACCATGCCGTTGATCGCCATCGTCGACATGCCGGCGAAATTCCGCCGGTCGAGCATCTCGAACACGCTGGCGAGCAACCGCCCCGAGGCGCGCATCAGCTCGAGTTCGGCGGGCGATTTCACCACGTCAGGCGGCGACCGCATCGACCGCGCGGACCTGCGCGGCGGCGAGGCGGGTGCGGACGATATCGTTGAACGACAGGTCGGGGTTGGCCTCGGCGATCATGCCGATCGTCATCCAGAATTCGGCCTGTGCGTTGATCGAGCGGCACAACACCCCGCTCGCCCGCCGCACTTCCTCGTGCAGCGCGTCGTCGATCTTCACGATACCCATGGCCGTCCTCCCGATATACGAACCATATATGATCCGTATATCGTGCGGTCAAATCCCGCGGCGGTCGGCGAAGAAGTCGCGCAGCAGCGCTGCCGATTCGGCCTCGGCGATGCCCGGATAGATGTCGGGACGATGGTGGCAGGTCGGCTGCGTGAAAAAGCGCGGGCCATGTTCGACCGCTCCGCCCTTGGGATCGGACGCGCCATAATAGAGCCGGGCGATGCGGGCATGGGCGATGGCGCCGGCGCACATCGCGCACGGCTCCAACGTCACCCATAGGTCGCAATCCTCCAGCCGGTCGCGGCCCAGTGCCTGCGCCGCCGCGCGAATCGCGAGGATTTCGGCATGGGCGGTGGGGTCGGCGAGCGCGCGCGGGGCATTGGCGGCGGTCGCGATGACCCGTCCCGCCTGCATCACCACCGCGCCGACCGGCACTTCGCCCGAATCGGCGGCGGCGCGGGCGGCGGCGAGTGCCTGGCGCATCGGGGTGGCGTCGAACATGCCCGTCCCCATGCCAGCGCCGCGCGGCGGCAGCCAGCCGTTACTGGCCGGCGGGGCGTTCGACCTTGATCGCCGGGACCTCGACCGAACGGTTGACCGTGCCGACCTCGACCTTGCCGACCTCGACATCGAATTTGGGCGCCTGCCCGCCCTCCACCTTCACCTGCGGCAGGGCGGCGCGCTGCGTCTGGTCGATATTGATGAAGTTGAACGCCATCAGCCCCGCGACGATCAGGACTACCACGCCCAGCAACCCCAGAAATCCGCGCATCCACCGTCTCCCACGCTTGTCATCATCCGAATCGTTGCCGTAACAACGCAGCCGTGGGCGGACGGGTTGCACCCGCACCCTTGTGGTTGACGCGAGGACCGTTCGACGCTATCCGCGCCGTCTTTCCGGGGCATGTGTCCCGACACAGAATCAGGATCATATCATGTCGCGCATCTGCGAGCTGACCGGCAAGGGCCGGCAGGTGGGTCACAATGTTTCCCACGCCAACAACAAGACCAAGCGCACGTTCCTGCCGAACCTGCAGAACGTCACGCTGATGTCGGAAGCGCTGGAGCGCTCGATCCGCCTGCGCGTGTCGACCCACGGCCTGCGTTCGGTCGAGCATGTCGGCGGCCTCGACAACTGGCTGCTGAAGACCAGCGACGACGACCTGTCGCTGCGTGCCCGCCGCCTGAAGCGCGACGTGAAGAAGAAGGCCGCAGCGGCAACCGCCGCCGCCTGATTCGGTCACGCCGGTTAAGATGACGGACCCGCCGGGGCGCTGCGCAGCGACCCGGCGGGTTTTGTCGTGCGTGGCGTTCGTCGAGATTGGCTGCCGAAGTTGGGCCGGATGATGTCGCTCGACCGGTCGAGCGTCGGAAAGCCGGAGCTGACGGAGTCGGTTTCTCCGAGGCTCCCGCTCCGGGCACGATCGCGCTTGCGGTCGCGATTCGCCGGTATCAGAATCGGACCATGGCCGACCCCGACATGATCCGCATCGCCGCCGCCCTGATTGAAGACGGAAACGGGCGTATGCTGCTCGTCCGCAAGGCCGGCACTCGCTGGTTCATGCAGGCCGGTGGCAAGATCGAGACCGGGGAACAGCCGGTCGACGCGCTGTGCCGCGAATTGCACGAGGAACTGGACCTCGTCGTCGACCGTGCCGCCGTGGCCTTTCTCGGCCACTTCGCAGCGCCGGCAGCAAACGAGGCGGGACGGATGGTCCATGCCGAGCTGTTCCATGTCCGCAGTACCGATGATCCCGCCCCCCGGCTGGAGATCGAGGAAGCCTTGTGGGTCGACCGGGCGGCAGCGGAAACGATGCCGCTCGCGCCGCTCACCCGCGATCACGTCCTGCCGATCTTCGCGAGGCTGACGACAAGCGCATGACGGTGTCAAAGATCCTGGTCAGCGCCTGCCTGCTCGGTCGACCGGTGCGGTATGACGGATCGGCCAAGACGCTGGAGGACACGCTGCTCGACCGCTGGGTGGCGCAGGGCCGCACCGTGTCGGTGTGTCCGGAGGTCATGGCCGGATTGCCGACGCCCCGGCCACCGGCGGAAATTGCGGAGGGCCGGGACGGCGCGGCGGTACTGGGCGGCGACGCTCGCATCATCGAGATCGGCGGGGCGGATGTGACCGCTGCCTTTCTGGCAGGTGCGCGAATCGCGCTGGACCAGGCGATGCGCCACGATTGCCGTTATGCACTGCTGACCGATGGCAGCCCGTCCTGCGGCAGCGGCTTCATCTATGACGGCAGTTTCAGCGGGCGGCGAATCGATGGCGCGGGGGTGACGGCGGCGCTGTTACGGCAGCACGGGGTCGCGGTGTTTTCGCACCGGGACATCGGCGCGCTGGCGGCGGTGTTGGGGGAGTCGTAGCCGGGGGCCGCAAGATCGCGCTGACGCGAAGGAGGCCTGGGCCTGCCCCAACGTCACCCCGGGCTTGACCCGGGGTCCCGCTTCTTCTTCGACGGCAGCAAAAGAAGCGGGACCCCGGATCAAGGCCGGGGTGGCGAAATAGCCAGTCCGTCCAGCCCCAGCCCCCGCCTCAATCCGACCCGAAGATATCCCGGGTGAACAACCGGTCGCCGATATCGCCCAGTTCCGGCGCGGCGCGGTTGGCGATGATCACGTCGCATTCGGCCTTGAACGCATCGAGGTCCCTGACCACGCGCGAGCCGAAGAAGTCGGCGTCGTCGAGGCTCGGTTCGTGCACCACGACCTCGATCCCCTTGGCCTTGACCCGCTTCATGATCCCCTGGATCGACGACTGGCGGAAATTGTCCGACCCCGCCTTCATCGTCAGGCGATAGACCCCGACCTTCTTCGGACGACGCGCGATGATCTGGTCCGCCAGGAAGTCTTTCCGCGTGCGGTTCGCGTCGACGATCGCGCGGATCAGGTTCTGCGGGACCTCGGAATAGTTCGCCAGTAGCTGCTTGGTATCCTTGGGCAGGCAATAGCCGCCATAGCCGAAGCTGGGGTTGTTGTAGTGCATGCCGACGCGAGGATCGAGGCCGACGCCCTCGATGATCTGCTTCGTGTCCATGCCGCCGGCGATGGCATAGCTGTCGAGTTCGTTGAAGAAGGCGACCCGCATCGCGAGATAGGTGTTGGCGAACAGCTTGATCGCCTCCGCCTCGCGGCTGTCGGTGAACAGGATGGGCGCATCCTTCTTCTCCGCGCCCTGCAGCAGCAGGTCGGCGAAGATTCGCGCGCGCTCCGAACGTTCGCCGACGATGATCCGCGACGGGTGGAGATTGTCGTAGAGCGCCCGGCCCTCGCGCAGGAATTCGGGGCTGAACACGACGTTCGGCGCGTTCAGCCGCTGGCGCACGTCGTCGACGAAGCCAACCGGAATCGTCGACTTGATGATGACCGTCGCCGCCGGGGCATGCTCGACCGCCAGCTTGATCACCGCCTCGACCGAGCCGGTGTTGAACTTGTCGGTCTGCACATCGTAATTGGTCGGGGTGGCGACGATGACATAGTCCGCCCCGGCGAGTGCAGTGGCGGCATCGGTGGTCGCGGTCAGCTGCAGTTCGCGCTCGGACAGGAAGTTTTCCAGCTCGGCATCGATGATCGGCGACTTGCGGTCGTTGACCAGCGCGACGCGATCTTCCGAAATATCGACCGCCACGACATCGTTATGCTGCGCCAGCAGCACCGCGTTCGACATGCCGACATAGCCCAGCCCAAAAACCGCGATCTTCATTCGAACCATCCCCGTTATCCGGCCGCGCCGCGTCCGTCAGGTGCTGCGCAACGTCGCGCGACACCTCTTGCTGCAATACAGCATAAGGCGCCGGCGCGGTTCGCGCCAGTCCGCTCGCTCAATAGGCGACAGCGAACTTCAGCAGATAGGTGCGCTGGAACAGCGACTGGTTATCGTCCGACACCATCCACAGGATCAGGCGGTCGCCTTCGCGGGTGAGCGCGATCCCTTCGAAATTGTCGTGCAGCACGGGACCTTCGAACATCGCGACGGTCTTTCCCTTGACCCCTTCGTGATGCTTCAGGTTGCGGACATCGGCGACCTGCAACCGCGCGGTGAAGAAATCGCGGATATTGGCGCTGCGGGTCAGCACCAGCAGCCGGCCGTCGGGCAGCGCCGCCGCATCGGACACCGCATAATGCAGGGGCGGATAATAGTGGAACACGCGGGGCTTCGCCCCCGCTACGGTCGGATCGCCTCCGGGATAGCGCAGCGCGACGAACCCCCAGCGGCGGGGCCAGAGATACGCCTCGCTCATCACGATGGTCGACCCGTCGGGCATATGGGCCATCGCCTCGGCGCCGCTATTGTCCGACCATGGCTTCATCAGCGACGGGGCGGCGTGGGCGACGGGGCGCAGGTTGCGGTCGAAGCGCCAGACCTGGTTATGGCGTTCATAGCCGACCAGCATGTCGCCGTTCGGCAGCATGGCGAGCGATTCCGTGTCGCGGTCGCGCTTTTCCCAGCCGGTGCCCGGCCCGGCCAGTTCGGTGACATGCGGGTCGCGGACCTGCCAGTCGGCGCCCATGCGGAATTGCAGCAGCGCGCCGCCGTCCGACAGCAGGCGGAACCGATCGCCCGATACGTGCAGCGCCGAAAAACCGCCGAACGCCGGGTCGGGCGAGGTCAGCTCGACCCCGCCGAGATAGGTCAGCACGCCGTTCTTCACCCGCTTGGGATCGCCCGGAAACAGCGCGACGGGCTTGCTGTGGATGACCGGCGTCCCGCGATAGAGCGGCAACCGCTCGCTGCCCGCCCAGGTGGGCACCAGCAGCAGCACGGCAAGACAGACCAGGAGGACACGCAACATCCGCGCGCCTTAACCGATCGCACCGCCGCCCACCTAGCCATTTTCCGCAATTGCGATACAGCGCCGGCCATGCACAGCGCGGGAAAAGGGTCGGAGCCGGTGGTGGATGTCGTGGATCTGGCGGCACGGTTGATCGCGTGCGACAGCGTGACCCCGGCGCAGGGCGCCGTGTTCGACCTGCTGGGGGCTGCGCTGGTGCCGCTGGGCTTCGTGGTCGACCGGTTCGTGACCGGCGAGGCGCCCGACGGCCCGGTCGAAAACCTGCTGGCGGTGCGGGGCAGCGGCGGACGGCATGTCGCCTTTGCCGGCCATGTCGATGTCGTCGCCCCCGGTCCCGGCTGGGCCAGCCCGCCCTTCGCCCCCGAACAGCGCCACGGTCTGTTGTTCGGGCGCGGCGCGGTCGACATGAAGGGCGCGGTCGCCGCCTTCGTCGCTGCCGCCGAACGGGTGCCGGCCGATGCGGGCACGATCAGCCTGATCATCACCGGCGACGAGGAAGGGCCGGCGGTGTACGGCACCCGCGCGCTGATCGACCGGATGGCGGCACGCGGCATCGCCCCCGACCTGTGCCTGGTCGGCGAACCCACCTCGCAGCAGCGGCTGGGCGACATGGTCAAGATCGGGCGGCGCGGGTCGGTCAATATCTGGATCGACGTGCCCGGACGGCAGGGGCATGTCGCCTATCCGCACCTGGCCGACAATCCGATCCCGAAGCTGGTCGCGGCGCTCGGCGCGATCGAGGCGGTGACGCTCGACACCGGCAATGCATGGTTCCAGCCATCGAATATCGAGGTGACCGACATCACCGTCGGCAATCCCGCGACCAACGTCATTCCCGGCCACGCCGCCGCGCGCCTGTCGATCCGCTTCAATGACGAGCATCGCGGCGACGAGCTGGTCGAACGCATCACCGCGATCGTCCACGCCCATGCGCCCGAAGCACGAGTCGAGGGCCGGATTTCAGGCGAGGCGTTCCTGACCCAGCCCGGCGCATTTTCGGCGCTGGTATCGGCGGCGATCGAGCGTCACACCGGGCTGACGCCCGAACTGTCGACCACCGGCGGCACGTCGGACGCGCGGTTCCTGTCGCGGCTATGCCCGACGGTCGAGTTCGGGCTACTCAACGCGACGATGCACAAGGTGGACGAGGCGGTGGCGGTCGACGACTTGCGGGCGCTGGTGGCGATCTATGCCGACATCGCGCTGGCCGGATTGGCGACTCAGCCGACCCGGTAATAGTCGCGATACCACGCGACGAAGCGGGTAAGGCCCTCGGCCAGCATCACCTTCGGCCGATAGCCGGTCAGCGCATGGAGCCGCGACACGTCGGCGAAGGTGACCGGCACGTCGCCGGGCTGCATCGGCCGCATCTGCTTCACCGCCTCGCGACCCAGCGCCGATTCGAGCGTCGCGATCATTTCCATCAGCGATACGGGATGGCTGTCGCCGATGTTGAGCAGCCGGTGCTCCCCCCGCTCCGGCACATGGTCCAGCGCACCCACCACCCCGTCGACGATGTCGTCGATATAGGTGAAGTCGCGCGCCATGCGGCCTTCGTTGAATACCTCGATCGGTTCCCCGCGCAAAATGCGGTCAGTGAACGAGAAATAGGCCATGTCGGGCCGGCCCCACGGGCCATAGACGGTAAAGAAGCGCAGGCCCGTCTGCGGAAAGCGGTAGAGCTTGGCATAGGCGGCGCTCATCAACTCGCATGACCGCTTGGTCGCGGCATAGAGCGAGACCGGCGCCACCGCCGCGTCGCTTTCCGAAAAGCCGCGTTCGCCCATCTCCCGTTCGCCATAGACCGAGCTGGACGAGGCATAGACCAGATGGACGAACCCCGGCGCATGACGGCACGCCTCCAGCACCGCCAGATGGCCGGCGAGATTGGCGTGCTGATAGGCGAAGGGATTGTCGATGCTGTACCGCACGCCGGCCTGCGCCGCGAGATGGACGACGCGGGTCACACCGTGGTCGGCGATCAGCCGCGCGATCAGGCCCGGCTCGACGATATCGCCACGATGGAAGGTAAAGCCGTCGCGCGCGGTCAGCGTGGCGAGACGGGCGTCCTTGAGCGCCGGATCATAATAGTCGTTGACGATATCGATGCCGACGACCCGCTCCCCCCGGTCGAGCAACCGGTGTGCCGTCGCGTGGCCGACAAAGCCGGCCGCACCGGTGACGAGGACGGGTCCGTTCATGGAGCGTCAGATTCCCAAGGCAAAGACGACCGATTGCCTGTCCGCGGGACAGGATGCAACGGCGTCAGCGCAGCAGCAGTACCGCCACCGCGCCGACCACCGCCCAGCCGACGACGCCGATGGCGGCCACCGCCGCGACCTGCTGCCGGGGCGGCAGCTTCGCCCCGCGTGGGATCGGATTGTCGGCGCCGACGAGCAGCTGCTCCAGCCGGACGACGTTGCCGCGACTGGCATCGGTCACCGCGCCGGAGGGCAGCCGCGCCAGGAACTCGCAGCCATAGCCGACCGTGCTGGAACGCACGACGCGCGCAGTGACCGTGCCGATCCCGGCCAGGCCCAGCTCGATCCGCTGGTCGGCGGTCAGGACCGCATCGGTTTCGATCAGGCAGCCGTCGCGGGTCAGATCGACCAGCGTGACCGGGGTCGAGCGCTGCGAATCGATCCGCAGCACGGCGGAACGCTGGATACCGACGCGTTCGTGGACACGACGATCGGTATTGGACGCGGTAACGGACTGAGCGGGTTGCGGCACGACGTTCCCCAAATTGGCTGACCTGCCAAGTTGTAGGACGAAGTGCTTACGAAAGGGTTGTCATATGCGGGATCGTCGCAGCCAATAGTGTCAGCAGGACCGCAATCGTTCCGCAACCTCTCTGCAACAGTCATGGTAACCAAATGGTTAATGCATGATTCTTGGAATCCCAGATCGGATCATCCGACATTAGCATCGGATCGTGGCGAAATTGTTGTTCGCAGTTGCGGAACGGCGCGCGGATCGGCTAGCAGCGCAGGAAGGTTCGACCGGTCCACACCGGCACCGACAAGGGAAGCCTCTGACAACATGGACGCGCGATTGGCCAATCCTGGCAGGACGGACGAACGCAAGTTTTCGGCGTTCTGGGGACAGCCGCACTCCGTGCGGGTCCGACTATATATCGTCATGCTGCTGGTCGACGTCACCGCGATCGGTATCGGGTTCGCCCTGCCCGCGCTGCTGATGCGGCCCGAGGCGCAATATGTGCCGATGTTCATCGTCGCGGCGGCGATGTATTCGGTCATCGCGTTCAACGCCGGCGCCTTTTCGGTCGGCATCAACGACCGGCTGGCGGTGGAAACCGGGCCGGCGATCCGGTCGCTGATGTTCACCTATGCGACCTTCTTCCTGATCGCCTATTTCTTCCGTCTCGATCGCGACCTGTCGCGGTTGCAACTGATCATCACCATGGTGTCGGGATCGATCCTGCTGATCGTGTTCCGGCAGATCATGGCCGCCTATGTCCAGCTGCGGCTGCGCGCGAAGCTGGTCTATCAGCTGCTGATCCGCGACCGGGTGGACGCCCGGATTCCCGACGGCTTCCGCCATTTCGATACCGATACGGTGGGGTTGCGGCCCGACCTGAAGGATCCGGCGATGCTGAACATGTTCAGCAACCTGATCGGCGGATGCGAACGCGTGGTCATCGCCTGCCCGTTCGAGGAGCGCAAGGCATGGGCCATGATGCTGAAGGGCGCCAATGTCCGCGGCGAGATCATCGCGCAGGAAATCGACCAGTTCGGCGCGCTGGGGGTGTCGAAGCTGGAACGCGCGCCGACCCTGCTGGTGTCGGTCGGCCCGTTGCAGCTGCGCAAGGCGATCGCTAAGCGCGCGTTCGACCTGATGTTCTGCATCCCGGTGCTGATCCTGATGGCGCCGGCGCTGGCGATGGTCGCGCTGGCGATCAAGCTCGACAGCCGGGGGCCGGTGCTGTTCCGCCAGCGCCGCGTGGGTCAGGGCAATGCGTTCTTCGACATCCTGAAGTTCCGCAGCATGCGCACCGACATGAGCGATGCCAGCGGCAGCCAGTCGACGCGCCGCGACGACGATCGCATCACCCGCGTCGGATATTTCATCCGCCGGACCAGCATCGACGAACTGCCGCAGCTGTTCAACGTGCTGATGGGGCAGATGAGCATCGTCGGCCCGCGCCCGCACGCGCTGGGCTCGACGGCGGGCGAGCGGCTGTTCTGGGACATCGACGAGCGTTACTGGCACCGCCACGCGCTGAAGCCCGGCATCACCGGACTGGCGCAGGTGCGCGGATTCCGCGGGGCGACGCACCAGGAGGAGGATCTGACCGGGCGCCTGCAGGCCGACCTCGAATATATCTCGAAATGGTCGTTCTGGCTCGACCTGACCATCGTCGTCATGACGTTGAAGGTGCTGGTCCACAAGAACACCTATTGATCGGTCGCGCCATGTAGCGCCGGCCAAACAAAACGCCGCCCGTTCCAGCGTGGAACGGGCGGCGTTTTCGTGTCCGACTATGGCGATCGATCAGCGCTGCGCGAACACGCTTCCGCTGCGCGAAAGGAGCGGCCCCAGCAGGAAGTCGAGCGCGGTGCGCGACTGGGTGGGGATCATCACCTCGACCGGCATGCCCGCGCGGACGCCGCCGGCGAAATTGCCCGAACGGACCGCCGCCTGCGCCGCAGCCGGCGACACCCGCACGGTGACGACATAATAGGACGCCCCGGTGCGGTCGTCCTGCACGCTGTCGGCCGACACCCGCGTGACCGCCGCGTCGAGCGGGGGCAGCGTCTGCATCCCCGGCCCCACCATCCGTACCCGTGCCGCCTGACCCGGGCGCAGGTCGGCGGCTTCGTTGATCGGCACGCGCATCTCGACCGCCATGGTGCGGGCGTCGGGCACGATCTCCAGCAGCGACGCACCGGCGGCGACGACCGATCCCGGCACCGGCAGATGGGTCGCCGATACCGTGCCGGCGATCGGCGCATGGACCGTCATCCGCTGCAATTCCGCCCGCGCCGCGCGCCAGCCGGGCAGCACCGTGTCGAGTTCGGTCCGCGCGAGGCGCAGCCGGTCGGCGGCCGCCGCCATGCGTTCGTTGCGCATCTGTTGCAACTGCAACCGCGTCTCGCCCACCTGCGTCCGCAACCGCGCGATGTCGGCGCGGCTGCTGCCCGCCGCCCCGCCCAGATCGGCGACCGAGCGTTGCAGCGCCAGCAGGCGCGTACGCGTCGACAGGCCCTTTTCATAGAGCCGCTGATAACCCGCCAGTTCGTCGCGGCTGAGCGCTTCCTGCTGGCGCAGCGAGGCGAGGCGTTCGCCGACGCCGTCGATCTGATGCGCGATCTGGCGCGAACGGTCGGCCATCACCGCAGCTTCGGAGCGTTGCAGCGCGCGTTCGGCGTCCAGCTGCGCCTGTTGCGCGGCCAGCGCCGCCTGTGCCTGCGCCTGATCGGCACCTTGCAGGCCCGCAAAGCCGGCGGGTGCCGGCACGCGCGATTCGCCGCGCAGATCGGCTTCCAGCCGGGCGATCTCCGCCTGCAGCCCCAGCGCACGGGCGGCGAGCGCCCGTTCCTGCGCCAGCGCATCGGAAGTGGTGAAATCGATCACCTTCTGCCCGGCGCGCAATGTCGCGCCATTGGCGACATGGACCGCCGAGACGATGCCGGCGGCGGGCGCCTGCACGACCCGTCGCGAATCGGCGAGGCGGATGACCCCCTGCCCCACGACCGCCGCGTCGAGATGGCTGACGACGGCCCAGCCGCCGACGCCCAGCACGAGAACTGCGGCCAAGGCCGCCCCCGCGCGCACCTCCCGCCCCGGATCGTGCAGCGCACGGGCGCGGCGCGGCGTGGCCGAGGGCGACGGTCGCAGCCGGTCGATGGTGGTCGAAAAATCCATGGGGTTACGCCTTTGCGAACGAGGTCGGCTGCTCCTGGTCGGGCTTGCGCCGCGACCGGAGGCCGAAAAGGGGGCCGAACCGTTCGATCCGCCCCTGATCGAGCAGCATCAGCCGGTCGGACGCAGCGAGCAGGTCGGGGTCGTGGCTGGCGAACAGGATGGTACGCTGATCCTGTCGCAGCAAGGCCAACAGCCGCGCCAGCGCCTTCTTGCCCGCCGTGTCGAGATGCGCGGTCGGTTCGTCGAGCACGAGGATCGCCGGATTGCCGAACAGCGCGCGGGCAAGCGCGACACGCTGCGCCTGCCCGCCGGACAGGCCGGTTCCGCCGACGCCGAGGATGGTGTCATAACCCTGTGGCAGCGCGGTAATCATGTCGTGTGCGCCCGCTGCCTTGGCGGCGCCGATCGCCGCCTCGTCCAGCAGCGCCGCGCCGGCGGCGTCGAGCCCGACATAGAAACGGACGATATTTTCCTTCACCGTCCCGTGAAACAGCACCGGGTCCTGCGGCATATACCCGACATAGCGGGCCAGCCGTTCGCGGTCCCAGTCGGTTCGGCTGATCCCGTCGAAGCGGACATGGCCGGCATCGATATCGACCGCGCCGACGATCGCGCGCAGCAGCGTCGACTTGCCCGACCCGCTGGGGCCGGCGATGCCGATCACCTCACCGGCACCGATCGCACCGTCGATCCCCGACAGGATGGGCCGCCCGTCGAGCGGTGCGGCGATGCCGACCGATTCGAGCGTGATCGCCCCCTTGGGTGCCGGCAGATTGGTGCGATCGGGCGTGTCGCTCGACGGCAGCGACAGCAGGCGGTCGAGCCGGCCATGGGCGACCCGTGCCTGCACGATCGTCTTCCATCCCGCGACCAGCTGATCGATCGGCGCCAGCGCGCGTGCGGTCAGCAGCGAAGCGACGATGATCGCGCTGGCCGAAATCGCATCGTCGACGACCAGCACCGCGCCCAGCGCCAGCGCACCCGATTGCAGCGCCAGCCGGACGAACTTGATCGCCGCCTGCAGGCTGCTGCCGGCGAAGCTCGCACGCAGTTGCAGCAGGCCGGCGATGCCGCGGTCGCGTTCGTGCCGGGCAGCCAGCGTATCGACCATGCCGAGCGCGCGGACTTCGGACGCATGGGCGACGCCGTGGTTGAGCCGGGCATAGGCGATGCTCTGCGCCTCGCTCGCCTGCTTCATCGGCTCGGCAGTTCGCTTCTCGTTCAGCCAGGCGAGCCCGACCAGCAGGACACCCGACACCACCATTGACGCGCCGAGCAGCGGGTGGAGCAGGAAGCCGACGAGGATGTAGATCGGGGTCCACGGCGCATCGAGCGCGGCGAAGATCGCCGGACTGGAAATCGCCTGGCGCAGCGTGTCGACGTCGCGCATCACCTCGCCGCGTTCGAGCCGCGACAGCGACGGCTGGCTGAGCGCGACGCGCAGCGCCGGCCCGGCCAGCATCCGCTCCGCCTGTACCGACGCGCGGATCAGCACGCGCGAGCGCAGCCATTCGAACACCGCCAGCGCCGCCAGCGCGCCGAGCATCAGGACGCTCAGCGCCGCCAGCGTGCCGAGACCTCGGCTGGGCAGCACGCGGTCATAGACCTGCAGCATGTACAGCGACGGCGCGAGGTAGAGCAGATTGCCGATCGCGCTGAACACCGCAGCCGCGACAAGATGCGTCCGGCAGCCGCGCAGGGCGATGCTCAGGCGCGAACGCGCAAGCGGCGGGACGTGCCCGGCCGAGGAAACGGGGATCATCCGCAAACTTTCAACAGGCGGACATGAGCATCCGCAGGCCGTCAGCCTAGTTGAAAGTCGTTAAGATTCCGCTGATTGCCGGGGCGCCTCAGGCCCCCGGCGCACGCCTCCCGAAGACATAGGCGATGCCATTGGCAACACGCTGATATGCCGTCGTAGGAAGCAGCACCTGCGCGCCGACAACCAGCGCCAGCTTCGGCGGATAGGCGCCATGCACGAGTGACTGGAAATACAGTCGTGCGCCGTAAATACGCTGTGCCCGTGCCGCCCCGCGCGCCGCATGCCAACCGCGAAACGCCCAATAAGCGCGTTCCGACACATGCACGCCGCGCATCCGGTCGATCCATTGCAGCAGGGGCACATATTTCGGCTGTTTCGACACGCGCTTCGGGTCGAACACGTCGTCACCGATCGACAACGCTTCGGGCACATACACGAATTTCAGTCCACTCGACGCGCACCGGATCGCGAAATCCGTATCCTGCGACGATGGCAGCGATTCGTCGAACCGGACCTCTCGCGCGACGTGGGTCGGCAGGATCATGGTCGAGGTCGGCACCCAGCCGCGCGCGCAGAACAGATATTCATCGATCCGCTCCTCGGCAGCGGGACCGCGCGGCGGCTTCAGCCAGAAGGTGCCGGTGCCGCGGTCCATGGCGATCTGCGTGAACAGCATGCAGTCGCCCGGCTGCTGCGCCAGAATGCCGGCAGCATGTTCGAGCTTGTTCGGCAAGAACTGATCGTCGGAATCGAGCAGCGCGACATAGGGCGCGCGCGCTTCGTCGAAGCCGGTGTTGCGCGCCGCGCTGGCGCCGCGATTGGGGGTGCGGATGTAGCGGAAACGATCGTCGCCCAGCGCGACGATCACCTGTTCCAGCGCCTCGCCGTCCTTCGATCCGTCATCGACGACCAGACATTCGAAATCGGCAAAGGTCTGCGCCTGCAGCGACGCCAGCGTCGGCCCAATCTTGTCCGCGCGATTATACGCGGGGATGACCACCGAAAACATGGGCTGCAGATTCGTCATTCGCCTACCCTAACGACACAGTATGTTCGTACAAGTTCCGACCCTGTCTGCGCCATGTTTGCCGCGATCCTGCAGACGGCATCCCCCTGCCCCGCTATAATACTACACCGCGAAATGCTGCACCGCAAACCGGATAGTAAACAAATGCTGCATGCGCTATAGCCCCGCCGCTTTCGACCCTTGCGCTTCGATAGGGAAGGCCGGGGCGATGAAAAGGGTGGCAAGCGCGATGAACGGTAAGGCAGCAACGAACCGGTCCGGCATGGAAACGACCAGGATCGCCGGATTTCCGGTAGTTACCGCGGGTCGTCAGGCGCTGACCGACCGGATGGCTGCCGATTGCAAGCGCGGTCCCGACGGTGCCGGACGCGGATCGGTACTGGTGTTCGACATCAACGGCCATGGCATTTCGATGGCGGGGACGAACCGTGCCTATCGTGACGCGCTGCACCAAGCCGACATGATCCATGCCGATGGCGGTGTCTGGGTCGCCATGTCCCGGCTGACCGGCACGCCGATCGAGGAACGCAGCGCCACCACCGACATGATGACCGACTTCGCCGCACGCTGCGAACGCGACGGCCTGTCCTTCTACATCCTGGGCGGCACCGAAGAGGTGAACCAAGCGTTCTGCGCGTTCTTGAAGCGCGAATATCCCCGGCTACGCATCGCGGGCAGCCGCAACGGCTATTTCAAGGCCGAACAGGATGCGGAAGTGATCGAACAGATCGCCGCGGCGAAGGCCGACGTCATCTGGGTCGGGATGGGCAAGCCGCGCGAGCAGCAATTTTCGATCGCGCTGCGCCGCCGGCTGGACCATGGCTGGATCGTCACCTGTGGCGGCTGCTATAACTATTTCGTCGGCGAATATACTCGCGCGCCGCAATGGATGCAGTCGGCCAACCTCGAATGGCTGCATCGCATGGCGACCGAGCCGCGGAAATTCGCATGGCGCTACATCACCACCAACCCGCATTCACTGGCGCTCGGGCTGTGGGATGTGCTTAAGCTGAAGGCCTCACGTTCGACCAAAGCCCGCTGATGCGGGTCGATTCGCTGACCGGCGTTCGCGGTGTCGCGGCGATGGCGGTCATGCTCTATCATATCCCGCAGCAGCCGGCCTTTGCCACGTTTCGAATGACCCTGTTCGATCGGGCCTATCTGTGCGTCGACCTGTTCTTCGTGTTGAGCGGCTTCGTCATGGCGATCGGCTATCGCGACATGATCGCCGAACGTCCGATTGCTGCGCGCTGTGGTGCATTCCTGCGGCAGCGGCTGGCCCGGGTGTTTCCGCTGCACCTCGTCGTCACCTTGGCGTTCCTGCTGCGGGCGATGGTCGATATGTCCGGTGATGGCGGACGGCCGGGTACGTTCGACGTCGTCGCCAATCTGGTAATGATCCAGTCCTGGGGGCTGGGTACTGCCGCGCTGGCCGGTAACAGCTGGTCGGTCAGTACCGAATGGGTCGCCTATCTGCTGTTTCCGCTGATCGCTATCGGCGCCGCATCGCGGCTGCGGCTCGCATTGGTGGTTGGCGCCGTCGCATTGCTGGCGCTGGTCGCACTGTCGGGGATCGGCATCCAGGGGCCGATGGACGTTGTGCAGCGCACCTCGATCCTGCCGGTGCTGCGCTGTCTGGGCGGGTTCACGCTGGGCGTGGTGGCGTATGGTTTCGCCGACCATCCCGCCGTGCGGGCGCGGCTGAGCGGTGACCGGGCGTTCGGCATCGTCTGCGCCATGATCGCGCTCGCATTCCTGGTGCCGGAAGGTGACCTGATCGTCGTCCTGTTGCTGCCGGTGCTGATCCTGTGCTGCTTCTTCGAGGGCCGGGCGGTTCGGGCGATCCTCGCGAACCCGGTAATCCTGCGGTTGGGCGTCACCTCCTATTCGCTCTACCTCTGGCATCCACTGTTCCGGGACATGGGTGCCTGGATCGTCGGGATGCTGCATCGGGCGGGCGTCACGCAGATCGACGCGGTCGCCTATCTGCTGCTGATTGTCGGCACGCTGATCTTTTGCGAGCTGAGCTATCGCGGGATCGAGGTGCCGGGCCGTCGCATCCTGCTGTGGCGGGCCAGCCGTCCCCTGCGCCCCATGGCCGGAGTACCGGCATGACCCATGTCGTCATCGCCGTGCCGACCTACCGTCGCCCGGACCAGTTGCGCAAACTGCTCGACTCCCTGGCGGTGCAGGTCGATGCGCCGCCGATGACCGTCGTCATCGCCGACAATGACCGCGTTCGCCACGAGGGCGTCGCCATGGCTGAAGCGATGCTTGCGGCCGGATACCCCCATGCGATCGATGCCTTTGTCGTCGACACGCCCGGCTTGTGCCATGCCCGCAACGCGCTGGTCGACCACGCGCTGGCGGTGGACGCGGCGACGCATGTCGCGATGCTGGACGACGACCAATGGGTCGCCCCCGACTGGCTGGCCAGGCTGCTGGCGGCGCATCGCCGGCACGGCGCGGACATTACCGGCGCGCCGGTCCGCTACCAGTTCGATGGCGCCCCGCCGCACTGGAACGATGCGCTGTTCGTGTTCCAGCCGGAGAGTCGCGACGACGGGCCGACGTCGATGCTGTTCAGCCTGACATCGGCGGTTGCCGATCGCCGCCTGTGGGAAACGACCCCCGCCCCCCGGTTCGACACGCGGCTGAACCAGATCGGCGGCGAGGACCTCGACCTCTACACTCGTTGGGCGGCCGAAGGGCGCCGCTTCGGCTGGACCAACACCACCGACGTGTTCGAAGCGGTCCCGGCGGATCGCACCACGCTGCGCTGGGCATGGCGGCGCATCTGGCGGGTCGGCAACACCGATACGATCGTGGCCTGGAACCGATCCGGTGGCGCGCGGCGGGTAAAACTGGTCGCGCGAACCTTGGCGATGACCGGCGCGGCGCTGCTGCTCTGGCCGCTGTCGGTGCTGTCGCGCCGACGCCGGCTGCGCGCGACCGGCCGGGTCATCCGCCAGTTCGGGCGGATCGCCGGGCTGAGCGGCCATGCCTTCAAGGAATATGCGGGCGGATAGCCGGCAGGCGCCCCCCCGAAACAACTTTCCTACAGATAAAATTTGAACATATAGGGAACGCCTGCCGGCATAATCGGGTGCCGGCGACGGAGGCGTTCCATGGCATATAGCAACCATCCCGACACGGCGACCGGGCCGGCGCGGGCTCCCTTTCCGATCATCCCCAGCGATACCGCCGAACTGCCGGCCTTCCCTAAGGGCATCTATGTCGGCCGAGGCGGCGACGTCACGCTGCGCGGCATCGAGGGGACGGCCGACGTCACCTATCGCAACCTGCCCGACGCGTCGTATATCGCCGTCCGCGCGCGCTATGTCCGCGCCACCGGCACCACCGCGTCCGACCTGATCGCGGAGGCCTGATCCCATGACCGCACGGCAATCGGGAGCGCAGGGCGGAATGACCGACCGGGCGCTCGACATGAAGCTGGCGACGCGCAACCTGCGCATGCCCGCCAACAACCGGGTCGCGGTTTTCGGCCCCAGCCATGCCGCGCAGCATTTTGCAGGCACCAATGCGTCAGGCGAAGTGCCGACATTGCTTGGCCAGACGGTCGGTGCGGTCCATTGGGCCAATTTCCTGTCGGGCGGGCGGGCGCTGCTGGAGCCGGCCGACATGGTGGCGCGTAACGGCGAATGGACCGGGCCGATGGCGTGGAACGGCATCGACTATCCCGGGCTGATGTCGCGCGTCGAGCGGCTGCTGGCGACCGGTGTCGGCCATGTCGTGATGGTCGCGCCCAGCGCCAACGATCGCAACGCGTGGACCGCCGCCCAGTCGATCGCGAACCTGACCGCGATCGTCGATCGCATCGTCGAGGCGGGGATGCTGCTGACCATCCTGCTCGATTATCCCCACGGCGCGGCGGCCTATACCGTGATGCGGCTGTCGAACACTGCGGCCAGCCCGCAGCTCGACCATTGGAACGTCGTCAATCGCTGGCTGCTGACGCTACACGGACAGCGCGGCATCCGCGTCGTTGATACGCCCGCGATCCTGGGCGACCTGACCAGTGCCGAGGGACAGGCGGCGTCGGGCGTCACGATCGACGGGCTGCACCTGTCGACCCAGGGTGCCTATCTGGTCGGGCGGGTGCTGGCCCGCGAATGGCGGCGCCTGTATCCGCTGGGCAATGTCCTGCCGTTCGGACAGGCGGAGCGCCCCGGACAGGCCGGCGTCAATCCCGGTGCGATAGTGTCGACCCAGCCCTATTTCGGCGGCACCGGCGGGACTCCCGGATCGGGGGCTACCGGGCAGATCGGCACCGGATGGACGACAGCGCTGGCCGCCGGGGTCAGCGGCACCTATTCGAAAGCCACGACGACCGGCTTTGGCGGGCGCAACTATATCGACGAGGACGGTCCGCCGACCAAGGACTGGCAGCAGATCGCGCTGTCGGGAACGGCGAGCGGCACGGCCGACGTCATCCTGCTACGCCAGGCGATCAATCCTGCGATCGGCGATCCGCTGCGCGCGGTGGCCGAGATCGAGGTCGATCCCGGCACCACCGGGCTGTCGGGGATCGGAATCTACATCTTCCACAGCGGCAGCGGGCAGCAGATCCGCGCGTTCGGCACACCGCCGAGCGGGCTGGCCGATCCGTGGCCGTCGCAGGGTTTGGCAGGAGTGATGCGGACCCCGCGGTGGGTCGCCGACAGCAATCTCTGCTACCTGCAACTGTCCGCCAAGCCGATCAACGGCGGGGCGGTGTCCGCGACGCTTCGCGTGCGCGGCATGGCGGTCGGCAAGACGCTGTAGCAGGACGACGACCGGGCGACGCATGCGCTGCCCGGTTGTCGGTCGCACGTCAGGGAATGCGCTGCGCCGAACAGTCCAGTTCACCGCGCACGCCGCCTTCGAAAAAGCTCGGCTTGCGCAATTCGCAACCGGTCGTCCGTTCGGCAGCGGTGCGGAACCGTTCCATGATATTGTTGTTGCGCGGCGCGGCGGGATCGCCGCCGGTGATCTCGGCCGTGTCGGGCGACAGGCGCCGCACCAGATAGGGCCAGCCCGCAACCTCGATCCGGCGCGTATCGTCGATCACCGCCGGTTTGGGCGCAGGACGCGGCGGCGGGACCGGCAGCATCGTCTGATAGGCGATCAGGGCAAGTAGCAGCATGGGTTGGAGATGGCGCTTAGCGCCGCCCTGTGCAACCGTCGAGTTGATGTCGCGCGGTCAGACCGGCGGGACGACCGTTCCCCGGAACCAGTTGCGCACCGCAATCCACTGATCGGCTGCCCGGCGATAGGCATTTTGCGGCATGAAGATCTGCAGAAACACCGTTGCTGCCAGCCGCGGCGAATAGGCGCCGCGCAGCACCGCCGCGAGATACAGCCGCAAAGCCCCTGCCGCATCCGAATGGCGTACGACCTTGGCGATGTGCCAGCCGAAATAACCGCGATAGGCTCGTTCGGGGATATGTGGGCGCAGGTCATTCAGCCACTGCACCTTTTCCGCGCGATGGCCGTTGGCCGACAAGCGGTCGTCGCGCGGATCGTCGGCCCACACCACACTGGGGGTCGTCGTCATGCGAAAGCGGCAACCGGCCAGCGCAAGGCGAATGGCGAAATCGGTATCGTCGCCGAACGTCACGTCCGACCGGTAGCGAACCTGCGCGGCAATCGCGCGCGGCACCAGCAGCCCGCTGGTCTGCACGAAGCCGCGATCGCACATAAGATAGGATGCCATGTCTTCGCCATCGCCGATCCCACGCGGCGGCTTGACGACGAACCGGCCACCGCCGCGATCGGCAACGACCGCCGAATAGGCGGCGACCTTCAGGTCCCCGCCGGCCAGTGTCATCAGGTCGGCCAGGTGATTGGGCAGGAACCGATCATCGGAATCGAGCAATGCGATATAATCGCCGCGCGCCAGGTCGAACCCGCGGTTGCGCGCCGGGCCGGCGCCGCCATTGGTGACGGCGACCACGACCAGTCGGGGATCGTCGATCGCCCGCAACCGATCCACGCTGTCGTCTTGCGACCCGTCATCGATAACGATGACTTCCAGCGGCGAGAAATCCTGCTTCAATGCAGATTCCACCGCCGCCACCACCGCATCGGCCCGGTTGTAATTGGGAATGACGACCGAAACCGTCGCGCGGGGTACGTTCATCACAACCCGCGTTCGTCCAGACCGTCTCGCCTTCCCAGCGCCACCCCAATTCCCCTTTCACACACCCGGCGGCACAGGGCCGCATCAGGCAATATATTTTCCTGCCCGTCGCACGACCGGCAGCCGAACGATCACCGCGCGTGCAACGATAGGCCCTATTATCCCCGCTAACATCAACACACTAAGGAACGGTGCGTTCCATGCTCCGTCCGCTGGGAACAAACGAAGCCAGATTAGTTTCGCCACCCCAATACAGATGGTATTCATGAGATAGATTGCCATCGAGTTAGCCCCGACGATCTGCAAAAGCCGCGAACGCTGCGCCGCGGGGAACAGCATCGCGCCGTGCAGGGCCGGGATGGACAGCAGGCCGCAATACAGCAGTGCGAAGGGATGCCATGGCCCCTGCGATGCCGCGGCAGCAAACAGCAGTGTCAACGGTAGCCACCAGCGCTTGAAGCGCGTCACGCACCAGTCCCAGTGCAGCCACGCCCAGCCGCCGACGGCGAAGAACACATAATATCGCAGCAGCCGGGCGAGATAAAATCGCTCGGTAACCATAAAATATTCGGCCGCCATGGATACGACCAGTGCGATACCGACCAGCAATGCCATCCTTCCCCGGAAACGGGTGAACAGGAACGGCGTCACCAGCGAATAGATGAACAGGACGAGCAGGTACCAGATCGAAATGTTCGGATTGTCCGGCGTATTCGACAGCACCCGCCACAGGCCGGTCGAGACATTGCCGACGCCTTCATGGACTTCGCCGAACTGCGCAGCCGCCGCCTTGCCCAGGATGATGACGATCCCGAAGAACGCGAACGGCACCAGAAGCCGGTCGGCGCGCGACGTCACCAAGGACCGCCAGGCCTTGCCGAGCCGCAGATGCGCCTGGGTCAGGAAAAAGACATAGCCGCTCAGGTACAGAAAGAACGGCATGTGAAAGGTGTAGATGATATCGCGCGTCGTCGCATACCAAGCCGATTCACCAGGCGAATTGGCCTGTACCAAATGGCCATAGACCACCAGCAACATGCCCAGCCCCTTGGCCACATCGATATGCAGCAGGCGCTGTCGCGAGCGATCCGGGGCTGGACCTTCCTGTACCATAGCCGGCCCTTCAGACCTGTTGCTGCGGACGATAGCGCCGGGACCAGCCACGACGACGAACCGTGCGCGTCGTGTCCCAGTTCGTATCCGCCAGCCACTGGGTTTCGCCCCGCTTCGCTGCCACGAAGCGGGTATGCATCACGAGGATGAAGACCACCACGAACGACCAGCTTTCCTTGTCGGGGGCGAAGAACTGCGCTTCGGTGAAGTTCTGCACCACACCGAAGAACCACACCCCCGCCCCCATCGACGCCAGCGGGATATCGCGGTCGGATGACGTCCAGAACCGGTAGAACGGCAGAAACACCAGCGCGACCAGCGCGAGAACGAAGCCGATGATCCCCGTCGTCAGCAGAATCTCGAAATAGCCGGAATGCGAGTGGCCGACCGCCGCGACGACCTTGTTCACGCCCAGTCGCAGCATCGGCGACGCCTCACCGATGGCATAGAATGACCCGTAGCCCGACCCGAGCAGGAAATGCTCGCGGATATAGGGCATGATCGACGCCCAGATCGCCACCCGCCCGGAGAGAGTCTCATAGTCTGAGAAATAGGCGTACACGAGGTCCCAGTTGATGGCGACCAACATACCCGCAGTGGCGATCAGCAGGATCAGGCCATACCAGAACAGGATGCGCTTCGACGGATTGCCGACCCGGCAGCGGTACAGGATGTACGAGAACATCAGGCTGATGCCGACCCAGCCGAGCGAAGTCTTGGAATCGGTCTTGAACAGCACGAACGCCGCGCCGAAGAACAGGGCGATATCCAGCCAGCTACGCCGCCGCCAGCTGTGGTGGAAGAAGATGATCGTGGCATATGCCATGACCGCACCGGTCACGTTCTTGTGCCGGAAAACGCCCTTCCACGTCCCGATCAGTTCGGGATCGAGTTCGTTCGCCGGATGGACCGCGAACGAAAACAGCGGAATCGACGACAGGCACGCGGTGATGATGGATACCACCACGCTCAAGCCGAGAAAGATGTACATAAGACGCACGGTCTGGCGCGCCCCAAGAATGTCGATGGTGAACGCCATGCTGGCAAGCACGACGACCATCCCCAGCGATCGGCGGATCGAAATGCCCGGATCGATAGCCCATGTCGCGCTCAACAAACACCAAATGCACGCGATCAGATAGGCATAAGAAATTGCGTGGAAGTTCTTTAGGCCGCGCATGTAGAATACGATCGCGGTAACGATGCCGAACAGCGCGAAATAGAAGAACTGCCGAAACGCGCTTCCGGCCTGCGCTGCCAGCACTTCGCCGTCCAAATTCTCGGCGGCGGCATACGCATCGTTCGCCGGCGCATAACGCAGGTTGACGCAGATCATGTAGAACAGTGCCAGCAGCACGATCTGGAAAAACAGCTGCACGCGCTTGTCATAGCGCAGCATCTCCACCGGGCGGTGCCAGCTGCGCCGCTGCGGGGATGCCATGCCTGCGGAGTCGGGGATCGTCGTCGCCATGGCTCAAGCCTCTGCCTTGCGCCGGCCGACCAGCGCCATCATGGACAATACCCAGCGCCGGTTGAGAAACCAGCTGCTGCCGAGATAGATCAACCCACCTGCGATACCGCCGGCCACGATCCGGATGAAATGGTCGGTGATCGGCAGCGCCACGAACAACCCTACCCCGGCGGCGGCAGCGGTCGCCAGCAGCGGCCGAAGCCATTGCAGATTATATTCGACGAACCCCGCACCGGTAATCGGCCGGATGACCCCGGCCCATAGTGCGATGGCGAAGACCGCATAGAAGATCGTGATGCCCACCGCGACGCCCATCGCGCCCCAATGCGCGGCGATCGCGGCGGTGATCGCCAGCGTCACTGCGACGGTCAGCGACTGGATCAGCGCGACCTTCGACTTGCCGGTGCCATAGAGCAGACTGCCGACCGGATTGCCGAGCGACCGGAACATGCCCCACAACGCGAACATGCCGAGCAGGTCGGCGGCATTGCCCCAGCGTGGCCCCAGCGCGATCAGCGCCACGTCCTGCCGGAACGCGGCGATGAAGCCGTAGATCGGGAAATTGATCGCCGAGGTCATCGCGAGCGTCGTCAGATAGACGTTGCGGATGCGCCCCTTGTCGTGCTGCACCTCGGCCAGCAGCGGCGTACCGACCCGGGTGATGATCGGGTTGGTCGCCATCATCACCTTCAGGCACAATTCGCGCGGCACCGAATAGATGCCGAGCATCGTGCTGCCCAGCAGCCGCCCGACGATCAGGATGTCGATCTGTACCGCCGCGGTGTTGGCCAGGCTGGCGCCGAGCAGATACATGCCGGAGCCGAGATAGGGCCTGGCATCGGCGAAGTGGAAATAGGCGCGCAGGTTCCAGTCGTTCGACCGGGCGAACAACCAGTAGAACAGGCTGTTGCAGCCACTGAGCAACAGGATCGCCGCGACCAGCGCATAGACCCCGGCCCCGTTCCACGCGAGGATGATCGCCGCCAGCGTGCTGATCGCCGCCGAACACAGCTCGACGATCGCGATGGTGCGGAATTCCAGCCGCTTTTCGGCCAGCACCTTGATCTGCTGCCCCAGCGCCAGGAACAGGAAGGACAGCCCCGACAGCGCCAGCGGCAGCGCCGCGCGAGAATCGCCCAGAAAGCTGGCCAGCGCGGGCGACGCCGCCGCGACGATCCCCGCCAGCACCGCGCCGATCGCGACATTCAACCAGTAGAGCGTGGTCAGCGCATCGTCCGAAATCGTCCGGCTGTGGATGATGACCGAACTGACCCCCAGATCGGCGAACAGCTGCACAAAGGCGGTGACGGTCAGCACCATCGCCATCAGGCCGAAATCATGCTGCGTCAGCAGACGGGCGAGGACGAAGATCTGCAGGGTCTGCAACAGCACCCGCCCCGCCGTGGCGAAGCTGGTCCAACGCACCGCGGCAACCGCGCGGCCCTTGATCGTCACCGGACATTCTCCGGCACGCCATACGCCTCGACGATCTGTGCGATCTGCCGATCGTTGTTCGAACCGTTGACGAAATTGACGTTCATCAACGCCACTTCCTGCGACCCCGGCCATTCGCGGAACCGCCGGCGCGGGCCGACCCGGCGCACCGTCGCGCCCGACAGCCGCGCCATCCAGTTGAGCCACACATCATCGGTCGTCGGGCACAGTTCCAGCAGCCGATCGACGCGGGTGACATCGGGATGGAAGATGCCCGGCGGATAGAGGATCCCGCCGATGCCGGTCCCGAACAGATTGGGGCTGTCGCCCAGATCGTCGACCTGATGCTCCCATTCGACATAGGGGGCGAGGCCGTCGCCCTGCCGCTTCATCCGATGGGCGCGGGTGCACAGGATTTCGCGGCGGTCGGCGCGCCAGTCGTCGACCAGATACCCCAGCCAGTCGGCCGGATAATAGACATCGTCATCGGCGGTGACGATCGCCGCATCGGGATAGGCTTCCAGAGCGGGAATGATCTTCTTGTACGACCGCAGGTCGGGCGTGGTGCGGATCGTCAGCCCATGGGCTTCGAGCGCGCGCACCTCGGCGGGCAGCGCATCGATATCGGCCGGCGCGATCCACAGCACCGTCGCATCGGCCTTCACCTCTTGCGACAGCAGGGTGGCGAGGGTCGGTGCCAGCGTATCGAACCGCTTCGAGTAGGATGTCAGCGACACGACCAGCGGAAAGGGCAGCTTGTGCGGACGCTGCTTGACGGTGCGCAGGCGGACAAAGGCGTAGCGGCGCAGCGCCGCCAGGTACAATGTCTTCGCAAGAGCCTTAACCATCGTCCCGTTCCCTCGATACCGTTTCGCGGCCATCGCGGCGCCAGCGCCGCTCCGCGACCACGACGCCCCACATCATCACCGCCTGCCCCAGCAGGATGCCGACCAGCGACCAGGCGGCGGCAAAGCTGGTCAGCACCAGCGCGACGCCCGCGACCGACACGCCGCACGCGACCATGCTGGCGGTCGCCAGGGCGCGGAAGCGGTCGGCCGCCTGCAACAAAACGCTTGCCGGCGTCATGATGCATTGCAGCAAAGCGATCGCTCCGGTCAACACCACCGCGATTTCGACCGACCGCGCGTCGAGCTTCGCCGGCACGACCGTTCCGGGCACCAGCCACAACATGCCGGCCGCCAGCGCGATCGTACCCGCCCACAGCAGCAGCAGGACCAGCAGGAAATGGCGCCGCGACCGCTCGGCGGCATCGACCCGTCCGGCGCTCAGGTCGCGCGCCATGCGCGGACGCTCGGTCTGGGTCAGCGCGGTGATGCAGACATTCAACGGCCGCAGGAACAGCGCCGCAACGCTGAGCGGCGCGAACGCATCCGGCCCGAGCATCGCCGTCACCAGATAGGCATGGCCGTTGGTCGTCGCCTCGCTGGTGACGACCCCGACCAATGCCCAGCTCGCCTGATCGCGCCAGATCGGACGATAGGCGCCGAGCGACGCGATCCCGACCAGTGCGCCGATCACCGCGGTGAAGGGCACCAGGGCCAGCAGCGTCGCGACGACGAACCCCGCGGCGATATGCGCCAGCCCGCCGCCCAGCCACAGGACGGCGCCCGCCCACAGGCCGAGGATCGCGGCATAGATCAGGTCGGACAGCGCGGCGCGGACCGGCTGGTCCTCGGCATAGGCATGGTTGCGCCCGAACCAGCGGATCAGCGCGAGGAAAGCGGTGGCACCAAATCCCAGCGCGACCGCCAGCGAGGAAGCCCCGACCCCCATGACGACCCCGACCAGCACGCCATAGCCCACCGACAGCGCCAGATTGACCGCGCGTAGCGTGCGCAGCCCGTCCGTCCGCCCGTCGGTCCGGTGGATCAGGATCGAATAGGGCGCGCAGACCAGCGCGTTCGACAGGCCGAAGCCCAGCTGGATCAGGACGATGGCAAAGGCGAGCAGACCGACGCCGCTGGCCGGCAATCGCGCGATCGCGACCAGCTGGATCGCGAAATGCGCGACGGACACGAACGCCGACGAGCCGCTCACCAGCCCATAGCGGCGCAGCACGTCGGTCCATGGCGGGGCGGAGCGCGAGGTCATGCAGACGTGCTGGTCATCGTTCGATGGCCCGGCGCGGTCAGGACGACATCGCCGGGCCGGAACAACGGATCAGACCAGAACCGACCCGGCGACCGGAATGCCGCGCTGGTCGAGCACGTCGACGATGCGGCGGATGTCGGCGATCTTGGTGCGGTGCTTTTCGGCGACCACCACGACATTGTCGAACCCGGCCAGCAGGTTGCCGAGCGCCAGGACGCGGTCGCCCATCGCCGGCAGCGCGACGATGATCTGGCGTACGCCCGGCATCGACCATTGTTCGACCTGTTCGACCAGCGCGCCGCGTTCCAGGTGGCTCGCCTGCGACGCCGCATCGCTGCCGGCGGGCACGACGAACAGTCCGGGGATCGCGGTCCGCTGCGCGGTGATCGTCGCGTCGGGGGTGCGCAGGCAGTCGGCGACGCCGGGTGCCTCGGGAACGCGCAACAGCGACGCGATCGCCGGATCGGCAAGGCCGGCATCGACCAGCCCGGTGACCGTGCCCATCTGGGCGAACACCGTCGCCAGATTGGCGCTCAGCACCGATGGCGCGTCGCCCGGCGACACGCCGACCACGGCGGTCAGCGCGATGCGGGTGTTCAGCCCGTTCTGCTCGCTGGTGGCGGCGATGACCTTGGCGCGGATCGCGCGGATCTTCGCCACCATGTCGTCGCTGCGGAAGGCCGCGACGACCAGCGGATCGACCCGGGGGTCGCCCATCTGCAACAGCGACCGGGCGTCGTCGTTGCCCGGAACGGAATCATCCCCCGCCCCCTGGCGGTGTACCGTCGATTTCAAACGCATAGGATGTACTTTCCCAAAGCTTAGGCGTGACGGAGCGCAAGGGCGGAGGACTTGTCCGAGCTGCCGTCGGTGAAGTCGGCCAGGACGTCGAGGTCGGTCGCCTTGGCAAGGCCACTGGCCGAGCGCGCACGGGGCGATGCGATTTCGAGGATGAGCGCCAAGCCGCAGCCCAGCACGCCGCCGAACACCAGCCCGCCCAGCAACCACAGCAGCACGTTCGGCTTGAACGGCAGCAGCGGTGCGGTCGCACGGTCGAGGACCGTGGTGTTCGCCCGCGACACTTCGCTCTTGAGCGCGGCATCGTTCAGGCGTTGGCGCACCGTGTCATAGGTCTGGCGCGCGGCATCGACGTCACGCTGCAGCACCGACAGCTGGTCCTGGGTGCCCGACATCCGCAGCATCCGCGCCTGCTGTTCGGCCAGCCGGTTGCGCAGGTCGGCCTCGCGCCGCACCGCCGCGCCGCTCGCGGCTGACAGGGCGTTCGACTGAATGCCGCGGGTCGCCGCCAGCTGGGCGCGCAACGTCGCCAGCTGGGCCTGCGCCGCGATCATCTCGGGATGGTTCGGCCCCAGCGTGCGGCCGAGTTCGGCGGCTTCGGCCGACTTGATCGCCACCTGCTGCTGCAGCCCCTGCACCGACAGCGCGGCGTTGACCTCTGGCATGTTCGCGCCACCGGCCTTCGACCGTGCCTCGGCGGCGGCGGCTTCGGCGCTGGTCAGCTCGGCCGACAGGCTCTTCAGCTTCTCCGCCTCGACGTCCATGCGGTCGACACCGATGATGCCGTTGGCGCGCTGGAAATCGGTCAGGCGGCGCTGCGCCTGTTCGAAACGCTCGCGCACCTCGGCGGTCCGCTGGTCATACCAGCGCGCATTGACGCGGGCCGGGTTGACACGCAGCTCGACCTGCTTCGCCAGGAAGGTGTCGGCGAACAGGTTCGCCACCCGCGCCGCCGTTTCCGGATCGCGGTCGATATAGCCGATCGTGATGACGTTGCTCTGGCGGTCGGTATCGACGCTCAGATTCTTCGCGATCTCGTCGCGAACGCGCTGCACCTCGACCGGGTCGTTCGGCTTTTCGATCAGGCCGGACTTGGCCGCCACTTCGGACAGCACCAGCTCGCTGCGCAGCACGCTGACCTGCGTGCCGATGATCGAATCGATCACCGCGGCGCTTTGCTGCTGGTCCTTTTCGGACTGGTCGGTCTGGGCCAGATCGACCAGCAGCGACGATGTCGCGCGATACTGGCGGGGCTGGATCAGCGCCAGCGTCGCCGCCAGCGCGAACACGACCCCGCCGACCAGCAGGATCAGCATCAGACGGGTCCGTACGACCTGCCATAGATCGGCTAAGTTGAAGCTCATTCCGTCACACCTTTCCGGGGCAGGCCCCGTCCCCCGATCACTGGCCGCCGATCCGGCGCACCCCGACCCCATGTTCGATCATCAGTCCCAGGAACTGCGGCGCCAGGCTGTCGCGGAACATCACCGCGCCATGCGCCATCGTCACCAGCGCCGGCCCCACCTGCTGCATCACCCGTGCCAGCGCCGCATCGTCCAGCGTGTCGCGGCCCAGCGTCGTCCGCTCGACCAGCCGCAGCAGGTCGTCGTTCGTCGCCGGGTCGCCGATCGCCCGGGTGAAGATGCGGTGGTCGTTGCCGCTGATATCGGCCCAGCCGGCAAAGGCGCGCTGGAAGCCCTGCGCCACATCCGCCGCCTCGATCCGGTCGCTGCCGCGCGCATCGGCGACCAGCGCCGCCTCCAGCCCGAACAGCCGCGCGTGATAGGGCGATCCATAGGCCGAATGCACGACCGCCGCGGCCGCATCGGGTGCGAAAGCCATGCCGCACTTGTCCGCGCAGCTGTCCAGCAGGGTGCGCAGGTCGTCGGCCGCGATCGGCCCGACCGGCACGACCAGCATGTGCCGCCTAAGCGACGGATGGCCGCTGATCAGGTCATCGACATTGGCCGCGATCCCGACGATGACGATCTGCACCCGCGCATGCATGTCGCTCAGCAGCTTCATCAGCGCGGCGACCTCCGACTGCACGGCGGCATCGTCGATCCGGTCGAATTCGTCGAGAACCAGCACGGTCGGCTGCCGCACCTCGCCCAGCGCGGTCGCCAGTTCGCGCGGACCGAAGGCCACGTCGTTCAGCGCCGCCAGCCGCTGCATCAGCGCGGTGTCGCGCCCGGTGCCCGGCAGCGATTCGAGGAACGGGCGGAACAGGTCGGTGAAGCCGATATTGCCGCTGGTCGATTCGTACAGGACGATCTGGCCCACCTCGTCGGCGAAATCGCCGAACACGCGGACCAGCGACGTCTTGCCCGACCCGCGCGCGCCGAACACGACGACGTGCTTGCGCTCCCACACGACACCGCGCACCATCCGGTCGACTTCCTCGGTGCGGCCCGACAGGCCGAACCGGTCCTCGACCGGCAATGCCGCGGCAAAGCCCCGATGGATGCGCAGCCGGCGATCGGGCTGTGCGACCGGCGCGGCGGGTTCCGCCGCCGGCGGAAACGGCACGACCCGCTCGATCCGGAGCGGGCGGTGCCGCGGGGGATCGATCAGCCGTGCGAACATGGTCTTCAAGCTGGCGAACACGCCCATGCGAAATTTCCTTTAACCGCCGGTCGCGATCAGAACAGCTTTTCCTTGATGATCAGCACGTCTTCGGGCTGCACCACGTCGTCCAGGCCCAGGCCGTTGACCTTCTGGCCACCGCGCCGCACCTCGATCCGCCGCGTCGATCCGGCGAGCGTCGGACCGCCCGCGCGCGCCAGCGCCTGGCGATAGGTCATCCCCGGCTGCACCGCGAAGGCGCCCGGCTCGTTCACCTGGCCATAGACATAGACCATCTCCGCCGGCGGCACGAACAGCGTGTCGCCCGGCCGCACCAGCCGCGCCCCGCCTGCGCCCAGATCGGCGAGCGACAGGCGTTCGGGCGCCCCGTTCATCGGGGTCAGCACGACGACGTTGGCGCCATCGGCGCGCACGCCGCCGGCCCGCGCGATCAGCATCGCGACGGTATAGGGGCGGTCGAGCGGATAGTTGCCGGCATTGGGCACATTGCCCAGCACCGTCGCCGACCGGCTGACATAGTTCGACACCTCGACGCTGATCGACGGCTTGGTCAGATAGCCGCGACGCGAATATTCACTGGCCAGCGTGCGCGACAGGTCGGCGGCGGTCATGCCGGCGGCCCGCACCGGGCCCAGCAGCGGCATGTTGACCGTGCCGTCGGCGGCGATGCGGGTCTTCACCGCCATGTCGGTCCGGCCGTAGACGCTGATCGCGACCTCGTCGTCGGGACCCAGGATATAGCCCGCCTGCGGCAGCGTGGCGGCCGGCGCGGTCGCCGGGGTCTGCGCCGGCAGGACCGACGGGAAGGTGATCGCGGCGAACATCGCGCCGCCGATCAGGCGCATCTTGGTGCTGTTCATCTTGGCTCACCCTTTTCCTCAGAATCGCATTTCGGCGGACGCAGTCACGCGGGTCGCATCGAAATCGCCGATCGACGGCTCCGTCTTGCGCCGCGAATGGGTCGCGTCGAGTCGCAGAAACAACCGCCCCGTCATCTGCCGTGCCAAACCGGCACGGAAAATCGGCGACTGGTCCTTTTCCAGCCCGCCACGCACGCCGCCCGGCGGCGCGCGGAAATCGCGGGTCCGGTAATCGAAGCCCAATGTGGCGGAGGTCAGTTCGTTGACCTGCATCTGCCCGACCAGGCTGTAGCTCGACTGCACGGCATAGGCGGTGGTCAGCAGCGTATCGAACACCACCGACCGCGCCGCCGTCGCTTCGATCTTCAGCGGGGCCAGCGCCCGGCTGACCACCTGCGCGCGCCAGCCGAGACCGCCATAATCCTCGATCAGCGGGTCGTCGCTGCGCACCGACAGCCAATGGACGTCGACGCTGGCGGTCAGCAGCGGCGACACCGCCCGATCGAGCGCCACGCCGGCGCGATCGACCGAACTGCCGCCGCGCACCTGGTTCGGACGGGTGATGTCGTCGCGGCGATAATAGGCCAGCGCCTGCCCCAGGCTCGGCCGGCGATAGCCGATGCCGACGATGCCGGAGGTCGTCCGCTGGTCGGCATAGTCGAACTCGCCGTCATTGTCCGATTCATACCGCTCGGCCGACAGCAGCGGATAGAAGCCCGCTGGCCGCTGGCACGTCGCGGTCGCCCCAAAGCGCGTCTGGCGGATGGTGTTGTCGAGCGGCGCGTTGAGATCGCCGAAATCGGTGCGCTGGCGGTTATATTCGCCGTAGGGCGTGATGCTGCACGTGCCCGCAATCCCCGCCGTGCCCCGCGCGCCCAGCGCCAGACGCGGCCGGCTGCGGTCGGGATTGAAGGTGAAGATTTCATAGCCGTACAGCGCGTTCGCCGTCACCTGCGCCCCGCCCAGGATGCGGTCGATCCGCGCCGATACCGCCGGCGCGACGATCAGCTCGTCGGTGCGCCCATCGGCCCCCTTGATCGTGCGAAAGATATTGTCGTCATAGGCGACCGACAGCGCGGGCGTGATGATGATGTCGTTTTCGCGCAGCGACAGCGGCGCCGACGCGACCGCCGACGGCAGATAGAGCGACAGGGGCTGCTGCACATCGCGCGAGCGTCCCGCCACTTCGCGCGGCTGGGCGAACGCGGGCAGCGCCGACGCCAGCATCGCCGACGTTAGCATCATGGCCGCACAGGAACGCCGACATGTGCTGATTCGCCGATCGATTGGCACCTGCATCTCCAAGCTGCACCGGTTCAAGTCTCGCGCTCGCCTAACCCAGGAAACAGGCGACGTCAAAAGATTGCTGCATTGCAAAAAAACTAATGGTTAGCGCGGGATCTCACGCCACCGTCCGGACCATAGCATGGCGCGGAAATCGGTACCGCGCAAAACGCTGTACGCGAACAGACCTACCGCCGGTGGCCCGAACGCCGCGTCAGCTATGCAAATTAAGATGAACAAAGATTTAACCGCGTGCGCAAGCCGAAATTTTACAGGGAATCAGCGATCTGATGCGGGCTTGGTCAGAGGAACTCGTCCCCATGGTTTACGTTAATGGCGCCGGAAAAACGTTGTCGGTTTCGGGTGCGGTAAAGAGTAACGCCACCCGCAATGCCGATGGCAGCGTCAGCACCGGCAACGCCGACAACAACGCGCTGCACAGCGCAGGCTATGGCAGCGGCGTCCAGAGCGTGATGACCGGTGGTGATGGTGACGACACCTATCACCTCTGGTCGAAGGCGACCGTCACTGAAAAGGCCGGTGGCGGCATCGACACGGTCTACAGTCATATCGAGGCAGCCTATCTGCCCGATCACGTCGAGAACCTGACGCTGTCGGGGGCAAGCGCCCGGTTCGGTTTCGGCAACGCGCTCGACAACGTCCTGACCGCGGGCGACACCGGCAGCGAATTGAACGGGGGCCTGGGTGACGACGTCATCGTCGGCGGCAAGGGCGTCGACACCGTCATCGTGCGCAAGGGCGAGGGATCGGACGCGGTCTATAACTTCAATGTCGCGCAGGACAATGTCCGCCTGAGCGGCTTTGGCTATCACGATTTCGCCGACCTGAAGGCGCGCATGACGCAGACCGGGGCGGACGTGACGATAACCCTGTCGGACGATCAGAAGCTGGTGTTGCGCGACACGCAGGTCGACGCGCTGTCGGCGAAGAATTTCGAACTCGAACTCGATCGCAGCACGCTGAAGCTGACCTTCGAGGAGAATTTCGACAAGCTGGTCACCCAGTCGCAGGGTGGATTCTGGCGCACCGACTGGGGCAATGGTGGCACGAACGACAATTACCGTCCCGGTGAAGTCGGTGCCTATGTCAACGACACCTTCCAGGCCGCATCGAAGCTTCTCGGCGTCAATCCCTTCTCGATCGACAATGGCGTGCTGGCGATCACCGCCAAGCCGGCGGGCGCGCTGTCCAGCCTGATCGATGGTCGCACCTACACGACCGGGGTGCTGTCGACGAAGGACGCTTTCTCGCAAAAATACGGCTATTTCGAAATCCGTGCGACGCTGCCCGAGGGCAAGGGCTTTCTGCCCGCCTTCTGGCTGAAGTCGGCCGATGGCCGCTGGCCGCCCGAGCTCGACGTCGTGGAAGCGATCGGCGACCGGTCCGACACGATCTACATGAGCAGCCATACCGCCGCCGAGACGGGCTCGCACACCTTTCAAACCCAGACGACGCATGTCGACTCCAGCGAACCGCACACCTACGGCATGAACTGGACCAAGGATTCGCTGGTCTGGTACATCGATGGGGTCGAGGTCGCGCGCTACAAGTCGCCGACGGATGCGACGGCCGAATTCTACATGATGATCAACCTGGCGGTCGGCGGCAGCTGGCCGGGCGCGCCCGATGCCACCACCGGGACGGGCCAGTTCAAGGTCGATTATGTCCGCGTCTATGCGAACAGCGATACCGAAAGCTACACCAGCAAGGGCGAGACCTTCTACCTGAACGACAGCGTGCCGCACACGCAGGGTACGTTCGGCGACGACCTGCTGACCGGCGGCACCGGTGCCGATGTGATGGACGGCCGCGCGGGCAACGACAGGATGTTCGGCGGCGCCGGCAACGACACCTTGACCGGCGGGGCGGGCAACGACCTGCTCGACGGCGGGACCGGGGCCGACGACATGGCCGGCGGCGATGGCGACGACATCTATTATGTCGACAATGCCGGCGACCGGGTCAGCGAATATTACAACAACGGCAAGGGCGGCTATGACAAGGTCTTCGCCTCGGTCGATTATACGCTGACCGCCAATGTCGAGGACCTGACGCTGATCGGCACTGCCCGCAGCGGCACCGGCACCGAACAGGACAATATCCTGACCGCCAACGACCTCGGCAACACGCTGCGCGGGCTGGGCGGGCACGACACGCTCAACGGCGGGCGCGGCGACGACATCCTCGATGGCGGCGCAGGCAATGACAAGCTGTATGGCGGTGCCGGCAACGACAGGATGTACGGCGGCGATGGCTATGACGTGCTGTACGGCGGCGACGGCAACGACGTGATCGACGGCGGCGCGCACAACGACACGCTGTATGGCGATGCCGGCGAGGACAAGCTGTATGGCGGTCCGGGCAACGACACGCTGATCGGCGGTTATGACGCCGACTTCATGGCCGGCGGCCAGGGTGACGATCAATATCATGTCGACCATGTCGGCGACGTGATCGAGGAACTGTTCGGCGAAGGCTATGACCGGGTCCGCGCGTCGGTCGACTATACCCTGTCCGACAATGTCGAAGAACTGCAGCTGGTCGGCCCGGCCATTACCGGCATCGGCAACGCCCAGAACAACACGCTCTACGGCAACGAGAACGACAATCGCCTGTTCGGCGGCGGCGGCGACGACGTGCTCACCGCCGGCCTCGGCAACGACCTGCTCGACGGCGGGACGGGAGCCGACCGGATGACCGGCGGCGACGGCGACGACACCTATTATGTCGACAATGTCCGCGACAGCGTGATCGAGTTCTTCAACGGCGGTGCCGGCGGCTATGACAAGGTGTTCGCCTCGGTCGACTATACCCTGACCGCCAATGTCGAGGATCTGACCCTGACGGGGTCCGCGATCCGCGGCACGGGCAATGCCGGCCACAATGTCATCACCGGCAACGACATGGACAATATCCTGAACGGCGGCGACGGCAACGACACCATCTATGGCGGTGCCGGCAACGATACCATCTATGGCGGGACCGGCTGGAACTCGCTGTATGGCGGGACCGGCAACGACACGATCCATGGCGGCAGCGGCAACGAGACGCTGGTCGGTGACGAAGGCGACGACCAGCTGTTCGGCTATGCCGGCGACGACCGGCTGATCGGCGGCGACGGCAACGACGTGCTGAACGGCGGTGTCGGGGCAGACCGGATGGAGGGCGGCGACGGCGACGACATCTATTATGTCGACAATGCCCGCGACACCGTGACCGAATATTTCCACAACGGCCAGGGCGGCCGGGACAAGATCTTCGCCTCGATCGACTATGTGCTGGGCGACCATGTCGAGGACCTGACGCTGATCGGCAACGCGGTGCGTGCCACCGGCAACGCGCTCGACAACTTCATCACCGGCAACAAATGGAACAACGGCATCGACGGCGGCGCCGGCAACGACCGGCTGACCGGCGGCGGCGGGGCCGATACCTTCCTGTTCAGCGGCGTGTCGGGCAACGACGTCATCACCGACTTCGACTGGGACGACCGCATCGACCTGCGCGGCTGGTTCGCTGACGGGGTCGTCGACATGAAGAAGCTGTCGATCGTCAATGGCGAGCATGGCGCGATCGTGTCGATGGAGGGCCATGGCTCGATCGAGCTGCTCGGCGTCGCCGCCAACGAGCTGTCGATCAAGTCGTGGGGCATGATCACCCACGCCTGACGCTGGCGACTTCGGGGGGGAGGCTCCGGCACGCGCCGGGGCCTCCCTTTCTACGTGCGGCGAAAGACTACCGCGCCGCCGGCCGCCGCAGGATCAGGTACAGCGCCCCCTGCCCGCCATGGCGCGGATGCGCGGGGCGGATCGAGGCCACGCGGTCGGCATGCCGCCCCGCCAATATCCAGTCGCCCACCGCCGCGCGGATCGCGCCGCGCGCATGCGGCCGTTCCGATTCGGGGCGCGGCGGCTTGCCCGTCACCAGCAGCAGCACCCGGTCGCCGCGCTGAATCGCGCGTGCCAGCCCCTGATCGAGCAGCAGATGCGCCGAATGCAGCGTATGCCCGTGAAGATCGATCGTCGATTCCGGGCTGACCAGCCCGCGCGACAGCCGCCGGTCCCAGCTGGCGTCGAGCGTCGCGCCCGGCGTCCGCGCCTTGGCCGGCACCGGCGCCGCGGCAGGCGCCTTCGCCCGCACCGGCTTGGGTGCCGGCGCGCCGTGCTTCTCCAGCTTTTCGAACAGCGCCGGCGCGACCGGCACCGGGCGCACGGCATGGAGCGGCTTTACCGCCGCGACCACCCGCGCCCACAGCGCCGCTTCGCCGGGGTCAAGGCGTCGCCCGGCCACCCGCGATCCGCTGGACGGTGCCGATCGGCAGCAACAGGAAGGCGGTGCCGCGCGCGCTCATGCCGCCGGCGATCGCCCGCGCCTCGTCGCCCGCACCCCAGAAGGTGTCGAAGCGGTTGGTGCCCTTGATCGCACCGCCGGTATCCTGCGCGACCCACAGCCCGGTGGCATCGGTGCGGTCCATCGACAGGAACACCGGCGCGCCCAACGGCACGAAGCGCACGTCCGCCGCGACGCTCGCCTGCCCCGTCACCGGCAGCCCCAGCGCGCCCAGCGGCCCCGGCCCGGTCAGTTCGCGGAAGAACACGAAGCTCTTGTTCTCGCGCATGATCGCGCGGCCCTGTTCGGGATTGGCGCGCAGCCACGCCATCAGCCCCTGCATCGACGCCTGCCCCGGCTGCACCAGCCCGCGGTCGCGCATCAGCTTGCCGATGCCGGTATAGTCGCGGCCATTCTGCCCGGCATAGCCGATGCGCATGACGCCGCCATCGGGCAGCCGCAGCCGGCCCGACCCCTGCACCTGCAGGAAGAACATCTCGACCGGATCGGCCGCCCACGCGATCTCAAGACCCCGCCCGGCCAGCGCGCCTTCCTCGATCGCGGTCCGGTCGTAATAGGGAACGAAGGCCTTGCCATCGACCCGCCCGCGAATCCGCTTGGCCTTGAGGTCGGCCGAAAACAGCCCCAGGTCCGCCTCGACCAGATCGCCCGGCACGCCATAGATCGGCGTCTCGTACCCGCTGCGCCGGTCGCGCGACCCATGGATTTCGGGTTCGTAATAGCCGGTGGCGAACGCCTTGCCGTCACCGACCTGCGCCGTTTCGAACCAGCGCGCGAAAAAGGCCCGCGCCCCGCCCGCACCGACGCCGCGCGCCGCATCGCACGCCGCCTGCCAGTCGGCTGGGCGGGTCAGCCCGGTCGGATCGGCCTTGCGCGTGACGGAGGGGCAACTGATGCGGAACGCCGCCAGCGCGCGCTCGGCCGCGTCGTCGGTGATCGGCAGGCTGGCGACCGGCGGCCCGGC
The DNA here is from genome assembly GCF_001619955.1 of Sphingomonas hankookensis. Taxonomy (GTDB): domain Bacteria; phylum Pseudomonadota; class Alphaproteobacteria; order Sphingomonadales; family Sphingomonadaceae; genus Sphingomonas; species Sphingomonas hankookensis_A. The sequence goes on along the minus strand of NZ_LQQO01000003.1, from coordinate 59,990 downwards.
GACGACTCCGGCGGCCAGCGCGGTCGCAGCACCGTCGACCGTGCCCACGCCGGTGATCGGCGGCAACGGCACCGATGCGGTCGGCTGGCGCACCGGCAGGGGGCGGCTCGGCGTGCCGCGCGTAATAGCGGGCCGCTCGGGCGCCGGCCGCGACGCGGCACTCTCCGCGCCCCGCGGCACGATCGCATTGGAACAGCCGGCCAGCAGCAGCGCGGCGAGTGCCGCCATCCCCCCCTTGTTCATGACGCTCAGGCTTCGTCGGTGTCGGCGAGCTTCCAGTTCGGGTCGCTGCTCTTCAGCACCCGCAGGAACGTCCACACGTCATGCGTCTCGACCGCGTCCGACAGCGACCCGGCGATCATGTTGCCATCGGCATCGCGGGTGATCGCGGCGATATCGGCGTCGAAGCGTACCGCGACGCGGGCGACGCCGCCCTCGACCGATGCCTCGGTCACGACCGCACGCTCGATCGACACCAGCCGGTTGTCGAGGACATGGCCCGCCGCATTGCGCTCGGCGATCGCCTGCGAAAACGCCTCGCGCACATCGCGCTCGGTCAGCCATTCGAGGGTCGATTCGTCGCCCTTCCAGAATGCTTCGAGGATCATGCGATAGGCCGACTTGGCGCCTTCGATGAACTGCGCGACGTCGAAGGTCGGATCGGCGGCGATCAGCGCGCGCAGGCCGCCTTCGGCACCGCTTTCGACATGTTTCGGCCCCAGCACCCGTGCCTCCGGCGCCGCCTCGACCGGGCGGGCGAGCGGCGGCGTGCCGATGCGTTCCTCGGCCGTGCGCGGCAGGGGTTCATGGCCGGTCCGCTTGCCGAGCACGGCATAGAGCCGCATCGCCAGAAACGCCGCAACCATCGCGAGCAGGACGACAAAAACCAACATGCCTTCACTTCCTTCCGTCGACCGGACATAGGACCGATCGGGCGCGGATACAAATGATGCGGCGGCCTTCTGGTTCGCCGGGCGGGTCGACCCGTTGAATCGCGGTCCTGCCGCTGCTAGTCCGCGCCATCTTAACGCGGCAAGCGCCAAAGCTTTCCGCCTGAGCGGACAGGGATTATCATGGAAGATCAGAACGACGCCACCGGCATCGACGCGTTTGCCAACGGGGACGACAGCCAGCCGTCGGTCAACGTCATCACCCAGTACGTCAAGGACCTGTCGTTCGAAAACCCGAACGCGCCGGGCGTGTACCAGATCGCGGGCAGCCCGAAGCTGGACGTGCAGTTCAACATCGGCGCCAACATGGTCGGCGACGGCGTGCACGAAGTCGTGCTGAAGATGGAGGCGCGCGCCGAAATCGAAGGTCAGGTGATGTACCTCGTCGACCTGTCGTTCGCGGGGCTGTTCGGGCTGCGCAACATCCCCGACGAACATCTCCAGCCGTTCCTGCTCGGCGAAGCGCCGCGCATCCTGTTCCCCTTCGCCCGCCGCGTGCTGGCCGACGCGGTCCGCGACGGCGGCTTCCCGCCGCTGATGCTGGAGCCGATCGACTTCGCGCAGCTCTACATCGCGCAGGCCGAACAGCAGGGCGCGCTGGGCGAAGTCGCCGGCCACGCCTGATCTTCGGGGCGGGCGGGCTTGGCTTTTATCGGAATTGCCCCCTGCCCCCGCCCCGTTCCGTACCCCCGCGCAGGCGGGGGTCCAGGGTCAAGCAAGGCAACGGCTTGCCTATGTCGCTCTGGATCCCCGCCTGCGCGGGGATACGCTTAAGGGCGACCTCACCAAGGTCTCGAACGCGTCCGGCATGACGAACGTCGCGCCCCCTCCGATCAGGAACGGCACCGGGAACAGCGGAATGTCGATGGGCTACCGGTCATGAAACTCGCCAAATCCTTGGGGTCGGTCGGCGGGCTGACGCTGGCCAGCCGAATACTCGCGCTGGTCCGCGACTCGCTGCAGGCGACCTTCGTCGGCGCAGGCTTCGCCTCCGACGCGTTCCTCGTCGCCTTCCGCCTGCCCAACATGTTCCGCGCGCTGTTTGCCGAAGGGGCCTTCAACGCCGCCTTCGTACCGCTGTTCAACAAGAAGGTGGCCGAAGGTGACAGCGCCGCCGAGGGACAGGGTCTGGCGACCGGCATCGCCTTTGCCCGCGACGTGCTGTCGGTGCTGCTGCCGGTACTGATCGCCGCGACGGTCGTCATGCTGATCGCCGCATGGCCGCTGACGTACCTGCTGTCGGGCGGGTTCAACGATCCGACGCCCGACCAGTTCGCCTATGCGGTCACGCTGTCGCGGATCACCATTCCCTATCTGCTGCTGATCTCGATCGTGTCGTTGCTCGGCGCGATCCTCAATTCGCTCGACAAATTCTGGGTCAATGCCGCGGCCCCCATCCTGTTGAACGTCGCGATGGTCGCCGGACTGGTCTTCTTCCACGGACCCGATCCTTACGCGACCGCTCGCGTCCAGGCATGGGCAGTGACGGCGGGCGGCGCGTTGCAGCTCGGCTGGCTGATGTTCGCCTGCCGCCGCGCCGGCGTCTCGCTCAAACCCCGCCGCCCGCGCATGACCGACGATGTCCGCGCGATGCTGAAGCTGATCGTGCCTGCCGCCGCCGGGGCGGGCGCGATGCAGTTCAACCTCGTCATCTCGACCGCGCTGTCGGGCAAGCTGCTCGACGCCGGGTCGATCTCCTACATCTATTATGCCGACCGGCTGAACCAGCTGCCGCTCGGGCTGATCGGCATCGGCCTTGGCACCATCCTGCTCCCCACCATCTCGCGCCAGCTCAGCCGCAAGGACGATGCCGGCGCGATGGACACGCAGAATCGCGGTATCGAGCTGGCGCTGCTGCTGACGCTGCCCGCGACCATCGCCTTCCTGACCGTCGCCGAACCGATCATCCGCGCGCTGTTCCAGCATGGCGCCTTCACCGCGCAGGACACGATCCGCTGCGCCCAGTCGCTCGCCGCCTTCTCGCTCGGGCTGCCGGCCTATGTCCTCATCAAGGTGCTGACCCCGGGCTTCTATGCGCGGGAGGATACGCGGACGCCGGTGCGCTTCGCCATGTGGTCGATCGGCATCAACATCGTGCTGAACCTCGCGCTGATCCCGACCGTCGCCCATGTCGGCCCGCCGCTCGCCACCGCCGTGTCGGCCTGGGTCAATGTCGCGATGCTGTACGTCACGCTCAGGCGGCGCGGGCATTTCGCGCTCGACAGGCAATTGACCCACCGCCTGCCGCGCTTCGCGCTCGCCTCGCTGCTGATGGGGGCGGCGCTGTTCTTCGCCGATACGCTGGTTGCCCCGTGGACGACGGGCGCGGTGGTCACCCGCATCCTCGGCATGGTCGCCCTCGTCGGCGCGGGCGCCATCGTCTATGGCATCGCCTGCCTGGTCACCGGAGCGTTCCGGCTGGCCGATCTTCGCGCGCTGCTCCGGCGGCGTGCCGCGTAACACAGGAAACCATTCATGCGTGTCGTCTCCGGCATCCAGACCACCGGCAATCTCCATCTCGGCAACTATCTGGGCGCGATCCGCAACTGGGTGCGGTTGCAGGACCGAATGGGCGCGGACGATGTGTGCCTGTTCTTCCTGGCAGACCTCCACGCGCTGACCGTGACGCAGGACCCGGCGACCATGGCGTCGAACACGATCGAGATGGCGGCGACCCTGCTCGCCGCCGGGATCGATCCCGACCGCTCGATCCTGTTCAACCAGGCGCGCGTGCCCGCGCATAGCGAACTGGCGTGGATCCTGGGCGGCACGGCGCGGGTCGGCTGGCTCAACCGCATGACCCAGTGGAAGGACAAGGCCGGCAAGAACCGCGAAGGGGCCAGTGTCGGCCTCTTCACCTATCCGGTGCTCCAGGCCGCCGACATCCTGGCGTATCGCGCGACGCACGTGCCGGTGGGCGAGGATCAGAAGCAGCATCTGGAATTGGCGCGCGATATCGCCACCAAGTTCAACCTCGACTTCAACGTCGACCTGTTCCCGCTGCCCGAACCGATGATCCCGGAGGACACGCCGCGCATCATGAGCTTGCGCGACGGCACCGCGAAAATGTCCAAGTCCGATCCGTCGGACATGAGCCGCATCAACCTGATCGATTCGGACGACCAGATCGCGGCCAAGTTCCGCAAGGCCAAGACCGACCCCGAACCCCTTCCGTCCGAAGTTGGCGGCCTCGCCGAACGCCCGGAAGCACGCAACCTCGTCACCATCTATGCCGCGCTGTCGGGGGAGACATCGCAGGACGTGCTCGCCAACTTCGGCGGCCAGGGGTTCGGCGCGTTCAAGCCCGCACTCGCCGATCTGGCGGTCGCCAAGCTCGGCCCGATCCGCGACCGGCTGGTCGCCCTGCTCGACGACCGCGCCGCCGTCGGCGCAACGCTCGCCAAGGGCGCGGCCAGGGCCGATGCGCTGGCCCGCCCCACCCTGGTCGCCGCGCAACAGGCGCTGGGCCTGCAAATCTGAACATTTGTTTTGGTTAATCGGGTGCCACGGCCAAATTAATGCTGTCCGTGGCACCTTCCCCACCTTATGCGTTCGGCAACGCCCACCACAGGGGAAGCCGTTCGTGACCAGCACCGTCGAAACCAAGCCCTTCACCGACCAGAAGCCCGGCACCTCCGGCCTGCGCAAGAAGGTCCGGGTGTTCCAGCAGCCGCACTATGCCGAAAATTTCATCCAGTCGGTGTTCGACGTGGTGGAGGGCAAGGACGGCGCGACCTTGGTGATCGGCGGCGACGGCCGCTATCTCAACCGCGAAGTCATCCAGACCGCGATCCGCATGGCCGCCGCCAACGGCTTTGCCCGCGCGATCGTCGGACAGGGTGGCATCCTGTCGACCCCCGCCGCCTCCAACGTCATCCGCACCCGCGGCGCGATCGGCGGTCTCGTCCTCTCCGCCAGCCATAATCCCGGCGGCCCGGACGAGGATTTCGGCATCAAGTACAATGTCTCGAACGGCGGCCCGGCGCCGGAGAGCTTCACCGACGCGCTCTATGCCCGTACGCTGGAAATCGACCGCTACGTCATCAGCGACATGACCGATATCGACCTCGACACGCTCGGCGAGACGACGGTCGACGGCCTGACCGTCGAGGTAATCGACCCCGTCACCGCCTATGCCGAATGCATGGAAGGGCTGTTCGACTTCGCCGCGATCCGCGACCTGATCGCCGGCGGCTTCCGCCTGTCGTTCGACGCGATGCACGCGGTCACCGGCCCCTATGCGACCGAGATCCTCGAGCGTCGCTTGGGTGCCGCCCCCGGCACCGTCGTCAACGGCGCCCCCCTGCCCGATTTCGGCGGCCATCACCCCGACCCCAATCTCGTCCACGCCCATGAACTGTACGAGCGGATGATGGGCGACGACGCCCCCGATTTCGGCGCGGCATCGGACGGTGACGGTGACCGCAACCTGATCATCGGGCGCGGCATTTTCGTGACGCCCTCCGACTCGCTGGCGGTGCTGGCGGCCAACGCGCACCTCGCCCCCGCCTACAAGGACGGCATTGCCGGCATCGCCCGCTCGATGCCGACCTCCGCCGCCGCCGACCGCGTGGCGCAGGCGCTGGACGTGCCGCTGTACGAAACCCCGACCGGCTGGAAATTCTTCGGCAACCTGCTCGACGCCGGCCTTGTCACCATCTGTGGCGAGGAGAGCGCGGGCACCGGGTCCAACCATGTCCGGGAAAAGGACGGCCTGTGGGCAGTCCTGCTGTGGCTCAACATCCTGGCGGTCCGGCGTCAGCCGGTGGCCGAGATCATGGCCGACCATTGGGCGCGCTATGGCCGCAATTACTATGCGCGCCACGATTATGAAGGCGTCGAGCAGGCTGGCGCGGACGCACTGATGACGTCGCTGCGTGAGCGTCTGGTGACGCTGCCTGGCACGACGATCGGCGACCTGACCGTCTCGGAGGCCGACGACTTCGCCTATCACGACAGCACTGATGGCTCGGTCAGCCGCAAGCAGGGCATCCGCATCCTGTTCGCCGACGGATCGCGCATCGTGTTCCGCCTGTCGGGCACCGGCACGCAGGGCGCGACGTTGCGCGTCTATATCGAACGCTACGAACCGGCGGACGGCGATCTGGCGCAACAGACCGGCGATGCGCTGGCCCCGCTGGTGGCGGCTGCGGAGACGGTTGCTTCGATCAAGCAGCACACCGGGCGGAACGAGCCGGACGTCGTTACGTAAGAAATTGGGTTCACGCGGAGGCGCGGAGGCGCGGAGGGAGTGCGATCGGGGCACCTCCTCCGCGATCGGGAGATGCTTGCGCTAGCGATAGCCCTAGAGATGAGGCTGCTGCCGCGGCAAGCGCTTGCCCGACGCGCACACTCTCCGCGCCTCCGCGTGAACCCTTCTGCCCCCTTCCCCGCAATCCGTTCGGTTCGAGCAGCTTCGAGCTTGTCGAGAAGCGTCTGTCGAGAACTTGGTCGTTTGGGGCAGCCCCTTCTCGACTTCGGTTCTCGACAGGCTCGAACCTGCGCTCGAAGCAAACGGCAGGGGCGTTGGGTAAGGGGCTTCAGCCCTCGAGCGAGCGCATCAGCGTGCGGACCGCTGCGTCGATTTCGCGATCCACCCCACGCAGTTCCTCGATCCGCCGAACCGCATGGATCACGGTCGAATGGTCGCGATTGCCGAACTTGCGGCCGATCTCCGGCAGCGACCGGGTCGTCAGCCGCTTGGCGAGATACATCGCCACCTGCCGCGGCCGCGCGATCACCTGCGCGCGGCGGGCCGATACCAGGTCGAGCTGCTTCACCTCGAAATGCGCTGATACCGCACGCTGGATATCGTCGATCGTGACGCGCTTGGCCGGCCCCGCCAGCATCTCGCCCAGCGTCGCATGGGCGAACGCCATGTCGATGGTCTCACCGGTCAGCGAGGCATAGGCGACGAGGCGGTTGAGCGCGCCTTCCAGCTCGCGCACGCTGCCGTGAATTCGCCCGGCGAGCAGGTCGATCACATCCTCCGGCACCGCGGTACCCGGCACCTCGGCCAGCTTGGCGGCCAGGATTTCGTGACGCAGCTCGGTCTCGGGCGTCTTGATATCGGCGACCAGACCGCCGCCCAGCCGCGACAGCAGCCGCGGGTCGATCCCGTCGAGCAGCGCCGGCGACCGGTCGCAGGCGATCACCACCCGCTTGCCCGCGTCCATGAACGCGTTGATCGTGTGGAGGCATTCCTCCTGCGTGGCGTCCTTCCCGGCGACGAACTGCAGGTCGTCGATCATCAGCAGGTCGACGCCGCGCAAACGGGCCTTGAAGCTGTGCGTGTCGCGCGCGCGCATCGCCGCGACGAATTCGAACATGAACCGCTCGGCCGGCAGATAGACTGCGCTCGCGCCCGGATCGGCCTCGAGGAACGCATGGCCGATGGCGTGCATCAGGTGCGTCTTGCCGAGGCCCGTGGCGCTGTGGAGGAACAGCGGGCTGAAGCGCGGCACGCCCGGTTCGGCCAGCGCCTTCGCCGCGTTGAACGCCACGCGATTCGACGGGGCGACCACGAACCGGTCGAATCGATAGCGCGGGTCGAACGCCGGACGCTCGGCCGGGGCACGCTGCGGCATGGCGGGCATCGGTGCGGCGGCGGCGGCCGCCATCAGCGGCAACGGCGCTTCGGCCGGTGCCGAATCGAACAACGGAGCGGGCGGAACGATTCGGGTGGGCAAGGCGGTGGCGGTTTCGACGGTGACGTCACGGACATGGGGCAGCTGGGCACGGAATTCATGCGCCAGGCGCTCGGCATAATGGTTGCGGACCCAATCGGTCATGAAGGCCGATGGCAGCGTCAGGCGGACCACGCCGTCGCCATCGGGCGCGACCAGCTCCATCGGCTTCAACCACCGGTCGAACAGTCGCTGCCCGGCGGACACGCGCAGGTTCTGGCGCACGCGGGCCCAAGCCGCTGCCACCTCCACCTGTTCATGATCCACCGGCATCGTCACTGAAACATACCTCTCCCGCGCCGGGAAGCATGCCTCCCGGCCCTGTCGGTCCGTCGTCTAAAAATCCCCCCTCGACCGCGCCGAAGCGTCGGTCGCACGCGAAGATTCGCGTGGGCCCCTGCTCGCCACGAGTGCGTCGGGGAGTGCTGTTTAGGAACCGGAATGCGCTTCGATCAAGTCATCAAACCGAAATAAAGGCAGTTGACACGCCCCCAGCCGCAGAAATGCGTCGGATTTCTTTTTTATGGTTCAATAACAATATGTTAAGCGCAAGTTCGCGCCGTGAATCAGCGGAATCCTAGGATTTCCGCCATTTCCCAAAGGCTTGATTCGACGCGGCTTCGCGGAACCAATTTGGGGATGGTTGGCCGGCATCGATACCATACCGCGCTTGGCATAGGCCGAACGCAACAAACCCCGCCGGCGCTGACGCCGACGGGGTATCCTGCTTGCCGACAATGGCCGAGCGATCAGGCGATCGCGCCGACGGCCTTGGTCAGACGCGAGAACTTGCGGCTCGCGGTGTTCTTGTGCAGCACGCCCTTGGCGACGCCACGGGCCAGTTCCGGCTGGACGTTCGCCAGCGCGGTGGTGGCTGCTTCGCGGTCGCCGGCGACGATCGCTGCTTCGACCTTCTTCACGAAGGTACGGATGCGGCCGACGCGCGCACCATTGATTTCCGCACGACGCGCATTGCGCCGGATACGCTTCTTCGCCTGTGGCGTATTCGCCATGCCGTCCTCGACTCTCGCAAATGATTGGTGCCGATCGAGCAGATCCCGACCGGAGAAGGTGCGCCCCTTAAACGCTTAAGCCCGCGCGGTCAACTATTGCTGGCATGTCCGGCACCAGAAGGTGGAGCGCCCGCCATCCACCCGGCGCTCGACCATGCCGCCGCACGGACACCGCTCGCCTTCGCGGCCATAGACCCGGAATTGCTTGGAAAAATAACCGAGTTCGCCGTCCGGCCGGGCATAGTCGCGCAAGGTCGATCCGCCCGCCTCGATCGCGGAGAGCAGCACCGCGCGAGTCGCGTCGACCAGCGCCGCGAGTCGTTCCGGTGCGATCTGTCCGGCGGGACGGGTCGGGGCGATTCGTGCGACGTTCAGCGCCTCGCAGACATAGATATTGCCGAGTCCCGCAACGATCCGCTGGTCGAGCAGCAGCAGCTTCACCGGCGCGATCCGCCCGGCGAAACGCCGCTCCAGATGTTCGGCGGTGAAGTCCGGTCCCAGCGGCTCGGGACCGAGCGCGACGAAGGGCGGCCATGCCGGCACCTCGGCGGTCGGCATCAGGTCGACCGAACCGAAGCGGCGCGGGTCGTTCAGCACCACCTGCCGCCCCGCCGCCGTTTCCAGCACGAGATGATCGTGGACCAGCGGCTCCTCCGGGTCGACCCGCCAGCGCCCCGACATGCCGAGGTGGAAGATGAAGCTGTCGCCGCGATCGGTATCGATCAGCCCATATTTGGCCCGGCGCGAAAGACCGGTCACCGTCGCCCCGGTCAGCCTTTGCCCCAGATCGACCGGCATCGCCCGGCGCAGGTCGGCGCGGTTGGCGACGACGCGGGTCAGCCGCTGGCCGTGCAGCACGGGGGCGAGGCCCCGGACGGTGGTTTCGACTTCGGGCAGTTCGGGCATGGGATCCTGACGATCGGGACGGTACGCCCCTTGGTGCAAAGAAAGCTAGGTTCGGTTTGCCCCCGCCACAAGGCGCGGCTAGGGCTGTGCCCATGAACGACACGGTATCCTTCGGTTACGAAGACGTAGCCCCCGATGAGAAGACGCGGCGCGTCGGCGATGTGTTCGCGAGCGTGGCGGCGCGCTACGACCTGATGAACGACGCCATGTCGGGGGGCATGCACCGGTTGTGGAAGGACCGGTTCGTCGCGCGGGTGAAGCCGGGCAAGGGCGAATCGATCCTCGACATGGCCGGCGGCACCGGCGACATCGCGTTCCGCATGGCGAAGCACGGCGCGGCCATCACCGTCGCCGACATCAACCCGGCGATGCTGGGCGTCGGCATGGAACGCGCCGAAAAGCGCGGGATCGACGGCCTCGTCTGGTCCGAACAGAATGCCGAGACGCTGGATTTCGCCGATCGCAGCTTCGATGCGTACACGATCGCGTTCGGCATCCGCAACGTGACCGACATCCCCAAGGCCCTGCGCGAAGCGCACCGCGTGCTGAAGCGCGGCGGGCGCTTCTTCTGCCTCGAATTCTCAACCGTCACCTGGCCGGGCTTTGCGGACGTGTACGATCAGTACTCGCACAAGCTGGTGCCGAAGCTCGGCAAGCTGCTGGCGAATGACGAGGACAGCTATCGCTATCTGATCGAATCGATCCGGCGCTTTCCCGACATGCCGACCTTCGAGCGAATGATCGCCGATGCGGGCTTCATCCGCACCCGGGTCGAACCGATCATGGGCGGGCTGGTCGCGATTCATAGCGGGTGGAAGATTTGATGCCGAAGGCATCAAACCCCCGCGCAGGCGGGGGTCCAGGGCCAAAGGCAGCATGACCTCGACGCTCACCCACACCTGGCGCATCCTGAAATGGGGCCGCACGCTGGCGCGCCACGGTGCGCTGATCGATATCGAGCGTAACCCGCGTACGCCGCCGCGCCTGCGCCGCGTGGTCCGTCTCGCCCGGTTCGGGGCGCGCGTGCCAAAGACCCCGCGCTATGCCGAGGCGTTCGCCGCGCTGGGCCCGGCGGCGATCAAGCTCGGCCAGACGCTCGCCACCCGCCCCGATCTGGTCGGCGAAGCGGTCGCGCAGGATCTGCTGTCGCTGCAGGACGCCCTGCCCCCGCTGCCCTGGGACGTGGTGCGCCCGGCGATCGAATCGGGCCTGGGCCAGCCGATCGAAGCGCTGTTCGCCTCCATCGAGGAAAGCCCGGTCGGTGCCGCCTCGATCGCGCAGGTCCACCGCGCGATCACCACCGATGGCCGCCGCGTCGCGGTCAAGGTGCTGCGGCCGGGCGTCGAGGCGCAGTTCTTCGACGCGATCGACACCTATGAATGGGCCGCCGCCCGGCTGGAGGCGATGGGCGGCGAGCTGAAGCGGCTACGCCCGCGTCTCGTCATCGAAACGATGAAGCGCTGGACCGCGCGCGAACTCGACCTGCGTCGCGAAGCCGCCTCTGCCTCCGAACTGGCCGACGGCATGGAGGCCGAGCCCGACTTCACCGTCCCCGCGATCGATTGGCAGCGCACCACGTCCAAGGTGCTGACCACCGAATGGATCGACGGGATCAAGCTGTCGAACCGCCCCGCGCTGATCGCCGCCGGACACGACCTGAACGCGATGGCGACCCGCCTCGTCCGCGCCTTTCTGCGACAGGCGATCGCCGACGGCTTCTTCCATGCCGACATGCACCAGGGCAATTTGTTCGCCCTGCCCGACGGGCGCATCGCCGCGATCGATTTCGGCATCATGGGCCGGATCGACCGGCGCGCGCGGGTGTGGCTGGCGGAGATTCTCTACGGCCTCATCACCGGCGACTATAAGCGCGTCGCCGAAATCCATTTTGAAGCGGGCTATGTGCCGGCGCACCACAATGTCGCCGAATTCGCGACGGCCCTGCGCGCGGTGGGCGAACCGATGCGCGGCCTGGCGGTCAAGGACATGTCGGTCGGCATGATGCTCGATTCGCTGTTCAACATCACCCGCGACTTCGACATGCAGACCCAGCCGCACCTGTTGCTGCTGCAAAAGACGATGGTGATGGTGGAGGGGGTGGCGACCGCGCTCGATCCCGATATCAACCTGTGGGAGACGGCGGCGCCGTTCGTGCGCGGCTGGATTCGCGACGAGCTGGGGCCGGAGGCGATGGTCGCCGACCGCATCGTCACCGACCTGCGCACCTTTGCCCGGCTGCCCGACCTGATCCGCAATATCGAGGCACGCTATCCCGCCCCCGGCGGCGCCCCGCCCTCTCCGCCGCTGCCCGATATCGCGGTGGTGAAGGTCGGCGGCGGTTGGCGCTATGGCCTCGTCGCCCTGGCGAGCGGAGCGGCCGGCGCGGCGCTGGTACAGCTGCTGGGATGATCCGCCCGCGGCCACCGCTGTGGCTGTCGTCGCCCACCCGGTTCGCAGGAGTGCGGCCGGCCATGGCGCTGATGCTCCTGCTGCTCGGCATCGCCCTGTTGCTGACGACATGGATGCGGCCGGTCGAGGACGTCGGCACCCGCGCCGGGGGACAGGGCGACCTCGGCCTCTACGGCGCGGTGGTCGACGGGTTGCGGCGCGGCGGCGACTATTACGGCGTCATCGCGACCGAATTTCGTGCAGCCGGCTATCCGCTGCGCCCGTTCACCGCCGTCCGCCTGCCGACGCTGACCGTGATTCAGGCGGCCCTGCCCGATATGGTGTCGGTCGTGCTGCTGGTGCTGATCGCCGCCGCGACCGGTTTCGCCTGGACCCGGCGGATCGGCGACTGGTTCGATCGCGGCCCGCCGCGCATCACCGCGCTGTTCCTGCTCGCCGGCGGCATGGTCGCCTTCGTCCAGCCGGCGCTGGTCCATTTCCATGAGCTGTGGGCCGGGCTGCTGGTCGCATGGTCGCTCGCCATCCGGCGTGCCGATCGCTGGATCGAGGCCGTCGCGCTGGCACTGTGCGCGATGCTGATTCGGGAGACTGCCGCGCTCTATGCCGTCGTCATGCTTCTCGCCGCGCTGGTCGGGCGGCAGCGGCGCGAGGCGCTGGCATGGGGTGCGATCCTGCTGCTGTTCGTCGCCATCCTGTCGCTCCACGCCCGCGCGATCGCCATGGTGTCGGGGCCGCTCGACATGAGTGCCGCTGCCTGGGGCGGCTGGCACGGCCCCGCGCTGTTCGCATCGGGCATGGCGCGCTCGACCGCGCTGACCATGCTGCCCTGGTGGCTGGGCGCGCCGCTGGCGATGCTCGCGCTGGTCGGCTGGGCGGCGGCGCCGGGGCCGGTCGGCGTGCGCGCGGCGGCGACGTTCGGCGTCTTTGCCCTGTTGATCGCGGCATTCGCACGGACCGACAGCTTTCACTGGGTACTGATCGCCGCGCCCGCCTATCTGGTCGGCATGGCCTTTCTGCCCGATGCCTTGCGCGATCTGACGCGCACGTTGCTCGACAGGCGGCGCGTTCGGGTGCAGAGGATTACCCGATGACACGCATATTGCTGATCGTCGGTGGGGGCATCGCCGCCTATAAGGCGTGCGAGCTGATCCGCCTGCTGCGCGGGGCCGGGCACAGCGTCCGCTGTGTCCTGACCGATGGCGGCGCGCAGTTCGTGACACCGATGACGCTCGCGGCGCTGAGCGAACAGCCGGTCCATACCAGCCTGTGGGACCTGAAGGACGAGGCGGAGATGGGCCATATCCAGCTCAGCCGCCAGGCCGATCTGGTCGTGGTCGCACCTGCCACCGCCGACCTGATGGCGCGCATGGCCGCCGGCGTCGCCGACGATCTCGCCACCACCTTGCTGCTCGCGACCGACAAGCCGGTGCTGGCCGTGCCGGCGATGAACGTGCGCATGTGGCAGCATCCCGCGACCGTCCGCAACGTCGCGACGCTGCGCGGCGACGGCGTGAGCGTGATGGACCCGGACGAGGGCGCGATGGCGTGCGGCGAATATGGCCCCGGCCGCCTGCCCGAACCGGCGGCGATCGTCGCCGCGATCGAATCGCTGACCGCGCCCGCTGCGCGACAGACGCTGGCCGGACGGCATGTGCTCGTCACCGCCGGCCCGACGCATGAGGCGATCGATCCGGTCCGCTACCTCGCCAACCGTTCCTCGGGGAAACAGGGTTTTGCCATCGCCGCCGCCTGTGCCGCGCGCGGGGCGCGGGTGACGCTGATCGCCGGTCCGGTGACCCTCCCCACGCCCGGGGGCGTCGACCGCGTCAATGTCGAATCAGCGCGCGACATGGCGAACGCCGTTGCGCAGGCGTTGCCGGCCGATGCGGCGGTGATGGTCGCCGCCGTCGCCGACTGGCAGGTGGAGGCCGCGCCATCGAAGCTGAAGAAGGGCGACGGCCCGCCGACCCTGACGCTGCTGCCCAATCCCGACATCCTCGCGATGCTCGGCAAAAGCCCGCGTCGCCCGCGGCTGCTGGTCGGCTTCGCGGCGGAAACCGACGACGTGCTGGCGCATGCCACCGCCAAGCGGATCGCGAAGAATGCCGACTGGATCGTCGCCAACGACGTATCGGGCGATGTGATGGGTGGCGACCGCAACAGCGTCCACCTCGTCACCGCCGACGGCATCGACCATTGGGCCGATGCGCCCAAGAGCGACGTCGCCGGTCGACTGGCCGACAGGATTGCCGATGCGCTGGCTTAGCCCCCTCCTCCTGCTCGCCGCCGCCGGATGTGCGACGCATGGCACGTCCTCCGCACCGTCCGCGCCTGCCCTGGCCGGGCAGAGCTTCGGCCCCGCCGCGCCGCGCGACGTCCGCACGCTGGTCGTCTTGCTGCATGGCGATGGCGACGGCGCGGTTCCGGCGACCTTCACCGGTGCCGCGCACCGACTGGCCGACGCGATCCCGCACGCGCGCGCCATCGCGCTGCTGCGGCCGGGCTATCATGACGATGCGGGCAATCATTCCCCCGGATCGCGCGGCGGCACCGGCGGCGACAGCTACACCGCCGACCGGATCGCAGCGGTGGCCGATACGATCAGGAGATGGCGGGATCGCTATCCCCAGGCGCGGACGATCCTCGTCGGGCAATCGGGCGGCGCGGCGATGGCGGCGGCGCTGGTCGGCCTCCGCCCCGGGCTGGTCGACGGCGTCGTGCTCGCCGGCTGTCCGTGCATGTTACCCGAATGGCGCAAGTTCCGCGCGAAACAGGGCCATGGCGGCTTCGCCACGCCGGTCGACAGCTTCGACCCGTTGATGACGGTCGGCGGGGTCGCCCCGGTCACCCGCGTCGCGCTGCTGGTCGGTGCCAACGACAGCGAGACGCCGCAGCGTTTCTCGCGCGCCTATGCAGAGGCACTGGCACTGCGCGGCATCGCCACCGATTATCGCGTGCTGCCGGGACGCGGCCATGACCTGCTCGACGACCCCGACCTGATCGACGCGGTGCGCCGCATGTCCGCCGACCCCGCCCCCGTACCGGTCCGGAACGCGATGGTGACCCCGTGATCGCGCTGCAGATCCTCCGCCTGCCCCATGGTGCCGGCCTGCCGCTGCCCGCCTATGCCACCGCCGGCGCGGCGGGGATGGACGTCGTTGCCGCCGAGGATGTCGAACTGGCCCCCGGCGCACGTCACGCCGTCGCCACCGGCTTCGCCATGGCGATTCCGGAGGGCTATGAGGTACAGGTGCGCCCGCGCTCGGGCCTGGCGCTCAAGCACGGCATCACCTGTCTCAACACCCCCGGCACGATCGACAGCGACTATCGCGGCGAGGTGAAGGTGATCCTCGCCAATCTCGGGCAGGAACCGTTCCGCGTGGTGCGTGGCGAACGCATCGCACAGCTGGTCCCGGCCGAGGTGATCCGCGCCACCCTGACCGAAGTCGACCTGCTCGACGATACCGTTCGCGGGGCGGGCGGGTTCGGATCGACCGGCCGATGATGCCCTTCGCCCTGCTCGGCCTTACCGCCCAGCTGGTGCAGGCGTCGCCTCTGGTCGCACCGTCGCCGCCCATCGCGCCGCAGCCTGCGCCGCTGGCCCGGTCGCCGATCGACTGGAGCGCGTTGCCGCCGCTGCCCTATCGCCGCACCCCGCATCCGACGGCGCGCATGACCGCCTTCGTCCAGTCCGAAATGCGCCGGACCGGCTGTCCCCGCCCCGCCCCGGTCGGCGGCCGCCTGCAGGTGCAGGTCGATGTCGCGGTGCTGATCGGCGAGGATCATGTCGTCCGCGCGACGATCCCCCGCGCGATCAACTGCCCGACCGTCGAACAATATGCCGCCGGGCTGGTGGTCAGCTATGCGCGCGGCAATCTCGTGCCTCGCTTCGTCGGCGCGGGTAACTGGTATCGCGCCGTGCTGCTGTTCGACTGGGCCGAATGACCTTCTCCGACGCCGAACTCGATCGCTACGCCCGCCACCTCGTCCTGCGCGAAGTTGGCGGTGCCGGACAGGCTGCGCTGAAGGCCGCGCGCGTGGTCGTGATCGGCGCGGGCGGCATCGGATCGCCCGCTTTGCAATATCTTGCGGCGGCCGGGGTCGGCACGCTGGTCGTGATCGACGACGACCGGGTCGATGCCAGCAACCTGCAACGCCAGACGCTGTTCACCGGTGACAACATCGGCGTGCAAAAGGTCACGGCGGCAGCATCCGCCATCGCCCGGATCAATCCGTTCGTCGCAGTAGAGCCACACTCCGTCCGAATCGACGCCACCAACGCCGCCGATCTGCTCGCCGGCGCCTCCGCCATACTCGACGGGTGCGACAACTTCGCAACCCGCCTCACCGTCGCCGACACCGCCCTCGCCGCCCGTATCCCCTTGATATCGGCCGCTGTCGGCCAGTTCGAAGGGCAATTGGGCGTGTTCCGCGGCTGGGAACCGCACCTCCCCTGCTATCGCTGCTTCGTCGGCAACGACCCCGCGCGCGCCGACGCCAGCTGCGCCGACCAGGGGGTGCTGGGCGCCCTCACCGGCATCCTCGGCAGCATGGCCGCGCTGGAGGTCATGCGCGCGATCATCGGCTTCGGCGAGGACCCCGCGGGCAGGCTGCTGATCGCCGACCTGCTCGCCTTCCGCTTCCGCACCCTGACCCTGCCCAAGGATCCCGGCTGCCGATGCGCGGGCTGACGGTTGTCGTCGCCGGTCCCGACCCGGACCGGCTGCGCGCCGCGCTGACCACGGCCTGCGCCGCCGCCGCGCTCGGCGGACGCGCCCGAGTCTATCTGCATGAAAAGGCAGTCGAGTTGCTCGTGACCGATGCCGCCGCGCCGGAAGGCCTGCCAAACCTGAACGACCTCCGCGCCATCGCGACCGACAGCGGCGTGGACCTGATCGCGTGCCAGACCGGCCTCGCGCTCGCCGGCCTGTCCGCCGACACGCAAAGGGTCGCGGCAGGCGGTCTGATCGACCTGCTCGCGACCCTCGGGGATGACCGGCTGGTCACCCTGTAGCGGCGGGAGCCTCGGCCCCCGCCCTGTTCCTTACTTGGCCAGCGCTTCCTCGGCGAAGGCCCGCACCGCCGGACCGATGTCCGCGCGCGCCAGCGCCAGCGCGATGTTCGCCTGCACCCAACCGGCCTTGTCGCCGCAGTCGTACCGCTTGCCGTCGAAGGTGAAGCCGTGGAACGGCTGGTTGCCGATCAGCTTGGCCATCGCATCGGTCAGCTGGATTTCACCGCCCGCACCCGGCTCCTGCGAATCGAGAATCTGCATGACTTCGGGCTGCAGGATGTAACGACCCGGAATCATCAGGTTCGACGGCGCCTTGCCCTTGGGCTTTTCGACCAGCGCGGTGACTTCGGTCAGCCGGCCGTCGGTCGCGCCCGGCGAGATAATGCCGTACTTGTCGGTTTCGCTGTCCGGCACTTCCAGCGCGCCGATCACGTTGCCGCCGACCTGATTATAGGCGTCGACCATCTGCTTCAGGAACCCGCCGACCATCAGTTCGTCGGGCAGCAGCACCGCGAACGGCTCGTCGCCGACGATCTCGCGCGCGCACCACACCGCATGGCCGAGACCCAGCGGCTCCTGCTGGCGGACATAGACCGGGCTGCCCGGCTTCTGCCGGATGCCTTCGATCAGCGCCATCGACTTGCCGCGCGCCTTCATCGTCGCTTCCAGTTCGTAGGAAACGTCGAAATGATCCTCCAGCGCGCCCTTGCCGCGGCCGGTGACGAAGATGATCTGTTCGATCCCGGCTTCCAGCGCCTCTTCGACGGCATACTGGATCAGGGGCTTGTCGACGACGGTCAACATTTCCTTCGGCATCGACTTGGTCGCGGGAAGAAACCGCGTGCCCAAGCCGGCGACGGGGAAGACTGCCTTGCGTACCTTCTTGATCGTCATCGTTTCCATCCCTGAAAATTGCTGCGCCGCAATAGAACGATGTCAGCCGATTGGCAAACCCGGCGCTTTATTGATCGTGCCACCCCTTTCGCCTAGAGGCCTTGGCGCATCATGGTCTTTTCCAAGCTCTTTCGCCGATCCGCAGCCCCCGCTCCCCGCGTACCCGATGACGGCGTCGTCTATGCGATCGGCGATATCCACGGCCGGCTCGACTGTCTCGAGCAATTGCTGGCGCAGATCGATGCCGATCCCGAACGGGGCGATCGCCGCGTTACTCTGGTCTTTCTCGGCGACCTGATCGACCGCGGTCCCGATTCGCGCGGCGTCGTCGACCGGGTGATGGCGCTGTGCGCGGCCAGCCCCGACGTCCACTGCCTGTGCGGCAACCATGAGGAACTGCTCCTCGAAGCCGCCGACGGCGCACGGCAAGCGCTGGGCATCTTCAACCGTGCCGGCGGGCGCGAGACGCTGCTCAGCTACGGCGTCGACGACGAAACCTATGAGCGCGAGGACCTGAAGGGTGTTCAGCGCCTGATCCGCGACCATGTGCCGCCGGTCCATCTCGATTTTTTGCGGTCGCTGCCCGACAGCATCGTGATCGGCGATTATGTGATGGTCCACGCCGGCATCCGCCCCGGCGTCGCGCTGGCCGATCAGAAGTCGTCGGACCTGCGCTGGATCCGCGCGCCGTTCCTTGACCATCGCGGGCACCATGAACGGTTCGTGGTCCATGGCCACACCGTCACCGACCAGCCCGACCTTCGCGACAACCGGATCGGAATCGATACCGGCGCCTATCGCACCGGCCGACTGACCGCCCTCGCCCTGTCGGGTGAAACGCGGCGATTCCTGACGACCCATTGTCCCGAAGGAACCGGCGCAAGCGTCGACTGATTCGGCGCGGCGGCGACCGGGTTCCAATTCGTTTCAGCGTTGCCGGCCCCGGCCAGCTTCGTCCGGGGCCGGACCCGCTGACCTGTAGCCGCCGCCACGGCAAAGGCAGGCGCTCGGCGCTTCGTGCTTCCATCAGCAAGGGCGTCGACCGCTTGCCGAGACGGCGCCCCGCTTCGGAGCCACCTGCTCGACACGCCCGTCGCCACCGGAGCCGACATCTGCCGGTCCGACCAACCATCACCATAACGAAAAAGGGCGCCCCGTGAGGGACGCCCTTTCAACAGATCGCGGCGCGGTTACCCGCGCGGACAATCAGTTGCTGTCCGAATCGCTGTCCGAGTCGGCGACGACGACGATGCCGGCGACGACGGCAGCAGCGGCCAGGATCGCGACAATCACGCCGCCGCCGGCCAGCTTCTCACCCTTGGCAGCCGGAGCCGACGCACGAGCAACCGACAGCTTCGAAGCGTTGGCAGCGTTGGCGATCGTCGGAGCAACGGTCATCGACACGGCCGAGGCCGCGATCAGCATCTTCTTGGCAAAACCCATTTCTACACTCCCTTGCAAAACTTTACGTCGGATCGCCCTTTGCACAGCAGCACGCCACCTGCAAGTCCTATCGTTCCGTTCGCGATCAGCCGTTGGGCCATCAAGACCAGAATGGTCGCGCGAACGACTGGCCGGGAACAGGTTAAGATCGCGTTAGTTCCTGCGCCAAAAACAATAGTGGCAACATATTGTTACGATTCGGCTGCGCTCGAACCTATTGCAGCGGCTGATCGCGCGTCGACAGCACTGGCGGCCGATAGGGAATGGGTGCGCCCTTTGGCAGCGCGGCAAGTTCCGCCGCAATCAATTGGGCGCGTTTGGACGCGGATGAATGGGTTCTGCTGTGAAAGATCCCGCCATCGATTCGCGCGCCCGGCCCCCGCCAGAACCGGACCGCCTCCTGCGGGTCCCACCCGGCGTTCCGCAACAGATGCACGCCCAGTCGGTCGGCATCGTCCTCGGTCGCACGGTGCAGTCGCCCGTTACGGCCCAGTTCACGCAGCAACCCTCGGCTGACCCGCGCGGCATCCAGCCGCGCATGATGGCGCAGGATGTTGTGCGACAGTTCATGCGCGACGACCACCGCGAGTTGCGGATCAGCCAGCTTGTCCAGAAACGCACTCGATATCTGTACCAGCCGCCCGTCGGCAACCGCATCCATGGTGGTGCCGACGCGTAGTTCGAACAGCGTGCGGCATCCCAGTGACGGCGCGATGGCGACGCTGCGGTCGCTTCCTGCCCGTCGCACGACCATCGTCAGTGGCCGGTCGACCGGCTGGGCGTCGATCAGCGCGACCATGGCGTCGCGGGTGCGGACATGACCGGCACCATCGGCGACCGGAACCGGCTGTCCGTTGACGCTGACGATCGTATCGTCGGCGTGCAGTCCGGCCCGGGCGGCCGGGCTGTCGGGCACCACCCCCTCCACCGCCACGCCGGTCGCAAAGCCGAACGCCGTACGCGCGGCCGGTTGCTCCGATTCGGCATATTGGTCGATGGCATGGACCACGATGCCCGGCACCGGCGCCACATCGCTGCAGAGCGCGGCGTTCGCCGTCGCCAGGCGATACCCGATCGCACCCAGCCGCAAATCGGCGGCACGCAGTGCCTCCAACGTGGCCGTATCGGCGGGAGCAGCCGCGGGCGCCGCACCGATCGTCAGCAGCGTTGCCAGCAGCGCCGTCGATCGAAGCACATGGGAAGTCTGGCCGGGAACGCGGCGGAACGGGATGCGGAAAGCCATGGCGTGCGAATAGCACGAAATGCGGCAGGCGCGATGGGTGCCCTGCGGCGCGCATCCGGTTCTGGACACCGACATGATCGCGACGATCGACCGTCCAACTCTCGGAGGATCATGTCGGCAATGTACTGATGCGGAGTATGCGACCAGCGCCCGAGACCGTATCATTCGGCCTTCTGCGCGAAACCGTCGCTCCAGCGAGGGCTGGAGCCTCTCGCGGCTCCTGCCATGGGCAAGAACCAGGCGGAATTTCGATCGCCCTTACACGAACGTTTGGTACAAGGCGGATCGGCCCCTGAGCCTTAGCACCTGTTCCAGAGCGCCCGTCCGCCAATCAGACTACGCCACATCGACGGCAGCGCGCGATAACCGGCACCGGCCACGCGTAAACCAGCCATTCGCGCCCCGCCCCCGCAGCACCCCAAACGAAAACGGCGCCGGTACTACCGGCGCCGTCTGCGATTCGTTCGGAGGCTGGTTCAGCGGCCGGCCGGCGGCGAGACTGCGCCCGGCGGGGGCGTAGCGCCGCCCTGCTGTTGCTGCATCATCTGCTGCATCTGAATCTGCTGCAGCACCGTTTCCGGAATGAAGTCGAGCATCTCGACATCGAACACCAGCACCTGCTTCGACAGCTTCTCGACTTCCGGCGACATCGGCGGCGCGCCTTCGGGACGCGGCGCGGCATAGCCGAGTTCGGGCTTCAGCCAGAAACGGTACTTCGACCCCTTCGGCATCAGCTTGATCGCTTCACCGAAACCCGGGACAACACCCTTTGGCGACATCGGCGTCGGCTGGCGGCTCTGGTCGAAGATGGTGCCGTCGGTGAACTTGCCGACATAGTTGACCAGCGCGACGTCGGCGTCGGTCGGCGTCGGGCCGCTACCCTTGGTCAGCACTTCATATTGCAGGCCGCTGGCGGTCGTCACGACGCCGGAGCGCGATGCGTTGCTGGCGAGGAACGAATCGGTGCCGCTGCGCGTGCCGGCCCAGGCGAATCCGGCCGCGAGCAGCAGGGCCAAGACGATCCCCACCCATATCCAGACGATATGACGCTGCTTGACGGGACGGAGCGGAACGGCAGTGACCGACATCGAAACCTCTTCCGGCGCAGCCTGTGCGCCGCATCGCATGGATCAAACAAGGCCGCCGGTCGGATGACCCGCGACCCGATTCGATACTTACCGTGCGCTGTCGCGTTCCATCCGCTTGCGCTCCAGCTTGCGGGCGCGACGAACGGCGGCGGCACGCTCGCGAGCGCGCTTTTCCGAGGGCTTTTCGTAGTGACGGCGCAGCTTCATCTCGCGATACACGCCTTCGCGCTGCAGCTTCTTCTTCAGCGCACGAAGGGCCTGATCGACATTGTTGTCACGGACGATGATCTGCATGGGGTCGGTAAACTCCGGGTCTTTATCGCAATAGAATAGGGTTCGCCGAAGCATGGCTGCGGCGTGACGAATCCCCCTAACAGGACTGTCCCGCGCGGGCAAGCCAAACCGGCAGGGTTCAGAAGATCAGGTCGCCCCCTGCGCGACCGGCGACGATTCGGCCGATCGCATCGAACAAGGCGTCCATCGCCACGGGCTTGAACAGCACCTCGTCGGCCCCGGCCGCGATGCACCGCTGGGTCAGGTCGATCGCGGTATCGGCGGTAACGACCACGATCGGCAGCGTCCGCTTGGCGTCGTCCCGCGCGCGCACCCGCCGGATCACCTCGAAGCCGTCCATGCCGGGCATGCGCAGGTCGAGCAGGACGAGGTCATAGTCCCCCTCCTCGATCCGCTGCAACCCGGCCTCTGCGCTGTCCGCCTCGACCATGGCCGCCCCGGCCACGTCGAGCATGTCGCGGACGACACGACGATTCATCGCATCATCCTCAACAAAAAGGATTTTCATGCGACGCACGCCGATCGGACAGGGCAGACATTGACGCTGTTCATATTGCAATCCGCTATCGCGCTATGCGGCGTTCGGTACAAGGGGGACCGCAGGCGCCCGGCCTTTCCCCACGACAAATAAGGCGTCGATTAGTTGCGTAGCCGAAACAGGTTTTTGCAGCAATGTGACATTCTTGCATGGAGGAGCGATATCATCTTGCTCCCGCGCCAGCAGCACGATGCGCAAGTTACGCTGATGCGCTTCCGCGACTACCATCGATAGTATGCCATCGGCATCGGTGCTCCCCGCCGACAGCGAGGCCATATCGACCAGCACCGTGTTGGTCGATCCCAGCGCCAGCACGTCCAGCAAGCCCGCGGCGTCGTCGAGGAACGCCATGTCGTCGACATGATCGGCGAACAGGGTGCGCATCATCCCCCGGGTGATCGGATTGCGTTCGAGGATCGCAAGCGTTGCCGCCCGCGCCGCCCGGTCCACCGGACCGGTCCCGACAACCTCCGGCGCGACCGTGACCAGCGGCAGATCGACGGTAAAGGTCGCCCCCTGCCCCGGCGCGCTGCTGACGATGATATCGCCGCCCATCGCCCGCGCGAGATTGCGGCAGATCGTCAGGCCGAGACCGGTGCCGCCATAGCGACGCGTGGTGCTGGTGTCGGCCTGCTGGAAGGATTCGAACACCTCCTCCAGGCGGTCGGGTGCGATGCCGATCCCGGTGTCCGCCACGGCGATCGACAGCCGGTCGCCCGTCGCCGCCACCCGTAGCGCGATCTCGCCCGACGGCGTGAATTTCAGCGCATTCGACAACAGGTTGAACAGGATCTGCCGCAACCGGACCGGGTCTCCCTCCACCCAGCGGGGCACGTCGCCCAGTTCGACAACGAAGCCCAGTCCGCGATCCTCCGCCTGTCGCCGCCACAGCCGTGCCAGATCCTCGACCGTCGCGATCAGGTCGGTCGGCACACGTTCGACCGACAAATTCCCCGACTGCATCTTCGCGACGTCCAGAATGTCGTCGACCAGCGATCGCATCGTGACCCCTGCGTCGTGAATGATGTCCAGCCGGTCGCGGGTTGCCGGGGCCAGCGATTCGTCGCGCAGCATCACCTGCGCCATGCCGAGAATACCGTTCAGGGGTGTGCGAATCTCGTGGCTGGTCGTGGCGAGGAAATCGCCCTTGGCCTTCAGCGCCTTTTCGAGCGCGGCATTGGTCGCGGCAAGATCGACGTTGGCGCGCCGGATCGCATCGCGGCTGCGACGCAACGTCACCACGCCGAAGCTCAGCAGCGCAAGGAGCACTGCGACGGCCGCGGCGATGCTGCCGAACAGGATACGCTCGAACCGCGCATTGGCCCGTTCGAACGCGACGTTGCGGCGCAATTCCTCCTGCTGCAACCGCGCGATGCGCAGTTCCTGGTTCTGGAAATCGAACCGCGCCGACATCAGCGCGGTCTTGGTCGAGGTGGTGAGCTGCGTCGCCTGCTCGTTCAGCCGGTCGAGCGCCTCGAGATGGGCGAGCGCCTTCGCGGTTTCCCCGGCGGCGGCATAAACCCCGTAAGCATTGCGATGATTGTCCCGCGCCGTCAGTGGCGTGGTCGTCAGGTCGACATCCTCGAACGCCGTATCCACCAGCCTTACCGCAGTCCGGAAGTCGCCGCGATCAGCGGCTATCCGCCCGGCCAGCGTCTGCAACTGATTAAGCGCGGTTATCGCATCGGCGGCCCGCGCGATCGCCATCCCCCGAACGGCCGCCTGCCATGCAGCATTCGGCGCACCCTCGCCACGATAGGCGCGCGCGATGTTACCGTAGATACGTGCTTCGAAGGCAGGATTGCTGATCCGGCCTACCAGTTCCAATGCGCGGCGGAAGTCGGTCAAAGCGCGACGATACTGCCCCATTTCGGTGAGTACGTTACCGCGATTGTTCAGCAACGATACCGACAGGACGGGATCAGCAGCATAGGCATCGATCGCTTGCCCATAATATTTGAGAGCGGCGCTGAAATCCGATCCCTGTCGATACAAGGCACCTATGCTCAGCAGCGCCAGCGACTGACCTCTGGCGTCTCCTGTTTCCTGATAGATGCGATACGACATCTGATAGTCGTTCAGCGCAGAACTGACATTCCCTTCGTCGGAAGCGACGTCCCCTCGCGTGCGAAGAATATCACCTTCCAGCGGAAGCCGGGGTCGCCGTCGTTGCACGAGCGACAGCGCAGAGCGAATTTCGCGACGCGCGTCGGCACGTCGACCGAGCCGGGCATACGCCTCCGCCTGGAGCCAGATACTGGCAGCAACCAAGGGTGAGTCCGCACCATCACGCTCGCCTGCCGCCTTTTCCAGCGACTCGCCTTCTTGCAATCCCCGCTCGGGTTGGGCGACCAGCCCCGAACGTGCTGCCTCGAACCTTGCTTCGAGGATGGGCTGGTTGGCCTGCGCCATGGCCGGCATTGGCGCCAGTGAGGCGGCAGCGAAGAACAGGACGGGAGCGGCACGTCGCGCGGTCATGGTTCATCATGCGACGGACGAGGTTAACCGCGAGTAAGTTTGCCCAGTCGGCTGATCGCGGCATCTGTCGTGCACATTGCAGGGTAGGATCATCCGGTCCGTCGCGGCTTCCTGCTTAGCCGACCTTCCACTGCCCCACGTCACGGTGAAACGAGAATCGCGGTCCCGCCATCGCCGCGACATGCCGTTCTTCGGACAGGAAGGTCAGGAACGCGGCAAATTCGATCGGGCGGCTGATCAGGAACCCCTGCACCATGTCGCACCCCATGACCCCCAGCAGCGCCAGCGCGGCGGGCGTCTCCACGCCTTCCGCCGTCACTTCCATGTCCAGCGCATGGGCCAGATCGATGGTCGAGCGGACGATCAGCGGATCGCGGTTGCTGCTGGTCAGCTGGGTCACGAACAGCTTGTCGATCTTCAGTTCGCGGGCGGGCAGCCGCTTGAGATAGGCGAGCGACGACAATCCCGCACCATAATCGTCGATCGCGAGCGGCACGCCGATGCGCGCGAAGATGCCGAGATTGGCGATGGCGCTTTCCGGATCGCGGATCACCGCCGTTTCGGTAATCTCGAACCCGATCTTCGCACCGCCCCCGCTGACCAGCGCGCAGGCATCGCGGACGAAGCCCGCATCGGACAGCAGCACGCCCGAGATATTGATGAAGATCGGAATGTCGTGTCCCTGAGCAGCGAGCACGCGCTGGTCGGCGATCGCCCGCTCGATGATCCACAGCGTCAGCGGACCGATCGCGTTCGAACGCTCGGCCGCTTCGATGAACATGCCCGGCAGGATCAGTCCGCGCACCGGATGGCGCCAGCGCACCAATGCCTCGGCGCTGACCACCTGTTGCTGCCGCACCCGCACCTTGGGCTGATATTGCAGGAAAATCTGCCCGCTGGCGATCGCCTCGGGCAGTTCGCGCATCAGCTGGATGGGGTCGTCGCCGGCCGATGGATTGGCAAGGTCGCGCACGACGTCGCTGCGAATCTCGCGCGCATCAGCCAGCGCCTGTTCGGCGGATTCGATCAGGCGGAGCTCGTCGGCATCATGGGTCGGCGCGCCACCACCACCGATTCGCAACGACAAGCGATGGGATTCGCCGTCCAGGTCGAACGGCGCGACCATGGTGGCTCGCACCTGCTCAACGGTCGCGACGCCTTCGGCGGACGAGTCGCAGTCGAACGACAGTTCCAGCATCGCCGGTCCTGCCGGAATGGCGCGGATCATCGGCAGCGCCGTTTCCAGCCGTGCGATGACGTCGTCCATCACCAGCCGCGCGCGAGCCACTCCGACGCTGCGACGCAGGGCGACGAAATCTTCGAGTTCGGCCAGCAACAGGAATCGGTAGGGGGGAACCGCATGCCCAACCGACGCTCCGCCAGCGGATCGTGATGGATCCCGGGCCCCGACCCGCGGGAATTGGTCCGATTCGGCGCGACGCATGACCCGCCTTCGCTACCTACCCAACTGCAAAACTTCGGTTAACGGCGATGATCCGCACTCTGCGTGCGGTCGTTGCGATTCCGATTTGGCGTAGGGTTAATTTTACGTTAATACGTCCGGGCGCTTCGGCGTAACTGGGAGAATGAAGATGCAGGCATTTTTTGCTCTGTTCCGTGACAATTACGGCGACGATCTGCGTCCGATCTGAACGGAACCGGCGCCTGGGACGGTCCGGTACGCCGGGCAGTTCCCAGGCGCTTTTTGACTGCACATGATCGTGGTACGATGGATAGGGCCGTGATCGTATTGGTCCCAGCTCCACGCGATAGCTGAACTGCCGCACGCCGCAGGAATCGTTGCTTTGGTGGGCCGGACCGGATCGCTACCTGCGATCCCGACATGACCGAGCCTTCCCCCGACCGCCTTACCCATCTCCAGCGCCTGGAAGCGGAGAGCATCCATATCCTGCGCGAAGTCGTGGCCGAGGCCGAACGCCCGGTCATGCTCTACTCGGTCGGCAAGGATTCGGCGGTGATGCTGCACCTTGCCAAGAAGGCTTTCTACCCCGCTCCCCCGCCCTTCCCGCTGCTCCATGTCGATACGACGTGGAAATTCCGCGCGATGTACGACCTACGCGACAAGGCGGCGCGCGATGCCGGCATGGAGCTGCTCGTCCACCAGAATCCGGAAGCGAAGGCGCGCGGGATCAACCCGTTCGACCATGGCAGCCTGCACACCGATCTGTGGAAGACCGAGGGGCTGAAGCAGGCGCTCGACCATTATGGCTTCGATGCCGCGTTCGGCGGCGCGCGCCGCGACGAGGAGAAGAGCCGCGCCAAGGAGCGCGTCTTCTCGTTCCGCTCAGCCAATCACCGCTGGAACCCGAAGGCGCAGCGGCCGGAACTATGGCACCTCTATAATGCGCGCAAGGCGAAGGGCGAATCGATCCGCGTCTTCCCGCTGTCGAACTGGACCGAGCTGGATATCTGGCAGTACATCCTGTCGCAGGGGATCGAGATCGTGCCGCTCTATTTCGCGGCGCCGCGTCCAACCGTCGAGCGCGACGGCATGTTGCTGATGGTCGATGACGACCGCTTCCGGCTACTGCCCGGCGAAGTCCCGGTCGATCGCTCGATCCGTTTCCGCACGCTCGGCTGCTATCCGCTGACCGGCGCGGTCGAGAGCGAGGCAGCGACCCTGTCGGAGGTCATTCAGGAGATGCTGCTGACCACCACCTCCGAAAGGCAGGGTCGCGCGATCGACCGCGATGCGGGATCGGCCAGCATGGAAAAAAAGAAGCAGGAGGGGTATTTTTGATGGCAACCGCCCCCGCCTACACGCCCGATGCGCTGATCGCGGCCGATATCGACGCCTATCTCGCGCAGCATCAGAACAAGTCGCTGCTGCGCTTCATCACCTGCGGGTCGGTCGACGACGGCAAGTCGACGCTGATCGGCCGGCTGCTCTACGATTCGAAGATGATCTTCGAGGATCAGCTGGCCGCATTGGAGAGCGACTCCAAGCGGGTCGGCACCCAAGGCGGCGAGATCGACTTCGCGCTGCTGGTCGACGGTCTCGCCGCCGAGCGCGAACAGGGCATCACCATCGACGTCGCCTATCGTTTCTTCGCGACGGAGAAGCGCAAGTTCATCGTCGCCGACACCCCCGGCCACGAACAATATACCCGCAACATGGTGACCGGCGCATCGACCGCCGACCTCGCCGTGATCCTGATCGACGCACGCAAGGGCGTGCTGACTCAGACACGGCGGCACAGCTATCTCGCGCACCTGATCGGCATCCGTCACATCGTGCTGGCGGTGAACAAGATGGATCTGGTCGGCTATGATCAGGCGATCTTCGATAGCATCGTCGCCGATTATGCCGCTTTCGCCGAATCGATCGGCATCGCCGGCTTTACCGCAATTCCGCTGTCGGGGTTCAAGGGCGACAATATCGCCGCCGCTTCGGCCAACACGCCATGGTACAGCGGACCGGCGCTGATCGAACATCTCGAATCGGTCGAACTGGACAGCGAGGCGGCGGCCGCGCGGCCGTTCCGCCTGCCGGTGCAATGGGTCAACCGCCCGGATCTCGACTTTCGCGGGTTCGCCGGACTGATCGCCAGCGGCACGGTGCGCCCCGGCGATGCGGTGCGGGTGCTGCCATCGGGCAAGACGTCGCATGTCGCGCGCATCGTCACGATGGACGGCGATCTGGAACAGGCGGTCGCAGGGCAGTCTGTTACGATCACTCTTGCGGACGAGATCGACTGTTCGCGCGGCGACGTGATCGCTGCTGCCGACGCCCCGCCCCAGGTCGCCGACCAGTTCCGCACGACCATCGTATGGATGGATGGCGAACCGCTGCTGCCTGGTCGTGCCTATTGGTTGAAGACTGGTTCAGGCTTGGTCTCCGCTACGGTGCAGACTCCGCGCCACGCGGTCGACGTCAACACGCTGGCCGAACTGTCGGTCAAGACGCTGCAGCTGAACGACATCGGCGTGGCCGACGTGTTCACCGACCGCGGCATCGCCTTCGAACCCTATGCCGACAATCGCGACCTTGGCGGGTTCATCCTGATCGACAAGATCACCAACGCCACCGTCGCCGCCGGCATGATCGATTATTGCCTGCGCCGCAGCCAGAACGTCCATTGGCAGTCGATCGACATCACCCGCGAGGCCCATGCCGCGCAGAAGAACCAGTCCCCCCGCGTGCTATGGTTCACCGGCCTGTCCGGGTCGGGCAAGTCGACGATTGCGAATTTGGTGGAGAAGAAACTTCACGCGTTGGGCAAACATAGCTTCCTGCTGGATGGCGATAATGTCCGCCATGGCCTTAACCGCGATCTGGGGTTCACCGATGCCGATCGGGTGGAGAATGTCCGTCGCGTAGGCGAGGTCGCCAAGCTGATGGCCGATGCGGGCTTGATCGTGCTGACCGCGTTCATCTCCCCCTTCCGCGCCGAGCGCGACCTGGCGCGGTCGATGCTTCCGGAGGGCGAGTTCGTCGAGGTGTTCGTCGATACGCCATTGGCCGTCGCGGAGGCACGCGACGTGAAAGGGCTGTACGCCAAGGCACGTAGCGGGGCGCTGGCCAACTTCACCGGCATCGACAGCCCGTACGAACCGCCGCTTTCACCCGAAATCCATGTCGATACGACGCGTGAAACGCCGGAAGCCGCCGCCGAGCGCATCGTCGAGCATGTTCTGGGTATCTGGGCGCCGGTGCTGTGACCGACGACGCGCTGCTGGCGACCGCCATCGCCGCCGAGGCGGGCAAATTGCTCCTCGCGATCCGGGAGGAAGGGCGCGAGACCGGCAAGGCGCTGGGCGACCGGGCCGACAGGGAAGCGAACGCGCTGATCCTCGAGCGGCTGCGTGCGGCGCGACCGCAGGCGTTCGTGCTGTCCGAGGAGTCGGCCGACGACAAGGCCCGCTGCGCGGCGTCGCAGACATGGATCGTCGATCCACTGGACGGCACGCGCGAATATGCCGAGGGGCGCGACGACTGGGCGGTGCACGTAGCACTTGCCGTAGGCGGGCGCGCGGCGGCGGGTGCG
This sequence comes from Sphingomonas hankookensis, assembly GCF_001619955.1. Taxonomy (GTDB): domain Bacteria; phylum Pseudomonadota; class Alphaproteobacteria; order Sphingomonadales; family Sphingomonadaceae; genus Sphingomonas; species Sphingomonas hankookensis_A. The sequence goes on along the minus strand of NZ_LQQO01000003.1, from coordinate 30,025 downwards.
GTGGCGCTGCCCGCACTCGGCGTTACCCTGTCGAGCAGCCCCGCGCCGATCGTGCCCCCCGCCCCGGCACGCCCGCGCATGGTCGTCAGCCGGACCCGCCCAGCACCGCAGGCACTGGCGGTGGCGGAGGCGATCGATGCCGAGCTGATCCCGATGGGGTCGGCCGGAGCCAAGGCGATGGCGGTGGTGCGGGGCGAGGCCGACATCTATCTCCACGCCGGCGGGCAATATGAATGGGACAGCTGTGCGCCGGTCGCCGTCGCGCTCGCCGCCGGGCTGCATGCGTCGCGGATCGATGGGACGCCGCTTTATTATAATTGTCATGATACCTGGCTGCCCGATCTGCTGATCTGCCGGCATGCCGATGCGGCGCGGATTTTGTCCCTGATCGCCGTGTAATCGTCCCAACGACAAGAAGAAGAAGCGGGACCCCGGATCAAGTCCGGGGTGACGGAGCGGATGCCCCTTACCCCGCGGGCAGGGTCAGGATGGCGCGGGCGCCCAGACCCGGCCCCTCGCTTTCGAGGCGCAGCGCGCCGCCCATCGCCGCCATCCAGTTCGCGCACCAATGCAGTCCCAGCCCGCCCGACTTGGCCTTGCGGGTGGAATAGCCGGCCTGGAACAGCATCGGCGCATCGAGCGGATCGAAGCCCTCGCCATCATCGGCGATCGTCACCGTCACGACGGGTGCGTCGACGATGGTGACGATCACCTGCCCGTCGCCGCCGCCCCGGGCGGCGATCGCTTCGGTCGCGTTGCGGAACAGGTTGCCGATCACCTGGCTGAGGATCACCCGGTCGGCGCGCACCCAGCAGGGCGATGCGGGAAAGGTCACCGCGATCGAGCGGTCGTCGCCATAGCGGGCGATCGCACCGTTGCGCGCGATCAGGTCGGTGACGTCGCAGCGGTCGAGCGCCACGCCCTCCGCCGCCATGTCCTGCGGCCCTCCGATGATGTCGAGTACGTTGGCGAGCGCCGCGCGGCCCGTTTCGAACTGGGCCAGCCGCTCCATCCGCGCCCGCGCCGCCGCATCGATCGCGGTCATGACATAGGCGGCGAGCTTTTCGCGCCGGTCGGGCGGCACATCCCCGCGCGCCAGTTCGGACACGACCCGCTCGATCACGTCGCGTTCGGCGACCGGCGGCTGGGCCAGCCCGTGCGACAGGATCGCGCTGATCGGCGACAGCGCGTTGCGGGCGTTATGGACCAGCGCCGCGCGGCTTTCCGAGCGCCCCAGCCGAAAGGAGCGCAATTCGCGCTGCCCCGCCTGATCCTGCATCTGCCGCCGCACCACCGCCAGCCGCCGCGACAGCGAGTGGATCTCGGCCGGAGCCGGCACAGGATCGGGTATGGTGGCTTCCCCGGGTTCGACCATCGCCGCCATGTCCTGATCGACCTGGCGCAGCGGATCGGTGACCCAGCGGGCAATGCCGCGCCACAGCGTGACCAGCAGCAGCAGGAGCAGGAGCAAACCCACCGCCACGCTTCCCCACGCCACCGCCGGTCCCGCGACGACCCCCAGCACCCCGCCCGCCAGCGCGATCCCGGCGAGCCCAACCAGCGCCATGCGTCCGAGCAGCGCCGCGCCGAGCGGACGGGCGCGCCGCGCGGTCATGCGCGGCCGGGTTCGGCCGATATCCGCGCCTGCCCCGGCCACGCGCCGCTACGCGCCATATCGGTCGCCGCCGCGCCATCGACCGGGCGGGAGAGGAAATAGCCCTGGAGATGCGAGCATCCCGCAAGGCGCAGTGCCTGCACCTGCTGTTCGGTTTCCACCCCTTCGGCCACCACCTCCAGCCGGAGTGCGCGGGCGAGGTGGATGATCGAATGGACGATCGCCGCGCTTTCGCGTTCGCGCCCCATGCCGTCGATGAAGCTGCGATCGATCTTCAGGCAATCGAGCGCGAATTTGCGGATATTGTAGAGCGAGGAATAGCCGGTGCCGAAATCGTCGAGCGCGATGCGGAACCCCATCTGCCGCAGCCGATAGAGTGTGTCGGCGGCACGTTCGGCATCGTCGAAGATCGCCGTTTCGGTGATTTCGATCTGCAACCGGTCGGGGGCGATGCCGGCGCGCTGCACCTTTTCGACCAGATGCCCGACGAAATTCTGCCGTCGGAACTGGCGCGGGGAAAAATTGACCGAGACATATTGGCTTGGCCAGTCGGCGAGCATCGCCAGCGCGCTATCCAGCACCCAGTCGCCAAGGTCGTGGATCAGGTTCGATTCCTCGGCGATCGGCACGAAGGTCGCCGGACCGATCGCGCCATGATCGGGGCTGTTCCACCGCAGCAGCCCTTCGAACCCGACGATGTCCAGCGTCCCCTGCGCAACGATCGGTTGATAGAGCAGCGCCAGTTCCTGCTTCGCGATCGCCTGGGTCAGCCCCTCCTCGACCCGCCGACGGAATCGGATCGATTCGTCCATGCTGTCGTCGAACAGCCGCACCACGCCCCGGCCCGAACGCTTGGCCTCGTTCAGCGCCAGATCGGCACGGCGCATCACGTCGACCGGATCGCGCCCGGTATCGCCGGCGACCATGACCACGCCGATCGACGCCGCACCATGGATCGGATGGCCGAACACCTGCAGATCGGCCGAACAGGCGCGCACCAGCCGTTCGCAGCGCATCACCGCCGCATCGGCGGTATCGACATGCAGCAGCACGCCGAATTCGTCCCCGCCCAGCCGGGCGACGAAGCCATGGTCGCCGGTCCGGTCGATCAGGATGGCGCAGATGGTGCGGATCAGCTCATCACCGACCAGATGACCGAGCGTGTCGTTGATCAGCTTGAACCGGTCGAGATCGATCATCGCCATCGCGAACGCGCCCGGTCGCCGCGCCTGTTCGGACAGGTTGCGCAGGAAGGCCAACCGATTGGGCGCACCGGTCAGCGGATCGCGATTGGCGAGGCGGATCGCCTTGCTCTCGTTCGCGGCCAGCTCGCGCGCCTGATCCTCCAGCTCCTCGATCTTGGTCGCCAGCGCGGCGCGGGTCCGGGCAAGCTCGCGATCCGCCAGCCAGCGATGCGACAGCGCGGTCGCGGTCTGGACGACTTCCTCGGCGGTGAACGGCTTGGCGATGTAGAACAGCCGGTCGGGCGGTCCGGCGACCCGCGCGATCTGTGCCGGCGAAAAGTCGGAATAGCCGGTCACGATCACGATCTGCACATCGGGGTCGATCGCACGGATGCGGCGGGCGGTCTCGCGCCCGTCGATGCCCGGCGGCATCCGCACGTCGATGAAGGCGACGGCAAAGCGCCGGTCGTCCCGCACCGCGCGTTCGACGGCCGCGACCGCTTCATTCCCCTGATGGACATGATCGAAGGTCATGGCGAGCGGCGGCGTGTCGCCGGGTGTCACATCGTCGAACAGTTCGGCCGCCAGATCGGCCAGCTGCGCGGCATCGTCCGCCGGAGCGAACGACATGCGATAGGAATCATGCACCGCCGGATCGTCATCGACAATCAGGACGCGCGCTACGGGGTCATTCGGTTCCATGACGTCTGCAAACTTACCCGACTGGCGACCGGAGTCGCAGGAATTGCCGGATCAGCGCGCGACGGGCCGTTTCGATCCCGTTTTGGTCGGTTACCGGCGCGTTAGCCACGATGGGCCGGGCGGGCCGTCGGTTCGAGGCATCTGCGAACGGTCTTTCCCGACACCGTCCTGTCCGGAAGGTCGGCCAGGGCAGCCCCACCGCCACGGACGAGTCTGGTCAGCAGCGCGGGCCGGTGCCAGAAGGCGGACATGGGCGCACATCATCACGGTCATGGCCACCACGATCACGGGCACGGTCACGGGCATGGCCATGCGCACGGGCACGGCGCGGGCGGGCATCATCACCTGCCGACCGATTTCGGCCGGGCCTTCGCCATCGGGACGATCCTCAACATCGGCTTCGTCATTATCGAAGGGGCCGCCGGCTTCTGGTTCGATTCGGTCGCGCTGCTCGCCGATGCCGGGCACAACCTGTCCGACGTGCTGGGGTTGCTGATCGCCTGGGGCGGCATGGAACTGGCCAAGCGGCCGGCGACGCCGCGCTTCACCTACGGGCTGGGCGCGTCGACCATCCTCGCCGCACTCGCCAATGCGCTGGTGCTGCTGATGGCGGTCGGCGCGATCCTGCTGGAAACGATCCAGCGGCTCGGCAGCCCGCGCGCGATCGACGGCTGGCCGGTGGTGTGGGTGGCGCTGGCCGGGATCGTCGTCAATGTCGCGACCGCGCTGCTGTTCGCGCGCGGACGGCATGGCGACGTCAACATCCGCGGTGCCTATCTCCACATGGCCGCCGATGCGGCGGTGTCGGCCGGGGTGGTGATCGCCGGGTTGGCGATGCTGTGGACCGGGGCGGCGTGGATCGACCCGCTGGTCAGCCTGATCGTCGTCGCGATCATCCTGATCGGGACCTGGGGGTTGCTGAGCGAATCGGTGCTGCTGGCGCTACAGGCGGTGCCGCGCGGGATCGACGCGTCGGCGGTGGAGGCGGTGCTGGCGGCGCAGCCGGGCGTGGTGCGGGTGCACGACCTGCATATCTGGCCGATGAGCACGACCCAGACCGCGCTGACCGCGCATCTGGTGGTGCCCGGCGGGCATCCGGGCGATGCGTTCCTTGCCGCGCTGGGCGAGCGGCTGGAGCACGACTTCGGCATCGGTCATGCGACGGTGCAGATCGAGACGGGGGATGATTGCGCGATGGTGCACGCACATTGAGGGTTTGGTTAAGTCGCGTTCCCTATCGTCATCCCCGCGCAGGCGGGGATCCATACACGCTATCGTCGCGGATAGATTCGAACCGATAGCGTCTATGGATTCCCGCCTTCGCGGGAATGACGAAGATTGCCCGTTGCAGCCCTTACCGCGCCACCGACACGCGGTACACCATGCGGTGATGGTACGGCTTGCCCGGCTCCACCCGTGCCGAACCGAAGGCCGACTGGTTGGGCGTGTCGGGGAATTTCTGCGGCTCCAGCGCGATGCCGTCGCCCATGCGGTACACATGCCCCTTCTTGCCGATCAGCGTGCCGTCGAGGAAATTGCCCGAGTAGAATTGCACGCCCGGCTCGGTAGTCAGCACTTCGAGAACACGGCCGGAGGCGGGGTCTTCGAGCCGGGCGGCCAGCTTCGGCTCCTTCGTGATCCCGGCGTCGAGCACGAAATTATGGTCGTAGCCGCGCCCGGCGACGATCTGCGCATCGCGGCCGTCGCGCACGTCCTGTCCGACGATGCGGCCACGGGTGAAGTCGAACACCGTGCCGGCGACCGCGCGCCGCTCGCCGGTCGGGATCAGCGCGTCGTTTACGGGCGTGTAGCGGCTGGCCGGGATGGTCAGCTTGTGGTTCATCGTGCCGACCGTGCTGCCCTCGCCGCCCATGTCGAACAGCGCGTGGTTGGTCAGGTTGACGATGGTCGGCGCGTCGCTCTTGGCATCGAAATCGATGGTCAGTGCGCCCTTGTCGTCCAGCGCATAGGTGACAGTGACGTCGAGCGCACCGGGATAACCCTGGTCGCCGTTCGGGCTGTTCAGCGCCATGGTGACCGACGCGGTCGGGCCGTCCTTGACCGACACGATCCGCCACACGCGCTTGTCGAAGCCGACCGTGCCGCCGTGGAGCGAATTGGCCTTGTCGTTCTGGGTCAGCTGATACGCCTTGCCGTCCAGCGTGAACTTGCCGCCGGCGATGCGGTTGGCATAGCGGCCGATGGTCTGGCCCCAGTAATTGGGCGCGGTGACGTAGCTGGCGACGTCGTCATAGCCGAGCGTGACGTCGGCGACCTTGCCGTTCCGGTCGGGGGCGTTGAACGCCTGCAGCGTGGCGCCGAGCGTCATGATCCGCGCGCTGACGCCGTTGCTGCCGGTCAGGGTAACCATCTCGACCGCGGTGCCGTCGGGCAGCTTGCCAAAGCTCGACCGCTTGGCCGTGGCGGCGCCCGCCGCCTGTGCCCCGATCAACATTGCCATGGCCGTCGACCCGACCAGAAGCGCCTTCTTCATCGTCACCCTCCCAATGCACCGGCGGGCTATCGCGCCACGTCCGGTCCGTTGGGAAGGATATAGTCCGACAATAAGCGTTAGTTCAAGCGGCGAGGATCAGCCGTCGCCCAGCCGTTCGATATCGGCACCGACCGCCTGCAGCTTTTCCTCCAGCCGTTCATAGCCGCGGTCGAGGTGGTAGACGCGGCTGACCGACGTCTCGCCCACCGCCGCCAGGCCGGCGATGATGAGGCTCATCGACGCGCGCAGGTCGGTCGCCATGACCGGCGCACCGACGAGGCCGGCGACGCCGCGCACCACCGCCGAGCGGCCGGTGACGGTGATGTCCGCCCCCATCCGCGCGAGTTCAGGCACGTGCATGTAGCGGTTCTCGAAGATCGTCTCGGTCAGCACGCTCGCCCCGTCGGCGCGGGTCAGCAGCGCCATGAACTGCGCCTGCATGTCGGTGGCGAAACCCGGATAGGGCGCGGTCGACAGGTTGATCGGGCGGATATCCCCGCTCGCCTCGACGAACAGCGAGGTCGCTTCCTCACGCACCGCGACGCCGGCCTCGACCAGCGCGTCGATGGTCGCACGCATGTCGGACGGCACGACATTGGCCAGCTCGACCGCGCCGCCGGTGATCGCGGCGGCACAGGCATAGCTGCCCGCCTCGATCCGGTCGGGCATGACCGCGTAGGTCGCGCCGTGCAGCCGGTCGCGGCCCTCGATGGTCAGCGTGTCGCTGCCGATGCCGTCGATTGCCGCGCCCATCGCGACGAGGCAGCGGCACAGGTCGACGATTTCCGGCTCGCGCGCGGCATTTTCGAAGACGCTGGTGCCCTTGGCCAGTACCGCCGCCATCACCGCATTCTCGGTCGCGCCGACCGAGACGACCGGGAAGCGATAGCGCCCGCCGGGCAGACGGCCGCCGGGGGCCGTGGCCTTCACATAGCCGGCCGCCAGTTCGATCTCGGCGCCCAGCGCTTCCAGCGCCTTGAGGTGAAGGTCGATCGGACGGTTGCCGATCGCGCAGCCGCCGGGCAGCGACACCGTCGCCTCGCCTGCGCGCGCGACCAGGGGACCCAGCACGAGGATCGACGCACGCATCTTGCGCACAATATCATAGGGGGCGACGGTCGAGGTCAGCCGCTGGCCGCGCATGGTCATGACGCGGCCGAATTCGGATGGGTGCGACCCCTCGATCGTGGTCGACACGCCGAACTGGTTGAGCAGATGGCCGAAGCTGTCGACGTCAGCGAGGCGCGGCAGGTTGCGCAGCGTCAGCGGCTCCTCGGTCAGCAGCGCGCACGGCAGCAGCGTGAGGGCCGCGTTCTTGGCCCCGGAAATGACGATGCGGCCGGACAGGCGATTGCCGCCGCGAATGACGATACGATCCATGGGGCAGCTTCTAGTGTGTGGCGTCACACACGCAAGGGGGCGTTCCGATCCTCCCCGCTTTGCGGGGGGGGGGGCGGACCGTTGGCGATGGCGATGGCGATGGCGATGGTGGAGGGGGGGGCTTCGGCAGATAGCACCGTTCCGACTGCCGCCCGCCCCCTCCACCAGCCTGCGGCTGGTCCCCCTCCCCACATTGTGGGGAGGATCTCAGGCAGGTCGATGCGCTACATAAGCGGTGCGGAGACCCGCGACGAAGCCCAGTTTTTCGTAGAACCGATGTACCCGCGGATCGGAGCGGCCGCTTTGCAGCAGGACGTGGTAGCAGTCGGCCTGCCAAGCCAAGCCGAGTAAATAGCGGACGACGGCGCGACCATGGCCTTTACCCTGCCGGTCCGGACGGGCGGCGACGCTTTCGAGGAAACCGTGCCGCCTGCCATCACGCAGCAGATTGGGCGCAGTAATCAGTGTTGCGGATGCAACGATCGTGGAATCGACGATCGCCACCGCCACATGGGTCGCTTCCGATTCCAGTAACTCGACCCAAAGGGCGCCCCGGCGGTCGATGTCGGCCGCATCGCTGAACCCGACAGATTCATAGAGGCCGATCAGCGCAGAAAGATCGCCGTCTTCTGCCAACCGCACGATGCGATCGATCGCCTCAAGCCTTCTCCAGCGTGCATTGCAGCGGATGCTGGTTCTGGCGGGCGAAGTCCATCACCTGCGCGACCTTGGTCTCGGCGACTTCATAGGTGAAGACGCCGCAGACGCCGACGCCGCGCTGGTGGACGTGGAGCATCACCCGCGTGGCTTCCTCCATGCTCATGCGGAAGAAGCGTTGCAGGCACAGCACGACGAATTCCATCGGCGTGTAGTCGTCGTTGAGCATCAGGACGCGGTAGGGCGTCGGCTTCTTGACGCGGGTCTGCGTGGCGACGCCGAGGCCGGTCGAGCGGTCGTCGTCATGGTCGCGGTCGTCACCGGCCATCGGGATGCTGGGCTGTCGAGACATGTCGCCGCAAAATAGGGCATTGCCGGGGGACAGGGCAAGGGGGTGCGGCACCGGTCGATACCACCCCCGAAGCAAAAAGGGCGACCGCTCGCGCGATCGCCCCCTTCGTTCGACCAGGTGAACCGGTCGCTTACGCGACGGTCTTCACCTTGTCGGCGGCAACCGCAACGCGGTTGCTGATCGGCTGCGCGGCATCGCCGGCCAGCTTGATCATCATTTCCGTGGTCTTCGACGCTTCGGCGACGAACGAGTCGAACGACTGGCGCACGAAGTCCGACTGGAGCTTCATGAATTCGGTCGGCGACTTGACCGATGCCAGCGTCTTGGCGGTCGAGGTCGCGTGCTCGAACGACTTGCGGCCGTACTCAGCCATTTCCTGGCCGAGGGTTTCGAGGCCCTTGGCGGCGATGCGGCTGGCTTCGACCATCGCTTCGATGTTGCCCTTGGCCATCTCGTTCATTTCCTCGAAGCCCTTGGCGCCCTTTTCCATGGCGGCCTTCGCCTTCTCGTTCATGTCGGCCATCATCGCCTGCGCCTTGTTGGCGGCGTTCTGGGTGGTGGCGGTCGCTTCGTTGGTGACGTCCATGGTCTTTTCCTCGACTTGCGCGGTCACGGTCTCGACCGCCGCGGTGGTTTCCTCGACCGCGTTCTGCGCGGTTTCGACGACGGCTTCCGCCGCCTTGGCCACCGGTTCCACGACGGGCGCGGCATCGATGGCGGGTAGTTCAGCCTTAAAGGGCAGTTCGGCAGGAGCGGGCTTCGGTTCGGCGACGAACGGCACCGGCGGAACCTCCGCCTTGGCCGGCGCCTTTACCGGTTCGGCGACCGGCGCGACCGGCGTCGATGCGGCAGCCTCGACCGGAGCGGTCGCGGCCGGGCGGGTGGATCGGGAACTGGCGGGCTTGCGCGCGCCGGTCTTCGGACCTCTCGTGGCCACTCGACATCCTCCATCTGCTACTGCTGCGTCGCACCAAATAGAGGAGGCCGGTTTCACTTTCAAGACGCTATTTTGTGCAGCGCAGCATAAAGTTACGCTACAGTATTCGCGCGTTATCGCGTCCGCACATACTCGCCGGGTGCATCGCACAAGGCCGGCATCGCGCCCTCGCCCGGCACCCGCGCGCCGGTGGCCGGAACGGTCGCGCCATCGGCCGCGGCGATCCATGCGCGCCAGTCCGGCCACCAGCTCCCCTTGGTTTCCTTCGCCCCGGCGACGAACGCCTCCAGCGAATCGGCCGCTTCGTCATTGGTCCAGTACTGATATTTCCCGGCCGAGGGCGGGTTGACCACGCCGGCGATATGCCCCGATCCCGCCAGCACGAAGCGCAGCGGACCGGTGAAATGCTCGGTCACCTTCCACACGCTTTCGGCAGGCGCGATATGATCCTCGCGCCCCGCCTGGATATACGCCGGCGTCTTGACGGTGGAGAGGTCGATCGGCACCTCGTCGACCGTCATCGACCCGGCCTGCACCAGCCGGTTGTCGCGATACAGGTCGGTCAGATAGCCCAGATGCCAGTTCGCCGGCAGGTTGGCGACATCGGCATTCCAGTGGAGCAGGTCGAACGGCGCATAATCGTTGCCGAGCAGATAGTTGTTGGTGACGTAGTTCCAGATCAGGTCGCGCCCGCGCAGCAGGTTGAACGTCGCCGCCATGTAGCGCCCGTCGAGATAGCCGTCCTGCCCGACCTGCCGGATCAGTTTCAGCTGTTCGTCGTCGACGAACAGGGAAAGTTCACCGGCTTGCGAAAAGTCGACCTGCGCGGTGAAGAAGGTGGCGGTGGCGACCTTCGCCGCCTCGCCCCGCGCCGCCAGCAGCGCCAGCGTCGCGGCCAGCGTCGTGCCCGCCACGCAATAGCCGATGGTATGGACCGATTCGACGCCCAGCAGATCGCGCACCGTGTCGATCGCGTCGATCTGCCCGCGCACGACATAATCGTCCCACGTCACGTCCTTCATCGACGCATCGGCCGACTTCCACGACACGACGAACACGCTGAGGCCCTGTTCGACCGCCCAGCGGATGAAGCTCTTCTCCGCCGTCAGGTCGAGGATGTAGAAGCGGTTGATCCACGGCGGAAAGATCAGCAGCGGGATCGCACCGACCGTCTCGGTCGTCGGTGCATAGTGGATCAATTCGTAGAGCGCGGTGCGCTTGATGACCTTGCCCGGCGTGGTCGCGACGTTGCGGCCCAGTTCGAACGCGCTGGTATCGCTCTGCGTCATCTGCCCCTTGGCCATGTCGGCCAGCATGTTCTGCAGGCCTTTCAGCAGATTCTCGCCGCGCGTCTCGATGATCTTTTCGACCACGACCGGATTGGTCGCCGGGAAGTTGGTCGGGCTCATCGCGTCGATCAGCCCGCGCGTGGCGAAGCGCAGCTGTTCTTTCTGCTTGGGCTCCACGCCGTCCAGCGCGTCGACGCTTTTCAGCATATGGTCGGCGACCAGGAAATAGCTTTGGCGGATGAAGGCGAACAGCGGGTCGTCATGCCATTGCTTCGCCTTGAACCGTTTGTCGCGGGCGCGTTCGGGCGATTCCTCGACCGGTTCGGCATTGGCCGGGTCGAGGAAGCGTTGCCACAGCTTCATCGTGTCGGCCCAGAAATCGGTCTGCGCCTTCACCATGCCGGTCGGATCGGGGATCGCCGGGGTCCGTTCCAGCAGGTCGATGCCCTGTTCCAGCATCATCTGCTGCGCGCGGCCGAGCATCTGCGTCCAGTGCTGCAGGTCCTCCAAGGACATTGGCGTGGTGGGCGGCATATTCGACTCGGCGGTCATTTTCTTCTCCCAGGGGCGCGCGGGCCTACCCGTTAGTTGCTTCGTAGCGTAAGGGCGATGACGAAAGGAACGAGAATGTCCGACGAATTCTACCGCATGAAGCGCCTGCCCCCCTATGTCATCGCCGAAGTGAACGCGATGCGGGCCGCCGCGCGTGCGGGGGGCGAGGACATTATCGACCTCGGCATGGGCAATCCCGACCTGCCGCCGCCCGACCACGTCATCGAAAAGCTGGTCGAGGTCGCGCGCAAGCCGTCGGCGCATGGTTATTCGCAGTCGCGCGGCATTCCCGGGCTGCGTCGCGCCCAGGCCAATTATTACGGCCGCCGCTTCGGGGTAGACATCGATCCCGAGAGCGAGGTCGTGGTGACGATGGGGTCGAAGGAGGGCCTGGCCAGCCTGGCGACCGCGATCACCGCGCCGGGCGACGTGATCCTCGCGCCCAATCCCAGCTACCCGATCCACATGTTCGGCTTCATCATCGCCGGGGCAACGATCCGCGCGGTGCCGACCACGCCCGACGAACATTATTTCGAAAGCCTCGAACGCGCGATGGCGTTTACGGTGCCCAAGCCCAGCGTGCTGGTGATGGGCTATCCATCGAACCCGACCGCCGAGGTCGTCGACCTCGCCTTCTACGAACGCGTCGTCGCGTTCGCGAAGGAACATGGGCTGTGGGTCATCTCCGACCTCGCCTATAGCGAGCTCTATTATGACGGCTGCCCGACGCCGTCGATCCTGCAGGTAAAGGGCGCGAAGGACGTCGCGATCGAATTCACTTCGCTCAGCAAGACCTATTCGATGGCCGGCTGGCGCATGGGGTTCGGCGTCGGCAACAAGAAGCTGATCGCGGCGATGACGCGGGTGAAGTCGTATCTCGATTACGGCGCCTTCACCCCGATCCAGGCGGCGGCGTGCGCGGCGCTCAACGGGCCGCAGGATATCGTCGAGAAGAACCGCCAGCTGTACCACAAGCGCCGCGACGTGCTGGTCGAAAGCTTCGGCCGGGCCGGGTGGGACATCCCCAGCCCACGCGCATCGATGTTCGCCTGGGCCCCGCTGCCGCCGGCGCTGGCGCATCTCGGGAGCCTCGAATTTTCCAAGCAGCTGCTGACCGAGGCCAAGGTCGCGGTCGCGCCCGGCGTCGGCTATGGCGAGAATGGCGAAGGCTATGTGCGGATCGCCATGGTCGAGAACGAACAACGCCTGCGGCAGGCGGCGCGCAACGTGAAGAAGTATCTGCAGTCGATGGGCGTCAATACGCCGGCGGGGCGCAGCGCGGGGTAACGCCGACCAGAGCACGACGGTACCCCCGCGCAGGCGGGGGTCCAGGGCGAGGAAACGCGACGTCTGTCTGCTTGGCTCTGGATCCCCGCCTGCGCGGGGATACGGTATGGTTGGGTAGGAGGCCGGAACCCCTTCCTGCTTCCCGGCGCTATAGGCAGCTACCAAAACCGGAGCGCGCCGATGACCACCCTGCCCCTCGAACTCACCCTGCTCGGCTGGTCGGTCGTGCTGCTGGTCGTGGCGCTCATGCTGCAGGGGCAGCTGGCGACGCGCGAGCTGGGCGTCAAATGGAACGCCGGTCCGCGCGACGGGGACCAGCATCCCAAGGGCGCACTGGCCGGGCGGGCGCAGCGCGCGCTCGACAATTTCAAGGAAACCTATCCGGCGTTCATCGCACTGGCACTGGCGCTGGCGGTCAGCGGGCGGACCGGGGGGCTGGGCGCGACCGGCGCGCTGCTGTGGTTCGTCGCGCGGATCGTCTATCACCCGCTCTACCTGTTCGGGGTGCCCTATGTCCGCAGCCTGGTATGGGTCGCGTCGATGTTCGGGCTGTTGCTGATGCTGATCCGCCTATTGTGACAAAGTGTTGCTTGCGCGGCCCCATATTTTCCTCGCTACGCACCGCCCAGCCCCTGTCGCACCCATGGCTGCCCCGCATTCCGCGCGGGCGGAGTCGTCGCCATGTTCCTGTTCAAGGGTCTTGAAAGCCATCCGCGCAGTTTCGTGAAGGCGGTGTCGTGGCGCACCGTGGGATCGATCGATACCTTCGTGCTGGGGCTGTTCTTTTCGGGATCGGCCAAGCTGGCGGGTGCGATCGCCGGGACCGAGGTCATCACCAAGATCCTGCTCTTCTATTTCCACGAACGCGCCTGGTCGCTGGTCCGCTGGGGTCATCGCACCGAGGAGGAGGTAGCGGAAGCGCCCGCGCCGGTGGCCGCCGCGTAAAATCATACTGATTCAAATCAGTTACCGCGATTTCCGTGCGACCATTGCCGCACGGATCGCGTTGGGTCGCAACTATTCCCGTTGAGGAGGTTCCGATGGCCCGACCGATGATGATCGCCCTGACCCTGTCCATGCTGGCCGCCGCCCCGGCGCTGGCGCAGACGCCCGCCACCTATGTCGCCAAGGCCGGTGCCAGCGACCTGTACGAGCGCACGTCGAGCCAGCTGGTGCTGCAATCGACCAAGGACGCCAAGATCCGCGACTTCGCGACGATGATGATCCGCGATCACCAGAAGAGCACCGCCGATGTAAAGCGCGCCGCCACCGCCGCGCGTGTCGCCGTGCCCGCGCCGAAGCTGGAGCCGGCCCAGGCGCAGATGGTCGCCGAACTGCGCCGCGCGACCGGTGCTGCGCGCGACCGGCTCTACGTCACCCAGCAGCGGACCGCGCATCAGCAGGCGCTGGCGCTGCACAGCGGCTATGCCCAGAACGGCACTGCCGCGCCGCTGAAGACCGTCGCCGCCGCCACCGCGCCGGTGGTGCAGCATCATATCGAGATGCTGCAAGGCATGTAATCGTGACGACCGGCCGGCGCAATCACCGGCCGGTCGTCAATCGCGCACCACGTCCTCGGGCAGCGACCAGATCAGGTCGCCCTTGCCCAGCACGCGCCCGTCATGGCTGTGCACTGCGACCGGCTGGATCGGACGGCGGTCGCGGGCATCGACCAGCACCGGCGTCGCCGCGACGCCCGTCTCCCACCGCTCGCCCCATTGCCGCAACGCGACCATCGTCGGCAGCAGCGCATAGCCCTTTTCGGTCAGGCGATATTCGATCTTGCGCCGGTCGCTTTCGACCGCACGCCGTTCGAGGATGCCGTGCCCGACCAGCCGCGACAGCCGGTTGGCGAGGATGTTGCGCGCGATGCCCAGCTCCGACTGGAACTCCTCGAAATGCGACAACCCGTTGAACGACCCGCGCAGGATCAGGAACGACCAGCGTTCGCCCATCGCCTCCAGCGCGGCGGGCAGGCTGCAATGGTTGGCCAGTTCGCGCAGCGGTTCTCGAAGGGCGGTCGTCATTCCTGCCGGTCTAGCGCAACCATGGGGGTAAGGGAAATAATGCGTTTTTCGCATCCGCAGCAAAGATAGCCATTTGCAACTTACATCGATGTATATTAGCGCCGGCATAACGAATCACCCGCCGGAGATGCGCGCCATGAAGACCCCCGCTTTGCTGACGTCCGCCCTGCTGTCCGCCGCCGCCCTCACCCTCCCCTTCGCCGCCGCCGCACAGCCGCGCGGCTATAGCGCGGTGCCCGCCACCGCCCCGACGATCGCGGCGATGATGACGCGCAGCACGCCGTGGAAATGCGCCGGCGACCGCTGCGTCACCACCCGGACCGAAGGCAGCCCGCTGACCATGTGCCAGCTCGCCGCAAAGGAACTGGGCACGCTCACCGCCTTCACCGCCAATGGCGAGGCATTCGCCGCCGAACAGCTCGCCAAATGCAACACCCGCGCCAAGAGTGCGTGAGGCGCCGTAAAAACGGTTGCATTCGGTCGTTGCCCCGCCCCATCTAGATTCCATGCTGCGGCAGTATGAATTGGTGGAGCGGGTCAAGGCCTATGACCCGGATGCGAACGAGGCGCTGCTGAACCGCGCCTATGTCTTTTCGATGCACGCGCATGGCAGCCAGAAGCGCGCATCGGGCGACCCTTATTTCAGCCACCCGATCGAGGTGGCCGGCATCCTGACCGACCTGCACCTCGACGACGAGACGATCGCGACCGCGATCCTGCACGACACGGTCGAGGACACCGTCGCCACGCACGAGGAAATCCAGGCCAAGTTCGGCGAGAATGTCGCGCGGCTGGTCGAAGGCGTGACCAAGCTCAGCAAGATCGAGGCGCAGACCGAGAACGAGCGCGCCGCCGAAAACCTGCGCAAGTTCCTGCTAGCGATGTCCGACGACATTCGCGTGCTGCTGGTCAAGCTGGCCGACCGGCTGCACAATATGCGCACGCTCCATCACATATCGAAGCCCGAGAAGCGCAAGCGGATCGCGCGCGAGACGATGGATATCTATGCGCCGCTCGCCGAGCGGATCGGCATGTACGAGTTCATGAACGAAATGCAGACGCTGGCATTTCGCGAGATCGAACCCGAGGCGTATGAATCGATCACCCGCCGCCTCGAACAGCTGGAGGAAGGCGGCGGCGACCGTGTCGCCAAGATCGGCGGCGACCTGAAGGCGATGCTCGACCGCCACGGCATCGCAGCGGAAGTATCGGGCCGGCGCAAGCATCCCTATTCGATCTGGCGCAAGATGTCGGAACGGCACGTCACGCTGGAGCAGCTGTCCGACATCATCGCGTTCCGCGCGATCGTCGACAGCGAGGAGGAATGCTACCGGGCATTGGGCATCATCCATCGCCGCTGGCCGATGGTGCCGGGCCGGTTCAAGGATTATATCTCGACGCCCAAGCGCAACGGCTACCGCTCGCTCCACACCAGTGTGATCCATGCCGAGAATATGCGGATCGAGGTGCAGATCCGCACGCACGAGATGCATGCCCAGGCCGAATTCGGCCTCGCCGCCCACTGGGCCTACAAGCAGGATGCGGTGCGCCCCGATACACAGGTCCGCTGGATTCGCGACCTCGTCGAAATCCTCGACAATGCCGAGAGCCCGGAAGAGCTGCTCGAACATACCCGCATGGCGATGTATGCCGACCGCATCTTCGCCTTCACGCCCAAGGGCGAACTGCACCAGCTGCCCAAGGGCGCCACGCCGATCGACTTCGCCTACGCCGTGCACACCGATCTCGGCGATCAGGCGGTGGGGGCGAAGGTCAATGGCGGCGTCGTGCCGCTTCGCACCGAGCTGAAGAACGGCGACCAGGTGCAGATCCTGCGGTCGAAGGCGCAGCGCCCGCAGGCCAACTGGTTGAACTTCGCCATCACCGGCAAGGCACGTGCCGCCATCCGCCGCTATATCCGCCAGCGCGAACGCGACGAGACGGTGGCGCTCGGCACCAAGCTGTACATCGAACTCATCGCGCGCCTGCCGGTCCCGCCGGGCAGTGACGCGCTGGGCGAGGCGCTCAAGCGGCTGAAGTTGACCGACGAGGCGGCGCTGTACGAAGGGCTGGCGCGCGGCAAGCTGAGCGAGGAAGCGGTGATGGAGGCGGTGATGCCGGGCGTCATCGCCAATCGCCTCGCCGAACCGATCCCAGCCCAGCGCGCGCCGATCGAGATCAAGGGGCTGACCGCAGGGGTCGGCTACGACCTCGCCACCTGCTGCCATCCGGTGCCGGGCGACCGCATCATCGGCGTCCGGCGTGGCGCGGGCCGGTTCGAAGTGCACGAGATCGGTTGCAGCGAGATCGAGGCGATCGACCCGCACCATTGGATCGACCTGACCTGGGGCGACAATGCCGAAGGGGCGACGGCGCGGATCGCGGTCACGCTGAAGAACGAACCCGGCGCGCTCGGCGCGGTCGCGACCGTGATCGGCGGGCACAAGGCGAACATCCTGGGGCTCCGGCTCGACAACCGCGACACCACCTTCCACACCAACACCATTGATGTGGAAGTGCGCGATGCGGCGCACCTGATGAAGCTGCTCGCCGGACTGCGCGCGGCCGATGCGGTGAACAAGGCGGAACGGGTTTAGGGCGACGCCCCCTACCCCGTCCCGGAGCGTACCCCCGCGCAGGCGGGGGTCCAGAGTAACGATCGGCGTCGCCAGCGGCTCTGGACCCCCGCCTGCGCGGGGGTACGGATACTAACCGCCGGCTCGCGACCGGCGGCCTCCCCGATCAATCCTCGGCGATCAGGCTGTCCTTGCGCGTATCGCGCATCCGCAGATACACGATCAGCGAAATGCCGATCATCGCGGTGACGTACCAGTAGAAGCCCTGCTCCCACCCGGCGGCCTTGAACTTCAGCGCGACCCATTCCGCCGTGCCGCCGAAGATGGTGTTGGCCAGCGCATAGGGCAGCGCGACGCCCAGCGCGCGGATATGCGCCGGGAACATCTCCGCCTTCACCACCGCGTTGATCGAGGTGTAGCCGGTGACGATGATCAGCGCCGCCATCACCAGCAGCCCGGCGGTGAACATGTCGGTCGTCCGCTCCAGCGTCGCGAAGATCGGATAGGTGAACAATACGCCGGCAATGCCGAAGGCGATCATCAGCGGCTTGCGCCCGATCCTGTCGCTCAGCGCCCCCGCCACCGGTTGCAGCAGCATGAAGATGAACAGCGTGACCGCGTTGATCTGCGTCGCCGCTTCCTTCGAGAAGCCCGAGGTGTTGACCAGGAACTTCTGCATGTAGATCGAATAGGCGTAGAAGGCGAGCGTACCGCCGGCGGTCAGCAGCATGACCAAAGCGGTTTCCTTCGGATGGTGGCGCAGCAGCGTCAGGAACCCCGACTTGGGCGCGTCGGACGCCTTGACGTTCTTGAAACTCTGCGTCTCGGCGAGGCCACGGCGCAGGCGGAAGACGACCACGGCCAGCACCGCGCCGATCACGAACGGGATGCGCCAGCCCCATTCCTCCAGCGCCGGCTTGCTCATGACGTTCTGGAGGAGCAGCAGCAGCAGGATCGCGAGCAGCTGGCCCGAGATCAGCGTGACATATTGGAACGACGAGAAGAAGCCGCGCCGATCCTTGCCGGCCATTTCCGAAAGATAGGTCGCGCTGGCGCCATATTCGCCGCCGACCGACAGGCCCTGCATCAGCCGCGCGAGCACCAGCAGCGCGGGCGCCGCGACGCCGATGGTTTCATAGCCCGGCGTCAACGCGATGATCAGCGACCCCGCACACATCAGCGTCACCGACAGCGTCAGCCCCGACTTGCGGCCGTGCCGGTCGGAATAGACGCCCATGACCCACGCGCCGATCGGCCGCATGACGAACCCGACCGCGAACACCGCCGCCGTGCTCAGCAGCTGGGCGGTCTGGTCGGTGCCGGGAAAGAAATGCGGGGCGAAATACAGGGTGAAGGCGGCATAGACATACCAGTCGAACCATTCGACCAGATTGCCGGTCGACCCGCCGATGATCGATTTCAGGCGCGCATTGGTCGATGTCGTCGCGTCCTGCGCGAGATGCGGCGTGGGTGGGGTCGCCATATCGTCTCCCATTATCCTGTGATGATGCCGTCAAGGGGATCGATCACGCGATAGCGGTGCCGCGCGCGGCGTACCAGCGTCGATCCGGATGAGCGACGCGACGTCGGGAACAGGCGGTTTTCGAAAACGGGGCAGCGACGCCGACGGGGAACCCCGTCGCGGCCAATGCAAGCGCGGTATCGTCGCAACGCCACTGGCGCGCCCGACATAACGAAGGTGGGCACTCAGATCATTGGGAAATTGTGGTGCCAAAGGCGACTTAACGGTGTTTCTACCGGATATCGTTCGATGGCGACCTAATGATCACACATTGAAATACATTGCTGTGTTCCGAATCCAAGATGGCCGATTTTGGGACTTACCCGCCATTCAAAAGCGCACGAAGAACGGCGGCTTTCGGCAGGAGCGGACGATCGATAATTTGCCGATGTCATCCCCCGAAACAAGCAAGATCTGGTCGATTGCTGTCCAGAAGCACGCGGCAGAACAACGTGAGAAGCTGATGTCTATCTTTCAATTTTCATTCAGAAATGCGCCTCTCATCCAAGTCGAGTTTCACCCCAATCCATTTTCAAAAGAGAAGGAACGGACTGAATCCGGGATAATGCCCTCGGCGCGCATCAGAATGAACCGATCATTCAGCTTCCTACCAGTCGTGCGGAGCGTACCACATGCGAAATCACTCTTTACACGGATAAAAATCGGCATCAATCCGGCCGGCGTAGCTGGAGATACTGCCGATGCGTTTTTTGCCATGGTCGATGCTCTGCATTGTGGCTTTCGCCTCACCGGCGTTTACGCAGGACGTGCTGCCGCTTCCGCTTGATTATGGTGCTGCGCAAGAGCGGCTGCTCCACCGATCCGACGCGATCGAGGCTTCTGCCGCGAACATACGCAGCAAGGAAGCACAGGAAGGAGCGACCCGGACGCTCGGCCGCCCCGATATCGATATCGAGGCGCAACTGCTGGAATATCAAAAGACGCTCTATCTGCCTCTCGGCTCGCTGGCACCTGTGGCGGAAGCCTTCGGCATCCCCGATCCGCTGAAGTTCAGGCAGGAACGCACCAGTACACGGCCGATCGTCACGGCCACGTTGCCAATCTACGCCGGCGGGCAGATCAGTGGCACGCAGGCCGGCGCACGCGCCCAGGTCGCGCAGGCAAAGGCGGATCGGGACATTGCGATCGACGATGCGCTCGTCCAGCTTGTCCGGGCCTATTACGGGCAACAGCTTGCCGAACGAGCGCTTGGCATCCGCCGCGATGTGCTCGATGGCCTCGAGCGGCACGTTGCCGACGCGGTGAAGCTCGAACAGGCACGCTTCATCAGTCGCGCGCAACGCTTGCAGGCGGAGGTCGCGCGCGACGACGCGGCGCGCGACTATGCACAGGCGATTTCCGATCTTGCCACCGCCAATGCCGCGCTCGCCGGGATACTGCGCGCGCCGGCGGGGGTGCGCCCAATCAGTCCGCTCGGGGTCGATTCGCGGCCACTCGCGCCGCTCGCCACGTTCAAGGCCGCCGCGCTGGACACACATCCCCAGCTCGCCCGGTTGCGGGCGCTGGAGGACCAGGCGGAGGCCGGCGTGAAGATCCAGCAATCAAAGCTCCGGCCAACCATCTACGGCTTTGGGCAATATAATTTCGACCGACGCAATTCACTGCTCACGGATCCCGATTGGTCGATCGGCGTCGGCTTGAAATACAAGCTCATCTCCGGCGCGGGCCGGCAGCAGCAGGTGGAGGCCGCGCGCGCGACAGTGGAGCAGGCCGACGCCGGGCTGCGCGAGGCGCGCACCCAGCTCGATATCGGCGTGACCAAGGCGTGGAATGACGTGGAGGCGGCGCGTAAACGGTTCCTGCTCCTCGACAGTGCGCTGGTCTCGGCGGACGAGAATGTGCGTCTCCAGACCCTATCCTATCGCGAGCAACAAGCGACGTCGCTCGACGTGGTCGACGCGCAACTCGGGCGCGGCCGGGCCCGCATTCAGCGCGCACAGGCGGCGAATGACTATGTGCAAGCGCTCGCCCGGCTACTCAGCATGAGCGGGCAGGTCGACCGGATGCCGGAATATCTCTCGCGGGCCGACAAGGTGATCCCATGACCGAACCCACGCAAGACGACGCGCCCCCGCCTGTCGAGGCCCCCGTGCCCGCCGCCATTCCCGCCGACGCACCCGCACCATCCGACGCGCCAGCACCCGCTGCCCCGCCCGCGCCCACCACGCACGGTCGGCCGATGGTGATCATCGCGGCGATTATCGTGACGGCACTGCTCGCGCTTGGTTTGTGGCTCAGCTACCGCCCCGCGCCCGATCAGCTTCAGGGCATGGTCGATGCGCGCGCACTTCGGATCAGTAGCAAGGTGACCGGGCGGATCGCCGCCTTCCATGTCGAGGAGGGCCAGCCGGTGAAGGCAGGGCAATTGCTCTACACAATCGCCAGCCCCGAAGTTGCCGCCAAGTCCGAACAAGCGGGCGGCGCGCTCGTGGCGGCGCAGGCGGTGGAAAGCAAGGCGGACGAAGGTGCGCGGCCAGAAGATATCCGCGCGGCGGAGGCACAGTGGCGCCGCGCAAAGGCCGCCGCCGAGCTCGCCCAGACCACCTATGCACGCACCCAGCAGCTCTATGAACAGGGTGTGCTCGCCGGTCAGAAAGCGGACGAGGCCCGCACCAATGCCGTCGCCTCCGCCGAACAGGCCAAGGCGGCACGAGCGCAATATGATCTCGCGCTGGCCGGCGCGCGACCGCAGGACAAAAAGGCAGCGAGCGGCCAGGTGCAACAAGCGCGCGGCGCGGTGGCGGAAGTGCAGGCGGCGGCCGACGAAACCCGCGTCATCGCGCCGGCGGATGGCGAAATCGGTAAGCGGCTCGCCCAGCCCGGTGAACTGGTGCCGCAGGGTTTTCCGGTGTTCACGCTCACCGATACCGCTCATCCATGGGTGACGCTGAACGTGCGCGAGGATCAGCTCCACGGCCTCGCCCGCGGCAAAGAACTGAGCGGCACAATCCCCGCGCTTGGCGATCTGCGCGCGCGCTTCCGCGTGATCTATACGGCACCGGCTGGCGACTTTGCGACCTGGCGGGCAACGCGGCAATCGAGCGGCTTCGATATCAAGAGCTTTGAGGTTCGCGTTATGCCCATCGCGCCAATCGTGGCGCTGCGGCCGGGCATGACCGTGCTGTTCGACTGGCCGGCATAACAGGGTGAGAAACGCCTTCGGCAGCGCGCTTCGCCGGGAAATGCGTTTCCTCGCCACCAGTTTCTGGGACCGTGCGCTGGTGATCTGGGTGCCATTGCTGCTGATGGCGGTGGTGGCGATCCAGTTTTCCGCGGGCGTGATGCGCGACCTGCCGATTGCGGTGGTCGATCTGGACGGCACCGCCGTCGCGCGTGAACTGACCCGCCGGCTCGATGCGGCGCCGGGGCTGCGTGTCGTGGCGCAGGTGCCAGATATGCAGGCGGCCGAACGGATCGTACGCTCCAACCGCGCCTATGCAGTCGTGCTGATCCCGGCGGATACCGAGCGAGCGGTGCTGCGCGGGACGACCGGCAGCATCACCACCTTTTACAACGCCAGTTATTCGACCGCTTCGGGGGCAGCCCTGCGCGAGATTGGCGCGGTCGTGCAGGCCTATGCCGCAACGCTCGGCACCGAGCAGGCCGCCGCTCTCGCCGGGCCTGGCCAGGTGCGCCGGCCGCCGGTTGCCGCGCAGAGCACCATCCTGTTCAATCCGCAGAGCAGCTACGAACTGCAACTCGTGGCGCTGATCCACCCCGCGCTGCTGCACCTGATCTTCATGGTTGCCGTCGCGAGCGCACTGGGCCGCGAGTTGCGCGACGGCACGATCGGCGCATGGATCGGCGGAGAGGATCGGCGGAGGGCGATCGCCGCAGTGGCGGGCAAGTTGACGCCATATCTGGCAATTTTCACCGGCTGGGGATTGCTGGCCACCGGCTATCTCGCCGGGCTGCGCGGCTGGCCGGTCGCGGGCAGCGTGATTCTGCTGCTCATCGGCTATGTCGCCATGTACCTCGCCTATATCGGCGTGACCTTGCTGATCGTCGGCCTCACCTTGTCGATGGGCAGGACGTTATCGATCGCCGGGCTTTACGCGGGCGCCTCCTTCGCCTTTGCGGGCGCGATTTTCCCGATCGAATCCGCCTCCAGCTTCGCCCGGATCTGGAGTGCGCTCCTGCCCTATTCGGCATTCGCCAAGCTGCTGTCGGAACAATGGATTATGGGCGCGCCCGCGATGAAATCTGCCGGGCAGCTGCTCGCTATGCTCGCCTTCCTGATCGTCGGGACAGGCATCGGGCTGCCGCTTTACCTGGCGGCTGCACGCCGACCGCAAGCCTGGGGGCGACGATGATCGGCCGCGCCTTCCTCGCCACCTTCCGCGCAATCCTGGCCGACAGCTCGGCGCTAATGCTGCTGATCGGGTCGTGCCTTCTTTATTCCTTCTTCTACCCCACCGCTTATTCCGGCGAGGTGCCGGTGCGGATGCCGGTGGCGGTGGTCAATCTGGATCATAGCGCCACCAGCCGATCGCTGGAGACCCGGCTCGGCGCGTTGCAACAGGCGGAAGTGGTCGCGCGGCTCCCGTCCCCCGCCGTCGCGCTACGCTGGCTGGAAGAACGGCGGGTGAGCGCGATCGTGGTGATTCCGCAAGGCTTTGAACAGCGCATCCTGTCCGGCGGTCAAGGGACCGTCGCGCTCTATGGCAACGGCGCCTATCTGCTGCGCAGTTCGACCGCGCTTGCCGGCATTGGTGCGGCATTGGGAGAGATCGGACGCGATGCTGCGGTTGCCCAGGCGATGGCCAGCGGGGCGCCGGCCGCCGCCCCGCTGGCGATGATCCAGCGCCCCTTGTTCAACACCCGCGAGGGCTACGGCAGCACGATCTTTCCCGGTGTCGCCTTTCTCATCATCCAGCAGACCTTGTTGATGGGGCTCACCGTGCTTGCCGCAACGATGCGAGAGCGCCAGGGAACGCTCAGCTTCGCGCCACGCACCCTGCTCGGCATCGCGCTGGCCTTTCTCGTCATCGGGTGCGCGGACATCGCCTATTTCACTGGTTTCGTCTTCTGGTTTCAGGATTATCCGCGCGGGGCTGCCGATCCGCTGACGCTGGTCGTGTCCGCAACGCTGTTCATATCCGCGACGGTCGCCGGCGCGTTGGCGCTCGCCAGCTTTTTCCGCACGCGTGAGCGCCCCATCCAGTTGTGGATCGTCACCTCGGTCCCGATCTTCTTCCTGTCCGGTCTGTCCTGGCCAAGCGAGGCGACGCCGCACTGGCTATCGCTGTTGGCGCGCCTCCTGCCGACGACGCCGGGAATCAAACTGATGGTTGGCGTCAACCAGATGGGCGCAACGCTGGTCGAGCAGCGAGGTGCGTTGATCAATCTCGCGCTGCTAACCATTTTTTACGGTGCGATCGCGGTATCGCGCTATCGCCTGCGGCCTTGCGGAGCGCCATAGCCCGCCGACTGAACATGCCCCCTGTTTGGTAGCGAGCCATTCACATCTCACGGCCGATTTTAAACTTTACGGGCGGACGAGGGACGCTCTGCCGCTGTCGTCTCACGGCCTCTTACCCCTTCGTCTTGGGATCTGACGATCGCTCAGTGACTTGGCTCCAGCCGCGAGCGCGTAATTCCACCTCCTGAATGAATAACTGGTTTCGAGATCATGCCTTCAGAAATTGAAGGACACCGATCGGGCGCTCCGCGACTCTGCGGTTGAACGAAACCCGAACGGCCATTTTTGGCAGGAGCGGTCATTCCCCGAGCGTCGGAGAACGACTTGAGTTGGTCGACTGCTGCCAGTAGCTCTTAAGTTGCATTCTGTCGTCAATCACATGTTTGCCGACACCCTGGCCGACCACCTCGGCTCGGCCTATCGCGAACCGGCCTTTTCTGCGCGACAAACCCTGTCGCAATGCTAAGCTGCACGGGAACTCTGGATTCGAGGTTTTCCGCACATGCTGGTTGGCTACATGCGCGTGTCTTCGGCCGATGACCGCCAGTCGGTCGGTCTTCAGCGCGACGCGCTCGTCGCGGCCGGGGTCGACGAGCGGCACCTTCACACTGACAAGGCATCCGGCGCGCGCGACGACCGGCCGGGGCTGAAGGCCTGCCTTGAATACCTGAAGGCCGGCGACATGCTGGTGGTGTGGAAGCTGGACCGGCTCGGCCGGTCTTTGCCGCACCTGCTCGGCATCGTCACCGACCTGAAGGCGCGCGGCGTCGCGTTCCGGTCGCTGACCGAGCAGATGGACACGACCACTCCGCACGGCGAGCTGCTGTTCTGATCATCCCTCGGTTTGACGGACACCGATGATAGGCTCTGCGGAGCCAGGAGGTGTATGATGGCGAGTACGACGAAGCGTCGGTTCACGGATGAGTTCAAGCGCGAGGCGGTGGCGCTTTGGGAGACGAGCGGCCGGCTGCAGACCGAGGTGGCAGCCGAGTTGGGGATCATGCCGACGATGCTGCGTCGCTGGCAGCGCAAGCAGCAGGAGATCGGCCCCCCGCCGGCAAGCCCGGCGGGAAAACCGCCAGTATCGACGATGGCATCGCCAGCGGATCAGGCGTCGGAGATCGCGCGGTTACGCCGTGAGTTGGACCGGACGCGGATGGAGCGCGACATCCTAAAAAAAGCCGTCGGCATCCTCTCGGCTTCGCTCGAGACAGGCTTTGCGGAGATGCCGCGGTGAAGTTCGCTTTCATCGAGCAGCATGCGTCCACCTGGCCGGTGAACGTCATGTGCCGCATGCTCGGCGTGTCGCGCAGCGGCTATTACGACTGGCGCGGTCGGGCGCCGAGCACGCGGACGACGGCGAACCTGGCGCTGCTCGGCGACGTGCGTCGGCTCCAGGCACGGCATCAGGGGCGATACGGATCACCCAGGATGCATGCCGCCCTGCGGGCGGAAGGTCATCGATGCAGCCGTGGCCGCGTCGAGCGGCTGATGCGCCGACACCGCATCCGTGCGCTGGCCGGTCGCCGGTTCCGGCCGTGCACGACGGACAGCCGCCACTATCTGCCGATCGCGCCGAACCTGTTGGCGCAGAACTTTGTAGCGACCGCGCCGAATACGATCTGGCTTGCCGATATCACGTACATCGCGACCGGCGAAGGCTGGTTGTATCTGGCCGCGGTGCTCGATCTGGCGACCCGCAAGATCGTCGGGTGGGCCATGCGCGACCATATGCGAACCGAATTGCCGCTCGCCGCGCTGATGATGGCGACCCAGCGGCAGCGACCAACGGGCGGTCTCATCTGTCACTCGGATCGCGGATCGCAATACGCGGCCGGAGCCTATGTCGACTATCTGGCGACGATTGGCGCAGTGCCCTCGATGAGCCGCACCGGCAATTGCTATGACAATGCCCCGATGGAGAGCTTCTTCCACACCCTCAAAGTCGAACTGGTCCATCAATGCCGGTGGGCGACCCGGATCGAAGCGCGACAGGCGCTGTTCGGATATATCGAGGGATACTATAATCGACACCGCATGCACTCGGCCCTCGGGTATCTAACCCCCGAACAAGCCGAGCAGCGGGTAACCGGCTAATCCAGCGTGTCCGCTGAACCGGGGGAAGATCAGTTCTCCATCTTCGGCGCGCTCGCGCAGTATGAGCGTGCTCTAACCCGCGAGCGCGTCATCGCCGGGCTAGCAGCCGCGAAGCGTCGCGGGCGGCAAGGCGGGCGGCCGCCCACGATCGATCCCGAGCAGATCGAGCAGATCAGGGCCGCGCTCGATAGCGGTGCCAGCAAAGCATCGGTCTGCCGCTCCTTCAAGGTGGCTCGGTCGACCCTGCTCGACACACTGGAACGGGTGGGCTGGACCGCCTCAGCCAAGGCCTGATCCAGTGCCGCATCGCGCTGTTCTCACCGAGGGGCAGCGCGACGCGCTACTCGCTCTCCCCGACACTGAACTCGACCTGGTCCGGCACTGGACGCTGAGCGCCGACGATCTGCGCGTCATCGTCAGCAGGCGGCGTCCGCACAACCGGCTCGGCTTCGCCGTCCAGCTCTGCGCGCTCCGTTATCCCGGCCGGCTGCTCCGGCCGGGGGAGCTGATCCCAAACGCGCCGCTCGCGTTCGTCGCCGACCAGCTCGACGTCGATCCGGAGGCGCTCGCCGGCTATGCGTCGCGCGGGCCGACCCGCTACGAGCACCTCGACACGCTGCGCGACGTGTTCGGGTTCCGGCAGCTCAGCCGTCCGGCAAGGGCGGAGCTGCAAGCATGGCTGCTGCCGGCCGCACTCGCCACGACGGGCGGCGCCGAGCTCGCGCGCATGCTCCTGGACGAGTTCCGCAGGCGACAGATCATCGTGCCCGGGATCACGCTGGTCGAGCGCATGGTGGCCCGGGCGCTGCTCGACGCCGAACGCCACGTCGCCGAGCTGCTTACCCGAAAACTCACCGCAGAGCAGCGCGACGGGCTGGAAGGACTGCTCGTGCCCCACGCAACGGCGAGGACAAGCGTACTCGCCTGGGTGCGACAGCCGCCTGGGCGACCGGGCCGGCGCGCGTTCTCGGCTATCCTCGATCGGCTCGCCGCCTTACGCGTGCTCCGGCTCAACCCAGCACTGACCGACGCCGTGCATCCCGAGCGCCTGCGGCGGCTCACGGGCGAGGGCGCGCGGCTCACCGCCCAGCACCTCGCCACCTTAAACCCCTCTCGACGTCGTGCGGTGCTGGTCGCGACCGCGCTGGAGACGCAGGTCACGCTGACCGACGACGCGGTTCTCATGTTCGAGCGGCTGTTCGGCCAAATGTTCCGCCGCGTCGAACGGCGCGAGGAAGCCGCGCTGAAGCGCGACCGGCGCAACATCACGGCCAAGATCAGGCTGCTCGCGCGGTTGAGCGACGCGCTCCTTGCCGCGCGGAGCAACGGCGACGACCCGCTCGCCGCGGTCGAGCGCGTCATTGGTTGGGACGAGCTCGGCTCTGAGGTGGAGGAGGCGAAGCGCCTGGTCCGGCCCGACCCGCTCGACCCTGTCGAGCTCGCCCGGTCCAACTTCCCCATCCTGCGCCAGATCGGCCCCGCGTTCGTGCAAGCCTTCACGTTCGGGGCGGTGCCGGCCTGCTTGGCGCTCGCGCGCGGTGTTGAGATTGTGCGACTGCTCGGAACCGGTCGCCTGCGCAAGCTCCCGGCCGATGCGCCCGTCGGCTTCATTCGCCAGACCTGGCGACGTCGCATCGGTCGGGATGGCATGGACCGGCGCACCTACGAGTTCTGCGTGCTGGCCGAGCTGCGCGACCGGCTGCGCGCGGGCGACATGTGGGTGGAAGGAAGCCGCCGCTATCGCGCGGTCGCGCAGCAGCTCATCCCCGCGCCCGTGTTCGCCGCGATGCGGGAGGCGGGACCACTGCCGGTGCCGTTGCCGGGATCCGCGGCCGAGTGGCTGGCCGGGAAGCGCGAGGTCCTCGCCCGCCGTCTGGGCGAGGTGGCGACTAAGGTCGGTGCCGACGCGCTCGAGGACGTGTCGCTACGGGCAGGGCGGCTGCGCATTTCGCCGCTGAAGGCGAGCACGCCCGACGAAGCGGAAGGCGCGCTCGCGCCTTTGTACGCGCACCTGCCGCCGATCCGCGTGACCGACCTCCTCGCCGACGTCGACCGCTGGACGGGGTTCACCGGCTGCTTCACGCACCTGACCACGCGTCGCACTCACGACGACCCGCGCGCGGTGCTCACCGCGGTGCTGGCCGACGCGACCAACCTCGGCCACGCGCGCATGGCGGAAGCGTGCGACCTGGTCAGCCAGCGCCAGCTCGGCTGGTTGTCGTCCTGGCACCTGCGCGAGGAGACCTACGGCACGGCGCTCGCCCGGCTGGTGAACGCGCAGCACCGGATGCCGCTCGCGGCCCTGTTCGGGTCGGGCGCGTCGTCGAGCTCGGACGGGCAGCACTTCCCGCTCAACCGTCGCGCCCAGGCGACCGGGGCCGTCAACCCGCACAAGGGCTCGGAGCCGGCCGCCTCGTTCTACACGCACGTGTCCGACCGCTACGCGCCTTTCCACTCCAAGGTGATCTCGGCCGGTGCCGGCGAGGCCGCCCATGTGCTCGACGGCCTGCTCCACCACGGGGCCGACCTCAGCATCGAGCGGCACCACACGGACGGCGGCGGGGTGTCGGACCACGTCTTCGCGATGTGTCACGGGATGGGCTTCCTGTTCGCGCCGAGGATCCCGAACCTGTCTGCCAGACGGCTCCACTTGTTTAAGGGCCTCGACCCCGGACCGGACATCGCGCCGCTCGTCGGCGAGGCGATCGACGAAGAGCTGATCACGGCCCACTGGACGGACGTGCTCCGTCTCATGACCTCGGTCCGCACGGGCGCCACCAGCGCGTCTGCCATGCTGGAGCGGCTCGGCTCCTACCCGCGCGCGAACGGCTTGGCGCTCGCGCTGCGGGAGATCGGGCGCATGGAGCGCACGCTGTTCACGCTCGACTGGATCGAGCACCCCGACGAGCGGCGTCGCGCTACCCGCGAGCTGAACAAGGGCGAGGCGGAGAACGCGCTCAAGCGGGCGATCTTCTTCCATCGCGCAGGTCGGTTGCGCGACCACGGCCTTCAGGCGCAGAGCCATCGCGCGAGCGCCCTCAACCTCGTCGCAGGCGCGATCGTGCTGTGGAACACGACCTACCTTGAAGCCGCCATGCGGCACCTCAAACGCCAGGGTCGCCCCGTGCCGATCGACATGCTGGCCCACCTCTCGCCGCTCGGCTGGCAGCACATCAACCTCACCGGCGACTATCTCTGGACCGAGCCCGCCACCAAACCGGGGCAGCTCCGGCCGTTACGCTCGATGCTCAGCCCGCCGCTGTCCCGAGCCGCTTAGGGTCAGGACCCATTGATGTGAGCGTCACGATCTGATTCAGGCTCCGCGAGGAGACCGGAATGAGTGACCTGTTTTGGCTGACGGATGAGCAGATTGAGCGGCTGCGGCCGTTCTTTCCCAAGAGCCACGGCCGGCCGCGGGTGGACGACCGACGGGTTCTGAGCGGCATCGTCTTCGTCAACCGCAATGGGCTGCGCTGGCGAGATGCGCCCAGCGCCTATGGGCCACACAAGACGCTCTACAACCGGTGGAAGCGCTGGGGTGAGGCAGGCGTGTTCACGCGGATGATGGAAGGGCTGGCGGCGGCAGGCGCCGAGCCGAAGACGGTTATGATCGACGCCACCTACCTGAAGGCGCACCGCACGGCATCGAGCCTGCGGGTAAAAAGATCCCATGGGCGCGGGCTGGCGCCGGTTGAGGCAGACTGACCTTCCCGCTTTGTCGTGAAGGAGGTTGCCCGTGCCCGTGTCCGTCTCATGCCATGCCGCCGTCAGCACGCAGCTGAACGCAATCTTCGTGTCGCTGGAGCTGAGCCGCTCCACCTGGCTGGTGACGTCGCTGTCGCCGGGTCGCGGCGAGCGGATCTCGCGGCATCAGGTGAAGGGCAGCGACGTGCCGGCACTCCTGGAGCGGT
>NZ_LQQO01000002.1 GCF_001619955.1 Sphingomonas hankookensis | reverse complement strand
CCCCCGCTCCCGCGCCTCCCGCATCGCCGCCGACGATGCCGGCCGCCGCGGCGAACGCATCGCCGGCTGGTGGCTGCGCCTGAAAGGCTGGCGCATCCTCGCCCGCCGCGTCCGCACCAAGGCCGGCGAAGTCGACCTGATCGCCAGGCGCGGCAATGTCGTCGCCTTCGTCGAGGTAAAGACCCGAGCGACCACCGCCGACCTCGACCACGCCATCGACGAACGCCGCCTCGCCCGCGTGGCAGCAGCGGCGGAAATACTCGCGCCGACCTATGCGGATGGCTGCGATGTGCGCATCGACGTCATCCTCCTCGCACCGCGGACCCCGCCCCGCCATATCGAGAATGCGTGGATTGGCTATTGAGCGATGTCGCGACGCTCGTCCAAAAGCAGACGTATCAGCGGCAAGGCAGAGTTGCTTGTAACCCGGCACTCCCGCATTATCCCGAGATGGGAAGACTTCGCGGCGCTCAATATGCTTTGGCGGCAATCCTTGCCGGAGGCTGCTCCAACGGCCCTGTCGTACCCGTGGCTGATAGCAAAATTTCTGTCAATGTTAGCTCGAACTTTAGCGGGAGCGAGTGGATAGTCACCGTTCGCAATCAATTTGGCAGCGCTTCAGACACTATTTTTGCTGTTAACGATCATAGGAGGAGCAATATTTATCTGACACCAGCCCGCCAGCTTGTGGTAATCGAACAGGGTGGCGGGGATGCTTTTTTTGCTTTGCCTGATGACAGTCCACCCGAAGCACTAACGGAGCGCCGGGAAAGGGAGCGTGACACGGAGTCGCAGCGTTGGAGATATTTGGGCGTAATCAAGGGGGATGTGTTCTACCCTGACCTAGCGGAGTGCATCGCTTTACTAGGCGAGGGCAGTTCGGAATATCGGCGTCAATATCAGGCCCCAAGCTTCTGCTAGGCACGCGATTCGGGAGTTGCCGAATGAGCGCGCGGCAGCTTTCCCCCGTAGCTGGCCATTCCCGCTTTCCTACAGTCGCCAGGCCTGCGATCATCCTCGCTGGCCGCCCACCGCCCCCGCTCTTTGACACCGCCGCTCGGCCCCAAATCGCCCTGCTCACGACAAGCGCACGAGTGTGAACTTAGTGAACTTTGGCCACCCTACCCGCCAAACCCCGGCACCTCCGGCGGGATCGCCGCATTGCGCCACCGCTCCACCGGCACCGCAACCGGCACCGACTGCGCCCCCTCCTTCCGCTCGACCCGCTGGATCAGCGTCGCGCCCTGCTGCACCGTGCCGCCGATCGTCGCGCGGGTGCGGACCCAGAAATGGTCGGACTTGAACCGCGTGCCGCCGGGCAGCGTCACGTCCTCGCGCGTCAGGTCGTCCTTCGACAGATAGCCCTGCCGGTTGCGGATCGCGACCAGCCGCCCGGCCTTGTCGGGATCGAACAGCACCGCCATCAATTCGGGCGTCGCCGCGTTCAGGTTGATCGCGGTATCGCCCGGCAGCGCGGTCACCATCCGCGCCAGCAGCTGCGCCTGTTCGGGGGGCAGGAACACCGCCAGCGGGCGCAGGTCCTGCACCGGCCCGCGCTCGCGGATCAGCGCGATGGCGGCGACCGCCTTTGCCTCCTCGATCCCCGCCGCCTTGGCGATACGCAGGAACAGCAGCTGCGGGATCGGGTCCAGCTCGCGCCGCACCGAATTGACGTTGAAGCGCCCCTCGGCATCGGCAATCGCCAGGTCGAAACGGCCGCCTTCGATCGCGATGCCATTCTCGCTGATCGCGCCCCAGGGTTCGCCCGGATAGTCCGCCTCGGGCGCCACCCGCGCGTCGCGTTGCAGCGCGGAGAGCGCCGACAGCTCGCCCCCGCGCACGATCGCCAGCGCCCGCGCCGCCTCGCGCGAGCGGATCGAGCGGTCGAGCGCCACCTCCTCGCGGTTGATCATCAGCAGGACGAGGCCGCTGGCGATCGCCACGAACATCAGCACGTTGACCAGGATCATGCCCTGCTCGGGCTCCGGCACCCGCGCGCTCATGTCGTCTTCGCCGCGATCGGCAGCGTCACGATCCGCCGCAGATTGCCCCCGCCCGGCCCGCCGACCTGCAACTCCACGACCACCGCACGCGGCCAGTCGAGCGAGCGGTCGGGCGCGGGCGGCCAGCTGTCGCGCCAGCCACCGTCGAAATAACGCCAGCGCGCCGCGCTCACCTGATCCAGCACCAGCTGCGCGCGCCCGTCGACCACCCGCTGCAACTGCCCGTCGGCCACGCGGTATCCGACCCCGATCGGCGGCCCGCCGACACCGGGCGCACTCCGCCGGAACCGCAGGCCCGCACCGTCGCCGCCCATCGGCCCCGGCGCGATCTGGTCGAGGTCGCTGGAGATCACCACCATCGCGCGCTGCAGGTCGGCGACCCGGTCCAGCCGCGCCTCGGTCCGCCCGTCCACCCCGATCACGCTATCGACCAGCGCCAGCCCCGCCACCGCGATCAGCGCGAACAGCCCCAGCGAGATCATCAGTTCGAGCAGGGTGAAGCCACCCTCCCCGGCGCGCGGCCGGCTCATGCCCCGCGGCTCTCCGCCACCTTGTCGTACACGCCGTTCGTCGGCACCAGGATCGCGAAGTCGCGCGCGCAGCTGCCGTCCGAACGGAAGCGCACCGGCCCGGTCACCCCGTCGAACCCGGCCTCGCGCAGCACCCCCTCGCGCGTCATCTGGTCGCTGTCGCGCAAAGCCTTGGCGATCAGCGCCGCATCGTTACCCAGCGCCGCAATGGCGCCCGGCCGCCCGCCATTAC
Source organism: Sphingomonas hankookensis (assembly GCF_001619955.1). GTDB lineage: Bacteria > Pseudomonadota > Alphaproteobacteria > Sphingomonadales > Sphingomonadaceae > Sphingomonas > Sphingomonas hankookensis_A. Next base: position 117,115 of record NZ_LQQO01000002.1, on the reverse strand, counting down.
GCGCCGCATAGGCGCTGGCGAAGCTCGCGAATTTCGCCGGATCGGGGCTTGCGATCCACGCCCCCTCCAGCGCGGTCAGCGCATCGGGCCGATAATCGAGCGTCTGCATCGTCGCCAGCAGCTGCATCCCCCGGTTCTTCAGGACCGGCGCGATCGCCACCGCCGAACCGGGCACGAACGCCGCATCGCCCTCGACGCCGGGCGGGATGGTGCCGCCGGTCACCGGCACGATCGTCAGCCCCAGATCGGCCTCGCTCGCCCGCGCCGCCACGACCGATGCCTGCGACCATGGCGTGCCGTCATCGACCGCCACCACCCGCCGCACGCCGCGCGACCGCGCATAGCCGAGGATCGCCGCCGTCGCCTGTGCCGGGGTAATCCCGAACACGAAGGCCGACCCGCCGCGCGCCGCCGCGTCATTGGTCAGCGCCACGACCGGCACGCCGACCGCGCCGGCCACCGCCCGCGTCTCCGCCGCCGACAACGGCCCCAGCAGCATCGCCGCCCCGCGCTTCACCGCCGCGCGCGCCGCACTCGCCGCCCCCGCCGCCGTGCCGCAGGTATCGAGTACGGTGAGCGCGCCCGCGTCGCTTTCGGCAAGCATCGCCGCATTGCGTATGCTAAGGCCCAGCGCCGCGCGGTCTCCGGTCAGCGGAACCAGCAACGCGGCGGAGCGCTTGCTCCGTTTCGCAGCCATCAGGGGGGACGCGACCGATGCCAATGACGACAGCAGCACCGCATCGCGAACCAGTCCGAGCGTCGAGCGCCGCGATCGCATTGTCGAGTCCTTCCCGCTTACAGGCACGGCGGCGTAGTATCCGCTTCGCCGCGCTCGGCATAGCCTCGTTCGCGGTCGCGATGATCGTCACCCTGCCTGCCAGCCTGATCGCCGGCAACACCGACTGGCGCAGCGGCGTCGGCGGCACGGTCTGGAATGGCGAGGTCGGCATTGCCGGCGGCAGTCGCCTCGAATGGCATTTCGCGCCGCTTCGCAGCCTCACCAGCCTCGGCTTCGCAGTCGACTGGACCGCGACCGGCGCCGACACCGATCTCGGCGGACAGGCGCTGCTCCGCCCCGGCGGCGTGCGGCTCGACCGGGTCAGCGGATCGGCCGACGCCTCGCTGCTGTCCGCGCTTCAGCCCAACCTGCCCTTCGCCTGCGATTCGACGTGGCAGGTCGATCTGCCGGTCCTCTCGACCATCGCCGGATCGGCCATGGCCGATGGCCGCATCGCGATCGATCCGGGCACCTGCACGACCAAACCCGGCAACGTCGCCACGCCGACCCCCGCCCTGCTGCTGACCGCCGAGCATATCGGCACGCAGACCCGCGTCCGCCTCGTCCCCGCCGACCAGCGCCGCCGGACGCTGATGGACGCGACGATCAACGAGGACGGCACGCTGCGCTTCGCCCTGACCGGGGACGGCGCGGCGGTGCTGCCCTTCGCGGGCATCCCGGCGGGCGCGAGCGTGCAGGGGAGTTTCTAGGTCCCCTTCTCCTTCTCCACCCCGTTTGGTTCGAGCAGCTTCGAGCTTGTCGAGAAGCGTCTGTCGAGAACGACTACCCAGCGGAACCCCGTTCTCGACACGCGCTCTCGACAGGCTCGATCGCTGCTCGAACCAAACGGGAGCGGAAGTAGACTTACTCCCACTCCTCCGGCCAAACCTCGTCCGGCCAGAACTCCGGCTCCGCATCCTCTCCGACCTCCCGCACCGCCGGCACCACCGGCACCACCGGCACCGCGCCGTCGAACGCGACCCGCACCGCCGCGCCCATCGGCGTCGCCTGCTGGAACACCGCCGCCACCTCGCGCCCCTGGCGCAGCATCGCGCCGATCCATGCCGCGCGGTCGGCGGTCAGATAGCCGATCTGCACTCCCCGCGCGCTCAGCACCATCACCGCGTTGGGATCGACCGGGTTGCGCGGTTCGGGGACCAGCGTAACGCCCTCGCCCGGCGAGCAGAGCAAAATCTCGAACCGCCGATTGCCGCCGCCGCGATTGGGATGGTCGGCGCCGACCACATGCAGGCTCAACTCACGCAACCCCGATCTCCCTGCGGAATCGCTCGGTCAGGCTGCGAAAGGTGATCGACCAGCGCGTCGCCGCCATCGGCGCGATGCCATGTTCCCAGTCCCACCGCGCCTCGCCGGTCAGATGATAGGCATCGCCCGCCGCCAGCGCCTGCGCGAACCGGTCGAACCCATCCGCCCGCCGCCGCCGGAAGCGCAGCGTCGCCGGCGCACCGATCGACAGCCCGACGACATGTTCAAACACCGGCCGGTCGCGATGCCACCCGATCCCGGCGCCGGCATCGTAGCGGATCAGCAGCGCCTGCACGAGCGCATCGGCCGGCACGCCGGCAAAGCCCGCCGCAATGTCGCGCACCGCCAGCAGCCAGTCGGGCATCGGTTCGGCCTGTCCCACCCGGCCCGCCTCGAAATCATAATGCCAGCCATAGGAGGCGGTCAGGCGCAGGCCGGTCCATTGCTGGAACCGGAACGGAGTGAGCGGCGCGCCATCGATCGCCTCGGCCAAAGCAGCCAACCGGCCCTCCGGCAACACGCCCGGCGCATGGGTGAGGCCGGGCAATGCCGGCGCGGCGGCGAACAGGTCGAACTGCGTCATCTGCGTCGAACCGGCGTCGGAAAAGGTGCGAAACGGTCCGATGACATGGCCATGGAACGCAACATGGGTCGGCGGCGTCTGTCCATCAACAATCGGCGACGGATACGATCGCCGGCCAGGAACAGGGACCGTTTCATGCCCCAGCATAGCGCAGGCATCCTGCTCTATCGCCGCACGCCCAGCCCGGCGGTGCTGCTCGTCCATCCCGGCGGCCCCTATTGGGCGCGGCGGCAGGTCGGCGCGTGGCAGATTCCCAAGGGCCAGGTCGAACCGGACGAAGCGGTCGAGGACGCCGCCCGGCGCGAAGTTGCCGAGGAACTGGGCGTCGCGGTCGTCGCGCCGCTGGCGCCCCTGGGCACGGTACGGCAGGCGGGTGGCAAGTCGGTCTCGGCCTTCGCCGCCGAACAGGATGTCGACACCCATGCGATCACCAGCATGACCTTCGAACTGGAATGGCCGCCCCGCAGCGGCAGGCGCAGGAGCTTCCCCGAAGTCGACGCGGCTAGGTGGATGCCGGTCGCCGAGGCACGGATGATGATGCTGAAGAGCCAGCTGCCGCTGCTCGACCGGATCGAGCCGCTGCTGGGGTAGCCGTCCTCCCTTCCACAAATCCCCGTTCGGTTCGAGCAGCTTCGAGCCTGTCGAGAAGCGTCCGTCGAGAACCCGGTCGTTTTGGGCACCCCCTTCTCGACTACGGTTCTCGACAAGCTCGAACCTGCGCTCGAAGCAAACGGAAGGGAGCGTGGGGGAAGGAAAGCAGAAACGGATAGGAAAGACGGGCAGCAATTCAGGCGAGCGTGAGTAGCGAGCGGTGCGCGTCGGTGGCGAGCGGCGCGCGACGAGCGGCAAGCGGCAAGCAGCAAGCGACGAGCGGCGAGCGTCGGTGACAAGTGGCAAGCGGCGAGCGTCGGTGACAAGCAGCAAGCGGCGAGCGGCAAACCTCGAACGCGCCCCGCCCCTACCGTCATTCCCGCGAAGGCGGGAATCCATACACGCCACCGTCTCGGCAAACCCGCAGCGCCAGCGCCAATAGACTCCCGCCTCCGCAGGAGTGCCGAACGCAAGGAAGCGCCCCCGCACACTCCCACCCGTCATCCCGGCGAAAGCCGGGATCCACGGAAACGGCCCGTTCACGCCTCCATCGAAACCACTCGAAACAATGCCCCCGGGGACAACGAAAGCCGTCTACAAAACCCTGACCGCCACCGGCACCGCATCCGCCCGCGTCAACCGGTTCCTCAGCGGCAGGGTAAACGGCGCCGCCTGAATCTCGAACACATCGCCCTCTTCCGTCCGCACCCCATCGGCAAAGGACAGCGTCGCCGTCCCGAAGAAGTGGACATGAATGTCCCCCGGCCGGCGGAAAAGCGCATATTTGAAGTGATGATGCTCGAGGTTGCCCAAGCTGTGCGACATGTTCGCCTCGCCCGACAGGAACGGCTTTTCCCAGATCGTCTCGCCGTCCCGCACGATACGGCTCGTCCCCTCGACATGCTCGGGCGGCGTGCCGACCAGCAGTTCCGGCCCGAGCGATGCCTGGCGCAGCTTGCTGTGCGCCAGCCACAGATAATTGTGCCGCTCGGTCACATGGTCCGAAAACTCGTTGGCGAGCGCAAGGCCGATGCGATGCGGCGTACCGTCGCTGCCGATGACATAGATGCCCGCCAGCTCCGGCTCCTCGCCGCCGTCCTGCGCGAAATGCGGCATGGTGAAGTCGCCGCCCGGCGCCACCATCTGCCCGCCATCGCCCTTGTAGAACCATTCGGGCTGCTGCCCGACCTCGCCCTCGGCCGGCTTGCCGCCCTCGACCCCTTCGAGGAACATCCGCATCGAATCGGTCTGCGTCGTCGCCTCGGCGGCGGCGCGGTGCATCTTGTCGCGCCCTTCGGCCGATCCGAGATGCGTCAGGCCGGTGCCGGTCATGATGACATGCGCCGGGTCCTCATGGTCGATCGGCGATCCGATCGCACCGGCGTCGAGCAGCTGGGCGATATCGACCGCCTCGCCCTGCCCCAGCGCCGCGACCTCGTCGGCGATGCTGTGGCCGGCATCGATCGCGCGCAGCGCCAGCACGCGGATGCTGTCGACGCCGGGCACGACATGCGCCCCCGCATCGGTCGCGGCGATCACGGCGCGCGTCGGTGCGACGCGCTGCAACAGGCGGAGAGTCATCGGAATTTCCTTATGCAAAGACGTCGTTGTCGGCGGGGACGTCGTCGATCGGGTTGGTCACCTTCGATCCCCACACGGCATAGAACAGGATGTACAGCTCGCACACGGCGGTCAGCAGGAACGACCATTGCAGGCCGTAGCGGTCGGCCAGCCAGCCCTGCACCACCACCAGCGCACCGCCGGCGATCGCCATGATCAGCAGCCCCGACCCTTCCTCGGTCAGCGGCCCCAGCCCCTTGATGCCCAGCGAAAAGATCGTCGGGAACATGATCGAATGGAACAGCCCGACCAGGATCAGCGACCACATCGCCGCCGGCCCCGACAGGAAGGTGGCGCCCAGCATCACGACGAACGCCCCGATCGAAAAGAAGGCGAGCACCTTTTCCGCCGCGATCTTCTGCATCAGCAGCGAACCGGCGAAGCGGCCGACCATCATCCCGCCCCACAGCAGCGCCAGGTAGCGCGACGCCTCCGCCTGGGTGATGTTGGCGATATCGCGCTGCGAGACGAAGTTGATGAACAGGTTGGCGACGCCGATCTCGGCGATCAGGTAGATGAAGATCGCCGGCACGCCGAACACCAGGTTGCGGTGGTTCCACAGCGAATGCTTCTTGCGTTCCTCCTTGGCGACGCGGCTGGTCGCCGATCCCATCGCGGGCAGCGGGAATCGGGCGATCACGACCGCCAGCACGACCAGCACGCCTGCGACCAGCACATAGGGCAGGATCACCGACTGCGCGTCGGCCAGCCGCTCCGCCTGCGTGAGCACGCGATCCTGCGTCGTGCCGCCGACCGAGCGACCGAGGATCAGATAGCCGGCAAAGATCGGCGCGAGCGTGGTGCCGAGCGAATTGAACGCCTGCACCAGGTTCAGCCGCGACGATCCCGTCTCGGGCGGGCCGATGACGGTGACATAGGGATTGGCCGCGACCTGCAGCAGCGTGATGCCGCTGGCGATCACGAACAGCATGACCAACGTCACGCCATAGGACGGCAGGCTGGCCGCCAGCACCATGCCGAGCGACCCGGCTGCCATCACCAGCAGCCCGACGACCAGCGACTTTTGATACCCGATTCGCTCGATCAGCTTGGCCGAGGGGATCGACGCGACGAAATAGGCGATGAACCACACGCTCTCGATCAGCGTCGTCTGGGTATAGTTCAGGTCGAACACGCTGCGCAGATGCGGCAGCAGCGTGTTGTTGATGACGGTGATGAAGCCCCACATGAAGAACAGGCTGGCGAGCAGCGTCAGCGCGGGGGCGTAGCTGGCCCCGGCGGGAGCGGACGTGCTCTCCACGGAGCGCGCGGAAATCGGGGCCGGCATCTCAGGTCTTCTCCCTCTTGTGTCGGCATCGCGGGACGGTTTGTTCCGTCGCATCGCTTGCCCTAATGCATTTTGTCTGACTATATAGGCCAACGCACGGCGTCAACGGCGGTGAGGGGGGAGAAGGCGGGGATCGGTCCGGGATACCGGATCGCGGCCGCCGGACGCCCCGCCCTGCCCGAGATGCCTTGTGCCCACCCCCTGGTGAACCGGAACTTCGATGACCGACATGCCCCCCCTGCGCAGCCGTGCGTGGTTCGACAATCCCGACAATATCGACATGACGGCGTTGTATATCGAACGGTATCTGAACTTCGGTTTGAGCCAGGAGGAGCTGCAATCGGGCAAGCCGATCATCGGTATCGCCCAGACCGGCAGCGACCTGTCGCCCTGCAACCGCCACCACCTCGTGCTCGCCGAACGCCTGCGCGAAGGCATCCGCGAAGCGGGCGGCATCGTGCTGGAATTCCCGGTCCATCCGATCCAGGAAACCGGCAAGCGCCCGACCGCGGGGCTCGACCGCAACCTCGCCTATCTCGGGCTGGTCGAGGTGCTCTACGGCTATCCGCTCGACGGCGTGGTGCTGACCATCGGCTGTGACAAGACGACGCCGGCGATGCTGATGGGCGCCGCGACGGTGAACATCCCGGCCATCGCGCTGTCGGTCGGCCCGATGCTGAACGGCTGGCACAAGGGCGAGCGCACCGGGTCGGGCACGATCGTGTGGAAGGCGCGGCAGATGCTGGCCGCCGGAGAGATCGACAACAAGGAATTCATCCGCCTCGTCTCCTCCTCCGCGCCGTCCACCGGCTATTGCAACACGATGGGCACCGCGACGACGATGAACAGCCTTGCCGAGGCGCTCGGCATGCAGCTGCCCGGCTCCGCCGCGATCCCCGCCCCGTATCGCGACCGGCAGGAGATCGCGTACCGCACGGGTCTTCGCATCGTCGACATGGTGCGCGAGGACCTGAAGCCCTCCGACATCCTCACCCGGGACGCGTTCCACAACGCGATCAAGGTCAATTCGGCGATCGGCGGCTCGACCAACGCGCCGATCCACCTGGCGGCCATCGCCCGCCATATCGGCGTCGACCTGCCGATCGAGGACTGGCAGGAACAGGGCCACAAGGTCCCGCTGCTGGTGAACCTGCAACCCGCCGGCGAATATCTGGGCGAGGATTATTACCGCGCGGGCGGCGTGCCCGCCGTCGTCCGGGAACTGATGGGCGCCGGCCTGATCGCCGAAGACGCGCTGACCGTGAACGGCAAGTCGATCGGCGACAATTGCCGCGACGCCGTGATCGAGGATGAAAAGGTCATCCGCCCCTTCGGCCAGCCGCTCAAGGAAGAGGCCGGCTTCATCGTCCTCAAGGGCAATCTGTTCGACGCGGCGGTGATGAAGACCAGCGTCATCGGCCCCGAATTCCGCGAGCGGTATCTGTCCAACCCCAACGATCCCGAAGCGTTCGAAGGGCCGGCGGTCGTGTTCGACGGGCCGGAGGATTACCACCACCGCATCGACGATCCGGCGCTCGGCATCACCCCCGAAACGCTGATGTTCATGCGCGGCGCCGGGCCGATCGGCTATCCGGGCGCGGCCGAGGTCGTGAACATGCGCCCGCCGGCATATCTGATTACGGAGGGCGTGCACGCGCTCCCCTGCATCGGCGACGGTCGCCAGTCGGGCACGTCGGGCAGCCCATCCATCCTCAACGCCTCGCCCGAAGCGGCGGCGGGCGGCGGCCTCGCGCTGCTGCGCACCGGCGACCGCGTCCGCATCGACCTCGGCAAGGGCCGCGCCGACGTGCTGCTGTCCGACGAGGAACTGGCCGCACGCCGTCAGGAACTGGAAGCCGCCGGCGGCTATCAGTACCCGGCATCGCAGACCCCGTGGCAGGCGATCCAGCGTTCGGTCGTCGGCCAGATGTCGACCGGCGCGATCCTCGAAGGAACAGAGGCGTTCCAGCAGATCGCCCAGACCAGGGGCCTGCCGCGCGACAATCACTAAGCGCAGCCCCCCCCCGGCCGTTCATGCTGAGTAGCGACTGAGCGAAGTCGAAGGCTCGTATCGAAGCACCTGCGACGGTCCTTCGATACGCCGCTTCGACTTCGCTCAGCGGCTACTCAGGACGAACGGCAGGGTAACACCGTCACCCCACCCACCCCGTTCGGTTCGAGCAGCTTCGAGCTTGTCGAGAAGCGTCCGTCGAGAACTTGCTCGCTTGGGGCAACGCCTTCTCGACTTCGGTTCTCGACAGGCTCGAACCTGCGCTCGAAGCAAACGGAGGGGCCAGGGGGAATAGGTCAAGCGGCGGACACCCCCCGTCTTGCCAACGCAACACTCCCCCGCCACACTCCCCCCAAACAACGGGGGACACACATGAAACCGAACTGGCTGCTGCTGGCGAGCCTCCTCGCCCCCCTGCCCGCACTGGCGCAGGACGCCGCCACCCCGCCCGCCATCGCTCCCTCGGCGCAAGGCGACGTCTCGGTCACCATCTACAATGGCGACGTTGCGCTGATCCAGGACGTCCGAGCGTTGCCGCTGAACACCGGCACGGTGCGACAGGATTTTCCCGACGTCAGCGCACAGATCCGCCCCGAAACCGTCTCGCTCGCCGTGCCCGACGCGCGGATCGTCGAACAGAATTTCGACTTCGACCTGCTCTCCCCCTCCAGCCTGATGGAGAAGGCGGTCGGCGAAACCATCACCCTGCTGCGCACCAACCCCGCGACCGGCGCGGAAACCCGCGAACGCGCCAAGGTGCTGGCGGTGAACGGCGGCGTCGTCCTCCAGATCGGCGAGCGGATCGAGGTACTGCGCGACGACGGCCTGCCGGTCCGCGCGATCTTCGACAAGGTCCCGCCGTCGCTGCGCGCCCGCCCGACCCTGTCGGTGACGCTCGACAGCAGCCGCTCGGGCACCCGAGCGGCAACGCTCTCCTACCTCAGCCGGGGCCTCAGCTGGAAAGCCGATTATGTCGCGCTGCTCGACCGCAAGAGCGGCACGATCGACGTACAGGGCTGGGTGACGCTCACCAACAACACCGGCACCACCTTCACCAACGCGCGCACCCTGTTGGTCGCCGGAGAGGTCGGGTCGGAGGACGACGACAACGACTACCGCCCCCGCCGCCCGCGCCGCCCCCGGCCGGTGATGCAGCCCGGCACCGAAACCGCGAACCGCGAGCAGCTGGGCGATTTCTACCTCTATCCGCTGCCCGAACGCACGACGATCGCCGACAAACAGACCAAGCAGGTCAGCTTCCTCGACGTCAAGGGTGCGGCCGCGACCACCGGCTATCGCTTCGTCAACAACTGGCTCGGCACCACGGAGCAGCCGTCAAGCGCGCAGAGCATCGTGCGGTTCAGCAATGCGGCGAAGGGCGGCCTCGGGGACGCACTACCCGCCGGCACGATCCGCGTCTATATGCGCGACGCGCGCGGCCAGCCGCAATTCACCGGCGAAGCCGCGATCGACCATACGCCGCAAGGGTCGAAGATCGCGCTCGCCACCGGCGACGCCTTCGACGTGAAGGTGCGCGCCGTGGTCGAAAGCCGCACCCGCATCAACGCCAGCCGCTGGCAGACGAAGATGCGCTACACGCTCACCAACGCGACCCCCGCCGCCGTGAGCGTCGAACTGGCGCAGGCCGGGCTCGACTGGACCGACACCCGCATCACCGAACAGAGCCGCCCCAGCAAGCGCAGCGACGCCGGACAGGCGGTGTGGCAGGTGCCGGTCCCGGCCAACGGATCGGCCACCGTCACCGCGACCTTCGACACCCGCTTCTGATGCGCAGGCCGCGCCGGTTGCGACAGGCGAACGACCGCCCGCCCCGCCCATTGCCGTACCCCCGCGCAGGCGGGGATCCAGGGTTGGTTGACGCAGACGCCGGCTGGCTTGGCTCTGCCCCCCCACCTGCGCGGGGATACGCAATGGCAGGGCAGGCTAAGTGGCGCACCGCCCTGACCCTGTCCCTGCTAGCAACCGCCACCACGCCCCTCACGGCACGCGACACCCCACTCACCCGCACCCCGGCGAAGGCCCAGTCGGCGGACGCCGGTGCGGGATCGCAACCCTCACCCCACTGGACCCCGGCCTCCGCCGGGGTGCGGGTCGGCAGCGGCGCGGGCGCCCTCGGCGAAAACCGCCGCATCACCATCACCGACGCCCCGTCACCCACCACCATCACCTCCCCCGCCCCGGCCAGCATCGCCGTCACCCTCTACCGCGCGCCCTATCGCCCCGCGCGCCAGCCGGTCGATGTCCGCAACCCGCAAGGCTATGCGCTGGTCACCGAAACCCGTCGCATCACCCTGCCGCGCGGTCGCGCCGTGCTCCGATTCGAAGGGGTCGCGGGCGGCATCATCCCCGTCAGCGCGGTCGTCGACGGTCTGCCCGGCGGCACGGTCGAAAAGAACCGCGACGCCCGCCTCCTTTCGCCCGCCGCCTTGGTCGACGGCACGCTCGGCAACCGCGTGACGCTGCGCCGCACCGACCGCGCGAGCGGCGTGATGCGCGACGAGGAGGCGACGATCCTGTCCGGCCCGACCGGCGGCGTGGTCGTCCGCACGCCCAACGGCGTGGAGGCGCTCGGCTGCGCGGGCCTCGCCGACAGCCTGAAATATGCGCGCGTGCCCGCCGACCTCGCCGCCAAGCCGGTCCTGAGCGTCACCACCGACAGCCCGTCGCGCCGCACCGTTACCGTGCGCCTGTCCTATCTCGCCACCGGCTTCGACTGGTCGGCCAGCTATGTCGGCACGCTCAGGGGCGACCGACTCGACCTGTTCGCGTGGACCACGCTCGCCAACGGCAATGCGGAGGGGTTCGCCGATGCCGAGGTGCAGGTCGTTGCCGGGCGGCTGAACCGGCAATGGGTCGCCCCGCTCGAAGCGGCGGCGACCCGGCTGCAACTGCGCTGCTATCCGCTCGGCACGACGACCTCCGATCTACAGATGCGGACGTTCGAGGCGGCCGAAGAGATCATCGTGACCGGCGCGCGCATGGGCATCCCCCCACCGCCGCCGCCGCCGATGGTGGTCGAGACACCGGCACCGCCGGCACCGCCCGCCCCGGAAAATCTGGGCGACGTGAAGCTCTACCGCGTGCCCGGCCGCGCCACCGTCGCGACAAAGGGCCAGAAGCAGGTCGCGCTGCTGCGGCAGGACGGCGTCGCCTATACCCGCGTCTATCGCCGCCGCGTGGCCGTAGCCCAGCCGATCGAGGCCGGCGCGGTCGACATCGTGCTGCGCGTCCGCAACGAAAAGGCCGACGGTCTCGGCATCCCGCTCCCCGCCGGCACCACCGCGCTCTACGCCGCGCATGGTGACACGTCGCTGCTGGTCGGCACCGGCACGATGACCGACCGGGCGGAAGGCGAAACGCTGCTGATCGGCGCCGGCACCAGCCGGCAGGTGCTCGTCACCCAGACCCCGCTCCCCAACCAGTCCGCCCGCCTGACCGTCACCAACACCCGCGCCGTGCCGGTCGATGTCGAACTGCCGATCGGCTATCCCGGCGGGAAGGTGGAAGCCGCCGGGCTGGAGCGGATCGACGGCATCATGACCTGGCGGGTGACGGTCGCCCCCGGTGACACCGCAACGCTCGACTATCGGTATTGAAGACTGCCTTTTCGTCACCCCGGGCTTGACCCGGGGTCCCGCTTCTTCTTCGGCGGTGCCGGTTAAAATCGGCACCCCACGACAAAGAAAACCGTTCAGTTCGAGCAGCTTCGAGCCAGTCGAGAAGCGTCCGTCGAGAACCCGGCCCCACCCTTTCCTACAACGGAACACGGTGCCAAACTCCACCCCGCTCCTTCTCATCGTCCCCGCCCCCTCATCGCCACCCCATACCGGCGACAAACACACAAAGCGTCAACTTCCAGCGCAAAGGTTACACCCAACCCTTTGAAATAAAACGAAACCACCCCCGACAAAAACCGAACGCACCGCAACCTTCGCCAACTTCCGCGCTACCCGGCGGCCATCGCCCCCATCGTCACATAATCCAGCTTCCCCGTGCCCAGCACCGGCAGCGCATCCACCATCCGCACGTCGCGCGGCAGCGCCAGTTCGGACACCCCGTTCGCCCGGCCCCACGCCGACAGCTCTCCCGCCGCCGCCCCGGCCTGCGTCGTGAACAGCACCAGCTGCTCGCCCTTCCTCGCATCCGGTCGGGTCACCACCGCATGTTCCGCCCCCGGCCAGACCTTCGCCGCATAGCCCTCGACCGCCGGCAACGACACCATCTCGCCGCCGATCTTGGCGAAGCGCTTGGCCCGCCCGCGGATCGTGACGAACCCCGCCTCGTCGATCGTCACGATGTCGCCGGTATCGTGCCAGCCCTCCTCCGGCGGCTGTACCACGCCCGGCGCCTCGACCTTCAGATACCCCGCCATCACGTTCGCCCCCCGGATCGCCAGCCTTGCGCCCTCCGCGATCCCCGGCACCGGCTCCAGCCGCGCCTCGATCCCCGGCAGCAGCCGCCCGACGCTCCCCGCCTTGAAGTGCATCGGCGTGTTGACCGCGATCACCGGCGCCGCCTCGGTCGCGCCATAGCCCTCCATGATGCGCAGCCCGAACTTCTCGGCATAGACCGCCCGCGTCTCCGGCCGCACCCGCTCCGCGCCCGCAAAGATGTAGCGCAGCGCATAGAAATCATAGCCATGCGCCATCCGCGCATAGCCCGACAGGAAGGTGTCGGTCCCGAACAGGATTGTCGCATTGGCATCATAGGCCAGCGCCGGCACGATCCGGTAATGCAGCGGGCTGGGATACAGCACCGTCTTCACCCCCGACAGCACCGGCAGCAACGTACCCCCGGTCAACCCGAAGCTGTGGAATACCGGCAGCGCGTTCAGTACCACGTCCGCCCGGTTGAAATCGATCCGCGACGACAGCTGCAGACAGTTGCTCAGCAGGTTGCGATGGGTCAGCACCACCCCCTTCGGCACCCCCTCCGACCCGCTGGTGAACAGGATGACGGCGGGCGCGTCCGCTGCCACCCGCTGCCGCCGGTGCAACCGCCCCGCCATCCGCGACCGGACCAGCGCCATGATCTTCGCCCCCGCGCCGATCGTCTCCCGGATATCCTCCAGATAGCGGACCTTGATCCCCTCCCCGGCCAGCCCGGCAACGACCTCGCCCAGCTTCGCTTGGCTGACGAATGCCCGCGCGGTGATGACCGTCCGGATCTGCGCCGAGGTGCACGCCGCCCGCAAATTGGCGAGGCCGGCGGTATAGTTCAGCATCGCCGGCACCCGTCCCGTCGCCTGCAACGCGAAGAAGGTGATGACCACCCCATTGACGTTGGGCAGCAACACCCCGACCGCCTCGCCCTTGGCCGTCCCGGCGGCCAGCGGCCGTGCCAGCGCCTGTGTCCCCGTTATCAGCCGGTCATAGGTCAGCGGCACGCGCTGCACATCCTCGACCACGCCCATGTCCGCGCCATGCAGGTGCCGCGCATCGATCAGCGCGTCGTACAGCGTGCGGTCGGTATCCGACGTCGCGAAGATCATCTCGCTCATCACGTCGTACAGCCGCCGCCCGGCAATCGCCCGCCGCTCGCGCGCGCTCATCCCCTCGGGCAGCTGGAACCGGCACGGCGGCAGCACCGTCAACTCGATCTTCGGGAACCAGTGCAGCCGCGCCTTCCCCTTCAGGCGCGAGAAGCGGCTATATTGCGCCCCGTCGATCCTGACCGGCACGATCGGCGCATCGGCGCGGTCGGCGACCATGCCGGGGCCGTCGAAAATCTTCATCAACGCGCCGGTGACGGTGATCCGCCCCTCGGGGAAGATCACCAAAGTCCGCCCCTCGCGCACCGCCTTCACCATCGCCTTGGCCGACATCGGGTTGGTCGGATCGACCGGGAATGCGTCGAACAGTTTCAGCAGCGGCTGCATCCACCACGCCTGCGCGAACCGGCTGTGGATCGCGAAGGTCGGCTTGCCCGGCAGGAACGCCGCCAGCAGCAGCCCGTCGAGGAACGACACATGGTTGACCACCACCACCGCCCGCTCGCCCGGCGCCGGCATGTTCTCGACCCCCGCCACCTCCACGCGATAGGCGATGCGCAGCAGCATCCGCACGACGGACTTGAACACCGTCTCCGGCAACAGCCAGCACGAGATCAGCGCGATCGACAGCGTGGCGAACCCCAGCGCCCCGAAGATGCCCGGCACGCTGCTCCCGCCCGCCAGCATCGCCGTCACCACCGCGACCATCAGCACGGTGACGATCGCGTTGATGACATTGTTCGCCGCGATGATCTGCGAGCGCTTCTCCGGCGCACTCCACGTCTGGAGGATGGCGTAGAGCGGCACCACGAACACCCCGCCCGACAGCGCGATGCCGGCCAGATCGACCAGCAGATGCCAGCTGCCCGGCGTCGCCACGAACGCGGCGATGTCCGCCCCCGGCGTCTCCACTACGAACCGCCCGCTGGTCAGCCACAGGTCGATCAGGAACACCGACAGCCCGATCGCCGCGACCGGCACGTAGCGCGCCGACACCTCGCCCTTCAGCAACCGGTTGACCAGCAGCGACCCCGCCGCGACCGACAGGCTGAACACCGCCAGGAACAGCGTCACCACCTCCGGTGCGGCGTTCAGCGTACCCGCGACCAGCGGCGCGAACTCCGACAGCACGACCGCGCCGACCGAAAAGAACCAGCTGATCCCCAGGATCGCCAGCCACACGCCCCGCCCGCCATGCGCCGCGCGCAGGATCGCCCAGGTGCTGCGAAACGGATTGAGGTCGATCCGCATATCGGGCGCCGCCGACGGCGCGCTCGGCACCGCCAGCGCGGCGAGGAATCCCAGCACCGCGAACCCGAACGCCGCGACACCCGCTTCCCATGGCGGAACGATCCCGCCGACCAGCTGCCCCGTCAGGATCGCGACGAACGTCCCCGCCTCGACTAGCCCTGTCCCGCCCATCAGCTCATGCGCGCGCAAATGCTGTGGTAGGATCGAATATTTGACCGGTCCGAAAATCGTCGAATGCACGCCCATCAGGAACAGGCAGGTCAGCAGTACGGGCACCGATTCGATCCAGAATCCGCCCAGCGCCAGCGCCATGATGGCGATCTCCGCGCCCTTCACCGCTCGGATCAGCCACGCCTTGTTCCACGCATCCGCCATCTGCCCGGCAAGGCCGGAGAACAGGAAATAGGGCAGGATGAACAGGCCGGTCGACACCGTCGCCAGCGTCGCCGCCTTCGCCGGATCGGCGCGGTACAGCGTGAAGTTGGCGAGGAACAGCAACGCGAACTTCAACAGATTGTCGTTCATCGCCGTCAGGAACTGCACGGTAAACAACGGTGCGTAACGACGCCGGGTCAGCAGCGAGAAATCGGGTGCGGACATGCCTTTACCCCAAACGGGTTCAACCTGGGTCCGCGACGCGGACATGCACGCATAGCCGCGCCTCGAACCGTCCGCGTCAAGCTATCATAAAAATAACAGTGTTCAATATCAGTTCGACCGGGTCGGATCGGTCAGCGGATCGGCCATCTCGCGCGGGGTGGACAGACGGCTGATCGGCAGCGATCCGGTCTGGCGCTCGATCATGCGGTGCACGCGTGGCGGACCGTCGCCCCGGTGCAGCGCCAGCAGCGCCTCGCTGTTCGCCCGGTCCGCCTCGGTCCGGCGCTGGTTGTGGCGGATATAGTCGAGCCAGGTCGACACATGATAGCGTTCGATCCACAGCTCGGGATCGTTCAGGTCGCGCAGCAACGCCCAGTGATGCGCCCCGTCGCGCCGCCGGATGCGCCGCCGTTCGTTCATCACGCTCAGGAAGGTCATCACATCCTCCTGCGCGATGCGATAGTCGATCGTGACCACCACCGGGCCGGAGCGCGCCTCCACCGGCACCTCGGTATCCGGCGTCTCCCAGCCGCGCGGGGCGAGATTGGCGGTCTCGATATCGCGCAACGGCAGCCTGAACCCGGCGACGACGCTCAGCATCTGCACCGCGGCCGCCGCCAGCAACGCCTCCTGCACGCCCGACCGTTCGGCGAGCGATCCGAACAGCCAGCTGCCGATGGTCATCCCGCCGAACGCCGACATCTGGTACAGCGCCAGTGCCCGCGCCACGACCCAGCGCGGCGCCGCCATCTGGACCGATACGTTGAAGGTGCTGAGCGCCGACACCCACCCCGCCCCGGCCAGCACCAGCGCGACCAGCGTCAGCGGCAACCACGGGCTGATCGCCACGATCGCCCCGCCGCTTGCCAGCACGGTGGCCGCGACCCGCACCAGCCGCTCCGGGCTCCAGCGCCGCCGCAACCGCACGCTGCCCAGCGCGCCCAGCACCGCACCCGCCCCGAACCCGCCGAGCAGCGCGCCATAGGTCAACGGCCCGCCGGTCACCAGATCGCGCGCGACCAGCGGCATCATCGCCGGCACCGCGCTGGCGGCGATGCCGAACAGGGCGGCGCGCATCAGCACCGTGCGCAGCGACGGCGACATGCGGACGTAGCGAACCCCCGCCGCCATCGCGAGGCCCAGCGTCTCGCGCGGCAGCAGGCGCGGCGCATAGTCCGGCTTCCACCGCGCCAGCACCGCGATCAGCCCGATATAGCTGAGCGCATTGGTCAGGAACGCCGCTGCCGCCCCCGCCGCCGCGACGATCGCCCCGCCTAACGCCGGGCCCACGCTGCGCGCGATGTTGAAGCCCATCGAATTGAGAGCGACCGCGCTGGGCAGGACGCTGCGCGGCACCATGTCGCCGACCGATGCCTGCCACGCCGGCCCGTTGATCGCCGTGCCGCACCCGATCAGAAAGGTGAACGACAGCAGCAGCCATGGGGACAGCCACCCCAGCCACGCGCAGACTGCCAGGGCGACCGACACGGTCAGCATGAAGCTCTGCGCGGCCAGCATCACGCGCCGCCGGTCGAGATTGTCGGCGACCGCCCCGGCCCAGAGCGACAGCAGCATGATCGGCAGCGTGGTCGATGCCTGGACCAGCGCGATCATCTGCGGCGACGCGGCCAGCGACGTCATCATCCACGACGCGCCGACCGACTGGATCAGCCCGCCGAAGTTCGATGCCATCGACGCGATCCAGATGGCGCGAAAGATCGGGATCGACAACGGCGAGCTATGCGTCGCGGTCGCGGTCGTTACGGGTGAGGATGCCATGACGGGTGAATGCGCCGCGCGCCGCTTTGTGCCAAGCGACTTGCATCCTCGGCCGCCGCGACGGCAAGGGTTGGGCGATGCGCGATCCCTTCACCCTCGACACCAACGGCGCCACGCTGACGATCCGCGCCACGCCGAAGGCGTCGAAGACGGCGGTCACCGGCGTCGTGGCGCTGGAAGGCGACACGACCGCGCTCGGCCTGCGGGTGGCCGCCCCGCCGGTCGACGGCGCAGCGAATGACGAGGTGGTGCGCTTCGTCGCGAAGCAGCTGCGGGTCGGGCGAGGATCGGTGACTTTGGTTGCGGGGCAACCTAGCCGGGTGAAAAGGCTGCGGATCGTGGGGAATGTGGTGGCGTTGGAGGCCGCGTTGCGGGCACTCCTGTCTTAATCGTCATTCCCGCACCCTGATCGTCATTCCCGCGAAGGCGGGAATCCATACACGCAACGCTGCGGCTCCATCATGATCGTCAGCGGCAATGGGTGCCCGCCTCCGCGGGAACGACGGAGTGGGTGACGCACCGCCGCGCCCCCATCGTCATCCCGGCGGAGGCCGGGATCCATTGTGTCGGGCGGCATCGACAAAAACGCTACGTGGCACATCCATGGATTCCGGCCTACGCCGGAATGACGGAGCGTTTGCGGAGAGCGAACCCGCGACCCACCATGCCGGAACGACGGAGCGTGTGAGAGAACCGCCCCCCTCAAACAATCGCATGCGGCACGAACCGCGCCAGATCGCGCGTGATCGGCCCGTCATCCTCGCGCACCGACAGCGCGACCGCCTCGTCGCCGACGATCCACGATCCGACCACCGCATGATTGCCATCGAACACCGGCAACCGCGCCAGCGCCTGCACGACATGCCCCTCCTCGCCATAGCCGCCATCCGGCCCGCGCGCGGTGGTGCTGCCATCGACCAGTTCGATATCCCAGCCCTCGCGCGAAAAGATCGGCTTGCGCACATAGGCATCGCCAATCTCCGCCAGCGCCGCCGCATCATCGGCAAAGGCGGCGGGCAGCAGGTTCGGGTGCCCCTTATGCCGCTGCCACAACAGCGGCAAAATCCCCTTGTTCGACAGCAACGCCTTCCACGCAGGCTCCAAGAACAGCGTCTTCGTCGCCGCCAGTTGCTTGGCGTACGGCTCGCGCAGCATATCCTCCCACGGATACAGCTTGAACAGCGCCGCGATCAGCACGTCGTCGCCATCGACGAACGCGCCGTCGCCGTCGACGCCGATCCGGTCGATCGCGACGAACGCCGGGTCCAGCCCCGCCTGCCGCGCGACATCCTCCAGATAGCGGACCGTCTGGCGATCCTCGACATGATCGTCGACCGACGCGAAATGCACCGTGCTGCCGCGCGTGAACAGCGCGCCGAAGCGCTCGACCAGCGCATCGTGCAGCCGGTTATACTGGTCGGCGCCGGCCGGCAGCGTGCCGTCGGCGATGCGATCCTCCAGCCATTGCCACTGGAACAGCGCGGTTTCGAAGATGCTGGTCGGGGTGTCGGCGTTATATTCCAGCAGCTTGGCCGGACCGGAACCGTCAAACGCGAAATCGAACCGCCCGTAGAGCGACGGCGCATGTGCCTTCCATGACGCCGCCACCACGTCGCGCATATCGTCGGGAATGGCGAGGCGGTGCATCAGCGCGTCGCTGCCGACCACCTCGTCCACCAGATCGCGGCACAGCGCATGGAGTTCGGCGCTGGGGCCTTCGATCCCCTGCTCCACCTCGTCGAGCGAGAAGGCGTACCACGCCTCCTCCTCCCAATATTTCTGCCCGTCCTGATGGTGGAAGGTGAATCCCATCCGCTCGGCGGTCGCCCGCCAGTCGGGACGGGGGGCGACCGTGCGGCGTTCCATCAATCGCGCCCGATCGTCCCGCCGTCGCGCGTGCCGTCCGACAGGCGCGGCGCGGCGTCCTTGGGCTGCGACAGGCGCGCGAGGATGTCGTCGGCGCTGCTATGGCCGGGCAGCAGCCCCGCCGCCTGCAGCTTCGCATCGAGGTCGGCGCCGGTGCGCATGTCCTCCAGCTCGGCCTGCGCCTTGAACTTCTCCTCGCGGATCGCCTGGCGTTCCTTCAACCGCGCCAGGCTGTCCGCCGCCGACCCCAGCGACGCCGTCGCCCCGCCATAACTGCTGGCGACCGAGGCCTGCGCCTTCTGCACGCTCTCGTTCGCGCGGACGACGTCGACCTCGCGGCGCAGCGCGTCGATCTTGCTGTCGCCGGTCTTGATGATGCCGCGGATCTTGTCCTCGGCCGCGCGCATGTCGGCGATCTGCGGCGTCTTGGTCGACTGTTCCTGCTCGATCGTGGCGAGACGCTGGGCGACTTCGCGCGCCAGGTCCATGTCGCCGCGCGCCATCGCCGCGCGGGCCGACGATTCATACTTGTCGCGCTGCGACGTCAGCGCCTCCAGCTCCTTTTCCATCATCCGCCGCTTGGCGGTCAGCGTCGCCAGATCGTCGCGCGCCTTCGCCTGCAGCGATCCGGCGTCGCGGATCTGCTGGTCGAGGATCGTCAGCGCCTTGGCATCGACGATCGACTGGCCGGTTTCATGCGCGGTGCCGCGGACCAGCGCGACCAGATTCTTCCACATCGACATCGACTAAACTCCGTTACGCGGCAAATTCGGTGCGCAGCTCGGACGCCGCCTCGATCGCATTCTGCGCCAGCACGCGCAGTTCGATCAGCACGGTACGCAGCGACGATTCGACCGACAGCTCACCCACCAGTTCATAATATTCGCGTCCGCCGACTTCGGCGATGGCGAAATTCGACAGCGGCACCAGCTTCTGCGTCTTTAGCAGGAACCGGTTGAACGCGTGCTGGTCCGCCTGTTCGTCGACCGGCCACAACAGCGTCGACACGATGATCTGCCCACCCGCGACCGAGGCGAAGATGGCGAGGTCACCGAAATGATGCATGGTCAGTTTGAGCACCGGTTCGGCCTGCTCGATCCGCTCGACGCTCAGTTCGTCGGCAAACTCGGCGCCGCGCAGGGCCTCGGCAAGGCCACTGGTCGTCCAGCTACGGGGTGCTTCGTCCATTCATCCCTCCGAAACGCCGGCCCGGTGTGTTGGCCGCGCTTGACACCCCAAGCATAAGGCGCGACCAAAAAGCAAGGTGCGGGGGCAGTCGAGGAATGAAGCCATTCAGTCTGGGCGCTTATCTTCGCCGGCTCTATCTCGCGGCCAGCGAACTGCATCGCGGGGTGCTGCTCGCGCTGCTGGTGCTGCACATGACGATCTCGTGGGAGTTGCTGTCCTTCGCCGGCGAAACCGACCTGCTGCGCCCTTCGGCCTATCTCTACTGGTATGCGACGACCGCCTCGACGGTCGGTTACGGCGACCTGTCGCCGAAATCGGATGCCGGGCGGGTGGTCACCGCGCTGTTCGTCATGCCCGGCGCGATCGCTTTGTTCACCGTGTCGATCGCGCGTGCCTTTGCCGGGGTGTCGGCGCGCTGGCGTCGGCGGCGTCTGGGGTTGGGGGACTATAAGGCGATGCGTGGTCATATCGTCCTCGTCGGCTACGACCCCGACCGCACGCCCCGCATGATCGCGGAGATCGTCGCCGACGGGCAGGGTCACGAACTGGTGCTGGTCGCGACGCAGGAATTGGCGGTCGACGCCGCGACCCACCGCTTCGTGCGCGTCCCCTCGCTCACCGCCCCCGCCGACCTGCGCCGCGCCGGAGTCGCTACCGCCGAGCGGGTCATCGTCTACGGCCCGTCCGACCCGGACACGCTGGCGGCGACGCTGGCGGTCACCGCGCTCAACGAAACCGGTCATGTCGTCTGCTTCCTGCGCGATGCCGACACCGCCGGGCTGCTCGCCGCGCATTGCCCGCAGGTGGAGGTCGTGCTGACCCCGACCGTCGAACTGGTCGTAAAGGCACTGAGCGACCCCGGCTCCAGCCGCCTGATCGCCCAGCTCGCCAGCCATACCGACGATGGCGGCACGCTCTATGCCACCACCGCGCGCACCGCCGGCAGCTTCGACGAAGCCGCCCGCGATCTGCGCGCAAGGGGCGGAATTTTGGTCGCCAGCTGTGGCGCAGGACAGAATTCGCCGGTATTCGACCCCGACGGTCAGGTCGCGGCCGGCGACCGGCTGTTCTACATCGCGCGCACAAGGATCGCGGCATGATTTTCGGCAGCCTGTTCGGCGGCGCTCCCAAGGACGAAACCCCCGCCGTGGCGGTGGTCCGCAACATCACCATCGGGCGGCAGGTGCGGTTGGACGTGCTGGCCTGGCGGCGGCTGACCGGTGCGGCCTTCACCCTCGAGCGCGACACGCTGGAAATCACCGCGCAGGGGCTGATCCGGCTGGATGATGGCAGCCATGTCCATCGGTTCTACACCGATGACGAACTGATGTTGCAGGCGGTCAGCCAGCGCGCCGACGGGTCGGACGCCGACGACTTCACGCTGTTCCGCCCCTGGTCGTCGACCTATCCGACCGACTGGGCCGATACCGGCGCGTTCCGGGGCCGCCTGTCGCAGCCGGTGTGGGATGAACCCGGCCTCGCCCGCTTCGACCGTTTCTGGTACCCCGACGACGACCGCGTACAGCCGCCGGTCGAACTCTGGGAAGCGGTGTATGAGGAACGCACCGCCCGCCCGGTCCGCCATATCAAGCAGACCTGCATGCTCTATGCCCGCGAGGTCCCGCCCGAAGGACAGGAACTGCTGCTCGCGCTGGCGATGCAGCCCGAGGGCGGCGACCTGACGCACGAAATCATGGTCGGGCTGCCGCTGCTGCCTGCCGAATTCAACGCCTGAAGGGGAACGGGATGTTCGATATTGCCTATTTCATGAACGGGGCGGTGCATTTCATCGTCGCCTTCGGCCTTGCCTGCCTGTTCCTGACCGTCTTCAAATGGCTGTATCAGGTCTCGACCCCCTATGACGAACGCGCGCTGATCTCCGCGAACAACGTCGCGGCGGCGGTGGCGCTGGGCGGCGCGATCATCGGCTTTGCGCTCCCCCTCGCCTCGGCGCTCAGCGTCACGATCAGCGTCGTCGAATTCACCGCCTGGGCGCTGCTGGCGGGCGTGATCCAGATCGTCGCCGCCTTCATCATCCGCCGCGTGATCGTGCGCGACATGGCGGCGCGGATCGAAGGCGGCAACGTCGCCAGCGCGATCTACAGCGCGGCGACCTCGATCGGCGTCGGGCTGCTCAACGCCGCGTCGATGACCTATTGAAGGGCCTGTCCATGACCACCCTGCCCCCCCGCCGCAAACGCTCGGTCGCTGCCGGCCTGACCGCCGTCGGCGCGGTCGCGATGCTGTCGGGCTGCGACGACAATAACGAACAGGCCCGCTTCGGCCCCCCGACCGAGGTCGCGGCGTTCCAGACGGTGCAGCAATGCGTCGACAGCGGCCAGTTCGACCGCGACACCTGCGTCGCCGCCCAGCAAAAGGCGTTCAACGAGGACGGCAAGGCCGCGCCGCGCTTCGACAGCCAGCAATTGTGCGAGGAACAGTTCGGCGCCGCCCAGTGCCAGCGCCGCAGCGAAGGCGGACAGAGCTTCTTCACGCCGCTGCTCACCGGCTTCCTGATCGGGCAGCTCCTCAACAACAATTCGTCGCGCTACACCTATGGCGGCCTCTACCGCGACCGCCGCGACCGCGACGGCGGCTGGTACACCGGCTCGGGCGCCTATCTCAGCCCGAACAACGGCTATCGCTACAATGTCGGCAGCAAGGCGATCACGACCCCGGTCACGACCCAGCGCATCCAGACGCGCAGCTCGGTCGTCTCGCGCGGCGGCTTCGGCGGCCGGGTGAGCGCGCGCTCCAGCGGCGGCTGGGGTGGGGGTCGTTCGTTCGGGGGGTAGTACGTTTTCGGGGGCTGGTCCGACCTGACCGACCTGAACTCCGCCCCCCGACCACGCACGTCACCCAGCGCAGGCTGGGGCCTCTCGCGGCTCCTGTCCCGCGCGGTTACTGAAAGACCCCAGCCTTCGCTGGGGTGACGTGTACGGCCAGGTGACAGGTGTCGCCGCGAAAGTGCGCGCGATCAGGCTGAAATGCGAAGCCTTGATCGCGCGCTCCGCAAACGTCACGCGACGGCCTTACCGCAACCCCGCCATGATCGCCTCCGCCGCCGCCGACACATCGGCCCATGTCACTTCGAACCCGGCGGCATCGCCATAATAGGGATCGGCCACCGCCTGCCCTGTCCGCCCCGGCACCGCATCCATCAGCAGGCCGATCCGCGCGGTCGCATCCCTCGGCGCGCGCCGCCGCAGCTCCGCCAGATTATCGCCGTCGAGCGCGAGGATATCGGTGAACCGCCGATAATCCGCCGCCGTCACCTGCCGCGCGCGATAGCCCGAAATATCGATGCCATGCGCCCGCGCGACCGCCTGCGACCGCGGATCGGGCGGGTTCCCGACATGCCACGCCCCGGTCCCGGCGGAATCGACGGTGATCGCCACCCCCGCCCGCGCCGCCGCATCGCGCAGCGCCGCCTCGGCAAGTGGCGAGCGGCAGATATTGCCGAGGCAGACGAGCAGGAAAGAGCGGTTGGGTGGTTTCGGCATAGTCCTCTCCATACCCGTTCGGTTCGAGCAGCTTCGAGCTTGTCGAGAAGCGTCCGTCGAGAACTCGGTCGCTTGGGGCACCCCCTTCTCGACTTCGGTTCTCGACAAGCTCGAACCTGCGCTCGAAGCAAACGGGTGAACCAAGTGTGACGAAACCCTTGGCATCCCCCGCCCCCTTCCGCCAATAGTATCCCAAACAGGGGAGACGCCGATGGCAACCGCAACCACACCGATCGCACCGACCACCGCGCGCGAACGGATCGGCTGGGCCGCCGTGGCGATCGTCGGCGCCATCGCGCTCGGCTGGATCGCGCTGATGCGCGGCGAACCGGTCAACGCGCTGTGGATCGTGGTCGCAGCACTCTGCGTCTACGCCATCGCCTATCGCTTCTACGGCCTGTTCATCGCGTCGCGCGTGCTGCGCGTCGATCCCTCCCGCCCGACCCCGGCGGTGCGCCGCGACGACGGGCTCGATTATGTCCCGACCCATAAGGGCGTGCTGTTCGGCCACCATTTCGCCGCCATCGCCGGCGCCGGCCCGCTGGTCGGCCCGGTGCTCGCCGCGCAGATGGGCTACCTCCCCGGCACGCTCTGGCTGCTCGCCGGGGTCGTGTTCGCAGGCGCCGTGCAGGATTTCCTGATCCTCTATTTCTCCACCCGCCGCGACGCGCGGTCGCTGGGCGACATGATCCGCAGCGAAATGGGGCTGATCCCCGGCACCATCGCGCTGGTCGGCGTGCTGATGATCATGATCATCCTGCTGGCGGTGCTGGCGCTGGTGGTGGTCAAGGCGCTGACCGGCAGTCCCTGGGGCACCTTCACCGTCTTCGCGACCATCCCGATCGCGGTGCTGATGGGCCTCTATGGCCGCTTCCTGCGGCCCGGCAAGATCGCCGAAATGTCGGTGATCGGCTTCGTCCTGCTGATGGCGGCGATCGTCGGCGGCGAGCCGGTGGCGCATTCGCCGGTCTTCGCGCCGATGTTCACCTATTCCGGCCCGGCGCTGGCGCTGATCCTGATGGCATACGGCTTCGTCGCCTCGGTAGCACCCGTCTGGCTGCTGCTGGCCCCGCGCGATTATCTCTCGACCTTCCTCAAGATCGGGGTGATCGCCGGCCTCGCGCTCGGCATCCTCTATGTCCGCCCCGACCTGGAGATGCCCGCTGTCACCCGCTTCATCGACGGCACCGGCCCGGCCTTTTCGGGCAAGCTGTTCCCGTTCCTGTTCATCACCATCGCCTGCGGCGCCGTCTCCGGCTTCCACGCGCTGATCGCCAGCGGCACCACGCCCAAGATGGTGGCGAGCGAGGCCGACCTGCGCTTCATCGGCTATGGCGCGATGCTGACCGAAAGCTTCGTCGCGATCATGGCGCTGATCGCCGCCTGCGTGCTCGATCCGGCCGTCTACTTCGCGATGAACGCCCCGCCCGCGCTGATCGGCACCACCGCGCAATCGGCAGCCAGCGCCATCGCCAACTGGGGCTTCGTCGTCACCCCCGACATGCTCGACCAGCTCGCCCGCGACGTCGGCGAGAGCAGCATCCTGTCGCGCGCCGGCGGTGCCCCCACTCTCGCGGTCGGCATGGCCCACATCCTGAGCCAAGTGATCGGCGGACAGGCGATGATGGCCTTCTGGTATCACTTCGCCATCCTGTTCGAGGCGCTGTTCATCCTGACCACCGTCGATGCCGGCACCCGCGTCGCCCGCTTCATGATCCAGGACCTGCTCGGCAGCTTCATTCCGGCAATGAAGGAGACGCAGAAGCTCGGCCCCAACCTGATCGGCACCGCGCTCGCCGTCGCCGCTTGGGGCTATTTCCTCTACAGCGGCGTCACTGATCCGCTGGGCGGGATCAACACGCTGTGGCCGCTGTTCGGCATCTCGAACCAGATGCTCGCCGCCATCGCGCTGATCCTGTCGACCGTCCTCCTCTTCAAGATGAAGCGCGACCGCTATGCCTGGGTGACGATGGTCCCGACCGCATGGCTGCTGATCTGCACGCTGACGGCGGGGTGGCAGAAGCTGTTCGACGCCAATCCCAAGATCGGCTTCCTCGCCCATGCCAACGTCTTTTCCGAAGCGCTGGCGCGTGGCGATATCCTCGCCCCCGCCAAATCGGCGGCGGAGATGCAGCGGATCATCCTCAACGACCGCATCGACGCCGCGCTGTGCGTGCTGTTCATCGTCGTGGTGCTGTCGATCCTCGCCTATGGCATCGGCGCGATCCGCAAGGCGAAGGCCGTCCCCACCCCCACCACGCAGGAGGTCGGCGATGCGCTTCCTGCATAAGCTGGCGGAGGGGGCGCGGCTGATGGTCGGCGTCCCCGATTACGACCGCTACGTCGCGCATCGCACGGCGCACCACCCCGGCGAACCGATCATGACGCTCAAGGAATTCCACCGCGACCGGGTGGCAAGGCGCTACGGCACCGGCCCCGGCGCCCCGCCAAGATGTTGCTGATCGCGAACCTCTACCCACCGTCACCCCGGACTTGATCCGGGGTCCCGCTTCTTCTGCGGCCGTGGTTGAGAAGCGGGACCCCGGATCAGGCCCGGGGTGACGAAGTTTGCGATGCTCGGACCCGCATCGGCACCTTGCCTAAACCCCAGACACAACCGTACCCCCGCGCAGGCGGGGGTCCAGAGCCAGGCAAACGACGATCGCGTATGCCGCCCTGGACCCCCGCCTGCGCGGGGGTACATCTTGCCAAACGGTCGTACCTAATCCCGGATATTCCGCCGAAACGTCTCTGGCAAAAACAGCACCCCCAGCACCAGCGTCACCACCGCCAGCACCACCGGATACCACAGCCCGTAATAGATATCGCCGGTCGCCGCGACCATCGCGAAGGCGGTCGTCGGCAGGAACCCGCCGAACCAGCCATTGCCGATATGATAGGGCAGCGACATCGACGTATAGCGGATGCGGCTGGGGAACAGTTCGACCAGCAGCGCCGCGATCGGGCCGTACACCATGGTCACCAGGATCACCATGAACCACAGGATCAGCACCACCAGCGGCTTGTTGATCGCCGCCGGATCGGCCTTCGCCGGATAGCCCGCTGCGCTGAGCGCCGACGCGACCTCGCCCTGATAGGCGGTGATCGCCGCCGCCCGCGCCGGTCCGCTCACCTTCGCCGGATCGGGCGCCACCAGCACGCGGTCGCCGACTGCGACGCTCGCGATCGTCCCCGCCGGTGCCTCGACATTGGTGTAGCTGATGCCGTTCTTCGCCAGATAGGATTTGGCGATGTCGCAGCTCTTCGCATCGAACTTGTTGCGCCCGATCGGATCGAACTGGACCGAACAATCCGCGTCATGCGCGGTGACGCGAACCGGCGACGCGACCTGCGCCGCCGCCAGCGCCGGATTGGCGGCATCGGTCAGCGCGCCGAACAGCGGGAAATAGGTGAGTGCCGCAATCGCACAGCCACCCATGATGATCCATTTCCGCCCGATCCTGTCCGACAACCAGCCGAAGAACACGAAGAACGGCGTCCCCAGCGCCAGCGCGATGGCCAGCAGCACGTTCACCGTCGCGCCATCGACCTTCATCATCTTTTCGAGGAAGAACAGGACGTAGAACTGGCCTGTATACCACACCACCGCCTGCCCCATCGCCGCGCCGAACAGCGCGATCAGCACGACCTTCAAATTCGGCCAGCGCAGGAACGCCTCGGTCAGCGGCGCCTTCGACGTCTTGCCCTCTTCCTTCATCTTTAGGAACACGGGGCTTTCCGACAATTGCAGCCGGATCCACATCGATACGCCCAGCAGCAGGATCGACACGAGGAACGGCAGCCGCCACCCGAACCCGCCGAACGTCTCTTCGCCCAGCGCGGTGCGGAACCCGATCACGACCAGCAGCGCCGCGAACAGCCCCATCGTCGCCGTCGTCTGGATGAAGCTGGTGTACAGCCCCCGCTTCCCATCGGGCGCATGTTCCGCGACATAGGTCGCCGCCCCGCCATATTCCCCGCCCAGCGCCAGCCCCTGCAGGATACGCAGCAATACCAGTATCACCGGTGCGGCCACCCCGATGCTGGCATAGCTCGGCAACAGGCCCACCGCGAAGGTCGACAGGCCCATGATCCCCATCGTGACGAGGAACGTGTTCTTGCGCCCGACCAGATCGCCGATCCGCCCGAACACCAGCGCCCCGAACGGCCTGACCGCAAACCCGGCGGCAAATGCGCCCAGCGCCAGGATGAACCCGGTCGTCTCGTTCACGCCCGAAAAGAACTGCTTCGAAATATACGTCGCCAGCAACCCGTACAGGTAGAAGTCGTACCATTCGAACACGGTGCCGAGCGACGACGCCGCGATCACCAGCTTCTCGTTCTGGCCCTTGTGGGGCACGGCTACAGCCTCTGCCATGGCGGCATCCTCTCGTCTTGTCCGGTGCAGTCTGTCGCCACACCTCGTGCCGCGCCAGTGTCATCTGCACGCGCCATGGCGGCCAGTACGACCTTGGTAGTAGGGGCCGACCGCTTGACGCGCGTACCCGCGACCGCACATCAGGCGCACAGGAGAGAAACATGACCCAGACGATCCACGCGGCCCCGCACGACGCCGTCGCCCAGGTGGACAAGGCCGAATATGACGCGCGCTACGCCGCATCGGTCGCGGACCCGGAATCCTATTGGCGCGAGGGCGGCCGCTGCATCGACTGGTCGCGGCCCTATACCGAGGTGAAGGACACCTCGTTCGACGAGGCCGATTTCCGCATCCGCTGGTTCGCCGATGGCCAGACCAACGTGTCGGTCAACTGCCTCGACCGCCATCTCGAGACGCGCGGTGACCAGACCGCGATCATCTGGGAAGGCGACGAACCGGGCGAGACGCGCAAGGTCACCTATCGCGAACTCCACAGCCAAGTGTGCTGCTTCGCCAACGTGCTGAAATCGAAGGGCGTGAAGAAGGGCGACCGCGTCACCCTCTATCTGCCGATGGTGCCCGAAGCCGCCGCCGCGATGCTCGCCTGCACCCGCATCGGCGCGATCCATTCGATCGTGTTCGGCGGCTTTTCGCCCGACAGCCTCGCCAACCGCCTCGTCGATTGCGACAGCCGGCTGGTCATCACCGCCGACGAAGGCTGTCGCGGCGGCAAGCGCATCCCGCTGAAAGCCAATGTCGACAAGGCGCTCGACCACGCCCCCGGCGTCGACACCGTCATCGTCATCCGCCGCAGCGGTGCCGACGTGCCGATGGTCGAGGGCCGCGATTTCTGGCTCCACGACCTCCTCGCCGACGCCTCGCCCGACTGCCCGGCCGAGCCGATGGACGCCGAGGACCCGCTGTTCATCCTCTATACCAGCGGATCGACCGGCAAGCCCAAGGGCGTTCTCCACACGACCGGCGGCTATCTGGTGTGGGCACACACCACCTTCCGCGACGTGTTCGACTATCGCGACGGCGAGGTGTTCTGGTGCACCGCCGATATCGGCTGGGTCACCGGGCATAGCTATGTCGTCTACGGCCCGCTGTCGAACGGCGCGACGACGGTCATGTTCGACGGCGTGCCCAACTATCCCGACCATGGCCGGTTCTGGGAAACGATCGACCGGCTGGGCGTCAACATCTTCTACACCGCCCCCACCGCCATCCGCGCGCTGATGCGCGAGGGCGACAGCTGGGTCACGAAATCGAGCCGGAAATCGCTGCGCATCCTCGGCTCGGTCGGCGAACCGATCAACCCGGAGGCATGGGACTGGTATCACCGCGTCGTCGGCGACCGGCGCTGCCCGATCGTCGATACCTGGTGGCAGACCGAAACCGGCGGCATCCTGATCTCGCCGCTCCCCTATGCCACCGACCTGAAGCCCGGCAGCGCGACGAAGCCGCTGCCCGGCGTGCAACCGATGATCGTCGATGCCGAGGGCAAGGAGCTGGAGGGCGCGACCGAGGGCAATCTGTGCATCACCGACAGCTGGCCCGGCCAGATGCGGACGGTGTGGGGCGACCACGACCGCTTCTTCCAGACCTATTTCACCACCTATCCCGGCAAATACTTCACCGGCGACGGCGTGCGCCGCGATGCCGATGGCTATTACTGGATCACCGGCCGCGTCGATGACGTCATCAACGTCAGCGGCCACCGCATGGGCACCGCCGAGGTCGAAAGCGCGCTCGTCGCCCACCCGAAAGTTGCCGAAGCCGCGGTCGTCGGCATGCCGCACGACATCAAGGGCCAGGGCATCTATGCCTATGTGACCCTGAACGCGGGCGACGAACCGACCGACGACCTGCGCGCCGAACTGCGGCAATGGGTCCGCAAGGAAATCGGCCCGGTCGCCACCCCGGACGCCCTCCAGTTCGCGCCCGGCCTGCCCAAGACCCGCTCGGGCAAGATCATGCGCCGCATCCTCCGCAAGATCGCCGAGAACGACACGTCCAATTTGGGCGACACTTCGACGCTCGCCGATCCGTCGGTGGTCGACACGCTGGTCGCCGAGCGTATCCGGCCGGCGTGATGCCCACTCTCGTCACCCCGGCCTTGAGCCGGGGTCCCGCTTCTTCTTCTGCCGTCGGTAAAAAGCGGTACCCCGGGTCAAGCCCGGGGTGACGCTGGAGAACGCGCGATGACCACCATCCTCGTCGCCGACGACCACCCGCTGTTCCGTCAGGCCCTGACCCTCGCCGTCCTGCAAGTCCGCCCCGACGCGCATATCGTCGAAGCCGGCTCGCTCGACCGCGCGGTCCAGGCCATTCGCGACGCCGACAAGCTCGCGCTGATCCTGCTCGACCTGAACATGCCCGGCGCGGTCGGCTATAGCGGCGTGGCCCTGCTCCATGCCGAAGCCCCCGACGTCCCCATCCTCGTCGTCTCCGGCGCCGATCGCGCCGCCGCCTTCGCCCAGGTTGCCCGGTTCGGCGCGGTCGGGTTCGTCGGCAAGGATGCGGCACTGGAATCGATCGAGGCCGCCATCGCCGCCGCGCTCGCCGGCGACCGCATGGCCCCCGACACCGCACCCGAAGACGACATGGCCGCCCGCGTCGCCGCACTCACTCCGATGCAGCTTCGCGTCCTGCTCGGCGTCCTCGCCGGCCGCCTGAACAAGCAGATCGCCCACGACCTCGGCATCGCCGAGACGACCGTGAAGGTCCACATGACCGCCGTGCTGCGCAAGCTCGACGTCGGCAACCGCACGCAAGCCGCCGTCGCCGCCCGCGCGCTCGGACTGGAAGTCACGGGCTAGGCCCTATTCCCCGTCACCCCGGGCTCGACCCGGGGTCCCGCTTCTTCTTCCCCGCCCACACAGGAAACCCTGTCCTACAAGCCACCAACCTGCCAGTATCGAACCCGCTCTTTCCCATCGTCGGCTTCGCTACCCCACCGCGCCCCATCCGGCCCCGCGACGAACACGTCACGAGTGTGAACTTAGTGACCTTTGGCGATTTTCCGCGGGTTTCGGGGACTGGTGGCAGACAACAACACGCACCTTTAAACAACTGGCGCCAGAACGAAGGCTGGGGCATCAACCGCCTCCTTCCCCGCGTTCGCAAACATGCGGTTAGTGTGAACTTAGTGAACTTTGGCTTGGTGGCACGGCCCCGACACGGGCAAAGCCCGTGCCGTCGGACGGCGCTCCCCGCGCCGCCGGCCGGCCGCGCCTCGGGTGGCTTGCAGTAGCTGCGCTACTGCTCGCCCGGCGCGGCTACCCACGCGTCGAACACCTCCCCCGCCAACGGCTTCAGCAACACCGTCACGCCCACCGCCTCAGCCGCCTCCGCCAGCGTCCGGCTCGCATCCGCCGTCACCAGCGCCGCGCGCAGCGCCGGCCTGACCGCGCGCAGCATCCCGATCAGCGCCAGCCCATCGACCTCGCCGCCCAGATCATGGTCGACGAACGCCACCTCCTCGCACACCCCGGCCAGCGCCTCCTCGACCGTCGCTGCCACCCGCACCCGGTGCCCCCGGCTGACCGCCAGCGCCGCCATCGCGCGCCGGACCCCGGCATCGTCATCGACGATCAGACACGACAGCGGCCCGACGTCGCGCACCGCCACCCGCGCCGGCACCGCCGTCGCCACGCCCTCGACCATCGGCAGCGTCACCGCAAAGCGGCTCCCCCGCCCGACCCGGCTGTTCAGGTCGACCTCCGCCCCCAGCAACGCCGCCGTCCGCGCGACGATGGCAAGGCCCAGCCCCAGCCCGGCATCCTCGGCCGTCGCCAGCCGCTCGAACTCGCGAAACACCCGCGCCCGGTCGGCCTCGGCAATGCCGGGTCCGCTGTCGACCACCTCGATCCGCGCCACGCCACCCCGCCGACGCACCCCGATCATCACCCCGCCCCGCGCGGTATAGCGCACGGCATTGCCCAGCAGATTCTGGACGATCGAGCGCAGCAGCACCCGGTCGGTTTCGACCACCGCATCCCCCGGCCCGATCCGCAGCACCAGCCCCTTTGCCCGCGCCTGATCGGCGAAACTGTCGACCAGCTCGACCAGCAGGCCCCGGACCCCGAAGCGCGTCGGCACCGGCACGATCCCCCCGGCATCCAGCTTCGATATGTCGAGCAGCGCCCGCAGCAACTGGTCCGCCGCCGCGATCGACTGGTCGATCCGCTCGGCCAGCGGCTTCGCCCGATCGTCCGCCCCCCGCGCCAGCGCGGCCGTGAACAGCCGTGCCGCGTGGAGTGGCTGCAACAGGTCGTGGCTGGCGGCGGCCAGGAACCGGGTCTTGTCCGCCGTCGCCCGCGCCAGCGCGGCATTGGCGTCGGACAGCGCGCGGGTCCGCTCCTCGACCCGCCGCTCCAGCTCGGCCCGCGCCGTCTCCACCGCACGCAATGCCTGCGCCTCGGCGGTGATGTCCGAAAAGCACATGACATAGCCGCCGCCCGGCATCGGCCCGCCCACGGTCTTCAGCACCCGCCCGTCGCTGCGCACCCGTTCGAAACTGTGCCGCGTCCCCCGCCGCATATGCGCCAGCCGCCGCGCGACATGGTCGTCGACCTCTCCGGGGCCGCAATCACCGCGCAGCGCATTGAACGCGATCGCATCGGCCACCGGCGCGCCGACCCGGATCATGCCGGGCGGGAACCCGAACAGGTCGAGATAGCGCTGGTTCCACGCGACCAGGTTCAGCTCCGCATCGACCACGCTGACCCCCGGATCGATATGCTCCAGTGTGGCGGCGAGTAGCCCCTTGGAAAATTGCAGGCTCTGCCCGCTCTCGTCCAGCATCCGCGCGACATCGTCCGCGCCCAGTCCCTCGCCCGACAGTGCGGACGCCACCAGCCGCCGTGCGGACGACACCCCGACCACCTGCGCCACCAGCCGTTCGGCCCGGCGCGCGGCGCGGGCATCGACATGGCTGCCCTCGCCCAGCTCCGCCCTCGCCCGCTCCTCGCCGACGA
Source organism: Sphingomonas hankookensis (assembly GCF_001619955.1). GTDB lineage: Bacteria > Pseudomonadota > Alphaproteobacteria > Sphingomonadales > Sphingomonadaceae > Sphingomonas > Sphingomonas hankookensis_A. The sequence goes on along the minus strand of NZ_LQQO01000002.1, from coordinate 83,919 downwards.
AGCGCGCGACCAGCTGGGTCAGCTCGGACAGGTCGCGCACCGGCGGCACCCGGTCGTCGCGGACGAAGGGCAGGCGCGGCGCGCGCGACAGGGCGACGGCGGCGTGGACGATCAGGTTCGCCGCCAGCGTCACCACCGCCGCCGCTGCGACCGCCCCCATCCCCGCCATCGCCGGGATCGGCAGCGGCGCTCCGCTCAGCGTCGGCACGAACAGCAGCAGCGTCCATCCGGCAAGGCCCGTCGCCAGCCCCGCCTTGGCCGCCAAGGGATCGCGCCCACCCCCGGCCACCGCCAGCAGCAGCGCGGGCGCGAACTGCGCCATCGCCGCAAAGGCGACCAGCCCGATCGTCGCCAGCCCGCGCGTCATCGGGATCAGCAGTGCGCTCATCAACGCCACGCCGATGATCCCGACGATCACGGCGCGGCGCACCCACAGCAGCGTCCGCCCGACATGCGCCGCTGCGGCCATGCGCGGGTGGCGCAGCAACAGCGGCGCGATCAGGTCGTTCGACACCATCGTCGCCAGCGCGACCGTCTCCATCACCACCATCGCCGTCGCCGCTGAAAAGCCGCCGACGAACCCCAGCAGCGCGATCGCCGGCGCTCCGGCGGCCAGCGGCATGGCGATCACCAGCAGGTCGGGCCGCGTCGCGCCGCCCTGCACCAGCGCGCCCCAAGTGATCGGCACGACCAGCAACGCGGTCAGCACCAGATAGGCGACGAACGGCCAGCGCGCCCGCGCCGGGTCGTGGCGGTCGTGCGCGGCGATCACCGTCACATGGAACTGGCGCGGCAGGCACAGCATCGCCGCCATCGCCAGCAACGTCGCAATGGCGAAGTCTCCGGCCGCCGGTGGCCGGGCAAAGCCGCTGCCCAGCCGCGCCATCCCCGCCGCCCGCTCCGCCGGTGCCGCCTCCACGACCAGCCACAACGCGAACAGCGCGACGGCGGCAAAGGCCGCGAGCTTGATGAGCGACTCCACCGCGACCGCCGCCAGCAGCCCGCCATCGGCCCGCTCCTTGGCATCGCCGCGCGTCCCGAAGCCGATGGCAAAGGCGGCCAGCACGATCGCGGTCACGATCATCGGCCGCGTCGTGTCGCCCAGGTTGGCCAGGGCGCCATAGCTGGTCGCGACCGACCGCAGCTGCAACGCGACATAGGGCACGGTCCCGGTCAGCGCGATCAGCGTCACCAAAGCCGCTACCCCTCGGCTGCGCGAAAACCGCCCGCCGATAAAGTCGGCGATCGACGTCGCCCCATCGGCCTGCACCGCCCCCACCAGCCGTACCAGCAACCGCCGTCCGAAGACGAACAGCAGGACCGGCCCCAGATAGATCGGCAGATAGGTCCACCCCTCGGCCACCGCGCTGCCGACCGCGCCATTGAACGTCCAGCTGCTGCAATAGACCGCCAGCCCCAGCGTATAGACCGCCCGCCGCCGCCCCGGCGCGATCCCCCGCCGCCGCACGACCCACGCCACCGCGAACAGCAGCGCGGCATAGCCGATCGCGACGACGAACAGCAGCAACCCGTTCATGGCCCTCCAAGGCAGCGATCGACCTTCAGCTCTTTCTCCGTCACCCCGGGCTTGACCCGGGGTCCCGCTTTCCTCGCCACCGTGGGGAAGAAGCGGGACCCCGGATCAAGTCCGGGGTGACGAAAAAGTAGGACCGTCCTACGCCGGGCGGCTGGGCGATGTCAGTGGAAATCGCGCGACTTCGGCACCAGCCGCACGTCGCGCGGGTGGCGCGACGCGACCGGGCGCACCACCTCGTCCCCCCGCGACGACGGCACCGGCGGCGGCGCCTCGCCCAGTGTGTCGAGCAGGTCGCTGCGGTCCCACACCCGCGCGCCCATCAGGTGCACGATCCCCTCGCGGCTGCGCTGCACCTCGCCCTCGACCAGCATCAGCCGCGCGCCCATCACCTCGCGCCGATACGCCTCAAACAATCGCGCCCACAGCACGACATTGGTGATGCCGCCCTCGTCCTCCAGCGTGACGAAGATCGCATTGCCCTTGCCCGGCCGCTGCCGCACGAGGACGAGGCCGGCGGCGGTGACCCGCGCGCCTGCCTTCGCCGCCATGATCCCGGCGCAACTCGTCACCCCCATCCGGTCGAGCCGCCCGCGCAGGAACTGCATCGGATGCCCCTGCAGCGACAGCCGCAGCGTCTGGTAATCGGTCACGACATGCTCGACCGCCGGCATCGCGGGCAATGTCATGTCCGGCTCCGCGCCCAGTTCGGCGGCTTTGGCATGGGCGAACAGCGGCAGCTCGGCATCCGGGGTTCGCCGCACCTCCCACAACGCCTCACGCCGGTCGAACCCGATCGATCGGAAGGCATCGGCATCGGCCAGCAGCCTGAGCGCCCGCTGCGGCAATCGCGCCCGCCGCGCCAGTTCCTCGACGCTGGCAAAGGGCCGCCCGGCGGCGATCGCCTCGGCCCAATGCTGACGGAACCCGTCCATCTGCCGAAACCCCAGCCTGAGCGCGAGGGGTATCCCCTCCTCCGTCACCCCGGGCTTGACCCGGGGTCCCGCTTCTTCAGCGACGTCGACAAGAAAGCGGGACCCTGGATCAAACGCAGGGTGACGATCACAGGCTAATCCTTCCAGCTTGTTATCCCAGTCGCTGACATTCACATCGATGCCCAGCACCGCGACCCCATGATCGCGCGCATCGCGGACGATCTGCGCCGGGGCGTAAAACCCCATCGGCTGCGAATTGAGCAGCGCACACGCAAACACCGCCGGGTGATGGCATTTGATCCACGACGACACATAGACCAGCCGCGCGAAGGACAGCGCATGGCTCTCGGGAAAGCCGTAGCTGCCGAACCCCTCGATCTGGCGGAAGCAGCGTTCGGCGAAGTCGGGTTCATAGCCGCGCGCGGTCATGCCATCGATCAGCTTCCGCCGGAAATTCTCGATCGTTCCCGGATTGCGAAAGGTCGCCATCGCCCGGCGCAGTTCGTTCGCCTCGTTCGGACTGAAGTCGGCGGCGACGATGGCGAGCTTCATCACCTGTTCCTGGAACAGCGGCACGCCGAAGGTCCGCCCGAGCAGGGTGCGCAGTTCGTCCGGATCATGTGGCGGCTTGGGCGACGGATAGGTGATCGCCTCCTGCCCAGATCGCCGCCGCAGATAGGGGTGCACCATATCCCCCTCGATCGGCCCCGGCCGCACGATCGCCACCTGCACCGACAGGTCGTAGAGCGAGGTGGGCTTCAGCCGCGGCAGCATGTTCATCTGCGCCCGGCTCTCGACCTGGAACACGCCGATGCTGTCGCCCTTGTGCAGCATGTCGTACACCGCCGCGTCGTCCGCCTTCAGGTCGACGGTCAGGTCATGCTCGCCCAGCCCGTGGTGCCGGAGCAGGTCGAACGCCTTGCGGATGCAGGTGAGCATGCCGAGCGCCAGCACATCGACCTTCATCAACCCCAGTGCGTCGATATCGTCCTTGTCCCATTCGATGAAGGTCCTCCCCTCCATCGCGCCGTTATGGATCGGCACCATCTCGTCCAGCCGCCCCTGCGTCAGCACGAACCCGCCGACATGCTGCGACAGATGGCGGGGAAATTCGAGGATCTGGTCGACCAGCCAGCGAAGCTGCGCGATCTCGGGATTGTCGATGTCGAACCCCGCGCTGGTATAGCGCCGCGCCTCCATCTGCCCGGCAAAGCTGCCCCACACGGTACTGCCCAGCCGCTGCGTTACGTCGCGGGTCAGGCCCAGCACCTTGCCGACCTCGCCCACCGCGCTCCTTGGCCGATAATGGATGACGGTCGCGGCGATCCCGGCCCGCTCGCGGCCATAGCGGCGGTAGATATACTGGATCACCTCCTCGCGCCGTTCATGTTCGAAATCGACATCGATATCGGGCGGCTCGCCGCGCTGTTCGGACACGAAGCGCGAGAACAGCAGATCATGCTCGTTCGGATCGACCGAGGTCACGCCGAGCAGGAAGCACACAATCGAATTGGCCGCCGACCCGCGCCCCTGGCACAATATCGGCGGATCGCAGGTCCGCGCGAACCGGACCAGATCATGGACCGTCAGGAAATAATGCGCATATTTCTGGCTGCGGATCAGCGCGAACTCTTCATCCAGCCGCTTGCGCACCCCGACCGGCAGGTCCGGCCCATAGCGCTCCTCCGCGGCGGTCATCGTCAGATGTTCCAGCCAGTCCTGTGCCTCCCACCCTGCCGGTACCGGCTCATGCGGATATTCGTACTTCAGGTCGGTCAGGCGAAACTCGATCCGCCTCAACAGCCTCACGCTTTCCTCGACCGCTTCGGGGCAATCGCGGAACAGCCGCGCCATCTCTTCGGGCGCCTTCAAGTGCCGCTCGGCATTCGCCGCCAGCTTGCGCCCGGCAGCGGCAAGGGTCGTGCCCTCGCGGATACAGGTCAGCACATCGTGCAGCGGCCGCTGCTCATGCGTCGCATAGAGCGCGTCGTTGGTCGCGAGCAACGGGACGCCGATCCTGCCGGCCAGCGCGATCCGCCCCGCCAGCCGCCGCCGATCGCGCCCGCCGCGCGGCATCGCGACCGCCAGCCATACCCGCCCCGGACAGGCATCGCGAAGCCGCGTCAGCAACGCTGCATCCGGCGCGGTGACGATCAGCAGCAACCCTTCCTGCCATGTCAGCAGGTCGCTCAATTCGAGGTGGCACTCCCCCTTCTTCGCCTTGAGATTGCCGCCGCTCAGCAACCGCGTCAGCCGCCCCCATGCCGCGCGGTCGGTTGGATAGGCGACGATGTCCGGCGTCCCGTCGGCGAACACCAGCCGCGCACCGACGACGAGGTCGAAGTCGTTGGGCGGCAATCCCTGCTCGACCAGCCCCTCATTCGCCTTCTTGAGCGACAGAAACGCCTGCACCACCCCCGCCACGGTGTTGCGGTCGGCAATCCCGATCCCGGCCATTTTCAGCTCGTTCGCCTGGCCGACCATGTCGCACGGCGGCGACGCCCCGCGCAGGAACGAGAAGTGCGTCGCGGCGATCAGTTCGGCAAAGGCCATCTCACGGACGGGCCTCGCCCGCCCCACCCGTCATCCCGGTGGAGGCCGGGATCCAAGGTTCCGCAATCGCCGAAGCCATTGAGTCTGCGGCACGGTGGATCCCGGCCTGCGCCGGGATGACGATTTGGCGAACGCCCAACCTTGACCCGCCCACCCCGAACGTCATTCCAGCGCAAGCTGGAATCTCCTGCGACAAGGATGCAGCGCCAGCCACAAGGAGACCCCAGCCCGCGCTGGGGTGACGATTGGGGCGGAGGATGCCGGATGTCGCGCGGCTCACGCGAACACCCCATGCACATACCATAGCGGATCGGGCGTCTCGCGATCGTACAGCCCGTGCCGGAAGATCCAGTAGCGCCGCCCGCGCACATCCTCGACCCGGTAATAGTCCCGCGTCCGCACCTTCGTCTGCCCCCTGCGCCACCACTGCGCCGCGATCCGTTCCGGCCCTTCGAAGCGGATCACGTCATGCAGCACCCGCCGCCAGCGAAAGCGGTGCGGCGGGCCGTCGGGGACTTCGGCCATCACCTCGATCCGCTGTGGCGGGTCAAACAGGTGGATCGGACGCAGCGGCGGCTCGCCCGCTTCGGGTGCGTCCCAGCCGGTCGGCACCGGCGCGTCGATCGCGTCGATGGTCAGCACCCCCTGTTCGGGCAGATGGCTGTCGCCCGGCGCGACCCGCGCGATCCGCCCGCGCCCCAGCCGGGTGCTGAGGCGATCGACCAGCGCCGCCATCGCCTCCTCGCTGACCGCTCCCCCTTCGAGCTGCAACTGTGTCGGCGCCAGCGGTTCGAGCGCCGGCACGCTCATGCGGATCATGTCGAAGCCGAACCCAGGATCGATCGGGTCGGCCAGCGCGTCGATCCGTTCGCGGAACAGCCGCAGGATCGAGGGCGGATCGCGCATCGGCAACCCGCTTTCGACTGCCAGATCGCGCAGCGCGCCATCGGCCCGGTACAGCCGCACCGCGAACCGCCGCCCGCCACGGTCGCGTGCGGTCAGCTCCGCCTCCGCCTCCGTCGCCAGCTCGCCGATCGTCGAAAGCACATCAGCGTCGCGTGCGATCGGTTCGGCGAAGCGCCGTTCGAAGAACAAGGCCGGCAGCGCCCGGCGCGGGCGCAACCGCTGGTCGGCATCGCCCAGCAAGCGCGCCAGTGCCGCCACCGTCTCTTCCCCGAAGCGCGCCGCGATCGGCGCGGTCGGGCGGCTGGCAAGGTCGCCGATGGTGCGCAGCCCCGCCCGGCGCAGCGCCACCGCAATCTCGTCGTCCAATCGCAGCGCCGCCACGCCCAGCCGCCGGATCGCAGCCGCCTCGCTTGCCGCCGGGGCACTCTGGAACCGGGCCAGCGCCTGCGCCGCATCGGGCGTATCGGCCAGTGCGTGGCGCAGCGTCCCGAACCGGGCGAGGCGCGACTCGACCTCCGCCACCAGCTCCGCCTCGCCGCCGAACAGATGCGCGCAGCCGGTAATGTCCAATGTCACCCCGTCGCCGCCGTCCAGCGCGACCAGCGGCGTGAACCGGTCGCAGGCATCGGCGATCCGTTCCAGCCAGCCATGATCGGCGAACGGATTGGCATCGACCACGACCAGATCAGGCAGTTGCGCCCGCGCATCGGCCAGCGCCATGCCGGGGGTGAGACCCTTGTCCAGCGCGTGGCGGTCGACCGATGCGATGCGCAAGGCCCCCCGCACCGTTTCGACACAGACGAACGGCGCATCATCCGGCACGACGCAGGGGTATTGGCGCAGCAAGCGGTCGCTCGGCAGGAACGGCCACCACAGCGCCAGATGGCGCCGACCGCTGGGTCGGGCTGGTGAAGACGGCTTGCTCACGGTTCCACTCCACTTGCCAGCGGCCATCGGCACTCCGGCCGCGCTGACGCAATAATTCGAGGTCGAAGGTCGGATGGCCCGGCGCATTGGCGGGCAGGGGTTGCGACGCGCAGGACCGCACCGCCCAGCGGGTATCGGCGGCACTCGCCACCGGAGTCGCGGCGATGCGCAGCAGCAGCGCCGTCACCCCGCTTTCCTCCGCCGCCAGCGCGAGGCGGCGGCTGGCGGTCAGGTCGAGTGCCTTCGGATCGCGGTGCAGTTCGATCACCGCCACCCCGACCCCGGCACAGCGCACGACATCGGCCGCCGCGCGCAGCACCGACAGCGCATCGGGCAGGAACCCCAGCAGCAGCCGCGCGGGATCGACGCCGATCTCGACCAGTCCCGGCGCATGGAGATGCCCGCCCCCGCGCACCGCCGCCTCCTCGCGCAGCCAGACGATACCGCCGCCCAGCCGAATCGACAGCATGCCGACAAAGCCGGTCGCGCTACCGGCATCGCCCGCTTCTGCCGCGAAAATCTCGTGCAGCCGCCCGCGCGCGATGCCGCCATCCAGCGCGGCGTCGATGTCGCCATGCCCGGTCGCCACCCGCACCGCCTTGCCTATCGGCGCGCGCCGCTCCATGGCGGCGACTTGCCGCTTCAGCGCGGACAGGGTGGACGACTCTGCGTTCATGGTTTGTTCTTTATCCCCCAACCCTTATGGATTCGTCAATCCGGGTTGGGTGGGGTTCACCATGGGTACCAAGAAGTAAGATTGTTTTCACGCGAAGGCGCGGAGACGCGAAGGGGGTTGCGCGGCTTGGCGAGCCTGTGCCCCCGGCAGACGCTCTACGCAGAAACCATGGAATAGGGCCGCTGGCGCGGGAGAAGCAGCGCCAAGCGGAGCCCCTCCGCGTCTTCGCGCCTCCGCGTGAAACCCTCTTCCTATCGCAAACCAACTACCCGACCGGCAAAGGCTCCACATCGACCGACACCTGCATCGTCTGCGCCCCCGACCCCAGCACCACGCCGTCGATCGGGGCGATGTCGGCATAGTCGCGGCCGATCGCCATCACGACATGATCCTCCGCCATCCAGATGCCGTTGGTCGGATCGACGCCGACCCATCCCAGTTCGGGACCGGCCCACACCAGCACCCACGCATGCGTAGCGTCCGCGCCGACCAGCCGCTCCTGCCCCGGCGGCGGCAGGGTGCGCAGATAGCCCGAGCAATAGGCGGCGGGCAGCCCCGCGCCGCGCAGCCCCGACAGCATGATCTGCGCGAAATCCTGACACACTCCGCCGCGCTTGGCGAAGGCTTCGGCGGGCGGCGTGTCTACCAGGGTCGCGGTCGGATCGAAGGCAAAGTCGCGCTGGATGCGACGGGCGAGCGCGATCGCCGCGTCGAGGATGCCGCGATCGTCGGCCAGATCCTCGGCACACCACTCGGCAATTTCCGGCACGATCGGCACATGGGCGGAGGGGAACAAGTAGCTGACCGGGCTGGCCGGACCGGCATCGGCGACCTTTGCGACCATGGCGCGAATATCGGCCAGCGTCGGGTCGGTCGGCGACGGCACCGGGATCGGCCGCTCGACACACACCGTCGCGCGGCTTTCGATCGTCAGCGTGCGTTCGGGCCGTTCGACCACCAGCCGTGTGACATTGGCCAGCCCCGCCTGCGCCCGCGCCGGATGGGTATGACCGCCCGGTTCGACCAGCAGCGCATAGTCCTCCAGCGTCTGCCCCGACCACAGGATCGGGCGGAGCCTGAGGTTGCAGCGCGCGAACCCCGCCGCTTCCTCATAATCGAAGCGGGTGATGTGGCGGATGGCGTAGCGCATCATGCCAGCGTCAGCCCGGCTTCGCGCAGCGCCTGCGCCCCCTGCAGGAAATAGCGGGTGGCGATGGCGTCGGACAGCTTCTGCAACTGCTGGTTGATCTCCAGCACCCAGCCGCGATCGACCCGTTCGGCCGATGCCATGGCGATGCCCGCGGTCAGGCGCGCGGCGATACGCTGTTGCGGTTCGGCGATGCCGGCATCGTTCAGCACCGGCAGTTTCGCCAGATGGCCGACGATCGTCTCCACCTGAAACGCGATGCCGCGCGGATTGCCGGGGTCGAGCGCGATCAGGTCAATCACCGGCACCCGCGCAAAGCCCATCAGATAGCGCTGGCGATAGCTGATCTGGCTGTTGGCGAGGTCGAGCAGGGTCGACAGATCCTCGGCATTGGCGCGACGCAGGTCGACCGCCAGCAGCGTGCGCGTCACCGCCAGCGCCCGCTCGATCCGGCGACCAAGGTCATGGAAGCGCCACGCATCGGTCCGCCCCATATGTTCGGCCGACAGCCCGGCCAGCGCGGCATAGCGGCGCTGCAACGTGCCCGCGCGGTCGAGCAGCGTGCCGGTGGTCGGATGCGGCGCATCGAGCAGGCGCACCATGTCCGCCGACAGCCGGTCGCGCGACACGCCGCCGATGCCGGTCGCCATGCGGTTGATTGCGCGGACGCTGCCCCAGCCGTCGACCGCCTCCATCGCCTCGCGCCCGAAATCGACCAGGTCGCGGCGGCGATGGCTGGGCGGACGCTCCGCCGCGCCGGTATCGGCGATGATCGTCACCAGCCGCTCAACGGTTTCGGGCGCCAGCGCGGCGCCGGTGTCGGCGGAGATCGAATGGCCGAACAGCACGCGGATGACGCCCAGCAGCGCCTCGCCCCGCTCCAGATAGCGGCCGAGCCAGAACATGTTGTCGGCGACCCGGCTGGGCAGCGTGCCGGGATTGCGGCGCAGTTCCACGCTGTCGGTCGGTTGCAGCAGCGATACCGGCGCGACCGGATCGGGGCCATGGACGATAACGTCGGCGGACCATGATCCTTCACCCATCACGGCGGCCCGCGCGTCGGGCTGGTCGCCGATCCGCACGAAGCCGCCGGGCAGCACGACCCAGCGCCCGTCTCCCCCCCGCGCCGCGAACACGCGCAGCGAGAAGGGGCGCGGCAGCAGCCCCTCACCGCACGCGGTCGGCATGGTCGACAGTTCGGCGACCTCCTGCCCGACATAATCCTGCGGCCGCAGTGCCATCGCCGCCGCCAGCCGCTCCCGCGCCGCACCGTCCAGGGTAGCACCCAGCACCGCGCCATCAGGTAACCCCGCCACCGCCGGCCCCGCAAAGGCGGGGCCGATCAGCAGCTGGTCGAGCGACGACAGCACCTGCGCGCGTGCGTCCGGGTCGCCGCACCACCATGTCCCGATCGACGACAGCGACGGCGCCCGCCCCAGCAGCCGCTCGCCCAGCGCCGGCAGGAACGCCGCGAAGGCTGGCGATTCGAGCACGCCGACGCCCGGCGCATTGGCGATCACGACATTGCCCGCCGCCATCGCATCGACGAGGCCGGGCACGCCGATGGTCGAATTGGCATCGAACGCCAGCGGGTCGATCAGCCGCGGGTCGATCCGCCGCCACAGCGCGTCGATCCGCTTCAGGCCCGCGATGGTGCGGACATAGAGCTGGTCGTCGCGCACGGCGAGGTCGGCGCCCTCGACCAGCAGGAACCCCAGATAGCGCGCCAGATGCGCCTGTTCGGGATAGCTGGGGTTGAGCTTGCCCGACGTCAGCAGCCCGATGCGCGGCTCGGCCCGGCGGCAGGCGGCGGCGATCCCGGCGCGCATCGCGGCAAAGAAGGGTGCGTGCCGCTCGACATTCATCCGCGACGGCAATCCGCCCAGCGTCCGCCCCATCGCCAGCCGGTTTTCGAGCGCATAGCCCGCCCCGACCGGCACGCGCAGATGATCGGCCAGCACCCGCCAGCGCCCGTCCGGTCCGCGGCACAGATCGGCGGCGACGAAATGCAGCTGGTGCCCACCCGGTGGGGTCAGCCCGACCATCGGGTGCAGGAACAGCGGCGATCCCGTCACCAGCATCGCCGGCAGCACGCCTTCGGCCACCAGCCGCTGTTCGCCATGAATGTCGGCGATGACACCCTCGAACAGGTCGGCGCGCTCGGCCATCCCCTCGGCGATGCCGCGCCATTCCTCCGCGCCGATCAGCAGCGGGACGGGGGAGAGTGGCCAGCGGCGCTCCTCATTCTCGCCCGCCGCGCGGTAGGCGGTGCCGATATCGTCGGCATGGCGCTGCGCCCGCTCGCGCGCGCCGGACAGGCCGTTGCCGGGCAGCGCCGCCAGTTCCTCGAACGCCGCCTCCCATGCGGCACGGTCCAGCCTCTCGGCCGCGGCGAGCATGTCGCCCTGCGGCGCCAGCGCGCGATAGTCGTCCAGCCAGCGCGTACCCGTCGCGCCAGCCTCGACCCGTCCATTGATTGCGCGGCTGGCCATACTGCTTCCCGATCCCGTGCGATCCCAAGCACGCGCATCGCCGCGGCGCAACCGGTTTGCAGGAGTGGGTACGGATACAGCACGGATTTCCGGCCGCCCCGGCCCCGGCTACCGCACCCCGGAAGGCGGGGTCAGGTTATCCCCATCCCGTCACCCCGGACTTGTTCCGGGGTCCACCGGACCGCGAACGCTGTCGCAAGAAGCGTTAATCGCACAGATCGCCGCACCGTGGACCCCGGAACAAGTCCGGGGTGAGGTTTGAGGGCGCATGTCGATCCGCCCTAATTCCAAGAGGCCCGTTTCCAAATTCAGACCCGCCTTTGCAAGCCGACGACGAACAGTCGCCCGGTCAGGCCGCCGCGATACGCTGCTGCATCCGGTGCACTTCGTTGACCGGCCCCGCCCCGCCATCGACCCGGAAGCGCGCGACCTCGGTGGCCAGCACCTCGGCCTCCTGCGCCAGCACGCGGGCGGCGGCGGTCGCTTCCTCGACCATCGCCGCGTTGCGCTGGGTCACGTTATCCATTTCCGACACGGCGGTATTGACCTGTTGCAGCCCGATCGACTGCTGCGCGGCGGAGGTGGCGATGCCCGACACCAGCTCGCTGATCTCGCCGATCCGGCCGATGATCCGTTGCAGCGCCTGTCCGGTGGCGTTGACCAGATCGACCCCGGCCTCGACCTGATCGGACGATGCGGTGATCTTGACCTTCACGTCCTTGGCGGCATCGGCCGAGCGTTGCGCCAGCGCACGCACTTCGGACGCGACCACCGCGAAGCCCTTGCCGGCATCGCCTGCCCGCGCCGCCTCCACGCCGGCGTTCAGCGCCAGCAGGTTGGTCTGGAACGCGATGCCGTCGATGACGCTGATGATCTCGCTGATCTCCGCCGACGACCGCTGGATACCGCCCATCGCATCGACCGCCTGCTGCACGATCCGGCCCGATTCCTCGGCTTCGCTGCGCGCCTCGCCGACGATGCGGTCGGCACGCGACGCGCCATCGGCGGTCTGGCGCACCGTGCTGGTGATCTGGTCCATCGCCGCGGCGGTTTCCTCCAGGCTCGCCGCCTGCTGCTCGGTCCGCTGCGACAGGTCGTCGGAGGCGTGGCGGATATTGCCCGATCCGATGCGGATCTGCTCGCCCGAGCGGGTGACCATGCCCAGCGTCTCGCACATCTGCGCCCGCATCGCTTCGAAACTGTCGGCCAGTGCCTGATATTCGTTCGGGAGCCCGTCGAGCGATACCGTCAGGTCACCCTGCGCCATCCGCTCGAACGCGGCGCCGCACCGCTCGATCACCGCGCGGCGCCCCGCCTGTTCGGCGGTGAAATAGGCGGCGAGCGCGATGTCCATGTCGATCAGCGACGCCTTGACCAGCGCGGTCACCGCTCGCGCCCGTGCCCGCGCTCCGAACGGCAGCCCCAGCCGCCCGAGCACCAGCCGGGGCAGGACATGTTCCAGCATCCGGGCATAGCCGCTGATATACCAGGTTGGAGCCAGCCCGATCCGGGCATGCACCTGCCCGATATTGGTCGCGGCGGCGGCATAGTCGCGATCGATCGGACCGGAGAACAGCTTGCGCCAATGCTCCATCTGCTTGTCGCGGGCATGGTCCATCCGCGCCTGCGACGCGAACATCCCCCGCAGCGACGCGGTGCTGGCGATATGGCGGTACAACGCAGTCAGCGCCGCGGGCGCATGGCGTTCGATCGCGCGCTTGACCCGCGGAAACGCGCCATAGCTGCGGTCGTCATAGTCGAACGCCGCCAGCCGCTGTTCGAAATCGATATGGTCCTGTCCGCTCACAAACTTGGTCCTTTTCGTACCAAGAATGGTTACGGGACAAAGCGTTAAAGATGGGTAGCCTCGGGGTAACGAAGAAGCGTTGCAAGGTGCGGAACGCCTGAGCCCTACCCCGTCGGCACCGCAGCGCGACGCAACCGGTCGTTGATTGCCGCGCCCAGCCCCGCCTCCGGCACCGGCGCCACCGCGATCCGCTGGCGATCCGCGCTGTCCGCGACATGCAGCGCGTCGAACAGCCGTGCCGCCGCCTCCACCGGATCGCCCTTCGCCGACAGCGTATCGTCGCCCGCGACCGCACCGAACCCGATCAGCCATTCGCCGTCCTGGGCGCGGGTCGCGTTCAGCCGGACCGGCTTGGACGGGGCATAATGGCTCGCCAGCTGCCCGGGCGCCTCGATCCCTTCCCCCGCGCCGCCGATGTCGACGCCAAGCAACCCGGCGACCGCCTCGTGCGGGATCGGTCCGGGGCGCAGTTGCCGCACCTGTCCGTCGACACAGGCGATGATCGTCGATTCGATGCCCTGCGTCGTCGGCCCGGCATCGATCACCAGCGGGATGCGCCCGTCCAGGCTGCGCAGGACATGCTCGGCGCGCGTCGGGCTGATCGATCCGCTGGCATTGGCCGAGGGCGCGGCCAGCGGCCGGCCGGTCGCGCGCAAAAGCGCCTGCATCGCGTCATGCGCTGGCACCCGGATCGCGACGGTCGGCAGCCCCGCCGTCACCAGCGACGCGATCCCGCTCCCTGCGCGGATCGGCAGCACCAGCGTCAGCGGCCCCGGCCAATAGGCATCGGCAAGGCGAGCGGCGGCATCGTCGAACACCGCCAGCGCCTCGGCCGCCGCGCGATCCGGCACATGGACGATCAGCGGATTGAACCCCGGCCGCCCCTTGGCCGCATAGATGCCGGCGACCGCGCGCGAATCGGTCGCGTCGGCGGCGAGGCCATAGACCGTCTCGGTCGGCACCGCGACGCAGCCGCCGCCCGCGATCACCTTTGCCGCCGCCGCGATTCCCGCCGTGCCGTAGGGTAAGGAAACGGTCGTGATCGAAGCGTTTGAAGCGGTCATGGTTCGGTGCCTATACCGCCAAAAACCAATGATCGAGAGAGGGCAAATGGACCTGACCCCCGCCACCGCCGAACAGCGTTTCGTGCTGACCCACGCCGCCGGGATCGAAACCCTGGCCGAGGCAGAGCGCTTCGCCGATGCGACCCCCGATCTGCTCGACGCGATCCTGACCGGGATCGGCGATTTCGCCGCCGGCGAATGGCGGCCGCTGACACGCAAGGGCGACACGGTCGGCGCGCGCTGGACGCCCGAGGGCGTGGTGATGCCCGATGGCTATCCTGCCGCCTATCGCGCCTATGTCGAAGGGGGCTGGGGCACGATCGGATCGCCCGCCGAATATGGCGGACAGGCGCTGCCCTTCGCCGTGGCGACCGCGGTGCTCGAAACGCTCGGCACCGCCGATATGGGCTTTGCGCTGGCGCCGACGCTGACCGTCGGCGCGATCGAGGCGCTGACCCATCATGGCAGCGCCGAGCAGCAGGCACGCTATCTGCCGAAGCTCGCGACCGGCGAATGGACCGGCACGATGAACCTGACCGAGCCGCAGGCCGGATCGGACGTCGGCGCGCTGACGACGCGGGCCGAACCGGTTGGCGACGGCAACTGGCGGATCACGGGTACCAAGATCTACATCTCGTTCGGCGATCACGACATGGCCGACAATATCGTCCATCTCGTCCTCGCCCGCACCCCGGGCGCCCCGGCAGGGACTAAGGGGATCTCGCTGTTCCTGGTCCCCAAGTTCCGGCTGGATGCCGATGGCAATCCCGGCGCACCGAACGACATTCGCGTGGTGTCGATCGAACACAAGATGGGGCTGCATGCCTCCCCCACCTGTGTCCTGTCGTTCGGCGACAATGGCGACTGCATCGGCGAACTGATCGGGGCGGAGGGTGCCGGCATGCGCGCCATGTTCACGATGATGAACAATGCCCGGTTGAATGTCGGCCTTCAGGGCGTGCAGGTCGCGGAGGCCGCTACCCAGCGCGCCGTCGCCTATGCCCGCGAACGGGTGCAGTCGGCCCGTGCCTCGACCGGCGGCGCGCCGGTGGCGATCATCGACCATCCCGATGTCCGCCGGATGCTGCTGCGCATGACCGCGCAGACCATGGCGGCGCGTGCTTTGGTCTATTACGCCGCCGGACAGGTCGACCGCGCGACCCTGGGCGTCGAAGGTGCCAAGACCCGGCTCGACCTGGTCACGCCGCTGGCCAAGGCGCACGGCACCGACATTGGCTGTGAGGTCGCGAGCCTCGGCGTGCAGGTCCATGGCGGCATGGGCTATGTCGAGGAAACCGGCGCCGCCCAATATTATCGCGATGCGCGGATCACGCCGATCTACGAAGGCACCAACGGTATCCAGGCCGCCGATCTGGTCGGGCGCAAGCTGGTTGGCGACGGCGGCGCGGGCGTCGAGGCGCTGTTCACCGAGATGGAGGCGGAGGTCGGCCATGCCGCGCTGCGCGACCTGCTGAACGACACGCGCGCGGTCGCCCGCTGGATGCTGGAGGCCGATGTCGACGACCGTCTGGCCGGCAGCTATCCGTTCCTGACGATGCTGGCGACCTGCACCTGCGGCTGGCTGCTGGAGCGACAGGGCCGCGCGCTGGACCAGGTGGCCGACCCCGACTTCGTGGCGCGCAAGCGGGCGGCGGTTGCTTTCTATCTGGACCGGATCGTGCCGGAAGCACGCGGACTGGGCATGGCGGCGATGGCCGGCACCGGCGGGCTGTATTCGCTCAGCGCCGACCAGTTCGCCGCGGGGTAAAGGCGCAGGGCGGTTCGACCGTTCGCTACCATGCGATTCCTCGTCACCCCGGGCCTGACCCGGGGTCCCGCTTCTTCTGCAACCGTTGATAAGAAGCGGGACCCCGGATCAAGTCCGGGGTGACGGGACTGTCTGTTACCCCCAACGAAAAGGGCCGGTATCGCCCGCAAGCGATACCGGCCCCTTCAGTCCGACCTGCGTCGCCCGATCAGGCGGCGGGCGGTACGGCCTCTTCCTCTTCGGCACGGACGCGGCGACGGCGGCGCGGGCGTTCGGCCGCATCGTCGTTCGCCGACAGTGCCGGCGGCAGGCGGTCCGCCTCGATCGACGGAGCCGCTTCGGCGGCCGGTTCGGCAGCGGCAGCATCGACGCGGGTGCGGGTCGTGCGGCGGCGGACCGGCTTGGCCTCGGCCACCACTTCGGGGGCTGCTTCGGCCACGTCGTTCTGCTGCGTGCCGACTTCGCCCTCTACGCCGCGCAGTTCCGCACCGTCATTGGCGGGCGCGGTGGTCCGGCCGCCGTCACGACGCAGGCGCTCGCGCTGCGGACGGTCTTCCCGTTGCGGGCGGTCTTCGCGCGGGCCGCGATCGTCGCGCGACTGGCGTTCCTCGCGTGGCTGGCGTTCTTCGCGCGGGCCACGGTCGTCGCGATACTCACGCTGGGCGCGCGGCTGACGATCGTCGCGATTGCCGCGATCTTCGCGCTGGCCGCGATCGTCGCGATTCCCACGGTCGTCGCGCTGGCCGCGATCCTGGCCGCCGGTCTCGGCGCCATTGTCGCCGTCGCCGTCGAAATCATCCTCGTCGTTGCCGTCGAACTCGTCGCGGCTGCGGCGCTGTTCCTCGACCCGCGACCGCCCGGCTTCGAGCACGCGGAAATAATGATCGGCGAACTGAAGGTAATATTCGGTGTTCACCCGGTCGCCGGCGCGTTGCGCATCGGCGGCGAGGTTCTTGTACTTTTCCAGCAATTGCGCGGCGTTACCACGCGCACGGTTGTCGATGCGGTTGCCGTTGTCCCGCGGACCACCGCCGCCGCTTCCCGGCTGACGCTGGCCACCGCGACCGCGACGGCGGCCGGCCTGACGATTGTTCATCAAGGGTTGGTTGTCCTGTCCTTACCTGTCCGTCGATCTCGCGATCCCGGGTGCGAGCCACTTCGCGAAACGATGCACGGGCACCGTCCGCCTGCCATGACCACCGGACGACAGTGGTTGATGACGATGGAAGGAGCCACGCCCCGCGATCGACGCCGTGGTCGATGGTGCCTGCCCCGCTGCCGGTCTTAGCGGCTGCTGCGGGGTTCTCCAAGCGGAAAGATGGGGTCCGCGTATGACGGGATCAACCCGTAATTACGCAGCGCGGCCGATCGCCCAGATCGCGCACCAGCCGCGCGGGCAACCCGGCGGCGCGCACCAGCGCCATGACCGCGTCGCCCTGTTCGTACCCGATCTCGATCGCGGCGATGCCATCGGGTGCCAGCAGCCGGCGCAGTTCGGGGACGATCCGGCGGTAATCGTCGAGCCCGTCGCGCCCGGCGAAGAGCGCCGCCGCCGGTTCATGGCCAACGACCTCGCGCGGCAGTGGTTCGTCGGTGCCGATATAGGGCGGGTTGGCGAGGATCAAGTCGAAGCGGCCGTCGATGCCGGCGGTCCAGTCGCCCTGTCGCCACGCCACCCGCTGCGCCATTCCCAGCGCAGCGCCATTGCGCAGCGCATAGTCGAGCGCGACTTCCGAGGCGTCGACACCCAGTCCGGTCGCTTGGGGCCATTCGTCGAGTGCGGCGAGCAACAAGGTGCCGGGGCCCGTGCCCAAGTCGAGGATGCGCTGCGGGGCGCGGCCGGCGAAATGGTCGACCGCCGCCTCGATCAGCGTCTCGCTGTCGGCGCGGGGGACCAGCACGCCGGGGCCGACCAGCAGGTCGATCGTCCAGAAGGCGCGGCTGCCGGTGATATAGGCGACCGGTTCTTGGGTCAGGCGGCGTTCGACCAGCGCTGCGAAGGTGGCCGGAACCGGATCGTCGAGGCGGGCGAGCAGCATCGCCTCGCGCGTACAGCCTAGCGCATGGGCGGCGAGGAGTTCGGCATCGAGGCGGGGGGAGTCGGAGACGTCGGCGATGCGGGCCGTTGCCTGCGTCAGTGCGTGACGAAGCGTGGTCATGGGCGGACGCTAAAGAAAAGGTCGTTTTCACGCGAAGGCGCGGAGACGCGGAGGATCAGCGTTCGCCGATACCGATCGCGCAGCGATCCCGCGCTTCGCATACTGTCCGCAAGAGATGAAGTGCCTGACGGCACAGGACCTTGCCCGCAACGCAACTTCTCCGCGTCTCCGCGCCTTCGCGTGAAAACGACCTTCCTTTCTTCTTGTTTTACGCTCGTGCGCGCATCAGCCATCCAGCGTCGCCAGCCGCTCCGCTTCGTCCTGCGCGATCAGCGCGCCGATCAGTTCATCCATCTCGCCCTCAAGGATTTCGGGAAGGCGGTGGAGGGTGAGGTTGATGCGGTGGTCGGTCACCCGCCCCTGCGGGAAATTATAGGTGCGGATGCGCTCCGAGCGGTCGCCGGAGCCGACCATCGACCGGCGGGTGCCGGCACGCTCGTCGGCCAGCCGCTGGCGCTCGGCCTCGTACAGGCGGGTGCGCAGGACCTTCAGCGCCTTCGCCTTGTTCTTGTGCTGCGACTTCTCGTCCTGCTGGATGACGACCAGCCCGGTCGGCAAGTGGGTGATGCGTACCGCCGAATCGGTGGTGTTGACCGACTGGCCGCCCGGTCCCGACGAGCGGTACACGTCGATCCGCAGGTCCTTGTCGTCGATCTGCACGTCGACATCCTCGGCCTCGGGCAGGACGGCGACGGTGGCGGCGCTGGTGTGGATGCGACCGCCGCTTTCGGTCGCCGGCACGCGCTGTACGCGGTGGACGCCGCTTTCGAACTTCATCCGCGCGAACACGCCCGCGCCGGTGACGCTGGCGACGACTTCCTTATAACCGCCCGCATCCGACACCGAGGCGGAGATCAGCTCGACCCGCCAGCCGCGATTGTCGGCATAGCGCTGATACATGCGGAACAGGTCGCCCGCGAACAGGGCGGCTTCGTCGCCACCGGTGCCGGCGCGGATTTCCAGCATCGCGGCGCGTTCGTCGGCCGCATCGCGCGGCAACAGAGCAAGTGCCAGCGCGCGTTCCGCCGCCTCCAGCTGGGCGCGGTTGGCGTGGAGTTCCTCCACCGCCATCGCACGCAGGTCGTCATCGGCGTCCTGCGTCATGAAGGTCAGGCTCTCGCTCTCGGCGCGCAGCCGCCGGACCTCGCCCGCCGCCGCCGCGACGGGTTCGAGCTCGGCATATTCCTTCGACACCGCGACGAAGCGGTCGCCCGGCAGGTCGCCGGTCGCCATCTGCGCCGCCAGTTCGTCGCGCCGCGCCTCGATCTGGGCGATGCGTTCGGGGGCGATGGTCATTCGTCGTCCGATACCTGCCAGAGGCCCTGACGCCACTCGCCGATCATTTCCTCCAGCACCGAATCACCCTCGACGTCACTATCGGCGATCCCGTCCGAATAGAGCGTAGCGGCGTGGAGGAACGCGTCGCGGTCTTCGCTGGCGAGGTCGACCTGCTTGCCGCTGGCGAGCAGCTTCGCCGTCACCGCCCCGTCGGCACCGACCAGCGCGACCATCGACGCGCCCTGCGCATCGGCCTTCGCCATGCGCCGCTTGAGGTTGCCGCGATAGGCCATGTCCGCGACGGCACCGGCGGCGCGCAGATCCTGCAACAACGTCATCGCGGCGGCATCCGCCCCGCCCTCGCGCGGGATGACGCAGACGGCGGCGCGCGGCGCTTCGGGCTCCTCCAGCAGCATCGCCAGCCGCTCGATCCCCGCCGCCCAGCCGACGCCCGGCGTCGCCGGCCCGCCAAGGCTTTCGATCAGACCGTCATAGCGTCCACCGGCGAGCACCGTGCCCTGCGCGCCCAGTCGGTCGGTGACGAATTCGAACGCGGTGTGGCGGTAATAGTCGAGGCCGCGCACCAGCCGGTCATTGCGGGTCCATGCGACCCCCGCCGCGTCCAGCCCGGACGTGACCGCCGCAAAGAAATCGGCGGCTTCGGCGGTCAGGAACGAATCGATCCCAGGCGCCGAATCGGCGATCGGCCGGTCGCGCGGGTCCTTCGAATCGAGGATGCGCATCGGATTCTTGTCGAGCCGCTTGAGACTGTCTTCGGACAGCTCGCCGCGATGGCTGTCGAAATGCTCGACCAAGGCGGCGCGCCATGCGTCGCGCGTCGCGGCATCGCCCAGCGTGTTGAGCTGCAGCGTCACGCCATCGGCGATGCCCAGTTCCTTGAGCAGTTGGTCGGCCATCGCCAGCAGTTCGACATCGGCCATCGGCTCGGCCGCGCCGATCACCTCGGCGTCGATCTGGTGGAACTGGCGATAGCGGCCCTTTTGCGGGCGTTCGTAGCGGAAGACCGGGCCGTGCGTCGCGAGCTTCAAGGGCGCATATTGCTGCCAGCCCTCGGTCAGATATGCGCGGGCGATACCGGCGGTGAATTCGGGGCGCAGCGTCAGCGAATCGCCGCCGCGATCCTCGAACGAATACATTTCCTTCGACACGACGTCGGTCGTCTCGCCCAGCGATCGGGCGAAGACGGCGGTCGATTCGAACACCGGCACTTCGACGCGGCTGAAGCAGTAGAGACGGCGCACGCGCTCGAACGTCTCGGCGACATGGGTGAAGCGCCGTTCGAAGTCGCCGAAAATATCCTGGGTGCCGCGGACCGGGCGCGGGGTCGTGATCTTTGCCATTGTGCGCGCGATTTATGGCGTCCTGAAGGGGAACGCCAGCGCAGAACGCATGGCCGCACCAAAGTGTAGGCCAAGCTCAGGCCGGAACGCCGCCCAGTTCGCCGCTGGCCCGCGCCCGCTTGCCATAGACCGCCTCGAACAACGGGGTCGCCATGACGGTCGTGACGATCGCCATGAGCACCAGCATCGCGAACAGCGTCGGGCCGATGATCCCCTTTTGCAGGCCGATATTGATGATGATGAGCTCCATCAGCCCGCGCGAGTTCATCAGCGCGCCGATGCCGAGCGCGGTGCGGTTGTCCTCGCCGGCGATCCGTGCGGCGGCCCAGCAGGCACCGAACTTGGCGAGGATCGACACCGTCAATATGCCCAGCGCGATCAGCAGGAGGGGCAGCGAGCTCACCGTATCCATCCGCGTGTTCAGCCCCGAATAGGTGAAGAACATCGGCAGCAGCAGGACGACCGCCAGCGGCTCGACCTTTCGCTTCAGCTCCTCGACGAACAGCCCGCGGGGCATGAACACGCCGAGGATGAAGCCGCCGAAGATCGCATGGATGCCGATCGCGTCCATGAAGAAGGCGGACAGGCAGAACAGCATCAGCGTGATCGACAGCACGGTCATGCTCATCTCGCCCTTCGCCTCGACCGCGCGGCCAAGCGGGGCGAGCAACTGCTTGCCGAACAGGATCAGGAAGGCGGCGTAGAGCACCGCGCCACCGATCGCGACGATGGCGACGCCCGCGCCTGCACCGAAGGTCGCGAGCACGATCGCCAGCACGCACCACGACACCGCATCGTCGAACGCGCCGGCAGTCAGCGACAGCGTGCCGAGTGCCGTGTCGGCAAGGCCGCGTTCGTGAATGATCCGCGCGAGCATCGGAAAGGCGGTCAGCGCGATGCAGGCGCCCATGAACAGGGTCGCGCTGCCGGTCGAGATGCCTTCGGCGAACAGGCCCGGCACGGTGAGCAGCATCGGCGTGACCAGCACCGCCAGCAGGAACGGCATGGCGATGCCCGCCGCCGACACCATCGCCGCGCTCTTCGCCTTGGTCTGGAAATGGTCGAGCCGCAGCGTCAGGCCGACGAGGAACATGTAGAGGCCGACTCCCAGCTGCGCGCCCGCATAGAGCAGCCCACGCGTTTCCTTGGGGAAGATCGCCGCCTGGAGATCGGGGAAGAACAGGCCGAGCAGCGAGGGACCGAGGACCACGCCCGCGATCATCTCCCCCACCACCTGCGGCTGGTTCAGGAAGCGCTTGCCCGCCCAGCCGACCACGCGGCAGGCGAGCAGGATCACCGCCAATTGCAGGAAGAAGTGGATCGAGTAATCGGACGGCGCATAGCTCTTGGCCGCCTGTACCGCTGGCCCATGCGGGTTCAGCACATCGCCGAGCGCGGCCACCATTTCGTTCACCATCGCGCCCTCCCCCGGCACCTTATGGCCGGAGCAATAGGGTCATCCGCTGCAAAAGCAAGGCGTTGCAAGGGGGCGGTTGACCTGCCCCGCATTGCTGTGGCAGGGGCATCGCCCTGACACGCAAGCGCGTGGGCGGGTATAGCACAATGGTAGTGCAGCAGCCTTCCAAGCTGAATACACGGGTTCGATTCCCGTTACCCGCTCCAACCCCCTTATCGCGGTCCGAACAGGATCACGGCGCAGCCGGCGATGCACAAGGTGGCGCCGATCAGGTCGAACCGGTCGGGCACCAGCCCTTCGACCGCCCAGCCCCACAGCACCGCGCCCAGCACATAGACGCCGCCATAGGCCGCATAGGCGCGCCCCGCTCCGCCCGTGTCGCTCTGCGCCAACAGCCAGGCGAAGGCGATCAGTGCGGCGATGCCGGGGATCAGCCACCAGGGCGAGCGGTCGAGCCGCCACCATGCCCAGAAGGCGAAGCAGCCCGCGATCTCGCACAGGGCGGCAAGGACGAAGATCATGGGGGTCGGGATGACTGCCTCCCGCTGGGGCACCGCCGCGCCAGTGCGCGGGCGGTGGTGGACAGGGCTGGATTCGAACCAGCGTACGGGAAACCCGGGCAGATTTACAGTCTGCTGCCTTTAACCACTCGGCCACCTGTCCAGCCGCCACTCAAACGGGCCATGCCGCTCGAGCGAGGGCGCCCATTGCCGCTCCCGCGCGGCGCTGTCAACGCCTGCCTGCAACTTTGTTGCCGATTTGCGCCCATGCGCCCGTCGCGGCTATGACGCGGCGATCAGCTGTGCCGACCCCGGCCGCACTCCCTTGAACACACGAAAGACCGTCATGGCCCGCAAAGGACACCGCCCCAGCAAGGCATCGCCGCAACGCCCCCGCTTCTGGGGCCGGCACGCCGCCTTCGCCGCGCTCGACAATCCCGAGCGGGTGATCCGCAAGATCTGGTGCACGCGCGAAATGGGGTCGCAGCTGGTCCTGCCCGAAGGCGTGCCGGTGGTATTCGCCGAGGCCGCCGACCTCGCCCGCCTCGTCCCCTCCGACGCGCCGCACCAGGGGATCGTGGTCGAGGCCGATCCGTTGGAGGATATCTGGCTGGCCGACCTGATCGAACAGGGGCGCGACGACGACCGGCCGATCCTGCTGCTCGACCAGGTGACCGACCCGCATAATGTCGGCGCGATCCTGCGGTCGGCGGCGGCGTTCGACTGTCTGGGCGTGGTGACGCAGGACCGGCATGCGCCGCCCGAATCGGGTACGGTCGCGCGCTCGGCTTCCGGCGCGCTGGAGAGCGTGCCGTGGGTCCGGGTGGTCAATCTGTCGCGGGCGTTGGTCGAGCTGGGCGATGCCGGGTACTGGCGCGTCGGGCTGACCGGCCATACCGAGACGACGCTGGCACAGGCGCTGGGGCCGAAGCGGGTCGCTTTGGTGGTGGGGGCCGAGGGCGAGGGCATGCGGCAGAATACCGCGGCGCATTGCGACATCCTTGCCAAGCTGCCGATTTCGGACCGGATCGAGAGCTTGAACGTGTCGAATGCGGCGGCGATCGCGCTGTATGCGGTGGCGACGCACGAGGGATGAAGACGGAGCAGCAATAGCTGGTTCGCATCATCCCCGTGCCGGCCGGCGGGCTTTAGCCCGACCGACGGCATGGGCTTTGCCCATGGCGGGGTTTGGGGGTGCGAGGTTCTCTGTTCTCAGTTCTCGACTGACGCTTCTCGACAGGCTCGAAGCTGCTCGAACTGAACGGGGTGGGTGTGGGCGGGTCCCCTGCCCTACCAAGCCTTCCCCTCCCTCCCCGTTCGGTTCGAGTAGGGATCGAGCTTGTCGAGAGCCCGTATCGAGAACGCCTCTCCGCATACGGGGCGCGGCATGGGCAAAGCCCATGCCGTCGGTCGGGGCGTTGCCCCGCCGGCCGTGCCGGCATTGATGCGAACCAGCTATCGCTGCTTCGTCTTCAATCCTCGGCCCCAATGGTGACCCTCATCCCTTCCAGCGCCTCACTCACTGGCAACTGGCACGACAGCCGCGAGGTCGCATCCCGATCCTCGACCGCATCGAGCAGGTCGTCCTCGTCTTCGCTCACCGGCGGCAGGCGGTCGAGATAGGCGGCGTCGACATGGACGTGGCAGGTCGCGCACGAACAGCAGCCGCCGCACAAAGCGAGGATGTCGTCGAAGCCGTTGATCTTGAGCACTTCCATGACGGACAGCCCGACCTCCGCGTCCACGGTTCGTTCTTTCCCGGCACGGTCGACGACGGTAATCGTTGGCATCGAATCTTCTCCTGTCCGCCGCCCCATGCCGGGGCGACCGGCGCTTTTCAAGGACCGGCCATGGGACTTTCCGCCGAACAGCTGCGCACCTCGCTGGATGCGCTGGCCGAGCGCGAGCCGGCGTTCGCGGCGGCGCTGGCCTATGCCGGCTATCCCGAACCGCGCATCCGCGAGCGGGGCTATGTGACGCTGCTGAGGACCATCGTCGGGCAGCAGGTCAGCTACAAGGCGGCGGATGCGGTGTGGAAGAAGCTGGAGGCGTTGCTGGGCGATGCCAGCGATCCCGCGCGAATCGCGACCAAGACCGACGAGGAACTGCGCGCCGCCGGGCTGTCGCGGCAGAAGAGCGGCTATGCCCGCAGTCTTGCCGACGAGGTGCTGAGCGGGCGACTCGACCTTGCCAACCTGCCCGACGATGACGAGGAAGCGATCGCGCAGCTGGTGCGGGTGAAGGGGATCGGGCGGTGGTCGGCCGAAATCTACCTGCTCTTCGCCGAGGGGCGGCTGGACGTCTGGCCGGCGGGCGACCTGGCGGTGCAGGTCGAGATCGGGCGCATCCTGGGCCTGCCCGAGCGGCCGAGCGAGAAGCAGATCCGCGAGCTGGCGGAGGGGTGGCGCCCGCACCGCAGCGCGGCGACGGTGTTCGCGTGGCACCATTATATGTTCGATCCGGAGACGAAGGCGGCGAAGAACAGCGCGATCTGACGCGCCGGGTGAGGCGCGTCCGGCCGGCGGCGCGAGAAGCGCCGTCCGACGAGCGTCGAGGTGCGGACTGCCCCGCAGTCCGCAGATCGTGCCGGGGGCACGATCGACCTCGACGCTGGCTTTGCCGGTGTCGCACCATTGAAAACAAACGGTTTTCCCAAATAAGTTCACTAAGTTCACACTAACCACGGTTTCGCGCAAAATTTGCAATTGCCGCGCAATAGCGGTCCACTTGTCAAAGAGCGGAGCGATATTGACAGGCCGACTCCCTGTAGGAAAGCGGGGGATTGGCGGGTGCGGACCGGCTGCGCCGATGACCTTCTGGATAGAAATTGGCCTCCGAAGACCGGGCCTCGTGCGGTTCGCGTCTCATGCTATCATGAGGAGATCCTGACCTGCGCCGGGACACCGTCCGGTTCGCTTGCGGTAGACCCGTTTCCATGGAGGAACGCCATGCGCCGAATGCTGCTTTCCGCGATACTGATCACCGCACCGCTGGCCGCTGCCGAACCGGTCAACCCACTGGAAGGCAGGTGGCAGGTTGACCTGAGCAACGATCCCACCAAACCCTATGTAAAGACGATGGAGCTGCACCTGGCGGCGGACGGGTCGGTCACCGGCCGTTTCTATGACAGCGACATCGAGGGCGGCCGGTGGAAGACCGATCGCGGGCGGACCTGCGTCAGTTTCCGGACCAGCGACGGCGTCGGGCCGTATCACAGCAGCGGCTGCCTGCGTGGCGGGATGGTCGAGGGGCAGACATGGGCCGAGCATCGCCGGTTCCTGTTCAACTGGAACGCGCGGCGGGAGTAGGTTCGCGGTTTCTCGCGTTACTGTCGCACCGGACTTGATCCGGGGTCCAGGTAGAAGAAGAAGCGGGACCCCGGATCAAGTCCGGGGTGACGTTGGGAGGGATGGCTGCCGCACCGCCCACCAGGCGGCATAGGGGGTGTTCTCGACCTTGTGCCGGTTATAGTCCGGCGCGCCGTCGGCCCACCAGACCGGGCCGCGTTCGCCAAGCGCGATCTTCGCCGCATCGACCGCCTTGCGGGCCGTCGCCACCGCTGCGTCGTCGCCGGCGCGCTTGGCCACGCCCACCGCGCGGCGGGCGTCCATCAGGGCGTGGACGAGGCGTTCGCGCTCGGTGTTGGACAGGTCGGGACGGGTGGCGCGCCACAGCACGCCGTCGACCACGATATAGCGGCCATCGGGCGTGCGTGGCGGCTGCGTCATGCCGGCTCGATCAGCCGCCGGGCCTGGGCGCGCGCCTCGTCGGTGATTTCGGCGCCCGAGAGCATCCGCGCGATTTCCTCGCGGCGTTCGTCGCTCGACAGCGGCCGGACGCCGGTGCGGGTGACGATGCCGTCGTGGCGCTTGGCGATCAGCAGGTGGCGGTCGCCGCGTGCCGCGACCTGCGGGCTGTGGGTGACGACCAGCAATTGCGTGGCGCGCGACAGGCGGTGGAGGCGGTCGCCGATCGCCGAGGCGACCGCGCCGCCGACGCCGCGATCGATCTCGTCGAAGATCATCGTCGCCGCCCCGCCCTCTTCGGCGAGCGCGACCTTCAGCGCCAAGATGAAGCGCGACAGTTCGCCGCCCGACGCGATCTTGGCGAGCGGCGCGAAGGGTGCGCCGGGGTTGGTCGAAATCTCGAACTCCACCCGGTCGCGGCCAGAGGACGACCATTGTCCGTCGTCCAGTTCGGCGACGACGGTGCGGAAGCGGGCGGCGTCGAGTTTCAGGGGGGCGAGTTCGCCGGCCACCGCCGCATCGAGGCGCGCCGCCGCGTCGAGGCGGGCGGCGTGGATGCGGTCGGCTTCCTTCTGATAGGCGGCGCGCGCCTTGGTGACCGCGGCCTCCAGCTTGCCGAGACCGGCTTCGCCCGATTCGAGCAGGGCGAGGCGGCCGACGAGCTCCTCGGCGAGGGTCGCGAGGTCGTCGGGCTGGACGCGGTGCTTACGCGCCATCGCCCGCAGCGCGAACAGGCGGGATTCGTCGTCCTCCAGCGCGCCGGCGTCGAAGGCGAGCGCATCGCTCGCTTCGCGCAGCGCGACCTCGGCCGCCTCCGCCTCGACCAGCGCGCGGTCGACGGCGGCGAGCGATTCGGTGAGCGCGGGATGCGCCTCGGCAATGCGTTCGAGGGCGCGGGCGGCCTGGCGCAGCGCGGACAGCGCGCCGTTGGGGCCGTCGAGCCGTTCCTCGACCTGGGTCAGGTCGCCCGCGACCTTTTCGGCGCGCTGCATCGAGCGGCGGCGTTCGGCGAGGGTTTCCTCCTCGCCCGGTTCGGGGCGGAGCGCGGTCAGTTCGGCGACGGCATGTTCGAGCCATTCGCGGTCGCGCTGTGCCACCTCGATCTCGGCCAGCGCCGCGCCCAGCGCCGCTTCGGCATCGCGCCAGTCGCGATAGGCGCGCGTGAGGGTTGCGGTGTCGATCCGGCCGAAGCCGTCGAGCAGCGCGCGGTGGCCGCGCGGGTTGAGCAGGCCGCGATCGTCGTGCTGGCCGTGGATTTCGACGAGATGCGGGGCGAGGTCGCGCAGGAGGCCGGCCGAGGCGGGCTGGTCGTTGACGAAGCCGCGGCTGCCGCCATCGGCCTTTACGATGCGGCGGATGATGAGCGGTTCGCCGGGTTCGAGGTCGAGGCCGTTATCGTCGAACAGCCGGGCGACCGGGCCATCGGGAACGGGCGCAGCGAAGATCGCGGTGACCGCCGCCTGTTTCGCGCCATGGCGGACGAGCGCGGTGTCGCCCCGGGCGCCCAGTGCCAGGCCGAGCGCGTCGAGCAGGATCGATTTTCCCGCGCCGGTCTCCCCGGTCAACACGCCCAGGCCAGCGGCGAAATCGAGGTCGAGCGCCTCGATCAGCACCACGTCACGGATGGAAAGCGCCGTCAGCATCGCGCCCTCCATAGCCGCGGAACAGCGCAAGAACAAATGGCTATGTGCGGCATGCGGGGCGAACGGTTGGGGGCGGGGTTCGATCCGTGGTCCTTCTTCGTCTCTCCGGACTTGATCCGGGGTCCTGCTTTTTGCTGGTCGGCGAAGAAGAAGAAGCGGGACCCCGGGTCAAGCCCGGGGTGACGATCGTGGTAGCTGTTCGTCATTCCCGCGAAGGCGGGAATCCATTGCCGCTGGCGTTTCGGCCGGAGTCGCGACGATAGCGTTTATGGACTCCCGCCTGCGCGGGAGTGACGGAGTCGAGTCAGTTCCCCGACGGGGTGCCCGCACCCGTATTCGTGCCGCCGGTCGTCGGGCCGGTCGGCGACGGGGTTACTGCCGGCGGAGTCTGCGGGGCGGGCGTGGGGTCGTCGCCCGGTTCGACCGTCACCGTGCCGGTCGGCGGCGGGGGCGGCGGGGCGTATTTGACCGGGATCGGCTTGGGCGGCGGGGGCGTCTTGTCGTTGATCAGGTCATAGGCGCGCTGATACCAGTCGGTGCCCGGATAGTTGGCGCCGAGCACGGCGGCCGACTTCTTCGCCTCTGCCGGCACGCCCAGCGCCAGATAGGTTTCGGTCAGGCGCATCAGCGCCTCGGGTGCGTGGGTGGTCGTCTGATACTGATCGACGACCGAGCGGAAGCGCATCGACGCCGCCAGCCATTGCCCGCGCTGCTGATAGAAGCGGCCGATCTCCATTTCCTTGCCGGCCAAGTGATCGCGCACCAGATCGAGCTTCAGCCGGGCATCGGCGGCATAGGGCGTATTGGGATAGCGGCGCGAGAGTTCGCCCAGCGCGTCCATCGCCTGCATCGTGATCTTCTGGTCGCGGGTCACGTCGCTGATCTGCTCGTAATAGCTCAGCGCAATCAGATAATAGGCATAAGGCGCGTCGCGGTTGCCGGGATGGACCGACAGGAAACGCTGCGCACCGGCGATCGCCTTCGTATAGTCGGCGTCCAGATAATAGCTGAACGCGCCCATCAGCTGCGCCCGGCGGGCCCAGACCGAATAGGGGTGCTGGCGCTCGACCTCGTCGAACAATGCCGCCGCGACCTTGTACTGATGGCGGTCGAGCCGGTCCTTCGCGGCGGTGTAGAGCGTGCCCACGTCGCGCGCGACATAGGGCAGGTCGCGGCCCGCGCCGCCGCCGCCACGGGCGCAGGCGGACAGGCCGAGACCGGCGATGGCGACGAGGATGAGCGCAGACGCGCGGGTCGATACGGTACGCATATTGGCGATGCTTCTACTGCCACAGGGGTAGCGCGAACAGTCCCTTTCGCGCATGAGCACGCGGACCCGTTCAACGACGATCCGGAGCGATCCCATGCCCGTCACCAAGCTCGAAATGCACCGCGTCGAAAAGCCGTGGGGCCGCCATTCCCTCGGCTTCGGTTTCGCCGATCAGCCGGCCGATGCCGATCCGGTCGGCGAGATCTGGTACAAGACGCCGGGCGACGACACCCCCGACCTGCTGGTGAAATATCTCTTCACCTCGGAAAAACTGTCGGTGCAGGTCCATCCCGACGACCGCCAGGCGCAGGCCCGCGGCCTGCCGCGCGGCAAGGACGAGTGCTGGACGCTGCTGGCGGCCGAGCCCGATTCGACCATTGCGCTCGGCACCCTCGAACCGATGACCGCCGAGCAGCTGCGCGATGCGGCGCTCGACGGGTCGATCGAGCAGAAGCTGGACTGGAAGCCGGTGAAGGCCGGCGATTTCTTCTATGCCAAGTCGGGCACGGTCCATGCGATCGGCGCCGGCATCACGCTGATCGAGATCCAGCAGAATTCGGAAACGACGTACCGGTTGTACGATTATGGCCGCCCGCGCGAGCTGCATCTGGAGGATGGCGTCGCGGTGTCGGACGCGCGGCCGTTCGTGGCGCCGGAAGCGCCGGGCCAGATCGCGGAGAACCGCGCGATCCTGGTCAACGGGCCGAAGTTCGTGCTGGAACGCTGGACCGGTGGCGACCGCAGCGTCAAAGTTCCGGCAGGCGTAAAGGGCTGGTTCGTTCCCGTTACCGGCAATGGAACGGCCGACGGTACGAAATGGACCGCCGGCGACTGCCTGACCTTCGAAGGTGAAGTGCAGTTGCAGGCGAGCGAGGACTCGGACCTGTTGTTCGCCTATCCTGGTCAGCAATACGCCTGACGTGAAAATGAACGGGAAGTAGTTTTCCGTTCACGCAACCGCGATCGAGGTCGCGTCGTTCTACCGCCCATCCTCTGGACAGGAGTAGAATGATGCGTACTCCGATCCTCGCCGCGATGGTTGCGGCCGTGACCCTGCCGACGATCGCCGCCGCCCCCGCGATGGCGCAGACCCCGCGCCAGGAATATCGCGACGAAGTGCGCGACGCCCGCCGCGACTATCGCCGCGACCTGCGCAATGCCGACAGCCCCCGCGACGTGCGCCGTGCCGAGCGCGAATACCGCCGCGACGTGAACGATGCCCGGCGCGACCTGCGTCGCGACCAGCGCGACTGGCGCGCCTATCGCAACTATAACTACAACCGGTTCGAACCGGGCCAGAACCGCTATTGGGCCGACCGTTACTATCGCGACGGCCGCTATTACCAGCCGCGCCGGCTGACCCGGAACGACCGCATCTATCGCGGGCAGGACAATCGCTATTATTGCCGCCGCAGCGACGGCACCACTGGACTCATCATCGGTGGCCTGGGTGGCGGCGTGCTGGGCAATGTCATTGCCGGCGGCCAGTCGAGCCTGCTGGGCACGTTGATCGGCGGCGGTGCGGGTGCGCTGCTCGGCCGCTCGGTCGATCGCGGGCAGGTGGTCTGCCGCTAAGCCTTCAGGCCCGGGTCGGGGTGGCATCGCGCCGCCCCGGCCTGCGCCCGCCGACGACATAGACGGCAAGGCCGGCCCAGATCAGCGCGAAACAGCCCATGCGCACCGGCGTCAGCGTTTCGCCGAACACGAAGATGGCGATCAGGAACTGCAGCGAGGGCGCAAGGAACTGCAGCATTCCCATCGTCGCCAGCCGCAACCGGCGCGCGGCGGCGGAAAAGAGCAGCAGCGGCGCGGTGGTGACTGCTCCGGCAACGACCAACAATGCGGCCATGCCCGCGCCCTGATCGAATGCCAGCGGCTGGGTGGTGCTGAGCAACAGCAGATAACCGAGCGCGACGGGTGCCAACAGCGTGGTCTCCACCATTAGCCCTTCGAGCGCGCCGACCGATACCGTCTTGCGGATCAGGCCATAGAGCGCGAAGCTGATCGCGAGGCTGAGGCTGATGCCGAGCGCGATCCACGACGATCCGAAGGCGAACAGCGCCACCCCTGCCCCGGCCAACGCCACCGCCGCGCCTTGCGTCCGGTTCATGCGTTCGCCGAGCAGAACGACGCCCAGCAGCACGTTGAGCAGCGGGTTCAGGAAATAGGCGAGGCTGGCGGCGAGCACTTCGCCGTGGAGCACCGCCCAGACATAGACCAGCCAGTTGATCGCGATGAATGCCGCACTGGCGACGAGGTTGGCGAGCGCGCGGCGATCGGCAAAGGCCGCGCGCAACTGGGCGCCGCGCCCGACCGCGACGACGATGACCGCGACGAGCAGCGCCGACCACAGCACGCGCTGCGCCACGATCTCCCCCGCGTCTATCGGCCCCAGCAGCCGGAAATAGAGCGGCAACAGCCCCCACAGCGCATAGGCGCCGACGCCGAACGCCAGCCCGCGCCGGTCCACCCCCTCGTCCATCGAGATTAGATCAGGCCGCCGGTCAGGAACAGGCGGAGACCCGCCACGATCAGGATCACGAGGTTGAGGTTGCGGCCGGTATTCTTCGACGACAGCAGCCCGACCACGAACCCGACCAGCGCGATCGGAAAGGCGATCCAGTTCATCAGCGAGACGACGGGGATGAGCGCGGGGATGGCGATCACCAGCGCGACGAGACCGATCAGGATCGAGACGATGTTCAACATGGGACAGCACATGGCCCCGCATGACGCCCACGGCAATGGCGGCGGGGTGATTTTCGGTTACGATGGAATCTTAACCGCGCGGGCGTAGCGTCCGGCGGCCCTGACCCCGCGGAGTGCGTCGCCGATGATTCGTCCTGTTTCCATGCTGTTGCCGCTGGCGCTGCTGAGTGCGTGCAACAGGGGCGGCGATGCGCCCGCGAACAATGTCGACACGCTCGACGCCGAACTGCTGCGCGGCAATGCCGGCGATCCGGCGGTGACCGCGGCGTTGCAGGACCAGATCATGGTCGACCCCAGCCTGACCGGGCAATCGGGCAATGGCGCGGTGCGTCCGGCCGACAAGCCGTACAGCGCCGCCGCCCCGGCCGCCGATGTCGCGTCGGGCAGCGGGGCGCAGGCCGAATCGCTGCAATCCGCGCCGAAGCCCGGCGCCTGTCCGTCGTGCAAGGGCGGGCGCGAGGCGCTGACGCTGGGGGAACTGGCCGCGGTGCAGAAGGCCGGCAACCGGCAATGCGCGGCGAAGGTCGCCTATAGCGCCGCCTGGGCCAACCGCCTGCCAGCCGCCTTTGCCCTCCACCCCGATGCGCGGCTGTCCGAAGCGGCCGGCACCGATGCCGATGGCTGCCGGATGCGGGTGGTCAGCTTCACCATCGCCCAGCCGGTCGATCGCATGGTCGACTGGTATTACACCCGCGCCAGGAAGGGCGGCTATTCGGCGGAGCATCAGGCCGAGGGCGGCCAGCACGTGCTGGGCGGTACGCGCGGCAATGCCGCCTATGCCGTGTTCCTGTCACCCGAGGGGCGGGGTACGTCGGTCGACCTGATCGTCGACGGCGGCTGATCTTTACGGCCGGTGGTCGGCTCCCCATGTCGTTGCGGAGGGGAAACATATGCCGATCGTCGCTGCTACCTTCGTCGCCTGTATCGTCGTGCTGCGGTTGTGGCCGGAGCTGCCGGTGGCGCGGGTGCTGGCCGGACTGCTGGTGCTGCCGGTGGCGCGGCGGTTCGCGTCGCTGACGCCGGGGCATTGGCTGCTGTTCGCGATGCTGTCGGCGGCGGCGGGGACCATCGTCTGGATGGGCGGCGACATGATTATCGTATCGGCGATGGGGTCGCCCGAGCTGGCCGGGGTGCTGATGGCGGTCGATGTCGCCGCCTATCTCGATGCGATGCTGGCGGCGTTGGCGGTGGCAGGCGCCGTGCGGGGGGCGTCGCTCAAGCTGTGGGTGGCGCGGGTGCTGCCCCGGTCGCGGGGGCGGCGGACGCGGCGGGTGCGGGTGGCGCGGAAGGCGGCGAATGATGATGAGCCGGCGGGGTGGGGGGCGGCGGCTTAAAGTTAGCTGCCCACCTCGTACCCCCGCGCAGGCGGGGGTCCAGAGCCCCGCAAACAGACGTTGCGTTCTAGACCCTGGACCCCCGCCTACGCGGGGGTACGGTCAACGCATTTGGGCGGACGTCGCGGGAGTCACCGGCACCGGGCCGTTTGGCCCCGCCTCCAGCAGCGAATCGCCGCCCAGCGAACGGTACAGCGTCACGCGGTTGGTCGCCGCGACCAGCTGCGTCGCGACGAGGCGGCGTTGCGCGCTGTAATAGCTGCGCTGCGCGTCGAGGCTGGTGAGGAAGGTGTCGATGCCGCCCCGGTATCTGGCCTCGGTCAGGCGGAACGTGTCCTGCGCGGCGACCAGATTGGCCTGTTCGGCGCGGGTCTGGTCGGCGATGGTCCCCTGCCGCGCGAGCGCGTCGGCGACGTCGCGGAACGCCGACTGGATGGTGCGTTCATAGGTGGCGAGCAGCGCGTCGCGCTGCGCCTTGCTGAACTCGACCCCTGCCCGGCCGGCGCCGGCGCGGAAGATCGGATAGCTGAGCGAGGGCGCGACCGAATAGTTGAACGCGCCGCCGGTGAAGAGCGTGCGCAGCGCGTCGCTGGCGAACCCCACCAGCCCGGTCAGCGACAGGCGCGGGAACAGCGCCGCGCGTGCCGCGCCGATATCGGCATTGGCCGCCAGCAGCTCATATTCCGCCTGCACCACGTCGGGACGGCGCAGCAGGATCGAGGAGTCGATTCCCGCCGGCAGGTTCGCGATGGTCGGCAGCGCGACATCGATCGAGGCGGGCAGCAGCCGGGGATCGATCGGCGCACCGACCAGCAGTTGCAGCGCGTTGATGTCCTGCGCCAGTTGCGTGCGCTGTTCGGCGAGGTCACTTTCGGCGGTGGCGAGGATCTGTTCGGCCTGGCGCACGTCGGTGCGCGGGGCGATTCCGCCCTGCAGCCGGGCGCGGGTCAGCGTGACGCTGCGCCGCGCGCTGGCCGCCGTCGCCTCCGCCACCGCCATCAGGCTGCGGTCGGCGCCATAGGTCGCCCATGCTTCGGCAATGTCGCCGACCAAGGTCAGGCGCGTGGCGCGCGCACCGGCTTCGGTCGAGAAATAGCGGTTCTGCTCCGCCTCGGTCAGCGAGCGGATGCGGCCGAACAGGTCGAGTTCGAACGCGGTCGCGCCGAGGTCGAGCGAGAAGCTGCTGGGCGACCGACCGCTGGTGACGACCGTACCGCCGGTGCCCCCGGTCCCGCCGGTGCCGGTTCCCGGCTGTCCGGTCCCGGTGCCCGTACCGCCGCCACCCGTCCCGGTGCCCGGCACGGCGATGGTCGACGCACCGTCGCCGGTGCCGCGATAGCTGTAACGGGCCGACGCATCGACCTGCGGCAACAGGTCCGCGCGCTGGATGCGATATTGCGCGCGGGCCGCGCGGATATTGGCGGCGGCGATGCGCAGATCACGGTTGTTGGCGAGCGCCTGCTGGACGAGGGTCCGCAGCCCCGGCGCGGTGAAGACCTGTTCGAAGGTCAGCGAGGGCAGGCTCGCCTCGCTTTGCCGCAGATAGGCGTCGCCGACCGGCCATGACGGCGGCACGACCGCGGTCGGCCGTTCATAGGCCGGGGTCATCGAACAGCCGGCGAGCAATGCGGCGAGCGGGATGGTCAGCCGCTTCATGCCTCGGCCTCCTTTTGTGGCTTGTGACGCAGCCTGGCGAGACCGTCGCGCACCCCGCGCCGGACCATCACGAAGAACAGCGGGATGTAGAAGATCGCCAGCACCGTCGCGGTGAACATGCCGCCGATCACCGCCGTGCCGATGGCGATGCGGCTGTTGGCCCCCGCCCCGGTCGAGATGGCGAGCGGCAGCACGCCGAAGATGAAGGCGAGCGACGTCATCAGGATCGGGCGCAGGCGGATGCGCGCTGCCTCCAGCGCGGCATCGATGACGCGCGCGCCCTTCTTTTCCGCCTGTTCGGCGAATTCGATCATCAGGATCGCGTTCTTGGCGGCGAGGCCCATCGTCGTCAGCAACCCGATCTGGAGATAGACGTCGTTCTCCAGCCCACGCAGCGTGACGAAGGCGATCGCCCCGATCAGCCCGAGCGGGATGACCAGCAGCACCGCGATCGGGATCGACCAGCTTTCATACAGTGCGGCGAGGCAGAGGAACACGACGAGGATCGACAGGCCGTAGAGGATCGGCGCCTGCCCCGACGACAGCCGCTCCTGAAACGACAGCCCGGCCCAGGCGACGCTGGTGCCCGGAATCTGGCCAGCGAGTTCGGCGATGCGCTCCATCGCCTCGCCCGAGCTGACGCCGGGTGCCGCCTGCCCCTGAAATTCGAACGAGGGCAGGCCCTGAAAGCGCGACAGGGTGGTCGGGGCGACGGTCCAGCCGGTGCGCGAGAAGGAGGAGAAGGGCACCATCTGCCCGTTCGATCCGCGCACGAACCATTGGCTGAGGTCGGTCGGTTCGCTGCGATAGGGCGCGTCGCCCTGAACGAACACGCGCTTCACCCGGCCGCGATCGATGAAGTCGTTGACGTAGCGGCCGCCCCAGGCGGTCGACAACGTGTTGTTCACATCGCCCTGCGTCAGGCCGAGCGTGGAGAGCCGCTGCTGGTCGATATCGACGTTCAGCGTCGCGATGTCGGGCAGTTCGGACAGGCGCACCCCGGTCAGCATCGGATCGGCATTGGCGGCGGCCAGCAGCTTGTCGCGCGCTTCGGCAAATTCGGCGGTGGTCATGCCGCTGGCGTTCTGCAGCTCCATGGTGAAGCCGTTCGCCTGTCCCAGGCCGCGCACCGCGGGAGGCAGCAGCGCGAAGACCTGCGCATCGCGCAAGCCGCCGAACGCGGCGGAGGCGCGCGCGACGATCGCGTCGGCGCTGTTTTCCTTGCCCTTGCGTTCCGCCCAGTCGGTGAAGTTGATGAACCCCTGCCCGGTATTCTGCCCCGAACTGCCGCCGCCGCCGCCGGCGACGGTCAGGATGGTGCGGATATTGTCCTTCTCATAGGTCAGCAGATATTTCTCGACCGCGCGCTGCACCTCTTCGGTCCGGCTGCGCGTCGACCCGGCGGGCAGCTGGAACCGGACGGTCGCCGCCCCCTGATCCTCGGTCGGCAGGAAGCTGGTCGGCAGGCGGAAGAAGAGGAGCGCGAGGATGGCGAGCACCGCCGCATAGAGTAGCAGATAGAGCCATTTGCGGTCGATGACATGGACGACGCCGCGTTCATACTTCGCCACGCCCCGGTCGAACCGGGTGTTGAAGCCGACGCGGAGCCGTTCGCCGAAATGTGCGACGCGCGGGAATTTGCGTTCCAGCCAGCCGCCCTCGAGGCTGCCGTCCTCGCCGCGCTTCTTCTGCTTGAGCAGGGTCGCGGTCAGCGCCGGCGACAGGATCAGCGCGACCAGCACCGACAGTACCATCGCGGCGACGATCGTCACCGAAAACTGGCGATAGATGACCCCGGTCGACCCGCCGAAGAACGCCATCGGCAGGAACACCGCCGACAGCACGATGCCGATCGCGACCAGTGCGACCTGGATTTCCTCCATCGACTGAATCGTCGCATCGCGCGGCGACATGTCGGGATTTTCTTCGAGCAGGCGCTCGACATTCTCGACCACGACGATCGCGTCGTCGACCAGCAGGCCGATGGCGAGCACCAGTCCGAACAGCGTCAGCGTGTTGATCGAAAAGCCGAAGAGATAGAAGATGCCGAAGGTGCCGAGCAGCACGACGGGCACCGCGATCGTCGGAATCAGCGTCGCGCGCCAGCTCTGCAGGAACACGAACATGACGATGACGACGAGGATGACCGCCTCGACCAGCGTCTTGACCACTTCCTCGATCGACAGCTTGATGAAGGCGGTGGTGTCGTTGGCATAGGCGAAGGTCAGCCCGGCGGGAAATTTGGCCGATTGGCGTTCGACCTCCGCCTTGACCAGCTCGGCGGTCTCCAGCGCGTCGGCGCCGGGCGCGAGGCTGATGGCGAGGCCGGCGCCGGGATGGGCGTTGACCCGGCTCAACGCCGCGTAGTTTTCCTGGCCCAGTTCGATGCGCGCGACATCGGCGAGCCGCACGGTCGAGCCGTCGGGCAACGTCTTCAGGATGATCGCCTGAAACTGCGCCGGGGTCTGGAGCCGCGAC
This sequence comes from Sphingomonas hankookensis, assembly GCF_001619955.1. GTDB lineage: Bacteria > Pseudomonadota > Alphaproteobacteria > Sphingomonadales > Sphingomonadaceae > Sphingomonas > Sphingomonas hankookensis_A. Next base: position 46,559 of record NZ_LQQO01000002.1, on the reverse strand, counting down.
TGGGCGGTGACGGTGGCGTTCAACTGCTGTTCGGGGCCGGACGGCTGGCCGCCCAGTTCGCCCGCGGCGACTTCGGTATTCTGGTTCTGGATCGCGGTGATGACATCGCCGGGCATCAGCGAGAAGGAGGCGAGCTTCGCCGGGTCGAGCCAGATGCGCATCGCATATTGCGATCCGAACACGTTGGTTTCGCCGACGCCGTTGATCCGCGCCAGCGGCTCGACGAGGTTCGCCTCCATATAGTCCGACACGTCGCCATTGGTGCGCTGGTCGGTTTCGTCGAAAATGCCGACGATCATCAGGAAGTCGGGGTTCGACTTGGTGACGCGGATACCCTGCTGCTGGACCTGTTGCGGCAGGCGCGACAGGGCCTGCTGCACCTGGTTCTGCACCTGCACCTGCGCGATATCGGGATCGACGCCCTTGTCGAAGGTCGCGCTGATCGTCACCTGCCCGCGCGAGCTGCTTTGCGAGCTGAAATAGAGCAGGCCATCGATGCCGGTCAGCTGCTGTTCGATGATCTGGGTGACCGAGTTCTGGATCGTTTCCGCATTCGCACCGGGATAGGTCGCGCGGATATTGACCTGTGGCGGGGCGACGTCAGGATATTGGGCGATCGGCAGCGACAGGATCGCGCCCAGCCCGCCCAGCATCACGATGATCGCGATCACCCATGCGAAGATCGGGCGGTCGATGAAGATACGTGACATGGCTTATCCCGCCTTCTGTGACGTGGCAGCCTTGTCGCCCTGCGGCTTGGGTTGAACGCGTTGCGGGGTATTGGCCGGGACCGGCCGGACCTTCGCGTTAGGGCGCAGGTTCGCGGTCCCCTGCGTAATCACCTTGTCGCCGGGGTTGAGGCCACCGGTCACGACCCAGAATTCGCCCTGGGTGCGGTCGGCCTGCACCGTCTTTTGCACGGCGGTATCGTTCGGGCCGACGACGAAGACGGTCGCCTGCCCCTTGGGATCGCGCTTCACCGCCTGTTGGGGCACGAGGATCGCGCGCTGGTCGATCGCTTGCGCGAATTGCGCGCGGACGAACATGCCGGGCAGCAAGATGCCCTGGGGATTGGGGAAGCGGGCGCGCAGCGTCACCGTGCCGGTCTGGGCATTGACCATCACCTCGGCGAACTGGACCGTGCCGGTCTGGCCGAAGTCGCTGCCGTCCTCCAGTTTCAGGCGGACAGCGGCCGATGCCGGGACCACCCCGCCGCTGGCCAGCTCGCGACGCAGCGCAAGGAGGTCGGCGGCAGATTGCTGGATATCGACGAAGATCGGGTCGAGCCGCTGGATCACCGCCAGCGGATCGGCCTGGTTGGTGGTGACCAGCGCGCCTTCGGTGAAATAGCTGCGCCCGATCCGTCCGGTGATCGGTGCGGGGACGTTGGTGAAGGACAGGTTCACGCGCGCCGTCTCCAACTGCGCCCGGCTCTGTTCGACGGCGGCGGCGGCCTGACGCGCCTGCGCGGCGGCGTCGGTATAGTCCTGGCGGCTGACCGCCTCGATCTCCGCCAGCGGGCGGTAGCGTTCGGCGCGGACGCGGGTCGCCTCGGCATTGGCGCGGGCGCTGTTGAGGTTGGCGACCGCTTCATTGGCCTGCGCACGATAGAGGCGCGGATCGATCTGGTAGAGCGTCTGTCCGGCACGGACCAACGCGCCTTCGGTGAAATAGCGTTTGCGGATCAGCCCGGCGACCTGCGGACGGACCTCCGACTGCTGGAACGCGACGACCCGCGCGGCGAGATCGGCGGTCTGGGCGACGCTGGTGGGTTGCACCACGACGAAGCCGACCTGTGCCGGTCCCTGGTTGCCGCGGCCGTTCTTCGTCGCCTTTTCCTCTCCACCGCCGCAGGCAGACAGCGCGATCAGGACGGGCAGCAACAGGAACGGGCGGACGCGCGGCGACGCGGATCGGATCAAGGCGACAACCTTTGCGACAGGAAAGCGGCGCGGATGCGCCGACGCACAACCATCGCCACATCCGAAAGTTTCAGATGCGATTTCATACGCGCCACGTCGAATGGCGCAATGCGAAGGTTGTCGCAATTTGTCGCGGACAGGCAACGAAGCGCGATTTGCGACAGAAGCGTGTCGCTCTCCACCGTCACCCCGGGCCTGACCCGGGATCCCGCTTTTCACCCCTAGCAGAAGAAGAATCGGGACCCCGGCTCAAGGCCGGGGTGACGGCGAACGACTTGAGGTCAGCGCGAACCCGTCCAGCGATGCGCTGCCATCGATTCCGGCTTCATCTCGATCGAATAGCCCGGCCGCGTCGGCGCGCGATAGGCGCCGTTTTCGACCACGCAGGGGTCGAGGAAATGTTCGTGCAGGTGATCGACGAACTCGGCGGCGCGGTCGTGCTTCACGCCCGAAAAGCACAGATAGTCGATCATCGAGAGGTGCTGGACATATTCGCACAGCCCCACGCCCCCGGCATGCGGCCACACGGCGAGGTTGAAGCGCGCGGCCATCAGCAGCACCGCCAGCACCTCGTTCACGCCGCCCAGGCGACAGGCGTCGATCTGCACCACGTCCAATGCGTGGCGCATGATGAACTGTTTGAAGACGATGCGGTTCTGGCACATCTCGCCGGTGGCGACCTGCACCGGCTTCACCCCCTCGCGGATCGCGCGATGCCCCTCGACATCGTCGGGTGAAGTTGGCTCCTCGATGAAGCGGGGCTTGGCGAAGGCGAGGTCGTTGACGCGGGCGATCGCCTCCGACACTTCCCAGACCTGATTGGCGTCGATCATCAGGTCGATGTCCGCCCCGACCGTCTCGCGGGCCAGCGCCACGCGGCGGCGATCGTTGGCGGGATCGCCGCCGACCTTCAGCTTGATGTGGGTGAAGCCCTCGGCGACCGCTTCCTTGCACAGGCGGACCAGCTTTTCATCGGAATAGCCGAGCCAGCCGGGCGAGGTGGTATAGGCGGGATAACCCTCCGCCAGCAGCGTCGCCCGCCGTTCCGCCTTGCCGATCGCGCGTTCCTCCAGCAGCGCGACCGCTTCGTCGGGGGCGATGCAGTCGGTCATGTAGCGGAAGTCGATCAGCCCGACGATCTCGGCCGGGGTCATCGACCCGATATAGTCCCACAAAGGCAGGCCCGCCGCCTTGGCCAGCAAATCCCACACCGCATTGACGACCGCGCCGGTGGCGAGGTGGATGATCCCCTTTTCCGGGCCGACCCAGCGCAGCTGGCTGTCGCCGGTGATCCGTCGCCAGAAGCCGGCACCGTCTTTGCGAATATCGTCGAGCGCCAACCCCTCGATCAACGGCGCCAGCGTCGCGATCGCCGCGCAGCACAGGTCGTTGCCGCGCCCGATGGTGAAGGTCAGGCCGTGCCCCTCCAGCCCCGGCGTGTCGGTTTCGAGGATGCAATAGGCCGCCGAGTAGTCCGGCTCCGGATTCATCGCGTCGGAGCCGTCGAGAAAGGCAGAGGTCGGAAACCGGATGTCGTGGACCGATAGCCGGGTGATGATCGTCATACGCAGCCCCCATGGGGCGCCGCCCGTGAATGTTCGATCCGCCCCGTTCCGGTCGTCATCCCCGACGCCGAAGTGTTTTCATATTTGAACGTAGTTTTTCATGCAACTGGAAAGCGTGGTGGGCGGGGAGGCACACGTCAAACACCGTACCCCCGTGCAGCCAGGAGTCACGGCTTGGCCCGCGAGAATAGCCCTATGCCCGACCGTACCCCCGCGCAGGCGGGGGTCCAGGGCGGCAAACGCAACCTGTTGTTCTGCTCGGCTCTGGACCCCCGCCTGCGCGGGGGTACGGAACGGTTGTCGGCGCCCTTCAGGGATGATGGTCATCGTCGACCAGTTGTTCCGAAATCCGTGCTGCGGCCGCCTGTACCGCCGCCGCCGCCGCGTCGGTCGTGTCGGCCTCGCCCAGTTTCGACAGATAGGGCATGGTCAGCGCCGCCGCCGCGACGCCGCCGCGCAGGATCGGCGCCGACAGGTCGGTCACGCCGCTGACGAAGCGGCTGGGGGTGCGCTCGATCCCGGCGGCGCGGACTTCCTCGGCATGGGTGCGGAAGGTCGCCAGCGCCTCGGGCGTCGGCCTGGGGTCGAGCATCGCTTCCCACCGCGCGCGCACATCGTCGGGCTGGAAGGCGTAGAGCACGACGCCCGACGCCGCCTGCAACAGCGGCCGGCGATAGCCGACCCGGACCGAGAAGCCGAGCTGGTCGGCCGATTCCATCCGCGCGATGACCGCCATGTCGCCCATGGTGTGCACCGCGACATGGCACGATTGGCCGGTTTCCTGCGCCAGCTGCCGCATCTCGGGCAGCGCGACCTCGATCAGATAGCGGGTGCGCGGCTGGTTCATGCCGAGCGAGAACAATCGGTCGCTGAGCGTATAGCCGTCCCCGCCCGCCTCGGTCGTCAGATAGCCGCGATATTCCAGCACCTGCACCATGCGGAACAGCTCACCATGCGATCGGCCCAAGCGCTGCACGATCTGCGTCAGCGTCAGCGGGGTCGTCACCCCGGCCAGCAGTTCGAGGATGTCGAGCCCCTTTTCCAGCGCGGGCGCGCGGTAGCGGCGGTCGTCGGCGGCTTCGGCATCGGCGGTGTCGGCGGGCGTCGCGGCGGTCTTGCTCGTCATGGCGCGGACCTTTGCCGGAAACGAAAGGGTACGCAACCCGAGGGTGCGCGACGCCATCACCGCTGCGATGCACAAAGTCGTGGTATGTTGTATCATATTACGCTACCGGATCGAGTCTCGATAAACTGGAGTGCTTCGCAATGTTCCGTCCCGCCCTGTGGCTGTCGACCACCGCCCTGGCCCTGCCCGCCGCCGCCTTTGCCCAGAGCACGACCGCGCAGGGCACCGCGACGACGACCGACGGCTATCATAGCGAGGCCCCGCCCGAGATCATCATCACTGCCCCCTATCAGCGCAACCAGGCCGATATCCTGTCGGGCACCAGCGTGCTGAGCGGCGAGAATCTGACCCGCGAACTGCGCCCGACCATCGGTGAGACGCTGGCCCGCCAGCCCGGCGTATCGGCGACCAGCTTCGGCCCCAACGCGTCGCGCCCGGTGCTGCGCGGCCTGCAGGGCGAGCGCGTGCGCGTGCTGACCGACGGCATCGGCAGCTTCGACGTGTCCAACACCTCGGTCGACCACGCCGTCGCGATCAATCCGCTGACCGCCGACCGGATCGAAGTGCTGCGTGGCCCCTCGGCGCTGCTGTTCGGGTCGTCGGCGATCGGCGGCGTGGTCAACGTCATCGACAGCCGCATCCCGCGCCGGGTGCCCGACGAACCGATCCATGTCGACGCGATCGCCACCTATGGCTCCGCCGCGAACGAGCGCAATGCGTCGGCGGCGGTCGACGTGCCGGTGACCGACAAGGTCGTGTTCCACCTCGACGGCACCTATGGCAAGACCGACGACCTGCGCACCGGCGGCTACCTGTTGTCGCGCCCGTTGCGGGCGCAGGCGGCGGCGAGCGACGAGGCGGAGGTGCGCGAGCTGGCCGACCTGCGCGGGCGGCTGCCCAATTCGCAGTCGCGGATGTGGGAAGTGGCCGGCGGTGCCGCGATCGTGACCGATACCGGCAATCTCGGCTTCTCGGTCAGCCATCTCGACAATCGCTACGGCGTGCCCGAGCGGTTCGACGTCGCCGAGCATGACCACGACCATGAAGGCGAAGAAGGGGGCGAGGAAGAGGGTCACGGCCACGAGCAGGTGACGCTGCACGTCCGCCAGACCCGCGCCGACATGCGCGCCGAGGTGAATACCGGCGACGGCTTCATCGAAAAGCTGCGCGTGCGCGGCGGCATCGCCGATTACCGCCATGACGAGATCGAGGATACCGGCGAGATCGGCACCAGCTTCTACAATCGCGGGCTGGAAGCGCGTGTCGAGGCGGTGCAGGCGGCACGCGGCGCATGGCGCGGCGCGTTCGGCGGGCAGATGTATATCCGCGACCTGAACATCATCGGCGAAGAGAAATTCATTCCCAAAAGCGAGACGCAGCAATTCGGCCTGTTCACGCTCCAGTCGTTCGACCTAGGCGCGTTCCGTGCCGAAGCGGGCGGGCGCTATGAATATTCGGTCGCCCGCGCCGCGGCCGATATCGATCTCGGCAACGACAATATCCGCCGCCGCTTCAACAGCTTTTCCGGCTCGCTCGGCGCCAGTGTCGGGCTGGCGGACAATGTCCGTTTCGGCCTGAACGCCAGCCATACCGAACGTGCGCCCTCGGCCGAGGAACTGTTCGCCAACGGCCCGCATGCCGGCACGCAGGCGTTCGAAATCGGCAACCCGGGCTTTGCCAAGGAAATCAGCGACGGGCTGGAAGCGACGCTGAAGGGGTCGGGCGACGGCTACAGCTTCGGGTTGTCGGCCTATCACAACTGGTTCCGCAACTTCATCTACGAGAACCCGACCGGCGAGGAGGAAGATCACCTGCCGGTGTTCCAATATTCGCAGGCGGATGCGCGGCTGTGGGGGTTCGAGGCGGAGGCATCGGCGCGCGTCGCGACCTTCGGCGAGACGGCGATCAATATCGACGGCCTGGCCGATTATACCCGCGCGACGATCGTCGATCGCGGCCCCGCCCCGCGCATCCCGCCGCTGCGCGTGCTGGGCGGTGTCGAGGCGCAGGGCCGGCTGGTGCAGGTGCGCGGCGAGGTCGAGCATGTGACCGCGCAGGACCGTGTCGCCGAGCTGGAGACGGTGACGCCGGCCTATACGATGGTCAACGCCTCGGTCTCGCTGCGGCCGTTCGGGCGCGACAGCAAGACGACGCTGATGGTGTCGGCGAACAATATCTTCGACGTCGAGGCGCGGCGGCATGCCAGCTTCCTCAAGGACTTCGCTCCGCTGGCCGGGCGCGATATCCGGGTGACGGCGCGACTGGCGCTGTAAGGCCTGGCAACAACGATCCGTACCCCCGCGCAGGCGGGGGTCCAGGGTTATGGCCACGAGGCTTCGGCTCGGTTGGGCTCTGGGCCCCCGCCTTCGCGGGGGCACGTTCTCTTTACGGTCCGGCGATGGTTCCCCATTCGCCGCCGCGCGCCTATCTACCTGTCCATGTCCCGCGCCCGCGTCCTCCTGCTCAACGCTGCACTCGGGCCGCTCGACTACCGCGTGCCGCATGGCATGACCGTCGAACCCGGCTCGATCGTCACCGCCCCGCTCGGCCCCCGGCAGTTGCTGGGCGTGGTGTGGGATGCCGAGCGGCTGGCGGCGGAAGAGGTCGGCGACAACCGGCTGCGCCCGCTGCTGGCGGCCGCCGACGTGCCGCCGATCGCGGCGCCGCTTCGCCGGTTGGTGGAGTGGACGGCGGGCTATTATCTCGCCGCGCCGGCATCGGTGCTGCGCATGTGCCTTGCCTCCACCTCGGCGCTGGAGGGGGCGAAGCTCGCCATCGAATATCGTGCGACCGGCGTGGTGCCCGACCGCATGACGGCACAACGCGAACAGGCGCTGGAGCGGATCGGCGAGCGGCGCGGGCTGGTGCGCGAACTGGCTGCCATCGCCGATGTGTCCGACGCGGTGATTCGGGGGCTGGTCAAGCTCGGCGCGATCGAGGCGGTGTCGGTCGATATCGACCAGCCCTATCCGACCCCCGACCCCGACCATCACCAGCCGGCACTTTCCGACGACCAGCAGGCGGCCGCCGACCGGCTGACCGGGGCGGTCGATGCGCACGCCTTCCACCCCTTCCTGCTCGACGGCGTCACCGGATCGGGCAAGACCGAAGTGTATTTCGAAGCAGTCGCGGCGGCGATCCGGCAGGATCGGCAGGTGCTGGTGCTGCTCCCCGAAATCGCGCTGACCGAACCGTTCCTCAAGCGCTTCACCGCGCGCTTCGGCTGCGAGCCGGTGCCGTGGCACAGCGACCTGCGCTCGACCCAGCGGCGCCGGGCGTGGCGCTCCATCGCCAGCGGACAGGCGAAGGTCGTGGTCGGCGCGCGTTCGGCGCTGTTCCTGCCCTATGCCAATCTCGGGCTGATCGTCGTCGACGAAGCGCACGAGACGAGCTTCAAACAGGAAGAAGGGGTGCATTATCACGCCCGCGACGTGGCGGTGATGCGCGGGCTGTTCGAGAAATGCCCGGTGATCCTTGCCAGCGCCACGCCGGCGATCGAGACGCGGCAACAGGTGGTGCAGGGCCGCTATACCGAGGTGAAGCTGCCCGGTCGCTATGGCAAGGCGCAACTGCCGACGATCGAGGCGATCGACCTGATCGAGCAACCGCCCGAACGCGGTCGCTGGATCGCGGCACCTTTGGTCAAGGCGATCGACGAGACGCTGGGCCGACACGAACAGGCGCTGCTGTTCCTCAACCGGCGCGGCTATGCGCCGCTGACCTTGTGCCGCTCGTGCGGGCATCGCTTCCAATGTCCCAATTGCACGGCGTGGATGGTCGAGCACCGGCTGATCCACCGGCTGTCGTGCCATCATTGCGGGCATGTCATTCCGACGCCGCGCGCCTGCCCCGAATGCCAGGCGGAGGACGCGCTGGTCGCGTGCGGTCCCGGCGTCGAGCGGATCGCGGACGAGGCGGCGGCGCTGTGGCCGACCGCGAAGATCGCCATCGTCACCTCCGACACCATCTGGTCCCCGGCCAAGGCGGCGGAGTTCGTGGGCCGGATGGAGGCGGGTGACATCGACATCGTCGTCGGCACGCAGCTGGTGACCAAGGGTTATCATTTTCCCAACCTGACCTGTGTCGGGGTGATCGACGCCGATCTGGGGCTGCAGGGCGGCGACCTGCGCGCGTCGGAGCGGACGTTCCAGCAGATCGCGCAGGTGGCGGGTCGGGCGGGGCGCGGGACCAAGCCCGGCCATGTCTATATCCAGACGACGCAGCCGGGCGCGCCGGTGATGCAGGCGTTGATCTCGGGCGATGCCGACAGCTTCTATGCCGCAGAGACCGAAGCGCGCGAGGAGGCGGGCGTGCCCCCCTTCGGCCGCTATGCCGCGATCATCGTGTCGTCGGAGGACAAGGGCGCGGCGGAGGCGACCGCCCGCGCGATCGGCCGCGCCGCACCGCAGGTGGAGGGGTGTCACGTCTATGGCCCCGCCCCCGCGCCGCTCGCCATGCTGCGCGGGCGGCACCGCTTCCGCCTGCTGGTGCATGCCACCCGCAGCCTCGACGTGCAGGACGTGATCCGCGACTGGCTGGACGGGGTCGAATGGGGGACGAAGGTGCGGGTGGCGGTGGACGTCGATCCGTATAGTTTCGTGTAGCTTCCTGCGTGATCCGTGCCCCCGCGCAGGCGGGGGTCCAGAGCCACTCACGTCACGCTTTGTTACTCTGGATCCCCGCCTGCGCGGGGATACGGAAACGAGCCCCCCCTTGCCCCGCGCCCTACTTTCGCCGAAACGGCGGCGTCATGGGGAAAGACGGGATGCCGATCATGCGATTGCTGACCTGCTGGCTGGCGGCGCTGGCCGCGTTGCTGGTGTTCACCGCACCGGCCCACGCCGACGATGTGTCGGCGGCGGCGCGCGGCGTCGTGCGGGTCGTGGTGATCGCGACCGTCGATGGCGAAATGGTCGATGTCGAACACGGCACCGGCTTCGCCATCGCGCCCGGCCGGATCGTCACCAACGCGCATGTCGTCGAACTGCTGGAACGCTATCCCGGCGAAGCGGTCGTCGGCGTGGTCCCGTCGGAGGGCGACAAGTCGTTCGAGGGCCGCGTGCTGCGCATCGACAAGTCGCGCGACCTGGCGCTGATCGAGGTCGGCGGCGTGCGCCTGCCCCCGCTCACCCTTTATACCGGGCCGCTGGGCGAGAGCGATCCGCTGATCGCGCTCGGCTATCCGGGGAATGTCGATCTCGCCACCGCCCGGTCAGCGGATGATTTCGTAACGCCGACCGCGCCGGTGCGCTCGCAGGGCGTGATGTCGGGCAACCGCACGCTGGAGGGGACCGCCGTGCTGGTCCACACCGCCAGCATCGCGCGCGGCAATTCTGGCGGGCCGCTGCTCGACCGGTGCGGCCGGGTGCTGGGCGTCAATTCTGCGCTGACCCGCGGCGAAGAGGGTGACGCGAGCTTCGCCTTCGCCATTGCGGACGCCGAACTAATCGCGTTCCTGCGCGAGGCGAGCCAGCCCGTCTCGACCATCACCACCCCCTGCCTGACGCTGGCCGATGCCGATGCGCGCGACCGAGCCGATGCCGAACGGCAGAGCATCGAGGATCGCGAGCGCGCCCGTGCCGCCGCCGAACGCGCCCGCGACGACCGCGAAGCCGCGCTGGAAAAGGCCCGCGCCGACAATGCCGAGACTCGCGAGAACATGATCGCCATCGCCGCCGTACTGCTGGCGCTGTCGGTGCTGGCAGCCGGCTATGCCGGGATGCTGGCAACGCGGCGGCTGAAGAAGCAGAAGCGGCAGGCGCGGCTGGCGGCGATCGCGGGCGGGGTGTTCTTCGTCGCGGCGGTCGCGACGTTCGTGCTGCGGCCCGATTTCGATCCCGAATCGGTTGCCCCCGCCGACGAATCGGGCAGCACCGCCGCGACCCGTGCGACGCCGCTGTCGGGCGCGCTGCAATGCGCGCTGGTGCCCGAACGCAGCCGGATCATCCAGCCGCCAGTCGAAACCGTCCGCTTCGATTGGCGGGCGGACGGGTGCATGAACGGCCGCACCCAATATGCCGAGGCCCCGGGCGGCGGCTGGGAACGGATTCTCGTGCCGAACGAGGATGCGACGGTGTCGGTTCTGCGCTTCGATCCGGTCAGCGGCAGCTATACCAACAGCCGTTACCTGTTGTCGGCCGACGCGATGGAGCGGGCGCGGACGCTGCGCGGACAGGTACAGCAAAAGGCCTGCGCCGCCGACACCGGCGGACGCGCCGCGCTGGCGACGCAGCAATCGGCGATTCGGACGGCGTTGCCCGCGCAGGTGAACGAACGGCTGGTGTATCGCTGCACGGCGGCGAAGTAACCTTCTCCGGGCATTACCGTACCCCCGCGTAGGCGGGGGTCCAGCGTTACAAGCGCTGCCGGTCGCGGCTCTGGATCCCCGCCTGCGCGGGGATACGAGCTGACCCGAAATCGGGACATGTCATTCCCCGTTCAGCTTGGGTTCGAATCGGATTGAGCGAACCGACCTCCCACAAAGCTTGCGAAATCGTGACACCGATGCTAGCGGCCCCACGACCCATCGGGGGCGCATGGGCCGGTCAGCGGCGCGACATCGGTCGCGACGGCGGTTGGAATGGCGGCCCCCTTTCATGCATGGGATTTTGAAGTTGACCCCTGACAAGGACGCGCGCGTGGAGACATCCGGCGGAACTACTGGTGGCGGCGGTACGATCCAGGCGAGCCTGGGCGGCCGCTATGCGACCGCGCTGTTTGACCTCGCCCGGCAGCAGGGCCAGCTGACGGCTGTCGAATCGAGCCTGAAGACGGTGTCGTCGGCCATGACCGAGTCGGCGGACCTGTCGGCGCTGGTGAAAAGCCCGCTGGTCGGCCGCGACGACGCGGCCCGCGCCATTGCCGCGCTGGTCCCGGTGCTGGGCCTCGACCCGCTGACCGCCAATTTCCTCGGCGTACTGGCGCAGAATCGTCGCCTGGGCGACCTGCCCGCGATCATCCGCGCGTTCCGCGACCTCGCCGCCCGTTCGCGGGGCGAGACCAATGCGGAAGTCGTTTCGGCCCACCCGCTGGACGATTCTCAGGTCGACGCGCTCAAGCAGCAGCTGCGTCACCGCGTCGGCCGCGAGGTCGCGATCGACCTGAAGGTCGACCCCACTCTCCTTGGCGGACTGGTCGTGAAGATCGGCAGCCAGATGATCGATAGCTCGATCAAGACCCGACTGAACACGCTCGCGCACGCGATGAAAGGCTGAACATGGATATCCGCGCCGCAGAAATCTCGAAGGTCATCCGCGACCAGATCGCCAATTTCGGCACCGAAGCGCAGGTTTCGGAAGTCGGCCAGGTGCTGTCGGTCGGTGACGGCATCGCCCGCATCCACGGGCTCGACAACGTCCAGGCGGGCGAAATGGTCGAGTTCGGCGGCGGCATCCAGGGCATGGCGCTGAACCTCGAAGCCGATAACGTCGGCGTCGTGATCTTCGGATCGGACTCGTCGATCAAGGAAGGCGACACCGTCAAGCGCACCGGCACCATCGTCGACGTTCCGGTCGGCAAGGGCCTGCTGGGTCGCGTGGTCGATGGTCTGGGTAACCCGATCGACGGCAAGGGGCCGATCGTTTCGGAACAGCGCGCCCGCGTCGACGTGAAGGCGCCGGGCATCATCCCGCGCCAGTCGGTCAGCGAACCGATGCAGTCGGGCCTGAAGGCGATCGACGCCCTCGTGCCGGTCGGCCGTGGCCAGCGCGAACTCATCATCGGCGATCGTCAGACCGGCAAGTCGGCGGTCGCGATCGACACCTTCATCAACCAGAAGACGGCGAATGCCGGCTCGGATGAATCCAAGAAGCTGTACTGCGTCTATGTCGCGGTCGGCCAGAAGCGCTCGACCGTCGCCCAGCTGGTGCGCACGCTCGAAGAAAACGGCGCGATGGAATATTCGATCGTCGTCGCCGCAACCGCGTCGGACCCGGCTCCGCTGCAGTACCTTGCGCCCTACACCGGCACCGCGATGGGCGAATATTTCCGCGACAACGGGATGCACGGCCTGATCGTGTTCGACGATCTGTCGAAGCAGGCGGTCGCCTATCGCCAGATGTCGCTGTTGCTGCGCCGTCCGCCGGGTCGCGAAGCCTATCCGGGTGACGTGTTCTACCTGCACAGCCGCCTGCTGGAGCGCGCCGCCAAGATGTCGGACGCCAATGGCGGCGGCTCGCTGACCGCGCTGCCGATCATCGAAACCCAGGCGGGCGACGTGTCGGCCTATATCCCGACCAACGTGATCTCGATCACCGACGGCCAGATCTTCCTCGAAACCGACCTGTTCTTCGCCGGCATCCGCCCCGCGATCAACGTCGGCCTCTCGGTCAGCCGCGTGGGTTCGGCCGCGCAGACCAAGGCGATGAAGAAGGTCGCGGGCAGCATCAAGCTGGAGCTGGCCCAGTATCGCGAAATGGCCGCCTTCGCGCAGTTCGGCTCGGACCTCGACGCGTCGACGCAAAAGCTGCTGAACCGCGGTGCGCGTCTGACCGAGCTGCTCAAGCAGGCGCAGTTCTCACCGATGCCGTTCGAGGAGCAGGTCGCGTCGATCTTCGCCGGCACGCAGGGCTATCTCGACACCGTTCCGGTGAACGACGTCGTCCGCTACGAACAGGCGATGCTGTCGGATCTGAAGGCGAACCACCCGCAGGTGCTGGCCAAGATCCGCGACACCAAGGATCTGGGCGACGAGGCGAAGTCGGGGCTGAAGGCCGCGCTCGACCAGTTCGCGAAGACCTTCGCGTAACCATCAGGCCCTCTCCCCTCCAGGGGAGAGGGTTGGGAGAGGGGCGAGCGGGACCGTCGTTGCGACAGCCCCCTCTCCCCGACCCTCTCCCCGCAGGCGGGGAGAGGGAGTAGGGAAGACAAATGGCTAGTCTCAAGGCCCTGAAACTGCGCATCGGCTCGGTGAAGTCGACGCAGAAGATCACCAAGGCGATGAAGATGGTCGCCGCCGCCAAGCTGCGCCGTGCGCAGGAGGCGGCCGAGGCCGGTCGCCCCTATGCCCAGCGGGTCGAACAGGTCGTCGCCAGCCTGGCGAGCACCGCGCAGATCACCGAGGGCAGCTCGCCGCTGCTCGCCGGCACCGGCCGCGATCAGGTTCACCTGTTCGTCGTCGCGACGTCGGACAAGGGGCTGGCCGGCGCGTTCAATTCGAACATCGCCCGTCTCGCCCGTCGTCGTGCGCTCGAGCTGCAGGCCGAGGGCAAGACCGTCAAGTTCCTGACCATCGGTCGCAAGGGTCGCGCGGTGCTGGCCCGCCAGTTCCGCGACGGGTTCGTCCATGCGGTCGAGCCGGGCGATCTGGGCAAGCTGACCTTCGCCGATGCGAAGGGCTATGCCGACGACCTGATCCGCCGCTACGAAGCGGGCGAGTTCGACGTCGCGCACCTGTTCTACGCCACGTTCAAGACGGTACTGACGCAGGAGCCGACCGAGCAGCAGCTGATCCCGGTCAAGATTCCCGACGCGACCAAGGCGCCGGCCGCCGACGCGGTGGTCGAATATGAGCCGAGCGAGGAAGCAATTCTCGACAGCCTGCTGCCGACCAACATCGCGGTGCAGATCTATCGCGCGATCCGCGAGAATGCGGCGTCGGAGCAGGGGTCGAAGATGACGGCCATGGACAATGCCACGCGCAATGCGGGCGACCTCATCAACCGCCTGACCATCGAATATAACCGCACCCGCCAGGCCGCGATCACGACCGAACTGGTCGAGATCATCTCGGGCGCCGAAGCGCTGTGATCCGCCGTGCCGTCCTGCTGGCGCTCGTCGCCATGCTGGCCGGCTGCGGTCAGCCTGCTGCCGACAAGGCGGCGGAGAAGCCGCGCGCGACGCCGACGCCGTTCGTCACCGGCGGCTGGGCGACGGTGCTCGGCGACGCGCCGCGCACGATCGAGCTGCTGAACGGCATGGGTTTCCGCCTGTCGGCCTATGCGCCGGAGGGCGGCGCCTTCGTCGCCACGGCGCAGCCGACGCCGATGGCCGACCCGTCGATCAAGCCGGTCAATACCGCCAACCTGAGCGTGACCGGCGATGCCCAGCGGATCGGCGAATTGCGCTTCACGCTCGACATCGTGAACCTCGATTCCAGCCCGTTCGCGAAGGACCAGTTCATCCGCTGGGTGAACCGGCCGCTGGCATCGATGGCGCTGCCGGGGCAGGATGTCGTCGAAAAGGCGATCCGTACCGAAAGCCCCGCCTCGGGCAACCTGCCCGGCGCGGACTATACAGTTACCCGTGAACCGATCGACGGCGGACGTCGCCTGATCGTGACCTTTACCCGTCCCGGCCGCCAAGCCGGGGACAGCCACCCGAGGAACCCGTAATGGCAACCGCCGCAGACACCTACGCCCCGCAGGGCAGCACCAACAATACCGGCCGCATCAGCCAGGTGATCGGCGCGGTCGTCGACGTGACGTTCGACGGCGAACTGCCCGCCATCCTGTCGGCGCTCGAAACCGACAATAACGGCAACCGGCTGGTCCTCGAAGTCGCGCAGCATCTGGGCGAGAACACCGTCCGCACGATCGCGATGGACGCGACCGAAGGCCTGACGCGCGGTCAGTCGGTCAAGGACACCGGTTCGCAGATCCGCGTTCCGGTCGGCCCGAAGACGCTCGGCCGCATCCTGAACGTCGTCGGCGAGCCGATCGACGAGCGCGGGCCCGTCGGCGCGGAAACCACCGCCCCGATCCATGCCAAGGCGCCGGAATTCGTCGACCAGTCGACCGAGAGCGCGATCCTCGTCACCGGCATCAAGGTCATCGACCTGCTCGCCCCCTACGCGAAGGGCGGCAAGATCGGCCTGTTCGGCGGCGCGGGCGTCGGCAAGACGGTTCTCATTCAGGAACTCATCAACAACATCGCCAAGGGCCATGGCGGCACGTCGGTATTCGCGGGCGTCGGTGAGCGTACCCGCGAGGGCAACGACCTGTACCATGAATTCCTCGACGCGGGCGTCATCGCCAAGGATGCCGAGGGCAATCCGACGAGCGAGGGGTCGAAGGTCGCGCTGGTATACGGCCAGATGAACGAGCCGCCGGGCGCCCGCGCGCGCGTCGCGCTGTCGGGCCTGACGATCGCCGAATATTTCCGCGACGTCGAAGGGCAGGACGTGCTGTTCTTCGTCGACAACATCTTCCGCTTCACCCAGGCGGGCTCGGAAGTGTCGGCGCTGCTCGGCCGCATTCCCTCGGCGGTGGGCTATCAGCCGACGCTGTCGACCGACATGGGCGCGCTGCAGGAACGCATCACTTCGACCAACAAGGGCTCGATCACCTCGGTGCAGGCGATCTACGTCCCCGCGGACGATTTGACCGATCCGGCGCCGGCGACCTCGTTCGCCCACCTCGACGCGACGACCGTGCTCAACCGCGCGATCTCGGAACTCGGCATCTATCCGGCGGTCGATCCGCTCGATTCGACCAGCCGCGTTCTCGAACCGCGCACGGTCGGGCAGGAGCATTACGACACGGCGCGCGCCGTGCAGTCGCTGCTCCAGCGCTACAAGTCGCTGCAGGACATCATCGCCATCCTCGGCATGGACGAGCTGAGCGAAGAGGATAAGGTCACGGTCGCCCGCGCCCGCAAGATCCAGAAGTTCCTCAGCCAGCCGTTCCACGTCGCCGAAGTCTTCACCGGCATCAGCGGCAAGTTCGTCGCGCTGGAAGACACGGTGAAGTCGTTCAAGGCGGTCGTCGAAGGTGAATATGACCATCTGCCGGAATCGGCCTTCTACATGGTCGGCGGCATCGACGAGGTCGTCGCCAAGGCGCAGAAGATGGCGCAGGACGCGTAATTCGATCTCCCTCTCCCCGCTTGCGGGGAGAGGGTCGGGGAGAGGGGCAGTCGGAACCTCTCGGCCGAAACCCCCTCTCCCCTGCCCTCTCCCCTGAAGGGGAGAGGGAGTGAGGTTCTAACTATGCTGCACTTCGAACTCGTGACCCCCGAAAAGCTGGTGCGGTCGGAATCGGTCTATATGGTCACCGTACCGGGCACCGAAGGCGACTTCGGCGTGCTGGAGGGCCATGCCCCGTTCATGTCGACGATCCGTGACGGCGACGTCCTGATCCAGCGCTCCGAAAAGGGCGAGGCGGAACGCATCGCGATCCGTGGCGGCTTTGCGGAGGTGACCGCCAAGGGGCTGACGATCCTCGCCGAACAGGCCGGGTAACGGCTTTCCGGTATCGGGTTAAGGCGGACGCCGCGTCGGACCGAGGTTCGGCGCGGCGTTCGTGTTTTGGGCTAGCGGTCGAGGGACACATTGCCCCCCTTCGTCACCCCGGGCTTGACCCGGGCTCCCGCTTTGTTGCGGCGGCTCGAAGAAGAAGCGGGACCCCGGATCAAGTCCGGGGTGACGTTGAGAATGGGTCAGACGTCAGGTTTCCCGCACCGCCCTACCCACGCGGATGCGCATTCCGGTACACGTCCAGCAAATGCGCGGCATCGACCGCCGTATAAATCTGCGTCGACGACAGGCTGGCATGGCCCAGCAACGCCTGCAGCGAGCGCAGGTCCGCGCCGCGCCCTAGCAGATGCGTCGCGAAGCTGTGGCGCAGCGCGTGGGGACTGGTGCGGTCGCCCAACCCCAGCGCGACGCGCGCGGTGCGCACCGCCTTGCGCACCACGCCTGCGTCAAGCGGGCCGCCCTTCGCCCCCCGGAACAGCGGCGCATCGCGCGCGGTGCCCCATGGTTGCTGCGCGACATAAGCCTCTACCGCCGCACGGACCGGCGGCAGCAGCGGCACCATGCGCGTCTTGTCGCGCTTGCCGGTCACGACCAGCGTCTCGCCGAGCGGCAGCACGCAACCGGTCAGCGACAGCGCCTCGCCGATGCGCAGGCCGGCACCGTAGAGCAGCAGCAGGATCGCCCAATCGCGCGCGCCGATCCATGGCTCGGCGGCAGCATCGGCTACTTCTTCAGCCAGCGCGACGGCGTCGTCGGGCGAAATCGGGCGGGGAACGTTCTTCGCGACGCGGGGACCACGCAGCGGCGGTGCTTCGCCCCCGGTAAAAGCGATGAAGGCCCGCACCGCCGACAATTCGCGCGCAGCGGCGGCATTACCCAAGCCCTGCTCGCGGCGATGGGCGAGGAAGGCGCGCAGGTCGGCGGCGGTGAGGTGATGCAGCGCGGCGGCATCAACCGCCCCGCCCCAATGCCCCTGCAGGAAGGCGATCAGCCGTTCGGCGGTCGCGGCATAGGCCCGGACGGTATGCGTCGATCGGCGACGGTCGCGGGCGAGATGGGTGGCGAAAGCCAGCGGCAGCGGCTGCGTCATGGCCGAATGATAGCGCCATGCCGCAGCCGCTGTCGAACCCGGATCAGCCGATCTTCTGGCCCGACTTGGCCCAATCGGCCATGAAGCCTTCGATGCCCTTGTCGGTCAGCGGATGCTTGACCAGCGCGCGGATGACCGACGGCGGGGCGGTCATCACATCGGCGCCGAGCTTGGCCGATTCGAGGACGTGGATCGGATGCCGGACGCTGGCGACGAGGATTTCGGTGCCGAAGTCGTAATTGTCATAGATCAGACGGATGTCGCTGATCAGCCCCATGCCGTCGAAGCCGATATCGTCGTGACGGCCGACGAAGGGCGAGACGAAGGTCGCGCCGGCCTTGGCGGCCAGCAACGCCTGGTTGGCCGAGAAGCACAGGGTGACATTGACCATCGTGCCGTCGTCGGTCAGTGCCTTGCAGGTCTTCAGGCCATCGATGGTCAGCGGCACCTTCACCGCGACATTGTCGGCGATCTTGCGCAGGATTTCGGCCTCGCGCATCATGCCTTCATGGTCGAGCGCGACCACTTCGGCCGATACCGGCCCGGGGGTGATCGAGCAGATTTCGGCGACCACTTCGAGGAAGTCGCGCCCCGACTTGTGGATCAGCGACGGGTTGGTGGTGACGCCGTCGAGCAGGCCGGTATCGGCCAGTTCGCGGACGTCGTTGGTATCGGCGGTGTCGACGAAGAATTTCATGGGACTCGGGTTCCTGGCGGATGGAGGCGATGCGCGCCCCATCGCGCATCGCCGCCGCCGGGGCAAGGTTTGCCGGGGATGACAAGGAGACACGCTACGTCACCCGGGACTTGATCCGGGGTAACGAAAACGACTGGTGTCATCTCAGCACGAGCCCGCCCCTTTTCCTAGCGCTCGCGATTCAGTATTTGCGCGCGCATGACCGCGCCGAAACCCGAATGGGCCCCCCACGCCGCCGTATGGATCGGCTATCCCAGCCATGCCGAACTCTGGCTGGAGGACCTCGACCCCGCCCGCGACGAAGTCGTCGCCTTTGCCCGCGCCGTCCATGCCGACGGCCGGGGTGAAAAGGTGCTGCTGGTCGCCGCCGATATCGAAGCCGCCGACGATGCGCGGCAGCGCGCGCCGTTCGCCGAGGTCATCATCGAACCGTTCGGCGATATCTGGCTGCGCGATACCGGCCCGATCATCGATGGCGAGGGCACCGCGCGCTGCTTCGGCTTCAATGGCTGGGGCGGCAAATACGACCTGCCCGGCGACGATGATATCGGCCTGCGGCTGGCGCGCGAGCGCGGCCTGCCGGTCGCCGAGCATGACTGGATCGTCGAAGGCGGCGCGCTGGACGGTGACGGCACCGGGCTGGTCGTGACGACCGAACAATGCCTGCTCAACCGCAACCGCAATGTCGATTTCCACCGCACGGATGCCGAGACGCGGCTGCGCGAGGATCTGGGCTATGACCGGGTGCTGTGGCTGGGCGACGGGTTGCTCAACGACCATACCGATGGCCATGTCGACAATCTCGCCCGCTTCGTCGGGCCGAACCGGCTGGCGATCCCGGAAGCGGCGGAGAACGACCCGAACTGGCGCATCTATCAGGACGCTGCCGCCCGCGCGAAGGCGTTCGGCGTGGAGGTGGTGCTGGTTCCCTCGCCCGGCCGCGTGCTGTCGCCGGATGAGGAGATCATTCCGGGCAGCCACATGAATTTCTACATCGGCAATGCCGCGGTGGTCGTACCGCTCTACGGCACCGGGACCGACGATGCGGCCGTCGCGGCCTTTGCCGAGCTCTTCCCGAACCACGAAGTCGTGGGCCTGCGCGCCGATCATATCCTGACCGGCGGCGGCAGCTTCCACTGCATCAGCCAGCAGATTCCGGCGGCTTGATCGCGTTTGCGCTCCGCACCGCGCTGTCCGGGCTGATCGTCGCCGCCGTGGCGCTGATCGCCCGGCGCAGTCCGGCGGCGGGGGCGCTGGTCGCGTCGCTGCCGCTGGTCTCGCTGCTCGGCATGATCTGGCTGTGGCGCGATACGGGCGATGCGGTGCGGCTGGCGACCCATGCGGAGGCGACCTTCTGGTATGTGCTGCCCTCGCTTCCCATGTTCCTGATCGTGCCCGCGCTGCTGCGGCACGGCATCGGCTTCTGGTGGGCGCTCGTCGCCGGTTGCGGTGTCACGATCCTGCTGTATCTGGCCATTATCCCCGTTGCCGCCCGTTTCGGCGTCACGCTTTAGGACCGTCCATGACCGACATCACCGTTGCCGCGCTCCAGCTCGGCTTCACCGCCGATATCGACCGCAACATCGCCAATGTCTCGGCGCTCGTCCGCGAAGCCGCGGCCAGGGGCGCGCAGGTCGTGCTGCCGCCCGAACTGTTCGAAGGCGAATATTTCTGCCGCATCGAAGACGAAGGGCTGTTCGCCAACGCCAAGCCGGTGGCCGAGCACAAGGCGGTGCGCGCGATGCAGGAACTCGCCGGCGAACTGAAGATCGCGATCCCGACCAGCTTCTTCGAACTGGACGGCCATCATCATTACAACAGCCTGGCGATGATCGACCCCGATGGCCGCATCCAGGGCGTGTATCGCAAGAGCCACATCCCCGACGGGCCGGGGTACGAGGAAAAATTCTATTTCCGCCCCGGCAATACCGGGTTCAAGGTGTGGGACGGCCCGGCGAAGCTGGGCGTCGGCATCTGCTGGGACCAATGGTACCCGGAAACCGCGCGCGCGCTGATGCTGATGGGGGCGCAGGTCCTGTTCTTCCCGACCGCGATCGGCAGCGAACCGCACGACACCAGCCTCGACACCGCGCGGCTGTGGCGCCGGGCGATGGTCGGCCACGCCGTGTCGAACGTCGTGCCGGTCGTCGCCGCCAACCGGGTCGGCACCGAACATGGCCAGACCTTCTACGGGACGTCGTTCATCACCGATGAGCGCGGCGACATCGTTGCCGAACTCGACCGCGAGGAGGAGGGCGTCATCACCGCGACCTTCGACCTCGACCGGGTAAAGCGCCACCGTGCGGCGTTCGGATTCTTCCGCGACCGCCGGCCGGAGCTGTACGGGCGGCTGGTGCAGGACATCTGAACCGTCCGGTCTGACTGGACGTCATCCCGGCGAAGGCTAGAATCTCTCGGGAATGGGCGGGACAAGAGCCGCGCCAGGCCCCAGCCTTCGCTGGGGCGACGAATTTGGTCGGATCAATCCTGGAACGATGGCGCGCGCCGTTCCATGCCGGCGCGCACCGCCTCCACCTGATTGGGCTTGCCGAGCAGCGCCTGTTGCTCGGCGCTCTCCGCAGCGAGGATCGTCGCGGCATCCGCTTCGTCGGCCAGGTTCGCCATCCGCTTGGCCGCACGTGCCGCATCCGGGCTGCGTGCGGCGATCGCGCGGGCGAGGACTATAGCCGCCCCGTGCGGGTCGTCGGCCAGTCGCGTGACGAAGCCGGCACGCACCGCCTCTTCCGCCGTGAACTCGCGCGCGGAAAAGGCCAGTTCCCTGAGCAGATCGCTCCGCACGTCACGCCACAGCGCAAAGCCGGCCATGTCGGCGACCAGGCCCCATTTGGCTTCGAGGATCGAGAAGCGGGTGTCGGGTGCGGCGATCTGTATATCGGCGCCGGCCATGATCTGCATCCCGCCGCCGAAGGCGAGGCCATGCACCGCAGCGATCACCGGCATGGGCAGCGTCCGCCAGCCCCAGGCCACCTGCTGCACGCGATTGGCGATGCCATGGCTGCGCGTCGCAAGGTCGATGCCCGCCGCGCCGGCCGCCATGCTCGCCATGTCCAGCCCGGCGCAAAATGCCCGCCCCTCCCCCGACAACACCACACAGCGCATCGATGAATCGCGCAGCGTATCGATTGCGTCGATCAGCGCATCGAACATTTCCAGATCGATCGCATTCATCCTGTCGCCGCGCGTCAGCCGCACATCGGCAATGCCGTCGACCGTCGAAATCGTCACCCGCGTCATGCGGCACCCCTCATCCCGTTTTGTTTCGGGACCTATGCTATCGATCGTCGCCGGCCGGCGATAGTTGCCACGACACGTCCCCCAGCCGGTAGCCCCGGCCGCGATCAGTGTGCAGCATCGGCGGACCGGCCGCATCGAGCTTCGCGCGCAGCCGCGACATCTGCACCTGCACGACATTGGTGCCGGGATCGAAATCCCGGTCCCATAGCGCACGCAACAGCGCCGTACGCGACACCGCGCGGCCAGCATGTTCGGCCAGATGCAGCAACACCGCATATTCGCGCGGCAACAGATGCAGTCTAGTGCCTCCGCGCCACACCCGGTGCGCGGCGCGGTCGATAGTCAGGTCGCCGATGGTCAGCAGCCCGTCGCGGCGGCTGTCGCGCAGCAGCGCCAGCATCCGTGCGACGATCTCGACCGGGTGCGCGCGTTCCAGCACCGCATCGTCGGCGCCCGCATCCAGCCCGGCGGCCAGCGCATCGGCATCCTCGACCAGCAGCATCGCGCGCACCGACCGTTCGCCGCCACGTACCGTCCGCAGCCGCCCCGGCGCGCACCCCTCCCCCCGGTGCCAGCGCGCCAACCGGACCGGGGCATGGGGCGCCTCGGGCAGCGAGCGCAGCACGATGCCCCGCCGACGCGCCGGAACGACCAGCGCGGGAACCGGATCAAGGGCGACGACGACATGCATCGACGACACCCTACCCGCCCATCGCCAGCCGCTTAGGACAACCGCGTCCGATCCGGATCGATCTGTGCCAGCAGCTGTCGGGCATGGCCGGCGATCCGCCGCGACGGGTCGTCCGCCGCGCGCTCCAGCGCGGCCAGCGGATCGGGTCCGGACCGGACCAGCGCGTCGAGCACGGTGATCCGCATCCGGTCGCACGGGTGGCGCGTGGCAAAACTCTCGGCGAGGTCGAGCGCGTCGGGCAGGTCAGCCCCGACGGCCAGCGTCACCAGCGCCTCCGCCGGCGTCGAGGTCAGCACCTGCGCGATGCTGTTGCCGCGAATGTCGAAGCGATATTGGTCGAGCCAGGGCTGAGCCGCGTCATAGCCCAGGATGTTGAGCGATACCGAAAAGGCATCGGGCGGCAGCTGGACATGCACGTCGTCGCGCATCCGGTAGAGCAGCACCTTGCCCGGATCGAGCCGCGAGCGCCCGACATGGCGCAGACCCGCCGGTTCGCCGATGCTGCCGTCGATGGCGGTGACGTCGTAGCGGTAATCGTCGCTCCAATAGCCCGGCCCATGATAGCCGACCGTCAGGAACGGGAAATTATGGTCGTGCGGCAGGTCGTAGAAATAGGCGCCCCGCCCGCCGGCCCGGAGCGCGCGATCCTGCGCCGCCGGCCAGAAATTCGCACGCAGAACGAAGCGGCCATCAGGCGGGCGCAGCAGCAACACCTGTGCACCATAGGCATTGCCGTCGACCTGCCCGCGGCACCGCTGTTTGAGTTCGGCCAGCGCGAGTTCGCCAAGGAAGGTCCGGTTGCGCCCGAGCCGGGCGAGTGCCGGGCCAAGCGACGCGAACGCCTCCTCGTCGCGCACATCGACCGGTTCGGTGGCGAGCAGGTCGACCAGATCGTCCAGCCCGATCGCATCGCCACTGCCCGGGTCGATCACCCGTGCCATGCCGCCCCCATGCGCGCTTCCACCACCGGCAGCATCGCCTGGGCCGCTGATCGGACGTCGGGGTGCGGATCGTCGGTCATCGCGCGCAGCCGGGGCAAGGCGGCACGCGCATCGCAGGCCAGCCATTCGCGCATCGCGTCCCAGCGCACGAAGAAGGCGGGGTCGCGCGACAGCGCGTCGAACACCTCTTCGTCCGCCTGTCCCAGTTCGCGCAACAGCGTCAGCAGCATCGTGCTGCGCGCCGCCGCGTCGTCCAGCGTCGCCACGCGCACCAGCCCACCGCCCGCCCGGTCATATTCGCGCATGAACGGCGCGGCACCGTGGCGCAGCGTGATCGTCACCGACACGATGGGGCCGACCGGTTCGACCAGCAACATCGCGTCGGTCCGTCCGTCCAGCCGCACCACTGCGCCATCGGCCAGGGGCTGCACCGCCAATGGCCGCGCCGGTGCGGCGATGGCACCGTGCCAGCCATCGTCGATCGCGTCGGCCCGCCATCGCCACAGCCGGGCCTCGCCCCCGCGCAGGTAGCGCGTCCACGACACCCGCCCGCCAACGACGACGGTATCGGGCATGACGCGGGCCGCCGGGGCAAGGTGGTCGATCACCGCCATCGTCACGCTGGCAGCCGCCGTCTCGACCAGCACCATGCCGGTGCGCAATGCGTCGCGCTGGCTCTTGAACGGCGGTTCAAGCAGGGGATCGTCCCGCAGCCTTGCGATCCACGGGGCGAGCAGGGCACCGACCCAGCCGGCATCCTGCACCAATGCGCACGCAGCGGCCTCTCCCTCGGCCAGCGTCGTCACATCGGCGAAGCGCGCCGTTACCGCCCGAACCGCCGCATCGTCGGTCCAGTCGCGCGCCACCGCGAGCGACCGCTCCCGCGCCGCCGCGATCGCATCGCGCAACTGTCCATCGATCGGTGCCGGCATCTCAGTTCGGATACATCTCGTACACCAGCATCGCGACGGCGATGATATATTCGAACACCTGATCGCCCGACGCCTCCGCCACGCGGATCGCGCCGGTCGTCGCAACCTGCGTTCCCAGATCGACGATCTCGGCAAGTGGGATGGTGACGATCGGCATGTTCTTCCCCCCGTGACGCGACGGTCGTGCGCCGCGAGCGGGATCCTATGGCCGTGCCGGCCCAAGCCATAGTTACAAGGCTGTTATGGTAGGCCGCTTCATTCCGGCCGCGTTCCGCCCTATGGACCGGAGCATGACTGCCCCCGCCCCTTCGCCCGGCTTCGATCCGGCCCGCTTCTTTTCCGCACGGATCGGCGGGCATGGCACGCGGCTGGGCATCGGATATCAGGCGCATGGCGCCGATTGGTGCGAATTGCTGCTGCCGTTCCGCCCCAACCTGATCGGCGATCCGGCGCGCGGCGTGCTGGCATCGGGACCGATCCTGACGCTGATGGACATGGCGACCAGCGTCGGGGTGTGGCTGAAGCGTGGCGCGTTCCTGCCCCATGCCACGCTCGACCTGCGGATCGATTATCTGCGCCCGGCCACGCCAGAGCGGACCGTCGTCGGGCGCGGCGAATGCTACCGCGTCGCGCGGCAGGTCGCGTTCGTGCGCGGCATTGCCCATGACGGCGACCCGGACGATCCGGTGGCGCATGTCGCGGGCACCTTCATGTTGCTGGACTCGTTCGCATGACCGTGTCGCCCTATGCCGAACTGCTCGGCCTGACCTTCGGCACCGATAATCGCGGCCATCCGCTGGTGACGATGGAGTTCGCCCACGACCTGCTCGGCCGCCCCGGCTTCCTGCATGGCGGCGCGATCGGCGGGATGCTGGAAATGGCGGCATGGGCCACGCTCCGCGCCGCGCTGGGTGAAGAGCAAACGGTCATCAAGCCGATCAACGTCACCATCGACTATATGCGCGGCGGGCGCGAGCGGACGACCTTCGCCGCCGGCGAGGTGACGCGGCTGGGTGGGCGCATCGCCAATGTCACGGCGATCGCATGGCAGGACGACCGCGACCGCCCGATCGCCGGAGCGCGGCTGAACTATCTGCTGAAGCGCTGAATCTACCCGGATATTTTCGCCGGCCGCGATAGTTGTGCGACATTTGGACCGTAGTGGCCCTGTTACCGCAGATGGCGGGCAGGGTGTGGAAGGAATGCGCATGGCGCGGTGGACGTTACTGATACTGGCGCTGGGCACCGCGCCCGGCGCATGGGCGGCACAGACCGCGCCCACCACCCCCGCCCCCGCAACCGCGCAGAGCCAGACCCCCGAACCGGTCGAACCCGGATCGGGGGGCGCCGGCGGCACCGACACCGAAAGCGACGCGGAAGAGATCGTCGTCACCGGCCGCCTGCCGCCCGGAACGGTGCCGGGCGACATCAAGCCCGAATTGCAGCTCTCCCCTGCCGACATCCGCTCCTATGGTGTCAGCTCGGTCGCCGAACTGGTCACCGAACTCGCTCCGCAATTGCAGTCGGTCCGCGGCGGCCAGCCGGTGTTCCTCGTCAATGGCCGCCGCTCGGCCGGTTTCCAGGAAATTCGCGACCTGCCGACCGAAGCGATCCTGCGCGTCGACATCCTGCCCGAGGAAGTCGCGCTCAAATATGGCTATCGCTCGGACCAGAAGGTCATCAACTTCGTGCTGCGCCCGCGCTTCCGCAGCTATACCGGCGAGTTGCAGGGCGGCGCGCCGACCGATGGCGGGTCGAGCAACTTCGAGGTCGAGGGCGGTCTGGTCCGCATCGACCAGGACAAGCGCTTCAACCTGAACCTGCAGGCCGAAACCACGTCCAACCTGCTGGAAAGCGAACGCGGGATCATCCCGAACACCAGCGGCACACCCTTCGACCTGCGCGGCAACGTGACCTCGACGGTCAGCGGCGCGCCGGTCGATCCGACACTCAGCGCGCTGGCGGGCACGCCGGTCATCGTCGCGGCAGTACCGACGGGCACGCCGACGCTGGCAGGCTTTGCGGCCGGGGCGAACAATCCGAACATCACCGACACCACGCCGTTCCGCACCCTGACCGGCGCAACCGACCGGCTTTCGGCGAACGGCGTCTATGCGCGCAGCATCTTCGGCAATGTCGCCGCGACCGTCACGACGCGGGTCGAACATACCCGCACGGAATCGCTGCTGGGCCTGCCCGGCGTCTCGCTGACATTGCCGGGCAATACGCCCTTCTCGCCCTTTGCCAGCGACGTGATCGTCCGGCGCTTCGCCGATACCGATCCGCTGATGCGCAATGCCGAGACGACGACGGCCAATGCCGCGCTGGCGCTGAACGGCGATATCGGCCGGTGGCGCTGGACGGTGAACGGCAATTACGACCGGACCGAAACCAGCACCCGCACCGAACGCGGCGTCGATGTGTCGGACGTCCAGAGCGCGGTGACCGCCGGCGCGTTCAGCCCGTTCGGCGATCTGGGCAACCTGATCCGCACCGCCGACCGCGCGAAATCGGTGTCGAGCGCGGCCGGGCTGAACGCGCTGATCGCTGGGTCCCCCTTCTCGCTGCCCGCCGGCGACGCCAATAGCAGCATCCGGGTGGCGGCGACGACGACCGACTTCACCAGCGATTCGCTGCGTGCCGGCATCGCCAATTCGACCAGCCTCGGCCGCGATACCGCGTCGATCCGCGCCAATATCGACCTGCCGATCGCCAATGCCGCACGCGACGTGCTGTCGGCGCTCGGCCGGCTGTCGCTCAACGCCAATGCGGAGGTCGAGCAGCTGTCGGACTTCGGCACGCTGACGACGCTCGGCTATGGCATCAACTGGCAGCCGATCACCGCGATCCGCCTGCTGGCGTCGGTCAGCCACGAAGAGAACGCCCCGACGCAGCAGCAGCTGGGCAACCCGCTCATCACCACGCCTTTCGTCCGGACGTTCGACTATGTCAGCGGCACGACGGTCGACGTTACCACCATCACCGGCGGCAATCCCGACCTGGTGTCGAGCGACAGCCGGGTCATCAAGCTGGGGTTGAACGTGAAGCCGTGGACCGAGCGCGATATCTCGCTCCAGTTCGACTATACCGACAGCCGGATCGACAATCCGATCCAGAGCTTCCCGGCGATCACCGCCGATATCCAGGCGGCGTTTCCCGACCGGTTCGTGCGCGGTGGCACGCTGTTGAGCGTAGACACGCGTCCGATCAACTTCGCCCGCGCCGACAGCAGCCAGCTGCGCTGGGGCATCAATTTCTCGAAGCGGGTGACGACCGCGCGCTCGCGCCAGTTCGAGGCACTGCGCCAGCAGCGGATGGAACAGCGCCGTGCGGCACGCGAAGCAGCGGAAGCCAATGGCGCGCCGCCGCCGGGCGATGCACCGCCACCGCCGCCGCCGGGTGAAGGTCGCGGCCCCGGTGGCGAAGGCCGCGGTCCGGGTGGTGAAGGCCGCGGTCCGGGTGGTGAAGGCCGCGGTCCGGGTGGCGGACGCGGCTTTGGCGGTCCCGGCGGCGGAGGCTTCGGCGGACGCGGCGGCGGTGGTGGCGGCGGGCGGATCTGGGCCAGCCTGTACCATACGGTCGCCCTCACCAACACGATCCTGATCCGGCCGGGCCTGCCCGAGCTGGACCTGCTCAACGGATCGGCGATCAGCGACACCGGTGGCCAGCCGCGCCATCAGGTGCAGTTCAATAGCGGCTATACCCGCGATGGCATCGGTTCGCGGCTGGTGGTCAACTGGCAGTCGGGAACCGAGGTCGATGGCGGTGCGGCCGGCGCGACGCAGCGGTTGAACTTCGGCAGCCTCGCCACGGTCGGGCTGCGGCTGTTCGCCGATCTGGGCCAGCAGCCCGCATTGGTCCGCAACAATCGCTGGCTGCGGGGGTCGCGGATCAGCCTGGGCATCGACAATCTGTTCAATGCGCGGCAGCGTGTGACCGATGCCAGTGGCGTGGTGCCGATCAATTACCAGCCGGGCTATCTCGACCCCAATGGTCGCGTCATACGGCTGACGTTCCGGAAGCTGTTCTTCTAAAGTCGGGTCGACATACAGACCGTACCCCCGCGCAGGCGGGGGGCCAGGGCCAAGCGCGACAAACGTCGCTTATGACGCTCCTGGACCCCCGCCTGCGCCGGGGTACGGGGGTCAGGTTCTACTAAAGGAAATTCCTGTCCCGGCACGCCCCCCTCAATGCGCCGGCGTCTCCCGGCCCGGCCGCGGCACGTCGGCGCGGTCGGCGGGGCCGCTGTCGATGCTGGCCATGCGCGAGCCGCCAAAGCCTTCGGTCGCCTGATAGAGGAGCGTGATTGCCACGCGGCGGTTGCGCGGGTCGTACGGGTCCTTGGCGATCATCGGCTCGCGGTCGGCCACGCCCTCGATCCGTTCGAAGCGGCGTTCGCCGACGCCTCCCATGGCTAGGCGGCGACGCGTCGCCTCCGCCCGGCCCGACGACAGCATCCAGTTGTTCATGTCCTGCGGCCGGCCATAGGCGACGGCATCGGTATGCCCCCGGATCATGATCGTGTTGGGCAGGTCGCGGACCGTCTGCGCGATCAACGCCATCAGCTTGGCCGCTTCGGGCGCCATTGCCGTGGTGCCCAGCGCGAACATCGAATAATCGGCATTGTCGACCAGGTCGATCCGCACCCCGTCGCGCGTCGGCACGAAGCGGACGTTGCGTGCCAGCTTGCGCAACTCGCCGTTGGTGGCGAGCTTGCGCGCCAGTTCGCGCTTCACGCGCTCGAACGCCTTCTTGTCGGACTGGGTCAGTTCGGACTTGTTCTTCAACCGGCCCTTGTCGCCCGCCCCTTCCTTCGCACCGCCATTGGCGTCGACGGGAATGGTCAGCGACCGGGTGCCGGTCTGCGCGGCGCGATGGGGATAGCTGTCCTGGTCGACGATCGATTCGCCGCCGAACAGCCCGTTCGATCCGGCGGCGCCCGCCTTCACCTCGACCAGGGTCGGTGCGAAGAAGTCGGCCAGCCCCTTGCGCTGCTTCTCGGTGGTCGCGCCCAGCAGCCACATCAGCAGAAAGAACGCCATCATCGCCGTCACGAAGTCGGCATAGGCGACCTTCCATGCACCGCCGTGATGGCCGCCATGGCCCTCGGCGATGATCTTCTTGACGATGATGACGGGGGGCGGCTGGTTATTGCCGTGCGGTGCCTTCGCCATGGATCAACGCCCGCGCAGGCCGTCAAAGACTTCGGCGAACCCCGGCTGGTTGTGGTGCGGAATGCCCGAGCGCGCCGCTTCGATCACCAGCGGCTGCGGATGGCCGTGGAGCGAGGCGATGATGATCTGCTTGACGGTGTGATAGATGGCGGCGTCGGCATCGATCACCTGCTGCAACCGGCCGGCCAGCGGCCCGACCAGACCATAAGCGAGCAGAATCCCGAGGAAGGTGCCGACCAGCGCCGACCCGATCATGCCGCCCAGGATCGAGGGCGGCTTGTCGATCGACCCCATCGTCTTCACCACGCCCAGCACGGCGGCGACGATGCCGAGTGCGGGCAGCGCGTCGGCCAGCCCCTGCAGCGTCGCCTGCGGGCCCTGTTCCTCGTGATGGTGGGTCTTGATGGCGTTGTCCATGACCTCCTCGACAGCGTGCACGTCCAGCGTGCCCGACGATACGACGATCAGGCGCAGCGTGTCGGCGATCAGGTTGATGAGCGTATGGTCCTTCATCAGCCGCGGATATTCGCTGAACACCGACGACGATTTCGGGTCCTCGACATGCGGTTCCAGCGCGATCGGCCCTTCGGCGCGCAGCATCTTCATCAGCTTGGACACCAGGAAGATCGCGTCGAGATAATCCTGCTTCTTGTATTTGGGCCCCTTCAGCACCTTCATGAAGCCGCTGCCCATGCCCTTCAGCTCACGGCCCGAATTGCCGATGATGAGCGCGCCGACCGCCGCACCGCCGATGATGAGCATTTCGTGCGGCAGGGCGTGCAGCACGGGACCGAGCGAACCGCCGGTGAAGGCGAACCCGCCGAACACCATGGCGATAAGGACGACGAAGCCGATGGCCGGAAACATATGGCGCTTGCCCCTGGGTTACTAAATGGCGCCCCGCCGGTCGCGGCGCGTCATACGAAACCCCTTTTGCGCGAGAGACGTCGAGAAATCGTTACCGTGCCCGAATTCAGGGGTCGCACGGCGCAAATCGGTCACTTCAGATAGTTGAAGAGCGACAGGTTCGCGAGCTTCGAGATGGTCGCCTGGGTCGCGTTGAGGATCGTCAGCGTCTTCTGGAACTGCACCGTCATCGTCGCGATATCGACGTCCTCCAGCGAGCTGCGCGCCTCTTCGCGGTCGATGCCGACCGTTTCCAGCTGAGTCGATTCGATCTCCAGCCGCGCCGCGCGGGCGCCGTTGGCGGCGCGGGCGGCGGTGACCTGCGCCTCGGCCGAATCGAGCTTGTTCAGTGCCGAGCTGATCGCCAGCGCATATTTGCTGCGCGCGGCCTCCGCGTCGAACGGTACGGGGGTAGCGGGGTCGGTCGTACCGGCACCTCCGGTCGTACCACCGGTGCCGCCCGTACCTCCGGCCGTGCCGCCCGTACCTCCGGCCGTGCCACCCGTCCCGCCGGTCGTGCCGCCGGCCCCACCCGTCCCGGTCGATCCGGCGGCTTCGGCGGCGGCGGCGGTCAGCGGCATTTCCATCGCCGCCTTCAGGTCGTCGATCAGCTTGAAGATGTCGGTCGCGCCGGTCGCGCCGCCGAAGACGCGGCTGCCATCGATGCCGACCTGGATCTGGCTGGCGTCGCCGATGCGGATCTGCGCCGTCGATTCGACATCGACCACCGTCGCGCCGGTCGCATCGATGCCGGTATATTTGATCGCGCCGTCGGCATCCTTGGCAAAGGCGACGTCGCCCAGGCCGCCGAAAATCGCATGGCCGCGCACGTCGCGCGTGTTGGAAAGCGCCAGCAGCCCTTCGCGCAGCTGGCCCAGTTCGGTCGCGATCGACATACGATCGGCATCGTTCAGCGTTTCGGTGCCGGCCCGGGTCGCCAGTTCGCGGACGCGGACCAGCCGGTCGTCGACATTGCCGAGCGCCGTGTCGGCCTGTGCCAGCAAGCCGCGCGACAGGGTAATGTTGGCGCGAAAGGCCGTCGCGTCCGCCTCGTCCTTCTTGATGCCGCCCAGCATCATCCACGCGGTCGAATCCTGCGACGCGACGTTCAGCTTCTTCGTCGCCAGTTCGCTCGTATAGCGGTTCAGATCGGCGTTCAGCCGCGACATCTGCGCGGCGGAGCGGTTATAGAAGCTGGCGGTGGAGATCTGCATGCTACGTCCTATCGGATCGCGAGAATCGCATCGAGCGTCTCGCGCGCGACCTGGATCACGCGGCTGGACGCCTGGTACGCCTGCTGGAACTTCATCAGGTTGACCGCTTCCTGATCGAGATTGACGCCCGCCGACATGTCGCGGGCATCGATCGCGGAATCGCGGATCGACCCCTGCGCCTCCGCCACGGTCTTGCGCGCGGCCAGCGCCGACCCGTTGCTCGACTGCAACGCGACCAGCTGCGTTTCCCAGGCACCCGCGCGCCGTGCCTCGGCCAATATGCCCAGGTTGCCGCTGTCGCGCGGCCCCTTGCCGACCCGTGCCGCCGCGATCCTGCTCGCATCGTCGAACGCCAGAGTGACGCGGCCATCCGCGTCGATGGCGAACATCTTGTTGGCGTCGCCGGTATTGCCCTTGAGGTCCTCGCCCTGGGTCAGCGCGCCGTTCACGCCATCGACGAACTTCTGCGCGAGGTCGCGGACGTCGGCGCGCATTTCCTTGATACGCTGCGCACCGTCGATCATGCCGGCCGTCGTTCCGCCGCGCGGGCTGAGCACGGTTTCCTTCCCGTCGCGCATCGCGGCAAAGACCGGCACGCCGCTGTCGTCGTCACGCCACACCCGCACGGTCGATGCCTGGATGCCGTGGACCAGTGGCGGGGTATCCCCCGCCCCCGCGCGGACGGTGACGCGGCCGACCGGATCGAACTGGACGTCGATGTCGATCATCTCGCTCATTTCGTCGAGCGTCCGGTCGCGCTGGTCGAGCAGCTGCGCCTCGCCGACCGATCCGCGCGCGACGCGTGCCAGCCCGTCGTTGATGCGGGCAAGGGCGGCGGCGTTGTTCGAAAGCTTTTCGGCGACGTTGCCGGCCATCGCGTCGAGATTGGTCGCCGCATCGTCCAGCGCCTTGATCGTGCCGGAAAAGGACTGAGCGACGCTTTCGGCCTCCTCCATCATCGCCTGGCGCGGTGCATCGGCCGAGGGGTCGGACGACAGGGTCGTCGCGGCGTTGAAGAACGAGGTCATGCGCGTGGTCAGCGCGCGGCTGCCCAGCGCATCCTCGATCCGTTCCATCCATACGATGCCGCCATCGCTGCGCGACACGTCGGAGGTCGTCTGGCGGACATCCGCCGATCGGAAGGCATCGGCGGAACGCGCGATGCCGGCAACGGTCACGCCGCTGCCGGTCAGCTGCACCGACGACCCCACGCCGATTTCGGCGAGCGTGGTCGTGCGGCGCACATAGCCGGGGGTGCCGGCGTTCGCGATGTTATCCGACGTGGTGGTCAGCGCCGACTGATAGGCCCTGACGCCGCTCGCCCCGATCGACAGCAGGTCGCTCATCCGCTCTTCCCTTCAGAGGGGTTAACGGCAGATTGCGGTGCGGCTTGCGTCGAATTGACGGTATCCGCCTCGGTAACCTTGTTTGCCTTCGCGAGAAACTCGGTCATCGCCTTCCCGATCCCCATCGGCGTCGTCACCGCCATGTTCTCGGCGAGCTTCTGGTCCCACATGTCGCGGAACTGGGTACCGGCCTTGTTCTCGAACAGGCCGTCGGCGAGCTTCGCCTGCCGCATGGATTTCAGCATCATGCCGGTGAAGACCGCTTCGAACCGTTCGCCTGCGGCCTTCAGGTTCCTGTCGGTGCCCAGGCGGCTGGTGTCGACCCCGATGCCGGTCGTCGCGCCGATCACGCTCACAGGACCACCAGCTCGGCCTTCAGGGCACCCGACTCCTTGAGCGCCTCGAGGATCGCGACCAGATCGGCCGGCGACGCGCCGATCGCGTTGATCGCCTTCACGACGTCGGCGAGCTGCGGTCCGGGTGCCAGCAGGAACATCGGCTTGACTTCCTGCTCGACGGTCACACCGCTCTTCTGTTCGAGCGCGGTCTGACCCTGGCTCAGCGGCGCGGGCTGGCTGACGCGCTGGTTCTCGTCGATCTTCACGGTCAGCTTGCCATGCGTGACCGCGGATGGCGCCAGCCGGACTGCAGAGCTGATGACGATCGTCCCGGTACGGGCGTTGACGATGACGCGTGCCGCCGTTTCGGCCGGCTGGACCGGAAGATTCTCGACCTCGCTCATCAGCATCGACCGGGTATCGGCACCCGGCGCCGCGCGCATCGCCACCGATACCGCGTCGATCGCGGTCGCGGTGCCGGCGCCGAAGCGGCGGTTGATCGCGCTCGCGACATTCTGCGCCGTCGTGAAGTCGGCCTGCGCCAGGTTGAAGGTCAGCGTCGGCGCGGTGGCGAAGCCAGTGTCGACCGTGCGTTCGACCGTCGCCCCGTCGGGGATGCGACCGGTCGAGGGGATGTTGACTACGATCTTCGACCCGTCGGCGCCTTCGGCACCCAGACCGCCGACCGCGAGATTGCCCTGCGCCATCGCATAAATCTGCCCGTCGGCACCCATCAGCGGGGTCATCACCAGCGCACCGCCGCGTAGCGACTTGGCCTTGCCCATCGAGGCGACGGTGACGTCGATCCGCTGGCCGGGCTTGGCGAAGGCGGGCAGTTCGGCGGTGATCATCACCACCGCGGCATTCTTCAGCCCCGGGTTGATCCCCTGCGGCAGTTGCAGCCCCATGCGCGACGTGATCGCCTTCACCGACTGTACGGTGTATTCGAGATTGTCGTCACCGGTGCCGGGAAGCCCGACGACGATGCCATAGCCGGTCAGCTGGTTGGACCGGATGCCCTGGAAGCGGCCGAGGTCCTTGACCCGTTCCGCCGAAGCGGGCTGGACCATCAGGAAGGCGGCGGCGAGGATGGCGAATAGGAGGCGCATGGGCTGTCCTAGAACGGGCTGACGACCTGGAAGAAGCGGCTGAGCCACCCCTGCCGGCTGGCGCGGGCGACATCGCCCTTGCCGGTGTAGGAAATGCGGGCATCGGCGACGCGGGTCGACGGCACGCGGTTGTTGGCATCGACATCGGCCATGCGGACGATGCCCCTGATCGCGACGAATTCGTCCCCGCGATTGAGCGTCACCTGCTTGCGGCCCTGCACCAGCATCGTGCCGTTAGGATAGACTTCGGCGATCGTCACCGACAGTTCGCCCGACAGCGCGTTCGTCTGGTCGGCCGATCCGCCGCCGTTGAAGTTGCGCTTGCCCGATGCCGACGCGATGTTCGGGTCGAACGACAGCGGCCCGACCGATGGCGGCGTGATGCCGAAGCCGCCGCCGCTGTCCAGCTTCGAACCGGCCGACTTGGACGCGCTGGTGCGTTCGACCAGCACGATCGTCAGCGGGTCGCCGACCTTCTTGGCGCGCCAGCCTTCGTACAGGGCGGCATAGCCCTGATCCGCCTGAAAGATCGCACCGGTCGCGACGACCGTGGCCACCGGCGGCGCGGGGCGCGATGCCGAATAATCCTCGGGCGGCAATTTCCTGCCGAACAGGGGGCGGGCGGTTGCCGGCATTGCCGCCAGCACGACCGCGGCGAGCGCGAGGCTGCGCACGGCTTCAGATGTTCTGGTTGACATATTTCAGCATCTCGTCGGTGGCCGAGATCATCTTCGAATTGACCTCATAGGCGCGCTGCGTCTCGATCATGTCGACGAGTTCCTCGACGACGTTGACGTTCGAACCCTCCAGCATCCCCTGGCGGATGCGAGCCCGGCCATCGAGGCCGGCGACGCCGGTCTGCACCGCACCCGATGCACCGGTTTCGATCAGGAAATTGTCGCCGATCGGCTGCAAACCGGCCGGATTGGCGAAGGTCGACACCTGGATCTGGCCGATCGGCGTCGCTTCGGTCTGGTTCGGGATCGTCGCGCTGACCGTGCCGTCACCGCCAATGGTGATCGAGGTCGCCCCCTCGGGCAGGGTGATGCCGGGCATCACCTGATAACCCTCGGTCGTGACCAGCATGCCCTCTGGCGAGCGGCTGAAATTGCCGGCGCGGGTATAGCCGAGCTGGCCGCCGGGCAGCTGCACCTGGAAGAAGCCGTCGCCTTCGAGTGCCATGTCGAGCGTGTTGCCGGTCGACGACAGCGATCCCTGCGTCTGGATGCTGGCGGTGCCCTGGATCTTGACGCCGGTGCCGAGGTTCAGGCCGGTGGCATAGCGCGATTCCGCGGTCGAGGCGGCGCCCTGTGCAGTCACGATCTGGTAGCTCAGCGCCTCGAACGAGGCGCGGTCGCGCTTGAACCCGGTCGTGTTGACGTTCGCCAGGT
Organism: Sphingomonas hankookensis; assembly: GCF_001619955.1. Taxonomy (GTDB): domain Bacteria; phylum Pseudomonadota; class Alphaproteobacteria; order Sphingomonadales; family Sphingomonadaceae; genus Sphingomonas; species Sphingomonas hankookensis_A. The sequence goes on along the minus strand of NZ_LQQO01000002.1, from coordinate 10,669 downwards.
TGTTCGAGATGACACGCATGCGCGTGTCCTGCGCGTCCAGCCCGGTGCGGGCGATATGGAGTGCGGCATTGGCCATCGTGTCTTCTCCTTAACTCTGGACGCGCATCAGGTTGGCGGAGGATTCATCCATCTCCTTCGCCTGCTTCAGCATGCCCGCCTGCACTTCGTACGACCGCTGGTTCTCGATCATGTCGACCAGCGCCTGCGTCATGTTGACGTTCGACTGTTCGAGCGAACCCGAACGGACCTTGGCGGTCATGTCGCCGGGCAGGACGCCGCCGCCGCGGACGTGCAGCAGATTGTCGATACCCTTGACCGTCTGGCTGCCCGCCGTGCTCGCCAGCTTGATCTGGCCGATTTCCTGGTCCGGCGTGCCGGCGGGTGCGCCCTGCGGCACGATCATCACCCGGCCATCGGCGGTGACGGAAATCGCCTGGTAGGGCGGCACGGTGATCGGCCCGGTCGCGCCCATGACCGGCAAGCGATCGCCGGTTTCCAGCGTGCCGGCGGCAGAAACCTGCAGGTCGCCGCGGCGGGTATAGGCTTCGGTGCCGTCCAGCGCCTGCACCGCCATCCAGCTGTCGCCTTCCATCGCGATGTCGAGCGGGCGGCCGGTCGCGAGGATCGCGCCGGCCCGCCGGTCCATGTCGCGCACTTCCTCTGACGAGGGCGAGCGGGATTCGAGTTCGCCGTTCTTGCCCTTCAGCAACAACTGTTCGAAATCGACCTTGTCCGCGCGATACCCGATGGTCGAGGCGTTCGCGATGTTGTTCGCGATCGTCGCCTGCGACGCCATGTGGCCGCGCAACCCCGACATTGCGGTATAGACCAGCCGGTCCATCGAAACCTCCCAAGTATGACCCTCGCTACACAGCAAGGGTCATGCCAGTTTCATGGGTTATGCCTGTTCGAAAATGCGTCGAGACGCATTTTGCGGCACCAGCCCGCTCCCCCACCCGGCCACCCACACGGTATCCTCGATGGGTGGTCGGGTGGGGGAGCGGGCTGGTGCCGCCTCAAAACGCGCTCTTTCGCGCGTTTTCAAACAGCCTTATTACGCACGCAGATCGAGGATCGACCGCGTGATCTGGTTCGAGGTGTCGAGCGCCTTCGAGTTCGCCTGGAAGTTGCGCTGTGCGGCGATCAGGCTGACCAGTTCCTCGGTGATGTCGACGTTCGACCCTTCGATCATGCCCGACATCAGCGAACCCGCGCCGTTTTCGCCCGAGCTGGCGAAGCTGGGGTCGCCCGACAGGCCGGTCGCCTGCCAGTTGCTGTTGCCCATCTGGCGCAGACCGGCCGAGTTCGAGAAGTTGACGATCGCGACCTGGCCCAGCGCCTTGGTATCGCCGTTCGAATAGCTGGCGGTGACGATACCTTTTTCGTTAATCGTCACGCCCTGCAACCGGCCGACGGCGACGCCGTCCTGCTGCTGCGTTTCCAGCTTGAACGGCTTGGTCGTCGCGACGGTGGTGGTCGGGAAGGTCAGCTTGATCTGCTGCTGCGCCACGCCGCTGGCCGGCATGAACGAGTCGAAGGTCGTCGCGACCGGGGTGGTGAACTTGCCGGTGGCATCGAAGGTGATCGTCACCGCCTGCGTTCCCGGCACCGCCGGGGTCGTGCCGGTCGCAGGCGTGCCGCCCACTTCCATCGCCTTGTCGCCGACGAAGCTATAGGCTTCCCAGGTGCTCGACAGATCGGTCGGGTCCGCCTGCGGCGCGGTGGTGCGGACCATATAGGTGGTCATGGTCATCGGGTTGCCGGCGCCGTCATAGACGGTCGTGGTCACCGCTTCGTTGTAGCTGGTCGAATCGAAGCGGTTGAACGGGGTCGTCGTCGGCTTGACCGAGCGGGCGTTCATGTTGAGGCCGAGCTTCACATCCTCGGTGCCGGTCGGCTTGCCCGAGGTTTCGAACAACACGAGGTCGGCCAGCGAATCGCGGGTGGTCGACACGACGTTGCCCGACCCGTCGACCGGATAGACCTGCAGCCGCGCGCCCTGCGCATCGGTGACGAACTGGTTCGAATCGACGCGCAGCGAGCCGTTGCGGGTGAAGGTCAGGCCGTCCTTCGTGGGATCGGGCTTCAGCGCGAAGAAGCCGTCGCCGGCGATCGCGATGTCGAGCGACGAGGACGACTGGACGAGGTTGCCTTCGCCGAACTGCTGGCGGTTGCCCTTCACCACGGTACCCGACCCGACCATTTGCGTCGGCGCGACCGACAGGTTGGACGCGATCACGTCGGCGAATTCGGCGCGGCTCTTCTTGAAGCCGGTGGTGCCGACGTTGGCGAGGTTGTGCGAGATCGACGCCATGTCGACCTGCGAAGCCTTCAGACCGGAGAGCGAAGTGTAGAAGGACATGGGATTTGCTCCTGCGAAAATTCAGATGAAAGGGTTGGAATTTCAGGCGATCTTGCGAACGGTATCGGCCAGCACCTGCTGACCGTCGGACAGCGTCAGCATCGGTTTTCCGCCATTGGGCATGACGGAGGAGACCCCGGCCCAGGCAAGGTTGCGAGCCTTCACCACCTGTCCGCTGGCATCGCTGGCCGCGACGCTGATCGTGTAGGGGCCGGCGCCGGCGGCGCTGCCGTCCTCGGTCTTTCCGTCCCACTGGTAATCGACCATGCCGGTAGGCTGCGCACCCAGCGACACGGCACGGGCGAGATTGCCGTTGGCATCGCGAATCTCGACCTTCACCTGCGCGGCGTCGCCATCGAGCTCGACCGCACCGGTGACATTGCCCTTGGTATCGGCGGTGGCGGTCGCGCTGTCGGTCAGGACGGCCTTGCCGATCCACGACACCGCGTCGCTCGCACCGCTGCCGGCCAGGCGGGCGGACAGCGTCTTCAGGGTCGAACTCATTTCGGTAATGCCCGACAGCGACGACATCTGCGCCATCTGCGCGACCATCTGGCCGTTGTCGGTCGGGTTGAACGGGTCCTGATATTGCAGCTGTGCGGTCATCAGCCGCAGGAAATCGTCCTGGCCCAGCGAGCGCTGGCCCAGTTTCGCCTTCGCCGCGGCGTCGTTCGCGCCCTTTACCGTCGGGATGTTCTGGATGGCGGTGGTGGTCATGATCAGCGTCCCAGGCGCAGCGTTTCGGTGATGAGCGACTTGGCGGTCGACATCACCTCGACATTGTTCTGATAGGTGCGGGCGGCATCGAGCATGTCGACCAGCTCGCGCGGTTCATCGACGGCGGCTTCCCACACATTGCCTTCGGCATCGGCCAGCGGGTTGCCGGGATCGTGGCGCTTGGCCGGCGCCTCGCCCGCCGTCACGACCTGCGCCGCATCGACCGTGGCGAGGCCGCTGGCGGCATCGAAAGTGGTGCGGAACACCGGCTTCATCGTGCGATAGGCGCCAGCCTCAGTCTTCGAGACCGCACCGGCATTGGCGAGGTTCGAGGCGGTGGTGTTCATCCGCACCAGCTGCGCGGACATGGCGCGGCCGGAGACTTCGAAAATGCTCATGGGTTGGGGCATTTGTTTACTCGCCCTTCAGCGCGCGGGTGATGGTGGAAATGCGGCCGTTCAGGAACGCGAGCGTCGTCTGATACGCGACCGCGTTTTCGGCGAAGGCGGTCTGTTCGGTGACCAGTTCGACGGTGTTTCCGTCGAGCGAAGGCTGGAGCGGACGGCGGTAGAGCGTGTTGCTGTCGATCGAGCGGTCGACATTGCCGCTCTGCTGCGCGCCGGCCAGCGCCGCGCGGAAGTCGACGTCCTTCGCCTTGAAGCCGGGCGTCGAGGCATTGGCGATGTTCGATGCGAGCATACCCATGCGCTGCGCCCGCACCTGCAGCGCGGCGCCGTGTATCCCGAACAGAGCATTGTCGGCCATCGGACGGTTCCCAAATCGGCGCGCCGGATGCGCGTCACACGGAAACACAGCAAAGGGCGTGCCAGTTTTCGCGAAACCCGCCACCCATGGTCCAATTGCCGCTTTTGCCGCCGCCGACCGGCAAGCGGCAACCGCATCCGGCAAGCCATTGCCGGCACGAAAACTGGCACCGTGTTTGCAGGGAAGCGGCCATGGACGCATCCATGTTCGCCCCCTATGCCGATCCGGTCGCCGCCGCCTTCGTGGTCGGCGGCACCTTCGTCGCGCTGCTGATCCGCACGCCGCCGGCCGATCTTGCCCGCGCGATCCGCGCGCTCGGCACGCTGGGCCGCAAGCCCTTTTCGGCCGAGGAAGGACTGGGCCAGATTGCCGCGCTGGGCCGCATCGCCAAGCGGCATGGCGTGATGACGCTCGACCGGTCGCGGATCACCGATCCCGACATCGCCGACGCCATCGCCGCGATCGTCGACGGCGTCGGCCCCGACGGCGTGGCGGCGACGCTGCGCCACCGCAACGAGGCACGCGCCGAACGGCACCTCGCCGCCGCCGACATGTGGACGGCGGTGGCCGAACTGGCCCCCGCGCTGGGCATGATCGGTACGCTGGTCGGCCTGGTGCGGATGTTCATGGCGATGACCGATCCGACCGCGATCGGGCAGGCGATGGCCGTCGCGTTGCTGTCCACCCTATACGGCGCGGTGCTGGCCGCGCTGGTCGGCATGCCGATCGCCGGACGGCTGCGCCGGCTGGGTCGCGCCGAAGCATTCGAACGTGCCCGTTTCGAGGCACCTCTGGTCGCGCTCGCCAGGCGGGAGCGACCACAATTCCGGGAGGCCGCAGAATGAGAATCCAACGTTTCGACCCCGCCCCCGGTCGCCCGCTATGGCTGACCACCTTGGCCGACCTGTCGCTGCTGCTGGTCGGGTTCTTCGTGTTCCTGCAGGCGGCGCAGGCCGTCGACAAACGCGCGCTGACTGCCGGCATCCGCGCCGGATTCGATGCCGAACCGATCCCGATGACAGTGGAACGCGCGGTGATCGAAGGCTTTGCGCCCGGATCGGCCGCCCTGCCCGCCGGCAGCGCCAACAGCGTCGAGTTCGTGCGCGGTGCCGCCGCCGACCGGCGCATCGCCGTCACGCTGACCGGCGGGACCGACGGCCCCGAAGCCGGCAAGGACGTCGACCCGACGACCGGCAGCGCCGCGATCCTCGCCACCGACCGCGCGCGCGCCGTCGCCGCGCTGCTGGTGCGCGAAGGCGCGGCGACGCCCGCGCAAATCGCCTTCGCACCGCCGGGAACCGGCGGGCGGGGCGTATTCATCGATCTGGGCTTTGCCGGTGAGCGGCAAGCCGTTGCCGACCGGCAAGCGCCGCTTGCCGCCCCTGCCGATGGAGCAGAGACGAAATGATTCGCCACAGCCTGTTCGCCGCGATGCTGATCGCGGTCCCTGCCACCGCGCAGACCTTTCAATCGACCGCCCAGCTCGACGAGGCGGTGGTGCAGTTCACCGGTGCCAGCATCGGCATGGACGGCGGCGCGCAGATGCCCGTCGATCCGCGCCTGAAGCTCGCGCGCTGTGCCATGCCGCAATTCGGCTGGCTGTCCGACCGGCAGGATGCGGTGGTCATCAGCTGCATGGCGCCGGCGTGGAAAGTCTATGTGCCGGTCCGCCGGATGACCCGCGTCGCCCCCGAACGCCCGGCGGCAGCGCCGGTCGCGGTCGTCGCCGCCAAGCCCGAACCGGTCATCCGCCGGGGCGACCCGATCATGGTCGAGGCCGGCGCACCCGGCTTCTCGATCACGCGTGACGGCGTGGCGATGGGCGATGCCCCGGTCGGCGGTCGGTTGATGGTGAAGGTCGATCCGGCCAGGCCGCCGATCCAGGCGATCGCGCTGGAATCGGGCCGGGCGGCGCTGCCGGGTTTTACAGGGTAGGCTGAGCCGATACGTCTGCCCAATCCGCATCGTACCCCCGCGCAGGCGGGGGCCCAGGGCGGCAGGCGCAGGCCGTCGTTCGACCCCCGCCTGCGCGGGGGTACGGCTCAAATGCGGACCGGTGGGCGTTCCCGCCCCCATGAAATCCGAAAAAATAACCCCCCAGTAATTTTTGCTAAAGAAGTCGCCGGTGCCGCCGTTTCTCCTCATGTCAGCAGTTCGTGAAGGACGGGGACATGGTGGATTCTGTCGGATCAAGGCTGGTTACGTCGATCGGTGGGCGCGGTGTCGCGCGGACCGAGGGGCAGGCACGCACGGAAACGGCACAAGCGCCGCAGGATACGGGCGCGCCCAAGAGCGGCGTGGCGCTGCTGTCCGGCGGGACCACCGCGCAGGCGATGGCGTCGTCGCCGCCGGTCGATACCGACCGCGTCGCGACGATCCGCAAGGCGATTTCCGAAGGACGCTTCCCCCTGTCGCCCGCCACCATCGCCGACCGGCTCATCGCCCTGAAACTCGATTGGAACAGCAATGAACCGGCGTGATGCGCTGATCCAGATCATCGACAGCCTGCATGCCGAGATCGCGGCGTTGCAGGCCAACGACATCATCGCGCTGGAGACCGCCACCGCAATGAAATTGCAGGGGATCGAGGCGGTCGCCGCCAATGACGACCTGCCGCTCGACGCCGAGCTGGAGACGCTGGCGCGCGAGGCGCAGCGGCTGAACGAGACCGCCCGCATCTACGTCAACCTGATGGCGGCCAATGTCCGCCGGCGGATCGACCAGCTGGCCGGCGGCGGTTTGCCGGCCTACCGGCCGGGAATTGCCGGCACCCCGCAGCGCATGGCTGCGGCGGCGTATCGGTAGGTTCGTTCCCGCTCTCCAAAGCGTGACCCCAGCGCAGGCTGGGGTCTGCTGCGGTTCCTGTCCCGCGCTGCAACCGGGAGATCCCAGCCTTCGCCGGGATGACGCTCGTGGCGAGCCTGACTGCGCACCCGATCCCAAACTGGCACGCCGCTTGCTTTTCTCGCTCCTGAACAGGGGAAGCGAAGTACAGCCCGATGAGTGTCGTTCCGGTAGAAGCCCGATCCTATGTCCATAGCGCGATCGCGAAGGCGAGCGCGCGGACCGGTGTCGATTTCAATTACCTGCTGGGCCAGGCGCAGGTCGAAAGCGGCCTGCAGGCCAATGCGCGTGCCGGGACGTCGTCGGCCACCGGGCTGTACCAGTTCGTCGAACAAAGCTGGCTGGGCGTGGTGAAGGCACATGGCGCCGAACACGGCATGGGCTGGGCATCCGACAGCATCCGCCAGGGCAGCAACGGCCGTTACTATGTCGCCGATCCGGCCGCCCGCCGCGCGATCCTGAACCTGCGCAACGACCCGCAGGCATCGTCGCTGATGGCCGCAGAGCATGCCGCCGACAACAAGGCCGCGCTGGAGACCGCGCTGGGCCGCTCCGCCACCGGCACCGACCTGTACATGGCGCATTTCCTGGGGCTGGGCGGTGCGCGCCAGTTCCTGACGACGATGCAGAGCAATCCCGACCGTTCGGCCGCCGGCATGTTCCCCGCCGCCGCCCGCGCGAACCGGACCATCTTCTACGGCGCCGGCGGCCAGCCGCGCTCGCTCGCCGAAATCTATGACAAGATGGCGACCAAGCTGGACCGCGGCGCGAGGGCCGGCGGCGGCAGCGGCGTCGACATGGGCGACATGATGGGCGGCTTTCCGGTCAACCGGATGCAGCCGGCGGTGATGATGAACGGCTTCGACGGCGACGTCATCCTCGGCAACGAGGCGCAGGGCAATGACGAGGCGTGGCTGGCGACGACGCTGGCCAATCTGAACGTCGTGCGCAGCCGCAGCGGCGACGCGACGACGCCTCAGGTGCAGATGGCCTCGCTCTACCGCCCGACCCCTGAATCGGCGCGCCTCGCCTATTCGATCCTCGCCAATCTGGGTAACGCGTGATGCAGGCGATCCTGAGCAATCCCAAGAGCCTGTTGCCCGCGATGCGCGGGTCGGCGCTGCCCGCCGCGATCCTGCTGCTCGTCCTGCTGATGGTCGTGCCGATCCCGGCGTTCATGCTCGACATCTTCTTCGTCATGAACATCATGATCTCGATCGCGGTGTTGATGGTCGCATTGAATGCGCAGAAGCCGCTCGACTTCTCCGCCTTCCCGACCGTGCTGCTGTTCGCGACGCTGTTCCGCTTGGGCCTCAACGTCGCGTCGACCCGCGTCGTGCTGGTGCACGGGCATGAAGGCGAAGCGGCGGCGGGCCATGTCATCGAGGCGTTCGGGACGTTCCTGATCGGTGGCGACTATGTCGTCGGCCTCTTCGTCTTCTCGATCCTGATCATCATCAACATGATCGTGGTGACCAAGGGTGCGGGCCGCGTGTCCGAAGTCTCGGCGCGCTTCACCCTCGACGCCCTGCCCGGCAAGCAGATGGCGATCGACGCCGACCTGAACGCCGGCCTGATCACCCCCGACGAAGCCCGCAACAAGCGGATCGAGACCGGCGCCGAAGCCGATTTCTACGGCGCGATGGACGGTTCGTCGAAGTTCGTGAAGGGCGACGCGGTCGCCGGCCTGCTGATCCTCGCGATCAACATCGTCGGCGGCCTGATCCTCGGCGTCGTCAGCCACCAGATGGCGGTCGGCGAAGCGGCGCAGACCTATGTCCTGCTCGCGATCGGCGACGCGCTGGTCGCGCAGGTCCCCTCGCTGCTGCTGTCGATCGCCGCCGCCGCCATCGTTACCCGCGTCACCTCCACGTCTTCGCAGGATCTGGCCGGCCAGATCGGGACGCAGTTCGCGTCGCACCGCACCTGGGCGCCGGTCGCCGGTATCCTGGGGCTGCTGGCGATGCTGCCGGGGATGCCGTTCCTCGTGCTGGCGCCCGCCGCCGGCATTGCGGGCTTCGCATCGTGGAAACTGGGCAAGATCAAGAACGCCCCCCCGCCCCCGCCGCCGGTCGAGGCGCTGCCCGAAGCAGCCGACCTGTCGAAGATCTGCTGGGAGGAAGTGGCCGACACCTGCCACATCATGCTCGACATCGGCTATGGCCTGGTGCCGCTGGTCGACGAGCGCAAGGGCGCGCCGCTGATGAGCCGGATCACCGGGGTCCGCCGCCAGCTGTCCAAGGAACTGGGCTTCGTCGTGCCGCAGGTGAAGGTGCGCGACGATATCAACCTCGCCCCCTACACCTATCGCATCTCGATCGGCGGCGTGGTCGTCGGCGAGGACATGGCGTCGGCGACCGAGATGCTGGCGCTCGACACGGGCCAGGCGGTCGGCATGCTGAACGGCAAAACCGCCAAGGACCCGACCTTCGGATTGGACGCGGTGTGGATCCAGCCGGGCGACGCCGATGCAGCGACGGGTGCCGGCTATCTGGTGGTCGATGCCGGGACCGTCATCGCCACGCACCTGAACCATGTGCTGACCGTCAATGCGACCGAGCTGCTGGGTCCGGACGAGGTGCAGGCGCTGCTCGACGGCCTCAAGGACCGTGCCGCCAATCTGGTGGCGGCTTTGTGCCCCAACCCGCTGACGCTCACCACGCTGACGCAGGTGCTGCGCGCGCTGCTGGCCGAGAATATCACGCTCAAGGAATTCCGCCGTATCGCCGCCGCGATCGTCGTGGTCGCCCAGCGGACGCAGGATGCCGACGAGATCGTCGAGCTGATCCGGCCGGAACTGGGCGCCCTCATCATCCAGAAGCTGTGCGGGGTGCGCGAGCCGCTGCGGGTGATGACGCTCGAGGGGCAGCTGGAGGCGCTGCTGGGCCAGGCGATGCGGAACGATCCCAGCCGCCGCCACGCGATCGAACCCGATCTGGGCCGTCGCATCGTCGACGCGCTGACCAACGCTGCGCAGCCGCTGATGGCCGAGGCCAAGCCGTTCGCGCTGGTCGTGCAGCCGTCGATCCGCGTCGCGATCCGCAAGCTGATCAAGTCCTACCTGCCCGACACCCCCGTCATGAGCTTCTTCGAAGTTCCCGAGGACAAGGCAGTCGAAGTCGTCGCCGTCATCGGCGCCCCGGAGGCCATCGCAGCATGAACGCCCCCTTCTTCCCCCAGCCCGAGCTGAGCACGCCGGTCTATACCCGGCATGCGAAACCGAACGACGGCGACGCGATCGTCCGCCGCCACCTGCCGCTGGTCCGCCGGATCGCGTGGCACGTCCATGGTCACATGAGCACGATGGTCGATGTCGAGGACCTGGTGCAGGTCGGCCTCGTCGCGCTGGTCGAGGCGGTGCCGATGTTCGAGGATCGCGGCACGGTGACGTTCGAGCAGTATCTCGCCACCCGGCTGCGCGGGGCGATGATCGACGAACTCAGGCGACAGGCGACGATCAGCCGCGGGGCGATGAAGCGGCGGCGCGACTATGCCAAGGCGGTGTCGAGCCTGACGGTGGAGCTGGGCCGCGCGCCGGTGCCGGCGGAGATCGCCGACCGGCTGGGCGTGCCGCTGGGGCGGCTGCGGGTCGATTATGCCGATGTCCAGTCGGTGCAGTTCGATTCGATCGACGACGTCTATACCGACGAGGCGCCGTGGTTCATGGACGACGGCCCCGACGCGTTCGAGGCGCTGGCCGAGGGTGAGTTGCGGAGCACGCTGATCGCCGCGATCGCCGCGCTGCCCGAGCGGGAGGCGCAGGTGATCCAGCTTTATTATGTCGAGGAACTGAACCTCGAGGAGATCGGGCAGGTGCTGGGCGTCGGCGCAGCGCGCATCTGCCAGATCAAGAAGGCGGCGCATGAGAAGCTGAAACGGGCGTTGGCGCGAGCTTCGGGGTAGTTTTCTTTTATTTCCAAACGCTTGAGCGGGGTCGGACCAGGGGTTCGGCCCCTCACATGGGAGTTCTCAGGTCAAGAG
>NZ_LQQO01000001.1 GCF_001619955.1 Sphingomonas hankookensis | reverse complement strand
GCTACCGGGGTCCCTTTTCCACGCCGATCCACATCGTTCGGGGCGCGAGGCGGTCGATACGATCGTGAAGTTCGGCGGCAGTTACATGAATACCTGCCCAACGCAGAACTACTACGGTTCGGGACCGCTGAGCCGCGAAGAGGTGCAGCAATGCGCCAGGGTGATGAACGAGATCGGCCGCTATGCCACCGATCACGGCGTCAAGATCGGGCTTCACAACGAGTTCTTCTGCGCGATCAATCTGCCGAACCATCGCGAACTGATCGAATCGACCGATCCGGCGTACGTCCACTACTGCCTCGACACTGCACAGGTGGCGATCATGGGCGAGGATTTGCTGACCTTCTACCGCGATTATCGTGACCGGATCAGCACCTTCCACCTGAAGGATACCGCTTCGCAGCGGCAGCCGGACAGCGTGCGCTATGCACAGGACCCGGAGATCACCGACGACGGCACGCGCTGGTTCTGGGAACCGGGGCTCGGCACGCTCGATCTGGCGGGGCTGTACCGGATGCTGAAGGAGGATCAATTCAAGGGCTGGATGTCGATCGAATATGACGGTTCGCCCGACCTGCTCGCGTCGATGGCGCTGACCCGCTATCATCTCGATACGGTGTTGAGGCCGATCTACGACTGACCGGTAGGGCAGCGGAAACGTGATCTACAGGATCGGCAACCTGCCGACAGCGGGCTGTCGATCCAATTTTTAGGTCCAGAAAGAGCGGACGGTTGGTCTTCAGCCGGATTGCCGGATCACATCCGTGACGGTGCCGTCGAAATATTCCACGACCGCAATGATCCTGTTACCGCTCGTTCGGGACTTGTCATTGGTTCGGCCAGTCTGTTCGCGTGCCAAGCTGGCCAATTCCTCGATCGACACCAACGGCAGCCCCGCGTCGACGAAGCGCGCGATCAGGTCGGTGCGCAGGGGATTTACCGCGATGCCGGCCTCCGTCACGACGACATCGACGGTCGCGCCCGGGGTCGTCACGCATTCGACGTCACGGACGATCTTCGGGTTGCCCTTGGCACTCAGCCGCGTGGTGATGATGGTCAGCTTCGCGCCGGCGGCCGTATCGGCATGGCCGCCCGACCCGCCGATGATCTTGCCGCCCCCGACCGCCGTGACGTTGACGTTGAAGGCCGTGTCGACCTCGGCCGCGCCCAGGATCATCACGTCCAGTCGACCGGCGACCGCGTCGCGGCGGCTGGGATCGGCATAGAGCGACGCCGACATGGCCTGATGCGCGGCATCGGTACGATACGACGCCACGGCGGCCAGATCGAAGCACTGGACGTCGTAGAGCCGCTCGAACAGGCCCTCGTGGAACATCTCGACCAGCGTTCCCGTGATCCCGCCGGCGGCAAAGCTGCCCTTGATGCCCTTTTGCCGCATGATCGCGGCGACATCGCCGGCCACCGCCAGCGACGTGCCGCCAGCCCCGGTCTGGAAGGAAAAGCCGTCGACCAGCAGGCCCGAGGCGTCGATCGCACGCGCCGCCATCGCCGCGATCCGCAACGATACCGGATCATCGGTGATCCGCGTCGTGCCCGAGACGATCCGGGTGGGATCGCCGATCGAGGGCACCACGACGACCGCGTCGACCTCGTTGCCGGCGATGTCGATGCTGGCGAGCCGGTCGTCCAGCAGATTGTCGGTGACGGCGACGACCCGCCTGGCATAGCGCGCATCGACCATTGCATAGCCCAGCGGACCACAGGCCGACGGCCCGATCGCGCCGCTGAGATTGCCCTGGCGGTCCGCCGAGGGCGCCGCCACGAAGGCGACGTCGATCGGCAACGCGCCGGTCGCGATGGCGCGCGCGCGGCCGCTATGGGTCTGCAGGACGGCCGGATGGCGCAGTTCGCCGGCGGAGATCGCGCGCGCGACCGGACCGGCGACATAGGCGGTGCTGATCCGGGTGATCACTCCGCTACGGATATGCGGCACGAGCGGGGCATGGACCGGGAAGATCGAGCTGGCCGCGACATGGAGATCGCGCAGCCCGCGCGCCGCCAGCACATCGACGACGGCGCGCATGACATCGTCGCCGTCGCGAAGATGATGGTGGAACGAGATGGTCGCGCCGTCGCGAAGGTCGAGCGTATCGACGACCGCGTCGATCGAGTCGAACAGCGGCACCTGCGCCCGCCGCTTCGCCGCCTTGTCGACCGGCCGCGCGCGGAACGGCCGCACCGGGCCATAGCCGTCGATGTGATCGGGCAGTCGGCGGGTCATCGCTCGCTCCGCATCAGTCGATGTTGGCGAGGATACGCTGCGCCTGCGCGATCACCGGCTTGTCGATCATGCGGCCATCCACGGCGATCGCCGCGCCATTCGCCTGCTCGGCCGCCGCGATGACCCTGTGCGCCCAGGCCACCGCCCCCTCGGTCGGTCGCAGCGCCGCATGGACCGCCGCGACCTGAGCCGGGTGGATGCACATCTTCGCGCCGAAGCCCGCCTTCGCCGATGCCGTCATCGCCCGTGCCACGACGTCGGGATCGCGAAAGTCGGTGGTGACGCCGTCGATCGGCGCGGCGATGCCGCCGACCCGCGATGCCAGCACCAGTTGCAGGCCCAGCGGTGCCAGCAATGTCTCGTCGGTGACGCCCAGGTCGAGCGCCAGATCGATCGTCCCGAAGGCCAGTCGGCGAACGCCCGGCGTGGCGGCGATCGTCCGGACATCGGCGACGCCGTGCGCGCTTTCGATCAGCGCGACGACCGGCGCGACCGCACAGGCCCGCGCCAGCCCGTCCCCCGGCTCCGCCTTGGCGAGCATGATCCCGAGGACGCCCGGATGCGCCGCCACGCGCAAATCCTCGTCGAACCACCCGGTCCCGGCGTCGTTGACCCGGAGCAGGACGGGGCGGTCGGGATCGAGCTGCGCCGTCAGTGCGGCGCGCGCGGCGACCTTCTCGTCGGGCGGCACCGCATCTTCCAGATCGACGATGACGATATCGGCCTCGGTCGCCAGCGCCTTGGCGATCCGTTCGGGGCGATTGGCGGGGACGAACAGGAAGGACCGGGCATCGTCGATCCGCCGGCCTGGGTCATGCGGCATGCGACACCATGCCCGGCGCCAGCCCGAGTTCGGCGAGGATCGCATCGGTATGCTCGCCCAGCGCGGGGATCGCGTCCATGCGCGCGTCGGGGCGGCCGGGCGGCAACAAGGCGGGGATCGGTCCGATCGGCGAAGACACGTCAACCCAGCGCCCGCGCGCCGCCAGCTGCGGATGCGCCCACAGCCCGGCCATGTCGTTGACGCTGGCATTGGCGATCTTCGCGGCGTCGAGCCGATCGAGAACCTCGGCGCGGGCCAGGTCGCCAAAGGCCGCCGTGATGATCGCGGCCAGCGCGGCCCGGTTTTCCGACCGGCGCGATGTCGAGGAGAAGCGCGGATCGGCGGCCAGGTCGGGCTGTTCCAGCACGATGGTGCAGAAGGCCGCCCATTCACGCTCGTTCTGGATGCCGAGCATCACCTCCCCGTCCGCGGTGCGGAAAGGGCCGTACGGATAGATGGTCGCATGCGATGCGCCGACGCGCGGCGCCTGGGGCGCGCCGTCATAGGCGTAATACATCGGGAAGCTCATCCACTCGGCCATCGCCTCCAGCATCGACACGTCGATATGGCGGCCCTTGCCGGTGCGGCCACGCTCGATCAGCGCGGCTAGGATATTGGTATAGGCGTACATGCCCGCGGCGATGTCGGCGATCGAACAGCCCGCCTTCGCCGGTTCGTCGGGGGTGCCGGTCACCGACAGGAAACCCGACTCGCTCTGGATCAGCAAGTCATAGGCCTTGCGATCGCGATGCGGTCCGTCCTGGCCATAGCCGGAGATGTCGCACACGATCAGTCGCGGATGCGCGTCGTGCAGCGTCGCGAAGTCCAGGCCCATGCGCTGCGACGCGCCGGGGGCGAGGTTCTGGACCAGCACATCCGCCTTGTCGATCAGCCGCGACAGGACGGCTATGCCCTGCGGCGACTTCAGGTCGAGCGCCAGGCTTTCCTTCGACCGGTTGCACCACACGAAATGCGAGGAGAGGCCACCGACCCGTTCGTCATAGGCACGCGCGAAGTCGCCGCTTTCGGGGCGTTCGACCTTGATGACGCGGGCGCCCAGATCGGCGAGCTGCCGGGTGGCGAACGGCGCGGCGATCGCATGCTCCAGGCTGACGACGGTAATGCCTTCGAGAGGGCGCATGGCCGCTATTCCCTTGAATGGTTCGCTGGAGTGGCGGGGCGGCCGATGGAGCCGCCCCGGCCGGTCATCACTTGCGGAACATGTAGGTCTTGGTGTTGGTGAACTCGGCCAGCCCCTCCGCGCCGTTCTCGACGCCCAGGCCCGACTGTTTGTGGCCGCCGAAGGGGATGTCGATCCCGTGGATATGGATCTCGTTGACCCAGACCGTGCCGGTCTCCAGCCGCTTGGCGACGGCGATGGCGGCATCGCGGTCGCGGCCCCAGACCGATCCGGCGAGGCCGAAGGGCGTGTCGTTGGCCTTGGCGATCACCTCCTCGACATCGTCGAAGGCGATGATCGGCAGGATCGGGCCGAACGGCTCCTCCTTGACGATACGGCTGGTCTCGGGCGGGTTGTCGACGATGGTGACGGGCACGAAATTGCCCGCCAGGCTCTCGTCGATCGTACCGCCCAGCGGGACGGTGTAGCCGTTCGCCTTCACATCGGCGAACAGGTCCTTCAGCTTGTCATACTGCATCCGGTTCTGGATCGGGCCGAGATCGGTCGCCGGGTCCATGCCGTCGCCGACCGTCTGCTGACGGCCATATTCGACGAAGGCGGCGACGAAGGCGGCATGGATCGAACGGTGGACGTACAGGCGCTTGGAGGCGATGCACCACTGGCCCGAATTGCCGAACGCGGCCCAGAACAGGGTGGGGATCAGCGGCTCCCAATCGGCATCGGCCAGCACGATCGCGGCGTCGTTGCCGCCGAGTTCCAGCGTGATCCGCTTCAGGTTCGACGCGCCCGACGCCATCACCTTCTTGCCGGTGGCGGTCGAGCCGGTGAAGCTGATCTTGGCGATGTCGGGATGTTCGGTCATCTGCGCGCCCAGATCGTTGCCGCCCGATACGATGTTGAGCACGCCGGCCGGGAACACCCGCTGCGCGATCTCGCCGAAGCGCAGCGTGCACAGTGGGGTATAGGGCGACGGCTTCATCACCATCGTGTTGCCGGTCAACAGGCACGGCGCAATCTTCCACAGGCCCAGCAGCACGGGGAAGTTCCACGGCGTGATCGCACCGACGACGCCCAGCGGGGTGTGGTGCACCTCGACGATATGATCGTCGGTGTCCTCGATCACCTCGACCGGCAGTTCGCGCTTGGCGACCTCGCGGACCCAGTAGATCGCGGCCTCCACCTCGCCGGTCGCCATGCTGTGGCGCGGCTTGCCCTGTTCGAGGGTCAGCAGCGTGATCAGCTCGTCCTTGTTCGCCTCCAGCGCGTCGGCATAGGCGGTGACATAGGCGCCACGCTCGGCCCAGGGCAGCGCCGACCAGCCGGGGAACGCCGCCTTCGCGGCCGCGATCGCGGCCTCCATATGCTCGGCGGTGCCCTCGGGCGCCTGGGCCAGCACCTGGTTGGTGGCGGGGTTGAGGACGTCGAACGACTTGTTCGTCTCGACCAGCTTGCCGTCGATCGTCAGCGCATAGGGGCCGGCGAAATCGATGGTCAGCGGCGCGTCGGTGAGAGTAGCGGTCATGCGTTGGCTCCTGAAGCGGGACGTACGATGGGTTTCAGCACCCGGCCGGACTCGGAGTCCGCGATCGCCTGGTTGATGTCGGCAAGGTCGTAGAACGCTATCAGGCGGTCGAACGGGAAGCGGCCGGCGCGCCACAATTCGATCAGCTGCGGGATGAACACCTGCGGCACGCTGTCGCCTTCGATGATGCCGCGCACCGTGCGCCCGAACAGCAGGGTGTTCATGTCCAGGCTGGCGCAATCGCCCAGGTTCGCCGCGCCGATCAGGCCGCAGGTGCCGGGGATGCGCAACGCCTCCACCGCCTGCGCCAGCACCTTGGGGTTGCCGGTGCATTCCAGCGTGAAGTCGGCGCCGCCCGTGCCGGTGATCTCCCTGATCCGCTCGACCGCATCCTCCTTGCCGGCGTTCACGCCGTGCGTCGCGCCCAGTTCCTTGGCCAGCGCCAGGCGGTCGTCATGCAGGTCGACGAGGATGATCGTGGTGCAGCCGACCGCCGCGGCCGCCATGGCCGCCGACAGCCCGACCGAGCCCGCGCCGAAGATCGCGATCGACGAGGCGGCGGGCGGCTTCAGCGCGTTCAGCACCGCGCCCGCGCCGGTCTGGATACCGCAGCCCAGCGGCCCCATCAGCTCGAGCGGCACGTCGCTGCGGATCTTGATGGCGTTGCGCTCGGTGGCGATGGCATAGGTGCCGAAGCTCGATTGCGCGAAGAAGGCGCTGCCCAGCGGATGGCCATGCGCGTCGCAGACGGCCTGGCTGCCGTCCATGCGGCTGCCCTTGAAATTGCGGTCGTAGAATTCGACGCAATAGCCCGGCCGGCCCGAGCGGCACTCGCCGCAGCGGCCGCAATGGCCATAGGACAGGACGACATGATCGCCGGGGGCCAGGGTGGTGACGCCGTCGCCGACCTGCTCGACCACGCCCGCGCCCTCATGCCCTAGGACCAGGGGCAGCGGCACGGGATAGCCCTGATCGCGCACCACCATGTCGGTGTGGCACACGCCGGTGCCGACGATCCGGACCAGGACCTCGCCGGTGCGCGGCGCCTCGAACCGGGCGTCGACGATCTCCAGCGGCTGCGATTTCTCGCGCGCGACGGCGGCTTTTCCTTCGATCATCCCTTCGCTCCTCAAATCGTGCGACCGCCATCCACCGGCAGTTCGACGCCGGTGATGAAATCGGACTGGGCGAGATACATGGCGGCATCGGCGACATCGCCGGGTTCGCAGAACCGACCGAGCGGGATCGAGCCCAGGAATTTCTGACGGTTTTCGGGCGTGTCGGGCATGCCCATGAAATCCTCGAGCATGCCGGTGACGCCCATGACCGGACAGATCACGTTGACGCGGATCTTCCACGGCGCCAGTTCGACCGCCAGGCTCTTCGACAGCATGTTGGTCGCGCCCTTGGAGCCATTATACCAGGTCAGGCCCGGACGCGGCCGGATGCCGGCGACCGATCCGACGTTCAGGATGACCCCGCCGCCATTGTCGCGCATGGCGGGCACCACGGCGTGCACCATGTGATAGATCGACTTGATGTTGACGTTCAGGACGCGGTCGAACGTCGCCTCGTCCACGTCGAGCAGCGGCTGGTTCTTGTGGGTATAGCCGGCATTGTTGACGACGATGTCGGGCACGCCGAACGTGTCGATCGTCGCCTGGACCGCCGCATCGATGGCGGCGCGCGCGGTGACGTCGGCCTGCACGCCGATCGCGCGGCCCTCGCCGATCGCGTCGGCGACCGCGCGGGCCTTGTCGCCGTTCAGATCGACGATCACCACCCGGGCGCCGGCCGCGGCATAGCGGTGGGCGATCGCTTCCCCAAAGCCACTGGCCGCGCCGGTGACGATGGCGATCTTACCGTTCAAGTCCATACCCTATCCTCTTCCTAAGTCCGCGGGGCTCACCCGTGGTTGAGCACCATCGTCTTGGTCTTGCTGAAATCATGCAGGGCGGCGAAGCCCTTTTCGCGGCCATGCCCGCTCTTGCCCGAACCTCCGAAGGGCAGCTCGATACCGGCGCCCGCGCCATAGCAGTTCACGAAGACCTGGCCGGAGCGGATGCGCTTGACGAGCCGCATCTGGCGCGCGCCGTCGCGGGTCCAGACCGCCGCGACCAGCCCGTAATCGGTGCCGTTGGCGAGGCGTATCGCATCGGCCTCGTCATCGAAGGGCTGGATGGTCAGCACCGGGCCGAACACCTCCTCCTGCGCGATGACGTTGCCGCGCGGCACCGGGCCGAACAGCGTCGGCTTCACATAATAGCCGTCCGCCGCGATACCCTCGGCCAGCACGCCCTGCGCGAGCACCGGCACGCCGTCCGCCTCGGCGCGGTCGATGAAGGACTGTACCCGGCGCTGCTGCTTGGCGGTGATGATCGGGCCGCAGTCGAGGTTCATCTCGGGCGCGCCGACACGGACCTTGGCGAAGGCGTCGGCGAGCCGTTCGACAAAGGCGTCATAGGCCGAGCGCTCGACCAGCACGCGGCTGCCCGCCGAACAGGTCTGGCCGCTATTCTGGATGATCGCCTTGACGATCACCGGGATGGCCGCATCGAAATCGGCATCGGCGAAGACGACCTGCGGCGACTTGCCGCCCAGTTCGAGGGTGCAGGTGATGTAATGATCGGCGCACAGCTTCTAGATGACCTGGCCCACTTCGGGCGAGCCGGTGAACGACATGAAGTCGACGCCCTGATGCGCGGCCAGCGCGGCGCCCGCGACCTGCCCCTTGCCGGTGACGATGTTGATCGCGCCCTCGGGGAAACCCGCCTCGGCCGCGAGTTCGACCAGACGCAGCGAGGTGGCGCAGGCGTCCTCCGCCGGCTTCAGCACGGTCGCGTTTCCGACCGCCAGCGACGGCGCCAGGGTGCGGCCGAACATCTGCGCGGGATAGTTCCAGGGCAGGATATGCCCGGTCACGCCGTGCGGTTCGTGCAGCACGCCGACATGATAGCCGGGCAGATAGGGAATGGTCTCGCCGTGCAGCTTGTCCGCCGCGCCGCCATAGAATTCGAAATAGCGGGCGAGCGCGACGATATCGGCATCGGCGACGCCCTTGGGCTTGCCGGTGTCCTTGGCCTCGATCGCCGAGAGTTCCTGTGCGTGCGCCAGGATCGCGTCGCCCAGCCGCATCAGCATCCGGCCGCGCTCGGTGGCGGTGGTGCGGCCCCAGGCGCCCTCGTCATACGCCTTGCGCGCGGCCGCGACCGCCAGGTCGACATCGGCGGCCGTGCTGTCGGCGATCGTGCCGAAGCTCTTGCCCGTCGCCGGTTCGTAGATGGGCATGGTCGCGCCCTCGACCGGATCGGCCCAGGCCCCGTCGATGAAATTGCGGCTGAAGTCGGTTTTCATACGCTCGCTCCCGGTCACCGTCGCGGCCTGGCGGACCAACGATCGGGGGGAGGCGCCGGGTCGCCGGACAGGCGGACGGCCGGACATGATCACCTCTCCCGATCGGGCGCTTACGGCCTCTATGACTTGTAGATATTCGGTCCTTTCAATATCGTCCAATAGGTCGAACCGAGGTTTTTGATTAGTTTTCGATATGGAACTCCGCCATCTCCGATACGCGCTCGCGGTGGCCGACGAGCGGCATTTCACCCGGGCCGCCGCGCGGCTGGGCATCGCGCAACCGCCGCTCAGCCAGCAGATCAAGGCGTTGGAGGACGAACTGGGCGTGCGGCTCTTCCACCGGCTGACGCGCGGGATCGAGCTGACCGAGGCCGGGGTGGCGTTCATGCCGTTCGCGCGGGCCGCGCTGGAGGCGGCGGACCATGCCGCCGATGCGGCGCGGCGCGCGGCGCGCGGCGAGATCGGCGGCATCTCGATCGGCTTTACCAGCTCGGCATCCTTCAATCCGCGCGTGCCGCATATCATCGGCCGGTTCCGCGAGGCCTATCCGACGCTGGAGATCATGCTGGAGGAGAAGGCCACCACCGCGCTCCTGCAATCGCTGCAGGCCGGAACGCTGGATGTCGCGTTCCTGCGGCCGACCCTGGGCGAGACCGACGGACTGGTCAGCCGGCGCCTGCCCGACGAGGATCTGTGGATCGCGCTGCCCGCCCGGCACCGGCTGGCGGGGGCGACGTCGCTGGCGCTGGTCGAGCTCGCCGGCGATCCCTTCATCCTCTATCCGCGCGCCAATGGTCGGCTGCTCTATGACAGCATCATCGCCGCCTGCCGCAATGCGGGCTTCAGCCCCCGGATCGCGCAGGAAGCACCGCAGATGGCATCGACCGTGAACCTGGTCGCGGCGGGGGTAGGGGTCGCGCTGGTGCCCGAATCGCTGTGCCGCCTGCATGCGCAGGGGGTCACCTATGCGCGGATCGCGGGCGACGGTCCCAAGGCGCAGCTCGTCGTCTCGCACCGCCGCACCACGCTGGTGCCGCCCGCCGTGCGCAACTTCATGAGCTGCGTCGCAGCGGACGGCGGATAGCGTCAGGCGTTCGCCGCGATCAGCCTGGCGGCGCGCCAGCCGATCAGGATCGACGGCGCATTGGTGTTGCCGGTGGTGATCGACGGCATGACCGAGGCGTCGGCGACGCGCAGCCCCTCGACCCCGTACACCCGCAACTGCGGATCGACGACGGCGGTCGCATCGGTGCCCATCTTGGCGGTGCCGACCGGATGGAAATAGGTCGACGCCGACTTCTTCAGGAACGCGCGATATTCGACCGGCGACGATGCCGCCCGGCCGGGTAGCAGCTCGGCCTTGCGAATGTCCTTATAGGCATCGGAATTGCCGATGGCGCGCGCCAGATTGGTCGCCTCGCGCAGCGCGATCAGGTCCTGTTCGACCGCCAGATAGTTCGGATCGATCAGCGGGGCCGCGCGCGGATCGGCCGAGGTCAGCCGGATGCTGCCGCGCGATTTCGGACGCATCACGCCCGACAGGATCGCATAGCCGTTGGTCTGTTGAAGGTTCAGTTCCTTGGTCGCGAACGGCACGCTGACATAGAGCGCGTTGATGTCGGGCACCGGCTGCGACGGCGTCGACCGCCACCACATATAGACTTCGGAATGGTTGTACTGGGTGGGCGGTACCGGGCGCTTCGCCTCGTAATTGACGCCGGCACCCAGGACATGGTCCTGCAGGTTCTGGCCGACGCCCGACAGCGCGACCAGCGGCTGGATGCCCAGCGACTTCAACGTCGCCGGGTCGCCGATACCGGACAGCATCAACAGCTTGGGCGTCACCAGCGCGCCGGCCGACAGGATGACTTCCTTATTGGCGCGCACGATGACCGGCTTGCCGGCGTGCAGATACTGAACGCCGACGCAGCGACCCTTCTCGACCAGCAGCTTGAGCACCGGCGCCTCGGTCAGGACCGTCAGCTTGGCGCCCTTCTCCATCGCGGGGCGCAGGAAGGCGACCGCCGAGCTCTGGCGCTTGCCGGCATGGACCGTCATGTTGACCCAGGCGGGACCTTCGAGCGTCCCGCCATTGAAGTCGGGGGTCTCGGGATAGCCGAGCGACTTGGCGCCTTCCATGAACGCACGCGCGCCTTCATGCCCCTTGGCGGGGTCGGGCCGCGATACGTGGAGCGGGCCGCCGGCGCCGCGCATGGCGCTGGCACCGCCCTCCCAATCCTCGAGCGCCTTGTAATCGGGCAGGACCGAGTCCCAGTCCCAGCCGGTCGCGCCGTTATACGCCCAGTCGTTGTAATCCTGCGCGCTGCCCCGGCAGTAGATCATGCAGTTCACGCTGCTGCACCCGCCCAGACCCTCGCCGCGCGGATAGGGAACGACGCGATTGGCGGCGTGCGCCTGGGGCGTGGTCTCATATCCCTTGGTGAAGGCGGAAGCCAGCGCGGCGGGCCATTGCGCAGGGTCGGCAATCAGCGGGCTGTCATCCTGGATGCCGCTTTCCAGGACGAGCACCGACGCGCCGGTGCGCTGCGCCAATTGCCCCGCCACGGTCGCCCCGGCCGAGCCCGCGCCGATCACGATATAGTCGGCCGCCCGAGGCGCGGCCGACGTCCGCGTCGACTGCGCCCATGCCTTGCCCCCGGCCAGCCCGAGCGCGTTGGCGACCGCGAAGCCGGCGCCGGCGGCCATCGCCGCGCTCAGGAAGGCGCGGCGATCGAACGCGCCCCGCGAATAGGCGTTCAGGGCGTCGCCCAGGCGCCGGCCGTCAATGTCGTCCATCATCCTCATCCTCTGTTCTTCGTTTTTTCAGAATACCTTGAGCAGGCGTAGCTGGACCCGCGCGCCCTCGCGAAAGCCGTTATGGACCGACAGGTCGGTGCCGACCTGCGTCAGCAACTGCCATTTCGGCGAGAAGGTGTGCCGGTAGGTTCCCAGCACCGACAAGGTGCGCGTGATGTTGCGCTGGTCGACCCGATCGATGCTGGTTGCGCCACCGTTCAGGTACATCAGGCGGACATTCGCCTCGTTGGCGGGATCGATCAGATAGCGGGCGAAACCTTGGACCCGGTATTGCGCCTTCTGCCGGAGCGCCGCTGTCCCCAATTCGCTATTCTTGCCGAACACCATGGCGTCGCCGCCCAGCTCGGCGACGAAATGGTCGCCGAACCCCTTGGAATAGACGACCTGCAACGACCCCTTCCACCGGTTCTCGCCCAGGTTCAGCGCCTTGGTCCGATCATATTCGCCGGTCGGGATGAACAGATAGGGGGTGATGCCGAGATAGGATTTGTTCGCTGGGTCGTTGTGCACCCACAGGGTCGATACCAGGATGGTGTCGCCAAAGCCGGTCGTCTTGCCGAGCGCGGCCGTCGAGCCTCCGGCTTCGATATGGCCGAAGGGCTGAAGCACCTGATAGTCGAGCGTCATGCCCGCGACCTTGGTAAAGCCGACATAGCGGAAGATGGTGACGGCCACGTCCAGCTCGGCCTTGTCGTCGACCTTCCTGCCGTTCGCATAGAGTGAACCGGAATGCGCGAATTGCTGATAGACCAGGCCCAGATGCGTACCGGACGGCGCCGGTACGTAATCGCCCGCGTCGATCGCCTGGGCCGATGCCGGCGACGCTGCGCCTGTCGCCCATCCAAAAGCCGCTACGGCCGCTGCAACCGTGCAGAGACGCTGTCCCATCATCATCCCCTCGTCCATTTTTCGTGGCTCTCATGACGGAGCCTGAACACAGGAATTATCGCTTTCGTCAGCCTAGTATATCGCCGTATGAACAACGTTGATTTCGCCGTTCGCGAACGATGGAGGCGGCCATGCTGCAGGATCTGGTCTCGCTACGGCTGTTCGTTCGTGCCGCGGAAAGCGGCAAGCTGGGCGAGGCGGCACGACAAGGCAATCTGGCGATCGCGGCCGCGTCGCGGCGCATCGCCCTGCTGGAGGCGCAGTTCGGCGTGCGGCTGTTCGATCGCAGCCGATCGGGCCTGACGCTGACCCCGGCGGGCAGCGCCCTCCTCGTCACCGCGCGCACCCTGTTGGAACAGGCGCGGGCGATCGACGATGAAATGGCCGATTTCGCCGGGGGCATGCGCGGGGTGGTGCGGCTGCACACCAATCCCTCGGCGATCATCCAGTTCCTGCCCGCCGACCTCGCATCCTTCGCCGCGACGCGGCCCGACGTCCGCATCGACCTGGAGGAAAATATGAGCGCCGCAATCGTCGAGGCGGTGGCGGCCAATCGTGCCGACCTCGGCATCATCATCGGTGGCACCGCCAGGCGCGGGCTCGCGACCATGGGGTATCGCCAGGATACTTTGGCGCTCTTGAGTCCAAGGGGGATGTACTCGGATCGGCAGACGATCGAGTTCGCCGAAGTTCAGGACCGCGACTTTGTAGGTCTGGTCGGATCGACCGCGCTCACCCGGACGATGCTCGCCGAGGCGGCAAAGGCCGACCGCGCGCTGCGCCTGCGCGTGCAGGTGCAGAGTTTCGACGGCGTATGCCGCATGGTGGAATCGGGGTTCGGCTTGGGCGTCCTGCCGGAAAAGGCGGCGCGCGCCTTTGCCCGGTCGATGGCGCTCGACGTCGTTCCGCTGTCCGACCCCTGGGCCACCCGGCAGATGGAGATATGCATCTCGCCTTCGGTGCGACCGGGGTCGCTGGCGCGTGTCCTGGCCGAACATCTTTCCGGCTTTGCCGAAGCGCCGGGCGAGGTTTTCGAAGGTTAGGAGGCGCCGACTTTTGGCCTCCCCAAAAACGTCGGGCTCCGATCGAGGTCAATTTTGGTAATAGGGGATCAGGAGCGTACTGGACTAGCTGATCAAGTGCGGCGAGCAGTGGGAGCGGACGTCCCGCAACATCATTGGTGGTGCGATGACGAAAGAGCGTTGGCTTCTGGATAGTCGAATAAGCAGGTGAGAACAGGTTTGCGGGCAACGCTGCCCGTTGGCCTCCAGCTACAAGCGACGACCACTTCCAATCTGATCCAATCTACCGCTACGTTGAACGGCGCCTGGCTCCGCTCCGCTTCCGGGCCCCGCTTCCGCAAGGGATCACACCCATGAACCGTGTTACCACAGCCCTTATCCTCGCCACCGCACTGGCCGCCAGTCCTGCCGCAGCCCAGTCTGCCGGTCCGACGATCCGTACCGACGACGGTACCGTCCGCGGACAGGCCGCTGAGGGCGTCGAAAGCTGGAAAGGTATTCCCTTTGCCGCGCCGCCGGTCGGCCCGCTACGCTGGCGCGCACCGCAGCCGGCAGCGAAGTGGACCGGTGTCCGCGACGCCACCCGATATAGTCCGGACTGTATGCAGAAGCCCTTCCCGAGCGACGCCGCTCCGCTCGGCACCACTCCGGCAGAGGACTGCCTGTACGCCAATGTCTGGCGGCCGACGGGAGCCAGGGGCAAGTTGCCGGTGCTGGTTTGGATCTATGGCGGTGGCTTCGTGAACGGCGGGGCGTCGCCACCGACCTATGCCGGTGCGAACATGGCCACGAAGGGCGTCGTGTTCGTCAGCTTCAACTACCGCCTTGGCCGCTTTGGCACCTTTGCCCTTCCGCAACTGACCGCGCAGAATGCCGATGGCGGCCGGTTGGGCAATTACGGGATCATGGATCAGGTCGCGGCGCTGCAATGGGTCAAGCGCAACATTGCGGCGTTCGGCGGCGATCCGGCGGACGTGACGATCTCGGGCGAGAGTGCCGGCGGCATCTCGGTCCATGCGCTGGTCACTTCGCCCGAAGCGAAGGGCCTGTTCAACAAGGCGGTCGTGATGTCTGGCGGCGATGCGAAGGCGTTCACCGGCAATACGTTGGCGGATGTCGAGACGATTGGCGGCAACTTCGCCCGGAGCAAGGGGATCGATCCCGCCGCCCCCGACGCGCTGCAACGCCTGCGCGCGCTGTCGGCGGAGGACGTGCTCGACGGGCTCAACATGGCGCAGATGTCCGGCCGCCCCGGCGCACCGCCGACCAATTCGGGACCGTTCGTCGATGGCAGGGTCGTGGTCGATGTCCGCAAGGCCTATGAACAGGACCGCTTTGCCCGGATGCCGATGATGATCGGCGCGACCAGCGCCGATATCGGCGGCAAGAGCGGGTTCATGATCGCGGGCGGGCGCGAGGCATCGGCGATGATCGCCGACAGGGGCGTGCCGGTCTGGCAGTATCGCTTCTCCTACGTCGCCGATTCCATCGGGCAGGGCGGCGCCCAGCACGCGACAGACATCCCCTATTTCTTCGACAATGTTCGCATCAAATATGGCGCGCAGACGACAGCGAAGGACGAAGCCGTCGGCGCGGCGATGAGCACGTACCTGGCCAACTTCGTAAAGCGCGGGGATCCGAACGGCGGCGCGATGGCGCTGTGGCCACGCTACACCCGTGCCAACGACACGCTTGCCGACTTCGCGGCCTCCGGCAAGGTCGTGGTAGCGCGAGACCCGTGGGGCGCCGAGATCGACCGCGTGTCGCAGGCGCTGGCGGCGGCGAAGGCTTCGGGGCGCTACACCACGCTGACCACGCCCATCGGCGAGCTCCTCGACAATCCGGCCACGCGCGCGGTGCTGGAGCGGCATGTTCCGGCGTTCCTGAAGAACCCGCAACTCGACATGGCGCGCGGCACGACGCTGTACGGGTTGCAGACCTATCTGCCCGACCAGTTTACCGACGCGTTGCTGGCTAAGATCGACCACGATCTCGCAGCCGTTCCGGTCAGGAAGTAGGATACTGAACTCGGGCTAAAGGGACCGGGACCGGATGATAGTCGCTGCCGGTACAGTGGCATTGGCGGCCGGGTGGTTCGAAGGCGTTCGAGCCGATCCCGTCACCATCAACCGGTTGCAGTAATCGCGGTCGGAAACGCGGTTGAACGGGCTTCCGACCGTCAGTGATGCCTTCGTCGAGTGTTGTGCGATCTTCCCGTTACCCGAATGCCAATGGCCCAGCGCACGGTCCTGGGCGTTCGCTGACCGGCTATGATTGAAGCATGTCGAATGGCCGGTGAATGGCGAGTTTCGGCGTGTACCGCCATGCACCGTCAGGATCATGATCGTCCACTCGTCTGCGATCTCGTCCAGCACCGGGCGGATAAGAGGCGCGTCTATCATCACCGTGCACGACAGGGCCTGCAGGTCGGCATCGCTCGCCATATCTATGCTACTCCGAGCGCGTTCTTGATAGCAGATATGCTTCGTATGTCTGGTTCGCCATCTCGAATGAAAGGGCTGAAGATGGCAAGAATGGCAGGCAAGGTCGCGCTAGTAGTCGGTGGGGCGAGCGGAATTGGTCTCGCGACCGGACGTCGGTCGCACGAGGTTGCCGCCGCGGCTGAGAGTATCGGTCCATCGGCGCACGGCGTAGAAGCCGACGCGGCGTGCCAAGGCGATCTTGAGCAAGTCGTGGCGGAGGCCAAGCGTCTGCATGGTCGCATTGACGCGATGGTGCTTAACGCCGGATTGTCGGAGCCGGCAACAATCGTCGAGGAAACTGGCGAGCATTTCGACCGGCACTTCGCCATCAACGTGCGCGGCGCGCTGTTTGGGATTCAGGCGGCGCTGCCCGTGCTCAGCGACGGAGCATCGGTGGTGCTGGTCGGCTCGATCGCCGACGCGATGGGCGTGACGCCGTTCAGTACTTACGGAGCGACCAAGGCGGCACTGCGCTCCTACGCGCGCAGCTAGGCGGCCGGGCAGGCGCCGCGATGCATCCGCGTCAATGTCGTCGCACCGGGACCAACCGATACGGACATGATGGCTGCGGCACCCGAGGAGATGCGGCAGATGCTCATCGCGCCGATTCCGCTCGGCCGCATGGCGCGCGCCGACGAGATTGCCGCCGCTGCCGTCTTCCTACTCAGCGACGAAGCCAGCTTTATTACAGGTGCCGAACTTTGTGTCGATGGCGGCATGCGACAGGTGTAGCCAGATGAACAGGCGGCGCCTGACGTGCGGATCGGCTAGACCTCACGATCAGCATCGCCCGTCTTCAGTAGGCAGCGAGATCGGCCGATCCGCCCGAACCCGCTTAGGGAAGCACGTCTCGCGCACTTGAATGAATGACCGAAGTTAGGCGGCAAGGAACTAGCCGCGAATGTCTAAATATGGGTCGACCCAGTCCTTTGGGATTGTCCCGTAGGTTGGCTTTCGAAAAGAGAGAAGCCGGCATTCGCCTTCGAGCGTTCTACCAAGCCATCGAGCGTCTATAGACGCTTGCGTTGAGCGTAAGCCATTGGGGTAACTTCAAAATGGAACCGCACCCGCCCTGCTGGCACGACGCGTTGGCGGAAGAGGTGGGATTCGAACCCACGGAGAGCTTGCACCCTCGCCGGTTTTCAAGACCGGTTCCTTAAACCACTCGGACACTCTTCCTTCGGCGATGTCGCGACTAGAGCGGGTAGGCCGCTTTGTGCAAGCCTTTGTCGCGCGGGGGGTTCCATCGGCGTGGGGCCCTGTGCCAATACCGGGTGGTAGCGGGAGGCCGGTGTATGCGTTTGGCAAAAGCGGGGATGGCGTTCGTTCTCAGCCTGATGGCCGGGACATCGGCGTCGGCCCAGGACGCGGAGGGGTTCCAGGCCTATCTGCGCGAGGTCGCCGTCCGTGCGCGGGCGCAGGGCGTGCAGCAATCGACCATCGACGCGGTCCTGCCGACGCTGACCTACAACCCGCGGGTCGTCGAGCTCGATCGGCAGCAGCCAGGATCGTCGAACACGACCACCGTATCGCGTTTCGCCCCCTATCGCATGCGCCATGTCGATGCCGCCCGGATCAATCGTGGGCGTACCGCCTATGCCGCGCAGCGACCGCGGCTGGCGTCGATCGAACGCCAGACCGGCGTTCCCGAGGAGATCATGGTCGCGATCTGGGGCCATGAAACCAATTATGGCAGCTATACCGGCGACTTCGACCTGCCACGCAGTCTCGCGACGCTTGCCTATGAGGGCCGCCGCCGCGCGCTGTTCGAACCGGAGTTCATCGCGACGCTGAAGATGATCGACCGCGGCGTGCCGCGCGACCGGTTGAAGGGCAGCTGGGCCGGCGCGTTCGGCTATCCGCAGTTCCTGCCGTCGATCTACCTGCGCCTTGCGCGGGACGGGGATGGCGACGGGGTGCCGAATATCTGGTCGAACCCGGCCGACACGCTCGCCTCGATCGCCAATTATTTCGTCGATGCCGGCTGGCGCCCGGGCCAGCCCTGGGGCTTTGCCGTCAGCGTCCCGGCCGGCTTCGAACGGTCGATCCTGACGCCGCGATCGCTGTCGCCACGCTGTCCGCGCGTGTTCGAACGGCATAGCCAGTGGCGGAGCCTTGCCGAGTGGCGGACGCTCGGCGTGGTGCCAAACGACGGACGGCAGCTCGACCCGACGATCCAGGCGACGCTGATCGAGCCTGACGGCCCGGGCGAAACGGCGTATCTGCTGACCGGCAATTACCGGGTCATCCTCGATTACAACTGCTCGAACTACTATGCGCTGTCGGTCGGGTTGCTGGCCGACGCGGTCGCACGATGAGCTTCGGCGCTGCGGCACTGCTGATCGCCGGGTGGACGCAGAGCGGTGCGGATACGCCCCCGCCAGTCGTGCATGAGCAGCGACTGGATGATGTCGGGGCGGTAGCGATCGCGACCGGTCCTGCCGATGCGAAACTGACCGTGGCGCATCGCGGATTGCCGCCGGGCAGCTTTGCCGAAGTCACCGATCTCGCCAGCGGACGGACGATCATCGCCTTGGTCGAACCGGAAGCCGTACCGGCCGGCGGTACGATCGGTAGCCTGTCGGCAGCGACCGCGCGCGCGCTCGACCTTGGCACCGAAGGGCCGCGCACCGTCCGCATTCGCCCGGCGATACCCTCACCGGCCGAACAGGCGGCAGTCCGGGGCGGCACGGTCGTTCGTCGGCTCGATGCCCCGA
Organism: Sphingomonas hankookensis; assembly: GCF_001619955.1. Taxonomy (GTDB): domain Bacteria; phylum Pseudomonadota; class Alphaproteobacteria; order Sphingomonadales; family Sphingomonadaceae; genus Sphingomonas; species Sphingomonas hankookensis_A. Next base: position 553,276 of record NZ_LQQO01000001.1, on the reverse strand, counting down.
CGGCATTGCTCACCGCCTTGCGTAAGCGACTGCCGCAGCCGCCGCCGATGGTCGCCGCCGCCGCGCCGCAACCGGCACCGCCAGCCGTCGCCCCGGTCAAGCCCACGCCCCGACCGGCAACCCAACCCGCGCCCGCAAAGACGCCACCCGCTGCGGCCCGCGGACGGTGGTTCGTGCAGGTCGCGACACTTTCCGACGCTACCCGCGCCGCCGCGCTCGCAAAATCGGTCGATGGCGTTGTGCGTTCGACGGGCAGGCTGTACCGGGTGCAGGCAGGCCCATTCGCCACCCGAGCCGCTGCCGAAACCGCCCGTGCGTCGATCGCCCGTCGCGGCTTCGGCGACGGCCGGATCATCGCCCAGGACTGAACGGAACCACGTGCCCCATGCGTAAGATCGCCCTTTCGAGCATCGCCGCCATCGCCATTGCCACCCCCGGCATCGCCGCCGCGCCGCCGTTCGAAACGCCGGCACCGGTCGCGTTCATGACCGACCTGTCGTCTGGCGCGACGCTCTATGCCAAGGATGCCGACCGGCGAATGCCGCCCGCGTCGATGGCGAAGATGATGACCGCCTATGTCGCGTTCGACCTGATCAAGAAGGGCGAGCTGAAGCTGAACGACATGGCGACCGTCTCGCCGGAAACGTGGAAGAAGTGGCACGGGCCGCAGGCCGGTTCGACCATGTTCCTGTCGGTGAACGAGAATGTCAGCGTCGAAAACCTGCTCTACGGCATCATCGTGCTGTCGGGGAACGATGCCTGCGTGGTGCTGGCCGAAAAGATCGCCGGTTCGGAAGAGGCGTTCACCAACCTGATGAACCAGCGGGCCAAGGAACTGGGCCTGAGCAACAGCCATTTCGGTACGTCGAATGGCTGGCCGGACGAAGGGCGCACCTATGTGACCGCGCGCGATCTGGCGAAGCTCGCCACCGCGACGATCCAGAACCATCCGCAGCTGTACAAGAAATTCTACTCCAAGACCGATTTCACCTGGGGCAAGACGCTGGGCGAAGGCGCCGCGATTACCCAGGCGAACCGCGACCCGCTGCTCGGCCGCGTCCGGGGCGCCGACGGGCTGAAGACCGGCCATACCGAGGAAGCCGGCTATGGCTTCACCGGATCGGCGGAACAGGACGGTCGCCGTCTGGTGATGGTGCTGGCCGGGCTGACCAGCTCGAACCAGCGGATCGCGGAATCGGTAAAGTTCATGAACTGGGGCTTCGGGGCCTGGCGTGCACGTCCGATCGTCGCCGCCGGCAAGCGCGTCGAAACGGCTGAGGTTCAGCTGGGCGACTCCGCGACTGTCGGCCTGGTTGCGCCGCGTGCGCTGACCGTGACCATGCCGGCCGGAACCAACAGCCCGATCACAGCGAAGGTGGTCTATACCGGTCCGATCAAGGCACCGATCGCCAAGGGGCAGCATATCGCCGATCTGGTCATCGCATCGCCCGACACCGGGGAACAGCGCATGCCGCTGGTCGCCGAAAAGGACGTGGCCGAAGCCGGCTTCTTCGGTCGCGTCTGGGCAAGCCTGACCTCGCTGTTCGCTTGAGTGCGGGCCGGTTCCTGACGCTGGAGGGCGGGGAAGGGGTCGGCAAATCGACCCAGGCCCGCGCCCTTGCGGCGGCACTGGAGACGCGCGGCATCCATGTGGTGCTGACGCGCGAGCCGGGCGGCAGCGAGGGCGCGGAGGCGATCCGCGACCTGCTGATGCAGGGCGATGTCCGGCGGTGGAGCGCGCATGCCGAAGCGCTGCTGTTCGCCGCCGCGCGCGCCGACCATGTCGAAAAGCGCATCCGGCCGATGGTGGATGCGGGCAGCTGGGTCATCTGCGACCGCTTCATCGACAGCACGCGCGCCTATCAGGGGGCACAGGGGATCGACGACGCCGCCATCCTCGCGCTGCACGGCTTCGGATCGCGCGGCTTGCTGCCCGACCGGACGCTGCTGCTGACGCTTCCCGATGGTGAGGGGGATCGGCGGGCGCAGGCGCGTGACGGCGGCGCGGCCGATCGGTTCGCCGCGCGCGACGATGGGTTTCACCGCTCGGTCGCGGCGACCTTCGACCGTATCGCGCGCGACGAGGCCGATCGGGTCCGCCGGATCGACGCGTCGGGGCGGGTCGAGCAGGTCACGCAGCGCCTGATCGACGCGATAGCCGACCTGTTGCCGTGAGGCTGATCGGCAATGATGCCGCGCGCGACGCCTTTGCCGCAGCGGCGGACGGCACCGCCCTCCATCACGCGTGGCTCCTGACCGGTCCCGAAGGGGTCGGCAAGGGCATGTTCGCGCGCGAAATGGCGCTGCGGCTGCTCGCGACGGCGCTCGACGGTCGCAGCCGGATGCGCGGAGAGATTGCCGAGGATCACCGGGTCGCGCAGTTGATGGCGGCCGGCGCCCATCCCGATTATCGCGAGCTTGTCCGCCTTCCCAAGGACCCGGACAAGCCCGATCAGGACATTGCCCGCAGCATCAAGATCGATGAGGTTCGCACCCTGCAACCGATGTTCGCGACCAAGCCGGCGCTGTCGTCGCGGCGGGTGATCGTGATCGACGCGATCGACGACCTGGAGCGCCCCGGCGCCAACGCGCTGCTCAAGAATCTGGAGGAGCCGCCGGTCGGCACGATCTTCCTGTTGGTCAGCCATTCGCCCGGTCGATTGCTCCCGACGATCCGCTCGCGCTGTCGCCAGTTGCGGTTCGACCCGCTGACCGACGATCAGGTGGCGGCAGTCGTCCGCACGCACATTCCGGAGATCGAAGCGGCGGAGGTCGCGGCACTGGTCGCAGCGGCCGACGGATCGCCGGGCCGCGCGCTGGCCTATGCCGGGCTGTCGGTGGCGGCGCTCGACCGCGACCTGTCGGAAATCGCCGCGACCGGCGATACCGACAACCGCATCCGCTCGCGCCTTGCCAAGTCGCTCGCCGGCAAGACCGCGCAGCCGCGTTATTCGGTCTTTCTCGACCGGGCTCCGGCGCTGATCGCCGCGACTGCCCGTACCCGAACCGGACCGGGGCTGCGCGATGCGCTGGACGCCTATGACAAGGCGCGGTCACTGGCGGCGATGGCACCTGCGCTGTCACTGGTGGCGGAAACGACCGTCTTCGAAATGGCGGGCCTCGTCGCACGACTGGCGCCGGGGCGCGGGATCGCCTAGAGGCTCGGACCATGTCCGATCCATTCTACATCACCACCGCGATCCATTACCCGAACGGCCGGCCGCATATCGGCCATGCCTATGAAATGATCGCCGCCGACGCGATCGCCCGCTTCCAGCGGCAGGCCGGACGCGACGTCTTCTTTCAGACCGGGACCGACGAACACGGTCTGAAAATGGTCAAGACCGCACGCGACCGCGGCGTCGAGGTTCGCGATCTCGCGGACGAAATGTCCGGGTATTTTCGTGACATGGTGGGCATTCTGAACATTTCGTGCGATCGGTTCATCCGTACCGTCGAGCCGCAGCATTATGCCGCTTCGCAGGCGATCTGGACCGCGATGCGCGATGCCGGCGACCTCTACCTCGACCGGTATGAGGGCTGGTATTCGGTCCGCGACGAAGCCTTTTACGAGGAAAAGGAACTGACCGACGGGGAGGGCGGGGTACGCCTGTCGCCGCAGGGTACGCCGGTCGAATGGACCGCCGAGGAGACGTGGTTCTTCCGCCTGTCGAATTATCAGCAGCCGTTGCTCGATTTCTACGCGGCCAACCCGGACTTCATCCAGCCGGAAAGCCGTCGTAACGAAGTGCTGCGCTTCGTCGAAGGCGGACTGACCGATCTGTCGGTATCGCGCACCAGCTTCGACTGGGGCGTGCCGATCCCCGACAGTCCCGGCCATGTCATGTATGTCTGGGTCGACGCGCTGACCAATTATCTGACCGGGGCGGGTTATCCCGATGCGCCGAACCATTACTGGCCGGCGGCGCTGCACCTGATCGGCAAGGACATCGTCCGCTTCCACGCGGTCTATTGGCCCGCCTTCCTGATGTCGGCGAAGCTGCCCTTGCCGCATAAGGTGTTCGGCCATGGCTTCCTGCTGAACCGGGGCGAAAAGATGTCGAAGTCGACTGGCAATGTGGTCGACCCGATCAAGCTCGCCGAACTCTATGGCGTCGATGCGCTGCGTTATTTCCTGCTGCGCGACATCAGCTTCGGGCAGGACGGCACCTTCTCGGACGAGGCGATCGTCGCGCGCGCCAACAGCGATCTCGCCAACAGTTTCGGCAACCTTGCCCAGCGCACCCTGTCGTTCATCGCCAAGAATTTGGAAGGCGCGCTGCCGGACGAGGGGCGGGGTGATCCCGCCGATGCCGCGCTGTTGACGGCCGTGGGTGAGGCGATCGACGGCTACCGCTCCGCCTTTGCCGAACTGGCGCTGGGGCAGGCGCTGGAGGCGTGGATGCGCGGTGTCTTCGCCTGCAACCAGTATATCGACGTGCAGGCGCCGTGGGCGCTGCGCAAGACCGATCCGGAGCGGATGCATGCCGTTCTCGGCACGCTGGTCCGCGCGATCCGCGATCTCGCCATCGCCATCGAACCGGTGGTTCCGGCCTCGGCTGCCGCCCTGTTGGCGCAGTTGGGGCAGTCGGGCAGGGGGCATGAGGCGCTTGGCGATCATGGCTGGTATGGCGAACAGCAGGGCGCCGGGTTCCGCATCGCGCCGCCGACGCCGATCTTCCCGCGACTGGCGCTTGCCGAGGTCGAACCCGCATGAAGCTGGCCGACAGCCACTGCCATCTGAACTACAAGGGTGTCGCCGATGCCTCGGAGGAGGTGCTGGCACGGGCGCGCGCTGCCGGCGTCGTGGCGATGCTCAACATCTCGACGCGCGAAAGCGAGTGGGATGCGGTGATCGGCACCGCCGAGCGCGAACCCGATGTCTGGGCGACGATCGGCATCCATCCGCATGAGGCCGACGAGCACCCGCACGTCGATACCGACCGCCTGATCGCCGCCGCTGCGCATCCCCGCGTCGTCGGCATCGGCGAAAGCGGCCTCGACTATTATTACGACCATAGCGACCGCGCCGCCCAGCAACGCAGCTTCCGCGCCCATCTGGCCGCCTGCCGCGAAACCAGGATACCAATCGTCGTCCACACGCGCGACGCCGAGGCAGATACCGCCGCGATCCTGCGGGACGAGCTGGGGAAGGGGGCCTTTCCCGGCGTCCTCCACTGTTTCACCGGTTCGGCCGAACTCGCCCGCATCGCGCTCGACCTCGGCTTTTACATCTCGATTTCCGGCATCGTGACGTTCAAGAGCGCGCTGAGCTTGCAGGCGGTCGCCCGTGACCTGCCGCTCGAAAGACTGCTGATCGAAACCGATGCGCCGTTCCTGGCGCCGGTGCCGCATCGCGGGAAGCCCGGCGAGCCGGCGTTCGTCGCCGACACCTGCCGCTTCCTGGCGCAATTGCGTGGCGAGGAACCGGAGCATCTGGCTGACGCGACCCGCGGGAATTTTCACCGTCTCTTTGCCAAGACGCTGGCATGAAGATCCGTATCCTCGGCTCGGGCACGTCGTCCGGCGTGCCGCGGATCGGAAACGACTGGGGGGCCTGCGACCCCGCCGAACCGCGCAATCGTCGGACGCGCGTGTCGGCGTTGGTCGAACATGCCGGGTCGCGCATCCTGATCGATACCGGCCCCGACATGCGTGAACAACTGCTTGCCGCCAATGTCGCGACCGTCGACGCCGTGCTGTGGACGCACGACCACGCCGATCATTGCCACGGCATCGACGACCTGCGACAGCTGTTCCACAACGCCCGTGCGCCTGTGGCGGGCTATGCGCGCGCAGCCACATTGGCGAGCCTGACATCGCGGTTCGATTATGTGTTCGCGGGTCGGGCAGGGTATCGCGCTACGGTCGCCGGCGCCTTGCTGCCCGACGAACTGACCATCGGCTCGATTACGGTTCGGTGTACCGATCAGCCGCACGGATCGATCGAATCCGCCGGATTGCGGTTCGACAGCGATCGGGCTTCGATCGGCTATGCTACCGATTTCAGCAACGTGACGCCGGAAATGCTCGAACTCTACCGCGATGTCGACATTCTGGTCGTCGACGCCCTTCGCGTCGCGCCGCACCCGACGCATCCTTCGCTTGACCAAGCCATTAAATTCGCGCGGAACTGCAGGGCAGGTCGGACCGTCCTGATCCACATGGATCATTCGATGGACTATGCGACGCTGCGTGACAGCCTGCCGGACGGTGTCGAGCCCGGCTATGACGGGATGGAATTGGTCCCGTGACCGACAATCGGGCGATCTACGTCGTGCTCGGCCTGATGATGCTGATCCTGCCGTTATCGTCGCTGCTGGCACGACGGCCCTCGGCTGGCGTGGTCGTTCGGTCGCTGTTCGGCTGGGCGGTGATCGTGGCGATCCTGTACGTCGCGTTCAGCAATCGCGAGCGCATTACTGAATTGGCGGGAACGATGGGAGAACAGCTAGGTGTTGCCGAGCAAAGCGTCGAGGGCGATACCGTGCGTATCCGACAGTCGGTCGATGGCCATTTCTGGGCGGTGGCGCAGCTCAATGGAGTCGAGCGCCGGATGCTGATCGACAGTGGTGCGACGTCCACGGCGATCTCCGAAGCGACCGCGCGGGCGATCGGTGTGACGCCGCGACGGGTGCCGCCGGTGATACTGTCGACGGCGAACGGGACGATCCAGGCAGCACGCGGGCGGATCGAGACGGTGCGGATCGGCTCGCTCGAAACGCGGGACTTGCCAGTGGTGATTTCGCCGACCTTCGGTGAACTGGACGTGGTAGGTATGAATTTCCTGTCGCGGCTCGGAAGTTGGCGAGTGGTACGCGGAACGTTGGTCCTCGAAGCCGAGAAACCGATATGATTTTACATAATGTTTATTATCGGAATATGATAGATGGGTGTCGAAACCGGGCACGATGGCATTCACATGACGCGTGACGCGCGTGCGACGGACGGTATTTCTGACCGGGATATCCGTCATAGCGCCGGTCCGGCGTCCGGTGGTGGTGGCGACGATGGTGCCACCGGAGCTACCGGCCGGCATTTCGGTTCCGACGTTAGCACGCGGGCGGATATCGATCGTGCCGCCCTTGCAACAACCACCGCCGGGCAACATGCTGTTGCGGAAGTTTGCACAGAGGTTGGACAGACCGATCCGGCGGCCGCGGGGGATGGTGGCGACTTGGTCGCTCCGCCGCGGGATATCGTTGGTCGCATCGTCGGAATCATGGCGCGGCTGCGTGATCCGGAGCGCGGATGCGAATGGGATCGGGTCCAGACGTTCGAAACCATCGCGCCGTACACCATCGAGGAGGCTTATGAGGTGGCCGACGCCATCGCGCGCGGCGACATGACCGATCTGAAGGACGAACTGGGCGACCTGTTGCTGCAAGTGGTGTTCCACAGCCGGATCGCGGAAGAAGCCGGGCTGTTCGATCTCGGCGACGTGGTCGATGCGATCAGCGACAAGATGGAGCGGCGGCACCCGCATATCTTCGGGGACGCCGAAGTTGGCGGTCACCATCTGTGGGAGCAGGTCAAGGCGGCGGAGCGTCGGGAGAAGACCGGACAGGGCGGCGCGTTGGCCGGCGTCGCGCTGGGCCTGCCGGCATTGGCGCGAGCGGAAAAGTTGCAGAAGCGGGCGGCGCGGGTCGGGTTCGATTGGCCCGATGCGGCGGGGCCGCGAGCCAAGATCGACGAGGAACTGGCGGAGGTGGAGGCGGCGAGTGATGCCGACCGGATGGAGGAGGTCGGCGACCTGCTGTTCTCCGTCGTCAACTGGGCGCGGCATCTGGGTATCGATCCGGAAGCGGCGTTGCGTGCTGCCAACGCGAAGTTCGAACGACGGTTCGCGGCGATGGAAGCCGAGGATGCAAACTTCGGCGACCGAACGCTGGCGGAATTGGAAGAAGCGTGGGTCCGGGCGAAGATCAGCCCCCTTCCCTGACGAAATTTCCAGCGATTTCAGGAAATTCGGCCGTAGAGTCGCTGATGCGGCGCCCGATAGCTAGCATCGGGCACGCGCCTGTCGAGTCCTGAAGGGCGTTTTTCGGACTCTGGCGGACTCCTGCCCTTTTCGTCGGATGAATCCGGGCGTTTAGAGGCCCCTTCCCCATCCAGCGTAACCTTTGTCGCCGATGGAGAAGAAACGTTTCCCCGGGGGATAAGTCCCCGGGAACCAGAATATGGAGCGCGGCCCTATCGGGTGAGAAACCGATCATAATCGGCCGGCGCCATTCGCACATCGTAGAATGCACGGTCGTCGTCGACCCAATGATCGGTCACTTCACCATGGGCATGGAGCCATGCGGCACTGGCACCGTCTTCGGGTGCCAGCGCGATGCGGTAACGGCGATGCCCTTCGGTCAGCCGGTCGCCGACGGTGCGGATCAGGCGATCCACGCCCTCCCCGGTCAGCGCGGACAAGGCGACGATATCCTCGCGATGCGCCGCCTCCCCCAGCATCTCGGTGCGGTCGTCCTCGCTCAACAGGTCGAGCTTGTTCCACGCCTCGATCCGCGGGGTCGTGTCGTCGACCCCGATCTCGCGCAGCACCGCCTCCACATCCGACGCTTGCGCCGCCGTGTCGGGATGCGCAACGTCGCGGACGTGAATCAGCAGGTCGGCCGACACCACCTCTTCGAGCGTGGCCTTGAACGCCGCAACGAGCTGAGTCGGCAGGTCGGAAACGAAACCCACCGTGTCCGACAGGATCGCCTTGTCGATGCCAGGCAGCGAAACCTGCCGCAGCGTCGGGTCGAGCGTTGCGAAGAGCAGGTTTTCCGCCATCACGTCCGCCCCGGTCAGGCGGTTGAACAATGTCGATTTGCCGGCATTGGTGTAGCCGACCAGCGCGACGACCGGCCACGGGGCACGCTGCCGCCGGTCCCGGTGCAGCGTCCGGGTGCGCGAAACCGCATCCAGTTCGCGCCGCAGCCGCGCCATCCGGTCGCGGATCAGGCGGCGATCCGCCTCGATCTGGGTTTCACCGGGACCGCCGAGAAAACCGAAACCGCCGCGTTGCCGCTCAAGGTGGGTCCAGCTACGGACCAGGCGACCGGCCTGATAGTCGAGGTGGGCGAGTTCGACCTGCAACCGCCCCTCGGCCGTGCGCGCGCGTTCGCCGAAGATTTCGAGGATCAGCCCGGTCCGATCGATGACCTTGCAACCCAGCGCGGTTTCGAGGTTGCGCTGTTGCACCGGCGTCAGCGCCGCGTCGAAGACCGCGAGTTGCAGATCCTCGTCGCGTACCATCTGCGCCAGTTGATCGACCTGTCCGCTGCCGATCAGCGTGCCGGGCTTGGGGGCGCGGACGCGGAAGGGCACGCGGTGTCGGACGTCGACCCCGATAGCGAGGGCTAGGCCGGCGGTTTCCTCCAACCGGGCATCGGCATCGCGCGCCGACCCGCCCATGTCGGGCAGGACGACGATCGCCGAAGCGCCGCGGGTGAACTCCTGTGCGTCGCGGTCGAAACCGGTGCTCAAGCCTCGTCCGCTCCCGATGCCTGTTCCTCGGCAAGGTTCAGCGGATTGGCCGGCTGAATGGTCGATACGGCATGCTTATACACCAGCTGCGACATGCCTTCGCGCTGGAGCAGCATGCAGAACAGGTCGAACGCCGCGATCTGGCCCTGCAACATCACGCCGTTGACCAGGAACATGGTGACGTTTTCCTGCGCCTTGCGCACGGCGTTGAGGAAGATTTCCTGCAGCGGTGCGTGCTTCGACGTATTCTCCGCCGCGGCCTCGATCACCGACGACAGGTCGGTCGGGCCGGCGGGCATGATCGTCGAGATGGCGTGCTTGTAAATCAGCTGCGACTGTCCGTCGCGGCGCAGCAACACCGAAAAATTGTCGAACCACGTCACGATCCCCTGGAGCTTCACGCCCTTGACGAGGAACATCGTGACCGGCGTCTTCGACCGGCGTAGCGAGTTGAGAAACAGGTCCTGAAGCGACCCTTGCCGTTCGGCCATGACTTGCCCTTGTTCTTGGCGGGAATTTCCCGCTGAGTGTCTTTAACCGTCACCCGGTTGCCGCACCCCTGTGGCGCGGAGCCAGTAATTTAGGCCCTACCCCGCGCCGCCGCAATGGTTCGAACGGCGCTATTCGTCGCCGCGCGTTTCGGTAATGCCGAGCAGCTTCAATTTGCGGTGCAGCGCAGAGCGTTCCATGCCGATGAAGGTCGCGGTGCGCGAAATATTGCCCGAAAAGCGGCGGATCTGAACCCGCAGATATTCGCGTTCGAACGACTCCCGTGCCTCGCGCAGCGGCGATCCCATGATCGCACTGGCGGTGGCGCCCCCCGCCCCGTCGCCTGCCGAGCCGAGCACTTCGGGCGGCAACAGATCGATATCGATCCGCGCGATACGGTTGCCCGGTGCCAGAATGACGGTGCGTTCGACGACGTTGCGCAGCTGGCGGACATTGCCCGGCCATTCATAGCTTTGCAGCGCGATCATTGCGTCGGGCGCGACCTCCGGCGTCTGGACCCGGCGTTCGTTGGCGTAATGCGCGACGAAATGTTCGACCAGCGGGGGGATATCCTCACGCCGTTCGGCCAGCGAGGGGATTTGCACCGGCACCACGTTGAGGCGGTAATAGAGATCCTCGCGAAAATTGCCGTCGATGATCTCCTGCTGAAGATCGCGCGCGGTCGCCGAGACGACGCGGACATCGACCTTCACGACCCGCGTGCCGCCGACGCGGGTAAAGCTCTGGTCGGTCAGCACCCGCAGGATACGCGCCTGGGTCGCGATCGGCATGTCGGCGATTTCGTCGAGGAACAGCGTCCCGCCATGCGCCTGTTCGAGCAGGCCGGGCCGGACGAGATTGCCGCCCTCCTCTACGCCGAACAGTTCTTCGTCGACACGTTCGGGCGTCATGCGCGCCGCGCTGACGATGACGAATGGCGCCTGTGCCCGCTGGCTCCATCCATGGAGCAGCCGGGCGGCGACTTCCTTGCCGACCCCTGCCCCGCCGGTGATGAGCACGCGGCTACCGGTGCCGGCGACGCGCTTCAGCGTTGCGCGGACGCTGTTGATCGCGGTCGAGCTGCCGGTCAGGTCGTCCTCGCGGCCGGCCGAGGCACGCAGCGACGCGACCTCCTGCCGCAGGCGCTCGGTTTCGGTCGCACGCTGGACGAGGAAGAGCAGCCGTTCTGCCTCGAACGGCTTTTCGATGAAGTCGACGGCGCCGCGCCGGATCGCGGCGACGGCGGTATCGATATTGCCATGGCCGGAAATGACCAGCACCGGCAACGACGGATCGCGCGCCTTCAACTCGTCGAGCAACTCAAGCCCGTCGAGGCGCGAACCCTGCAGCCACACGTCGAGCAGCACCAGCGATGGACGCCGCTGGGCCACCGCTTCGAGTGCGGCATCGCTGTCAGCCGCGCCGCGCGTCTCATAGCCTTCGTCCTCCAGAACGCCGGCGACGAGTTCACGGATGTCGGTTTCGTCGTCGACGACGAGAATGTCGAGCTTCATGCGGGCGTTCCGGTCCGGGTAAGCATGGGGTGGCGCGTTGTAACCTCCTGTGAATCGTCATCTTCCGCTGTCCCGGTCCCGGCCAGCGCGGCCAGGATCGCGGGATCGAAGATGATCGATACGATCGTCCCTCCACCGGGACGGTCGGCGAACGATATGGTTCCGAAATGTTCTTCGACGATCTTGCGAACGATGGCGAGGCCGAGGCCGGTGCCGCCCTTGCGCGTGGTCATATAGGGTTCGGCGATGCGATCGCGCTCGATCGGCAGGCCGATGCCGTTGTCGCTGGTATCGATGTGCATCCGCCCCTGCGCATCGTAACGGACGTCCATTTCGATCCGGCCGCGGGGGGCGCCTTCGGGACGGGCGGCGACGGCTTCGGTCGCGTTCTTGACGATGTTGGTGAGTGCCTGTCCCAGCTGGCGACGGTCGCAGACGAGCGGCGCGGCGCCGGCGGATTCGAGCGCGAAATCGATGTCGGGATGCGCAACCTCGTGCAGGAACAGGCTCTGCCGGGCGAGCTCGGCGATCGATTCGTGGCGGAATACGGGCTTCGGCATCCGCGCGAAGGACGAGAATTCGTCGACCATGCGGCGCAGGTCACCGACCTGTCGGACGATCGTCTCGGTCAGGCGGGCGAAGGTGCCATCGTCTTCGGTCAGCTTGGTGCCATAGCGGCGCTGGAGCCGTTCGGCGGCGAGCTGAATCGGGGTCAGCGGGTTCTTGATCTCATGCGCGATGCGACGGGCAACGTCGGACCAGGCGGCGCGGCGCTGGTCGAGCAGCTGCTGGGTGATGTCGTCGAAGGTCAGGATGTGTTGGCCATCGTCGCGAGTGATGCGGACGGCGAGCGTCTTGGCCTCGCCACCCGACGCCAGCTGGATGATCGCGTCCTGCGTCTCGCCGCCCAGCAGCGCGTCGAGTTCGGGGGCGACATCGCCCAGCGGACGGCCGACCAGCGGGGTGTTGCCGGTCTTGAGCAGCGCGGTGGCCGAGCTGTTGACGAGCTTGATCGTACGGTCGGGGCCGACCGAGACGACGCCGGCGCTGACGCCCGACATGACCGCCTCGATCAGGGCGCGGCGGCTGTCGATCTGGGCGTTGGCGGCGACGAGTTCGCCGGTCTGTTCCTGCAACCGTTCGGTCATGCTGTTGAAGGCGCTGGCCAGCGTGCCGATCTCGTCCTTCTGTCGTGTGCCGTTTGGCTCAGGCACGCGCGCCGACAGGTCGCCCCCGGCCACGCGGCGGGCGGCGCCGACCAGCGCGCCGACCGGGCGGACGAGGCGGTCGGCGACGGCTAGCGCCACGAAGACGGCGAGGCCGACGATGATGAGCGAGACGACGAACAGTGCGATGTTCAGGCGGAGCTGGACGCTGCGGGAGCGGGCAAGTAGCGCGTCGTAATCGGACAGGATCGCACGGGTGCGGCTGAGACGTTCGGTATAAGTCGCGAGGTCGATGTCGCGTGCGGAATAGACATAATAAGGCGTGTCCATCACCCGCGTTACCGACTGCACCTGCCGGTTGCGGACGCTGACATAGCTGGGCTTGCCGGCGCGCAGGGCAGCGATCGACTTCGGATCGATGCTCCAGCGCAACGGGCCTTCGTAGATCGAGGCAGACGCCAGCGAACGCGGGCGGCCGTCGGGCGGAATCTCGAATACCACCGAATCGCTCAGCGAGCGGAACACGATGCTGTTCTGGTACAGCAGGCGGAATTCGTCGCTGTCGATCGAGTAGCGATTATTCAGCAGCATGCGACGAATGTCGGAGGCGACCGCGACGTTCTGACCGTCAACCGCATCGAGAAATTCATTGTAGGACGACTGCGCCAGTACCTGGGCATTCTCGAAAATGCCGCGCGCACGTGGCGAGGACCAGAATTCGACGCCATATTGGAACAGGAACGACGCGACGATGGTGACCAGCAGCATCGGTACGCTGGCGAGGATCGAGAACAGCGCGACAAGCCGGACGTGAAGCGTCCCCGTACCGCCAATCTGCGACCGGGCGGCGCGGCGCATCGCGATCCGCCGGCCGACCAGCACCAGCAGCGCCATGGCGGGGATCAGGTTCGCGATCAGCACCAGCGCCATCAGCGACGGCGTCGGCAACTGGCCCCGCGTGCTCTGCGATCCGTCGAACAGCAGATAGCTGCCGACACCGACGGCGATCACCGCCCCCAATACGGCGACCTCGATCGCCGGGAACCACTGCGCCGGGATCGATGTGGCGCGCTTCGGTTCCGTTAACGCTGCAACCATAGTTGCCGTTTTACAACATTCCCGGCTCAAAGCACGTCAAATCGCACCTCGGCCGTATCGCAAAGCGATTAGCGTTCCTTCTCCGCATGATAGGCGCGGACCGCCGGGTCGATCCCCAACTCGTCGAGCCGCTTGCGCAGCGTGTTGCGATTGAGACCCATCGCCTTTGCGGCACGCAACTGGTTGTTACCGTGGCGATCGAGCATCGCTTCGATCAACGGGCGTTCGACATCGGAGATCAGACGGTCGTAGAGCGTGCCATCCTCCATCGCCACCGGCTCCTCGCGGGCGACGCGGCGCAGCCAAGCGCGGACGGCGTCACCCAGATCGGCATCGGGCTGCGCCGTCGTTCGTCCGGCGGTATCGCCCAGCGCGCCGCGCAAATCGCCTGCCTCGATCGCCGCATCACGGCCCAGCACCGCGACGCGGCGCATCAGGTTTTCGAGCTCGCGGACATTGCCCGGCCAGTCATGCGCCTCCAGCAATTCCTGCGCATCGGGTGTCAGCGTCTTGCGCGGCAATCCATCGCGTGCCGCCTGGTCGAGGAAATGCCGCGCCAGCAACGCCACGTCCTGCCGCCGTTCGCGCAACGGCGGAAGCGCGATCGGCACGACGTTCAGTCGGTAGAACAGATCTTCGCGAAACTGACCCGACTGGACCTGCGCCGCTAGCGTTTTATTGGTCGCCGCGACGATGCGGACATCGGCGCGGATGACCCGCGCGCCGCCGACGCTGGTGAACTCCCCCGATTGCAGGACGCGCAGCAGCCGGGTCTGCGCCTCCATCGGCATGTCGCCGATCTCGTCGAGGAACAGCGTCCCACCCGCCGCCTGTTCGAACTTGCCCGCCGAGCGTTGCGCCGCGCCGGTAAAGGCACCGCGTTCATGGCCGAACAGCTCGGCCTCGATCAATTCGCGCGGGATCGCCGCCATGTTGAGCGCGATGAACGGCGCGCGGCGGCGGCGGCCGAGGTCGTGGATCGCCCGCGCGACCAGTTCCTTGCCCGTGCCCGATTCGCCGGTGACCAGCACGGTCAGGTCCGTCGCGACGACGCGCGCGATCACGCGGTACACGTCCTGCATCGCCGGGGAGCGCCCGATCAGCGGCAAGGATGAATCGATCGCGTCGACCGGCTGTTCCTCTGCGCCGCGCGATCGCCGGGCGAGCGCACCGCGCACCGCCAGCGCCAGCGTGTCGAGATCGAACGGCTTGGGCAGATAGTCGAACGCCCCCGCCTCCGTCGCTCGGACGGCGGTGGTCAGCGTGTTGCGGGCCGACAGGACGATGATCGGCAGGTCGGGAAATTCGGCATTCAGCTTTGCCGCCATTTCCAGCCCGTCGCCATCGGGCAGGACCACATCGGTGACGAGCACGTCGGGCAACCCGGCGCGCAGCTCCGCACGGAGCTGTCCCAGCGTACCCACGGTCTGCACCGCATGCCCCTCCCGCCGAAGCGCCTGCGCGACAACGGTCCGGATCGCCGCGTCGTCATCGACCAGCAGGATGCGCGACGTGTCGGTCATGCGCGCGGCAGGTGGATGCGGAACACGGTCATCGGCGGATATCCTTCACGGGCATAGCGGACGAAGCCATTCATCTCCCCGACCAGCTTTTCAACCATCGGCAGGCCGAAGCCCCTCCCCTCGCGCTTCCCCGAAACGAAGGGTTCGAAGAGGTGGCCGGCGATATCGGCGGGCGCGCCGGGACCGTTGTCGGTAATGGTCAGCTCGATAGGCACCGCTCGACGCTGTCCCCCGCCAATGCTGTGCGACATGCCGTGGCGATAGGCGGTGCCGAGAATGATCCGGGGGCGTTCGATCTCGTCCAGCGCCTCAGCCGCATTCTTGAGCAGATTGACGAGAACCTGCACGAACGCATCGCGGTCGATCCGCACCGGGGGAAGCGAGGGGTCGAAGCGTTCCTCGATCACGATCCCGCGCGCAAAACCGGCCGAGGCCAGCTGTACCGCATGGGCGAGGACCGGGTAGATGTTCTGCGCCTGCAACGCGCGCGGGCGATCGTCGGTAAAGTCCTGCATCCGGTCGATCAGCGCGGCGATGCGGTCGACCTCCGCGATGATGAGGTCGGTCAGGACACTGCGATCGTCGACCTCGCCCGACAGCAGCTGCGCCGCGCCGCGAATGCCCGACAGCGGGTTCTTGATCTCATGGCCTAGCATCGCGGCGGCGCCGATCGCGGCGCGGGCGCCGGCAGCCTGCGAACCGCTATGCCCGTCGCGCACGCCGTACAGCATGATGACCCGCCATGCCGATCCGTGCGCGGCGGGCGTATCGTGAAAATCGACGCGAAGCCGTCCCCCGCGCCGCAGCTGCAATTCGCAGTCGTAGCTGGCAAAGGCGCGCCCGTCGCGCTGTTCGGCATAGCCTGGCGGCAGCGACAATATCTGTTCGAGCGACAGGCCACGCATCGCCCGGTCGGACTGGTTGAGTAACAGCTCCGCCGCGCCATTGGCATGGGCGATACACCCCGCCTCGTCCAGCACCAGCGCCGCCACCGGAAGTCCGGCAAACAGCTCCGTAAAGGACGGCATGGCGCCGGTTGCGATCACGCCGCCGCGCGCGTGCACCACGGCGCGTAGAAATCGGCGAGCATGCCGAGCACGGTGCGCGAATCGGGCTGCTGGTTCACCTTGTTGCGGAACTCGGCCGAGCCGTGCAGCCCCTTGGTGTACCAACCGATATGCTTGCGCATCATGTTGACGCCGGTTTCCTCGCCATAATGGTCCAGCATCATGTGATAATGTTCGACGATCAGGCGATATTGTTCCTCGACCGAGGGATCGGCCGGGCCATGGCCGCCCAACAGCGCCGCCATCACCTGCGCCAGCAGCCAGGGACGACCATAGGCGCCGCGGCCGATCATCACGCCATCGGCACCCGACTGGTCGAGCGCGGTGCGCGCGTCGTCGACCGAGCAGATATCGCCATTGACGATCACCGGCACCTTTACCGCATCCTTCACCCGGCGGACGAACGCCCAGTCGGCATGGTCGCGATACATCTGATTGCGGGTGCGGCCGTGCACGGTGACCATCTGCGCGCCCAGATCCTCGGCGATATGCGCCAGTTCGGGGGCGTTGAGGCTCGAATGATCCCAGCCCATCCGCATCTTGACGGTGACCGGCACCTTCACCGCCTTTACCACCGCCGCGATCAGGTCGGCGGCGAGCGGCAGGTCGCGCATCAGCGCCGAACCGGCATCGCCGTTCGTCACCTTGCGGACCGGGCAGCCCATGTTGATGTCGATGATCGCCGCACCCTTGTCCTCGGCGAGCTTGGCGGCCTCGCCCATCTCGACCGGGGTGCAACCGACCAGCTGCATCGACACCGGTTCCTCGGCCGGGTCCCACATCGCCTTCTGAATCGACTGGCGCGTTTCGCGGATCGCCGCCTGGCTGGCGATCATCTCCGTGACATTCAGCCCCGACCCGTGCCGCCGCACCATCTTGCGGAACGGCAAGTCGGTGACACCGGTCATCGGCGCGAGGATCACCGGCGTGTCGATGACGACGTCGCCGATACGGATGGGAGCTAGGGTCATGGATTGTGCCTGAAAATTGGGCAGCCCTTACCGTATCCGCCCGCCAAGGGCAAGGCTGGCGGGCCGCCACCGCTTGCGCTAGGCGGGCGCCATGCAGACCGGACCCACAGTCGCCCTGATCGTTGCCGCCGGAACCGGCATCCGGTCGGGCAGCAGCCTGCCCAAGCAATATGCCCCGATCGCCGGGCGGGCGATGATCGCGCACGCCCATGCGGCGCTGGACGGCCATCCCGGCATCGACCACGTGCTGGTCGTGATCGGCGAGGGACAGGAGGCCTTGCTCCGCGCCGCAATCGGCGAGGTCGCGTTCGTGACCGGCGGTGCCACGCGGCGTGAGAGCGTCGCCGCCGGGTTGGCCGCGATCGGGGATGCCGCGCGCGTGCTGATCCACGACGCGGCACGGCCGTTCGTGCCCGCCATCGTCATCAACCGGTTGCTGGCAGCATTGGACCATACACCCGGCGCGGTGCCGGTGCTGCCGGTGGCCGATACGCTGGCGCTGGCTGGTGAGGCGCTGGGCGACGTGGTGCCCCGCGACCGGTTGGTTCGGGTGCAGACACCACAAGCCTTTGCGGTGTCCGCCATCCGCAACGCCCATGCGGCGTGGGACGTTACCGCCGAGGCGACCGATGACGCGCAGATGCTGCGCGCGATCGGGCTGGACGTGGCGATGGTCGAAGGGGACATCATGCTCGAAAAGATCACCTATCCGGCCGACTTCGCCGCCGCCGAAGCCCGTGCGCTGCCCGCGCTCGTGTCGCGCAGCGCGACCGGTTATGACGTCCACCGGCTGGAGGCGGGCGAGGAATTGTGGCTGGGCGGCGTGCTCATCCCGCACGATCGCGGGCTATCGGGGCATAGCGATGCCGATGTCGTGCTGCATGCGATCACCGATGCGCTGCTCGGCACGATCGGCGCGGGCGATATCGGCACGCACTTCCCGCCGAGCGACCCGCAATGGCGCGGCGCGGAATCGGGTCAGTTCCTGCAACACGCCGCATCGCTGGTGCGGGTAGAGGGCGGGGTCATCGATTTCGTCGACCTGACGCTGATCTGCGAGGCGCCGAAGATCGGCCCGCACCGTGGCGCGATGCGCGAACGGATCGCGGCGTTGCTGGATATTCCCGAACGTCAGGTGAGCATCAAGGCGACGACCAGCGAGCGGTTGGGCTTTACCGGCCGGCAGGAAGGGATCGCCGCACAGGCGATCGCGACCATCCGGGTGCCGGCATGAAGCGGCTCGCCGCCCTGCTGGCGCTGACCGCCTGCGCCAACGCTCCGGCGCAGACTGCGCAAAGCTGCGTCACGCCGGCCGAGGCCGAGGCGCTGGTCCTGTTCGTTGCCCCTGAACTGATCCGGCAGGCCGGCACGCGCTGCGCCAGTGCCTTGCCGCCGACCGCGCTGCTGCGGCGCACCGGCGGGCCATTCCTCTCACGCTATGAAGCGGAAACCGATGCGGCATGGCCACAGGCCAAGGCGGCATTGTCCCGGCTGACCGCGCCGCAGGCGATCCAGCTGCTCGATTCGGCGTTCGCCGCGCCGATCGTCGCCTCGCTGATCGCGCCGATGGTCGTCGGCAATATCGATGCGGCCGATTGCCCCCGGATCGAACGGGCGGCGAACCTGGTACAGGCCTTGCCCCCGCGCAACGTCGCCGGGCTGATCGTTCTCTTCGCGCAGGTCGATGCCGACCGCGCCAACCCCCAGATGCGGCTGCCCTTGTGCCGGCAGGCCGCGCGGAATTGATAGCATGGACAGCATTCTACCCCCCGAACTGATCGAAGCCGCGCGTCGCGTGGTCGACGAGAACCGCAACGCCGGCCGCCGCGTCGCACTGGCCGAGAGCTGCACCGGCGGACTAGTCGCGGCGGCGATCACCGAGATCCCCGGCTGCTCCGACGTGTTCGAAGCCGGGTTCGTGACCTATTCGAACGAGGCGAAGATCGAGCTGGTCAAGGTCAGCTCCGACGTGATCGAGACCTTCGGTGCCGTATCCATCGCGACGGCATGGAGCATGGCGCAGGGGGCGCTGGAGGTGACGCAGGCTGACGTCGCGGTCGCGATCACCGGCGTCGCGGGTCCCGGTGGCGGCAGCGAGAAGAAGCCGGTCGGTACCGTCGTGTTCGCGCGCGCGGAAAAGGGCGGCGATCCGGCGAAGGTCGTTGCCGACCTGCGCCAGTTCGGCGACCTGGGGCGTGGGAAAATCCGCCTTCAGGCGGCGTTGTGCGCGCTCGAGCTGCTGCTGCCGCCGGAAGTGGCGCCCGAGGAACCCGTGCCGGAATCGCCGTAAAGCGCGGCGGCGCGATCCTCGAACGCGCCGATCATCTTGCGCAGCGCGCGGTCGAACACCTGTCCCGCCAGCATTTCGAACACGCGGTTCTTGAACTGAAAATCGACGCAGAAGTCGACGAGCGTGCCACCCTGCCCATCCGGCTTGAACCGCCAGTCGTTGTTGAGATATTTGAGCGGCCCGTCGAGATAGTCGACGCGGATATGGTTGGGGCGCTCCTTCTGCACCTTCGACGTGAAGCTCTCCCGCAGGCCCTTGAACCCGACGATCATGTCGGCGACCATTTCGGTTTCGCTATCCGACCGCACCCGGATCGCGCTGACCCAGGGCAGGAACTCGCCATAGCGCGCCACATCGGCGACCAGGTCGAACATCTGCTCCGGCGTGTAGGGCAGGTGGCGGGTTTCGCTATGCTTGGGCATCAGGCGCGAACAACGCCCAGCTTGGCGTCACGGTTCGCCCGCATCCGTTCGAAATCGTCGCCGGCGTGATAGCTCGACCGGGTGAGCGGCGAGGATGCGACCAGCAGAAAGCCCTTGGCACGGGCGATGGCGGCGAAGCCGTCGAACGCCTTGGGCGTGACGAAGTCGATGACCTTGGCGTGCTTGGGCGTCGGTTGCAGATACTGGCCCATGGTCAGGAAATCGATATCGGCCGATCGCATGTCGTCCATCACCTGATGCACCTCAAGCCGCTCTTCGCCGAGGCCGAGCATGATGCCCGACTTGGTGAAGATCGACGGGTCGAGCTTCTTGACGCTCTCCAGCAGGCGCAGCGACGCGTAATAGCGGGCGCCCGGCCGGATCGTCGGGTAGAGGCGCGGCACGGTTTCGAGATTGTGGTTGTAGACGTCCGGGCGCGCCGCGACGATCATCTCGACTGCCGCTTCGTGCTTGTTACGGAAATCGGGGGTCAGGATCTCGATCGTCGTTGTCGGGTTCGCGGCGCGGATCGCCTCGATCACCTTCACGAACTGCCTGGCGCCGCCATCGGGCAGGTCGTCGCGATCGACCGACGTGATGACGATGTGATTGAGGCCCATCGCCGCCGCCGCTTCGGCAACATGCTGTGGCTCCATCGGGTCGACCGCGCGCGGCATGCCGGTCTTCACGTTGCAGAAGGCGCAGGCCCGCGTGCAGGTGTCGCCGAGGATCATGACGGTCGCGTGCTTTTTCGACCAGCATTCGCCGATATTCGGACAGGCCGCTTCCTCGCACACCGTCGTCAGGCTCTTCGACCGCATCAGCGCACGGGTTTCCTGCACGACCTTCCCGGTCGGAGCCTTTACGCGAATCCAGTCGGGCTTGCGGGTCCGCTCGGGGCGGGGCAGCGGCGTCATCTCGTTCATGGCTGCCAGATAGCGACGGACGGGCAAACGAACAACCGCCTGCAACGATCGCGTCGCCTGTGCGTCTAGCGACCGAGGGAAGATTTATACCAAACATGGAGACCCACTGATGCACTTCAGCGACCTCAAAGAGGGCTATTATCGCTTCCGCGGCACCGAATGGCAGCAGGAGCGCGAGCGCTGGAGCGAACTGGCCACCGGGCAGAGCCCGAAGGTGATGGTGATCGCCTGTTCGGACAGCCGCGTCGATCCGGCAACGATCTTCGGCGCACGGCCGGGCGAGATTTTCGTGGTGCGTAACGTCGCCAACCTCGTGCCACCGTTCGAGGACGATGGCGGTCGGCATGGCGTCTCGGCGGCGCTGGAATTTGCGGTGACGAAGCTGGAGGTCGAAGAAGTTCTCGTCCTCGGCCATGGCGCGTGCGGTGGCGTCAACGCTTGCCTCACCCAGTCGCTGGCCAATACCAAACCGGGTGAAGGCGGCTTCGTTGCGCACTGGATCGACCTGCTCGACGATGCGCGCGAGAAGGTCGTCGCGGAACATGGCACCGGGCCGGAAGGGCAGAAGGCTCTGGAGCAGGAGGGCGTGAAGGTCTCGCTTCAGAACCTGATGACCTTCCCGTTCGTCAAGGAACGGGTCGAGGCCGGCAAGCTCAAGCTCCACGGCGCGGTCTTCGCGATCGAGGACGGGCGGCTGCGCGTCCTTGAAGGCGATACGTTCGAGAACGCTTGAGCCCTTCAAATCCTCCCCGCTTCGCGGGGAGGGGGACCATGCACCGCATCGTGGAGGGGGATCGCCGCAACCGCGACGGTGGTGGAACAGGGTAGCCCCCTGCACCAGCCTGCGGCCGGTCCCCCTCCCCGTCCCGGGGAGGATTTACTCCTTCGGACCGTCGACAGTCACGCGGATGTTCAGTTCGCGCAACTGCTTGGGCGTCGCATAATTGGGCGCGCCCATCATCAAATCTTCCGCCTTCTGCGTCATCGGGAAGGTGATGACCTCGCGGATGTTCGGCTCGTCGGCCAGCAGCATGACGATACGGTCGACGCCCGGCGCAGAGCCGCCGTGCGGCGGGGCGCCGAACTTGAAGGCGTTGATCATGCCCGCGAAGTTCGTGTCGACGTCGGCCTGCGAGTAGCCGGCGATCTCGAACGCCTTGTACATGATTTCCGGACGATGGTTCCGGATCGCGCCCGACGACAGCTCCACGCCGTTGCAGACGATGTCGTATTGGTAGGCCAGGATATCGAGCGGGTTCATCGTCTCCAGCGCTTCCATCTCGCCCTGCGGCATCGAGAAGGGGTTGTGGCTGAAATCGACCTTCTTCGCGTCCTCGTCATATTCGAACATCGGGAAGTCGACGATCCAGCAGAATTCGAACCGCTTGTCGTCGATCAGCCCCAGCGTCTCGGCAACGCGGGTGCGGGCAAGGCCGGCGAGCTTGGCCGCCTGCGCTTCCTTGCCGGCGGCGAAGAACACGCCGTCATCGGGGCCGAGGCCGAGCGCCTCGGCGATCCTGGCCATGCCTTCCTCGCCATGGTTCTTGGCGATCGGGCCGCCCCATTCGCCGCCCTTGCGCGTGGCGTAGCCGAGGCCGGCGAACCCTTCGGACTGCGCCCAGGCGTTCATGTCGTCAAAGAACTTGCGGCTCTTGTCAGCGGTGTTCGGCGCCGGCACCGCGCGAACGACGTCGCCCGCCTCGACGATCGAGGCGAAACGGCCGAAGCCCGATCCGACGAACAGGTCCGACACGTCGGTGATGACCAGCGGGTTGCGCAGGTCGGGCTTGTCGTTGCCGTATTTCAGCATCGAATCGCGGTAGGGGATGCGCTTGAACGGCAGCGGGCTGACGGTGCGGCCCTTGCCCTGCCAGTTGGCATATTCCTCGAACACGCCGTGCAGGACGGGTTCGATCGCGGCGAACACGTCCTCCTGCGTCACGAAGCTCATTTCGAAATCGAGCTGGTAGAATTCCCCGGGGCTGCGGTCGGCGCGGGCGTCTTCGTCGCGGAAGCAGGGTGCGATCTGGAAATAGCGGTCGAAGCCGGCGACCATCAGCAGCTGCTTGAACATCTGCGGCGCCTGCGGCAGCGCATAGAACTTGCCCGGATGGACGCGGCTGGGCACCAGATAGTCGCGAGCGCCTTCGGGCGACGAGGCGGTCAGGATGGGCGTCTGGAATTCGGTGAAGCCCTGATCGATCATCCGGCGACGCAGCGACGCGATGACGTTCGAGCGCAGCAGGATGTTCGCGTGCAGCCGCTCGCGACGCAGGTCGAGGAAGCGGTAGCGCAGGCGGATGTCTTCCGGATACTCCGCCTCGCCCGCGACCGGCATCGGCAGTTCCTGCGCCGCCGACTGGAGCGTCGCGGCGCGGGCGTAGATTTCGATCGCGCCGGTGGCGAGGTTCGGATTCCGGGTCGCCTCGCTGCGCAGCTTCACATTGCCGTCGATCGTCAGCACCGATTCGGTGCGCGCCGATTCGAGCAAAGCGAGCGCGGGCGAATCGCTGTCGGCGACGATCTGGGTAATGCCGTAATGATCGCGCAGGTCGATGAAGAGCACGCCGCCATGGTCGCGCTTGCGATGCACCCAGCCCGACAGGCGGACGGTATCGCCGTCGTTCGCGTCCGTGAGCTGGCCGCAGTTATGGGTGCGATAGGCGTGCATCAAACGTAACCTTGCTTGGTCGTCATTCCCGCGCAGGCGGGAATCCATAGCCGCTGACGGTGCGGCTCTCACGCGAACGTTCGCGTGTATGGATCCCCGCCTGCGCGGGGATGACGGTTGAATTGTTGATTGGCCGCTTCCCTCCCCCACCCCCTTTTGTCAAGGCGGGGAACCTTGCTATGCGGGCGTGATGCATATCCATCCGTTGATCGAAGACAGCCAGACCCTCGCTGCCCTCTGCACCCGCCTCGCCCAGTCCGACTTCGTAGCCGTCGACACCGAGTTCATGCGCGAGAACAGCTATTGGCCGGAACTCTGCCTGATCCAGATCGCCAATACCGAGGAAGCCGCCGCGATAGATCCGATGGCGCCGGGGATCGACCTGACGCCGCTGCTCCACCTGCTGACCGATAACGAGGACGTGCTGAAGGTCTTCCACGCCGGCGGGCAGGATATCGAGATCGTCTATAACCTGACCGGCAAGACCCCCTTCCCCCTGTTCGATACGCAGGTGGCGGCGATGGCGCTGGGTCAGGGGGAGCAGGTCGGCTATTCGAACCTGGTCGACGCCTATCTGGGGATTACGGTCGACAAGGGGGCGCGGTTCACCGACTGGTCGCGGCGGCCGCTGGACGACCGGCAGATCGACTATGCGATCGCCGACGTGACCCATTTGTCGGTGATCTTTCCCAAGATGCTGGCCAAGCTGCGCAAGACCGGGCGCGGGCTGTGGCTGGACGAGGAGATGGAGCGGATCGCCGATCCGGCCAATTACTTCAACGATCCCGAACAGGTGTGGCAGCGCATCCGGGTCAACAGCCGCAAGCCCGAAGTGCTGGGGCGGTTGAAGGCACTGGGCAAGTGGCGCGAGCTGGAGGCGCAGGGGAAGAATCTCCCGCGCGGACGGATCGTCAAGGACGAGACGATCGCCGATCTGGCCGGCAATCCGCCGCGCAGGCAGGGCGATCTGGCGAAGGTGCGCGGGCTGTCGGCGGCATGGGCGCACAACGATATCGGCGGACGGATGATGGCGGCGCTGGCCGATGCCGAACCGTTGCCGGCGAGGGAAATGCCGGGCCGCGACGAGCGCAAACCCGCGCTGGGCAAGGAAGGCGCGCTGGTCGCCGACCTGCTGAAACTGCTGCTGAAGATCCGGGCGAACGAGATCAAGGTCGCATCGCGGCTGCTGGCGCGGTCGGACGATCTGGAAGCGCTCGCCGCCGGGCAGCGCGACGGGCTCTCGATCCTGAATGGCTGGCGGTTCGAACAGTTCGGCCGCGACGCGCTGGCGCTGGTCGAGGGTCAGCTTGGGTTCACCGTGCTGGGTGGAAAGCTGAAGATGACCCGAGCGGAGGTAGTGGAATGAAGCCGACCATCCTGATCGTAGCCATGGCGCTGGGCGCCTGTACGACGACGCAGCAGACGGCGGGCGATCCCGCGCCGGCCGCGCCGGAGCTTCCCGGCGGGGCATGCGAGACTACGGCGCTTGCCGCGTTGGTCAGCAAGTCCTTCACCCCGGCACTGGAAGCGGATGCCAGGGCGCGGGCGAAGGCGAGGACCGTGCGGGCGATCCGGCCGGGGATGGCGGTGACGATGGATTTCCGGCCCGATCGGCTGAACATCGCCATCGATGAGAAGAATATGGTGGCTGGATTCCGCTGCGGCTGAGGCGTGGAAGTTTGCGAAGTTGACAGGACGTCGAAACTTTCGCGACAGGATTATCATGTTATTCTAGCAACTTAAGCGTAACCTTTTGCGCCGAAGTTGACGGTTTGCGACGGGGCGAGCGTCCGCGATGCTCGGTAGGGCTGCGACGATGTGAAAGAGCGTCGCCAGCCTCGCAGAACAATGCGCTGTAGGAAAGCGACGCCTCAGCGGGTGACCAGCGCCGCGTCCATGCCCATGGCGCTCGCCAGCGCGCGGTGGCGCTTCTGCACCGCTTCGCCGTAGAGCGCGGTGTCGGCGGTGGGGACGATCAGTTCCAGCTGCCCGCGCTTGCGGCGGACGTCGGTGCGCTGGAGCGGGGTGGCGACACCGCCGCTGAGACGCTGGCCCAGACGCATGGCAAGGCCCCAGCGGTGCGCCGCCTCCAGCGCGGCGATCGGCGCCAGGCGACCGAGCGGTTCGGGCGGGCCGTCGGTGCTGCCGCCGCCCAGACAGCTGTGCAGCGCCTGCGCGACGATCGCACGACCGGCGGCGTCGATCGCGACCCAGTTGCCGTGCAGCGCAATCTCCATGCCGCGTTCGGCGCGGAATTCGGGGTTCGCGTGCCAGCCCACATCGGCCAGCAGACAGGCGGCGTGGCGCAGGCGCACCGCGGCGGGGGCGTCGTCGGGAAAGAGTGGCGCGATCCATTTGTGGAGTAGGTCGCCATGTTCGACGAAGCGGCCCTGTCGCGCGCCTTCGTCATGCGCGGCGACGATCAGCGGGTCCTGCTTGCGGACCGACGACGGGAGCGCGGCATAGAGCAGCCCTTCGCGCAGGCCATAGGCGGAAATCATCGTCGTCGCGCTACCGAGATGCCGGGCCATCGCAGCCAACACGGCGGTCGCATTGTCGAGCGTCGGCAGGCGTCCGCCCGACAGGTTCGGCACCGCCTTCAGCTCGGCGCGGGGCGTCTGCGCGATGATCCGTTCGAGTTCGGCGATGCGGGCGAGCGACATGGTGTAGCCGTGCGCGATCGGCAGCGGATAGTGGGTCAGGTGCATGTCGAACCGGGCGAGCGCCCGCCACGACCCGCCGACGAGATAGAAGGGCAGCCCCTTCCCCCGCCCGGCCCAGCCGGCTTCGGTCACCAGCCGCTGCACCACGCGGTCGAGTTCGCCCGCGCGGCGGTCGCGGATCGCGCCGATGCGCAGCACGCCCAGCGGAAACGACACGCGGTCGCCGATCTTGCCGTTTTTCACCCGCACCAGTTCGAGGCTGCCCCCGCCCAGATCGCCGACGATCCCGTCGGCGTCGGGAATGGCGGATAGCACGCCGTTGCCGGCAGCCTGTGCCTCCTCCTCGCCCGACAGCGTTTCCACCGTCAGGCCGAGCGATTCGGCGAGCGCCACCAGTTCGTGTCCGTTGGCGGCATCGCGGACGGCGGCGGTCGCGACGGTGCGTACCACCTCCGCCTCCATTTCGCGGGTCAGCCATGCAAAGCGGCGCAGCGCGGTGGCGGCGAGCGCCATCGCCTCCGGATCGATCCGCCCGGTTTCCGCCAGCGAACGCCCGAGGCCCGCCAGCACCTTTTCGTTGAACAGCGTGGCCGGAATGCGCTCCGGCCCGCCATAGACGACGAGCCGGATCGAGTTCGACCCGATGTCGATGATCGCACTATGCGCCGCGCTGACCGGGCGGCTGGCCCAGGGCAGGCGGATCAAACCGCGCCGTCCCGTGCGGCCCGCCACGCGCGGAGCGACAATTTCTGCGGCACCGTCGCCGACCCGCTTTCGATCGCGGCACCGCGTCCCGATAGCGACGGGTTGGTCATGAAATAGCGGTGGAGGTTGAACGGACGCTCACCCTTGGCGACGCGGCGATAGCTGCCGTCCGGTCCGAGTTCCCATGTCTGTTCGGTGTCGAGCAGGTTGGCGACCATCACCTGATCGAGCACCTGGTCGTGGACGGTCGGGTTGTTGATCGGCAGCAGATATTCGACGCGGCGGTCGAAATTGCGCGGCATCCAGTCGGCCGAGGACACATAGACCAAAGCATCGTCATTGGGCAGCGCCTGTCCGTTGCCGAAGCAATAGATGCGGCTGTGTTCGAGGAAGCGGCCGACGACCGATTTGACGCGAATGTTGTCGGACATGCCCGGCACGCCCGGCCGCAGGCAGCAGATGCCGCGCACGATCAGGTCGATCTGGACGCCCGCCGCCGACGCCTCATACAGCTTGTCGATCAGCGCCGGGTCGACCAGCGAGTTCATCTTCAACCAGATCGATCCTTCGCCGCCCGACCGCGCGGTCTGGATCTCGCCCTCGATCAACGCCTCCAGCCGGTTGCGCAGATCGCGCGGCGAAATGGCGAGCTGTTGCAACGCCTGCGGTTCGACATAGCCGGTGATGTAGTTGAACACCTGCGCGGCGTCGCGTCCGATCACCGGATCGGCGGTGAAGAAGCTGAGGTCGGTATAGATACGCGCGGTTACGGGATGATAATTGCCGGTGCCGAAGTGGCAATAGGTGCGATAGCCCTGCTCCTCGCGGCGGACGACCATCGAGATCTTCGCATGGGTCTTCCACTCGATAAAGCCGTAGACGACCTGCACCCCGGCGCGTTCGAGGACCGAGGCGAGGTTGAGATTCTGCTCCTCGTCGAAGCGGGCCTTCAATTCGACGACGGCGGTGACCGACTTGCCCGCTTCGGCAGCGGCGACCAGCGCGGCGACGACGGCGGACTGCTTGCCGGCGCGGTAGAGCGTCTGCTTGATCGCCACGACATCGGGGTCGGCGGCGGCCTGTTTGAGGAAGGCCAGCACCACGTCGAAGGTTTCGTACGGGTGGTGGACGACGATGTCCTTCGCCCGGATCGCCGCGAAACAGTCGCCGCCATATTCGCGGATGCGTTCGGGGAAGCGCGGGGAGAAGGGCGGGAATTTCAGGTCGGGGCGATCCTCCGCGACCAGCATCGACAGGTCGCCGATGCCGAGAAACCCGCCGGTTTCGGTGATCAGCGCATCGCTGCCGCCCATTTCGTCGCGCAGCAGCTGGACCAGTTCGTCGGAGATGCCCGATTCGATTTCAAGGCGGATGATCCGTCCGCGACGGCGGCGTTTGATGGCGGTGCGGAAATAGAGGACGAGGTCTTCGGCCTCTTCCTCCAGCTCGATATCGCTGTCGCGGATCACGCGGAAGGCGGCCGACGCGCGCACGGTGTAGCCCGGAAAGAACAGGTCGGAGAAATGGCGCAGGATCGTTTCGATCGCGACATAGCGCGCGGCCTTGCCCGGCAGGCGGACGAAGCGCGGCATGGCGGGCGGGAGCAGGACGACTTCGCGCACCTCGACATCGTCCGAGCGGCGGATGAGGTCGAACAGCATCGCCGAGCCGAGGTTCGGGATGAAGGGGAACGGATGCGCCGGATCCAGCGCCTGCGGGGTCAGGACCGGAAAGATCTGGTCGCGGAAATGGCGTTCCAGCCAGACTTCGGTATCGCCGCGGATCTCGTCGGCGCCGAGCACGAAGATGTTGGCTTCGGCCAGCGCGGCGGCGATGTCGCGCCAGATGCGCTGCTGGCTGTCGACCAGCCCGGCGGCGTCGACGGTGATCGCGGCCAGCTGTTGCGAAGGGGTGAGGCCATCGACCGATTCATGGCCGACGCCCTGGTTCTGCTGCCCCTTCAGGCCGGCCACGCGGACCATGAAGAATTCGTCGATGTTGGTGGCCGAAATCGACAGGAAGCGGAGCCTTTCGAGCAGCGGATGGTCGGGGTTGCACGCTTCGTCCAGCACGCGGCGGTTGAACGCCAGCCACGACAGTTCGCGGTTGAAGTAGCGCGCTTCCGGCGCGGCGGCGACCGTGGTGCGGGCGGAGGGGACCGGATCGTTCACAGCAGGCGGTCCAAGAGCAGCGGGCTGTCGGACAGCGCGGCGCGCGCGGTCGGGATCGTCAAACGGCGCGTCGAGCGCAACATCGCATCTTCCTCCAAAGCCTCGACGATCCGAAGCACCGCAAGGTGGCTCCGTTCGACCCGGCGGGCAAGCCAGCGCACGACATCCGGCGCGGCGACGAGCTCCTTCCTGTCGAACAGATATTGCAGCAGTGTTTCGATCAGCAGTTCGTCGGGCGCTTCCAGCCGCAGCACCGGCGTCGCCCCCATGCGCGAACGCAGGTCGGGCAGGCCGATCCGCCAAATGGGCGGCGGGGCATCGGCGACGATCAGCAGCGGCTGACCTTCGCTCTGCGCGCGGTTCCAGGCGTGGAACAGTTCGGTCTCGTTCCACCGCTCCGCATCGTCGGCGATCGTGCCGCCGCTGCGCGCGACGAACGAGCGGGCGAGCAGCGTCCGGCCCGATTTGCGCGGGCCGACCAGCAGCGCGGCCTTGACTGGCCACGTCTCCCAATGGTCGAGATGATGGACGGCGGCTTCGTTCGACGGCCCGACGAGGAACAGGTCCTGCCGGGCGCCGGCGGGCAGTTCGAGCGAGAAGGAAAGCTGGGCCGATCCGGTACGCGACTGGGTCATCCCTGCGGCGTACTCGCGGGCGGCGGGGGCGTGGCGGCGGCGGCACGGCGGCGGATGCGAAGCGCGCCCTCACCCTGCTGGACTTGCCAGCCGCGGGCCTCCAGCGCGGCGGCAAGGATCGCGGCATCGCCGTCGAAGGTGACGCGCAGCACCGATACGCCGCCCAGCGCAAGGCTGGAGGTCGCGGCCGAACGGACGCCGGGAACGGCACGCAGCGCCGCTTCGGTCGATTCGACGGCAGCGACATTGGGGGTGTCGGCCTGGATCGACAGCGTGACCGCCTCGGCGGCAGGCGCGGGCGTCGGCGTGGCGGTGGGATCGGTCAGGGTCAGGTCGGTGATTTCCTCCTCGACCGGGGCGACCGGCGTGCCGGGCGGCGGCGCGGCGAGGACGACGTCGGGGCGCAGCGTGCCGGACTGCAACGCCTGTTGATACATTGCGTCGATCCGGCGGACGCCTTCGTCGAGAAGCGCGGGGACGGCGTCGCCCTGCTCCACCCGCAACGAGAAGCTGCCGAGCAGGCGGTTGTCGGGGCCGTAGCCGGCGGTGAAGGTGCCGATCACCGGGCCGCCGGGCCATTGGCGGTACAGGTGGACCTGCGGGATCAGCACGTCGGACGCGCCATATTGGTTGAGGACGGTGCGCCACCAGCCGCGCCCGCGCCGGGTCACCTGTCCGGCGTTCAGCAACAGGCCGTCGGCGCCGGTGCCGCTGGGGCGGACATAGTCCATGACGCTGCCGCCGGTGCGGAAGCGCGCCCATGCCGCCTGCCACGGGGTTGCGCGTTCGAACACCGTGCCCGTCCCACCGTCCCAGATGAGCGGCAGGACGAGCATGGCGGGACTGCGTTCGGAAACCCCGGCTATCCCTAGGATCGACGCGGCACGGCCGCGATTGAACAGCACGCCCAACCGCGCGATGTAGCGCTTCGGCCCGATCTGTTCGCTTTCGACGACGATGCCGCTGACCAGCGAATCGAGCGTGCCGTCGGGCAGCGAGCGGGCTTGCCCGGTCAGGCGCTGCGACAGCATTTGCCACCCCTTGCGCTGGGCGATGCGCCAGCCGGCGGTACGGGCGGCATCAGCAGAGGGGCCGGCGACATCGACGCGCACGCCGTTCACCTCGAAACTGCCCGAGCTGTCGATCGCGGCGACGCCGCCTTGTTGCGCCACGACCGCGCCCGTGGCGACGACGCCCAAGGCGACGGCGGCAAGGATGCGGCGGGGCTGATACAAAGTCATGGCCGCCTTTTGACGAAGCAGGCGTGGAAATCCAAGCGCGATGTAGCTAACCGGCAATCATGAGCAACGAAGCGGACCGCGGCGGCGGCTATACCTACGCACAGGCAGGCGTATCGATCGCGGCGGGCAATGCCCTGGTCCGTGCCATCGGGCCGTTGGCGAAATCGACGCGGCGCCCGGGGGCGGATGCCGAACTGGGCGGGTTCGGCGGGGTGTTCGATCCCAAGGCGGCGGGGTTCAAGGACCCGTTGCTGGTCGCCGCCAATGACGGCGTGGGCACCAAGTTGAAGCTCGCGATCGAGCACAACGCCCATGACGGCGTGGGCATCGACCTGGTCGCGATGTGCGCCAACGACCTGATCGTGCAGGGCGCCGAGCCGCTGTTCTTCCTCGACTATTATGCCACCGGCAAGCTGGTCGCCGAGACCGCCGAGCGGGTCGTCGGATCGATCGCCGAAGGGTGCCGCCAGGCGGGCTGCGCGCTGATCGGCGGCGAGACGGCGGAAATGCCGGGCATGTATGAGGGCGAGGATTACGACCTCGCCGGCTTCTGCGTGGGGGCAGTCGAGCGCGAGCAGTTGCTGACCGGCGACAAGGTGGCGGTCGGCGACGTGATCCTGGGCCTCGCTTCGTCGGGGGTGCATTCGAACGGCTTTTCGCTGGTGCGGCGGCTGGCGGCGGACAAGGCGTGGAAGCTCGACCGCCCTGCCCTGTTCGATCAGGACGTGTTGCTGATCGACGCGCTGTTGGCGCCGACGAAGATCTACGTGAAGTCGCTGCTGCCGCTGCTCCGCGAGGGGCGCATCCATGGCCTCGCCCATATTACCGGTGGCGGGTTGCTGGAGAATATCCCGCGCGTCCTGCCCGAGGGCGCCCATGCGCAGGTCGATGCCGATGCGTGGGAACAGCCGCGGTTGATGGCGTTCCTGCAGGCGCAGGGCAATATCGAGCCGGAGGAGATGGCGCGGACCTTCAACTGCGGCATCGGCATGGCGGTGCTGGTCGCGGCCGACGATGCCGAGGCGGTCGCCGCAGCGCTGACGCAAGCGGGCGAGACGGTCGTGCGGATCGGTACGGTCGAGGCGGGCGACAAGGGCTGCACCGTGAAGGGCAGCGCGGGCACGTGGAGCGCGCGCGCGGACTGGAGCGCGACGCATCTTGGCTAGGCATCGTGTCGGTGTCCTGATTTCGGGGCGCGGGTCGAACATGGCGGCGTTGGTCGCGGCGGCGAAGGCGGCGGACTGTCCCTATGAGGTCGTGCTGGTGGCGTCGGACAAGCCCGATGCCGCCGGCCTGACCCATGCCGCCGAACAGGGCATCGCGACCTTTTCCCTTTCGCCCAAGGGCATGGCGAAGGCGGAGTATGAGGCGGCGATCGACGGCGCGCTGCGCGAGGCGGGCGTCGAAACGATCGCGCTGGCGGGCTATATGCGGCTGTTGTCGGGTGACTTCGTGGCGAAGTGGCGCGACCGGATCGTCAATATCCACCCTTCGCTGCTGCCCGCCTACAAGGGCCTCGACACCCATGCGCGCGCCATTGCGGCGGGTGACCGGGAAGCCGGCTGTTCGGTGCATGTCGTCACCGAAGAGTTGGATGCCGGGAGCGTATTGGCCCAGGCGCGCGTTCCGATCCTGCCCGACGATACGCCGGACAGTCTGGCGGCACGGGTGCTGGTGGAGGAACATCGCCTCTACCCGCAAACGCTGGCGGAGTATGTGACGCGATGACCGAGATGCTCGACCGTATCCGTGAGGCCGTGAAGGTGTTGCCGGAGGTGGACGAGCGAACCACCCACGGTGAGCCGACCTTCTTCGTCCACGACCGGCAATTCGCGCAGTTTCGCGACGACCATCATGGCGACGGACGCACCGTGTTGTGCGTGCGGACCGGCAGCAGCGACGAACAGGCGATGCTGATCGAGGCGGCACCCGACACCTATTCCCTGCCCGCCTATCTCGCGGCGAAGGGCTGGGTCGCGATAACGCTGACCGGCGATGTCGACTGGACGCTCGTCGAGGATCGCATCGCGCGCAGCTGGGAACTGGCGGCACCACGCGCATTGCTGGAGGCGGGCGGTCGGTGAGCGGCGCGGAGGATGCGCGGGCCGAGCGGCGGCGCTGGATCGCGCTCACTTCAATTCGATGAAGTGGCGTAGATCAGTCCGGCTACGCGACCATGTTGTATCGTTCGGAGTTAGCTGTTCGTGGAGTGCGGTACAAACCGCACCCCACACCGTGATTTACGGACATTGAATGTTGTACTGCCAACAATAGGGTGGGTTCGGATCGGTCGGTGGTTTCGAAGGGGGGCCAGGAATTCCTTCGAGACAATCCTCGTACTCGGTCCCAACACATTCCTGATACGATGCGTATTCGTCGGGGTTGGCATCGCAGTAGTTTTTCGCAGCGCGAGCGCAAACAGCTTGCCTGCTCTCGGCCAAAGCCGGCACAGACATTGTGCTTGCGAGCGAAAAGGCACAAGCTACAAATAGACGCATTCTCGAAGATCTTGTCATACTTGTTTCCTTTGCAACGTGAGTCGCAAGGCAAACTTACTCGCACCAAACGCAACATCAATGCAAATAGAACCATTACATATATATTTAAGCGATCGGACAAATGTGCGGTCGCGTTTCAAAATTAGAAAATCGCGTTCTCCCCAAAACTCGGCAGGCTCGAGGCTGCTCGAACCGAACGGGTGGGGTGGTATGAGCCTTCAGACAAAGAAAAAGGCCCGCCTCCCAATGGGAAGCGGGCCCGTCTCCATCGACCGACCAAAATCAGCCGACGATCTCTTCCGGCTTGAAGAAGAAGTCGATCTCGATCTTCGCATTCTCTTCCGAATCCGAACCATGGACCGAGTTGGCTTCGATCGATTCGGCCAGTTCCTTGCGGATCGTGCCCGGCTCGGCGTTCGCCGGATTGGTCGCGCCCATGACGTCGCGGTTCTTCTGCACGGCGTTCTCGCCTTCCAGTACCTGCACGACGACCGGGCCGGAGATCATGAACGACACCAGGTCGTTGAAGAACGGACGCTCGCGGTGCACGCCGTAGAAGCCTTCGGCCTGTTCGCGGGTCATCTGGATGCGCTTCGAGGCGACGACGCGCAGGCCGGCTTCCTCCAGCATCTTGGTGACGGCGCCGGTCAGGTTGCGGCGGGTCGCGTCGGGCTTGATGATCGAAAAGGTACGGGTAGCGGCCATGGTGGTCGCGGCTCCTGCGTTATGGTGTTGGAAGGATTGTCGCCGGTCCCCCTAGTCGGGCGGCGCGCGACAGGCAAGCGTTACGCCGCCTGCTCCCAGCCGCCGTCACCCTGCCGCCAGTAGCGGCGCTCGACGTCCTCGCGGTCGGCCAGCCCCTTCCATGCGGTGCGGGCGGCGGCGATGTGATCCTCGCCGAAGAAGTGGAACGCGCGGTCGAAGGTGAGCGCTTCGTCGCGCCAGCGACCGTCGACGATCGCGACGTTGCGTGCGGCGTTGGCGTCGGTCGGTTCGGGGGCGATCAGCACGGCTTGGCAAGCGTCGTCGCCTGAGCCGGCCTCGGCATGCGGCAGGAAGCTGTCGGGGGCATAGGTCCACAGCAGCATGTCGAGGTGACGGCGCTGGTCGGCGTCGTCCGACAGCAGCAGCAGGCGCTCGCCATCGTCGTGGAGACGCTGGGCGATGCGCGGCAGCACCCGGTCGAGCGGGCTGCGGGTCAGGTGGTAGAAGTCGACTTTCATGTCCGCGCCCTTTCGTCGTTCCCGCGCAGGCGGGAACCCATAGCCGCTAACGATCGCGATGGAGCCGCGACGTCAGCGTGTATGGATTCCCGCCTGCGCGGGAATGACGTCATTGCTCGAAATTATCCGCCACGAACCGGTCGAGCAGGCGCACGCCGAAACCGGTCGCGCCCTTGTCGTGATGGTTGCCGGGCTTGTCGGCCCACACCATGCCGGCGATGTCGAGATGCGCCCAGCGTACGCCGTCCTCGATATAGCGCTTGAGGAACTGCGCGGCGGTGATCGACCCGGCGCCGCGCGGGCCGATATTCTTCATGTCGGCGATCGGGCTGTCGAGCAGCTTGTCGTACGCCGGCGACAGCGGGAAGCGCCACAACAGGTCGCCCGATTCGCGCGAGGCGGCGAGCAGCTCGTCGGCCAGCGAATCGTCGTTGGCGAACAGGCCGCCATGTTCGTTGCCGAGGCTGATGATCATCGCACCGGTCAGGGTGGCGAGATCGACGATGGTCTTGGGGCGATGCGTCTTCTGGACCCAGGTGAGCACGTCGCACAGGACGAGGCGGCCTTCGGCATCGGTGTTCAGCACCTCGATGGTCTGGCCCGACATCGACGTCACCACGTCACCCGGACGCTGCGCCTTGCCGTCGGGCATGTTCTCGACCAGCCCGACCACGCCGACGACGTTCGCCTTCGCCTTGCGGCTGGCCAGCGCCTTCATCGCGCCGACGACGGCGCCCGCGCCGCCCATGTCCCACTTCATGTCCTCCATGCCGGGCCCGGGCTTGAGCGAAATACCGCCGGTGTCGAAGGTCACGCCCTTGCCGACCAGCGCGAGGTCGACATCGCCCTCGGCCTTGCCGGTCCAGCGCATCGCGAGCAGGCGCGATTCCTTTTCGGAGCCCAGACCGACGCCCAAGAGCGCGCCCATGCCGAGTTCGGCCATCTGCCGTTCGTCGAGGATCGTCAGTTCGACGCCCAGCGCTTCCAGCTCGCGGCACTTCTCGACGAAGCTGACCGGGTACAGGATGTTGGGCGGATCGGTGACGAGGGTGCGGGTCAGGTCCAGCCCCTTGGTGATCGCATCGGCGGCGACGAAGGCATCGTCGATGCCCTCGGGCGCGCCGACGATGGTCAGGCCGGTCAGCGTCGGCTTCGACTTTTCGGGCATCTTGGTGCGATAGCCGTCCTGCCGCCAGCCGCGCTGCGCCGCGGTTGCCGCGAAGCGGGCGATGGCCCTGGCCGACACGTCGGTGCCGGTGAAGTCGACGGTCAGGTCGGTCAGGCCCGACAGCAGGAAGCGGCCGGTCAGCGCACCGCCGGCCTTTTCGAGCGCCGGCCCTTCGCCGTCGCCGATGCCGAGCAGGATGACGCGACCGGCGCTATCCCCCTCGCCCGGCACGAAGATTTCGGCCATCGACCCGGCTTCGCCGTCGAAGCGCTCGGCCTTGGCGGCACCCGCCACCAGCGAGGCGACCTGCGGCTCCAGACCCGCGGCATCGACCCGCGCCAGACCGCCGGCGGCGATGGGCAGGACGAGGGCGGTGGCGGTTCCCCGCTGGGACGCGAACTGGATCGAAATCGACATGGGTTTCCTCAAGACAGTGGCGCACGCGGCGCAGGCACCTTCTAGGCGCGTCGCGATGGGCAGGTAAAGCGGGCCAAGGGCGATTGCGGTTCCCGCGCCACGATGCAATAGCGCGGAACGAGCGTCCGCGGGTCGGGCGCCAAACGGTTTGGGGAAGCGAGACTAGTGAAGCGTTCGTTGGGGTCGCTTGCCCTTGGCCTGACGCTGGCGATCGCCGGCCCTGCGGTCGCACAGGACCTGCAGGATCGCAGCCTTCCGCCTCCGCCACCGGGAAGCGCGCTGCCGACGCCCGCGACCAGCGACCAGATCGATTTTTCGTCAGACCTGCTGGAATATGACAGCAACGCCGATGTCGTGACCGCGACCGGCGAGGTGCGGCTGCTGCGCGAGGGCAACCGGTTGCGTGCCGACCGGGTGACGTGGAACCGCAAGACCGGACAGGTCGTGGCCGACGGCAATATTGCGGTCACCAACCCGGAAGGTGACGTCGCCTATGGCGACCGGATCGAGCTGACCGACAGCCTGAAGGACGGCGTGGTCGACAACATGCTGGTCGTGCTGGACGAAGGCGGCCGGATCGCGGCGAAGCGCGGCACCAGGTCGGAAAACGGCGTGGTGACGGTCGAAAGTGCCGCCTATACACCCTGTTCGGTCACGAACTCCGCCGGCTGTCCCAAGGAGCCGTCGTGGAAGATCACCGCGCTGAAGGTCCGGTACGACCCGACGCGCAAGCGCATTCGCTATACCGGCGCGGGGCTGACTATCTTCGGCCTGCCGACCATCCCGCTGCCGTCCTTCTCGCACACGATCGGCGATGGCAGCGATTCGGGGCTGCTGGCGCCGTCGATCCGGCTCGACCGGGTCAACGGGCTGGAAGTCGCGGTCCCCTATTATTTCAACCTCGCGCCCAATCGCGACCTGACAATCACCCCACATGTCTTCACCGCCGTCCTGCCGATGCTGCAGGCCGATTACCGGTCGCTGTCGAGCAAGGGCGCGTACCGGGTGCAGGGCTATGCAACGGTCAGCCGGCGCAGCGACGACCTGGTGCTCGGCGCGTCGCCGACCGGGACCGAGCGGTCGTTCCGCGGCTATATCGATACGGTCGGCCGATTCCAGCTCGACCCGAACTGGAGCGTGTCGGGGTCGCTGCGCTATGCCACCGACCAGACGTTCCTGCGCCGCTACGACATTTCGCGTGACGACCGGCTGCGCAACAATGTGACGGTCGAGCGGATCGACCGCGATTCGATGCTGTCGATCAGCGGCTGGGCGGTGCAGACGCTGCGCGTCGGCGACGATCAGGGGATGCAGCCGATCGCGCTGCCCGAGATCGACTATCGCCGCCGCTTCAACGGATTGCTGGGCGGCGTCGCGCAGGTGCAGCTGAACACGCTGGCGATCAGCCGCAGCGAGGGACAGGATACGCAGCGCGCCTTCGTCGCCGCGCGCTGGGACCTGACCCGCTATACCCCGCTGGGGCAGGAGGTGACGTTCACCGCCTATGGCCGTGCCGATGCGTACAACGCGCGCGACACGATCGATACGGCGGTGCTCAGCTATCGCGGCGACGAAGGGTTCACCCCGCGCGGGATCGCCGCGCTGGCGGTCGATGTCCGCTGGCCGTTCGTCGGCGCGATCGGGCGCGGCACGCAGCGTATTTCCCCGCGGGTGCAGTTGGTCGCATCGCCGAGGATCTCCAATCTCGCCGTGCCGAACGAGGATGCGCGCGCGGTCGATCTGGAGGATTCGAACCTCTTCGCGCTCAATCGCTTCGCCGGATATGACCGGTTCGAGGATTCGTCGCGCGTCACCTATGGCCTCGACTATGCGCTCGACCTGCCGGGCGTGGCGGTGGCGGCGACGGTCGGGCAAAGCTATCGCACCAGCCAGCGGGCGAGCATCCTGCCCAGCGGCACCGGGCTGGACGACCGCTTTTCCGATATCGTCGGTCGCACCGACATGCGGTTCCGCGAACTGGTGACCTTCACCCACCGCTACCGGCTGGACAAGGACGGGTTGAAGATCCGCCGCAACGAAGTGGACGCGACGGTCGGCAGCCGGCGGACCTATGTCCAGGTCGGCTATCTGCGGCTCAACCGCGACATCGACGAGCTGGAAGATTTGCAGGATCGCGAGGAAATCCGCGTCGGCGCGCGGGCGGCGTTCGGGCCGTTCTGGTCGGCCTTCGCCTCCGCCACCGTCGACCTGACCGACAAGTCGGAGGATTCGCTGTCGCTGTCGGACGGCTATGACCCGATCCGCCACCGGCTGGGCGTGCAGTATGAGGACGACTGCCTGCGGCTGGGCCTCACCTGGAAGCGCGATTACCAGCGGATCGGCGACGCGCGCAGCGGCAGCAGCTATCTGGTAACGCTGGCATTGAAGAACCTGGGACGATAAGGCTCTGTTCAGGCGCGGCGGGCCATGAATTTGCCCGAATGATGCGGCACCGCCCTGATCATCCGCGCATGGGATATGACGACCAAGTGACCAAGAACATCGTGAATGCCGGCCGTATCGGCCGTTCGATCGCCGGTTTCGTCGCGATCGCCGCCGCCGCAACGCTGGCCGCGCAGACGGTTAGCGACGGGCAGGACGTGCCCGGCGCGAACCTGAACCTGCCGGGCAACCCGACGATCTTCGGCAAGCTGGACCCCAATATCCGCAAGCCGACCGCGATCGTGAACGACACGGTGCTGACCGGCACCGATGTCGACCAGCGCATGGCGTTGATCGTCGCGCTGAACGATTACAAGCTGACCGCCGAGGATCGCGAAGTGCTGCGCGCGCAGGTCGTGCGTCAGCTGATCGACGAGACGCTGCAGATCCAGCAGGCGAAGGCAAAGGACATCACCGTCACGCCTGCCGAGTTGGAGCAGAGCTTCAACCGGCTGGCCAAGCAGCGTTTCAACCAGACGCCGGAACAGCTGCGTGCCTATCTGCGCACCGCCGGCTCGTCGGAGCGGTCGCTGCGCCGCCAGATCGAGGGCGAACTGGCGTGGAGCCGGCTGCTGCGGCGGCAGGTCGAACCGTTCGTGAACGTGGGCGAGGAAGAAGTCGCCGCGGTCATCAAGCGGATGGAGGAATCGAAAGGCACCGAAGAATATAGCCTTCGCGAAATCTACATGGCGGCAACGCCCGACCGCGCGCCCGAGGTGCAGGGCGCGATGCAGAAGATGATCGAACAGATCCGCCAGGGCGCTCCGTTCGAATATTTCGCGCGCAACTTCTCCGAAGCATCGACCCGCGCGGTCGGTGGCGACCTGGGCTTCGTCCGGCTCAATATGTTGCCCGACGCGTTGCAGCGCGCCGCCACCCAGATGCAGGTCGGCCAGATCGCCGGCCCGATCGAGGTGCCGGGCGGCTATTCGATCCTGTACCTGGCCGACAAGCGGCAGGTGCTGATGGCCGATCCGCGCGACGCCAAGCTGGCGCTGCGCCAGCTGTTCCTGCCGTTCGCCCCCGGCACGACCGAGGCGCAGGCGAGCGCGAAGGTCGCCGCCTTTACCGAGGCAACGCAGGCGATCCGCGGTTGCGGCGATGCGACCAAGATCGCGCAGGCGCAGAAGGCCGAAGTCGTCGACAACGACTCGGTGGTGCTGCGCAGCCTGCCGCCGGCACTGCAGGACATCATCCTGAAGCTGAACGTCGGACAGGCGACGCCGCCGTTCGGTTCCCCCAAGGACGGCGTCCGCGTGCTGATCCTGTGCGGTCGCGAAGACCCGCGCACCGCCGGCATCCCGAGCGCGGCGCAGATCCAGCAGGGCTTGGAACAGGAGCGCGTGAACCTGCGTGCCCAGCGGATGATGCGCGACCTGCGGCGCGATGCGGTGATCGAGTATCGTTGAGGGGGCGGGCGCGATGCCGGTTGTCGCTCCGCTCGCCATATCGATGGGCGATCCGGCGGGTATCGGCCCGGAGGTGATCGCAAAGGCATGGGCGCGCCGGGAGACGGAGGCGCTGCCCTGCTTCTTCGCGGTCGGCGACGTCCGGGCGGTATCGCAGGTCTGGACCGGGCCGGTAGAGCGGATCGACGATCCGCGCGACGCGGCGAAGGTGTTCAACCGTGCGCTGCCCGTCGTGTCGGTGGTCGATGGCGATGCGATCGTGCCGGGGCGGCCGGATATCGGCGGGGCACGCTGCGCGCTGCAGTCGCTCGAGCTGGCGGCGGGACTGGCGCGGTCGGATGCCGCGTCGGGGCTGGTCACCGCGCCGATCTCCAAGGCGGAGCTGTATCGCATCGGCTTCACCTATCCGGGGCAGACCGAATTCGTCGCGGAGCGGTGCGGCGTGGCGCGTGAGAATGCGGTGATGATGCTGGCGGGACCGACGCTGCGCGTGGTGCCGATCACGATCCACGAGCCGTTGGCCGACGTGCCGTCGACGCTGACCGTCGAACTGATCGTCGCGCGAGCGCGAACGACGGCGCGGGGGCTGACTCGCGACTTCGGGATCGCTGCGCCCCGGCTGGCGCTGGCGGGGCTGAACCCGCATGCCGGCGAGAGCGGCGCGATCGGCCGCGAGGAGATCGAGGTGATGCAACCGGCGGTCGCGCAGTTGCGGGCCGAGGGAATCGACATCGTCGGACCGCTGGCGGCGGACACGATGTTCCATCCGCGCGCGCGGGCGAAATATGATGCGGCGCTTTGCGCCTATCACGACCAGGCGCTGATCCCGATCAAGACGCTGCATTTCGACGATGGGGTCAACATCACGCTGGGCCTGCCGATCGTGCGGACGTCGCCCGATCACGGCACCGCGTTCGATATCGCCGGGGAAGACGTGGCCGAGCCGGGCGCGATGATCGCGGCGATCCGCATGGCGGGCGAGGCGGCCGCGCGCCGGGCCGCCGTCGCATGAGTGTCGCGCCGCTTACCCCGCTCCCGCCGCTGCGTGACGTCATCCAGCGGCACGGGCTGTCGGCGAACAAGGCGCTGGGGCAGAATTTCCTGTTCGACCAGCAGTTGCTCGACCGGATCGCGCGCGTACCTGGTGATTTGCAGGATCAGGAGGTGCTGGAGGTCGGACCCGGTCCGGGTGGCCTGACGCGGGCATTGCTGCTGGCGGGCGCGAAGGTGACGGCGATCGAGCGCGACCATCGCTGCATTCCCGCGCTGGAGGAGCTAGGGGCGTTGTTCCCGGGACGGCTGCGGCTGATCGAGGGAGATGCGCTCGAGATCGATGCTCCCGCGCTGTTCGAAGGGCGGCCGCACATCGCGTCGAACCTGCCGTACAATGTCGGCACCGCGTTGTTCGTCGGCTGGCTGTCGAGCGACTGGCGGCCATGGTGGCAGAGCCTGACGCTGATGTTCCAGCGCGAGGTCGCGGACCGTATCGTCGCGGGCGCCAATGACGATGCCTATGGCCGGCTGGCGGTGCTGGCGCAGTGGCGGAGCACGGCGCGGATCGCGATGCCGGTGCATCGCAGTGCCTTCACCCCGCCGCCCAAGGTCATGTCGGCGGTGGTCCATGTCGTGCCGACCGATGCGCCGGAGGGCGTTTCGCTGAAGGTGCTGGAGCGGCTGACGGCGGCGGCATTCGGTCAGCGGCGCAAGATGCTGCGGCAGAGCTTGAAGGCGGTGCCGGGCGCGATCGAGGCTGCGGAAGCGGTCGGGATCGATGTTACGCGGCGGGCGGAGACGGTGTCGGTCGCCGAGTTCGTGACGTTGGCGCGGGCTTTATCGGTTTAGAAAGAAGAGGTTCACGCGAAGGCGGAGACGCGAAGGGGTTGCGCTTGGCGCGACGTCACCCCGCGCCAGCGGCGTCAGTATCTGCCAGAGCCCGGCAAGACGTCTCCCGTTCGCGGGCCGCCCGCCAGAGACGCAACCCCTCCGCGTCTCCGCGCCTTCGCGTGAATCCAAACTTCCTTGAACCAGCGTCTATTGCGGCGTCGCGGGCTTCGGCGCGCCCGGAACCACCGGCGGGGTCTGCTGCGCGGTCGCGGTGACCGGCGGGCCCTTGGCGATAACCGCCGCCAGTTCGTTCGCTGCCGGACAGGTCGCGCCGCAAACCGTCTTGAGCTTGGCCAACGTATCCTTGGCACGATTGACGGCGCCCTTCTGGACCAGCGCCTCGCCCTCGCCCTTCAGCGCGGCGACGTCGTTCGGTTCGAGGCTCAGCGCCTCGCGGTACAGGCGGATCGATTTGCCGGGCAGCCCCTGCGCGCGAGCGATATCGGCAAGCGTGATATAGGCAGCGCGGTTGCGCGGATCGATTACCAGCGCGCTTTCGATCAGGCCGGTCGCGGCATTGGTGTCGCCGGCAGCCTGCGCGGCGCGCCCCTGTTGCAGCAGCGCCATCGAACGCGGATCGACCTGATTGTCGGGACGCTGACCGCTGAGCGAGGCCGATGCACAAACCAGCACCAGCGCGCCCGCGACC
Organism: Sphingomonas hankookensis; assembly: GCF_001619955.1. Taxonomy (GTDB): domain Bacteria; phylum Pseudomonadota; class Alphaproteobacteria; order Sphingomonadales; family Sphingomonadaceae; genus Sphingomonas; species Sphingomonas hankookensis_A. Next base: position 510,554 of record NZ_LQQO01000001.1, on the reverse strand, counting down.
GAAACCGAGGTGAACCGCATCAACATCTCCGACCGAGCGAGTGGCACCTTATGCCCGGCCGAGCCGTGCGACGAAGAAACCGTCGGTAGAGTCGGATGCCGGGGTCAGGCGCATGCCCCGACCGTGGACGCGGCCGCGCGGCAATGCAAGCGGCAGCGCGCGCCAATCGGGATGACGCGACAGGAACGCATCGACCTGGCCCCTGCCTTCGGCGTCCAGCAGCGAACAGACGACATAGGTAATGGTGCCGGTCGGAGAGGTGAGACCCGCCGCCACGTCGAGCAACCGTGCCTGGGTCGCCACGACCCGGTCGAGCCGATCCGGCGTCAGCCGCCAGCGCGCCTCCGGATTGCGGCGCCAGGTGCCGGTGCCCGAACAGGGCGCGTCGACCATCACCCAGTCCGCCTGACCTGCAACATCGGACAGCATCGCCGCTTCCTTGCCCGGATCAAGCAGACGGGGCTCGGCGATGGTCACGCCGGCACGGGCGGCACGCGGCGCGAGCCGCGACAGGCGCGGCCGATCGGTATCGGTGGCGAGGATCCGCCCCCGCCCCGCCATCTGCGCGGCAATGGCGAGCGTCTTGCCGCCGCCGCCGGCGCACAGGTCGATCGCGAAGCCGTCCGGTGTCGCGCCGACGGCGAGCGACACGATCTGGCTGCCGAAATCCTGCACCTCGGCGCGGCCGTCCTGCAACACGCCGTCCTGATCGAGCGGCGCCTCGGCGGGCAAACGGATCGCGTCGGGCAGATCGGCCGCAGGCTCGCCTCCCAGCTCGGCAAGAACGGCGTCCCGGTCGGTGCGGAGGCGGTTGACCCGAATATCGAGCGGTGCGCGCTCGAGCAGCGCGGCGAGGTCGGCATCGCCCAATTCCGAGCTTCGAAAGGCGTCGACCAGCCAGGCGGGCGCCAGACCGGTTTCGGCGCGCGGTTCGTCGGCGGCAATGGGCGCTGGGCCATAGGACGATCCGTCGAACGTCGCTGCCAGCGCCGCGTCCGCGTCGGCCATCGCGACGATCGCGGCGCGGGCCGATACCGGGACCGGTCCGAATCGTCGGACGGCGTCATAGGCCAGCGTGCGGATCGCACGACGGTCCTTCGACCCGGCATAGCGGCGCGCCGCGAAGAAACGCTTCGCCACCTGATCCGCCGCCGCACCGCCGCTCTTCGCTGCATCGATGATCGCATCGACCAGATCGATTGCCGCCTGGGTCCGCGCTGCGGGATTCATGCCGAAACTTCCTGAAAATTGATGCGCGACGCTACCAACATAACCTAGATCAATCCAGCGGGATGCGGATGGCCGTCAACGTACCCGCAAACGCCCGGCACCCGATTTCGGGGCCGGGCGTTGCGTGCGCCTGTGACGGCGTGCCGATCAGCGCGTGGGGTAGTTCGGCGCCTCGCGCGTGATCGTCACGTCATGGACGTGGCTTTCGCGCAGGCCGGCATTGGTGATGCGGACGAAGCGCGCGCGATCCTGCAATTCGGTGATGGTGTGCGATCCGGTATAGCCCATCGCTGCCTTCACGCCGCCGACCAGCTGGTGGATGACGTCCTTGGCCGGGCCCTTGAACGCGACCTGCCCCTCGATCCCTTCGGGCACGAGCTTCAGCTGGTCCTTGATATCCTGCTGGAAATAGCGGTCGGCCGACCCCTTGGCCATGGCACCCACCGAACCCATGCCGCGATAGCTCTTGTAGGCGCGGCCTTGGTACAGGAAGGTTTCGCCGGGCGCTTCCTCGGTGCCGGCCAGCAGCGATCCGATCATCACCGCCGATGCGCCGGCGGCGAGCGCCTTGGCGACATCGCCCGAGGTCCGGATGCCGCCATCGGCGATGACCGGGACGCCGGTGCCGGCTGCCGCCTTGGCCGCGTCCATCACCGCCGTCAGCTGCGGCACGCCGACGCCGGCGACGACGCGGGTGGTGCAGATCGAGCCCGGGCCGATGCCGACCTTGATACCATCAGCCCCGGCATCGATCAGCGCGCGGGTGGCTTCGCCGGTTGCGACGTTGCCGGCGATGACCTGGACGTGCGGGGCGATCGCCTTCACCCGCTTCACCGCTTCCGCGACCTGGCGGTTATGGCCGTGGGCGGTGTCGATGACGATCAGGTCGCATTCGGCCTCGATCAGCGCTTCGGTCCGTTCATAGCCCTTGTCGCCGACCGTGGTGGCGGCGGCGACACACAGGCGCCCCGCGCCGTCCTTGGTCGCGTTGGGATAGGTGACGGCCTTTTCGATATCCTTGACGGTGATCAGGCCGACGCAGTGGTAATTGTCGTCCACCACCAGCAGCTTCTCGATGCGGCGCTGGTGCAGCTGGCGACGCGCCTCCTCCTGCGCAACGCCGATGCGAACGGTGGCAAGATTGTCCTTCGTCATCAGCTCGGCAACGGGCTGGTTCGGGTTCTCGGCGAAACGGACGTCGCGGTTGGTGAGGATGCCGACCAGCTTGCCCGAGGCGTCGACGACCGGAATGCCGCTGATCCGGTGGCGTTCCATCAGCGCGCGGGCGGCCGACAGCGGGGCGTCGGCGGTGATGGTGATCGGGTTGACGACCATGCCGCTTTCGAAACGCTTGACCGCACGGACCGCCGCGCATTGTTCCTCGATGGTCAGGTTGCGGTGGAGCACGCCGATGCCGCCCAACTGTGCCATGACGATCGCCATGTCGGCTTCGGTCACGGTGTCCATCGCCGACGACAGGAACGGGATGTTGAGCGCCAGATTACGGGCGACGCGGGTGCGCGGGTCGGCCTGGCTGGGCAGCACGTCCGATTCCTGCGGAACCAGCAGCACGTCGTCGAAGGTCAGGCCGAGGGTGATATCCATGGGGAGCGTCGTCTCGTATCAGTTGGCGGGGTAGCGGGCGGGATCGGCAAGCGCACGGGCGAGCGCCACGTGCAGGTCGGCATCCTCGGCGGCACCCGACAGGTCGATGTGCGCGAGGTCGTCATTGGGTTTGTGATACGGGCCGTCGAGATAGGCGAACAGCCGCTTCATGTCGCTGACCGAACCGGTGGCCATCACCGCAGGGATGCCGCGCTTACCGAACGCCCAGCCATCCTGGCGCTGCACCATGATGTTCGCTTCGGTATCGGTATCGACCTTGCGGCCGATCGCGCGGGCGGTGGCGTCGACGATGGCGTCGATCTTCGGATGGTTGCCCCGCCCGACCATCGCCACCGGCATGCCGGTCGGCACGATCGCGGCGGTGTCGATATTGAGGTTCGCGACGATCTTCAGCGGGGTTTCGGCGACCGCAGCGGCATAGGCATCGGCACCGATCAGCCCTTTTTCCTCGGCGGTGGTCGCGACGAAGTAGATGCTGCGATTGGACGGCGGCCCCTTGGCGAGGACCTTGGCGACCTCGATCAGGATCGCGGTGCCGCTGGCATTGTCCGCCGCGCCGTTGCAGATGCGGTCGGGTGCGCCTTCGGGACGGCAGATGCCGATATGATCCCAGTGCGCCGATAGCAGCACCGCTTCGTTCGGCGTCGCGGTGCCCGGGATCATGCCGACGATGTTGGCGGTGGTGTAGCGGTTGCGGACGGTGACCGCCGATAGGGCGACGGTGCCGTCCAGCGCAACGGCGTGAAAATCCTTGGCGGCGCCCGCCTTCGTCAGCGTGGCGGCCTGCGGGCCGAGCAGCGCGGCCGACTGCGCTTCCGAAAGATAGGCGACGAGCATCGGTTCGACGCTGCCGTCGCGGACGGTGGCATGGCCGAACGCCTCGCGCAGTTCCGCTTCCTTGAGCGTCGCGGGCGCCACGAAGATCGCGGCGGCGGCACCGGCACGGGCGAGCGCCTCCAGCTTCGCGCTACGCCCCGGCCCCAGCGTCATCACGACGACCTTGTCGCGAACCGGTCCCGCCGCAAGCGCCGCACCGTCCAGCCCACCGGCATAGACCATGCCGACCCCGGCAATGCGCGTGTCGGGCATCTTGCCCGTGGCCACTAGGCCGGGCAGCGGAGTCGTCCGACCGTCGCGCGTGACCGATCCGCTGCTCGATACCGAGCGGACGTTGGTCAGCGACACTTCCTGCCGCCAGCGGCCGTCAGGCGCACCCGGCTTCAGGCCGGCATCGGCAAATGCCTGCAACACATAGGCTTCCGCACGATCGCCACCGGCCGTCCCGGGTTCCCGTCCTTCGTATGTATCGCTGGCAAGGACCGCGACATGGTCGCGCAGCATCTGCGGCGTGATCGACTGGGCAAGGACCGGCGTGCTGCACAGCAGGGCGGCGAGTCCGAGGATCGGGCGGAGCGTCATGCGCCCCACTATCGACCCGAACCGTTACGGGCAAGCGTCAAGGCGCGCGTTGCAGCGTCCGGCGTGCCATTTCGACGTGCATGTCCTCGATCATGCGATCCTGGAACCGCTCCGCCCCGCCCCGCGCGGCAGCGACCAGCGCCGTCGCCTCTTCGATTTCGGCGGCGCTGGGTGAAAAGGCCGTGTTCGCCACCGCGATCTGGTCGGGATGGATCAGCGACTTTCCGTCAAAGCCCATCAGGCGCCCATCGGCACATTCCTGCGCCAGTCCGGCGGCATCCTTCAGTGCGTTGAAGACGCCGTCGATCGCCCAGCCGCCTGCCGCCCGCGCGGCGATGACGACGGTCTGCAATGCATGCGACAACGACCCCCGCCCGGCACCCGGCGGCAGGCGCAGCGATGCGGCGAGGTCGTTGGTGCCGACCATCAGGCCGACCACGCCGGGCGTCGCCGCGATCTGCGGTGCCGCCAGCACCCCGGCGGGCGTCTCGATCATCGCCAGCACCGGATGACCGGCGAGTTGCGCAAGGTCGGCGGGCGATTCCACCTTCGGCACCACCACCAGCGCCACATTGGCCAACCGGATCGCGGCAAGATCCTCTGCGAAATAGGGCGTGCCGGGCGCATTGATCCTGACCCCGGCGCAACGACCATGCAGCAATTCGAGCGAGACCGGCAGCGCCTCGCGCGCGCCTGCCTTGTCCGCGTCGCGTACCGCGTCCTCGAGGTCGAGGACGATCAGGTCGGCGGGCAGGCCCGCCGCCTTGGCGATCATGCTGGGTCGGACCGCGGGCACGAACAAAACGCTCCGCGGTGCTAGGGTTATCGCTGGTTCCATCGGTCGGTCATGCTAGACAGCAAGGGACAAAACACAAGCTGGGGACGACCGATGCTCTTGGGCCTGATCGCCGCTATCGTTCTGATGGTCGTATTGTACCTGTTCGCGAGCGTGAAGATCGTCACGCAAGGGCATCAATATACGATCGAGCATTTCGGCCGCTTCACCGCCGTCGCGAAGCCGGGGTTCAACTTCTACCCCGCCTTTTTCTATCGGGTCGGCCGCAAGGTGAACATGATGGAGCAGGTGATCGATATACCGGGTCAGGAAATCATTACCCGCGACAATGCCATGGTATCGACCGATGGCGTCGTGTTCTTCCAGGTGCTGGACCCGGCCAAGGCAGCCTATGAAGTGTCCGACCTGTACGTCGCGCTCCAGCAGATCACGACGACCAATTTGCGCACCGTGATGGGGTCAATGGACCTCGACGAAACCCTGTCGAAGCGTGACGAGATCAACGCGCGACTGCTGGGCGTGGTCGACCATGCGACGAACCCGTGGGGCGTGAAGATCACCCGAGTCGAGATCAAGGACATCCGCCCGCCGGCCGATATCGTCAATGCGATGGGTCGCCAGATGAAGGCGGAGCGCGAGAAGCGGGCCAATATCCTGGAGGCGGAAGGGGCGCGTGCGTCCGAGATCCTGCGCGCCGAAGGCCAGAAGCAGGCCCGCATCCTCGAAGCCGAAGGGCGGCGCGAATCCGCCTTCCGCGATTCCGAAGCCCGCGAGCGCGCGGCGGAGGCCGAGGCCAAGGCGACGCAGGTGGTCAGCGACGCGATCGAGGCGGGCGGCACGCAGGCGATCAATTATTTCATCGCGCAGAAATATGTCGAGGCGGTCGGCAAGTTCGCCACCAGCCCCAATGCCAAGACCATCCTGTTCCCGGTCGAGGCGACCCAGCTGATCGGTACGCTGGGCGGCATCGGCCAGCTCGCCAAGGAAGCGCTGGGCGATGGCAAGGCCCCTGCCCCCGCGCCTGCCCAGCCGGTGCGCGAGCGGCCCGCCGGACCGTTCGAGCCACCGGTGCGATGATCAACAGCGGCTATGCATGGTTGCTGCTGGCGGTCGCGCTGGGCGTGGCCGAACTGGCGGTGCCGGGCGTCTTCCTGGTTTTCATCGCGATCGCCGCCGGGATCACCGGATTGTTGGCGCTGCTGTTCCCGGCGCTGACGGTGAGTGCGGAGCTGGCGGTGTTCGGGGCGTGGAGCGTCATCACGGTGCTGATCGGGCGGCGCTGGTATGCCGACTATCCGGTCGACAGCGACGATCCGTTGCTGAACGATCGAGGCGCACGGCTGATCGGCCAGTCGGTGACGGTGGTCGAGGCGATTGTCGGCGGCAGCGGGCGGGTGCGCGTCGGCGACAGCGAGTGGATCGCACGCGGCCCCGACCTGCCGGCCGGGGCGCGCGTCCGGATCGTCGGCGTCAGCGGCGCGGTGGTTCAGGTCGTGGCGGCCGATTGACGCCGCGCGTTCGCGCGACAAGTATCGCCGCGAACGATCTTGCCCGAAGGAACTGCCATGGACCTCACCCGCCGCGACTGGATCGCCGGTGCTGCCGCATCGACGCTCGCCGCCGCCCTGCCTGCCCGTGCGCAGCAGACTGTGACCAAGGCCATTGCGAGCCCCGCCGACCGCGCGGCCGAAGCCACGCTGTCGCAGATCGCCGAAAGCTGGCTGCAGGATTCACCCGAAAGCGCGACCGGGCTGGGCATCGATACCGGCCCGCGCGCCGCGCTGAAATCCCGGCTGGGCGACCGGTCGGCGGCGGGGCAGCGGCGCCTGGCGGAGCATCTGCAAGCGCATGTCGCAACGCTCAAGGCCATCGATACCGACGCGCTGTCGCCCACGACCCGTACCGATGTCGATGTCGTGCGAACCGCGTTCGAAACCGCGCTGGACGGCTTTGCCCTCCCTTACGGCGATGTCGCCGTCGGCGGGTGGCGCAACACGCCCTATGTCGTCATCCAGAATGTCGGGGCCTATCTGGACGTGCCGCGCTTCCTCGACAGCGACCACGGCATCGCGAACAAGGCCGATGCCGATGCCTATCTGGCGCGGCTGGACAGCTATGCCGCGCAGTTGGATGGCGAAACCGACCGGATGCGCGCGGCATCGGCACGCGGGGTGGTCGCGCCGGACTTCCTGCTCGACAAGACGCTGACGCAGCTGGGCAAGGCGCGTGGCGGTGACCCAGCGACATGGGACATCGTCACCTCGCTTGCCCGGCGGACGAAGGACATTCCCGGCGACTGGACCGCACGCGCCACCGCCATTGCGCGCGACAAGGTCGGCCCGGCGCTCGACCGGCAGATCGCGGCCGTCCGCGCCGACCGTGCGAAGGCGACAGCCGATGCGGGCATGTGGGCGCGACCCGATGGCGATCGCTGGTATGCCTGGGCGTTGCGCGCGTCGACCACCACGCCGATGACGCCCGATCAGGTGCATGCGCAGGGCCGCGACGAACTGGCGCGGCTGCAGGGGCAGATGGACCCGATCCTGCGCAAGCTGGGCTATACCGCCGGATCGGTCGGCGAGCGGATGACGGCGCTGGGCAAGGATCCGCGCTTCGTCTTTCCAGAAGGCGATCCGGGCCGGGCGCAGATCATGGCCCTCGTCCAGAACCGCCTGAACGATATCCGCGCGCGGATGCCGCGAGCGTTCAATACGTTGGCGCCGGGCAATGTCGAGGTGAAGCGCATTCCGCCGGTCGAGGAAGCGGGCGCGCCCGGCGCCTATGGCGGGGCGGGATCGATCGACGGCAAGACGCCGGGCCGCATGTGGATCAACCTGCGGACCACCGGCATCTGGACGCGCTATTCGCTGCCGACTTTGGTGTATCACGAAGCGATACCGGGCCATGTGTGGCAGGGCGAATATACGTTCCGCCTGCCGCTCATCCGCTCGTTGATGGCGTTCAATGCCTTTTCAGAGGGTTGGGCGCTCTATGCCGAGCAGCTGGGCGATGAACTGGGCGCCTATGACGGCGATCCCGTCGGGCGGCTGGGCTATCTGCAGTCGCTGGCGTTCCGCGCGTGCCGGATGGTGGTGGACACCGGGCTGCATGCCAAGCGCTGGACCCGGCAGCAGGCGATCGACTGGTTCGCCACGACCAACGGATCGAGCGTCGACGAAGTGTCGGGCGAGGTCGACCGCTATTGTTCCTGGCCGGGTCAGGCATGCGGCTACAAGGTCGGTCATTCGGAGATCGTGCGGCTGCGCGCGAAGGCGCAGGCGGCGCTCGGACCGCGCTATGACTTCAAGGCGTTCAACGATCTGGTCGTGCAGGGCGGTGGCGTGCCGATGACGGTGCTGGGCCGCAACGTGGACGCGTTCATCGCTGCCAATAGGGCCTAACGTCATTCCGGCGAAGGCCGGAATCGACGGATGGGGTGAGGTCGCGGTTCCAGCCGAGGCCGTCCGTGTCCATGGATTCCGGCCTCCGCCGGAATGACGGATTAGTGGGGCGGCGCTTCCTGCTCCTCCACCAACAGCCGCCGCTTCGGCAGGGCTTCGGGCATTTCGTCGCGGATATAGGCCAGCATCCCCTCGCGCAGCGAACAGCGCAGGTCGAACGCGCGGGCGGCGTCGGACGCGGTGGCGAGGATGCGGACCTCGATCGCGTCGGGTTTGGTATCGGTCACCTGCAACACATGCCCGCGCCCGTCCCACAGCGGATCGGCCTTGACCAGTTCCTCGAACTTTTCGCGCAGGCGCGGGATGTTGGTCGTCGGGTCCAGCCAGAAGAAGGCCGATCCCAACAGGCCGCTGGTCGTCCGCGTCCAGTTCTGGAAACTCGATTCGAGGAATTTCGACACCGGCACGACGAGGCGCCGTTCGTCCCACAACCGGACGACGACATAGGTCAGGCGGATCTCCTCGATCCGGCCCCATTCATTCTCGATGATGACAACGTCGTCGATGCGGATCGGTTCGGTGAACGCCATCTGCACGCCGGCGATGATGTTCTTGAGCGCCGGCTGGGCCGCGGCACCGACCGCAAGGCCGGCAAGGCCCGCCGATGCCATCAGCGTGACGCCGACCGAGCGGATGCTGGGGATGGAGAGCAGCATCAGGCAGACGGTGATGAAGCCGATGGCGATGATCGCGATCCGGCCGAGGATCGCGCTGCGCGTCCGCCGCCGCCGCGCGCGCAGATTGTCGGCGACGGTGATGTCGGTTGCGACCTCCACCGCCTTTACCGACGCGCGGATCATCGCGATGGCGAACCAGCCCATCAGCAGCGGCACGACCAGTCCCGCCATCTGCGTCCACAAATCGTCCCAGCGGTCGGGCAGGCGCAGCGGCTTGCGGACGCTGGCAAGCGCCATCGCGACGAGAATCCAGCGCATCGGTCGCCACGCATGGTCGACATAAACGTCATCAACCGACCCCGGCGTTCGCTCGGCAAAACGGCGAAGTACCCGGAAGGTGGCGGCGTGCAGCAGCAGCGCCGCGAGGATCAACAGGACGATGGTGCCCAGATCGGCGGCGGCCGGCGGCAGGGCGTTAAAGGCTTGCTGAAGATCGCGCATCGTCAGGGGCAACACGCTGCGCCGCACCATGTTCCGAACCGCCCTGATCCCGGTCGCGAGACTTGGCTTTCCGCCCCCGACCGGCTAATCTGCCATGCAACCGAAACATTCCCCGAAAGCATCGAACTTTGACAGACGCGACGCTGATCGCCGACCCATCCGATATCGCCCCCATCTCGATCGTGGACGAGATGCGGTCGAGCTATCTCGACTATGCCATGAGCGTCATCGTCTCGCGCGCGCTCCCCGACGTGCGCGACGGGTTGAAGCCGGTGCATCGGCGCATTCTCTATTCGGCGCAGGAAAGCGGCTTCGTGCCGGGCAAGGCGTATCGCAAGTCGGCGCGCATCGTCGGCGACGTGATGGGTAAATATCACCCGCATGGCGATACCGCGATCTACGACGCGTTGGCGCGCATGGCGCAGCCCTGGTCGATGCGGCTGCCGCTGATCGACGGTCAAGGGAACTTCGGGTCGATGGACCCCGATCCGCCCGCCGCGATGCGATACACCGAGGCGCGCCTCGCCAAGTCGGCGATGGCGCTGCTCGACGATCTCGACAAGGATACGGTCGATTTCGTGCCGAACTATGACGGGTCGGAACGGGAGCCGGCGGTCCTGCCGGCGCGCTTCCCGAACCTGCTGGTCAACGGTGCAGGCGGTATCGCGGTCGGCATGGCGACCAACGTGCCGCCGCACAATCTGGGCGAAGTGGTCGATGCCTGTCTCGCGACGATCGACCGCCGGGTCGAGGGTGGCGAGCCGCTGACCCATGAGGAACTGTGCGAGATCGTGCCCGGACCGGACTTCCCGACCGGCGCGCTGATGCTCGGTCGCGCCGGCGCGCGCGCTGCCTATGCCGGCGGTCGCGGGTCGATCATCCTGCGGTCGCGCCACATCGTCGAGGCGCGCGGCGAGCGGCGCTCGATCGTGCTCACCGAAATTCCCTTCCAGGTCGGCAAGTCGGGGCTGGTCGAAAAGATCGCCGAGGCCGCCAAGGACAAGCGCATCGAAGGCGTCAGCGACATTCGCGACGAATCGAACCGCGAAGGCGTGCGGATCGTCATCGACTTGAAGCGCGATGCGACGCCCGACGTGGTGCTGAACCAGCTGTGGCGGCACACGCCGGCGCAGTCGAGCTTCGCGGCGAACATGCTGGCGATCCGCGGCGGTCGTCCCGAACTGCTCAACCTCAGCCAAATCATCGACGCGTTCGTCGGCTTCCGCGAAGAGGTCATTACGCGCCGGTCGAAGTATGAACTGGCGAAGGCGCGCGAGCGGGCGCACCTGTTGCTGGGTCTGGTGATCGCGGTCACCAACCTCGACGAGGTGGTGCGGATCATCCGCGGGTCGGAAAGCCCCGCCGCCGCCCGCGCCGCGCTGCTGGCGCGCGAATGGCCGGTGGCGGAGATCGCGCCCTATCTGAAGCTGGTCGAGGCGGTCGAATCCGACACGACCGGCGACGTCTACCGCCTGTCGGACCTCCAGGTCCGCGCGATCCTCGACCTGCGGCTCCACCGCCTGACCGCGCTCGGCCGCGACGAGATCGGCGAGGAGCTGAAGGAACTGGCCGGGTCCATCGGGAACCTGCTCGAGATTCTCGGGAACCGTGCCAAGCTCTATGCCGTCATGCGGCAGGAACTGGTCGACGTCCGCGCCGAATTCGCGACGCCGCGCCGGACCGAGATCGCCGGTGCCGCCGACGGCATCGATGACGAGGACCTGATCGAGCGCGAGGACATGGTCGTCACGGTCACGGTGCAGGGCTATATCAAGCGCACCCCGCTCGATGCCTTCCGTGCGCAGAAGCGCGGCGGCAAGGGACGCGCGGGCATGGCGACGAAGGATGAGGATGCGATCACGAACCTTTTCGTGACCAGCACCCACACCCCGGTGCTGTTCTTCTCGACCGCGGGCAAGGTGTACCGCATGAAGGTGTGGCGCCTGCCCGAGGGCGGTCCGGCGACGCGCGGACGGCCGATGGTCAACCTGCTGCCGCTGGCGGCGGGCGAGACGATCTCGACCGTGCTGCCGCTGCCCGAGGACGAGGAGCGGTGGAGCGACCTGCACGTCATGTTCGCGACCGCGAACGGCACGGTGCGGCGCAACTCGATGGACGCGTTCGCGAACATTCCGACCGCCGGCAAGATCGCGATGCGCTTCGACGACGACAGCGACGATCGCCTGATCGGCGTGGCGCTGCTGACGGAAACCGACGACGTGCTCCTGGCGACCAAGGCGGGCAAGGCGATCCGCTTCGCCGCGACCGATGTGCGCGAGTTCCAGAGCCGGACGTCGACCGGCGTGCGCGGTATCTCGCTGGGCAAGGACGACGACGTCATCTCGCTGTCGATCCTGGGCGGGTTCGAGGCGAGCGCCGAGGAGCGCGAGCAGTACCTCAAGGCCGCGCCTTGGAAGGAAGGCGACCGCGAAATCACGCTGCCTGCCGAACGCATGGCCGAGTTCGAGGCGGCGGAGGAATTCATCCTGACCGTCACCGCCAACGGCTTCGGCAAGCGCACCTCGGCCTATGAATATCGCCGTACCGGGCGCGGCGGTCAGGGGATCACCAACATCGTCACGTCCGATCGCAACGGGCCGGTCGTTGCCAGCTTCCCGGCGCATAATGGCGAACAGCTGATGCTGGTGACCGATCAGGCCAAGCTGATCCGCACCACCGTGGGCGACATCCGTGTCGCGGGTCGCAATACGCAGGGGATTACCATCTTCCGCGTGGGCTTTGGCGAGCAGGTCGTGTCGGCGGCGAAGATCGACGAGGACGAGACGCCGGAGAACGAGGCCGAAGCGATCGTTGCCGAGGAACGCGCGGCGATGCCGGCGGCCGAGGGCGATATCGTGCTCGACGACGGCACCGGTCCCGACACGATCAGCGAAGGGGATGTCGAGGAATGACGCCAGCCACCGCGTTCAAGGTGCTGACCGCCGAGCAGATGGCGGCGCTGGAGGCCGATGGCAGCTTTGCCGGCGCGCCGGTCGATCTGGCAGACGGCTATGTCCATCTATCGACCTTCGAGCAGTTAACTGAAACGGTCGACAAGCATTTCGCCGGGCAGGACGACCTGCATGTGGCGGAAGTCGATCTGGCGGCGTTGGGTGATGCGGTGAAGTGGGAGGAGTCGCGTGGCGGTCAGTTGTTCCCGCACCTCTATGCTCCACTGCCGCTCAACGCGGTGGTGGCGTATGGGCCGCTGCACCGGGATGAGGACGGCAAGGTGAAGCGGCCAATCACGGGCTGAAGGTCTTTCCCCGCCTGCGGGGAGGGGGACCGTCGCCGAGGCGATGGTGCAGGGGAATGCCCGCGAACGCTACCGTTCCGTATGGGGATACCCGCCTCCACCATGCTGCGAATGGTCCCCCTCCCCGTGCCGGGGAGGGTCTAGGCGTACAGCTCGATCACCTCCGCCCCCTGCCCGACCGCTTCGAGCAGCAACGTCCGGTGGCAATGCGCCGGCTCCCGCTCGAAGCATAGCAGCGCCGACGGCATCTCCGCCGCCAGGTCCAGCATGATCGCGGCCTGTGCCTGAGCCTCGGGCAGTTCGAGCTGCTCGTCATAGACCGCGCGCAACGTAGCGACGTCGCCCTTCTTCGCCGCGTCGCGCCCACGTTTCGGCGTGCCGAGCGCCTTCAGATGGACATAATCGATGTCGTGCGTCGCGAGTTCGGCGGCGAGCGACGACTTCGAAAAGCCGGGTCGGCGCGACAGTGGTAGCGCACGCACATCGATGACCCGGCGAACCCCGGCAGTCTGCAACGCCGCGACGAATTCCGCCATGGTCACCGCTTCATAGCCGATCGTGTAGATTTTCATGCGTTCATCCCGTCGTGCCGGCACCCTGTCCATAAAACGATGGTCCGCGGCGTACGTTCATTGCCCGTTATCGTTGATCGGCCTAGACGCCTGCCATGCAATATGACGTTCACATCATCGGCGGTGGCCTCGCCGGTTCCGAAGCCGCATGGCAGTTGGCGGAGGCCGGCGCCAAGGTCCGCCTGTCGGAAATGCGTGGCGGCGGCGACAACACGCCTGCGCATCAGGGCAACGACCTGGCCGAACTGGTCTGTTCCAACAGCTTCCGCTCCGACGATGCCGAATCGAATGCGGTCGGGCTGCTGCATGCCGAGATGCGCGCGCTGGGATCGCTCATCATGGCGAAGGGCGACGAGCACAAGGTCCCGGCGGGGTCGGCGCTGGCCGTGGATCGCGACGGCTTCTCGGCGGGAGTGACTGCCGCGCTGGAAGCGCATCCCAACATCACCATCGTCCGCGAACGGGTCGATACCCTACCCGATGCCGGCATGACGATCGTCGCCACCGGCCCACTGACTGCCCCCGCGTTGGCCGGTGATATCGGCGGCGCGACCGGAGCCGAGGCGCTCGCCTTCTTCGACGCCATCGCCCCGATCGTCCATTTCGATTCGATCGACATGGAACAGGCATGGTTCCAGAGCCGCTGGAACAAGGGCGACGGCAAGGACTACATCAACTGCGCGATGAACCGCGAACAGTATGAAGCCTTCCACGCCGGCCTGCTAGCGGGCGAGAAGGCCGAGTTCCGCGAATGGGAGAATGTGCCCTATTTCGAAGGCTGCATGCCGATCGAAGTCATGGCGGAACGCGGCCTCGACACGCTGCGCTTCGGCCCGATGAAGCCGGTCGGGTTGGATGATCCGCGTACCGGGCGTTGGCCGCATGCTGTTGTTCAACTTCGGCAGGACAATGCCACCGGTACGTTGTGGAACATCGTCGGGTTTCAGACCAAGCTGAAGCATGGCGAGCAGGTGCGGTTGTTCCGGACGATCCCGGGCCTGGAGAATGCCGAGTTCGCGCGACTGGGCGGGCTGCACCGCAATACCTTTATCCGCTCGCCCGAGCTGCTCGACCCGACGCTCCGGCTGAAGACCCGCCCGCATTTGCGTTTTGCGGGGCAGATGACGGGATGCGAAGGCTATGTCGAAAGCGCGGCGGTCGGGCTGATGGCGGGCCGTTTCGCCGCGGCCGAACTGGCCGGCAAGGAACTGGCCCCGCCGCCGGTCGAGACGGCGATGGGCGCGTTGCTGCACCACATCACCGGGGCGGCGGTCGCGGAAACCTATCAGCCGATGAACGTCAATTTCGGGCTGATGCCGCCGATCCCCGGCCGGACCAAGAAAGCCGATCGCAAGAAGATGTATACCGCCCGCGCCCGCGATGCGTTCGGGGAATGGGCGGCGGCGGCGCTCTAACGCTGGGTCAGGTTGAGGGCGAGGAAACTCGCCCCCGCCCCCAGCATCAGCAGCCCGATCCCGCCGATCGCGCCATAGACCGGCCCCCAGGCGGCGAAGGCCGTGACGAAGGTCAGCGCCACCAGCACCCATCCGCCGCGCCGCCGCCAGACGATGCCGATGCCGTCCCAGCGATGCTGGTGCCGGTCACTGGCGAGCGCGAGCAGAGCGAACGCGCCGAGCGCGATGACGAGTGCGAGAGCGATCATTCGGCTGGCGCCAGATTGGAGGGAAGGATAGCGGCATTGCGGGCGGTCCGCCGGGCCTTCGGACGATAGCGATGCACCCGCCACGCGGCGAAGCCGAACCCGGCACCAAGGGCGAGGAAGGTCAGGTCGGCGCCGGCCAATGCCCAGTCGCCCGATCCGATCGTCGCGAACAGCCCGGTGCGCAAGGCGACGATGTTGTATAGCGGCAACGCGATCAGCAGCGCCGCCTGCAACGCCAGCAACTCGACCCATGCGCGTGCGGGCCGGCGTGCCAGCGAGTAGAGGAAGATTGCCGCCCATCCGGCAAACATCGCGTTGATCTCCGCATCGGCACGTGCGGCGAGGCTGGTCGGCAACAGGCGATTGGCCCAGAGATAGATCGTCATCGCCAGCGGAAATCCAGCGACGAAGCCGATATTCAGCCGCTCGACCACGCGGAAGCCGAAAGGCGGTCGGGCCGGGTTCGGCAGGCGCTCCCGCCGCTTGACCGTCCACAACACCAACCCGCTGGCGACCATCAGCGAGCCGGCGATGCCGCACAGGAAATACAGCCAGCGCATCGGGTAATCGCCGAACCGGCCGGCGTGCAGCCCGACCATCACGCCCTGCGTCTCCACCGCGCCGCCCGGTGGCGGGGCCTGCCACAACATGCGGCCGGTCACACCGTCATAGGCGATGCTGGGGCTGCGCGCCGACAGCATCGACGTGCCCGAACGGGTCAGCGAAATGCGCGCAGCGGCGTCGCCGGGGTTGAGGACGGTGACATAGCCCGCCGTTCCGCCCATGCGACGTTCGGCATCGCGGATCACGCTGACCAGATCGGTCAGCGGCGCGGGGCGCCCCGTCCGCTCGACCGCCGGTGCTTCGGGGAAGACCGCAGCGTACAGCTTTGATTCGTCGCTGTAATTGGCGACGATCGCCCAGGGCATCAGCATCGCGATCAGCGTGACGAGGCCGGTATAGGTGATCATCAGGTGGAACGGCAGCGCGAGGACGGCGGTTGCATTATGCCCGTCCAGCCAGGATCGCTGCCCCTTGCCGCGTCGCAGAGTGAAGAAGTCGCGGAATATCTTCTTGTGGGTCACGATGCCGGTGAAGATCGCGACCAGCATGAACATCGCGGCGATGCCGACGATCCAGCGGGCCCAGAAGACCGGCATATAATGCAGGTCGAAATGGAAGCGGTAGAAGAAGTCGCCGCCGCGCGTCTCGCGCGCCGTCCCCTCCTGCCCGTCGCTGCCGATAAAGGCGCGGGTGTCACGCCGCCCGCGTCGACGACCTTCCTCGCCGGGCTTGGCCTGCGGCACCCAGAACAGATCGGCGCCGGCGCTTTGCGTCGTCGGCACGGTGATGAACCAGCTCTGTGCGTCGGGCGCCTTGCGTGACAGGAACGCGACGGCCCCCTCCACGACCCGATCGCGATCATCGATCCGGCTGAGTTCCGGCCGCGCCCAGCGGTTCAGCGCTTCGCGCCAATAGGCCGACGTGCCGGCGACGAACACCGCAAACAGCAGCCAGCCGAGCAGCAGCCCCGACCAGGTATGCAGCGTCGATTGCGACTGACGAAATCCCTTGCTCATATCCGTCCCCAGACCGCGATCGATCCCCAGCAGATTCCGCCGGCCACTGCCCCCGCGACGACCAAGGTCCACAGCGCGCGCCAGCCGCTGCGCGCGGCATAGGCCCACATCGCCGCCAGCGCGCACAGGACCAGCGCGATCAACGCAGCGGCGATCGTCGCCTGTACCGGATCACCGGGCAGGATGCGGGCGAGCGCCATCGACCATAGGCTCGCCACCGCATAGCCGACCGGCAGCGCAGCGATCAGCCGCAACGCATTGTCGCCGACCCGCCGCCACAGGACATGGCGCACCTGCCCGGCGGCACTCATGGCAAGGTTGCCCGGATGCTGGCAAATACGGTCCGCGGTGCGCCGTAATAATTGCCTCGTCCGGTCGACGAGATGCGGGCGTAATAGCTGCGGTCGAACAGGTTGTTGACGTTGATGGCGAGCGAGAGATTATCGTTGATACGATAGCCGGCCCGGACATCGGCAACGGCATAGGCCCCCTGCCGGACGATGCTGGAGCGCGTGCGCAGCGTGCCGTTGGCATTGTAGAATGCCGGATTTCCGGCCCAGGTCGAATCGAACCACGTCACCCCCGCGCCGATGCTGGCGCCGGCAAGCGGTCCGTCGACCGGTTCGTAGTTGGTGAAGAGCTTCACCATATTCTCCGGAATCACCGGCAGCAGGCTAAGGCCCTCCAGCACGGGGTTGGCGTCCTCCAGATATTCGGTCCTGGTATAGCTGTAACCGCCATTGATCCGCCAGCCGGGCAGGATTTCGCCACTCGCCTCCGCCTCCACGCCGCGCGCGCGGACCTTGCCGATCTGATAGACGATCGTGTCGAGGTTGGGATCGTTGAAGACGCGGTTCTTCTGCGTGATCTGGTACACCGCCGCCGACAGCAGCAGGCGCTTGTCCATCAGCGAGAGCTTGCTGCCCGCCTCATACTGTTCGCCGATCAGCGGTTCGAGCGCGCGACCGTCCGGACGGATACGCCCGCCGACCGGCGCCTGCGGCGTGAAGCTGTCGGCATAGCTGGCATAGAGGTTGAGGTCGCGGGTGACGTCCCACACCACCCCGGCATAGGGGGTGAAGCGTTCGTCGAAGCTGTAGGTAGAGGGCAGCCCCCGGACCAGTTGCCCCGAGATCAGCGTGATCGTGGTGTCCCACCACGTCATGCGGCCGCCGCCGACCAGCGTCAGCCCGGCCAGCGGGCTTAGTCGCAGCTGTCCGTACAGGCCATATTGCTCGACATCAGTCACGCTGCCGTTGACCGCCTTGCCGGTCGCCAGCGTATAGGGATCGAGATCGGGCTCGGTCGGCGATACCGGATCGTACACGTTGATCGTCGCATAGTTCGAACGACGCGCACTGGCCGACGTCGACGTGCTCGCCTGATAGTCCGCGCCGAGGATCAGCGTCTGTTCGCGCCCGAAGGCAGGAAAGCTCCCTACCCCGTTGAAATCGAACGAGCGCGTCTGCATCGTGCTGTCGCCGCGATAGGCGATATGGCTGGTGACGCCGTTGGTTGGCGTGACCGGCTGGTTGCCGATATAGCTGTACACGTCGATGCGATCGACGTCGCTCAACAGCCCCGTCGCACGCAGTGTCCAGCGGTCGCTGACGCGGTGGGCCAGTTCGACGAAGCCCGACCAGCTTTCCGAGCGGAAGCGGTTCCAGTCCGCGCCGAGATAGGTCGACCGCGCCACGTCGAGCAGCCGCCCTTCGCTGCCATCCGCGCCGCCGATGATGCCGGGCAGGCCCGACTGGATCGCGGGCTTGAACAGGTCGTAATTGCCGCCGACGGTCAGCGTCGTGTTGTCGCCGATCCGGGTGTCGGCGACACCGAACGCCGCGAAGCGGTAACGGTGCGCCACGTCGAAGAACTGATCCTGATCCTGGACCATCGCGCCCAGACGAATGCCCGACACCGGATCGAGCGGCGTCGAGACATCGACCTCCCCCCGGAAATTCCGGAAGCTGCCATAGCCCGCCAGCGCACTAACGCGACGTTCGTCGAGCGGACGCTTGCGCACCAGGTTGATGCTGCCGGCCGGATTGCCGGCGCCGCTGAACAGCCCCGCCGGGCCGCGCAGCACCTCTACCCGGTCGTAGAGGAAAAGGTCGGGCACCACCGCCGGAAAGCCGAAGGCAAAGGTCGGTACGCCGTCGACCAGATAGTTGTTGATGGTGAAACCGCGAGACAGATAGGACGGGTCCTCGCTGCTGATCCCGGTGATGGTGACGCCGTTGGTGGCGGTCAGCGCGTCTTCCAGCGTGAACAGGTTGCGTTGCTGGATCAGTTCCTGATCGATCACGGTGATGGTGTTCGGCACATCCTTCAGCGGGGTGACCGTCTTGCCAACGGCCTGCCCATAGCTTTTGCCAACGACGATGATCTCCTCACCGCGCTGATCCTCCGCATCGTCCTCTGCCGCCCGTTCGCTCGACACCGGTTCCGCCCATGCCGGCAGCGCGGGAAGACACAGCGCGGCAAGCCCCATCAGCGCGCGCGATCGTACCGAATGCTTCACCCCAACCCCTTTTGCGACTCGCTTTCAATATCGCCATTCTCTATCGGCCCATTTTGGACAATGCAACGCTATTGCGACCTAATCGCATTATTACTATGCAGATCGGGCAGAACAGGAGAGAATTGATGCGACGTTTGGCCCTGATGATCGCGCTGGTAGCGCCGGCAACGGCGAACGCGCATGAGGTGTGGGTGGAGCGCGACGGCAACGGCCCGGCGCGCATCTATCTGGGTGAACCGGCCGAAGCGATGCCCGCCGGCGGCGATCCGGAGTTCAAGAACCTGACTGCGCCCAAGATCGTGGGTCAGGCCAATGTGCCGCTGGTACGTCGCGCAGGGTATATCGAAGCGGCGGTCGCGCCTGGCGACGTGCGCGTCACCGACGATTCGGTTTTCCAGCCTTGGGGCGAGGCCGGAGCGAAGGAAGGCGTAGTCTATTACGCCCGCGCCGGTCGCAGCGAGACGGGCACGCGCATGACCTATGAGATCGCGCCGTTGTCCGCCGGTGCGAACCGCTTCGCCCTGCTCCACAACGGCAAGCCGGTGGCCAGCGCCAAGATGACGCTGATTGCGCCCGACCGGAAGAGCGTGGAGCTGACCGCCGGTGCCGATGGCGCGGTGGACGTCCCCGTTGCCGGCAAGGGCCGCTATCTGCTGAACAGCGCACAGGTCGAAACCGGCCGCCTGCGGGTCGCGGGCGGCCCGGTCGACAAGCTGCATCACATTGCCACGACCACATTCGTCGTACCGTGATGCGGATGGCGGCGGGGCGCCTGCCCCGCCGCCTACCCGTCAGCGGACCGGCAGCGTGAACGGCGCGGCTGGCAGGTCGGCGCCATCGAACAGGTTGACGAACGGCGCGTCGGACCAGGCATAGCGGATCGTCGTCACCTCCGGCCGGTTGGCACCGGGCAGCACGATCGCGTCGCCCTGTACCATCCCGTCGACGAAGCTGCACATGGTCCCGGCGCACCGTTCGAACCCGATCGCCGAAGCGCCGCCATAGCGTTGCAGCCCGCCGGTCACATTGCGGAAGCGGACGACGATATCGCCGGCTTGCCGCACCGCCTCCACCGCCTCCGGTCCGCTGCGAAAGCCCGGCTGACGATAGGCGACGACACGGGCGAGTCGGGCGAGGCGTTCGCCCACGACCTTCTTCTGCGCCGGGTGGATGTCGAACCGGTCGCCGACGTCCAGCGTCACGCCCAGGCCGGCATGGGCGTCGGCCGCGACCGCCTCCGCCTGTGCCTGGCGCAGCGCCGCCCAGTCCGAATCGACCGGTACGGTCTGCGGCTTGCCAAAGGCGGTCAGCTGCACGACGAAGAAGGGCAGGTCCGGCTGGGCGAAGGTTCGCCGCCAATCCGCCATCAGCGTCGTCAGCAGCCCGCGATAGGCCCTCGCCTCGCCGGCGTTCGATTCCCCCTGATACCATGCGGCGAGCTTCAGCCCGTAGCCGGCGAGCGGAGCGATCATCCCGTTGTAGAGCGTCGTCAGGCTGTTCGGGACTTCCCAAGGCGCGGGCGGCACCTGCACATTCCCGATCCGGCTGCCGATCCGGTAGCGCCACGGACCGTTGAGCGGCACCGTGCCGCCATCGCCAAGGCCGATGGCGCGGTTGCCGGCGTTGGTGATCGCCATCCGCCCGTTCGCGCCGACCACGCGGACCGCGACGACGTTGCGCCCGGCCTTCAGCGTGCCGGACGGAAATTCGTAATTGCGCCAGACCCAGTCGACGCTGCCGCCGCCGACATAGCGGCCGTTGATATAGGTTTCGTCGAACTTGCCGATCGGTCCCAGCTGGATCCGCCGGGCCGCCGCGGCCTGTTCGGGCGTCAGGTCGATGGTCGTGCGCAACCACACGACGCCTTCAAGGCCGGCGCGGTCGGCCGCGGGCAGTTGCCCGTCATCCGCGGGAAGCGTCGCCCAGCCGCTATCGTCGAACGTTGCAGCGCGGAACGCCCGCTCCTTCTTTGCCGCCGGATCGAACCCATCCCAGATCGCCTCCCGCCGGGCGCCCTCCCGCGCGACCGCCGCCGCCGGATCGGAGCCGAAGGTCGCCACGCTCGCCAGCCGGTCGGCAAAGCCCGGCAGCTTGCCGAGCGACGGCGCGCTGATCCAGCTTTCGATCCGCGTGCCGCCCCATTCGGAGGCGATGAAGCCCATCGGCACCTGTTCGGTCGTACGCAGCGATCGGGCCATGAAATAGCAGACTGCCGACGCATCGCTGACGGTTTCCGGCGACACCGCCTTCCACTGCGCCCGCGCAGGCAGTTCGGCGGCGGGTGCCGGCACGCTGACGTCCGGAATGGTGGTGAAGCGCAACTGGGCGTCGTTCGCCGACGGAATGACCTCCAGCCCAGTCGCATGACTAACCTGGAATTCCATGTTCGACTGGCCACCGCACAGGAAGACGTCGCCGACCAGCACGTCGGACAGCTGCTGCGCCGGTGCACCCGCCGTCCCGCCGACGCTCAGCGTATAAGGACCGCCCGCGTGCATCGCCGGCAAGGTCGCACGCCACTTGCCGTCCTTGGCGGCGACGGCAGTGACGCTGCGATCGGCCAGTCGGACGGTCACTTTTTCGCCCGGCGTGGCATCGCCCCAGACCGTGATCGGCCGATCACGCTGCAGGACGGCATGATCGCCGAAGATATTCGCCAAGCTGGGCGCGGTTGCCTGCGCCCATGCCGGCGCGCTTCCCGCCAGCAACGCGGCCGTCAGACCCGCCGCCCATCCCATGACCGAACGCATAGCCTCTCCCCGATTCGCGTGTGAGCGCTACCATGGCAAAGGCCGCGAAGCTGCGCCAGCCACCGCGCGTACGGATCGGGTCGGCGATCAGCCCATCGCCGAGCGGGTATCCTCCAGCGCCAGCGTCACCAGAGCGTTCATCGCGTCTTCCGCCGCCCGTGCGTCGCCCGCCACGATGGCGTCGAACACCCGCGCGTGATCGGGGACCGGGTCGCGCGGCAGCGCGCGCTGCCGCTGTTTGAACTGCGTCGTCCAGTTCACTGCCGCGCCGATACTGGCGCTCAGCGCCACGAACGTCTCGTTATGGGTGGCGAAGATCAGCGCATCGTGGAAATCGCGGTCCGCCGCCCGACCGGCTTCGGTCGCGAGGGTATGGCGACGCATGCCGGCCAGCGCAGTCTTCAGCGCCTTGATGTCGTCCTTGTCACGCCGTTCGGCCGCCAGTCGCGCCACCGCCGGCTCGACGACCGAGCGCAGTTCGAACAGCCCGCGGACAAAGGCGATGTTCGGTTCCCCCTCGAACGCCCACGCCAAGACCATCGGGTCGAGGAAGTTCCAGCGGCGGCGCGGCAGGACGCGGGTGCCGATCTTCGGACGGCTTTCGACTAGCCCCTTGGCGGTCAGCACCTGCACCGCCTCGCGATAGGCGCTGCGCGACACGTCGAGCGCCTCGGCATTGGCAACTTCGCCGGTCAGCAATTCCCCCGGCGCGATCCGGCCGGACACGATTGCCGTGCCGAGATAATGCGCGACTGCCCCGCGGAGGCGTCGCCCCGATCCCTTGCGCGACGATCCGGCGTGATCGCCCAACGCACCGGTCGTCTCGGCGGCGACGATGTCTTCTTCCTCCAATGCGCTGTCCGTGTTCACGTCGTTTCCTTCGTCCTCGGCTTCGATCCGCATCGAGCACCCGATGTCGCCATCGTATTGTATAACCAATATTGAGCGGGCATTTGCGCGCGCCAGTGAAGCGATACGCTAGGCACGGCGGGAGCCGTCGTCAAACCGTGCTTCGATGCTCCACCGGGACGAACTTGCCCGATGGCCGGGGCAGACGACCAAGCGCTGTGGATAATAGCCGTTGACCGCAATTTCTTCCATCAATACCCAGACTAATAGCGGGCAAACAGACACCGTCGTCAGGAGAGAAGATGCGGGGCGGGACGATGACGGGCGTGGCCGTGCTGGCCATGGCATTGGCGGCGGGCGGCCCCGCTTCGGCGCAGGTCTGGCGATCGGACCAGGGCGATGGCACCTATCGCAACCCGTTGCTGTTCGCCGATTATCCGGATCCCGACATCATCCGGGTCGGCAGCGATTATTACTTCGTCACGACGACCTTTGCCAACGCGCCGGGGCTGACGCTGCTGCATTCGAAGGACCTCGTAAACTGGCGGCTGTTCAGCCATGTCGTGCCCCGGCTGGACGATCGTCCCGATTATCGGCTGGACAATGGCAAAGACGCCTATCGGCGGGGACTGTTCGCCGCCAGCCTGCGGTATCACGATGGGACGTTCTATGTGGCCGTGACGCCGGTCGGGCAGAACACGCGCATCTATCGTTCGCGCGATCCACGCGGCCCATGGGTGATGAACGAACTGGACCGGGAGGCATTCGACCCCGGCCTTTTCATCGAACCCGATGGCACCGCCTATATCGCGACCGCGATCGGTTCGGACGGCACCATCCGCCTGCTGAAGCTCGACCCCGGCCTGCGTCGCGTCGTCGACGACCGCAAGGTTCATTACAACGCCGGGGCCGAGGGGTCGAAGATCATCCGGCGCGGGCAATATTATTATCTGTTCAACGCGATCCCCCGGCGGCTGGGGCTGACCGTGTCGCGCGCCCACAGCCTGTACGGCCCATGGGAAACCCGGCCGCAGGTCGACGATCGCAGCGGCGGGCATCAGGGGGCGCTGGTCGATACCGCCGACGGCAAATGGGTCGGGTTCGTCATGCTCGACGCCGGGTCGATCGGACGGACGACGAACCTCAGTCCCGTCTTCTGGCAGGACGACTGGCCGGTCTGGGGCACGCCCGACGCACCGGGCCGCGTGCCGGAGCGGGCGGCCAAGCCGATTGCGGGGTTCCCCTTTGCCGAACCGGCGACGTCCGACGACTTTTCCTCGGCGAAACTGGGGCAGCAATGGCAATGGAACCATAATCCTGACGACACACGCTGGTCGCTGACCCAGCGGCCCGGCTTCCTTCGGCTGCGCCCGACCCGGGCGGACGGCCTCTGGCGGGCGCGCAACACGCTGACGCAGAAGGCGCAGGGTCCGCGCAGCCGGGCGGAGGTGAAGCTGGACATTAGCGGTATCGCGGCCGGCGACCGCTGCGGCTTCGGGACGTTCGGCCAATATAGCGCGACACTCGCCGTCAGCCGCGACGATCGCGGTGCCGCCCGGCTGGCGATGGACGTGATCGAAAGTACCGAGACGGGGCCGGTGGTCAAGGATCGGGCACCGCCGATAGCCTTTGCCGGGTCGACCCTGTGGATCGGTCTCGACCTCGATTTCACTACCGACCAAGGCCGTCTGTCGTACAGTCGCGACGGGAAGCGTTGGGTGGCGGCGGGCGGGGCGTTCCCCCTCGCCTTCGCGTGGCGGACCGGCACCTTCCAGGGGCAGCAGATGGTACTGTCCTGCTACAACGCCAAGCCGGGTAACGGCTATCTCGACATCGACCGCTTCACGCTGCGCGCGGCGCGGTGAGCGACTTCCTTCCACGACTGACCGGAGCAACCGACGTGGCATCAGACATTACCCGCCGCAGCCTTCTCGTCGGCGCCGCCACCGTTCCGGTTCTCGCCGGGTCCGTCGGCGCGACGGCAGCGCCCCGGGAGAAGCCGAAGCTGGCGCAGACACCGCCGATGGGCTGGAACAGCTGGAACAGCTTCGCGACGACCATCACCGAAGCGCAGGCGATGGAAACCGCCACGATCATGCGCGACCGGTTGTTGCCGGCGGGCTATTCGATCTTCACCATCGACATCCAGTGGTACGAACCGGGTGCGACCGGCTATGCCTATCGCGCGGATGCAGTGCCGGTGCTGGATGCGTATGGCCGGCTGCAACCCGATCCCAAGCGCTTCCCGTCCGCAGCCGATGGCCGGGGCTTTCGATCGATCGCCGACCGGGTGCACGCGATGGGGCTGCAATTCGGCATCCATTTGATGCGCGGCATCCCGCGCGAAGCGGTACGGCGCAACCTCCCGATCCTGGGCACCCGGTATCGCGCGCAGGACATTGCCGACCAAACCAGTATCTGTTCGTGGAACAGCGACATGTACGGCGTCGACATGCGCCATCCCGCTGCGCAGGCCTATTACGACAGCGTGTTCGCGCAATATGCCGACTGGGGCGTCGATCTGGTCAAAATGGACGATATGAGCCGTCCCTATGACTCGCACGCGCCGGAGATCGAGGGGGCGGCAAAGGCGATCGGCCGTTCCGGCCGCCCGATCCTGCTGAGCCTGTCGCCGGGCGAAACCCCGCTCGCCAGTGCCGACCATGTCTGGGCGCATGCGCAGATGTGGCGGATCAGCGACGATTTCTGGGACGAATGGCCACTGCTCGACGCGCAGTTCGTCCGCCTGGAGAATTGGCAGCGTTTCGCGGGGCCCGGGGGCTGGCCCGATGCCGACATGCTGCCGCTCGGCCGACTGGCACTAGGGCAGCGCGACACCAAGTTCACGCCGGCCGAACAGCGTACGCTGATGACGCTGTGGTCGATTGCCCGGTCGCCGCTCATCATGGGCGGCGACCTGCGCCATCTCGACGCGGCCACGCTCGACCTGCTGACCAATCCGGAGGTCATCGCCGTCAACCAGAGCAGTTCGGCCAACCGCCCCCTGCATGTCCAGGACGGCATGCGCGCCTGGACCGCACGCAGTCCAACCGGGTCGACCTATCTCGCGCTGTTCAATCCGGGCGACAAGCCGTCGCGGCCGGGCGTCGACCTGCGCTGGCTCGACCTGCGCGAGTCGGTGCGGGTGCGCGACCTGTGGGCCCGGCGGGACATCGGGACGGTTGCCGACCGGGTCGAGGCCGACGTGCCGCCGCATGGCGCCGCGCTGTTCCGCCTTGACCGCGCCTGAACTCCTGCCAACGAAAGAGCGATCGATGTTCCGCACCCTGATGACCGGCCTGCTGCTGACCGCTAGCATCGGCACCGCCATGGCCGAGCCAGCCCGGTTCAGCCGCTTCACCTATGACGGCCGCAGCGTCGAGCGCGCCACGCCGGGTCCGAACCAGTATCGCAACCCGATCCTGTCGGGCTATTATCCCGATCCGTCGGTGATCCGGGTGGGCGACGACTATTATCTCGCTTTGTCGTCCTTCGCCCATTATCCAGGCCTGCCGATCTTCCATTCGCGCGACCTGGTGAACTGGACGCAGATCGCCAACGCGATCGACCGGCCCGAACAGCTGGATTTCAGCGGGCGGCGGGTGTCCGAAGCGGTCTTCGCACCGGACATCAGCTACCACGATGGCACCTTTTACATCGTCAACACCTGCGTCCAGTGTCGCGGCAACTTCGTCATCACCGCCAAGGACCCTAAGGGCCCGTGGTCGAACCCGATTTGGCTGCCGTTCGAGGGCATCGACCCATCGATCTATTGGGAGAACGACCGAGCCTATATCGTCAACAACCGCGCACCGAACGAACCGCCGCGCTATGACGGCCACCGTGCGATCTGGATCCAGGAATATGACTGGCGCGCGGGCAAGATGGTGGGTGAATCGACCCAACTCATCAATGGCGGCGTCGACCTGTCGAAGAAGCCGGTGTGGATCGAAGGACCGCATATCTTCCGGAAGGACGGCTGGTATTATCTGACCGCGGCCGAAGGCGGGACGAGCGTCAATCATTCGCAGGTCGTGTTCCGGTCGAAGGAACTGCGTGGGCCGTTCGTGCCGTGGAGCGGCAATCCGATCCTGACGCAGCGCGACCTGCCGAACGATCGCGCCGACCCGATCTCGGCAGCGGGCCATGCGGAGCTGGTGCAGACGCAGAATGGCGACTGGTGGGCGACCTTCCTCGCGGTGCGACCGTATGGCGACGACTATTATAATATCGGGCGCGAGACGTTCCTGCTGCCGGTAACGTGGAAGGATGGCTGGCCGACGATCCTGCCTGCCGGACAGCGCGTACCGTTCGTCGCCGATCGCCCCAAACTGCCGAGCCAGCCTGCGCCGAAGCTGCCGACCAGCGGCGATTTCGGCTATGTCGACGAGTTCGATGGTTCGAAGCTCGCGATGCAGTGGATCGGCGTCCGCACGCCCAAGGCCCCCGTCTATCGCCTTGCCGGCGGCGACCTGCTGATCGATGGCGGTGCGGCGATCGGCGACCAGAATGGCGTGCCCGGCTTTGTCGGACGGCGTCAGCAGCATCATATCGCGACGATGGCGACGACCGTCCGCTTCTCGCCGCGTCGGGACGGCGACCGCGCCGGGCTGGTCGCGATGCAGAGCGACGAAAGCTATCTGTTCTTCGGCATTACCCGCCTCGCCGGCAAGCCGGTGATCGCGCTCTACACCCGCGCCAAGGGCACCGAGCAGCTGGTGGCGAGCGCACCGCTTACCGGCACGGGTCCCGTCACGCTGACGCTGCGCGCGGATCGCGGGACGATGGCGGTCGATTATGCAATCGGTGGCAAGCGCACTACGCTGGTCAAGGATGTCGATATCCGCTTCCTCAGCACGCGCATGGCGGGAGGGTTCACGGGTACGGTCGTCGGCCCCTACGCCTACCAACGATAAGCCGACAAAGAAAACCCCGCCAAGTCGCATGACCTGGCGGGGTTTTCCATGGCGCACCCGGAACGATTCGAACGTCCGACCCTCAGATTCGTAGTCTGATGCTCTATCCAGCTGAGCTACGGGTGCCCGGTGGAGGCCGCCTGTTAGAGAGGCTTTTCCGGTCTGGCAAGTCGGTTCGGCAGGGAAATTTCATGCCGCCGAACGTCATGCCGTCCGGACAAAGAAAACCCCGCCAAGTCGCATGACATGGCGGGGTTTTCCATGGCGCACCCGGAACGATTCGAACGTCCGACCCTCAGATTCGTAGTCTGATGCTCTATCCAGCTGAGCTACGGGTGCCCGGTGGAGGTCGCCTGCTACAGGCCACCTCCCCGGCTGGCAACCCCGTTGTGTCAATTTTTTTGCATGGGTATCGGTGGGCCATGACCCGCTCCGCGATCCCGCTCGTCCTGCCCGCCGCCCTGTTGTCGGCCTGCGCCGCGCCGGCGGGGGATTATCCCTCGCTGCTGCCGCGCCCGATCGAAAAGATCAGCCTGGCCGAACCGGTTCGCCCGGTCCCGGTGGCGACGCCCGACGCCGCGCTCGACGCCAAGATCGCGACGCTGACCCGCGAGGTCACCGGCGCGAAAAGCGCCTTCGATGCGGCGGCGGCCCGGGTAGGGAAGACCGTCAATGCCGCCGCGGGCACCGCGGAGGGCAGCGAGCGCTGGCTGGGCGCGCAGGTGGCGCTCGCCGAACTGGACGTCGCACGGACGGCGATCGACGTGCCGCTGGCCGAACTCGAACGCCTAGCGATCGATCGGGCGGCGGCCGGCGCCCCGCCCTACCCGGCGCTTGATGCCGCACTGGCCAAGGCGAACGCCGCCTCGACCGAACAGCGCGCCACCATTGCGTCGCTCAACGCACGCCTCAAATAACTATTGCAGCGCGCGCAGGACCGGCAGGATCGACGCATAGTCGTCGGTCCATGGCGCGGTGTCGGTCACTGGCAACGGTTCCCAATCCCCACCCGACGTCAGCAGCGTGCCCAGCACTTCCGGATCGCGGGTCAGCGCGATCCACAGCGAACCGGTTTCGGCCGGGTCGGATGATTTGGGCTGATAGGGCAGCTGCGCCGCCATCCATCCACCCGCCGTCCGCGCGACGACCGGGCCCAGGTCGAGATAGCGGTTCGACACATGGACCAGCAGCAGCCCGCGCCGCCCGAGCACCCGGCCGTAAGTCTCGAACGCCTCGCGCGTCATCAGGTGCATCGGCACGGCGTCGGACGAAAAGGCGTCGAGCGCCAGCAGGTCGAGGTTGCCTGCCGGCTCCTGCGATAGGCTCAACCGCGCGTCGCCGACTACGATCTGCGCACTGGGTGCACAACGCCGCAGGAAGGTGAAGGCACCGGAGTCGCGCGCAATCCGCACTACGACCGGATCGATCTCATAGAAGCGCCAATGCTGTCCCGGCTGCGCATAGCAGGCGAGCGTCCCGGTCCCGAGGCCGACAATGCCGATCCGCGCCGCCGGGCCGTAGAGCGACGGGGCCGCGCGCAACGCCTCACCCACGCCCGAGCCCCGCACATAATAGGTCGTCGGCGTCCGTTCCCGCTCCGGCGACCCGGTCAGCTGGATACCGTGCAGCGTCGTGCCGTGCTGGAGTTCGTTGACGCCTTGCCCCCGCATGATCGTGTAGACGCCGAAATAGCTCCGCGTTCGCGCACCCGGCTCCAGCGACAACGCGATCGCGCGATAGCCGCCGAACAGGAACAGCGCGGCGGCAAGCGCGAAGACGAACGGCGCGCGCGCACCGATTGCGAACAGTCCGACCGCGACGATCCCGAAAAACGCGACCGCATCGGGCTTGGCGCCGAGCATCCCGCCGGGATTGGTCATACCCATGGCGACCAGCACGCCGATGATCAGGATCACCGCGACGCGCAGCTTCACCCCGCCCGTTTCCCACAGACGCTGGGTCGCCGGCAGCAGAAACGGCAGCGGCGCGAGCATGCCCGCGGCCAGGATCAGCAGCGGATATTCATAGGTCCAGTCGAACAGGACCGGCGCGATCAGCCCGGCGAATACCCCGCCCAACGCCCCGCCGACCGACATGGCGAGATAGAAGCCAGTCAACCGACCCGGCGCCGGCCGCAACGCATACATGTGCGCATGGAGCGTGACCGAGACCGCAAACAGCAGCATCAGCGCGGCCAGTGCACTGAGCAGCGGAAAGTCGTGATGCCCGCCGATCATCATCCCGCCGAACACGAGGATCGTGATCGGTGCGTAGCGAGCGATTGCATCGGCCAGCCCCCGCCGCGCGGCGAACGCCACGGTGAAGCTGAGCAGATACAGCCCCAGCGGCAATACCCACAGCAACGGCACTGCCACGATGTCGGTCGTCAGGAAGGTCGAGGTCGCGAGCATCAGTCCCGACGGCACCAGCGCCAGCACGATCCAGTGCAGCACGCGCCGCGTGCCCGGTGCTTCGCCCTTGTCCAGCGGGACCGCCTGTTCACGGCGATGCGGCAACAGCCATCCGCAGCCGATCACCAGCACGAACAGCAGCACATAGCCGATGCTCCAGCCCCAGCTCTGCGCCCGAACCGGCAGCAGAGGTTCGACCAGCAGCGGATTAGGCCAGCAGCCCGGCAAAGCTGCCGACATTCGACGCGGCATAGAGCGCATAGGGGTCGCGGCCGGGACAGACAAAGGCGAACCAGCGTTGCAGCAGCGGCGCCTGTGCCGACACGGCGAAGAACAGCGGGCCGATCGAGGCGGTCAGCAGCCACGGCGTCCACAGCGCCGGTTCTACCCCGGTCGGCGTCGGAGTCGAATTGACTCCGATCGGCAACCACACCGCCGCGCAGAGCAGGACGAGAATATGCACCGCCGCCTGCGCCTTGGGCATCAGCTTGCCGAGCAGATGGGCATAGGCATAGCCGCCGAGCAGCAGCGCCTGGTACACCAGCATCGCCGAATTCCACACCGCCGGCGCGCCGCCCAGCTGCGGCAACGCCATGCGCGCGACCATCGGCTGCACGAGGAACAGCAGGAACGATCCGGCGAGGATCGTGGTCATGAAGATCCAGCGGATTGGCCAGCCGGCGGTCCGGTCGGGTATCGTCACGGACGCGTCTTCCAATAGGTGATGTGGCGTTTCAACGGGCTGTCATCGGCGACGACCGGATGATCGAAATCCTCCTGCGGCGAACGGGTCATGCCGATCCGCTCCATCAACCCCCAGCTACGCGTGTTGGCAAGGACGGTGATCGCGCCGATCCGTTCGACCGGCAGATTGGCGAACCCCCAGGCAAGCGACGCTTCCGCCGCCTCACGCGCATAGCCCCGCCCCCAATGTTCCTTGCCGAACCGCCAGCCGATCTCGACCGAACCCTCCAGCGGCGTCCCCTCGGCACCCGGCTTCAACCCGCAAAAGCCCAGCATCCGACCGCTCGAACGGTCTTCGGCGACCCAGAAGCAGAAGCCGTGGCTCGCCATGTAGCCGTCCTGCCGCGCAATGGCGGCATCCACTTCCTCGCGGCTGAGCAGCGCCGGAAAATAGCGCATGACGTCCGGATCGGCGCAATGGGCGTAGAAGGTTTCGCGGTCACGGTCCTGCCACCGCCGCAGGACCAGTCGCCCGGTGTCGATCATGCGCCCAGCAGCCGGGCGGCATGGGCGGCATGATAGGTCAGCACCCCCGAACAGCCGGCACGCTTAAACGCCAGCAGTGTCTCCAGCACCATCGCATCGCGATCCGCCACGCCTGCCGCCACGCCGGCCTCGATCAGCGCATATTCGCCCGATACCTGATATGCGAACACTGGGACTTCGAACGCCGCCTTCACGCGGGTGATGATGTCGAGATAGGGTGACCCCGGTTTCACCATCACGCTGTCGGCGCCCTCGGCCAGGTCGAGCGCGACCTCGCGCAACGCTTCCTCGCTATTGGCCGGGTCCATCTGATAGGTCTTCTTGTCGCCCTTCAGCAGGCCATGGGTCCCGACCGCATCGCGGAACGGGCCGTAGAAGGCGCTGGCGTACTTGGCGGCGTAAGCCATTATCTGCACATTGGGATGGCCACCGCTTTCCAGCGCGTCGCGGATCGCGGCGACGCGGCCGTCCATCATGTCGGACGGCGCGACGATATCGCTGCCCGCCTCCGCCTGCACCAGCGCCTGCCGGACCAGCGCCTCCGACGTCACGTCGTTCAACACATATCCCGATGCATCGACGATGCCGTCATGCCCATGCGAGGTGTAGGGGTCGAGCGCGACGTCGGTCAGCACGCCGACCTCCGGCACCGCATCCTTGATCGCCCGGATCGCGCGGCACATCAGATTGTCGGGATTGAACGCCTCCGCCCCATCGTCGCTACGAAGTTCGCGCGGCGTGTTCGGGAACAGCGCGACGACCGGAATGCCCAGATCGCGAGCTTCACGGGCACGATCGACAATGCCCGACAGGTTCCAGCGCGATACGCCGGGCAGCGCCTTGACCGGCTCCCCCTCACCCTCGGTCACGAACAGTGGCCAGATCAGGTCGGCGGGCGTCAGCAGGGTTTCGGCGTGGAGGCGGCGGCTCCATGCGGTGGCGCGGGTGCGGCGCAGGCGGAGCGCGGGATAAGCAGCGGACATGGCGCGACTTGTGGGCCATGGCGTCCGGGCGATCAACCCAAAGTCGCGTGGGTCCATTTTCGTTACGGAACGTTACCGACGCCATGAACCGCATCCGCACCGCCGCCATGATCGTCAACGCCCGGTCACGCAGCGGGCAGGACCAGTTCGCCCAGGCGTGCCACGCCTTGCAGGGCGCCGCGTTCGAGGTCGACGCCCATGCCGTCGAAGACCCCGATCAGCTCGTCCCGACGCTGAAGCGCGCGCTGGAGCGCAAGCCGGACATGGTGATCCTGGGCGGGGGTGACGGGACGATCAGCAGCCTGGTCGACTATCTGCTGGGGCACGACGTCGTTCTTGGCGTGCTGCCGCTCGGCACCGCCAACAGCTTCTGCCGGACGCTCGGTATCCCGCTCGACATTCCGGGTGCAGTGGAGGTGCTGAAGACAGGCCGGCCGCGCCGCATCGACCTCGGCATGATCGACGGCGATTACTTCGCCAATTGCGCCGCAATCGGCCTGTCGCCGCAGATCGCCAAGACCGTACCGCATGGCGTCAAGAAGCTGTTCGGGCGGGTCGGCTATCTCGCCTGGGCCTCGCTGCAATTCGCGAAGTTCCATCCGTTTGAGCTGATCGTCGGCCAGGGTGCTAGCGCCAAGCGGATGATGGCGACCGAGGTTCGCATCTCGAACGGGCGCTTTCATGGCGGCACCGAACTGGTCGAGGAAGCGCGGTTGGACAGCGGAGAGATCATCGTTCAGGTCGTGTGCGGCAAGGGCAAGCGCAGCTTGGCCCGCAACTGGGCGGCCGGCTTCTTCCGGCTCGACTCCCGCCGGGTGGATACCGTGACGTTCCACGGCCAGTCGCTCCGGATCGAGACCAACCCGCCGCTGCCGATCTCAATCGATGGCGAGGTGCTGGCGAAGACGCCGGTCATGGCGAAGATCGCGGCGGGGATCATCGAGGTGATGGCGCCGGTCGAAGAGTGACGTCGTCCCCGCGCAGGCGGGGACCCATAAGCGCTGACGCCAGCGATGGAACCGAACCGTCGCGTTTATGGATTCCCGCATTCGCGGGAATGACGAGCGGGTCGCCAACAAAAACCCCGTCATTCCGGCGAAGGCCGGAATCCATTGTGTCGGGCGCTCACGGCAGAAACGCCGCCGTCACCCCATCCATGGATTCCGGCCTCCGCCGGAATGACGAAGCACCTTAGCCCAGCCGCCCCAGCGCCGCGTGCAACCGTGCCGCCTCGGTCATCTTGTCGGCATGGTCCGCCCGCGCCTTTTCGACCGCTTCGGGCTTGGCGCGCTCCACGAAGCTCGCATTGCCCAGCCGCCCGGCGAGCGCATCGCGCTCCTTCTCCGCCGCCGCGATCGCCTTGGTCAGGCGGGCGCGTTCCGCATCGAGATCGATAACGTCGCCCAGCGGCAGGACGAAGGTCGCTTCGTCAACTACGATCTGCAACGCGCCACCGGCCGGCGCATCGCCCGCAACCGCATCGACCCGCGCTAGCCGCGCCAGCACCGCACCCTGTCGCGCCAACCGCTCGGCCGTCTCGCCCGAAGCATCGCGAACATGCAGCGACAGGCGCGCGCCCGGCGGCACGTTCAGCTCGGTCCGCGCCGCGCGGATTTCGCTCACCAGCCGGACCAGCCAGTCGATCTCCTCGCGTGCCGCCGGATCGATCGCCCGCGCATCCGCCATGGGCCAGCGGGCGACGAGCAGGTCGTTCGACCGTGCCCCAAGCGCGTGCCACAATTCTTCGGTGATGAACGGCATGAACGGGTGGAGCATGACCAATATCTGGTCGAGCACCCAACCGGCGACCGCGCGCGTTTCCTCGCCGCTCTCGGCCCCACCCTGCAACACCGGCTTGATCAGTTCGAGATACCAGTCGCAGAACCGGCTCCACGTGAACTGGTAGATCGTGTTCGCCGCACCGTCGAAGCGCAGATCGGCGAGCGCGAGGTCCAGCGCCTGCACCGTCTCGATCGTCTCGGCGATGATCCAGCGATTGACCGCCAGCTCGGCCCGGGGCGGCTCGATCGTCGTTGATGCGCCGATGCCGTTGGCCTGCGCAAAACGGGTCGCGTTCCACAGCTTCGTCGCGAAGTTGCGATAGCCCTCGACCCGCTTCTCATCCATCTTGATGTCGCGGCCCTGGCTCTCCATCGCCGCCATGAAGAAGCGCAGCGCGTCGGCGCCATAGCGATCGATCAGCCCGAGCGGATCGACGGTGTTGCCCTTCGACTTCGACATCTTGGCGCCATCGGCGGCACGGACGAGCCCGTGGAGGTACAGCGTCTTGAACGGCACCTCCTTCATGAAGTGGATGCCCTGCATCAACATCCGCGCGTCCCAGAAGAACAGGATGTCGAAGCCCGAAATCAGCACGTCGTTGCTGTAGCGCCCGCCAAGCGTCGGGTCGGTGTTCTCCGGCCAGCCTAGGGTCGCGAAGGGCCACAGCGCAGACGAGAACCAGGTGTCGAGGACGTCCTCGTCCTGCTTGAGCGCAACGCCTTCGCCCGCCTCGGCCTGCGCCGCTTCATAGGTCTCGGCGACGAACACCCGACCGTCATCGGCGAACCACGCGGGTATGCGATGCCCCCACCACAGCTGGCGCGACACGCACCAAGGCTGGATATTCTCCATCCAGTTGAAATAGGTCTTTTCCCACGATTTCGGCACGATCTTGACCGCGCCCGACCGCACCGCCTCGATCGCCGGCTGGGCCAACGTCTTGGCATCGACATACCATTGGTCGGTCAGCCACGGCTCGATCACCACGCCCGAACGGTCGCCGAACGGAGTCTGGATCGTGCGTGGCTCGGCGTCGTGTTCGGCGCCGTCCTTGTCGACATGCGGGATCAGGACGCCTTCGTCCTTCAGCCGCGCGACGACCGCCTTGCGCGCGTCGGCGGTCGACAGGCCGAGGAACGCGTCGGGGATCAGGCCGTCCGCGGTCTGGACGATGCGCGCCTTGGCATCGAGCATGTTGAGCATGTCGCGGGCCTCGAAGCCCGCGCGGCGGCCGACCTCGAAATCGTTGAAGTCATGGCCCGGCGTAATCTTCACCGCGCCCGACCCGAGCTCGGGGTCGGCATGTTCGTCGGCGAGGATCGGGATCAGGCGACCGGTGATCGGCAGGCGCACCTGCTTGCCGATCAGTGCGGTATACCGCGCGTCGTCGGGATGCACCGCGACCGCCATGTCGGCCAGCATCGTTTCGGGCCGCGTCGTCGCGACCTCAATGAAGCCTGATCCGTCGGCGAGCGGATAGCGCAGGCGCCAGAAGCTCCCTCTGACCTCGCGCGTCTCCACCTCGAGATCGCTGATCGCGGTGCCGAGGCCCGGGTCCCAGTTGACCAGCCGCTTGTCGCGATAAAGCAGGCCCTGCCGATGCAGCTCGACGAAGACCTTGAGCACGGCCTTCGAAAAGCCCTCGTCCATGGTGAAGCGTTCGTTGGCCCAATCCATCGAACAGCCCAGGCGCCGCAACTGCCCCGTGATCTGCCCGCCGCTTTCGGCCTTCCAGTCCCAGACCTTTTCGATGAAGGCGTCACGCGTGAAGTCGGTGCGCTTCTGCCCGGCCGCGTTCATCTGGCGTTCGACGACCATCTGCGTCGCGATGCCGGCATGGTCGGTGCCGACGACCCAGCGCGCGTCCTTGCCCTGCAACCGGGCATGACGGACCAGAATATCCTGCAGCGTATTGTCGAGCGCGTGGCCGATATGCAGGCTGCCCGTCACGTTGGGCGGCGGATTGACGATGGTCCACGGCGTCGCGTTCGGACGCTCGGGGCGGAACAGGCCGCATTGTTCCCAATGGGCATACCAGCGCGCTTCGATGGCGGCGGGGTCGAAAGTCTTGGGCAGTTCGCTCATGCACCGCCGCATGGCGCGGATGCGGCGGCGTTGCAAGAGAGTGGGGGCAAGAGAGCGGCGTTACTCGCGCCCGCTGATCCGGGCGATCTCGCGCGCGACCATCGATTCGACGATGCCGGGCAGCTGCGCATCGAGCCATTCGCGCAGCATCGGTCTGAGCATCTCGCGCACCAGCCCTTCGAGCGAATCGGAACCTGGCGTTTCCGGCTTCACGACCAGCCGCGACAGCTGGTCGAGCGCACCGCGGCTCGCCTCGGCGGCACGTTCCGACACGATCGACGGATCGACCTTCGGCGCGGGCGCGGCGGCGACGGGTTCGGGCTCCGGTTCGGGTGCACGGGCACGCTCGACACGCGGCGGTTCGGCGCGCATCGCCTCTGCCCGCATCGCGTCGACCCGCGACGGCGGAGGCGGCGGCGCGGCGACGCTCTGGTTCAGTTCCAGCACCTCGTCGCGGTCGTCGATGTCGCGGACCTGCTGCGCAGTCCGAATCGATTTGCGCCCGCGCAACGCCTGGGCCGATCCTTCGCCCTCTTCGGCGATGATCCGCTTGATCGAGGACAGGATGTCCTCCATCGACGTTTCGTTGCTGATATCGCCCATCGCAACCCTCATCTCTATCGCCTCTGAACGCTTAGCTGTCGGGGTTGGCGCGCGGCGTGTCAACGCCCTGCGTGGCGCGCGGGGCGCCGCCCTGCCGATTGGGGGCATCGATGCCCTGGGTCGGGGTGTACGGATTGGGGCTGCGCTGCAGCGACGGATCGAGTTCGCGGGTGACGACCGGGGTCTGCGCCGGGCTGTTCACCGTGCTGGGCGCGATCGGCACCGGCGCGGGATCGCCGCTCCAGTCCCAGATATTGTTGCGCACCCGGCTGTAATTGACCGTCGGATCGTAGAGCGCGCCACCGTCGAGGCCCAGATCGCGTGCCTCGGCCTTGCCCATCGCCGCCAGCAGCGCGAAGCCCGCGACATAGGCGTCGCGCCGGGCCGACACCAGCTGGACCTGCGAATTGAGCAGTTCCTGTTCGGCGTTCAGGATGTCAAGGATCGTGCGCGTGCCCACGCTGTTCTCGGCGCGAACGCCCTCCAGCGACAGGCGGTTCGCCGCGACCTGCACTTCCGACGACTGGATCACGCGCAGCGCCGACTGCCACGCGGCGAAGGCCGAGCGGGCGTCGGAAACGACGGTACGTTCGACCTGCGTCACCTGTTCGATCGCGGCGCCTTCCAGCGCCTGCGCCCGGCGAATCTGGGCGCTCGGACGGCCGCTCTGCCACAGCGGCAGGCTCATCTGCACGCCGACCTGCGCCTGACCGCCGTCCTGCTGCAACACGATGCCGTTCACCGACTCAGCCGATCCGAGGAAGCTGGTATAGCCGCCGCCACCGACCGCGCTGATCGTCGGCAGCCGGCTGGCGCGCGCCACGCTGACGTCGAACCCGGCGGCATCGCTGGTACGACGCGCGGCGATCAGCGCGGGATTGTTCGCAACCGCCACCCCGACCGCCGCATTGGGATCGACCGGCAGGTTGGGGAGCACCGGCGGCGTGTCGAGCGTCGCGGCCGGCGAACCGGTGGTCGCGACATAGTTTTCGCGGCTGCGGATCAGCGACGCTTCGGCATTGCGCAACTGCGCCTGCGCCGATGCCAGCCGTGCCTCCGACTGCGCAACGTCGGTGCGGGTCAGGTCGCCGACCTGGAACCGGTCCTTCGATGCCTGGAGGTTCACTTCCAGCACGCGGACATTCTGCTGGTTCAGCCGGACGATCGCTTCGTCGCGGATGACGTCATTATAGGCGGCGACGACCAGCGTGAAGACATTCGCCTCGGTGCTGCGCAGGTTGGCACGGCCGGCATCGACCCGCGCATCGGCGGCGCGGACATTGTTGCGCACCGACCCGCCGGCGAACAGCGACTGCGATACCTGCACCTGCACGGTGCCCTGGCGTGGGGCCTGGGTGAAGCCGCGGCTTGCCGGGGTGATGACGTTCTCGATCACCGAGCTCTGGGTCGTGACCTGCGGCAGGCCCTGCGAGCGCGCCAGCGGTACGCCCTCGTCGGTCGCGCGCAGGTTCGCCCGCGCGCCGGTCAGCTGCGGGTTGGTGGCATAGGCCCGCGCCAATGCCTCGCGCAGCGTTTCCGCATTCGCCGGCCCGGCCAGCAGCGCCAGCGCCGCGACTCCGGTAATGAACTTCCCCCCCCGCATATGTCCCTTACCTTGCGAACTGAAATGTCTTGGGCTTGGCGAAACCGGGCAGCTCGACGCAGCCGAGATCGGCAAAATCGACCAGCCCGAACCCGCCCTCGGTGCGACGGCCCAGTGCCAGCCGGGTCACGCCGCGATCGACGATGCCGGTGGTCAGCCGCCCGCCGGGGGCCAGCTGCGTGACGATCGCGTCGGGAACCGACTCCACGGCGCCGTCGATGACGATGACGTCATAGGGTGCACCCTGCGCCCAACCGGCATTGAGCGGTCCTTCGACCACCTCCACCGTCGCGTCCGCGATCGCGTCACGCGCGGCGGCGGCCAGCGCGGCATCCTCCTCCAGCGCCACGACCGAACCGGCCAGCCGGGCGAGCACGGCGGCGGCATAGCCCATGGCGGCCCCGACCAGC
The DNA here is from genome assembly GCF_001619955.1 of Sphingomonas hankookensis. GTDB lineage: Bacteria > Pseudomonadota > Alphaproteobacteria > Sphingomonadales > Sphingomonadaceae > Sphingomonas > Sphingomonas hankookensis_A. The sequence continues at coordinate 471,690 of NZ_LQQO01000001.1, read as the reverse complement.
AGCACGCGGTCGGTCGGCTGCACTTCGGCGGCGGTCAGCAGGCGACCGGTAATCAGCGGCGGGTTGATCGCGCGGTCGCCACTGAGCGGCAGCGGTGCGTCGCGATAGGCGACCTCCGCCTGCGCGGGCGGCACGAAGACTTCGCGTGGCACCTCGCCCATCGCACTGACGACGCGCACGTCGCTGACGGCGCTGGTACGCAACTGGCTGACGACCATCGCATGGCGCATCGCATCGAAATCGGGACGGGTCGGGATCGAATCGGTCATGGTGCAATCCTGTCGCACAACTGTTTTAGCCGCGCAACACACATCGCGCGATCGCCGCTGTCTATCGCGACCGACGCCCGCCGCCAAGGATGCCTGCGGGGATAATTTGCATTCCGGCAGTTGACACCGGCGCGCGCGCCCCGCAAATGCCCGCCTCCCACCGTATCGAGGCGCGATGGCGGAGTGGTGACGCAGAGGACTGCAAATCCTTGCACCCGGGTTCGATTCCCGGTCGCGCCTCCAACGGTAGTAACCTCCTTACATTGCCGGAAATTGCAACGGGGCCACCGCATCGCCGCAGCCCCGCGCAATCTTGTTCGCGTCCCGCTCAGGCGGCGAACTGATTCATCGTATTGTGCGCGCCGCCCGCCTTCAGCGCCGCCTCTCCGGCGAAATATTCCTTATGGTCGTCGCCGATATCCGACCCGCTCATATTCTGATGCTTCACGCAGGCGATACCCCGTCGGATTTCCTGGCGCTGCACCCCCTTCACATAACCAAGCATCGCCGCATCGCCGAAATAGTCGCGCGCCAGATTATCGGTGCTGAGCGCCGCCGTGTGGTAGGTCGGCAGGGTGATGAGGTGGTGGAAGATGCCGGCGCGCGCGCTCGCATCCCGCTGGAAGGTACGGATCTTCTCGTCGGCCTCCTGCGCCAGTTCCGACGCGTCATAGTCGACACTCATCAGCTTCGCCCGGTCATAGCCCGACACGTCGCGCCCTTCCTCGACCCAACGGTCGTACACCTGCTGGCGGAAATTCAGCGTCCAGTTGAAGCTGGGCGAATTATTGTAGACCAGCTTGGCGTTCGGCACGACCGCACGGATGCGGTCGACCATCGATGCGATCTGTTCGATATGCGGCTTCTCGGTCTCGATCCACAGCAGGTCGGCGCCATTCTGGAGCGAAGTGATGCAGTCCAGCACGCAGCGATCCGCACCGGTCCCCTCGCGGAACTGGAACAGGTTCGACGCCAGTCGCTTCGGCCGCACCAATTGCCCGTCGCGCTCGATCACCACATCGCCGCGCAGCGCGGAAACGTCATCGACCGGCTCGCAATCGAGGAAGGCATTATACTGGTCGCCCAGATCGCCCTTCGCGGTCGAATAGGCGATCTGCTTGGTCAGCCCAGCGCCCAGCGAATCGGTCCGGGTAACAATGATGCCGTCCTCGACGCCCAGTTCGAGGAAGGCGTAGCGGCAGGCGCGGACCTTCGCGAGAAAATCCTCGTGCGGAACGGTGACCTTGCCGTCCTGATGGCCGCACTGTTTTTCGTCGCTGACCTGGTTCTCGATCTGCAACGCGCAGGCTCCGGCCTCGATCATCTTCCTGGCGAGCAGGTAGGTCGCCTCGGCATTGCCGAAGCCCGCATCGATATCGGCGATGATCGGCACGACATGGGTTTCATACTGATCGATCGCGTTGCTCAGCCGCTGCGCCTCGACGGCATTGCCCTCGGCCCGCGCCCCGTCGAGGTCGCGGAACAGCATCCCCAACTCGCGCGCATCGGCCTGTTTCAGGAAGGTGTAGAGTTCGGCGATCAGCGCGGGCACGCTCGTCTTCTCATGCATCGACTGGTCGGGCAGCGGACCGAACTCGCTGCGCAGGGCCGCGACCATCCAGCCCGACAGATAGAGGTAGCGCCCCTTGGTCGTGCCAAAATGCTTCTTGATCGAGATGATCTTCTGTTGCGCGATGAAGCCGTGCCAGCACCCCAGCGACTGGGTGTAGGCCGCCGGATCGGCATCATAGGCCGCCATGTCGCGCCGCATGATGCCGGCGGTGTAGCGGGCGATGTCGAGGCCGGTGAGGAAGCGGTTCTGCAACCGCATCCGCGCGACGGCGTCTGCATCGATGCCGTCCCAGGTGCCGCGATGCTGCTGGATCAGCGATGCGGCACGGGCCGCCTGTTCTTGATAGGTCATGGTCGGTCCTTCTGTACGGACGGCACGGGGCGACCACCGGCGACGAAGCGGTCGCGCCGGCGGGGCGTGGTCGGGATGGTGGACGATGCGCGGTGCCAGCCCGCGCGGTGCTCAGCTTAGTCGGCCGAGGCGATGGTAGAGGTTGGAGAATTTCGACGACCGCGGCTCTTCCGCAATCTGCCGGACATAGGCGCCGACGGCTTCCTTCAGCAGGCCGAAATCCTCGGTCGAGAAAACCGCGCGGCTGCGTTGCGGCTCGTTGGTCATGCGTCACACCCTTTCGCGGGTGGCGAACCATTCGCCACCGATGTCAGGTAAGGAACATGACAGGATGGCCCACGTAAACGCACCGAATGCCCGGAACAGTGTCGCGACGTCGTCGCGAACCGCTCCGGGCATTGTTAGTTTGTAACGATTTTACAAATTCAGGACGCTGCCCGCTCCCAATCGGGTTTCAGGACGACCTTGGTGCAGCTGTTCTGCTCGTCATGGAATTTCCGATACCCCTCCGGCGCATTCTCCAGCGCCATCCGGTCGGAGATCATGAAGGTCGTGTCGATCTTGTCCTCCATGATCGCGCTGAGCAACCCGGGCAGGTAGCGCTGGACATGGGTCTGCCCGGTCTTCAGCGTCAGCCCCTTCTCCATGATCGATCCGAACGGGAATTTGTCGATCAGCCCGCCATAGACACCGGGCACCGAGACGCGCCCGCCCTTGCGACAAGCGACGATCGCCTGCCTGAGCGCATGCGGTCGGTCGGTGCCGAGAAAGGTCGATGCCTTGATCTGATCGACGATATTGTCGACGAACATGCCGTGACTTTCGAGGCCGACGCTGTCGATTACTGCGTCCGGTCCGATCCCGCCGGTCATCGTCATCAGCGCGTCGTAGATATCAGTTTCCTCGAAGTTGAGGACTTCCGCCCCCAGCCCCTTGGCCAGCGCCAGCCGGTGCGGGAAGTGATCGATCGCGATCACCCGGTGCGCGCCCATCAGCAGCGCCGACTGGATCGCGAACAGCCCGACCGGGCCACAGCCCCACACCGCGACGATGTCGCCGTCCTCGATATCGGCATTTTCCGCCGCCATCCATCCGGTCGGCAGGATGTCGGACAGGAACAGTACCTTCTCGTCCTCGATGCCATCGGGGATCACGATCGGCCCGACATCGCTAAACGGCACGCGGACATATTCCGCCTGCCCCCCCGGATAGCCGCCGGTCATGTGGCTGTAGCCGAACAGCGCCGATCCGACCTGCCCCCACAATTCCTGAGCAATGTCCTGATTGTCGGCCGGATTGCCGTTGTCGCAGCCCGAATATTGCTGCTTCGAACAATGATAACAGCTGCCGCACGCGATGACGAAGGGCACAACGACGCGCTGCCCCTTCTTCAACGTCGATTTGGGGCCGGTCTCGACCACCTCGCCCATGAATTCATGGCCGAGGATATCGCCCGCCTTCATCGTCGGGATATAGCCGTCGTACAGGTGAAGGTCCGACCCGCAGATCGCGGTCGAGGTGATCTTGATGATCGCATCGCGCGGGTTGATGATCTCGGGATCGGGAACAGTATCGACGCGGACGTCGTGCTTGCCGTGCCAGGTAAGTGCGCGCATCGCCGGCTCCTTATGATTTGGGTTCGCGGTTGGGGGGCGTGGTCGTCGCGATCTCGCCGGTTTCCATCAGCTGCTTGAACCGGCGCAGGTCGCGCCGCGCCTGAATCGCCGGTTCCTGCTGCGTCACCTTGGCGACCAGCTTGCCGACGATGCCCGCGGGCGGGGAATAGGCGATCATCGCCGTAACCACCGTCCCTCGCGAAGGGCCGGCGTCCGCGAAGGAAACCCAGCCGCTGTTCGGCACGTCGGCCTCTTCGGCACGCCAGCCGATGCGCTGGTCCGGCACATCCTCGGTCACGACGGCGTCCCATTCGTAGGTGCCGTTGGGACCGGCCACGCGCCAATGCGATCGCTCGCGGTCGATGACATCGATGCCCTCGACATTCAGCATGAAGCTGGCAAGGTTCCCGAAGTCCCGCCAATAGGCGTAGAGTTCGGATGCGGGCCGTTTAATCGTGACCGCGACGCCGGAAACCGACGATTCGCCCTCCGGCGCCGCGTGACCGCGTTCCTCCCGGTCTTTCGATGTGAAGGCGGGTCCGTCGTCCCGCTCGATGTCGCCGGGCAGTTCGGCTTGGGCCATGGCGATGCTCTCCCGTCCGCCGGGCCAGTGGCCCGACTGGTTGATCCATGATAAGCTATTGATCGAACATTATTTTATGTTCGAAGTAGCCCCAACCTACGGGTTCACCCGCTGTTCCATGGCCGACCGCGCTTTTCGCCGCGAACAGCCCGGATTTGCAGACGGGCCGCATCGCGCTACACGCCGCGCCATGCACGGTGCCCCGCTCACGCTCCACAATTCGCTGACGCGCAGTACGCAGCGTTTCGAACCGCTCGACCCGGCAAAGGGCGTCCGCGTCTATTCGTGCGGCCCGACGGTCTACAACTATGCCCATATCGGCAATCTGCGCGCCTATGTGTTCACCGACACGCTCAGCCGCGTGCTGCGATGGAAGGGCTATCCGCTCACCCATGTCATCAACATCACCGATGTCGGCCATCTGACGTCCGACTCCGATGCCGGCGATGACAAGATGGAAGCGGCGGCCAAGGCCCGCGCCCAGTCGATCTGGGACATCGCCGCCCATTATACGCAGGCATTCAAGCGCAATCTGCGCGACCTCAACATCGACGATCCCACCCGCTGGTCGGTCGCGACCGACCATATCGCGGAGATGATCGCCTTCGCCGAACGGATCGCGCCGGAGCATTGCTACGAGATCGACAGCGGGCTCTATTTCGACAGCACCACCGTTCCCCATTACGGCGCACTCGCCGGCGGGCAGGACGATGCCGGCGAAGGCCGCATCGATCCCGTCGCCGGCAAGCGCCATCCACAGGATTTCGCGATCTGGCGCAAGACTCCGGCGAGCGAGAGCCGCCAGATGGAATGGAATTCGCCGTGGGGGAAGGGTGCGCCCGGCTGGCACCTCGAATGCTCGGTCATGAGCATCAGATATCTCGGCGCGCCGTTCGACATCCACACCGGCGGCATCGACCACCGCGAGATCCACCATCCGAACGAGATCGCCCAGAACCAGGCCTATTGCGGCTGCGCCGACAGTGGTGCGGCGTTCTGGATGCACAACAACTTCCTCGTCGAACGATCGGGCAAGATGTCGAAGTCGAAGGGCGACTTCACCACGCTCCAGACGCTGATCGACGGCGGCGTGCATCCGCTCGCCTACCGGCTGATGTGCCTGTCGGCGCAGTATCGCTCGGAACTGGAATTTTCGCCTGACAATCTGCTGGCGGCGCTGACCCGGCTGAAGCGACTGGTGATGACCGTCGCAGCGCTGCGCAGCCGTGCGAGCGGCGACGGCGATGCGGCCAAGGCGGCGGCCTATCGCGAGCGGCTCGATGCGGCTGTGTCCGACGACCTCAACACGCCGCGCGCCCTGCCGGTGCTTGACGAACTGCTCGCCGACAAGAAGCTGACGCCCGCCGACCGCCTCGCCGCGCTCGCCGACTTCGACGCGGTGCTCGGGCTCAGCCTCGCCACCCTCGACCGCGCCGACCTGCGCGTCCGCCCGGCCGATGCTACGATCGACGCTGCGACGATCGAGTCGCGGCTGGCCGACCGCAAGGAAGCCCGTGCTGCCAAGGATTTCGCCGCGAGCGACGCGATCCGCGACGAACTGATGGCGGCGGGGGTCGAGGTCATGGACGGCGACCCGCTCGGCTGGGATTGGCGCCCGACGCTGACCTAGCCGCCCCTCACCCCGGCCTTGAGCCGGGGTAACGCTTCTTCCTCGACGGGCGGTAGGACGCGCGCCCGGATCATATATCGGCCGGAGGTTCACCAACCTGCCCTAACCCCTTGCTCCCGGCCCCGCTTCGCCTTCATACCCCTGCCCGCGAATCATCGGGGGTCGATATGCGGGGACAGGTGCTGGGCGTTGATCGGAACGGACGCGAAGGGCGTATCGCCGGCGACGATGGACAGCGTTACTGGTTCGAACCCGACGACTGGTCCGACCGGATCGGCCCGGCAGTCGGCGCGCAGGTGGATTTCGAGGTCTCGAACGGTCGCGCGCTGCGCATCTACCATGTGCCGGGCACCGTCGCGCCGCGCCCCGCCCCCGATCCGGCCCGCCGGCGTCCGCGCAAGGACAAGGTCGCGGCCGTGCTGTTCGCCTTCTTCCTCGGCACGCTCGGCGTCCACCGCTTCTATCTCGGTCGCACGGGGTCGGGCATCGTCATGCTGCTGCTCAGCTGCACGCTGGTCGGGCTTTTCGTCACCGGGCCGTGGGCGCTGATCGACGCGATCCGCTACCTCGTCATGGACCATGAGGAATTCCAGCATCGCTATGGCTGATCGAAGCGGTCGATCGGGGCGATGAACCTTTCCTTCATTGCGCGAACGGTCCGTTTCGCGCATGGGAATTGCCCGAACCGACTTGGATGGAATGTGACATGGCCGCAATCTGGGCCCCCGACAGCTGGAAATCCGCCGAAGCGCGCCAGCTCCCGACCTATCCCGACGCACAGGCGCTCGATGCCGCGACCGCGCAGCTCGCCAGCTATCCGCCGCTCGTCTTTGCCGGCGAAGCGCGCAACCTGACCGCCGAACTGGCGCAGGTGGCGGAGGGGAAGGCGTTCCTGCTGCAGGGTGGCGATTGCGCCGAGAGCTTTGCCGAATTCCATCCGAATTACATCCGCGACACCTTCCGCGTCATCCTCCAGATGGCGGTGGTGCTGACCTTCGCGTCGAAGCTGCCGACGGTGAAGGTCGGGCGCATGGCTGGACAGTTCGCCAAGCCGCGCTCGGCCGATACCGAAACGGTCGATGGCGTCGAACTGCCCAGCTATCGCGGCGACAATATCAACGACATCGCCTTCACCGCCGAAGGCCGCGTGCCCGATCCGCAACGGATGATCCGCGCCTATTCGCAGGCGGCGGCGACGCTCAACCTGCTGCGCGCCTTCGCGACCGGCGGCTATGCGAACCTGCATCAGGTGCATCGCTGGACCCATGACTTCATGGGCCGGTCGCCTTGGGCCAAGAAATATGCCGATGTCGCCGACCGTATCGGCGAGGCGCTCGACTTCATGGCGGCATGCGGCATCGATGCCGACAGCGTGCCGCAGCTGAAGGCGACCAGCTTCTACACCAGCCACGAAGCGCTGCTGCTGCCCTACGAGCAGGCGCTGACCCGGCAGGATTCACTGACCGGCGACTGGTACGACACCTCGGCGCATTTCCTGTGGATCGGCGACCGCACCCGCTTCGACGGATCGGCGCATGTCGAATTCCTGCGCGGCATCGGCAATCCGATCGGCATCAAGTGCGGCCCGACGCTCGAGCCGGACGCGCTGCTGCGCATGCTCGACACGCTCAACCCGAACCGCATCGCCGGACGGATGACGTTGATTACGCGCTATGGTCACGACAAGATCGAAGCCGGACTGCCCAAGCTGGTCCGCGCGGTGCAGCGCGAAGGGCACAAGGTCGTGTGGTCGTGCGACCCGATGCACGGCAACACGGTGAAGGCGACGACCGGCTACAAGACGCGGCCGTTCGACCGCATCCTTGCCGAAGTGCGCGGCTTCTTTGCCGTGCACCGTGCGGAAGGCAGCCATGCCGGCGGCATCCATGCCGAAATGACCGGGCAGAACGTCACCGAATGCACCGGCGGCGCGATCGCGGTCACCGAACAGGCGCTGGCCGATCGCTATCACACCCACTGCGACCCGCGCCTCAACGCCGGGCAGAGCCTCGAACTGGCATTTCTGCTGGCCGAGATGCTCAACGACGAGATGGCGGAGCGCCGCAAGGTAGCGGCGTAACCCCACCGTCATCCCGGCCTGTTTCAGGCTGACGAGAGCGACCGGTTTCGGCCTCTCCTTCGTCATTCCCGCGAAGGCGGGAATCCATTGCCGCTACCGTTTCGGCTTAGAACGAACTGCTGGCGCGTATGGATTCCCGCCTTCGCGGGAATGACGGACAATAGATTTACTCCAACCCCACCAACACCTTGTCGACGGTAATCGGATACTCCCGAACCCTCACCCCACAGGCATTGTACACCGCGTTCGCGACCGCCGCGCCGACGCCGCAAATGCCCAGCTCGCCCGCGCCCTTCGCCTTCATCGGCGACGAATAAGGGTCTGTCTCGTCAAGGAACACGACTTCCTGATGCGGAATATCGGCATGGGTCGGGACATGATATTCGGCGAGGTCGTGATTGATGAACCCGCCCAGCCGCGGATCGACGACCAGTTCCTCGGTCAACGCCGCGCCCACGCCCATCGTCATCGCGCCCAATATCTGGCTGCGTGCTGCCTTCGGGTTCAGTATGCGTCCGGCGGCAAAAACGCCCAGCATCCGGCGGACGCGAACCTCCGCGGTATCGGCGTCGACGCCGACCTCGACGAAATGCGCGCCGAAGGTCGCCTGCACGAACTTCTTCGTCAGGTCGCCGAACTCGATCCGGTCCTCAACCTCGATTCCCGCACCGCCCGCCGCCTCGCCCAGCGCGACCGACTGGTTGCCCGACCACACCCGGCCCTCGGCGAAGCGCGCCGTCGCGGGGTGGAACCCGACCGCCTCGGCGATCCGGTCGCGTAGCCCCACGCAGGCGGCGTAGACCCCCGCCGTCGAGCTGTTCGCACCAAACTGCCCCCCCGACCCCGCGGACACCGGGAAGCTCGATTCGCCCAGCCGGACCGTCACCTGATCCAGCTCGACGCCCAGCATCTCGGCGGCGGTCTGCGCCAGGATCGTATAGCTGCCGGTGCCGATATCGGTCATGTCGGTCGTGACCGTCACCCGGCCATCGCCGGCAATCCCGACCCGCGCCGCCGACTTCAACACCATGTTGCCGCGATACGCCGCCGCCATGCCCACGCCCACCAGCCAGCGCCCCTCACGTCGCCGGCCCGGAACCGGATTACGCTCGCGCCATCCGAAACGCTCTGCCCCCTCGCGCAGGCACCCGATCAGATCGCGGTGCGAAAAGCGGCGCTCGGGCTTTTCCGGGTCGACCTGCGTATCGTTCAGCACGCGCAGTTCGACCGGGTCGATCGCCAGCTTTTCGGCAAGCTCGTCCATCGCCGCTTCGATCGCCATCATCCCGACAGCCTCGCCCGGCGCCCGCATCGCGCTGGATTCGGGCAGGTTCAGCTCGGCGAGCCATTCGACCACCCGACGATTCGGCGCGGCATAGAGCTGCCGCGTCTGCGCGCCGGCACCCTCCGGACTGCCGCCGGGCAGATCGCCCGACCAGCTTTCATGCGCGATCGCCTGCAACCGCCCGTCTGCCGCCGCGCCCAGCCATAGTCGCTGGATCGTCGACGACCGGTGCGTGGTGTTGTTGAACATTTGTGGCCGGGACAGCACAACCTTGACCGGCCGCCCAACCTGCCGCGCGGCGACGGCAGCCAACACCGCATCGGCACGGACCCACAGCTTACCGCCGAAGCCGCCACCGACATGATGCGCGACGATCCGCACCTTGTCCTTCGGCATCTTCAATATTTTCGCCATGTCGCGTGCCGCCCAGTCGACCATCTGGTTCGCGGTCCACAGCGTCAGCGCGTCACCCTCCCACGCCGCGATCGACGCGTAAGGCTCCATCATCGCGTGGGCATGATCGGGCGTGGTGTAGGTCGCATCGACCTGCACCGGCGCATCGGCAAAGGCACGGTCGAAATCGCCATGTCCGTTCGACCGGAACGGCTTGTCCGCCCCGCGCGCGGCCGCGTCCGCCAGATCGAAGGCACCGTCCGCCGCCGAATAGTCGACCTGTACCAGCTTCGAAGCCGCGCGTGCCGCCTCGAAACTTTCGGCCACTACCAAAGCCACCGCCTGGCCGAGTTGATCGACCTGCGGCCCGGCAAGCATCGGCACCTTGTGATCCTCGCCGATACCCAGCGGCCCGGCATTCTCGTGTGTCACCACCGCCAGCACGCCCGGCGCTGCCAAGGCGTCCGCCGCGTCGATCGACACGATTCGCCCGGTCGCGATCGTCGTGCCGACGACCACGCCATAGACCTGCCCCGCCACCGCGAACTCGGCGGCATAGGTTGCCCGTCCGCTGACCTTCAACGGCCCTTCGATCCGATCGGTCGGCCGTCCCAGCACCCGCATCGCATCGGTCGGGTTGGCGCCGGCGGCTTCGGTGAACTTCATGGCGCTACTTCCTATTTCCGTCCGAACAGCTTCTCGATATCGCCATGCGCCAGTTTGATCCACGTCGGTCGACCATGGTTGCACTGGCCCGAATGCGGCGTGACCTCCATCTCGCGCAGCAGGGCGTTCATCTCGACCACCGACAACACCCGCCCGGCGCGAACCGATCCATGACACGCCATGGTCGCCGCGACATGGTCGATCCGCTCTTTCAGCGACAGCGCGGCATCATGCGCGCGGATTTCGTCGGCAAGGTCGGTGACGAGGCCGATGACGTCGCCCTGCCCCAGCATCGCCGGCACGGCACGCACCAGCATCGCGCGCGGGCCGAACCGTTCCACCTCCAGTCCGAATTCGGCGAGTTCCTCCGCCTTGTCCTCCAGCGCGTCGCACGCGATCTCGTCCAGCTCGACCACTTCGGGGATCAGCAGCGCCTGCCGTGCCACGCCGCCCGTCGCCATTGCCGCCCGCATCCGCTCCAGCACCAGCCGTTCGTGCGCGGCATGCTGGTCGACCAGCACCAGCCCGTCCTCGGCCTCCGCCACGATATAGCTTCGCGCGACCTGCCCGCGCGCCGCGCCCAGCGGAAATTCCGTCGAGGCCGGCGGAGGCTCGACGGCCACCTCAGCGCGCGCCTGGGGCGGCGGCGCGAAGAACGTCGGACGCTTGTCGTGAAAGGCGAAGCCCGGGGACACGCTCGTCTCGGCAAGCGGCGGCAACGGCATTGCCGGGGCCGTCACCGGCGCCACCGGCTCGGTCGTCCATGCCGCCATCGCATCGGCGGCGGGACGCTGCACCGCGCGAAACCCCGCCTCGTCGAGTGCGCGCCGCAAGCCACCGACGATCAGCCCGCGCGCCGCCGCCGGATCGCGAAAGCGCACCTCGGTCTTGGCCGGATGGACGTTGACGTCGATAAGGTCGGGATCGACATCGAGGAACAGCGCGACCACCGCATGCCGGTCCCGCGCCAGCATTTCGGCATAGGCACCGCGCACCGCGCCCGACAGCAGGCGGTCCTTCACCGGCCTGCCATTGACGAACAGATATTGATGGTCCGCGACGCCCCGGTGGAAGGTCGGCAGCCCGGCGACGCCGCCCAGCCGCATCCCTTCGCGTTCCCAGTCGAGCCCGACCGAGTTCATCGCCAGCGCGCGATCGGTCAGCGCCGCGACGCGTTCCGGCCGCGATTCGCCCGCCTGCACGCCCAATATCCGGCGCCCGTCATGTTCGAGGGTGAAAGCGATATCGGGTCGCGCCATCGCCAGTCGCCGCACCTGATCGACACAGGCCGCGAATTCCGACCGGGGCGAGCGCAGGAACTTGCGCCGCGCCGGCACGCGGGCGAACAGCCCCTCGACCCGAATGCGCGTGCCCGGCGGGACCGCGGCGGGGCGATCCTCGACCACCTCACCATTGTCGACGGTGCGCAGCCACCCCTCCGCCCCGGCCGGGCGGCTCTCGATCGACAGGCACGCGACACTGGCAATCGACGGCAACGCTTCGCCGCGAAAACCCAACGTCGTGACCGCTTCGATCCGGTCGTCGGGCAGCTTGGAGGTCGCATGCCGTTCCAACGCGAGCGCCATGTCGGCCGGCCCCATGCCGCAGCCATCGTCGCTAACCTCGATCAAATCGATGCCCCCGCCCGCCAGGCGGACGAGGATGCGGCCGGCGCCGGCGTCGATCGCGTTCTCGACCAGTTCTTTCAGCGCGGAAGCGGGGCGTTCCACCACTTCTCCCGCAGCGATGCGGTTGACTAGATGCTCGGGCAGACGGCGTATTGACATGGGGGTCGCTCTAGCCCAAGCGGCGCCATCCCGCGACCCGCTTCCGCCATCTGGCAACCGACTGGAACCCCGGTCGGACGGGTCGAGGTACAAGCTGCGAACCGCCGCGTCGGGACACGCGGATAAGGACGGAAGTATCGATGGCCTTCTCGCGTTTCTTCAAGTTCATGTCGCATGATATGGCGATCGACCTCGGCACCGCCAATACGGTGGTGTACCTGCGGGGTCGCGGTGTCGTGCTGAACGAACCGTCGGTAGTGGCGGTCGAGACGCTGAACGGGGTCAAGCGGGTGAAGGCGGTCGGCGACGACGCCAAGCTGATGATGGGCAAGACCCCCGGCTCGATTGAGGCGATCCGCCCGATGCGCGACGGCGTCATCGCCGACCTCGACGTCGCCGAACAGATGATCAAGCACTTCATCCAGAAGGTGCATGGCCAGCGCCGCTTCATCCGCTGGCCGCAGATCGTGATCTGCGTGCCCTCGGGCTCGACCAGCGTCGAACGCCGCGCGATCCGTGACGCAGCCTCGAACGCCGGCGCATCGCAGGTCTGGCTGATCGAGGAACCGATGGCGGCCGCGATCGGTGCCGACATGCCGGTGACCGAACCGATCGGGTCGATGGTCGTCGACATCGGCGGCGGCACGACCGAAGTCGCCGTCCTGTCGCTGCGCGGCCTCGCCTATTCGACCTCGGTCCGGGTCGGCGGCGACAAGATGGACGAAGCGATCGTCAGCTATGTCCGCCGCAACCACAACCTGCTGATCGGCGAAGCCACGGCCGAGCGCATCAAGCAGGAAGTCGGCACGGCAAAGCCGCCGGCCGACGGCATCGGCACGCTGATCTACGTCAAGGGTCGCGACCTCGTGAACGGGGTGCCGAAGGAAATCCAGATCAACCAGGGCCAGATCGCCGAGGCGCTGTCCGAACCGGTCGCCGCGATCGTCGAGGGCGTCCGCATCGCGCTGGAAAACACCGCCCCCGAACTGGCCGCAGACATCGTCGACCAGGGTATCGTGCTGACCGGCGGCGGCGCGCTGCTGCAGGGTATCGACGAAGTGCTCCGCGACGAAACCGGCCTGCCGGTGACGGTCGCCGAAGACCCGCTGACCTGCGTCGCGCTCGGCACCGGTCGCGCGCTGGAGGATCCGATCTACAAGGGCGTCCTGCTCGCCGTCTGACATAGGGATTGGGGGGCATGGCGCCGCCACGCAACCACCGTCCGGGCTTTTCGCGGCGGGCGCAATATACGGTGTTCGCCGGGTACGTGCTGGCGGCAAGCGGCGCGCTCGTCGGGGCGATCCTGCTGCTGATCTCGATCATCGATCCCCGCGCCTTCTCCGCGCTGCGCGGGGCGATGCGGGAGGCGACGACCCCGATTTCCTCAGGCGCCGACTGGGTGTGGGACGGAGTGGCATCGGTGCCCGCAGGGATCGGCGACTATTTCGGCGCGGTGTCGGAGAACCGCCGTCTGCGCGCGCGGGAGGAGGCGACCCGCCGCTACCTGATGCAGGCGCGGCTGCTGAACCGCGAAAACGCCCGGCTGCGCACGCTCCTCGCCTTGCGCGACCGGTCGGCCGCTCCGGTGATTACCGCCCGTCTGGTCAACAGTTCGGCCAGCAGCACCCGCCGCTTCGCGACGCTTAACGCGGGGTCGCGACAGGGCGTGATGCGCGGACAGCCGGTGCGCGGACCCAACGGCCTGATCGGGCGCATCGTCGAAACCAGCCCCAACACCGCCAGCGTGCTGCTGATCATCGATCCCGAAAGCATCGTGCCGGTGCGTCGCACGCGCGACGGACTGTCGGCGATCGTCGCCGGCGTCGGCAACGGCATGGTCGAGGTCCGCACCGCCGGCGTCGTCAACGCGCCGCTGCTGGCCGGCGATGTCTTCGTCACCTCGGGCACCGGCGGCATCTATCCGCCGGGCGTGCCGGTCGCCCGCGTCTCGCGCAGCCAGCGCGATGTGGCACCCGCCCGTGTGTTCGCCGAACCCGACGGGCTGGATTTCGCACTGGTCGAGCGCGCGTTCCTGCCCGCACCGGTTCCCCGCCCGACCCCTAGCGCCACGCCGACCCCGACGCCCGCCGCCGAATGAAGCTGCTCGGCCCCGACGACGGTCGCGCCGAACGCGTGCTCACGCGCAAGGCGGTCGCGAGCATCCTCGCCGGTTCGCTCGTCACGCTGTTGCCGGTCGTCGCCACCGTGCCGTTCCTGCCGCCCTTCGGCCTGTTGATGTTCCTCGGCTGGCGGCTGCTTCGACCGGGCGCGCTGCCCGTCTGGGCGGCAGCACCGCTCGGCCTGTTCGACGACCTGGTGAGCGGCCAGCCGCTGGGCAGTGCGGTGCTGTTGTGGCAGCTTTGCTCGTTGATGCTCGATCTGGTCGATACCCGTCTCGTTACCCGCGATTTCTGGCAGGACTGGCTGCTCGCCGGCGGGTCGATCGCCCTCTGCCTCGTCGCCGGCCGAGCTTTTGCCACCCGGCTGTCGGCGCAGGTCGATACCGTGCTTTTGTTTCAGATCGTCGTATCGATAGCGTTGTTCCCGGCCGCCACAAGGCTATGTACCGCACTTGGTGGTAGCGAGGATGAATGAGCAGGATCGTCACCGAGGCCGCACAGGCTTTCAGCTTTTCCAGGCGCGCGATGGTGCTGGGCGGGGCGCAGGTGGCGGTGGGCGTCGTGCTGGCGGGGCGGATGGCATGGCTGTCGGTCGCCGAGAACGAGCGCTATAACCTCCTCGCCGAAAGCAACCGCGTCAACCTGACCATGATCCCGCCCCGCCGTGGGTGGATCATCGATCGCCACGGCGCGCCGATCGCCAACAATCGCACCGATTTCCGGGTCGACCTGATCCCCGACCGGCTGGAGGATCGCGACCGGGTGCTCGGCGAACTGCGGCAGTTGCTGGCACTGACGCCGGAGGACATGGCCCGCATCCAGACCGACCTGAAGCGCGCCGGCAACTTCACCCCGGTCCAGGTCGCCGAGAATCTCGACTGGGAACGCTTCGCGGCGGTCAGCGTCCGCCTGCCCGAACTCCCCGGCGTCCAGCCTACCCGCGGTTTTTCGCGCAGCTATCCACCGGGCGCCGCGGTCGCGCATATCACCGGCTATGTCGGCGCTGCGACCGCCGAACAGTTCAAGGAAACCCGCGACCCGTTGATGGTCACACCGGGTTTCAAACTCGGCAAGGATGGCCTTGAAAAGACGCTGGAATCGCAGCTTCGCGGGACGGCGGGCGCCAAGCGCGTCGAGGTGACGGCGCGCGGCCAGATCGTGCGCGAACTCGACACGCGGCCCGACAAGCAGGGTAAGAATGTCCGCCTGACCATCGATCTCGGGCTACAGGAATATGCCGCCCGCCGGCTGGGGCCGAACTCCGGCTCGGCGGTGGTGATGGACGCGGTTACCGGCGACGTGCTGGCGATGGTGTCGATGCCCGCCTACGACCCCAACAGTTTTTCGGACGGGATCGGCCGGCTCGAATGGAAGATGCTGTCGGGCGACGACCATATCCCGCTGATGAACAAGACGCTGCAGGGGCTGTATCCGCCCGGATCGACGGTCAAGCCGATGCACGGCCTTGCCATCATGAAGGCCGGCGTCGATCCTCACCGCCGCGTCACCTGTTCGGGCGTGTTGCAGGTCGGCACCGGCCGCTTCCACTGCCACAAGCGTGGTGGCCATGGCCCGCTCGACCTGATCGGGGCGGTAGCACAGAGTTGCGATATCTATTTCTACACCATGGCCCGCGAACTGGGCTACGACGCGTTCGCGACCACCGTGCGACAGATGGGACTGGGGCAGAAATTCGAGCTTCCGTTCCAGTCGCAACGTTATGGCACCGTGCCAGACAGCGCGTGGAAGCTGCGGAAATATAAGCAGAAATGGACCGTCGCCGACTCGGTCAACGCGTCGATCGGGCAAGGCTATGTCCTGAGCAACCCGCTGCAGCTGGCGGTGATGGCTGCGCGACTGGCGCAGGGGCGCGAGGTCGTGCCGCGCCTGCTGCTCGATACCGCCCATAAGCCGGCGCCCTCGATGGGGATCGATCCGGAAATGCTGGCGACGGTGCACCGAGCGACCTGGGCGGTGGTCAATGGCGGCGGCACCGCCGGCCGATCGCGCTTTCAGGGGCTGCCGGAGGGCATCCAGCTGGCCGGCAAGACCGGCACCGCGCAGGTGCGTCGCATTACCATGGCGGAGCGTCGCACCGGTGTGCTGGGTGATAGCGCGATCCCGTTCCGGATGCGCGACCACTCGCTGTTCATCGGCTACGCCCCCGCCGCCGCGCCGCGCTACGCCGTATCGGTCGTGCTGGAGCATTCCGGCCATATCTATACCGCCGCGCCGATCGCCAGCGACATTCTCTCATGGCTGTTCGACCGTGACAAGGCGATGGCCCGGCTCGAACCGCTGGAGCGCGAATGGGGCGGCGACGTCCAGACCCGGATGGCGGCACAGTGGAAGGCGTTCGAGGCCGAACAGACCGCACCGGTCACCACCGTTCCCGCGACACCGGCCGATGTCGAGGGCGCGACGACCAACGTCGTCGACACCGCCGCCAACCAGAGCGCCCCCGACACCGCGGTGGCCCAATCCAACGTGACTGAACGGACCGAATGAAGCGCATCAACCAGACGACCTCGCACGGGCTGGGCTTCGTTCCGGCACCATTGGCGAAGCTGCCGTGGCGCGTCCTGTTCCTGTTGCTGGCGATCGGCGGGTTCGGGCTGGTCGTCCTCTTCTCGGCGGCTGGCGGCAGCGTACAGCCCTGGGCGTCGCGACAGGGGCTGGCCTTCGCCATCTTCCTGTTGGCGGCCATCGGCATTTCCCGCATCCGCATGAGCTTCTGGCAGGGGATCGCCCTGCCCGCCTATGCCGTCATCACCGTGATGCTGGTGCTGGTCGAACTGGTCGGCGCGGTGAAGGGCGGGTCGCAGCGCTGGCTCGACCTCGGCTTCATCCGGGTACAGCCATCGGAATTCATGAAGCCCGCCATCGTGCTGGCTCTGGCACGCTTCTACGACCTGTTGCCGGCGGGTGAGATACGTCGCTTCGGTGCGGTGTGGCCGGCGGCGGCGATGCTGGGAATCCCGGTCGTGCTGGTCATGCTTCAGCCCGACCTCGGCACCGCGCTGATGATTACCGCAGGCGGCCTGACGGTGATGTTCCTCGCCGGCCTGCCGCTTCGACTGTTCGTCGGCGGTGCGCTGGGCGTCGCCATCGCCGCGCCGCTCGCCTTCAACTTCCTGCTGCACGAATATCAGAAGAACCGCGTGCTGATCTTCCTCAACCCCGAAAGCGACCCGCTCGGCACCGGCTATCATATCAGCCAGTCGAAGATCGCGATCGGGTCGGGCGGCATCTTTGGCAAGGGGTTCCTGAACGGCACGCAGAGCCATCTCGACTATCTGCCCGAGGGGCATACCGACTTCGTGTTCGCGACCATGGCGGAGGAATGGGGGCTGGTCGGCGGCGTGCTGCTCATCACCGCCTTCATCCTGCTGGTGCGCTGGGGCGTCGGCGTCGGCGTCCGCGCGGAGGGGCGTTTCTCGAAGCTGGTCGCGGGCGGGCTCGCTACGACGATCTTCTTCTATGTCGCGATCAATCTCGGCATGGTCATGGGGCTGGCTCCGGTCGTCGGCATCCCCCTGCCGCTGGTCAGCTATGGCGGATCGGCCCAGATGACGGTGCTCGGCTGCATCGGCATCCTGATGGCGATCGACCGGGAGAATCGTGATCGCGTCCGGTTCTGACGCTATTTTTCGGAAATCTGAAAAATAGGGTTTGCGTGGGGCCAAAGGTTCGCTAAAGGCGCCGCTCCAACGGCGGATCGGCCAGCCCGGCCCGCCCCATCGCCCAGGCGACGGACGCATAGCTCAGTTGGTAGAGCAGCTGACTCTTAATCAGCGGGTCCTTGGTTCGAGCCCAAGTGCGTCCACCACCTGTCCAGCGAATGGACGCATAGCTCAGTTGGTAGAGCAGCTGACTCTTAATCAGCGGGTCCTTGGTTCGAGCCCAAGTGCGTCCACCATTCTCCCCAGACCGGCCGGAAGGGTCCTCCCCATCGTAGCAGAACGCCTGGCGCGTTTCGGCCGATCCTGCGCTCGACGCAGTGGCATTCACCCGTTGCGGCGCTGTTCCTGATCGAAGACGCCATATCGTCGTCACCCTGGGCTTGACCCGGGGTCCCGCTTCCTCGCCGATCGCCACAAGTCGGGACCGCCGATCACCTCCGCGGTGGTGAAGCGATCTGGTGGCCCGCTCCCGATCCCGTTCGCCCAGCACCCTACCGCGCGCAAACAAGAAGGCGGCAGACCACCTGGACCGCCGCCTTCTCTCCGTTCACGCAAACGACCGGCGCGCTCACACGCGCCGGCTGCTACCCATCAGAAGCGCACCTTCACCGTACCGCGATACGACTGGTTGCGGATGTCGCGTTCGATCGTCGTGTCGGCCGCGACCGAGAATTCGACCTTGTCGCTGCCGAACGCGAAGCCGCCGCCGATCTCACCCCATTCATCGTCGCGGCTGGGCAGCGCGAACGCCACGCTCGGCCCGATGCCGTTCGCGAAGTTCGCGGTGAAGAACGCCGCGCGATCCTCGAACTCCCGGACATAATAGGCCGAGGCGAACGGACGGAAGCCGCCGAACGCTCCGTCGAGCACCGCACCGGCGCGGCCTTGGAGGCTGGTGTAGTTGTCTGCATCGTAGCGCAGCGCCGGACCGCCGCCGGTTTCGACCGTCGGGGTGAAGCCCAGCTGGCTGGCACGAACCGCAACGCGCGGGCCGATGTGCAGCTGGTCGGTGCCGAACAGATAGCCCGCGCCGACTTCCGCCGACAGCGCCAGCGCATTGTCGCGGGCGCGCAGCGTGAAGGGCGTGGTGCCCAGCGTCACGTTACGGCTGGTGCGCGCCTGATAGACGCCCGCACCGAACTGCGCATCGACGGTGACGCCCATCGGCGCCTGCACCTTGCCGTACAGCGTCCCCTGGATCAGCTCGCCGCGCGCCTGCTGGCCAAAGCGCTGCTGCCCGTCGACATCGCTGTACGACAGGCCGAAGCCGAGCACGGCGGTATCCGACAGCGCCTTTTCGACGCCGCCCGCGATGTAGAAGCCGTCGAACTCGTCGCGACCCGATGCCGGGTTCGTGCCCGGCATCCCCGGCGAACTGCCGCGGATATAGCCGCCCGCGAGGAACGCACTGGCATCGTCGGGCAGCACGCCCTCGCGGATCGAGGTGACCGACGCATCGGTCTGTGCCGCGACGCCCATGGTCGGGGCCATCACTGCCCCCACCACCACATCGCTCGGCCGCCCCATCACCGCCAGCGTGCCACCCAGCGGCTGCGCCGGATCGATCGCCGCCAGCCGTTCGCGATAGAAGCGGGCGACATTGTCCATCGCCACCGTGCCGATCGCGCGCTTGGTCGTCTCGCTACGCGGGGCAAGACCCTCCAGCGACGCCTGGATCCCGGCCTGGCTCTGCAGGTCGAGAATGCCGTAAGCGCCCGCCACCGCCGCATAGTTGCTGCGGTTCTGGTCGAGCAGTTGGGCATAGGCGGTCTGGATCGGCGTCTGCGCGACGACGCTCGCATAGCTGCCGGCATCGATCCGCGCGGTCACGCTGTTGGCGGTGTAGCTCAGCACCGGCCGCAGGATCGCGCTAAGCGCCCCCGGCTGGGCAAAGCGGCCACGGATTTCGCCGGCGGCGGTCAGGATCGTGTAGCTGTCGTTATAGCGGATCGTGCTGCCCGCCACCGGATTGAACAGCACCGATCCGCCGATGCTAGCCAGCCCGTCGGTGGTGCCGTTGCGGACCAGTGCGATCCTGTCCGACGCGCCATTGTTGCCGATGTCGATCGCCAGCTGCGTGCCCGACGCCAGGATCAGGTTGCCGCCGATGGTCAGCGTGCCGATCGTCCCGATCGTGCCCGGCGCGATCGTGCCGCTGACACTCGTTAGGAAGCGCGAATCGACCCGGCCCGAACCGCTGAGCAACCCGCCCAGCAGGAAATAATCCCCGCCGGTCGCCACGCGGCCGTCGACGATGGTCTGGCCGTTCAGCTGGTTGATCTCGATCAGGCTGGTGAGCGAGCCGGTGCTGGTGACGTTCAACCGCGCCTGGCTGTTGGCGATCGACAGGCGGTCGATGGTGACGCTGGTATCGAGCGTCGTGGTACCCGCCGCGCCGAGCGTCACGTCGAAATAGCGTCCGACGATGCCCGACGCCTTTACCGGGTTCGTGTTGTTGGGGACGAAGTTGGTCGCACCCGGCAGGCCGTTGGCCAAAGTCGCGGCGGCACGCGCCACCGCGGCGGGACCGCGGTCGACCGGGTCCTGCGCGACCGCCACGCCGTTCTGGTAATAGATGCCGGTCGCCAAATCCTTGCAGATCGAGCTCGACGCGCTTTCGAAGCACAGCTGCCCGAAATCGCCGCCCGATCCGGCCTCACCCTGGCCCGCGGTGGTCGGCACGCCGTTCACCAGCTTGCCGTTCTGGATCACCTGATAGCTCGGGTCGAGCTCGGTCTGCCAATGGGTCGCGTCGGTCCACTTCGCATCGCCCGCCTTCGCGCTGACATAGCGGTAGGGGTTCGAGGCGACGATATAGTCCCAATAGAGATAGAGCGGCTGATAGAAGGACGTCGTGCCGTAGGACGACGACGGCTGCGCGGCATAATAGCGCGTGCCGCCCGAGAGTACGCCCAGCACGACCGGCTTGCTATACGTCTTGTCGAGGATCAGCGGACCACCCGAATCGCCGCCGGCGGTGATGCCTTCGTTCGGAAGCGCATTGTCCTTGAACAGGTTGAAGTCGAACCGGCTGGCCGACGCCGTGCCGCGACGCGGATCGTCGAGGTCGGTCATGTACAGGTTCTGGTTCAGCGTCCGCGCCGTGTCGCCATAGAGGAACAGGTCGACATCGCTGAGCGAGGTCAGCGCGCCGAGATAATTTTCCGCCACGCGACGACGATAATCGATCCCGCCGGTATCGCCGTTCAGCCCGGTACCGTTGCGGCCATAA
Source organism: Sphingomonas hankookensis (assembly GCF_001619955.1). Taxonomy (GTDB): domain Bacteria; phylum Pseudomonadota; class Alphaproteobacteria; order Sphingomonadales; family Sphingomonadaceae; genus Sphingomonas; species Sphingomonas hankookensis_A. The sequence continues at coordinate 450,422 of NZ_LQQO01000001.1, read as the reverse complement.
CCGGTGATGACGACATGATAGCCGGTGCCGGTGGCGTTGTTGATCGACGACGGCGCGGGCAGTGCCGAGAACAGCAGCGCCCATGCCGGGATACCGACCGCCGGCGTGTCGAGCGTCGCAATGGCGACGTCGGCCTGCAGGAAGCCGCGATTTTCGGGCTTCAGCGAGTCGGTCAGGTACGACACCTGATTGACGTTGAACATCGCATTGGCGGGGGTCGACCGGAACGCGGTCACGCCGGTCGTGGGATTACCGAACAGCCAGTCGCGCACGCCCTGCAGGTTATCGGCCTTGAAACCGAACGCCATCTGCTTGTTGCCGGTTTCGGTGCCATAGGCGCTGGCCGGACTGGTGTTCATGCAGTGCGCCGCCAGGATCACCATGCGCGGGTTGACCAGCGTGCCGGTGCACAGGCTCAGGCTGCCGCCGCCCTGATTGATGAACATCTGCCCGACGCCGGTGATGTCGTTCGGGTCGCGTGCCGTCGTGGGCGTGCCCGGCGGGTTGATGACGACCTGCGGCTCGTCGACCGACGACCCGCCCGGCATCACACCACCCGGCGCAATGCCCAGCGGAGCGACACTGACCGGCGCGCTGCCGATCGGAGCAACGCTCACCGGTGCGGCGGAGATCGTGCCGGCATGCGGTGCATGGACGGACTCCGTCGGACGCTCCTGCGCCTGTGCCTGCACGGCGAACGGCATCACCGATGTCAGCAACGCGCAACGAGCCATCCGGCGGAAAGCCGCCGATCGACGCTGTACCATGTAAATCCCCCTATACTTCGAACGGCCCGGAAAACGCCGTGATTGCGGCATCCTATGCTTTGTCGGGGGGCTGTCAATTCATGCCGGGTCGTATCGATCATCAATAATCCGGAATGCGCAACCTGTTGCAAAGCGGCATCACGCGCCGTCCTGCCCGCGTGACCAAAAATTCATGTGGCGCTCACCGCCCGGCGCGGCCCGATCCCGTAACGCGGCCGGCACAGTCGTTATTGAGGTCGCCGCCACGTGAGCAAGCCCATCTTCTTCGATCCCACCGGCCGGCGCGGCATCTGGGCGAGGCGCGGGGTCGCGCTGCTGATCCTGGCGGTCGTGCTGGCGGCGATCGCCTTTGCGACGACACTCGTACTGACGCCGCGCACGCTCGGCATGCCCCTGCCCTTCGCGCGGCGGCATGGCGAAGCCTTCGCGCCGCGCAACGACGGGTTGGCGAACCATCGCCGCTGGCTGCCCCGCACCAGCGCGCCGACGCCGGGATCGCCGCTGACCATCGGCTTCTACGTCCCCGACACCGCCGGCGGGCTGTCGTCGCTCCAGCGGCACATGACCGGCCTCGACTGGGTCGTGCCGGCCTTCGTCACCGTCGTCGGGCAGCAGGTCCATGCGATCGACGATCCACGCCTGACACAGCTCATGGCCGCCACGCGCCACGCGCCGAAGGTGCTGCCGATGGTGCAGAACCTGACCGACGAAAACTGGGACGGCGCAGGGGCCGCAAAGATGCTGGCCGATCCGCAGGCCCGCGCGGCTTTGGTGGCGCAGCTGGCCGGCTATGCGCAGGCGCATCACGCCGCCGGTCTGGTCATGGACTATGAAAGCCTGCCCGCCGCAGCGGTCGCCCGCTATCCCGCCTTCCTCGCGCAGCTCCACGCCGCCCTGCCCAAGGGCGCGATCCTCGCCGTCACCGCGCCGGCGGGCGATCCCGAATGGCGACTGGCCGATATCGCCCGCGCCACCGACCGGGTGATCCTGATGGCCTATGACGAACATTGGGAAAGCGGCACCCCCGGCCCCATCGCGTCGCAACCCTGGTTCGTCGATCAGGTCGAACAGGCCATTCGCCAGGTCGGTCGCGACAAGCTGGTCGTGGCGCTCGGCAGCTATGCCTATGACTGGCACGATGGCGGCGCCGATGCGCTCTCGATCGAGGAAGCCTGGCTCGCCGCGCACGACTCATCGGCCCCGGTCGGCTTCGACCGGTCGAGCGGCAATGCCGGCTTCACCTATGACGACGAACGCGGCAGCCGCCATCAGCTGTGGATGCTCGACGCCGCGACCAGCTGGAACGAACTGGCGGCGCTGCGTCGGTTGGGGCTGGACGATGTCGCGCTGTGGCGACTGGGCAGCGAGGATGCCGGCATCTGGAACGATTTCGCCGCCTTCCGCACCGCCGGGCGCGTGCCGCGGCTCGGCCGCCTGCGAAGCGCGGTCAATGTCGATGTCGAGGGATCGGGCGAAGTGCTGCGCATCACCAGCCGCCCGACGGATGGCCACCGCCTGCTGCAATTCGACCGCGACGGCATGATCGCCGACGAACGCTACACCGCGCTCCCTACCCCCTATGTCGTGCAGCGCACCGGCAGCGCCGATCCGAAGGCGATCGCGCTGACCTTCGACGACGGCCCCGACGCTACGTGGACGCCGCCGATCCTCGACGCGCTGGAAAAGGCCGGGGTGCCCGCCACCTTCTTCGTCGTCGGCGAAAACGCGCTCGAACATCCGGCGCTGTTGCAGCGGATCGTGGCCGATGGCGACGAGATCGGCAACCACAGCTACACCCACCCCAACCTCGCCACGACCGGCGAACGCACGACCAAGCTGGAGCTGAATGCCACCCAGCGGCTGATTCAGGCCTATACCGGCCGGTCGACCACGCTGTTCCGCGCGCCTTATTTCGGCGATGCCGAACCGACGACGATGGACGAAATCGCACCCGCGCTGCTGGCGCAGGACCTCGGCTACACCGTCGTCGGGCTGCACGTCGATCCCAACGACTGGCAGCGGCCGGGCACCGACGCGATCGTGCGGCAGGTGGTGGAGCAGGTCGAGGACGCCAGCGCCGACAGTTCGCGCAACGTCGTGCTGCTGCACGATGGCGGCGGCGACCGGCAGCAGACGGTCGATGCCCTGCCGCAAATCATCGCGATCCTGAAGGCGAAGGGCTATCACTTCGTCACCGCATCGCAGCTGGTCGGCGTGCCGCGCGCCGTCGCGATGCCGGCGGTGACCGGACGCGACCTCGCGGCGGTCCGCACCGATGTCGCCATCTTCATCGTGCTGGCGGCGATTGCGGTCGGCCTCGCCTGGCTGTTCTACCTCGCCATCGGTCTCGGCATGGCGCGCGCGGTGCTGATGGCGGCGCTGGCATGGTTCCAGTCGCGGCGGACGCGCCCGACCCCGCCCGACTATCATCCCAGCGTCTCGGTCATCATCCCGGCATATAATGAGGAGCGGGTAATCGCCGATTCGGTCGCGCGGGTGCTGGCCAGCGACTATCCGGGGCTGCAGGTGATCGTCGCCGATGACGGGTCGAAGGACGCCACCAGCGCCGTCGTGCGCGACCGCTTCGCCCGCGATCCGCGCGTCACGCTGCTGACGCTCGCCAATGGCGGCAAGGCGGCGGCGCTGAACCGCGCGCTGTTGCAGGCGGAGGGCGAGGTGATCATCGCATTGGACGCCGATACCCAGTTCGAACCGACGACCATCGCCCGGCTGGCGCGCTGGTTCGCCGATCCGAAGCTGGGGGCGGTCGCGGGCGATGCGCGGGTCGGCAACCGGGTGAACCTCGTCACCCGCTGGCAGGCGGTCGAATATATCACCGCGCAGAATCTCGAACGCCGCGCACTCGCCGGGTTCGATGCGATGACGGTGGTGCCCGGCGCGGTCGGTGCCTGGCGGCGCGCGGCACTGGATGCGGTCGGCGGCTATCCGGAGGACACGCTGGCCGAGGATCAGGACCTGACCATCGCCATCCAGCGCGCCGGCTGGCGCGTCACCTACGACCCGCGCGCCGTCGCGTGGACCGAAGCGCCCGAGAGCTTCAAGGCGCTCGCCAAGCAGCGCTATCGCTGGGCGTTCGGCACGCTGCAATGCCTGTGGAAGCATCGCCGCGTGCTGCTGACCGGCAAGCCCGCTGGCCTCGCCCGGATCGGCCTGCCCCAGGCATGGCTGTTCCAGATCTTCTTCGCCGCCATCTCGCCGCTGATCGACCTCGCGCTGATCCTGTCGATCGTCGGCACGGCCGTCCGCGTCGCGCAGCATGGCTGGGCACAGACCAGCGGCGATGTCGGGCAGATGGGCCTGTACTGGCTGTGCTTCACCGCGATCGACGTCTTCTGCGGCTGGATCGCCTATCGGCTCGACGGCAACAAGACGCGCTATCCCGCCCATCTGCTCGTCGCGCAGCGGCTGGTGTACCGGCAGATCATGTACTGGGTCGTGCTGCGCGCCATCGCCTCGGCGATCGGCGGGTTCGTGGTCGGATGGGGAAAGCTGGAGCGCAGCGGCCGGGTGGAGGCGGCGTGAGGTCAGAAGGGAATCTTCAGCCGCACCATCAGTCGTGGGATCGTGATCCCGCTGCCCAGCGCCGCGCTCTCACCCTCGACCGCGGCCTTGGCGTCACCAATCCGCACTTCCGCCCGCATCGGCTCTTCCGCCGCAGCGGGCGGGGCATTCAGGCGATAGCGGCGGCTGTCGCGCTCGCCGCACACGACGATCTCGCCGTCGTCTTCCGCCTTGCCGCATTTCGGTTCGGGCGACAGCGGCGTCAGGTCGATCCGCGCGGGCGGTTCGGTGCCCGCCTGCATCAACAGAAGCAACGCCCACATCGCCCGTCTCCTTCCGGTCAAGGAATGTTCCCGCGAAATACGGCACGGCAAAGGCAGCCCCTTGGAGCATCGACCGCCACCTTGCCCGAGTCCTCCCGGCATCCTAGCTGATAGCTCATGGTATTCGATCTGGGCCGGGCGATGCGCAAGAAGGCGGAGCATGAAACCGCGCGCCTGCTCGACTTCGAATTTCGCATGCGGGTCCGGGCCACCCGCATGCTGCTGTCACGCCTCGGCCTCGACGAAACCGTCGCTGCCTCGCTGGTGGCCACCATGGCGGAAGACGCCGCCCTCGCCCATGTCACGCAACTTGCCGGCACCGAAATCGACTCCGTGACCGCGTCCTATCGCGACTGCCTGACCATCGCCCATCGACAACTGGTCGCCGAACGCGGCGACCCGACCCCGCACCGCCTCGCCTGACCCTACACGGCGATCGTCATCCGCGCGACCAGCCCCGGCGCATTGTCGCCCAGCTCCAGCGTGCCGCCATGCAGATGCGCGACCGCCGCAACCAACGACAGGCCCAGGCCCGCCCCGCTTTCGGTCCGCGCCGCATCCAGTCGCCCGAAGCGCCGCAGCGCATCGTCGCGCCGGTCGGGTGGGATACCCGGACCATCGTCGGCAACGATGATCGCCACGCTGCCCTCCGCCTGCTCGACGCCGACCCGGATAACACCAGCGCCATATTTCAATGCGTTATCGACCATATTTGCCACCGCCTGTCCGATCATTTCGCGATTGGCGGGAACGGTCACACCGCCGCCATCCACGACGCGGATCGCCAGCCCGCGGTCCTCGGCCAGCGGTTCGAACATGTCGGCGACATCGGCGACCAGCGCGGACAGGTCGACCGGCTGGAACGCCTCCCGCCCGATGCCCGCCTCCGCCCGCGTGATGCGCAGCGCGGTGTCGAGCATCCCGAGCAACCGGTCGCCCTCATCCATCGCCCGCAGCACCGCGACCCGCCCCTCCTCGCTCTCCGCCGCCGCCAGCGCGCGTTCCAGCGTCGCGCGCAGCCGGGTCAGCGGGGAGCGCAGGTCATGCGCCAGCCCATCGGTCGCCAGCTTCAGCTCGCCGACCAGCATCGCGATCCGGTCGAGCATCGCATTGACCGACCGGCCCAGCGCCTCGAACGCGTCGTTGCCCCCGTCCAGCGCGACCCGCTGCGCCAGATCGCCCGCCGTCACCGCCGCCACCGTCTGTGCCGTCCGCCCGAGCCGCGCCGCGATCAGCCGCGCCGCCGCCCATCCGGCCAGGGCGGCCAGCAGCAGCGCGACGACCATCGCCGCGACCATCGCCGCCTCCATCGCGCCGACGAACGCCAGCTCGCCCTCGATCACATGGCCGGTCAGCAGCCGCGTCCCATCGGGCAGGACGGTGCCGATCACCCGCATCGCCTCCGGCTGGCTGCGCGCCACGCGAAAGATTTCGATGGTCGATGGCGGTCCGATCACGACATTCGGGGGCCATGCCGCCACATTGCCCGCCAGCACCCGCCCGTCGCGCCCGATCACCAGCACGACCGATTGCGGCCGGTCGCTCCGGTCCAGCCGCGCCTCGGCGACGCGCACCAGCCGGTCGACCCCGCCCGACGCCCATCCGTCCAGCAGCGTCGCGCGCAATCGCCCCGCCTCGTCGGTGGCATTGGCGGTCAGCTGCTTTTCGGTAATCGACCGGACCGTCAACAGCACGACCGCCGACCCGGCAATCTGCAACGCGAACACCAGCGCGGCAAAGCGCAGCGTCGCCGACCGGCTCCACCGGATCAGGCGTCGGCTCCCAGCTTATAGCCCGACCCGCGCACCGTATGCAGCAGCCGGCGTTCCTCACCCTCGTCGATCTTGCGCCGCAGCCGGCTGATATGCACGTCGGTCACGTTGCTGCCCGGATCGAAATGATAGTCCCACACGCCCTCCAGCAACATGGTGCGGGTCACCACCTGCCCGGCATGGCGCAGCAGATATTCGAGCAGCCGGAACTCGCGCGGTTGCAGGTCGATGACCCGCGTCCCCCGCCGCACCCGCCGGGCAAGCAGATCCATCTCCAGATCGTCGCAGACGAGCTTCGTCTCGACCGCCGGCCCGCCCGCCTGTTGCCGCCGGGTCAGCAGCCGGACGCGGGCGAGCAGTTCGGCGAACACGAACGGCTTGGTCAGATAGTCGTCGGCCCCCTGGGTCAGCCCGGCGACCCGGTCGTCGGGCGATCCCATGGCCGACAGGATCAGCACCGGCGTAGCGACCCCGGCGGCCCGCATCGCCGCGACCGCCGCCATGCCGTCCATCTGCGGCAGCATCCGGTCCATGACGATACAGTCGTAGCCGCCGTCAATGGCATGGAACAGCCCGTCGCGCCCGTTGGTGGCGCGATCGACGTTGAACCCGGCCTCGGTCAGCCCCTTGGCGATATAGCTGGCGGTTTGTTCATCGTCCTCGACGATCAGGATCTTCACCTTGGCCCTCCGTTGGTCGCCGCCATATCAGCGTGCGGCCCACGCCGTCACCCCTTGCCGCGACATGCAGGCGCGCGACGCCGTCGCCCTCCGCACGCAGCAGCATGTCCGGCGTCGGCGCGCCCGATCCGTCGACCCGGTCGATCACATCGCCGACGCGCAGCCCCGCTTGTGCAGAGGCGCCACCAGTCTCCAGGCTGGTGACGATCAACCCGTCCGGCGCCTGGGTAACGGACAGCGTCGCGCCGCCGGCCGTCACTGCGCTCCGCCCGCTGGCAAGGACGCTGGGTCCGACCAGGGCAAGGGCGACCAGACCGCTCAGCGCGATCCCGCGTACCGGCATTCCCGACCTGCGCCCGATCGCGTCCATCGCCACCTCCTTCGCCGCCACCCTGCGCCATGCCGGGCGTCCGGCGGATGGGCGGCACATGAAGATCGCGTCATCTTCGCACCTGCGAAGGTTGACATGCGCGCGGCGGCGTGGAGGAAGATGGCGCCCATGAAATCCCCGCGATCGCGCCCGTCCCGGCGCATCACCATCGTCGATGTCGCGCGCCATGCGGCGGTATCGACGAAAACCGTGTCCCGCGTGCTGAACGGCGAACCGCACGTCACCGATGCGGTGCGCGACCGGGTGCGCGAAGCGGTGCGCGTGCTCGACTATCACCCCAACATCATGGCGCAGGGGCTGGCGCGGCAACGCTCCTACCTGATCGGGCTGGTCTATGAAAATCCCTCGCCCAGCTATGGCGTCGACCTGCAGATGGGCGTGCTCGACCGGTTGCGCGGCGAACGCTACCGGCTGGTCGTGCTGCCGGTGCGTTCGGTCAACGACCATGCGGATGAGGTCGTCGGTCTGCTGCGCTCGGCCGCGATCGACGGCGTGGTGCTCGCCCCGCCGGCATCCGACAGCCGCCGCATCCTCGACGAACTGGTCGGGATCGGGATGCCGTTCGCCCGCATCTCGCCGACCCAGTTCGACGATATCGTGCCGGGCGTCGTCGTCGACGACGTGGTCGCCGCGGCCGAAGTCGCCGGCGCCGTCCTGGCGCAGGGCCATCGCCGCATCGGCATCATCAAGGGCGATCCGACCCATGCCGCCAGCAGCGCGCGCATGACCGGCTATGCCGACGCCTTCGCCGCCGCCGGCGCTCGGATCGATCCGACGCGGGTCATCGACGGCCTGTTCACCTTCGATTCGGGCTTTGCCGCCGCGCGGACCCTGCTCGACCGGCCCGACCGGCCGACCGCGATCCTTGCCCAGAACGACGACATGGCGGTCGGCGCGCTGATGGCCGCGCGCGAACTGGGCATCGACGTGCCGCGCGACCTGTCGATCGTCGGGTTCGATGATTCGGAAATCGCCCGCATCACCTGGCCGCGCATCACCACCATGCGCCAGCCGGTGTTCGACATGGCGGTCAGCGCGACGTCGTTGCTGCTCGATCAGCTGTCCGGCACGCCGGTCCCGGCGACCATCGCCCACGAACACCGCCTGATCCTGCGGGAATCGATCGCGCCTCCGCCGGTCGCTGGGGGGTAGCATCGCGGCACGACAGCCAATACAGCACGCTACAGCGATATGTCGGTCGGCCTGACCCGCATATCATCGAAGGAGAGGTCCGGGTCGTTCCGTCATCCACGGAACGGGGCCGCCAGGGTTTAAGGGAACCGGTAGATGACCGACGAGACACAGATGGTTGCAGCCCTCGACGCGCGGGTGCGCCGACGCGAGGAACGCCGGGACTTCTTCCGTGCCTTTGGCGCGGTGGCGGCGGTCGGCACCGGCCTCGCGCTGACCTCGTGCGGCGGCAACGACGACAACTCGCCCACCCCGACGCCCAGCGGCACGCCGACGCCGACCCCGACGCCGACCGCAACGAACAGCAGCGGTTTCACCGACCTCGACGTGCTGAACTTCGCGCTGAACCTCGAATATCTCGAAGCGCAATTCTATGCGTTCGCCGCCAACGGCACCGGCCTGGCTGCCACGCTGCTGACCGGCACCGGCACCGCCGGGACCGTGACCGGCGGCAAGAAGGCCAATCTGAGCGACCCGATCGTCGCCAACTATGCCCGCGAAATCGCACAGGACGAAGTGGCGCACGTCGAATTCCTGCGCAACGCGCTGGGCACCGGGGCAATCGCGATGCCGAACATCGACATCAGCGCGACCGCGACCAGCGCCTTTTCGAACGCCGCGCGTGCCGCCGGCCTGATCGGTCAGGGCGCGACGTTCGATCCCTATGAGAATGACGACAATTTCCTGCTCGCCGCCTTCCTGTTCGAGGATGTCGGCGTCACCGCCTATCGCGGCGCGATGGGCGGCATCGCCAACGCGCTGATCCGTCAGGCGGCGTCGGGCATCCTCGCCGCCGAATCCTATCACGCGGCGATGATCCGCTCGGCACTGTACATGCGCGGGCTGACCACCCCGACGCTGATCGATTCGACCGAAGCGATCTCGAAGGCGCGCGACGATCTCGACGGCGCCAGCGACATCGATCAGGGCGTGCGCCCGATCGAGGACCAGTCGAACATCATGCCGTTCGATTCCACCAACGGCCTCCCCTATGGCCGCACCACCGGACAGGTGCTCAACATCGCCTATCTGAACCGGAACGCCGTCACGACGGGCGGCTTCTTCCCCGCCGGTGTCAACGGCGCCATCAAGTCCAGCGCGGCGAACTGAGCCTTTCGGGAGCGACCCAGATGACCAACGAATCGATCCTGTCGGTGCTCGACACCAACGATAGCCGCCGCGCCGATCGCCGCGACTTCCTGCGCAGCGCGGGCAGCGTGTCGGCCGTCATGGCCGGCGCGTCGCTGCTCGCTGCCTGTGGCGGGAACAACAGCAACCCGGCCCCGACGCCCACCCCCACGCCGACTGCAACGACGTCGCCCACGCCGACGCCGTCCTCGACGCCGCTGACCGATGCCGATGTGCTGAACTTCGCGCTGAACCTCGCCTATCTCGAGGCGCAGTATTTCAGCGTCGTCACGACCGGCGCCGGCCTGTCCGCCGACCTGCTGACCGGAGCCGGCACCGCCGGGGCCGCCAGCGGCGGGCGCCAGCGCGTGTTCGCCGATCCCGTCCTCGGCCAGTTCGCGCGCGAAATCGCCGCCGACACCCGGGCACAGGTCGCGCTGCTGCGCCGCACGATCGGGACCCCGGTCATCGCCCAGCCGGCGATCGACCTCGGCGTCACCGCGACCAGCGCTTTCTCGAACCTTGCCCGGACGGCGGGGCTCATCACCGGCACGGCGGCGACCTATGACGTCTATGCCACCGACGAACAGGTCATGCTCGGCGCGTTCGTGTTCGCCGACGTCGCCGTCACCGCCTATCGCGGCATCACCGCCGGCGTGACCGGCGCGGCGTTCATCGACGCGATTGCGGGCATGGTCTCGGCCAAGGCCTATCATGCCGGCCTGATCCGCGCTGCGCTGTATCGCAAGGGCATCGCCACCCCGGCGATCCTCGATGCGACCGAAGCCCTGTCGAAGGCCCGCGACGACCTCGAAGGTGCCAACGACACCGATCAGGGGGTGAAGCCGGTCAACAACGCGTCGAACATCGTGCCGACCGACGGCAGCGCGCTGACCTTCAGCCGCCTGCCGGCGCAGGTGCTCAACATCCATTACCTGACCCGCGCCTCGGTCTCGGCCGGCGGCTTCTTCCCGGCGGGGGTCAATGGCGCGCTGAAGACCAGCAACGCCGTCTAACGTCTGATTTCGGGAGCGTATCGCATGGCCCCTCCGACCAGCGCAGACGCTCCCGAGCGGCGCCCCAGCCTGCCCGGCTCGTTTCGCACCGTGCCGGTTCCAGCCGGCGCCGGGCAGTTCTGGCGCAAGCTCGGTGCCTTTGCCGGCCCCGGCTATCTCGTCGCGGTCGGCTATATGGACCCGGGCAACTGGGCGACCGACATCGCCGGCGGTTCGGCGTTCGGCTATACGCTGTTGTCGGTCATCCTGCTGTCGAACATCATGGCGATGGTGCTGCAATCGCTGTCGGCCAAGCTCGGCATCGTCACCGGCCTCGACCTCGCCCAGGCGTGTCGCGAATATTATCCCTCGCCGATCCGCTGGGTCCTGTGGGTGCTGTGCGAGCTGGCGATCATCGCCTGCGACCTTGCGGAGGTCATCGGCACCGCCATCGCGCTGCAACTGCTCTTCGGTATCCCGCTCGTCTGGGGCGTGTGCATCACCGCCGTCGACGTGATGCTGATCCTGCTGCTCCAGCAATATGGCTTTCGCAAGCTGGAAGCGTTCATCGTCGCGCTGCTCATCATCATCGCCGGCTGCTTCGCGGTGGAACTGTTCCTCGCGCAACCCTCGCTCGCCGCGATCGCCGAGGGGCTGATCCCGCGAACCGAGATCGTGACCAATCCGGCGATGCTCTACATCGCGATCGGCATTCTCGGCGCGACCGTGATGCCGCACAACCTCTATCTGCACTCCTCGATCGTGCAGACGCGCAGCTTCGATCGGACGCCGGAGGGTCGGCGTGAGGCGGTGAAGTTGGCGACGATCGACAGCTCGGTCGCGCTGATGCTCGCGCTGTTCATCAACGGATCGATCCTGATCCTCGCCGCTGCGACCTTCCACACCGCGGGCCGCACCGACGTCGCCGAAATCCAGGACGCCTATCAGCTGCTGACCCCGATGCTGGGTGCCGGTGCCGCCAGCATCCTGTTCGCGGTCGCGCTGCTCGCCTCGGGCCAGAACTCGACCATCACCGGGACGCTCGCCGGACAGATCGTGATGGAAGGGTTCCTCAACATCCGCCTGCCGGCGTGGATCCGCCGGATCGTCACCCGGCTGATCGCGATCGTCCCCGCCGTCATCGTCGCCAGCCTCTATGGCGAAAGCGGCACGGCGCAGCTGCTGATCGCCAGCCAGGTCGTGCTGAGCCTCCAGCTGCCCTTCGCCGTCTATCCGCTGGTCCGCTTCACCGGCGACCGGGGCAAGATGGGCGACTTCGCCAACCGCCCGGTACTGGCGCTGGCCGCATGGGTCATCTGCGCGGCGGTGATCGTGCTCAACTTGGTGCTGCTCTATCAGGTCGTGACCGGCTGACTTTCCTACTTGGCCGAAACATGCATGCTGTTCCGGCTCTTTGACATTGCCCGGCACCGCTCGACGCACCGATTGAACCACAAGTGTCGACTTCCACGCCGAAGTTGCCCTGCAAGTCATTGCAGAACAACGAAATCTGGTCGTTATAAACTTCGACGTACCGTAACCTTCGCCAACTTTCGCCGCTGGACAGTGATTACGGTTGCGCTATGAAACTCATATGGCGCTTCCTTCTCTCTTCGACAGGCTGACGATCCCGGTCATCGGGTCGCCGCTGTTCATCATCTCCGGCCCCGATCTGGTCATCGCCCAGTGCAAGGCCGGGATCGTCGGCTCCTTCCCGGCGCTGAACGCCCGGCCGCAGGCGCAGCTCGACGAATGGCTCCACCGCATTACAGAGGAACTGGCCGCCCACGACCGCGCCAACCCGGACCGCCCCGCCGCGCCCTTCGCGGTCAACCAGATCGTCCACCGCTCCAACGACCGGCTGGAGGCGGACCTGACGACCTGCGCCAAATGGAAGGTGCCGATCGTCATCACCTCGCTCGGCGCGCGCGAGGACCTGAACACCGCCGTCCAGGGCTGGGGCGGGATCACGCTGCACGACGTCATCGACGACCGCTTCGCCCACAAGGCGGTGGAAAAGGGCGCCGATGGCCTGATCCTCGTCTGCACCGGCGCCGGCGGCCATGCCGGCCGCCTGAACCCCTTCGCCTTCACGCAGGAGGTTCGCCAGTGGTTCGACGGCCCGCTGGCGCTGTCGGGCGCGATCGCCAATGGCGGCGCGGTGCTCGCGGCCCAAGCGGCGGGCGCCGACCTCGCCTATGTCGGCTCCCCCTTCATCGCCACCGCCGAAGCCAATGCCGTCGCCGCCTACAAGCAGGCGGTGGTCGACGGCCGGGCGGACGATATCGTCTACAGCAACCTCTTCACCGGGGTGCACGGCAATTATCTTCGCGCCTCGATCGTCGCCGCCGGCCTCGATCCCGACGCCCTGCCCGACAGCGACGCCTCGAAGATGAATTTCGGGTCCGGCGCAAAGGCTTGGAAGGACATCTGGGGCGCGGGCCAGGGCATCGGTGCGGTCGATGCCGTCCTGCCCGCCGCCGACCGTATCGCGCGCATGGCGGAGGAATATCGCGCCGCCCGCACCCGGCTGGCGCTATAGCTGCATCGCCAGCCGTTCGAACATCGCCCGCGCCGGGCTGGCCGGCGGCGGGCTGGTCTTCGACCGCTCGATCCGTTCCGCCCGGCGATACAGGTCGAGGCTGGCGCGGATCAGCACCTGCGTCCCCGCCGGCATCGTCTCCAGCACCTCGTCCTCGGTCACCGGCGACGTGGCCAGCGCGCGCAGCGGATCCTCGGCCAGGTCCGGCGCCATCTCGCCCGCATCGATCGCGCGCTGGGTCAGCAGCCACGCGATGACGTGCATCAGCCGCGTCGTGATCTTGAGCGATTCGCACGACAGCACCACCCGCGCCATCGGGTCGAGCAGCGCGCGTTCCGCCTGTCCGGCATCGTTGAAATAGGATCGCGCCTCGTCGGCCAGCAGCATGGCTTCGACGTACAGCGAATCGATCAGTCGGCGTTGAACGTCCGCCCCGTGTCCGGCTGGTCCCATGATCCGCTGGATGCCACGCCCTGCCGCCGGACGACAAGCGCCCGATGACGCGCGACCGTCCCTGAACGAACCAACCGGGCGGTTCAGGCGATGATGTCGGGGATCAGCTGGTCCTCGATCGCCGCGATCTCGTCGCGCAGGCGCAGCTTACGCCGCTTCAGCCGGGCGATTTGCAACTGGTCGACCTGCGCCGCCATGCCCAGCGCCGCGATCGCATCGTCGAGGTCGCGATGCTCGATCCGCAGCAGCCCCAGACGCTGTTCAAGGTCCGATTCGTCCATCGCGGTCCACTCTCGCTTGGCGCTTGGCCGCTGGCAACGGCCCGTCGGTCATTTTCGCACGCCATGTCGAAAAAGCCGCTCGCGGCATGGCGACAATCGTCGGCGGCTGTGTTCTATTCATTCCCCCAACAGCCAAGCAGGAGGATGCAACGATGCAGTCTGCCCACCTCACCGCCCTCGAAGCGAAACATGCGACGCTCGATCGTCAGATCGCCGCCGAAACGCAGCGTCCTTCCCCCGACCAGGCGCTGCTGTCCTCGCTGAAGAAGCGCAAGCTGATGGTGAAGCAGGAGATGACGGCGCTGTAACGCGACGACCTGCGCGGGGCCCTGCCGGCCCCGCGCCTTGTCGTGCGCTCAATCCTCGCGCGATACCTTTTCCTGGCGTTCGTGGCGGCTCTGCGCCTCGACCGTCATCGTCGCGATGGGGCGGGCTTCCAGCCGGCCCAGCGCGATCGGCTCCCCGGTGACTTCGCAATAGCCATATTCGCCATCGTCGATCCGGCGCAGCGCCGCCTCGATCTTGGCGATCAGCTTGCGCTGGCGATCACGGGTGCGCAGTTCGATCGAAAAGTCGGTCTCGCTCGATGCGCGGTCGGTCAGGTCGGCCTCGCGCAGCGATTCGTTCTGCAGATGCGCCAGCGTGTCCTGCGCCTCGCGGTGGATTGCGTCCTTCCATGCCAGCAGTTTGGCCCGGAAATAGGCCTGCTGACGGGGGTTCATGAACGGTTCGTCCGCATGGGGACGATATCCGGTGCCATCGTCGTTCGCCGGCGGCGGTGGCATGTCGAGAGGTTGTTTCGTGTCGCTCAAAACCGTGGCCATCCCCATTCTCCACCCAGGGGCGTCCCTCTACGAAGCCCGCGGGGTCGCCCTCTCTTGTCCCGCGCGCCTATATCGAGCGGGGGGCGGCTCCACAAGCGTTGCGGAACATGGGACATTGTTCCCGTCGCATCGCCGACGGGTCCGTATCGTACCGGTGTGACTCGTCGTCCCTTTACGGTACGTTAACCGTAGCGAAGTGCTGGCGTAGCGCGCATTTCAGAAATATGACCGCGGGAATAGGTCACATTGGCTTGAACTTTACGGTTTCTTTCGCCTTGGTGATGCAGGACGGACCCGCGCGATGCTCTCGGGCACGTAGTCGGGGTTCTTTGGGAAGAGTGGTGCTGCATGTCGGTAAAGATGGCATTGGCGAAATTATGCGCATGTGCCTGTGGCGGTGCCGTCATCGGCGGCGGCGCGGTGCACGTCGCCGAATCGTCGCAACATCGTGAGATCACGAAGCGCGCCATCACCAAACGCGTCATCACGAAGCGAGTCGCGGCGCGCCCGGCCCCCAAGCGAGTCGTGAAGCGCATCGTCACCCGGACCAAGACCGTGTGCGCACCGACCGTCGTGACCGTCGCCAGCCAAGCCGATCCCGTGCCGCTGCCCCCCGCCTTTGCCAGCCCCGACATGCCGGTCATGCAGGGCGGCGGCTTCGCCCCCGGCCCGGTACTGGTCGGCGGCACCGGCGGCGGCGGGATCGGCGGCGGCTTCTTCGCGGGCGGCTTCTTCGGCGGCGGCGGTTCGGGCGGGTCGAGCGGGATCGTCGTATCGTCGACCTCCAGCACGAGCGGCTCCACCTCGACCTCGGCCGGTGGGTCATCGACCAGCACCGGCGGCGTGTCGAGCACCAGCAGCACGTCGTCCGCGTCGGGCGGCAGCAGCGGAAACGTGTCCAGCTCGTCCAGCGGCAATGTCTCGTCGTCGTCGAGCGGCAATGTGTCGACGTCCACCTCGTCGAGCGGGAACGTGTCGACCTCGACCTCCTCGAGCGGCAACGTCTCGACGTCGACCTCCACCTCGTCGAGCGGCAACGTATCCACCAGCACGTCGTCGGCATCGTCCGCCTCGACATCCTCGGCGACCAGCTCGTCCACCTCGTCGTCCTCCAACGGCTATCCGCCGCCCCCGCCGCCGGACAAGCCCCCGACGCCGGTGCCGGCCCCGCCGATGCTGCTGCTATTCGGTGGCGCCGCCGCGGCGCTGGTCCTGCGCAAGCGGTTCGCGCGCAAGGTGGCCAGCGACGCCGCCTGATCCCGGTCGATTGCACGACAAAACGGGCCGCGTGGAACCCCCGCGCGGCCCGTTTTCCGTTCCGGCCTTTCGGCATCAGGCGTTGGCGAGCAGCTTCTCGATCTGGTCGACCGGATGGCCGGTCAGGTCCTTGTCGAGTTCGCCGGCCAGCTTGTCGCTGACCGCCTTGTGATAATGTTTGCGCATCTCGCCCAGCGTCTTGGGCGGGGCGACGATGATCAGCGATTCGAACTCGTTCGCCAGCGCACGCTTGCGCAGCAGCTCGGCCGCTTCCGCCGCGAACCGGTCCTCGGCCTGCTGATGGAAATCGACCTCCCCCATCGTGCCGCCGGTGGTCGACGACGCCTGACCCGCCGCATCGGTCTTCTGGTGGCGGTCGGCGGGATTGGCCTGCAGCTTCTGATCCTCGACGATCAGGTTCGGCATGTCCGCATCGCCTTCGTTGCGAAAGAACAGCATCTTGCGCCCGTCCGCGACCAATATGCAGGCGTCATGGGGTATCCGCATCGTCCATCTCCTTATGGCTGTCCGGGCGAATGAACGCGCCGATGGGCGGGGCGGTTGCGGCTTGCATGGCTCGGCTGGCCTCGCCATAGCCCCGCCATGCACGATATCCGCCTGATCCGCGACGATCCCGCCGCCTTCGACGCCGCCCTTGCCCGCCGGGGTCTCGACCCGCGATCGGCCGAGATCGTGGCGCTCGACGAGCGCCGCCGCGCGCTTCAGACCGAGATCCAGACCGCTCAGGCGCGCCGCAACGAAGCATCGAAGGCGATCGGGGCAGCCAAGGCGAAGCGGGACGAGGACACTGCCGCAATGCTGATGGCCGAAGTCGCCACGCTGAAGGATCGGATGCTCGCGGCCGAGCTGGAGGAGGCGTCGCTCGCCAGCGAACTGCGCGGCGTTCTCTCGATCGTCCCCAACCTGCCGCTCGCCGATGTGCCCCAGGGCGCGGACGAGGACGATAACGTCGTCGAAAAGACCGTAGGCGATCCGACTGCCTTCGGCTTCGATCCTGCCGAGCATGACGCGATCGGCCCGGCCATCGGCCTCGATTTCGAAACCGGGGTCAAGCTGTCGGGCGCGCGCTTCACGCTGGTGCGCGGCGCGGCAGCCAAGCTGCACCGTGCGCTCGGCCAGTTCATGCTCGACACGCTGACCGGCATCCATGGCTATGAGGAGGTCGTGCCGCCGGTGCTGGTGCGTAGCGACGCGCTCTATGGCACAGGACAGCTGCCCAAATTCGCCGAGGACCTGTTCCGGACGACGGAAGAACATTGGCTGATCCCGACCGCCGAAGTGTCGCTGACCAATATCGTCGCAGGCGACATCCTCGCCGAGCGCGAGCTGCCGCTGCGCTTCACCGCGCTGACCATGTGCTTCCGTTCGGAAGCTGGTGCCGCGGGACGCGACACGCGCGGCTTCATCCGCCAGCACCAGTTCGAAAAGGCGGAAATGGTATCGATCACCACGCCGGAGCAGTCGGACGCGGAACATGAACGCATGACCCAGGCGGCCGAGGATATCCTCAACCGTCTCGTCCTTCCGTTCCGCCGCATGAAGCTGTGCACCGGCGACATGGGCTTCTCGGCCGCACGCACCTACGACCTCGAAGTCTGGCTGCCCGGCCAGCAGCGCTATCGCGAAATTTCGAGCTGCTCGACCTGCACCGACTTCCAGGCGCGCCGCATGAACGCACGCTATCGCCCGGAGGGGGAGAAGGCGACCCGCTTCGTCCATACCCTCAACGGTTCGGGCCTTGCGGTCGGGCGGACGCTGGTCGCGGTGCTGGAGAACTACCAGCAGGCCGACGGATCGGTCGTCGTGCCCGACGTGCTGCGCCGCTATGTCGGGCAGGACGTTCTGGCGCCCGCACGCTGACGGCTTTCCCGCTGCGGCGGCCATGGTTAAGGTCGCGTCGGGGATGACGGGCAAGGGGTTGGCGATGAAGGTCGGAACGCGGAGCGCGGCGGCGCTGATTGTCATGGGCCTGGCCAGCGGGTGCATCCCTGCCTCGCCCGGCTACGATCCTGCCCCGGCCCTGCCACAGGCGCCGCCGGTCGCCGCGCCCGGCACCCCGCCTGCGACCAAGCCGGAAGGCGACGGCGTCACCGCACTTCCCTCCCCGCCGCCGGCCTGGGAGGCACGTCGCGTCGTCGCCAATGCCCACAGCATCGCCGAAAGCAGCTACGTCGTCCGGCCCGGCGATACGCTGCGCGGTATCGCCAACGCGACCGGCGCCGGATCGGAAGCGATCGCCCGCGCCAACAACCTGCCCGCACCCTTCACCATCCGCGCCGGACAGCGCCTGACCATTCCCGACGGCCGCTATCATACCGTGCATGAGGGCGAGACCGGCATCGCCATCGCCCGCGCTTACGGCGTCGACTGGTCGCGGATCGTCACCGCCAATGCCCTGACCGAACCCTATATCCTGCGTACCGGACAGCGCATCCTGATTCCCGGCGATGCCTTGCCGCGCTCCGCCGCCGAACGCGCCGCCGCGTTCCGGCTCGACATCGACGACATCCTCACCGGCGGCGAACCGGCAATCAAGCCGAACGAAAAGCCAGTGGTCGCGGTGACCTCGCCCAAACGCGTCCTGCCCTCGACCGCCGCCATCGCCGCGCCGACCACGACGCCCGGCACCTTCGCCTGGCCGGTCGATGGCCGGCTGTTCAAGCGATTCGGCGCCGGCGCCAGCGGGGAGCGCAATGACGGCATCAAGATCGCGGTGCCGCTGGACACCCCCATCGGCGCAGCGGCGGACGGCACCGTCGCCTATGTGGGGACCGGCGTGCCGGGGCTGGGCGGCGTGGTCATCGTCCGCCACGGCGGCGGGCTGACCACCGTCTACGGCCATGCCAGCCAGTTGCTCGTCCAGCGCGGGCAGGCGGTGAAGAAGGGGCAGAAGATCGCCCTGTCCGGCGATTCGGGCTTTGCCGACCGGCCGATGGTCCATTTCGAGATGCGTTCGGGCCGCACCCCGGTCGATCCGCTCACCCGGTTGCCGCGCCGGTGAGAGCGCCCGGCCGGCGCGCGATCCTGCGCCAGTCGTCGTCGCTGCCGGTCTGGGCCTCGATCCTGTGGCGGGTCGTCGCGGTGCTGGCGCTGGTCGGGATCGCCATCGGCGTCCACTGGTTCGACCGCGCGGGGCTGCGCGACAATTACGACGGGTCGGTCAGCTTCATCGACGTCATCTATTTCACGATGATCTCGATCACGACGACCGGCTATGGCGACATCGCACCGGTCACCGAACGCGCGCGACTTTTCGATGCGTTGATCGTTTCGCCGATCCGGGTGTTCGTCGTGCTGCTGTTCATCGGCACGACCTATCAGTTCGTCTTTCGGCGCAGTTGGGAGCGTTGGCGCATGGCGCTGTTGCAGGAAAAACTTTCCGGACACATCGTCGTCGCCGGCTTCGGCAAAACCGGTTCCGAAGCGGTCGATGAACTGATTGCCCGGGGCGAGGACGCCCGCCGCATCGTCGTGATCGATCCGGTACAATCGCATCTCGATGAAGCGCAAAAGATCGGCTGCATCGTGCTGCAGGCCGATGCCACCCGCGACGCGACGCTGAACGACGTCTGCGTGGCAAAGGCACGGGCGCTGATCGTCGCGACCGGCCGCGACGACACGTCGATCCTCGTGACGCTCACCGCCCGCCACCTCGCCCCCGACCTGACGATCAGCGTCATTGTGAAGGCGGAGGACAATGAATCTCCTGCCCGGGCCGCCGGCGCGACGACCGTCATCAACCCGGTCAGCTTTGCCGGCCTGCTGCTCGCCGGATCCTGCCGCGGCCCGCATATCGCCGACTACATGCTCGACCTCGCCTCGATCGACGGCGCGGTCGCCCTGTCCGAACGCCCCGTCGCTCCGCACGAAGTCGGGCAGCCGCTGTCCGCGATCACCACCGGCCTCGGCCTGCGCATCTACCGGCAAGGTGGGAAGATCCGGTTCGACAGCCCCGAAGCCCGCAACCTGCAACCCGGCGACACGATCGTCGAAGTGGTGACCCGATAATGCCCGATGCTGCCCGTCTCTGGCCGATCCTGCTGCTGATCGCGTCGAACATCTTCATGACCTTCGCCTGGTACGGCCATCTGAAGCACAAGGGGGCGCCCCTGTTCTTCGTGATCGTCGTCAGCTGGGGCATCGCCTTTTTCGAATATTGCCTCGCCGTGCCCGCCAACCGCATCGGGTCGCAGGTCTATTCGGCGGCGCAGTTGAAGGGGATGCAGGAGGTCATCACCCTGACCGTCTTCGCGATCTTCTCGGTCGCCTATCTCGGACAGAAGATTACGGTCAATCACATGATCGGCTTCACGCTGATCGCCGGGGGCGCGTTCTTCCTGTTCCGGCAATAGGTTCCGCTGCCCCTATCATTTTTCGCCGAAATCGCTATGTGACGCGGCGATCATGGCAACTCGTCTTCCTTCGCCCCCCCGTGTCGGGATGGTTTCGCTCGGCTGTCCCAAGAACCTGGTCGACAGCGAACGCATCCTGACCAAGCTGCGCAGCGACGGCTATCAGATGTCGCCCGACTATGCCGGCGCCGACGTCGTGCTCGTCAACACCTGCGGCTTCCTCGATTCCGCCAAGGAAGAGTCGCTCGAAGCGATCGGTGAGGCGATCGCCGAAAATGGCCGCGTCATCGTCACCGGCTGCATGGGGCAGGAGGCGGAGACGATCCGCGCCCGCTTCCCGCAGGTGCTGGCCGTCACCGGCGCGCATCAATATGAGCAGGTCGTCGACGCCGTCCACGAGGCCGCGCCACCAATCCCGTCTCCCTTCGTCGATCTGGTCCCCGAAAGCGGGCTGAAGCTGACGCCGCGCCACTACAGCTATCTGAAGATCTCGGAGGGCTGCAACCACCGCTGTTCCTTCTGCATCATCCCGTCGATCCGCGGCGATCTGGTCAGCCGCCGCCCCGACGCGATTCTGCGCGAGGCGGAAAAGCTCGTCGCCGCCGGCACGAAGGAACTGCTGGTCATCAGCCAGGACACCTCGGCCTACGGCATCGACATCCGCCGCGAACCGCGTGCGTGGAAGGGGCGCGAGGTCGTGCCGCACATGACCGACCTCGCCCGCGAACTGGGCCGGATCGCGCCTTGGGTCCGGCTGCACTATGTCTATCCCTACCCCCACGTCGACAGCGTGATCCCGCTGATGGCCGAAGGACTGGTGCTCCCCTATCTCGACATTCCTTTCCAGCACGCCTCGCCGTCGGTGCTGAAGGCAATGAAGCGCCCGGCCAACGATGCCAAGGTGCTGGAGCGCCTGCGCGGCTGGCGTGAGGTCTGTCCGGACATCGCAATCCGTTCGTCGTTCGTCGTCGGCTTCCCCGGCGAGACCGAGGCCGATTTCCAGTACCTTCTCGACTGGCTGGACGAAGCGCAGCTCGACCGCGTCGGCGCTTTCCGCTTCGAGCCCGTCGAGGGCGCCGCCGCCAACGCGCTGCCCGATCCGGTGCCGGAAGAGGTCAAGGAAGAGCGCTACGCCCGGATCATGGAAAAGACCGCCGCGATCTCGGCCGCCAAGCTCGCCGCCAAGATCGGCCGCACGATAGACGTCATCATCGACGAGGTCGGCGAAGAGGGCGGCGCCACCGGTCGCAGCACCGCCGATGCACCCGGCATTGACGGCGAGGTGTTCCTGCGCGACGCCGGCCATCTGGCCCAGGGCGATATCATCAAGGTCGAGGTCGAGGACGCCGACGAACACGACCTGTACGGCGTACCGCTGACCTGAGATCCTCCCCGCTTCGCGGGGAGGGGGACCAGCCGCAGGCTGGTGGAGGGGCGTGTCCGCGCACGGAACCGTAGCGTTGCGAGCTGATCCCTCCCCGTGCCGGGGAGGATTGCGCTGATCCATGGGTCGGTCCTACATCCCACCCATGACACCGACGATCACCGCCGACCGGGGGCAGGAAGCCCGCACCATTCACCTGATCGACCCCGCCGGCTTCGACACCTGGCGTGGCGCACAACCGCCCCGCATCCGCGCCGCCGTCGCTGCCCAGCGCCTGACCCCGAAACCCGGCAAGACCGCCACCCTGCCCGGCGAACAGCCCGACGACTGGTCGGTCGTCACCATCGTCGCCGATACCACGACGCTCACCCCCTGGTGCCTCGCGCACCTTCCCGCCCAGCTTCCCCCCGACCACTACCGGCTCGCCAGCGGCACGCCCGGCGCGGCGAAGCTCGGCTGGGCCACCGCCCAATATCGCTTCACCCGGTACAGGAAGGCGGAGGATGACGCCCCCCGCATCCTGCTGTCGCGCGATCCGGCGCAAATCGACGAAGCGCTGCGACAGGCGGCGGCGACCGCCCGCGTCCGCGATCTGGTCAACACCGCCGCCGCCGATCTCGGCCCGGCCGAACTCGCTGCCGAGGCGAAAGCGCTCGGCGAAGCGCATGGCGCTACCGTCACGATCACCGCCGGTCGCGACCTCGAAACCGGCTATCCGATGATCCACGCGGTCGGAAAGGCCGCCGCAAAGGGCCGCGAACCGCGCCTGATCGAACTCACCTGGGGCAACCCGGCCCACCCGAAGGTCGCGCTGGTCGGCAAGGGCGTATGCTTCGACAGCGGAGGCCTCGACATCAAGCCATCGTCCGGCATGCGGCTGATGAAGAAGGACATGGGCGGCGCGGCACACGCGCTGGCGCTGGCCGGACTGGTGATGGAAACCCACCTGCCTGTCCGGCTCCACCTGCTCATTCCGGCGGTCGAGAACAGCGTCTCGGGCGACGCCTTCCGCCCCGGCGACGTGCTGAACAGCCGCAAGGGGCTGACGGTCGAGAATACCAATACCGATGCGGAGGGGCGCCTCATCCTCGGCGACGCGCTGACCCGTGCGTGCGAGGGAGCACCCGAACTGCTGATCGACTTCGCGACGCTGACCGGCGCGGCGCGCGTCGCGCTGGGGCCGGACCTGCCCGCGACCTTCGTCAATGACGAAGCGCTAGCCGCCGACCTGATCGCCGCCGGCACCGCCGAAGCCGACCCGCTGTGGCAGATGCCGCTCTGGGACGCCTATGACGACCTGCTCAAGTCCGACATCGCCGACATGGTCAACGCACCCGACGGCGGCATGGCCGGCGCGGTAACCGCCGCGCTGTTTCTGCGGCGCTTCGTCACGCCCGGCACGGCTTGGGCGCATCTCGACACCTTCGCCTGGCGCGCCGCCGCCAAACCGGGCCGGGCCAACGGCGGTGAAGCATATGGCCTACGCGCGGCGTGGCGATTGCTGAAGGACCGGTACGGGCAACGCTAGGACCGGACCATCCCTCTCGCTCCAAACGTCATCCCAGCGCAGGCTGGGATCTCCCGGTGATAACGCGGGACAGGAACCGCGGGAGACCCCAGCCTGCGCTGGGGTGACGTTTCGTCTCGACTACGCCGCCTCCGCCGCCTCCGTCGTCCACCCCAGATGCGGCAGCGCGATCGAGCGTTTCCCCGCCAGATCGATCCGGCACACCATCAGGTCGCGCCCCTCGATATAGGCCAGCATCCGCTTCACCCGGCCGAGCGAGCTGGTGCCATAGGTCCGCGCGATCTCCGCTTCGCTCGGGCACGGCCGCCCTTCCCGCGCCGCCCGCGCAATCAGCATGAACGCGCCGAGCATGTCGTCGGGCAGCACGTCCGCGATCGCCAGCGCCTGCGCCCATTCCTCGTCCGGTGCGTCATAAATCCCGGCGCGCGCACAGGCCAGCCGCCGCGTGAAAGCGGGCAGGTCGAGCGGCGGTCGCGGCAGGCCAACCATGCGGCAGCGCACGTCGAAATCCTGATACAGCACCGCCGCCGCGCGCTGCTGATCGCCCTCGTCCTCCACCAGCGCGCGCAGCACGTCTGCGACGATACCGTCGGTCTCGTCCGCGCTGCGTTCGGGCAGGTCGGGCGCGACGCTGGGCCGGGGAGGAGCGGCAATCGCCGCCTCCACCGCCTCGGGCGGCGCGACATGGCGGATCGGCGGTCCCAGTGGCAACATCGCCTCGACCGGGGCCAGCAACAGGTTCTTGATGTCCGCCACCGGTGCGGTCGGCAGCGGGGTCAGCTTGGGGCTGCCGCTGCGCGCCGAGGTCTGCACCGGCCCGATCTTGATCGACAACGGCCGCCGCGACACCGCCGGCCCGAGCGCGAGGAAATGGCCGCGCTGCAGGTCACGAATCGCTTCGGCCTGCCGCCGCTCCATGCCCAGCAGGTCGGCGGCACGCGCCATGTCGATGTCGAGGAAGGTCCGCCCCATCAGGAAGTTCGACGCTTCGGCTGCAACGTTCTTGGCAAGCTTCGCCAGACGCTGCGTCGCGATCACACCGGCCAGGCCGCGCTTGCGCCCGCGACACATCAGGTTGGTCATCGCCGACAGCGACGCGCGTCGCACCTCCTCAACCACCTCGCCGCCGCCCGCCGGCGCGAACAACTGCGCCTCGTCGACCACGACCAGCGCCGGATACCAATGCTCGCGCGGCGCATCGAACAGCGCGTTCAGGAACGCGGCGGCGCACTTCATCTGCCCTTCGGCCTCGAGGCCTTCGAGGCTCAGCACCACCGACGCCCGATGTTCCCGCGCGCGCGTCGCGAATTTGGCGACCTCGCGCTCGCTATGGTCCGCCGCCTCGATCACGACATGGCCGTAGGCGCCGGCCAGCGTCACGAAATCACCTTCGGGATCGATCACCACCTGCTGCACATGGCCGGCGCTGCGTTCGAGCAGCCGGCGCAACAGGTGCGACTTTCCCGACCCCGAATTGCCCTGCACCAGCAGCCGGGTGGCCAGTAATTCTTCCAGATCAAGGGGAACGGTCTTGCCCGCCGGGTCCGTCCCCATATCGACGTTCACGGTCATCGCGGGTCTTTAGGCGGTCGCGGCGTGTCGGGGCAAGCGGTTGCATCGCCATCCGTCGCACGCCATGGTGCGGGCGGGTTCGGGGAGAGATGATGCGCTTCGACACACGCTATGCCGCGCTGACGCTGGCCCTGCTGCTGACCGAAATCGCCATCGCGCTGTTCGTCCGCGACGCGATCATCCGCCCCTATGTCGGCGATGCGCTGGCGGTGGTGCTGGTCTATGCCGGGCTGCGCACGGTCACGCGCCTGCGCGTCGTCCCTGCCACCACGCTGGCGCTGCTGATCGCCTTCGTCATCGAGTTCGCGCAATATTTCCGCCTGCTCGACCAACTCGGCCTGTCAGGCAATCGCTGGGCGCGGATCATCCTGGGCAGCGGATTCGACCCGCAGGATTTCGTCGCCTACACCGCCGGTGCGGTCACCGTGCTGCTCGTCGAGCGTTACCGCCGTGCATCGCGCGCTGCCGCCGGCACGCGCACGGTCAACTCGCCCAGCGATTCGTCGAGCACGATCTGACACGCCAGCCGACTGGTCGCGACCGCCCCTTCGGCGAAATCGAGCATATCCTCCTCCTCCTCGCTTGCCGCCGGCAGCCGCGCAAAGTCCACCGGATCGACGATCACATGGCAGGTCGAACACGCCATTTGCCCGCCGCACGTGCCCTCCAACGGCAGGTCATAGGCCTGCGCCAGATCGAGCAGCCGGTCGCCCGCTGCCCCGCGCGCTTCCTCGACCCGGCCATCGGTACGGACGAACCGAACGATCATCGCTGCCCCCGCGCGGCTCGGTCGATCGCCTGCAATGCCCGCACCAAATCCTCCTCCTGCGTATAGCGCCCGAACCCGATCCGGATCGACGACCGCGCCTCGCGTTCGGTAAGGCCCAGCGCGCGCAGCACATGGCTGCTCCGCCCCGACCCGCTTGAGCAGGCCGACCCCGCCGAGAAGGCGATATCGCGGCATTCGCTCATCAATCGCGCGACGTCCAGCCCGTCCATCCGCACGTTCAGATTGCCGTGCCAGCGCGACGCCTCGCTGCCGTTCAACCCCCAGTCCGGCGCCGACAGGATCGTGCGAGCGACGCGCCACAACCGTTCGGCCTGCACCCGGTCCTCCTCCGACAGCAACGTCGCCGCGACTCCGAACCCGACGCACAGCGCGGGGCTAAGCGTACCCGACCGCAAGCCGCCCTCCTGCCCGCCGCCATGCAGGATCGCCGCCGGCTCCATGCCGTCGCGCACCCACAACCCGCCGACGCCCGTTGGGCCATAGACCTTGTGCCCCGACACCGCGATCAGGTCGCAGGCATCAACCGGCACGTCGACCCGCCCCAATCCCTGCACCGCGTCGCAAAACATGACTGCCCCGGCCGCGCGTGCCAGTTCGCGCAGCCAAGCGACCGGCTGCACCACGCCGATCTCGTTGTTGACCAGCATCGCCGCGACAATCGCGGTTCGCCCGTCGATCGCAGCGACGGCGGCGTCGCGATCGACTAGCCCGTCCCGCCCGACCGGCAGCACGACGACCTCCGCCCCCAGCGCCGCTACGGTATCGAGCACGCAGGCATGCTCGGTGGAAATCGTCACCACCTTCGGCCGCTCGGCCCCGACGCGCGCAAAGGTGCCGGTGATCGCCCAGTTCGCCGCCTCGGTCGCGCCGCTCGTGAAGAACAACCGTCCACCCGTCACACCCAGCGCCGCCGCCACCTGCCCCCGCGCGACCTCCACCGCCGCCCTGGCGCGCCGCCCCTCACGATGCGGCGAATGGGGGTTGGCATGGTGGTCGCGCAGCCACGGCACCATCGCCTCGAACGCCTCGGGTGCGAGCGGCGTCGTCGCCTGATAATCGAGGTACGTCACGCCAACGCCCTCCACGCCGCCGCGAAGTGCTCGACATCGTGCGCCGTCGTCGTCCAGCCGAAACTGACCCGGATGACCTCGCTCGCCGCCTTGGCGTCGATCCCCATGGCGGTCAGGACATGGCTGGTCTTGAGCGTCCCCGACGAACAGGCGCTTCCCGCGGACACGGCAAACCCGGCGGAATCGAGCCGCATCAGTTGCGCCCCCGCCGATCGCCCCGGCATTCGATAGGCGGCGATGGTCGGGATGCGCGGCGAAGCATCGGCAATGACCTCGCCCCCATGCTCCCGCACCACATCGTCGAGGGTATGGCGCAGTATCGCCGTGCGCTCGAACCACTCGTGCGGCGCCTCCAGCGCGGCGGCAAAGCCCAGCGCACCCGGCACATTCTCCGTACCGCCGCGATAGCCCTGCTCCTGCCCTCCGGTCGGGGTCAGCAACGCAAAGTCCCGCACCAGCAGCGCGCCGATCCCCGGCGGCCCGCCCAGCTTGTGCGCCGACACCACGATCAGGTCGGCGGGTGGCAGCGGCAGCTTGCCCGCACTTTGCGAACAATCCGCAACGAGCACGTCCGCCTTCGCCGCCACGTCCGCGAGCGGTTGGAGCACACCGGTTTCGCTATTGGCGGACTGCACCGCCAAGCGCCGACCCGGCGGCACCTGCGCGGGATCGACCAGCCCATCACCGCCGACACTGATCCGGTCGCTTCCGACCACGCGCAGCACCGCATCATGCTCGACGCTGGCAGCGACCGCATCATGACCTTTCAGCGCGATCGCGAGCGCCTCGCTCGCCCCGCTGGTCAGGATAACCTCTCCCTCCCAGCCCAGCGCCTTCGCGATCCGCGCCCGCGCATCCTCCAGCGCCCGCCTCGCCGCGCGCCCCTCGGCATGGGGGCTCGACGGATTGGCCCAGCGCGCCATGCCGTCCGCAACGGCGGCGATGGCTTCGGACCGCATCGGCGTGGTCGCGGCATGGTCGAGATAGATGCGAGTCGTCAAAACACTTCCGTTCCGATTGTCTGCGCCTATATAGCCGCGAACCATCTTCGCGCCATCGCTGCGCCTCCATCACAACAGGACGTCCCATGCCAGAAGTCATCTTCCCCGGTCCCGAAGGTCGACTGGAAGGGCGTTTCGCCCCGGCACCGCGTCCACGTGCGCCCGTTGCGATGATCCTGCACCCGCACCCCTCGTCGGGCGGGACGATGAACAACCGCATCGTGCAGGAACTCTACAAGACGTTCCAGCGCCGCGGCTTCGCGACGCTGCGCTTCAACTTCCGCGGCGTGGGCAAGAGCCAGGGGACGTTCGACAACGGCGTCGGCGAGCTGTCGGACGCCGCTTCGGCACTCGACTGGGTGCAAAGCTTCCACCCGGAAGCGCAGACGACGTGGATCGCGGGGGTCAGCTTCGGGGCATGGATCGGCATGCAGCTGCTGATGCGCCGCCCGGAAATTCGCGGCTTCATCTCGATCGCGCCGCCGGCGAACATGTACGACTTCACCTTCCTCGCGCCCTGCCCGTCGTCGGGTATCATCATCCAGGGCGACGCGGACGAGGTCGTAACGCCCGCCGCCACGCAGAAGCTGGTCGACAAGCTGCGCACGCAGCGCCACATCACGATTCACCACGACGTGATCCCAGGCGCCAACCACTTCTTCCAGAACGAAATGCCCGAACTGATGGGCAGCGTGGACAAGTATCTGGACATGCGCCTGGACCCGAACTCGCCGATTAAGTGAGACTCGGCGCAGCGGATTGGCGTTGCTAATCCGCGCCCGGCGGCGAGCCCGGCCGGCGGCGCACCAGGCGCCGACCGACGACGCGGCTTCGCCGCGTGGCCATATCCTGCTTGCCATATTCATTCACAACCATAGGGTGTCAGCAACACTCCGTTACAGGACGACCGGACCATGCTGACCTCCCTGCTGCTCGCCGCCGCCATGCAAGCCGCCCCTACACCTTCCCTCTCTCCGGCAACGGAAAAGCCGATCTGCCGCCGGGAAATCCCGATGGGATCGAACATGATGCGCAAGGTCTGTCACACCCGCGCGGAATGGGCACGGATCGACGGCGAGAATGCCAGCGCCAGCGGACAGGCGCTTCGCCAGCGGGTCAACCGGCCAGGTAGCAACAGCAACTGAGCGCTAGACGGTCCAGATCGCGACATTCCCGATCATCACCAAGGCACACACCAGCATCAGCCACCCATTGCGCCGTTCACCCCGCGCAATCATCCGCACGCCGAACACGGCCAGCAGCACCGCGACCAGCATCAGGATTGCCAACAGCGTACCCGCCGGCCCCTGCGTCATGCCGCCAACACCTTGGCATAGGCGGCGGCGTCGACATTACCGCCCGACACCAGCACCAGCGTCCCCGGTACCACCGCCACCCGCTTCGACAGGATCGCCGCCAGCGCCACCGCGCCTCCGGGCTCCACCACGGTGCGCAGATGCCGCATCGCCCAACGCTGCGCCTCCGCGATCTCGCCCTCGCTGACTGCTACCCCGGTCGCCCCGCGTCGCGACAGCACGTCGAACGTCCGCTCCGCCACCCGCATCGTCTGAAGCGCGTCGCAGGCGGTCGGCGGCGGCGCCTCGCCTACCGGCTCGATCCACCCGGCCTCCAGACTGCGCCGCATATCGTCCCAGCCCTCCGGCTCGACCGTCACCATCTCGGCATCGGGCAGCGCCAGCGCGATCCCGGCCGCCAGCCCGCCACCGCCACACGGCACGACGACCCGCGCGGGCGCCGGTAACCCCGCCGCCGCCATCTGCGCCGCCGCCTCGATCCCGGCCGATCCCTGCCCCTCGATCACCCAGGCATCGTCGAAGCTCGGCACCAGGGTCGCGCCACGCGCGTGGGCCAGATGCGCCGCAATCTTCTCGCGGCTCTCGGTCACCCGGTCATAACGGACGACTTCCGCCCCCAGCGCCATCGTCGCCGCCAGCTTCGCCTGCGGCGCATCCGCCGGCATCACGATCGTCGCCGCAATGCTAAGCCGCTTCGCCGCCCAGGCGACGCCCTGCGCATGATTGCCCGATGAGAAGGCAACGACGCCGCGCGAGCGCGATTCGTCGCATAATGCGGTCAACCGATGCCATGCCCCGCGCAGTTTGAACGAGCCGACCGGCTGTAACGCCTCCATCTTGAAAGCGACAGCCAAGCCATTGATTTCCCTCACCATCAGCGGCGATGGCGGCAGGATTTCCGCGATCTTAGCCGCCGCATCGCGGACGCCGGCACGAGTGGGTTGTCGCATAATCGTCATAAAATGCACTTTCTGCCGCACAGACACTTTACATCAAGGTTTGCGGGTCATAGATCGCGCCTCCGCTGCCCCATGGGACTTCCAACCGCAAGGCAGCTTTTGTCACCGTATGCCGAAAGGCAATTGGAGGTCCCTTGAATTGGCCAAGCACCATAGCGCGCTGGGGCTAGCTGCCCCCTTTATCGCCCGTGACTCCTCGTTCGAGCGCGGGATCGACATTGCAGAGCGCCGACCCGTCGAACCGGTCACGCTCGTTCGCCCGCACGCCGCCGCGCGCGCAGCCCGATTCTTCGTCGAGAAGTTTCCGGGCCGCTCGATGTATGCGGTGAAGGCGAATCCGTCGCCCGACCTGCTCGGTGTCCTGTGGGACAACGGCATCGTCCACTATGACACCGCGTCGATCGGCGAGGTCCGTCTGGTGAAGGCGACGCTGCCGGACGCGACCTGCCACTTCATGCACCCGATCAAGGCGCCGGAAGCGATTGCCGAAGCCTATTTCGAGCATGGCGTGCGCACCTTCTCGCTCGACAGCATGGACGAGCTGCACAAGATCGTCGCCGCCACCGATGGCGCGACCGACCTGACGCTGTGCGTCCGGATGCGCGTGTCGTCCGAATATGCCAAGCTCTCGCTCGGATCGAAGTTCGGCGTGGCGCAGGGTGAGGCGAAGGACCTGCTGATCGCGACCCGCCAGGTCGCCGATGCGCTGGGCATCTGCTTCCATGTCGGCAGCCAGACCATGTCGCCCGACGCCTATGCCAATGCGATGGAGCGCGTCCGCGCCGCCATCGTCGAAGCGGGCGTCACCGTCGACGTGATCGATGTCGGTGGCGGCTTCCCGTCGCGCTATCCGGGCATGACCCCGCCGCCGCTGGAGCGTTTCTTCGAAACGATCCACCGCGCGTTCGAAAGCCTGCCGATCAGCTATTCGGCCGAACTCTGGGCCGAACCCGGCCGCGCGCTGTGCGCCGAATATGCGTCGGTCGTCGTCCGGGTCGAACATCGCCGGGGAGCCGAACTGTTCATCAACGACGGCGCCTATGGCTCGCTGTTCGATGCGGCACATATCGGCTGGAAATATCCGGTACAGCTGCTGCGGCAGCCGGAATCGGACGCCCGCGATATGGACTTCAGCTTCTGGGGTCCGACCTGCGACGATATCGACCAGATGCAGGGTCCGTTCCCGCTTCCGGCCGATACCCGCAGCGGCGATTATTTCGAGATCGGCATGCTCGGCGCCTATGGATCGGCCATGCGCACCGCGTTCAACGGCTTCGGCAATGGCGAAACCGTGCTGACCGACGACGAACCGATGGAGTCGATGTATATCGAACTCGATCCCGTTCCGGCGTTCGTGTCGAACAACGTCGTCAAGCTGTAACCAGCCGCTACTAACCAACCACCTCCCCCCTACCCGCACCTTGCGGGAGGGGCCGGGGGTGGGCTTTGCATGGCTTTGCCGCTATGCGACCGCCATCGGCTCCTCCCGCGTTTGTGGGCAGGAGGCCAAACCGGGTTTCCGCGTCCCCATAACGACGACGGCTTATCGATGATGATGGGACCATCATGACCGACACGACGATCAACGACACCCGCAAGGCCGAACTGCTTTCGACCACCGTCGAGCATGTCGACATCACCAAGTTCGACGCCCGCCCGATCATCGACGCCATGGGCAAGATGAGCTTCACCAGCCGCGACCTCGCGCGCGCCACCCGCATCTACAACCAGATGCTGGAGGACAAGGACTGCTCGATCTTCCTCGTGATCGCAGGCTCCACCTCGGCCGGCGGCTGCATGGACCTGTACGCCGAACTGCTGCGCTCGAACATGATCGATGGCGTCGTCGCGACCGGCGCGTCGATTGTCGACATGGATTTCTTCGAAGGGCTGGGCCACAAGCATTATCAGGCGCTGGAAATCCCCGACGACAACACGCTGCGTTCGCTCTACATCGACCGCATCTACGACACCTATATCGACGAAGAGCAGCTGCAGGATTGCGACCACACGATCGGCAAGATCGCCGACTCGCTGGAACCGAAGGCCTATTCGTCGCGCGCCTTTATCCGCGAAATGGGCAAGTATCTGTCGGAGCATGGCAAGAAGGAAAACAGCCTCGTCAAGCTCGCCTATGAGCATGACGTGCCGATCTTCTGCCCGGCCTTCGTGGACAGCTCGGCCGGCTTCGGTCTGGTCAAGCACCAGGTCGACCGTGCGAAGGAAGGCAAGCCGTACATGGTGCTCGACGCCATCGCCGACTTCCGCGAACTGACCGACATCAAGATTAAGGCGGGCACCACTGGCCTGCTGATGATCGGCGGCGGCGTACCGAAGAACTTCATCCAGGACACCGTCGTCTGCGCCGAAATCCTCGGTCACGACGATGTCGAGATGCACAAATACGCCGTGCAGATCACCGTCGCCGACGTGCGTGACGGCGCCTGCTCGTCGTCGACGCTCAAGGAAGCGGCCAGCTGGGGCAAGGTCGACACCGCGCTCGAACAGATGGTCTTTGCCGAAGCCGGATCGGTCATGCCGCTCCTCGCCTCGGACGCGTATCATCGCGGCGCGTGGAAGACCCGCGCGAAGCGCGCCTTCGGCAAGATGTTCGACTGATCCGTCGGCAAATCGCCGAAATCGAGAACGGCGAGGGAGCAATCCCTCGCCGTTTTTGTTTGCGCGCCGCAAAGGCGACCGACATGCATGTCATTCCACGAGCGCGGCAGAGCGCGACGTCGGCCCTATACCCGTCACCCCGGGCTTGACCCGGGGTGACGAGGGCGATCGCTGGATCACGCGCTCGCCCCCTACATCTTGAACCCGTACCGCGCATATTGCCGGTCGATCGTCGGGTTCATCCGCCGCGCCAGCGCCAGCTCGCCCGCCGCCTCGCCGTCGCGCTGCATCGCCTTCAGCACGGCGGCACGGACATAGCGGCTGGCCGCCATGTCCGGATTGGCCGCTAGCACGGTATCGAGATCGGCGAGCGCTTCCGGGTAGCGGCCCATCCGGTACCAGACCAACGCCCGGCTATCGAGCGCGGCCAGCGTATCGTCGCTCAGCTCGATCGCCTTCGTGCAGTCCTTCAGCGCGGTATCGAGCATGATGTTGCGCGTGCCCTTGGTCCAGCAGCGCCCGTTCAGCAGCGTCGGCGACCCCGGCTTCTCGGCGATCAGCGTATCGTAAAAGGCAACCGCCTCCTGGGGATTACCGAACTCACCCAACACGCTCGCCTTCATCTGCCGGAGAAACGGCCGCGACTCACCACCCAGCGCTATGCGTTCGTCAAGCAGCGCGACGGCACCCCTCAAATCCCCGGTTTCAGCACGGGTCTGCGCCACCTGCGCGATCGCGCCATTCGCCGCGGGATCCAGCGCGCGCGCCCGTTCGGCATCGGCCAGCGCCTTGGTCGGATCGCCCAGGTTGAACTGGGCATAAGACCGCTGGAGATACAGGTCGACTGATGGCTCCTTGGCGATCACCTTGTCCAGATCGGCCAGCGCGGCCCGGTAGTTACCGATGCCGGACTCGAACGCCGCCCGACTCTGATAGCCGCTCATTTCCTCGGGATCAGCGGCGATCGCCTTGCCGAAGATTGCGCGGATCGCCTGCACCTGGCTCGACTTCGCCAGCGTCGCGTCGTCCAGCGTCCAGCGCCGCGGCGTATCGACCGGCGCGACGACGCGCGGGATATTGGCCTTCGCCGTCGCCACCGCATCGCGCTCGACGGCGATCCGCGCCGCCGGGACTTCGGTGCCCGCCGCATCGAAGCGCTCGTCCATGGTCATCGTCCCGCCCGACAGGCGCGTGGTCCGCTTCACCACATAGCCTGCGAGCCGCTGATCGGCATCGGGCGCCCCTTCCAGCGTGAAGCCGCGCCCGCCATCGGGCAGCTTCACCTTCACATGCCGTTCCACGCCGAAAGGCGGCGGTGCGGCGACCGGGATGCTGCTCCAGTCGGGGCGGCTACGGTCGGGCGTAAAGTTGAGCTCGCCCAGCGCACCGCCGAGCGACCGCTTGCGCCGCCGGTCCTCGACGCTCCAGCTGGTGTTGACCACCCCCTTCGCCCGAACCACGACATCGCCACTCGCCGAATCGGGGGTGATCGTACCCTCGGCAAACTGCCCCTCTCCGACCGCCTGTTGCAGGATGGTCGAGATCAGCTCATGCTGTTCCTTCGGCCCGACCTGACTCTTGGCCGCCCGCAGCTGGGCCGCCATCTGGCCATGCGTCACCATCGTCACCTCGACCGGGCTGGGCAGGTCGACCGCGCCGCTTTCGTCGGCGTCGATCGTCACGCTGGCGATCGGGCGGGCATTGGGATGCGTCTCGATCCGCATCGGCGTGGCACCTGCGGCGCGGATCGGCAGGACATAACCGACGCCGGGCGTATCGCGAATGTCCGGCAGCCGCGCATTGCTGCCGGTCCCGTCGAGCCACAGCACCTCGCCACCGATCGTTGCCCGGACGAACACGTGGTTGAACGCCGCGGCGCTGGGCAACCGCTCGGGCACCGCATCGCCCAGCCCGACATTGGCGACGACCGGCTCCGCCTCGATCCCCATCGCGTGCAGCATCGCCAGCAGCATCAGCGTCTTGGCCTTGCAATCGCCGTAGCGGACTTCCCACGTCTTTGCAGGGGCTTGGGGCAGATAGTTGCCACCATCCATCCCGACCGCGAGATAGCGGATCTTGCCCTGCACCAGCTCCAGCGCGCGCTGCGCCCGGCCGAGCGGCGTCGCCTCCGCCTTCTCGATCGCCGCGACCTCGTTCGCCAGCGCGCTACCCGGCGCGATCAGGCCGTCGGTCTTGTACAGCGGGGCGAACGTCCGCGACACATCGGTCCAGTCGGCAAAGCTCGCCACCTCGATCAGCGGCGGATGGCGATAGCGCGCCGGCGCGTCCTCCGGCATGTCCTTGGGCTTGGCGAGCGGCAGCGCGAAGCTCAGTTCGGTCGTGTCGCCCTTGCGCACCGGCGTCGCCGTCACGCCATCGGCCAGCAGCTTGTATTTCGGCGCGCTGTCGTTCGACCACAGATAGCGCACCCGCCCGGCCCCGATGCGCAGCGGCAGCGCGGGCAGCGGCACGACGTCCTGTACCCGGCCCCCCAGCGCCGGATCGCGACCGGTGACCGAGAAGCGCAGGTCGAGCAGATCGCCGACCTCCAGCCCCTCGACCGCCAGCGTCGCAGTCAGGATGCCGGTCAGCTCGCGCTGCTCGAGCGCCTGTTCGCGCCGCAACACGGTGAATCTCTGCCCCTTCGCCAGCAGGTCGATCGTCTGGCCGTCACGCAGGATCGTCAGCCCATGAACGATCAGGTCGCCCTTGTCCGGCGCCCAGGGCAGCGTCAGCGTCGCCGCCTGCGACAGCATCTCGGCACTCGCGATCCGGGTGCGCTGATGGACATAGGAGGTCAGCTTGTCGCCCTCGATCCGCTTCTGGAAATCGAGCAGCACCAGCGGCGGCAGTTCATCCACCGGCCCCGCGGGCAAGGCCGGCGCCGCGCTGACCCAGGCGGGTGCCGATTGATACAGCGGCGTTTCACTGGCCCAGGCAAGCGCCGGCAACCCCGCCGCCGCCAGAGCGACCGCCTTCACCACCACGAAACGCGTCACGCAACTTCCCCCTGTTCATGCCGGCCCCCGCCGACCACCCAAGGTCTATCGCCCCGCCGCCGATTGTCGAGCGCTTTGGCGGGCGCGCGGCTTTTCCTGTGTCGATGGTGCGGTTAGGCTGACGGCAACGAACAGGGAGTGGAGCGGATGATCGACCGGCGGACCATCTTGGGTGCAACCATCGCACTACCGGTGGCGGCAAAGGCAGCGGCCCAGCCCGCCGCACGTCTCACGCCGGGCGGTGAACGCCTCACCCCCTGGCCCCCACGCGAACATTTCCGCCTGTGGCCCGCCCGCGCGCCCGGTGCCCGCACGACCCTGCCGACCTATGCCCCGTCGATGAACGGACGGCCCGAGATGCGCGAGCTATGGCTGCGCGGCGTGGCCGATCCGGTTGTCGGCGTGTTCCGCCCGGCCCGCCCCAACGGCACCGCCGTCCTCTCCATCCCCGGCGGCGGCTATGGCTTCGTCTCGATCGAGAATGAAGGGATCGACGTCGCCAAGGCACTGAACCCCGCCGGCATTACCGTCTTCGCGCTCGCCTATCGCCTGCCGGGCGAAGGCTGGGATGATGCGCAGGACGTGCCGCTGCAGGATGCGCAGCGGGCCATGCGCCTGATCCGCGCGAATGCCGCGCGCTACGGCATCGATCCGGCGAAGCTCGGCATCTGCGGCTTTTCGGCGGGCGGGCATCTCGCCGGATCGCTCACCATCGCCCATGACGACGTGGTCTATCCCCCCATCGACGCCGCCGACCGGCAGTCGGCGCGCCCGGCGTTCAGCGGCCTCGTCTATCCGGTCACCAATATCGCGGCGATGGACCGTCGCGGCTCCGGTCGACCCGAAGGCCCGATGGCGGTCTATCGCCATTACAACATCCCGGCACGGGTCACCGCACAGACCCCGCCGGTCTTCCTCGCCCATTCGGTCGACGACCCCGTCGTCCCGCTCGACCAGTCGCTCGAAATGCTCGCCGCCTGCCGCCGGGCCAAGGTCCCGGTCGAGGCGCATTTGTTCGAACGGGGCGGCCATGGCTGGGGGGCGCTGCATGCGCCGGTCGACAGCCCGCAACGCGTCTGGACCGACCTGTTCCGCCGCTGGATCGGCCAGCACGTTTAATACCACGCTACCGTCACCCCGGACTTGATCCGGGGTCCCGCTTCTCCTTGCACGCTCGGTAAAAAGCGGGCCCCGGGTCAAGCCCGGGGTGACGGTAACGAGACTACCCGAACAACCGTCGCGCACTACGCTCCAGCATCACCAGCTGCCACAGCGTCCGGCCATGCTCCGCTCGACCCGACCGATGCTCCGCCGCCAGTCGCTCGATCGCATGGGGCTCGAACCACGTCGCCAACACCGGCGACCGCGCGAGCCCCGCCGCCTCATCCGCCAACGCCCCCCGGAACCACGCGCTGACCGGGGTCACGAACCCCATTTTGGGCCGATACAGGATTTCGCGCGGCAGCCACGGCTCCAGCGCCTTCTTCATCAGCCACTTGCCCTCGCCCCCGCGCAACCGCAGCTTTGCCGGCAATGTCGCGCAGAACTCGATCAGCCGATGGTCGAGCAGCGGCTCGCGCGCCTCCAGTGCCACCGCCATGCTGGTCCGGTCGACCTTGGTCAGGATGTCACCCGGTAGCCAGTGACGGAAATCAGCATATTGCGCCCGGTCGAGTGCATCGCGCCCCGGCGCCTGCCGCATCGCCGCGACATAGCGCTCTTCCCCGCGATAGCCGCCCAGCTGCCGCGCCATCGCCTGCCCGTACAGCCCGTGCCGCACCGCCGGCGTCGTCACCCCCACCGCCTGCGCATAGGCCTCGTCACCATCCTGCGCGAGCGCCAGCAACGTCGTCTTGGCGCGGAACGGGCGCGGTGCCCAGTCGGCCTTGGGATAGACATCGCCCAGCGCCCCGAACACCGGTTCCCGCAACCCCGGCGGCAGCAGCGCACGCACCCGCTCCTCCGCCGCATGGAACTTGTACCGGCGGTACCCGGCCAGCGCCTCGTCCGCGCCATCACCCGACAGCGCGACCGTCACCCGCTCGCGTGCCAGCGCGCATACCTGATAGGTCGCCAGCGCCGACGCATCGGCAAAAGGCTCGTCGAACGCCGCGACCAGCGTGTCGATCACGCCGAAATCGTCCGACCGCACCGTCCGCACCGCATGGTCGGTCGCAAATCGCCCCGCGACCAGCCCCGCCGGCCCGCGCTCGTCATGGCCCGCTTCCTCGAACCCGATGGTGCAGGTCTGCACCGGCGACCGGCTCGCCTCCGCCATCAGCGCCACGACCGCCGACGAATCGACCCCGCCCGACAGGAACGCGCCGAGCGGCACATCGGCGACCATCCGCGACCGCACGCCCTCGCGCATCCGCTCGACCAGTTCCGCCTCGAGGTCGCGCGCGCTGCCCTTGGCCCGCTTCGAAAAGTCGACGTCCCACCACCGGACCGGCTGCGGCACGCGCCGCCCGCGCTCGATCAGGAGGAAATGCCCCGCGGGCAGCTTCTTCACACCGGCCACGATACAGGCGTCGTCGGGCACATAGCCGAGCGCCATATAATCCTCGATCGCCGCCGCATCGGGCGTCCGCCGCACCAGCGGATGGGCGAGCAGCCCTTTCAACTCCGACGCGAACGCCACCGCGCCGTCGCCCAGCTCGACATAGTGGAACGGCTTCACCCCCATCCGGTCGCGCGCGATGAACAGCGCCTGCCGCCCCGCATCATGGATGGCAAAGGCGAACATCCCGTTCAGCCGCGCCAGCATGTCCGGCCCCCATGCCGCCCAGGCATGCAGCAACACTTCCGTATCGCCCTGGGTGCGGAACACCGCGCCCTTGCCCTGCAACTCGGCCCGCAGCTCGGCGAAGTTATAGATTTCGCCGTTGAAGGTGATGACGACCTGTTCGCCCGGCAGCGCCATCGGCTGCGGACTGCCTGCGACGTCGATGATCGACAGCCGCCGATGGCCCAGCCCCACGCCCGGCGCGGTCCATACGCCCGACCCGTCGGGGCCGCGATGCGCCTGAACATCGGTCATCGCTGCGATCCGTGCCGGATCGACCGGCTTTGGCTGCACGCTATGATACAGGCCGGCGATTCCGCACATCTCAGCGCATTCCCGCTGCGCGGTCGGCGATCGCGTCGACCGGCCCCGCCGCCTTTAGGAAATCGGCGATCGCCTGTCGCGGGTCGTGCCCATCCTTGCGCGCCGATAGCAGCACGGCGACGCCGCGTTGCGGGCCGCCGAGCAGCTTCGCCTTCAGCGTCTCCCACTTCACCCGGTCAGCGCTGCCGGTCGTGATCGATCCGATGCGATACCAGGTCGCGACCTCGCGCTCGACCGGGCCGGGCGCGGCCATGCGCAGCGACGCGCTGCCGGCGATCGGCGCGGTGTCGGCGATCCGCACCCAGCGGTCATTCTCGCGGATCGCGCCTGTTCCGAACCCTACCAATTCATGTCCTTCGCCCTGCGAGCCATAGAGCGCAACGACCATGTCGACGCTGCGGCCCCTCGCATCGCCATAGCGCCCGATCAGGAAATGGTCAGCGCCCGGATAATTCGGAACCCAGGGTTCGCCATCGACCGCCACCCGCTGCCATCCGGGCACCTGCGGTAACTCGATCCGCGCCGGCAACGCCTGCGCCCGCCGGTCGACGATCCAGCCCCATGCCGCAAAGCCGACCGCGACCGCCAGCACCGCCGCTGCCGCCAGCGACCGGTCCGCCGCGCGCATCGGCATCGCAGCCACGCTCGCCACGTCGAACCACGGCGCATCGGGGTCGCGGTCGAACCAGCGCCAGCCGAGCGCCAGCACCCCCGCCATGGTCAGCGCGAAGAACACCCAGCCATAGACGATATGGTCGAACCCGGTCGCCGCCTCGACCGACGTCAGATGCGCGGCATAGATCGTTCCCGCCGCGCGCACCCCGTTGGCCAGCACCGGCACGATCAGCGCCAACGCCGTGAACGCGATCCGTCGCCGCCATGCGACGTAACACACATTGGCGACCAGCGTGCCATAAGCGACCATGGCGATGACGAACTTCGACCCTGAACAAGCCTCCGCCACTTCGAAATAGCCGTTGGGGATGGTGATGAGCACCCCGTCGACCGCCGCCGGCACACCGAGCAAATGCAGCAGCGGCATCGTCAGCGATACCGTCGCCGCTTGCAGCCACGGCTCTAGGAAATCGCCGAACGGCACGAGGAAGACCATATAGGCCAGCGGGAAGGCGATCCCGCGCGCGACGCGGGCGCCGAGCAACGCGACCACCGCCCCCTGCAACATCGCGACCAGCCCGACATGCCGGAACAGCGCCACCGCCGCCGCTTCCCCGACCAGCCAGAGCGCCCCGCCGCCCGCAACGATCGTCAGCCCGGGCCACCAAGCCTGCGGGGTCAGTTGCGCGAGCTCGCGCCGCCGCTGCCACACCAGCCAGCCGATGATCGGAGCGACGAACAGGCAATGGCCATAGGTGGTCGAATTCCACCAGATATCCGC
The DNA here is from genome assembly GCF_001619955.1 of Sphingomonas hankookensis. Lineage (GTDB taxonomy): Bacteria > Pseudomonadota > Alphaproteobacteria > Sphingomonadales > Sphingomonadaceae > Sphingomonas > Sphingomonas hankookensis_A. Next base: position 410,180 of record NZ_LQQO01000001.1, on the reverse strand, counting down.
CATATCGGCCGCGTCGCGGTGAAAGATCGCCAGCAACGCCGCCCAGATGCCGCTGAGCGCCAGCAACGCCCGCCACCACGCCGGGTCCGTCGCCGCCAGCGGCTGGTCGAGCGCAACGCTGTTCATGCCAGCCCCAGCAATTCGGCCAGCGGTGCCAATCGCGCGTCCCAGCCATAGCGCTCGATCGTCCGCGCCCGCGCCGCTCGCCCTACCGCATCGGCTGCGACGGGGTCGGACAGCAGCTCCCGAATTTCCCGTACAAACCCGGCCGCATCGCTCGCGACCCGGATCGTCCCCCGATGGTCGATCCCTTCGGCGGCGGCGGTCGATGCCACCACCGGCCGCGCCATCGCCATCGCCTCCAGCACCTTGTTCTGGATACCCCGCGCCAGCAACAGCGGCGCGACGACCACGGCGGCAGCGGCAATCCACTCGCGCACGTCCGCGACCTCGCCGGTCACGACCACCCGCTCGCTCTCTAGCGCCCGTACCGCCGCGGTCGGACTGCGCCCGACAATCGCAAAGCGCGCCTCCGGCACCAATGGCAGCACCTCGCCCGCGAACCAGCGAACCGCATCGATATTGGGCCGGTAGTCCATCTGCCCGGTAAAGACGATCAGCGGCCCCGCCTGTTCGACCGGCACGACGCCCGCCGGATCGAAAAAGCCGGTGTCGATCCCATTCTCGATCGCGACCACGCGCTCCGCGCCCGACATCCGCCGGAACAGATCGGCCTCCGCCTCGCTCACCAGCAGCGACGCCCGCGCCCGCCCCGCCACGTCACGTTCGAACGCCGCCAGCTTGCTTGCCTCGCGCCGCATCATCCAGCGCATCGGCCCATGCGCATCATCGGCATAAGCCGCGAACTTGGCCGAATCCATGTCGACGAAATCCATCACGAACGGCACGTCCGCCGGCACATACTGCGCCATCTGCCCCGAATAGACATAGACGGCATCATAGCGCCGCTCGGCCAGCAACTCCGCCACCGCGCCCCGCATCGCCGCGCTGTCGAACGCCGCCTCCGACACGGTCCGCCCGCCCGCCAGCGCCTCAATCGCTGCAAGCGCATTGCCCTTCGTCCGCCGCAACACCCGCACGCTCGCACACCACTGCCCCAGCGCCGCCTCATGCCCCATGTCGCGCGGATCGTCGGCAAAGGTCGCCAGATGCACCCGCCCCAACCCGCTGAAATGCCGCAGCACATGATGGCTGCGCACCTTGTCGCCACGATCGGGGGGATAGGGAACGCGGTGGGCGAGGAACAGGATGTCGCTCACCCCAGCCCCTTCGCGATGAACGGCCCGACGCGATTGGCGACCGCGACCGGCAACTTCTGCCACGCCGCGATCTTCAGCCGGTATTTGGGGTTGAGCGGGCTGGCATCGCGTGGGCGCTCGCCATCGGCCGTCCATGTCGGATAGCCCAGCGGCGTGCCGACGAAACCCCAGTTCTTCTTGTACGCCGCCGGCCCGGTTCCGACCTTCGACCGCCCGAAATCGAACGCTGTGCAGCCCCTGGCCCGCGCATGCCGCATCAGCTCGAAATACATCCGCTCATTGGCCCGCAGACCCCGCGCCGCCGCCGTACCGCCACCCCAATAGGGATAGACCGTGCCCCGCCAATAGACCGACAGCACGCTCGCCACCGCCACGCCGCCATGCCGCACGGTCAGCACATCGGCGTCGTCCCCGAACCGCCGCACAACCTCCGCGAACAGCGACCGCGGAAACACCGGCGTACCGAGATTACGCACTGACGTCCCATAAACATGGAAATGCTCCGCCAGCGCCGCCCGGTCGCGCCCGATGGCGATCTCGAACGGCTCGGCCAGCGCCTTGCGCACATCGGCGCGCTGCTTGCGCGGGATCGCCAGCAATTCGGCATCGTCGTCGTTCGCCAGCGGCCGGACGAACCCGACATAGCGGCTATCGTCCCACGTCCACCCCGCCCCGTCGATCGGCACGCCGCCGCGCATCTCGATCGTCGGACAGCGCAGCTCCCGCGCCATCTCGACCGCCGCCGCCGCCAGCGCCGCGCCCGCCGCCGGGTCGCTCGCCAGCACCCCGCCGCCGACCCCGAACCCGGTCGACACCAACGCCGCCCCGAACAAGGGCGAACGGACATGGGTCAACGGCACGACGCCCTTGAGCACCCCGCCATCCTCGGCCAGCAGCATCCGGTAATCCTGCCCGCACCCCGCCGCCGTCGCCTCACCCCAGACCGGCAGGTGGAACGGCGTGCCGTCGGGATGCTCACCCACGAACGTCTCGATCCGGGTGCGCTCGCCCGCATCGGCCAGATCGGCCCGCCGTACCGCGATCACAGCGCGCCCGCGCGCTCGGCGACGATCCGGTCGGCCCGGCCCCAGTCATGGTTCGCCATCAACCGTTCGAGCTTGCCCGCCATCGCCCCCAGCCGCGAATAATGCCGCAGCTTCGACTTCAACGGCGCGTTCTTCACCCGCGGCTGGCCGGGATCGATCTCCCAGGGATGGAAATAGAACATCGCCGGATGGGCGTCGGCCTGGTTGCTCCGCACCACCGCATCCTCGACCACCCGGTTCGGCAACAGGCGAAAGAACCCGCCCCCCGCCGACACTTCGCGCCCCAGCACCTTGGCCAGTGTGATCGGCCATTCGATCAGGTCGCTGCCCGCAACCGGCCGGTGCAGCACGCGCGGCGCATCCTTCCAGCCATAATGGTCATGGGTCAGCGGCGCGACCGACGACGAATAGGCATAGCCCGCCTCCGCCAGCACGGCATGCGCCCATGGCGTCCGCCGGTCGATCGAAAAGCTCGGCGCGCGATATCCGGTCACCGCCTGTCCGCCCGCATCCTCCAGCGCCGCCTTCGCCCGTGCCAGATCGTGCCGGAATTCGTCGGCGGTCATCGTGAAGACGCGCTTGTGATCCCAGCCATGGCTCGCCAGCTCATGCCCGCCGGCCACGATGCGCTGCATCAGCGCCGGAAAGCGATGCGCGACCCAGCCGAGCGTGAAGAACGTCGCCGTCACCCCGCCGGCGGCGAACAGGTCGAGCACCGCATCGGTATTCGCCTCCACCCGGCATTCGAGCGTGTCCCAGTCGCCCCGGTCGATGACCGTTTCGAACGCCCCGACCTGGAACCAGTCCTCGACATCGACCGACATCGCGTTGCGCATGGGGTGCGTCAGCCGGCGGCGCGGATCGACGACAGGTCGGGACGGCGTTGTTCGCCCTCGACCCAGTCGACCAGCAGGGTCAGCACCCGGCGCAGCGCCGCATCCTGTTCCTCCAACCGTTCCTCCAGCGCCGCGATCCGCGCGACCAGCGCGTCGCGATCCGCCGCATCGACCGGGGCTGCCACCGGGGCCGCCGCAGCCGGCGCTTCCTCGACGATCGGCGTCGGCCAACCGGCGACATCGACCACCGACAGGTGGATCGGGCGCGGCGGCATCGGCGGCGGTGGCGGGGTCATCGGCAACGGATCGGCATCGACGACCGGGGTCGCCTCGGCCACCGGCGCCGCCTCCGCCCGCACGGGCGCGGCGGATTCGGGCGCATGGGTCCCCATCCCGTCACCGTCGAGATCCGCGATCACCTGTTCGATGTCGAGCGACCCGAACCGCTCGATCCCCTCGATCGCGCCGTACAGCAGCACCCGCCCGGCGAGCTGGTTCAACCGCCGCGGCACGCCGCCCGACCAGTGGTGCAGCGCCGCCAGCGCATCCATGCTGAAACTGGGCGAACCATTCCACCCGACGATGCCGAGGCGGTGTTCCAGATACGGCCCGACCTCCTCGACGCCCATCGGCTCCAGATGGTGCATCGCGATCACCCGCTGGCGCAGCTGCTCCAGCCGGTCCGACCCGTGCAGCCGCTGGCGGAACTCCGGCTGGCCCAGCAGGAAGATCTGCAACAGCGCATAGCCGCCCGCCTGGAAATTCGACAGCATCCGCAATTCTTCGATCGATCCGACCGGCAGCGACTGCGCCTCGTCGATCACCAGCAACGTGCGCCGCCCCGACCGCGCGACATTGTGCAGGCCCCGCTCGATCGCTTCGAGCAGCTGCGCCTTGGTCAATCCATGGTGATCGACATCCAGCCCCGCCGCGACCAGCCGCAGCAGGTCGTCCGCCTCGATCTGGGTCGTGACGATGCGGATGACGTTCAACCGCTCCGGATCGATCGTCTGCATCAGGTGGCCGAGCAGCGTCGTCTTGCCGGTGCCCGGATCGCCGGTAATGACGATGAAGCCTTCGCCCTGGCTCAACCCGTAGCCGAGATACGCCATCGCCTTGCGGTGCGTCGCCGTGTCGAACCAGAAGGCCGGATCGGGCGTCAACTGGAACGGGCGACCGGTCAGGCCATAATGATCGTCGTACATCATCGTCTCCAATGGCGGGACCGTAGCCGCCAATCGGTTGAATGTTCGTTTATAATCCGGCGAATTTACCCTGTTCCGTTCCCGGCCGGTAGGGGTGCACGACTGCTCGAACGACGTCGGCGAAAGGCACGCCCACCTATCCCCCCGTCACCCCGGGCTTGACCCGGGGTGACGATACGATCACGGCGGCGGCGGCCCGTTAGAAACGGAACCCGACCGCCAGCAACGCCTGCGCGATCAGGTCCGACTGGCTCCGCTCCACGTCGAACCCGTACACCCCGGCGGTCAGGCTGCCATAGGCCCGCCCGAAGCTGCGATAATAGCCGCCCTGCGCACCGCCGCCCCATGCGTCCAGCCCGCCTTCGATCCCGCTGGCGAAATAGTTCGCATACAGGTCCGCACTGACCGACGACCGGCTGTCGAGCGCCCATTGGCCGAAGCCCTGGACATAATAGCTCTCGTCGCGCGTGCGATAGATGACCGCGCCCGGCACCGGCGGGATATAATAGGCCCGGCTGGCATAGCCCGCGCCCAGCCCCAGCCGCGTCGGACCGCGCGTGATCGAATAGACCGCATCGATGCCCCGCGCGCGGAAGGTCGCCGCGCTGACCGACTGGAATACCGGGGTGAGGCATCCGCCGGCATTGGACGCGCCCTCCGGCGTCACGCCTCCGCCGAACACGCACCCGCCATAACGCGCACCGAACGGGTCCTCGCCCCCGATATAGTTGATCGGCAGCTGCGACAGCGATCCGGTCAGCTGCCGCCCGAACGTCGTCACGCTGTCGTAAACACCGACCTGCAATGCCGATGCCGGGCTGACCTGCCATTGCAGCGACCCAGTGTAGCTCATCGACCCGTAGCGCCGCCCCAGCCGCGCCTCCAGCGCGGTGCGGGGGCTGGGCCGCCACAATACGCCCGCGTCCCAGATGATGCCGTCGGTGTCATAGGCGATGCGCGGCGCCGACGCCGGATCGGTCACGAACCGCCCTGCGCCATCGACAACCGGAATATTCTGCGCATCGAGCAGCGGGTCGCGCTGCGTCACCTCGATCTTTTCGTAGCCGACGCCACCGACCGCCGCCAGCGTCCGCGTGATCGGCAGCACCGCATCGACCCGGCCGTACGCGCCCTCGAACTTCTGGTCGAGCTGCCCCGCATCCTCACGCAGCCACGCCCCCGACACGGTGAAGCCGATCGGCAGCAGCGTGCCCGCGCGGGTGCCGGCGCTGCCCATCACCAGATGGCTGGTCGCCTCGTCATAATAATCCAGCCGCCGCTGCCCCGGCGCCAGATCGACCACGCCCGGCGTCTCCGCCTTCACATAACCGAATTGATAGGTGCCGTTGACCGCGAACGGGCCGACGCGCGTGTTGACGCTCGGCCCGGCATAGAGGCCATAAACCTGCGCGGTATTGACGTTGCTCGCATTGACCAGCGGTCCGAACCCGCCGCCGCGCGTATCGCCCTGCGCCCGCGTGGCGATCGCGCCGCCTTCCAGGTTCAGCCAGCGGGTAATCTGCACATTGGCCCGCGCCAGGCCCGAATGGACGTCGCCATTGCCGAAATCGTCGCCCCAGTCGATCAGCCGCTGATACTGGTAATTGGCCTGGACCTGCACCCGCTGCGTCGTGATCGTCGCATCGACCCCGGCGGTCAGCTGGGTATAGGTCACCACATCGCCGTCGTTCAGATCGGCGAGCAGCACCTGCCCCGCCTCGATATAGGGCGACACCTCGACCCGCTGCGCCAGCGCCGGGCTTGCCGACGCTGCGACCACGACCGGCAGGGCGAGCCAGCGCATCATTCCTTATCCTGCCCGTAATAGCCGAACCGCGCCCCTTCCGCCCGGTACGTCGTCGCGTTCAGCAGCAGCTGGATATCGTCGCACCCGTCGAGCAGCGCCACCGCCTCGCGCAGGTCCGATTCGCTGCTGCGATCGGCGCGGACCACCAGCACCGTCTGCCCGACCAGCGACGCCAGCACCGCGGCCGGCGACGCGGCGAGCGCGGGGGGCGAATCGAAGATGACGATCCGGTCGGGATCGGCGCTCAGCAGCCGCTCCAGCACGTCCTGCGCATGGTCGCTACGCAGCAACTCGGTATCGGCGTTCGTCCGCTTGCCCGCCGGCAGCACCGACAGCTGCGGCACGTCGGTCGGGATCACCAGCGCCTCGACATCGATCGCCGGATCGCCCAGCGCGTCGAGCAGCCCCTGTCCGCTCGCGGCGATGCCCAGCCGGTCGAGAATGTCGGGCTTCGGGAAATCGGCATCGACCAGCAGGATCTGCAAATCGCGCTCCGCCGCCAGCGACAGGGCGAGGTTGATCGCACAGAAGGTCTTGCCGTCGCCCGGCTGCGCCGAACACACCAGCACCATGCGCGCCGCCTGCGGGTCGCGCTTCTCGATATCGGCGGCGGTGGTCAGCAGCTGGCGCTTCACCAGCCGGAATTCCTCGGCCAGCGCCGTCACCGGACCACCGGGCACCAGCATCCCCGCCTCGGCCAGCCGTTCGCGATCGATCCGCGCTGGATCGAACGGACGGATGCGTGCCGGCGGCATCTTGCGCGCGGCAGGCTTCGCCGCGACCGGCGGCGGTGGGGGAGGCAGGTCGGGCATGGCGACCGGCGGCAGTTCGGGCTTCGGCCCCAGCTGCCAACGATCCGCCGCGCGCTCCAGCAACGATGCGCGCATGGCCCGGTGCGATTGGTCGTTCACCTTGTCATCCCCACTCACGCCACCAGCCCGCGCTGGGCGAATTCCAGCCCCAGCAACAGCACGAATGCCGCGACCAGCGCGCCCGCGCCACCCGCAAACAGCTTCAGGCGCCGCTTGCGTGTCTCCCGGACCGCATCGGTCACGACCTCGCCGATCGACCCCAGCACCGGCATCCCGCTGATCTTTTCCAGCTTCTGTGCGGTGGCAAAGCTGGTCCTCACCCGGCTGAGCGCAAAGGCGATGCCGACGCCCGCGCCGATCCCGACCACCAGCACGCCCAGCAGCAGCAGCGGCCGGTTGGGTGCGGTCGGTTTGCTCGGCTGGGTCGGGGGATCGATCACGTTGAACTTCAGCGCATCGGTATCGGTCTGCACGCTGCTGCGCAGCCGCACTTCCTCACGGTCCTGGAACAGCGCGTCATATTGTTGTTTCAGCGACGCGATATCGCGGTCCAGCTGCGACTGCTGCGCCGCCGCCTGCGGGTCGGCCGCGATCTTCGCCTGCAGTCCGTTCAGCTGGCTTTCGATCTGGCTCTTGCGCTGCTGCAGCTCGGCCACCCGCGCCTGCCGGTCGGCCTGGGTCGCGCGCAGTTGCAGGTAGAACGGGTTGGGCGACGCCGCCGTGCCGCCGCTGACGCCGCCACCCTCGCCCCGCGCCGCCGCTCGCGCAGAAGCCAGCTGGCGATTGAGCGCCACCATATCGGGATGCTGATCGGTCCAGCCGCGGCTGCGCCCCTCGGCGATCTGACCCTCGATCGCATTCAGCCGCGCCCGCGCCGGCCCGACCATCGCCGTCCCCGCCGTCCCCGGCAGCGTCGCCGCCGTCCCCGCCATCTGCGCATTGGCCGCATTCAGGCTCGACTGCGCCGCCGCCAGATCGCCGTCGATCTGCGCCAGCTCGCTGCGCGCATTCGACATGCGGTCGTCGAGCGACCCGGTGCCCGGCAGCATCGCCATATATTGCGCCTGGAACGCCTGCCGCCGCGCCTCGGCATCGGCCAGCTGCTTCTGCCGCTGCGATAGCTGCTGGTCGAGGAAGCGCAGCGACTGCACCGTCGCGTCGCGGTCGCTGGCCAGGTTGTCCTGCACGAAGATGTCGATCATCTTCTGCACGACCTCGCGCGCGACCTTCGGATTGCCCGACGTCGCCGAAATCTCGAACAGATTGTCCTGCTGCTGCGTCAGCTTGATCGCATTCTGCAACGACGCGATCCGGTCGCCCACGTCCCGGTCATTGGCGACCGTCTCGTTCAGCGACGTGCCCCGCACCACCTTTTCGAGGTTCACGGCGGACGTCAGCGTCTGGCGGATGCGGTCGATATTCTTCGCCTGATCGTTCTGAGCGACCGCCGCCTCGGCACCGGGCAACACCTGCCGCATCTGCACCATGACCCGCGCGGTCGACTGATAGCTGTTGGGAATCTGGCTCACCGCCAGCCATCCGCCCAGGCACACCACCCACGCCACCGCCAGCGCGATCCAGCGCCGCTGCCAGATCGCGTGGAGGATCAGCTTCAGCTCGTCGTACAGCCCGTCCATCTCAGAACATGCTCTCGGGGATGATGATGACGTCGCCCGGCTGCAGCTTCACGTTCGCGCTCGCATCGCCGTTCTTGAGCAGGCTGGAAATCCGCAAGCCGAATTCCGACTGCTTGCCCGTCGCGCGGTCATACCGCACCAGCCGCGCCCGGTTGCCCGACGCATATTGGTTGAGCCCCCCCACCGCGATCATCGCGTCGAGCAGCGTCATGTTCGCCCGGTACGGCAGCGATGCCGGCTTCTCGGTCGCTCCCACCACGCGCACCTGCTGACTGAACGTGCCCGAGAAATTCTCGACGATCACCGAAACCAGCGGGTCCTTCACATATTCGCCCAGCGCCAGCTTCAGATCGTCGGCCAGCATCGCCGGCGTCTTGCCGGTGGCGGGCATGTCGTTGATCAGCGGCGTGGTGATCCGCCCGTCGGGGCGCACCTGCACCTTGGTCGACAGTTCGGGGTTGCGCCACACGAAGATGCTCAGCTGGTCGAGCGGCCCGATGACATAGGCCTCGCCCGGCGCTTCCTTCGCCTGCACGAACGGCGCGGGCGGCAGCTCGGGGCGCGTCGCCCCCCCGGCGCATCCGCCCAGCAGGGCCATCAGCGCCACACCCGTCCCCAAACCATGACTGCGACGCATTACCATACCTCGTTCCGAACGAGCGCAGCCGCAACCGGACTGCGCAGGACTGCCCCTGCTATGCTGCCAAAGGGGTAAAGATAGGGTTGAGTATAGACCCGATTCCCGCAACACGCACCATAACGGGACTCCGTGCGCTTACCCGTCCTTTGCGACGAACAGTTCGCGCGCCGGCGGGTGGCCCAGAAACGCCGCCGGGCTGGCCGTCGCACCATAGGCCCCCGCCTGGAACAGCACGATCGTATCGCCGACCGCCACCGCGGGCAAAGCCACCCGGTCGGCCAGTCGGTCCAACGGCGTACACAAGCACCCGACGACCGACGCGGTCATCACCGGCGCGGCGTCCATCCGCTCCGCCACCGCGACCGGATAATTGCGCCGCACCACCGTCCCGAAATTGCCGCTCGCCGCCAGTTGGTGGTGCAGCCCGCCATCGACCACGACGAAGGTCTCGCCGCCGCTCTCCTTCACATCGACGACCCGCGTGCAATACACCCCCGCCTCGCCGACCAGCCATCGCCCCAGTTCGACCGCAAAACCGGTCTCGGCCAGCACCGCCCTGCGCCGCGCCAGCGCCTCGCCCAGCGCCTGCCCGACGCCCTCGACATCGACCGGGGTGTCGCCCGCGAAATAGGGAATGCCGAACCCGCCGCCCAGATTGATGAACGCCGGCACCGCGCCCGCTTCTTCCGCCAGCCGTTCGGCCAGCGCCAGCGTCGCCGCCTGCGCCTCGCTGATCGCCGCGCTGTCCAGCGTCTGCGATCCGGCAAAGATGTGGAACCCATGCCAGTCCGCGCCGACCGCGACCAGCCGCTTCACCAGCGCCGGCACCCGCGCTGCGTCAATGCCGAAGGGCGACGCGCGTCCGCCCATCCGCATCCCAGACCCGCGCAGTTCGAAATCCGGGTTCACCCGCACGGCAATCCGTGGGGTGCGCCCCAGCCGGTCGCCGACCGCCAGCGCCCGATCCGCCTCGCCCTCCGACTCGACATGCAGCGTCGCGCCGGCCGTGATCGCCGCCGCCAGTTCGTCGTCGCGCTTGCCCGGCCCCGCAAAACTGATCGCCGCCGCCGGCTTCACCGCCAGCGCCATCGCCAGTTCGCCGCCCGATGCGACATCCAGCCCGTCGACCATGCCCGCCATCGCCGCCAGCACGTCGCGGTGCGGATTGGCCTTGATCGCATAGTGGACCCGCACCGCCTCCGGCAGCGCTGCGCGCAACCGCGCCACCCGCGCCGCCAGCGCCGCCCCGTCATACAGGAACGCCGGCGTATCCCCGGCGCGTTCCAGCAGCTCGGCAAAGTCGACTCCGCCGACCATCAGCCGCGACGGTCCGGCAAAGCCCGCCGGGATCGGCCCGACCGGCTTCACGACCGCACCGCCTGCTCGGCAATCGCCCGCACCGCCACCCGGTCGAGCTTGCCGTTCGCATTGCGCGGCAACCCCTCGACCCAGACATAGTGCGATGGCTGCTGGAAACTCGGCAGCTCGCGCCGCAGCCGCGCCCGCACCCCCGCCTCGGCATCCTCGACCAGCGCCCGCGCAACGACGGTGATCGCCTGTCCCTGCCGCTCGTCGGGCAGGCCGACCGCGACCGCCTCCACCACTTCCCCGCCCGCCAGCACCGCTTCCTCCACTTCCGTAGGGCTGATCCGGTTGCCCGCCACCTTCATCATCTCGTCATCGCGCCCGACGAAGCGCAGCAGCCCGTCCGCGCCCACCGCGACCGTATCGCCCGACCACACCGCCATCCCGCCGCTGTCCATCCAGTCCGGCGCCGGCCGGAACCGCGCCGCCGTCCGCTCGGCATCGCGCCAATATCCCTGCGCCACCAGCGGCCCGGCATGGACCAGCTCGCCCGGTTCGCCGGCGTCCGCCCGACTGCCGTCGCAGCGCACCACCGCCACCTCGGCAAAGGGGATCGCCGACCCGATCGCCTCCGGGTTCGCATCGATCAGCGCGGGGTCGAGATAGGTCGACCGAAACGCCTCGGTCAGCCCATACATCGCATAGAGATCGGCCGCCGCGAAGCGCTCGCGCAACGCCCGCACCATGCGCGGCGTCAGCGCCCCGCCCGAATTGGTCAGCCGCTCGAGCCGCGCCGCCGTCTCCGCCGGCCATTCCGCCTCCAGCAGCTGCGTCCATAGCGGCGGCACGCCGGCCAGCGTCGTCACCCCGAACCGCTCGACCGCCTTCACCACGTCGCGCGCCGTCAGATAATCGAGCGGCACCACCGCACCCCCTGCCATCCAGGTCGAAAACAGCTGGTTCTGCCCATAATCGAAGCTCAGCGGCAGCACCGCCAGCACCCGGTCGTCGGGGGTCAGCTTCAGGTAGCGCGCGACCGACACCGCCCCCAGCCACAAATTGGCATGGCTCAGCATCACCCCCTTGGGCCGCCCGGTCGACCCGGAGGTATAGAGGATCGCCGCCAGCGCATCGGGATCGCCGTCGCCTGCTGCCACCGGCTCCCCGTCCGGCGCCTCGGTCAGCACCCGGCACCCGTCCGGCACATCGCCCGGCGCCAGCGCCGCCGTCCGCGCCGCCTGCGTCACCAGCACCGCCGCCCCACTATCCGACAGGATATGCGCGACCTGCGCCCGCTTCAGCGCCGGATTGACCGGCACATGCACCAACCCCGCCCGCGCCGCCGCCAGCGGCATCAGGCACGCCGCCCGCGTCTTCGGCAACCACGTCGCCACCCGCGCACCGGGTTCGAGGCGCAACGCCGCCAATCCCCCCGCCATGCGGGCCACGGCCGCTTCCAACGCGGCAAAGCTCAGCACGCCGTCCCGATCGATCAAGGCGGAAGCATGCGCGGCACCCAGCGCAGGCAGATGATCGATCGTCCGGGCAACAGGGAAATCCATCGCCGCGTCCTAGCGCCGATCGAAAGCCAGATACAGGGGGCGAAGCCTCTGGTGGATCACCCACCTTACCGCGACGTCACCCCGGGCTCGACCCGGGGTCCCGCTTCTTCTGCCTCCGCGAAAGAAGCCCCCCGCCGCCTCGAAGAAAACCGCACCCCCGCGAAGGCGGGGGTCCAGACGCCGCATTCTCGTCCGCGCGGCTCATACGCAGCGTACCCCCGCGCAGGCGGGGGTCCAGAGCCCAACAAACCGACACCGCGACCAACCACCCTGGATCCCCGCCTTCGCGGGGATACGGTGGCAGCGCCCCGCTCCCGCCCTTCCTTACCCCGGCGAAGGCCCGGGCCCCGTCGGGGGACGTCAGCGACCTTTCGATACGCGGCACCAACTGGACCCCGACCTCCGCCGGGGTACGACAAATCCCGCTCCGAGCGCCCGCTCCCGGCAGAGTCACCGACCCACCACCGGGCGACCAACACACCCCGCTTGGCAGCACCCCGAACAACCCCTAAACCCGCGACCAAACAGGGGAGTTACTACGTGATCCAGACAGGTTCGGCTTCGATCGAGGAAACGGTCCGCGCGGTGCTGCGCGACGTGCTCGGCCTGTCGGACGAACGGGCGGCGGCGTTCGACGACGCGACCCCGCTGTTCGGCGCGCTCCCCGAACTCGATTCGATGGCCGTCGCCGGCGTCCTGACCGAGATGGAGGACCGGCTGGGCATCCTGATCGAGGATGACGATATCGACGGCGACACGCTCGAAACCTTCGGCTCGCTGGTCGCCTTCGCCCGCGCCAAGGTTCCCGCTTGATCGACCGCTACGACTGGCCCGGCGGGCATGAGGCGCTGTGGCGCTTCGGTCCCGATACCGGTCCGTTCGTAATGATGCTGCTGCCCCCGTTCGAAGAGGCGAACCGCACCCGCACCTTCGCGGTGCGTCTGCTCCGCGAACTTGCCGCGCGCGGTATCGCATCGGTCCTGCCCGACCTGCCGGGACAGGGCGACAGCCTGCTTGCCACCGAAGCTGCGACCCTCGCCGACTGGCGCGCCGCCGTCACCGCGCTGGTCACCGCCATCGACCGCCCGGTCGTCGGTGCGGCGATCCGCGCCGGTGCCTTGCTCGACTGCGACGCCGACCTTGCCGGCCGGTGGCACCTCTCGCCCCAGTCCGGCACCGCGCTGGTCCGCGAACTCGGCCGGATCGCCAGCGGGATCGACCGCAGTGCCGCGATGGTCGAAATTGCCGGCAATCGCATCGCGACCGCGCTGCTGGACGAACTCGACACGGCGCTCCCCTGCGACACCCATCCCCGTCGCGTCGTCCGCCTCGGCACCGATCCGAAGGACGCCGACCTGCGTATCGACGCCGCGCCCTTGTGGCGCCGCGCCGAGCCGGGCGACGACCTCGCGCTGGCCGAACAGCTTGCCGACGACCTCGCCGCATGGAGCCGCGCATGCGTCGGCTGGTGACCTTTCCCTGCCTGGGCGAAACCCTTGCCGGCACGCTCGACGCCGCGCCCGGCACCACCGGCCTGCTGATCGTCTCGGGCGGCAACGAACTGCGCATCGGCGCCCATCGCGGCATGGCGCTGCTCGCGGCCGCCATCGCCGCTGCCGGCTATCCGGTCCTGCGCTTCGACCGGCGCGGCCTCGGCGATTCGACCGGCCGCAATGAAGGCTTCCGCACCAGCGCCCCCGACATCGCCGCCGCCGCCGCCTTTTTGCGCGAACAGACCGGCGTCACGCGGATGGTGGCATTCGGCAATTGCGACGCCGCGACCGCGCTGGCGCTGTTCCACGCGGACGCCGGGATCGACCGCCTCGTCCTCGCAAACCCCTGGATTGTCGAGCCTTCGGGCGACCTGCCGCCCCCCGCCGCGATCCGCGCGACCTATGCCCAGCGCCTGTCCTCGCCCGCCGAATGGCGCCGGCTGCTGACCGGCGGCGTCAACTTCCGCCGCCTGGCGCAAGGTTTGGCAACCATTGCCCGGTCCCGCCGCACCCAAAACGACCTCGCCCGAACCTTCGCCCGGTCCCTCGCCTCTGGAAGCCCGGCCGACATCCTGCTCGCCACCCGCGACCACACCGCCGTGGCATTCCTCGATGCGTGGCACCTTCGCCACCTTACCGCCCTGCACCACCGCGACAGCGACAGCCACAGCTTCGCCCGCCCCGGCGACGCCGACTGGCTCCGCGACCGCCTGCTCGACGCCCTCAGTCGAGATTAGGCCGCAGCCACCGCTCCGCCTGCTCCAGGCTGACGCCGCGCCGCGTCGCATAGTCCTCCAGCTGGTCCCGCCCGATCCGCGCCACCCCGAAATAGGCGCTGTCGGGATGCCCGAAATAAAAGCCCGACACCGCCGCCGTCGGCAGCATGGCAAAGCTGTCGGTCAGCGTGATTCCAGTGGCTTGGGCAGCCCCCAGCATGTCGAACAGGATCGGCTTCTGGCTATGGTCGGGGCACGCCGGATAGCCCGGCGCCGGGCGAATCCCGCGATACTGCTCGCGGATGATCGCCTCGTTGGTCAGCTGCTCGTCCGGCGCATAGCCCCACAGCTCGGTCCGCACATGATGGTGCAGCCGCTCGGCAAACGCCTCGGCCAGTCGGTCCGCCAGCGCCTTCAACAGGATGTCCTGATAATCGTCGTTATCCGCCTTGAACCGCGCGATATGCGGGTCGATCCCGTGGATCCCGACCGCGAACCCACCCATCCAGTCGCCCGCCGGATCGACGAAATCCGCCAGGCACATATTGGCCCGCCCCTCCCGCTTCTTCACCTGCTGGCGCAGGAACGGCATGCGGATCGCATGGGTGGCGTGGGTCGTCTGCATCGGCGTCGCAAAGTCGTGCGGCACCCCCGACAGCGGCGACACCCGCCCGGCCTCCATCGCCGGCTCCAGCTGCTCGGCCGGCACGTCGACGATCACGTCGTCGCCGTCCCGCCGGCAATGCCACAGCGCCGCAACCCCCTTTGCCGTAAGCCATTTCTCGGCGATGATCCGGTCCAGCATCGCCTGCGCATCGGCATAGAGCGACGTCGCGCTTTCCCCCACGACCTCGTCGGTCAGGATCGCCGGAAAATTGCCCGCCAACTCCCACGCGCGGAAAAACGGCGTCCAATCGATATAGTCGCGCAGGTCCGCCAGGTCCCAGTCGTCGAACACATGCCGCCCCGGCTTGTTCGGCGCGGCCGGCTTCTGGCCGAAGTCCGCCACAAATCCATTGGCCCGCGCCTCCGCAATCGGAGCGAGGTCGCTTTGCCCCTTCCCCGCCCGCGCGATCCGCACCGCCTCATAGTCGGCCGCGATCTGCTCGACATAGGCATCGCGCGCGGTGTCGCTCACCAAGGTCGTCGCCACGCCTACCGCCCGGCTGGCGTCGAGAACATGGACGATCGGACCATCATAGGCCGGTGAGATGCGCAGTGCCGTATGGACCTTGGACGTGGTCGCACCACCGATCAGCAGCGGCATGGTCATGCCCGCGCGCTTCATCTCCTCGGCGACGGTGACCATCTCGTCCAGCGACGGCGTGATCAGGCCCGACAGGCCGATCATGTCGGCGTCATTCTCGTTCGCGGCCTCTAAAATCTTGGTCCACGGCACCATGACGCCAAGGTCGACCACGTCGAACCCGTTGCACTGCAGGACGACGCCGACGATGTTCTTGCCGATATCATGCACGTCGCCCTTGACGGTCGCCATGATGATCTTGCCCTTGCCCTTGGCGCCGGGCTCCTTCGCCGCCTCGATGAAGGGCAGCAGATGCGCGACCGCCTTCTTCATCACCCGCGCGGACTTGACGACCTGCGGCAGGAACATCTTGCCCGACCCGAACAGGTCCCCAACGACGTTCATCCCGTCCATTAGCGGCCCTTCGATCACCTCGATCGGCCGGGCGAATTGCTGGCGGCATTCCTCGGTATCGTCGACGACATGCGCGTCGATGCCCTTGACCAGCGCATATTCGAGCCGCTTGACGACGGGCAGCGAGCGCCATTCCGCCGCCGCCTTCTCGGCGACCGCATCGGTGCCCTTATACTTCTCCGCCAGCGCGATCAGCCGCTCGGTCGCGTCGGGATCGCGGTTGAGGATCACATCCTCGCACGCCGTCCGCAGCTCGGCATCGATCGTGTCGTACACGTCGAGCTGCCCGGCGTTGACGATCCCCATGTCCATCCCCGCCGGGATGGCGTGGTACAGGAAGATCGAATGCATCGCCCGCCGCACCGGCTCGTTCCCGCGAAAGCTGAACGACAGGTTCGATAGCCCGCCCGAGATATGACAATGCGGGCAGCGCGCCTTGATCTCGCGGCACGCCTCGATGAAGTCGACGCCGTAGTTGTTATGCTCCTCGATCCCCGTCGCCACCGCGAAGATATTGGGATCGAAGATGATGTCCTCGGGCGGAAAGCCGATACCGGTCAGCAGCTTGTAGGCACGCTCGCAAATCTCGACCTTGCGGTCCTTGGTATCCGCCTGCCCGACCTCGTCGAACGCCATCACCACGACCGCCGCGCCATAGTTCATGCAGATGCGGGCATGGTGCAGGAACTGCTCCTCGCCCTCCTTCATGCTGATCGAATTGACGATCGGCTTGCCGGACACACACTTCAGCCCCGCCTCGATCACATCCCATTTGGAACTGTCGACCATCACCGGGATGCGGGCGATATCCGGTTCGGCCTGGATCAGCTTCAGGAAGGTCGTCATCGCATGGTGCGCGTCGAGCAACCCTTCGTCCATGTTGACGTCGAGGACCTGCGCCCCGCTCTCGACCTGCTGCAGCGCGACCTCGACCGCGGCGGCATAGTCGCCCGCCATCACCAGCTTCTTGAAGCGGGCCGATCCGGTCACATTGGTGCGTTCGCCGATATTGACGAAGTTGGTCGAGGCGTTGGTCATGTCAGCTTTCTCTCCCTCTCCCCTTCAGGGGAGAGGGTCGGGGAGAGGGGAATGTGCGGAGAGGGCGGTGAACGTCCCCTCTCCCAACCCTCTCCCCTGAATGGGAGAGGGCTTTTAGCAGCTACGCCGCCATCGTGAACGGTTCCAGCCCGGCAAGCCGCGTCTGTACCGGCACGCCCGGCACCTTGCGCGGCGCGACGCCACGAACGCGATCGGCCATCGCCTTGATATGCGCCGGCGTCGATCCGCAGCAGCCGCCCAATACGTTCACCTGCCCATGATCCGCCCAGTCGCCGACCAGCGCCGCCGTCGTCTCCGGCGCTTCGTCATAGGCGCCCAGTTCGTTGGGCAGGCCGGCATTGGGATAGACCATGATCAGCGTGTCGCAGATGTCGCTGAGCGTCTTCACATGCGGGCGCAGCTGTTCCGCGCCGAACGAACAGTTCAGCCCGATCGTCACCGGCTTCGCATGACGGATCGCGTGCCAGAACGCCTCGACCGTATGGCCCGACAGGTTGCGGCCCGACAGGTCGGTCAGCGTCATCGACAGCATGATCGGCAAGTCGCGCCCCAACGCTTGGCCGGCCTCGATCGCCGCCAGAACCCCGGCCTTGGCATTCAGCGTGTCGAACACCGTCTCGATCAGCACGAAGTCAATGCCGCCGGTGACCAGCGCATCGATCTGGTCGCGATACACGCCCTTCAAATGGTCGAAGTCGATCTCGCGATAGCCCGGATCGTTGACGTCCGGTGATAGCGAGAGCGTCTTGTTGGTCGGCCCGATCGCCCCCGCCACGAAACGCGGGCGTCCGTCTCGCGCGGCATAGTCGTCGGCCAGCCGGCGAGCGATCCGCGCGCTTTCGATGTTGATATCGGCGACCAGCGCCTCCGCACCATAATCCGCTTGGCTGATCAGGTTCGCGCTGAAGGTGTTGGTCGACACGATATCCGACCCGGCGTCCAGATAGGCGCGGGTGATCGTTTCCGGCACCTCCGGCTTGGTGATCGCCAGGATATCGTTGTTGCCCTTCTGGTCGTGGCCGAGCGTCAGCGAGCCGGCATAATCCGCCTCGGACAGCTTCCAGTTCTGGATTTCGGTACCGAACGCGCCATCGGTGATGAGGACGCGCTGGGCGGCTTCGGCGTTCAGCCGTTCGCGGGCGGTGGTCATGTCGTGTTCCTCAAACCGTGAGTTCAGGCCGCGGCGGCGACCGGCGTCGCCTTCGGCCGCAACCCCATCAGGTGGCAAATGGCGTAGGACAGTTCTGCGCGGTTGAGCGTGTAGAAATGGAAGTCGCGGACGCCGCCGGCATAGAGCTTGCGGCACATTTCGGCGGCCACCGTCGCGGCGACCAGCTGCCGTGCGCCGGGATGATCGTCCAGCCCTTCGAACAGCCGGTCCATCCACGCCGGAATCGACGCCCCGCACAGACCGGCGAACTTGCGGACCTGCGCCACATTCGACACCGGCAGGATACCCGGTACCAGATCGGCGTTGATACCCGCCGCCGCCGCCGCGTCACGGAAGCGGAAGAACGCCTCGGGCGTGAAGAAGAACTGTGTGATCGCGCGGGTCGCGCCGGCATCGATCTTGGCGCGAAGGTTATCCAGATCGGCCGCCTGATGCTCCGAATCCGGGTGGCATTCGGGATAGGCCGCGACCGAAATCTCGAACGGGTGCAGCTTCTGCAGCCCTGCAACCAGCGCCGCCGCATTCTCATACCCATCAGGATGGGCGACGAACTTCTGCCCCATGGTCGGCGGATCGCCGCGCAGCGCGACGATATGGCGGACGCCCGCCGCCCAATATTCCTGCGCGACCTGATCGATCTCGGCGCGGCTCGCCTCGACACAAGTCAGATGCGCGGCGGCGGGCATCGACGTCTCGCGCGCGATCCGGGCGACGGTAGCATGGGTCCGCTCCCGGGTCGATCCACCCGCGCCATAGGTGACGCTGACGAACTTGGGGGCGAGCGGCTCCAGCGCGCGCACCGTTTCCCACAACGCTGCTTCCATCTTCTCGGTCTTGGGCGGGAAGAATTCGAAGCTGACCGCGCAATCGCCGGCCAGATCGGCGAACAGCGGCGCATCGAGCGCGCGGCGCGCTTCTTCGAGATCGGAAATGGTAGGAGTCATGCCGCCTTCACCTCTTGTACGTCGTACGCCCGCCGCGCCATCCACAGCTTGACCGTCAGTTCGCCGCCACCCAGCGTCTGGATCGACACCGGTGACAATCCCGTTTCCGCGAACCAGCCCAGCATCTGTTCGTCGGAGAAGCCCAGTCGCGCATGGGCATCGCGAACCCGCAGTTCCTCGCGCTGATGCGGCGCGAAGTCGCAGATCAACAGCCGACCGCCGGGCCGCAATACCCGCGCCGCCTCTGCAATCGCCGCACCGGGATGCTGCACGAAATGCAGGACATGATGCAGCACCGCGGCATCGGCCGCCCCCGCCTCAAGCGGGAGCGCCTGAATGTCCGCCTGTCGCAATTCGGCATGGTCCAGTCCGCGCTCGGTCAGCTTGGCTCGCGCCAGTCGCAGCATCTCCGACGACCGGTCGATGCCGATCGCCTGCTCCGCCTGCGGAGCGAACAATTCCAGCATCCGCCCGGTACCGGTGCCAATATCGACCAGCAGGCCGATCGGATCGGAGCCCAGCGTCGCCAGCATCGCCCGTTCGACCTGCTCCTCCGCGACATGCAGCGAACGGATCGCATCCCATTCGCCGGCATGCGCCTCGAACCAGGCGGCGGCGGCGGCGGCGCGATCGGCCCGCACCTCCGCCAGTCGGGCGCCATCGATCTCGCGCCACGCGTCATCGTCCGCTACCCAGGCATCGAGCGCCTCCAGCAGCGGCGCGACAAGCGCCGGCTCCCCCAGCGCGACGAATACCCAGCTGCCTTCCTTGCGGCGGACCGTGAGCCCGGCATCGCACAGGATCTTGATATGGCGGCTGACCCGCGGCTGGCTCTGTTCCAGCACCTGCGCCAATTCGCCGACAGACAATTCCATCGACCGCAACAACCCGATGACCCGCAAGCGGGTCGCGTCGCTGGCGGCGCGTAATATGTCGAGGGCCGGTGCCATGACTATTGATATAAAGAAATCTTTATATCAGGTCAATCGGCGAAACCATGCGCCGCCCGGATAATCGACGATGCAACCGCCGTGCCGCTGATGCGTTTGGCGCCCGGTCATAACGGAAGGGAAACCGCCATGAAGAAGCTCATTCTGCTGCCGCTCGCCGCCGCCGCATTCTCGATCGGCGCTTGCAGCCAGAAGGCGCAGAACGAAACCGGCGAGGCGGCCGACGCCGTTGCCGCCGATGTCAACGCGACGATGGGCGAAGCCGTCGACGACGTGCAGGCCGCTGGCGACCGTGCCTTCGGCGCCGCCGAGAACGCCGCCGACCGCGCTGGCCAGAAGATCGACAACGCGACCGATCGCGCTGGTGCCGCGCTTGAACGCGGTGCGGCCAAGGCCGACGCCGCTGCCGACAACGCGCAGCGCGAAGCCGGCCAGGAACTGGAACAGGCCGGCCGCGAAATGCAGCGCTGATCCTCTTCGGTTAGCAGACAAGGCCGTGTCCCGACGCAACGGGGCGCGGCCTTTTTTGTTTGGAGATTATCGATGCGCCCTGCCCCTATCCTCGCCCTGGCCTTGGCCACCCTGCTCCCGGCCGGATGCAGCGGGTCCGACGACCGCTCGGCCCCCGGCGGCGTCACACAGGACGAGGCAGCCGCGCTGAACGACGCCGCCGCCATGCTAGACAATGGCGCGCTCGACGCCAACGCCATCGCCCCCGATCCGAAGGACTGACCATGACCGCTATTCCGCTCCGAACGCTGGGCGCCACCGATCTGCAAACCCCGCCCCTGATCCTGGGTGGTAACGTCTTCGGCTGGACGATCGACCGCGATTCCAGCTTCCGCATCCTGGACGCCTTCGTCGACCTGGGCGGCACGATGATCGATACCGCCGACGTCTATTCCGCGTGGGTCGACGGGCACCGTGGCGGCGAGTCCGAGACCATCATCGGCGAATGGCTGCGCCGGTCGGGCAAGCGTGACCTCGTCCTGATCGCGACGAAGGTCGGCATGCTTCCCGGAGAAGGGGGCGAAAAACTGGCGCCCAGCCGGATCGCGGCGGCCGCCGAGGCATCGCTCGACCGGCTCGGCACCGATCATATCGACCTCTATTACGCACATCAGGACGACGACGACACGCCGCAGGAGGATTATCTGGCGGCGTTCGGCCGGCTGGTCGATGCCGGAAAGGTTCGCGTGCTCGGCGCGTCCAATTTCCGCGCCATGCGACTGAAGTCGGCACTCGACCTTGCGACGTCAGAAGGACTGCCGCGCTTCCATGCGCTCCAGCCCGAATATAATCTGGTGAGCCGCCGCAAATATGAGGGCGAACTCCAGAACCTCTGCGTCGAGCATAATATCGGCGTGGCGCCCTATTACGGCCTCGCCTCGGGGTTCCTCACCGGCAAGTACCGCTCCACGGAAGACCTGTCGAAAAGTGTGCGCGGCGGTGGCATGGCCAAGCTGCTGGCCGGGAAAGGCGCCGCCGTTCTTGCCGCGATGGATGCCGTCGCGGCAGAAACCGGCGCGACCCTGGCACAGATCGCGCTCGCGTGGCTGGCAGCACAGGAAGGCGTGACCGCGCCGATCGCCAGCGCCACCAGCGTCGATCAGCTCGAGGAACTGGTCGGTGCGTGGCAGATCGACCTGACGGCCGACCAACTCGCCCACCTGACCGACGCGGGCGTGTAAAGTCCGGGGCCGGGCAACGCGCCCGGCCTCGCTTATTCGGCGGCTTCGGCCACCTCCGCAAATTCCGCCGCCTGCAGGAAACGTTCGGCGTCCAGCGCCGCCATGCAGCCGGTGCCCGCAGCCGTCACCGCCTGGCGATAGACCTTGTCCATCACGTCGCCGCACGCGAAGACGCCAGGCACGCTGGTCCGGGTCGAACCGGTTTCGACAGCGATATAGCCATCATCATCGAGCGCGAGATGCCCCCGGAACAGCTCGGTCGCCGGATGGTGGCCGATCGCGACGAAGCCGCCATCGACGTCCAGCATCGACAGTTCGCCGGTCACGGTGTCCTTCAATTCGATCCCGACCAGCCCATGCGGATCGCCGCCACCGACGAAACGCTCGACCTGCTTGTTCCACAGGACGCTGATCTTGTCGCTGGCGAACAGCCGCTGTTGCAGGATGCGTTCGGCGCGGAAGCTGTCGCGGCGATGGATGATCGTCACATCGTCGCTATGGTTGGTCAGGTACAGCGCTTCCTCGACCGCAGTATTCCCGCCACCGATCACCGCCACCTTCTTGCCTCGGTAGAAGAACCCGTCACAGGTCGCGCAGGCCGACACGCCCTTGCCCTTGAGCAGTTCTTCGCTGTCGAGGCCGAGCCAGCGCGCCTGCGCACCGGTGGCGATCACCAGCACCTCGCCTTCATAAACGTCGCCGCTATCGCCGGTCAGGCGAAACGGCCGTCGGGTCAGGTCGACATCGACGATCGTATCCCACATCATCCGGGTACCGACATGCTCGGCCTGCGCCTGCATTTCACCCATCAGCCACGGCCCCTGCACGACGTCGCGAAAGCCGGGATAGTTCTCGACGTCCGTCGTGGTCATCAACTGACCGCCGGGCTGGATGCCCTGCACCACGATCGGCTCCATGCCGGCGCGCGCGCCGTAAATTGCAGCAGAGAGACCCGCCGGTCCCGAACCTAGGACGAGCATGCGAGTGTGGTGCGTGACAGCCATGAGATCATATTCCGTTCGATGCGAGCGGCCCGTCTAGGCCGGTCGCGGGGTCGAACGCAACATGGGGAACGTCAGGTGGCGCGCAAGTCGCCTTACAGGACGAACGCCAGGATGACGGCCCAGAGCGGTATGGCCAACAGCATGCCGGAGAGAAGCCCGGAAAGATGCGGCGGACGATCCTGAACACCGCGAACGGGCGTCGGGCGGGCGGGGGCAACGATCGGCATGGCGGCTATCCTCTCTTGCTCGTATCACCACCAACAACGAACGAGCGCGCCGCAAGTTCGATCTAGCTGAACGGAACATGAAGAATACGAGAGATCGGCGTCGCGGACGCTGCGCTGACGCCTTGGCGGGTGGTAGCGAAGGAGGGATTTGAACCCCCGACCCCAGGATTATGATTCCCGTGCTCTAACCAACTGAGCTACTTCGCCCCGCCGCATCCCCATCGGGGAGGGCGGCCCTATACGAACGCGAATCGTTGCGGTCAAGCGAACATGTGTCGGGAAAATAATTCCCACGGCCCGCCACGATACCACCAGCTGGCCAAACCCGCGATTTTCAGCGGGTGCGGGGTAAATCCGGCGGACAATTCGGCCAGCAACGCCTTTGCGGCAGCGGGTTCGACCTTGTTCTGAATCGTGACATGTGGACGCCATCCGGCGCGGTCCTGCGGCGTCAGCATCGATGCGAACGCATCGGCCAGTTCGGCGCGGACCGATTCGAGATCGGGCGATTCGATGCGATAGGCCACGCCCCGGCCGAGGTTCATCAAGCCGCCGACCCGGGCAAACGGCGCCGGCACGCCGCGCGTCAGCGCGTTCAGGCGTTGCTTCAGTTCCGGTCCCAGCTCCGGGGCCAGATGGTGGAACATCGTGCAATGCGCCGCAAGGACGTTGCGCTCGGGCGGAAAATAGGCGCGCCGCTGCCGGTCGAACCACGCCTGATCCTCATGCCCGAACAAGGCGGTCACGATGATCGGGGCGGGGTCGGGCGGGGTCAAATCTCGACCTGACTGCCGAGCTCGACGACGCGGTTGGTCGGCAGGCGGAAGAACTCCATCGCGCTTTCCGAATTCTGCAGCATCCACGCGAACAGCTTTTCGCGCCAGATCATCATGCCCGGCCGCGATGACGGCAAGAGCGTCTGGCGCGCGAGGAAGAAGCTGGTGTCCATCATCCGGAAGTCGCCGCCGCAACAGCCGACCGCCTTCAGCGCGCCGGGAACGTCGGGGTCCTGCATGAAGCCGAACTTCAGGATCATGCGGTGGAAGCCCTGCCCCAGATCCTCGTTCTTCGTGCGAAGCTCGGGGTCGACATAGGGCGTGTCGGCGATCTTCACGGTGAGCAGGATCACCCGCTCGTGCAGCACCTTGTTATGCTTCAGATTGTGGAGCAGCGCGTGGGGCACGCCTTCGGGGGTCGACGTCATGAAGACGGCGGTGCCGGGCACGCGGGTGGCGCTGCTGGCCGCCGACTGGATGAACACCTTGATCGGCATCGCGGCCTCGCGCATCCGCTCGATCATCAGCTTGCGCCCCTTGGCCCAGGTGGTCAGCAGGACGAAGACGACGATGCCGACCAGCAGTGGGAACCAGCCGCCATCGGGCACCTTGGTCAGGTTCGACGCGAAATAGGCGCCGTCGATGCACAGGAACATGAACATGAACGCGGCGACCGCAGCGACGGGCCAGTTCCACACCCGCTTGATCAGCACCGCGATCATGCAAGTGCTGATGAACATCGTGCCCGTCACGGCAATGCCATAGGCTGCGGCCAGGTTCGACGATTCCTGGAACCCGAAGATCAGCAGCAGGACCATGACCAGCAGCGCCCAGTTCACCGCCGGGATGTAGATCTGCCCCGCGGCATCGGCGCTGGTATGTTCGATGCGCAGGCGCGGCATCAGCCCCAACTGCACCGCCTGCTGCACGACCGAGAAGGCCCCGGTGATCACCGCCTGGCTGGCGATGATCGTCGCGAGCGTCGCGAGGATGACGAGCGGAAGGCGGAAATCCTCCGACGCCATGAAGAAGAACGGGTTGGACGCCGCATCCGGGTTCTGGAGCAGCAGCGCCCCCTGCCCCAGATAGTTCAGCATCAACGCCGGGAACACGACGTACAGCCACGCAACCGAGATCGGCCGGCGCCCGAAATGGCCCATATCGGCGTACAGCGCCTCGGCACCGGTCACGGCCAGCACCACCGACCCGAGCGCAAGGAACGCCATGATGCCGTCCTGCGCGAAGAATCGCACGGCCCAGATCGGGTTCAGCGCCTGGAAAATGTCGGGTCGTTCGAGAATGTTAAGGACGCCGAGGAACGTCAGCGTCGCGAAATAGGCGATCATGATCGGCCCGAACAGCCGCCCGACGCTGGCCGTGCCGACCGCCTGCAGCCAGAACAGCCCGATCATGATGACCACCGCGATCGGGATCACGAACGGGTCGAAACCGGCATTGACCGTCGCCAGCCCCTCGACCGCCGACAGCACCGACACGGCGGGCGTGATCATGCAGTCGCCGAAAAACAGCGCCGTCGCGAGCACGCCGAGGATGACGAGGCTGGCGGTCCAGCGACCGCCACCGCTCTTGCGCTGGATCAGCGCCAGCAGCGCCAGGCTGCCGCCTTCGCCATTGTTATCGGCGCGCATGATGATGAAGACGTATTTCAGCGTCACGATCAGCATCAGCGACCAGAAGACGAGGCTGACCACGCCGAAGATGTTGAGCTGGTCGACCGGCAACCGGTGATGGCCGACGAAGGTCTCCTTCATCGCATAGAGCGGCGAAGTGCCGATATCGCCATAGACGATGCCGAGCGCGCCGAGCGACAGCTTGGCGAGCGACTGGCGCGGCCCATGATGGGTCGCGCCCGTGTCGGGCAGGTCGGCGGCTTCCGACGAAGCCTCTCGGGAGAATATCACGGGCGCGGGAACCGCGCCGAAGTGGCAACGAGTTTGGTCATGTCGACCGCGTCCCAGTGGTTCAAGGCCGGGCCGTTAGCACGCGCAATATTGCTGTGCAATCGTCCGCACTGCACGCCTGCGGCTGCATCGGGGATGAACGGGAGTTTTGGGTGATGCTGCGGCGGTGGCAGGAGGTTGGCGTGCGTACGTGCGTTCGGGGCACGACGGCCATTACAGAACCAGACGTCACCCCGGACTTGATCCGGGGTCCCGCTTCTACTTCCGACGTCGAGAGAAGCGGGCCCCCGGCTCAAGGCCGGGGTGACGAGGAAATTAGTTCGTCAGCAGCGCGCGAATCGCCGCCAGCGCTTCGTCGCCCTTGGCTCCGTCCGGGCCACCGCCCTGAGCCATGTCAGGGCGACCGCCGCCCCCCTGCCCGCCCAGCGCCGCGACCGCCGCCTTGACCAGATCGACCGCGCTGATCCGGCCGGTCAGGTCGCTCGACACCCCGACCCCGACCGAGGCGCGGCCGTCATTGACCGCGACCAGCGCAACGACGCCCGAGGGAACGCGCGCACGGGCTTCATCGATCGTCCCGCGCAATGCCTTGGCATCGAGCCCGTCGATCACCTGACCCAGAAAGGCGATGTCGCCGACCTGTTCCGGACCGGCCGGCGCCGCACCCGCACCGCCGCCCATGGCCAGCGCCTTCTTCGCCTCGGCCAGTTCGCGTTCCAGACGACGCCGATCCTCGACGAGCTGCGCCACGCGGGCGGGCACTTCGTCGGGGGTCGCCTTCAGCGCGGCAGCGGCTTCCCGCAGCTTCGCGTCGCGATTGCCGAGCCATTGGCGCGCTGCCTCGCCGGTCAGCGCCTCGACGCGGCGGACGCCCGAGGACACCGCG
This sequence comes from Sphingomonas hankookensis, assembly GCF_001619955.1. GTDB lineage: Bacteria > Pseudomonadota > Alphaproteobacteria > Sphingomonadales > Sphingomonadaceae > Sphingomonas > Sphingomonas hankookensis_A. The sequence goes on along the minus strand of NZ_LQQO01000001.1, from coordinate 383,551 downwards.
CCTTCGGACACGATCTTGAACAGGCCGATTTCGCCAAGCGCATTGACGTGCGTCCCGCCGCATAACTCGATCGAATAGGTGCCTTCCGCATCCTGTCCCATCGACACGACGCGGACCTCGTCGCCATATTTCTCGCCGAACAGCGCCATCGCGCCCATCGCGATCGCATCGTCGGGGGTCATCAGCCGGGTGGTGACCGCACCGTTGCCGCGCACCTGCGCGTTGACGTCGGCCTCGACCAGCGCCAGCGCGTCCGCCGCGATCGGGGAGGGTTGCGAGAAGTCGAAGCGCAGCCGCTCAGGCGCGACCATCGATCCCTTCTGCGCGACATGGGTGCCGAGCCGCTCCCGCAACGCCTCATGCAACAGGTGCGTCGCGGAGTGGTTGGCGCGAATCTGCGCACGGCGCGCGGTGTCGATCGTCAGCGCGACGCTGTCGCCGACCTTCAGGCTGCCGGCGTCGATCGTCGCGACATGGGCATGGAGCTTGCCGAGTTGCTTGGCGGTATCGGTGACGGTCGCCATGAACCCGGCATCGGTGGTCATGGTGCCGGCATCGCCGACCTGCCCGCCGCTTTCGGCATAGAAGGGCGTCTGGTTGGTGAGCACCAACACCTCGTCACCCGCCTCAGCCGAATCGACCCGCGCGCCGTCCTTGACGATCGCGACGACCTGCCCCTCGCCCGCCTCGACCGAATAGCCGATGAATTCGGTCGGTCCGGCGGTTTCGAGGACGTCGAACCAGACATCGTCCGACGCCTTGGCACCCGAGCCCTTCCACGCAGCACGCGCGGCGCGCTTCTGTTCGGCCATCGCCGCGTCGAATCCGGCACGGTCGACGCCGTACCCTTGCGCACGCAGGGCGTCCTCGGTCAGGTCATAGGGGAAGCCATAGGTGTCGTAGAGCTTGAACGCGGTCTCGCCGGCCAGCGTCGCGCCTTCGGCGAAATCGGCAGTCGCCTCGTCGAGCAGCTTCAGCCCCTTGTCGAGGGTGCGGCGGAACTGGGTTTCTTCCTGCTGCAACGTCGCTTCGATCAGCGGCTGCGCGCGGACCAGCTCCGGATAGGCCGCGCCCATTTCAGATACGAGCGAGCCGACAAGCCGGTGCATCAACGGGTCCTTGGCACCCAGCAGATGCGCGTGCCGCATCGCGCGGCGCATGATCCGGCGGAGCACATAACCGCGGCCTTCGTTCGCCGGCAGCACGCCATCGGCCACCAGGAAACCCGACGCGCGCAGGTGATCGGCGATGACGCGGTGGCTGGCCTGCGTCGCCCCTTCGGCGCGGGTGCCGGTCAGTTCGCAGGATGCGGCGATCAGCGCCTTGAAGGTATCGGTGTCGTAATTGTCCGACACGCCCTGCATAACCGCTGCAATGCGTTCGAGGCCCATGCCGGTGTCGATCGACTTCTTGGGCAGTTCGCCGACGATCTCGTTGGCGTCCTGCTCGAACTGCATGAACACCAGGTTCCAGATCTCGACGAACCGGTCGCCATCCTCGTCCGGCGAACCGGGGGGACCGCCGGGGATGTGGTCGCCGTGATCGTAGAAGATTTCCGAGCACGGACCGCACGGGCCGCTGTCGCCCATCGCCCAGAAATTGTCCTTGGTCGGGATGCGGATGATCTTGTGATCGGGCAGCCCGGCGATCTTCTTCCACAGGTCGAACGCTTCGTCGTCGGTATGATAGACAGTCGCGGTCAGCTTCTCCGCTGGCAGTCCCCAGTCGCGGGTCAGCAGGGTCCAGGCGTTCAGGATCGCCTGTTCCTTGAAATAATCGCCGAAGGAGAAATTGCCGAGCATTTCGAAGAAGGTATGATGCCGCGCGGTATAGCCGACATTGTCGAGATCGTTATGCTTGCCGCCCGCGCGCACGCATTTCTGCGACGACGTCGCCGTCACGTAAGGCCGCGTCTCGAGGCCGGTGAACACGTTCTTGAACGGCACCATGCCCGCATTGACGAACATCAGCGTCGGATCGTTCTGCGGAACAAGCGGCGCGGAGGGCACGCGGGCGTGGCCCGCCTTCTCGAAAAAGTCGAGGAACGAGCGGCGGACATCATTGGTCGAGGTCATGTCCGCTCGATACGCAGGCGCGCGCGACTTGCCAAGCGAGGACACGCACAGGGGTTGACCCGGACGAAACATTCCCGTCCTTTCCCGTGCAAACGATCAGGGACTACGCATGGCCAAGCGGCTTACGACTTTCATTCTCATCGCGCTGGTGGCGGGGCTCGTGCTCGGCTGGGCGCTGAATGCCGGGCTGGACGATGGCGGCGGCGCCGGCACCGCGACGCTGAAGAATATCGCCTATTATCTGTCCGCCGTGACCACCGTGTTCCTGCGGCTGATCAAGATGATCATCGCGCCGCTCGTCTTCTCGACGCTGGTCGTCGGCATCGCGCATATGGGCGACAGTTCGTCGCTGGGCCGGGTCGGGCTGCGGTCGTTCGGCTGGTTCGTGATGGCCAGCTTCATCTCGCTGATGCTCGGGCTGTTGCTGGTCAATCTGTTGCAGCCGGGCGTGGGTCTGGGCCTGCCCGTCCCGCCGGTCACCGCCGCGACCGGCGTCGACAAGCCGGCATTCGATTTCGTGAAGTTCGTCGGCCATATCTTCCCCGCCTCGGGCATCGAGGCGATGGCGACGAACGAGATCTTGCAGATCGTCATCTTCTCGCTGTTCATCGGCGTCGCGCTGACGGCGGTCGGCGACAAGGGCAAGCCGCTGGTCCGCGCGCTCGAAGGGCTGGTCGCGGTGATGTTGCAGGTCACCGATTACGTCATGCGCTTTGCCCCGTTCGCGGTGTTTGCGGCGGTGACGGCGACGCTGGCCGAACGGGGACCGGGGATCATCGGCGACCTCGCCTATTTCATGGGCAGCTTCTACCTCGGCCTCGCCACGCTATGGACGGTGCTGATCGGCATCGCCTTCGCCATCATCGGCCCGCGCGTGAAGATGCTGCTGCGCTATCTGCGCGATCCGATCCTGCTCGGCTTTTCGACCGCCTCGTCGGAGGCCGCCTATCCGCGCACGCTGGAAGCGCTCGACCGGTTCGGCGTACCGCCGCGCATCGCCAGCTTCGTGCTGCCGCTCGGCTATTCGTTCAACCTCGACGGGTCGATGATGTACATGACCTTCGCGTCGATCTTCATCGCGCAGGCGTACGGCATCGACCTCAGCTGGGGACAGATGTTCCTGATGCTGCTGGTGCTGATGGTCACGTCGAAGGGGATTGCCGGTGTCCCGCGCGCCAGCCTGGTGGTCATCGCCGCGACGCTCGGCATGTTCAACATCCCCGAAGCCGGGTTGTTGCTGATCCTTGCCATCGACCATTTCCTCGACATGGGCCGCACCGCGACCAATGTCGTCGGCAATGCCATCGCCGCCAGCGTCATCGCCAAATGGGAGGGCGGGTTCGATCCGCCCGAATCGCCGGAGATCGAACCGCTGCCGACCCCGTCGGGACAGCCGCGCACCGACGTGCCCGACAGCTTCCGCGACATGGGCGGCCCGCCGCCCTCCGCGCACTGAGCGACCAGTATCGATATGAACCGACCGCGCAGCAAGGCCCGCGTCGGGCATCCTGATCTGGCAAAGGTGCTGAGCGGCATGTTCTCGTGGCAATCGACCGTCCGCCGGGTGGCGGCGTGGGCATGATGACGCTGATCGAAGCGGGGGCCAGCGACGCCGCCGATCCGCTGCACAGCGTCCGCGACCGCTTCGCTCTGCCCGAGGGCGTGATCTATCTCGACGGCAATTCGCTCGGCGCTCTCCCGCGCACCACCCCGGCGCGGTTGCAGCAGGTCGCGACGCAGCAATGGGGCGACGGGCTGATCCGCAGCTGGAACGCGCATGACTGGATCGGCGCAGCGCGGCGGATCGGGGCGAAGATCGCGCCGTTTATCGGCGCACAACCGGACGAGGTGGTGGTCGCCGATTCGACCTCCGCCAACCTGTACAAGCTGCTGGTGGCGGCGTTGAAGGCACGGCCGGGGCGCGCCACGATCCTGTCCGAACCCGGCAACTTCCCGACCGATCTCTACATCGCCGATGGCGCCGCGTGGAGCGTCGGCGATGCGCGGATCAGGACCGTGCCGGTCGACACCATCGTCGACGCGATCGACGACGATGTCGCCGTCGTGATGCTCACCCATGTCCATTACAAGAGCGGCGCGATGCTCGACATGGCCGGCATCACCGCCGCCGCGCAGGCACGGGGCGCGCTGGTGCTGTGGGACCTCAGCCACAGCGTCGGCGCGGTGCCGCTCGACCTCACGGGCTGCAACGCCGACCTGGCGGTCGGCTGCGGCTATAAATATCTGAACGGCGGCCCCGGTGCGCCCGCCTTTCTCTACGTCGCAAAGCGTCACCATGCGACATTGCGATCGCCCTTGTCGGGCTGGCTGGGCCATGCCGCACCGTTCGATTTCAGCGACGATTACGCCCCGGCCGCCGACATTTCGCGCTTCCAATGCGGGACACCACCGATCCTCGCGCTTGCCGCGCTAGAAGAGGGAATTGCGCAATTCGACGGCGTCGACCGGGATGCGCTGATCGCCAAGTCCCGCGCGCTCGGCGACTCCTGCATCGCGCTGGTCGAGGCGCGATGCCCGGAGCTGACGCTCATCAGCCCGCGCGATGCCGCCCGGCGCGGCAGCCATGTATCGTTCCGCCATCCCCATGCCTATGCAATCTGCCAGGCGTTGATCGATCGCGGCGTGATCGGCGATTTCCGCGCGCCCGACGCGCTGCGGCTGGGGTTCGCGCCGCTCTATATCGGCTTTGCCGATGTGTGGCGGGCGGTCGATATCCTGCGGCGAATTCTCGACGATCGCAGCTGGGACGATCCCAGATACCATGCCCGCAACGCCGTAACCTGACGGAACGAACTGGGAACGCGCGGGTTGGTGGCGGTGAAAGGAATTCTGCGATGACCGACCACCCGAACCCCAAGAGCGAACCCTTTTCGAATGCCGAAAAGGACCCGGACGACTGGACGACCGGCGACGAACCGATGACCGGCGCCCAGGCGTCCTATCTGAAGACGCTAAGCGAAGAAGCGGGCGAGCCGTTCGACGATTCGCTGACCAAGGCGGATGCGTCCAAGGCGATCGACGCGTTGCAGGCAAAGACCGGGCGCGGCGCCTGAGCGGACGGCAGGCGGACTGGAGTCTGATCCAGCTCCTCCGAAACGGGCGTCATCTCGGCGAAGGCCGGGGGAATGACATTTTCGCGCGAGTGGATCAGACTCTATCGGGCCGGGGCGGTCGGGCGCATTGCCATCAACCGGTCGAGCAGGACCAGCCGCATCGCAAGGTCCTCGCGATAGGATGCGTTGCGCGGCGTGCGCGCCAGCGCCGCGAGCCATGCTCGCTTCGCGCCGGGCAGGTCGCCCGTCTGGATCAACGCCATGCCGTAATAGAAATAGGGGCCGGGGTGATCCGGCGCCGTTGCGATCCCACGGGCAAAGGCGGTGCGGGCAGCGGGCGAGAGTACCTGCCCGCCGTCATGGGCAAGGATCGCCGTGCCCAACCGGGTCCACAACCGCCCGCTGTTCGGGGCACCCTGCAACCCGCCCAGCACCGCATTTACCGCCGCCTGGGCCGCTCCCGCGCGGGCAAGACCGTCGGCCGCGACCGCATAGGCGTAATCATAGGTAAAGCGCCCCCAGATCGCGTCGCGCAAATCGTCTGCCGCGATATCGGGTGCCTCGAACTTACGCTCCGCCGCGCGCGGCACGCCGGCCAGGGTCGGGCTCCCCTGCCACGCATAGCCTGCCGCGCCCAGCATCAGCGTGGCGCCAACAAAGCCCCATAACGGCTTTGCGACACGCGCCATGACCAGCAGCCCGAAGATGGCAATCAGCAACAGCGCGAGGATCAGCCAACCGTTCATCGCCGACGCCCCTTCAAGCTGCGCCGGGCGAGCAGACCACCGATCGCCAGCAGCACGATCGGCGCCAGCCATAGCGGCCCCGTCGCACCCGACAGCGGCGGGTCATAGCTGACATAGTTGCCATAGCGTTCGATCAGCCAGTCGCGCACCGCGACCGGCCGCTCCCCCGCTGCGATCCGCTGCCGGACCAGTGCGCGCATGTCGGCGGCCATGTCGGCGTCGCTGTCGGCGATCGACTGCCCCTGGCAGACGAGACACCGCAGCGTTTCCATCAATGCCTTGGCCGCTCGCTCCTGGGCCGGATCGGCCAGTTGCGTATCGGCCAGTGCCGGAGGCGGCACACGCGACTGGGCCAGCGCCGGGGGCGCGATCAGCAGCGCCAGGACGAACAGCGCCCTCATCGGGCGGACTTCAATTTGTCGAGCAGGACCGGCACATCCTCGTCGCGGATCGCCCCGATATGCTGGTGCGCGATCCGTCCCTGTCCGTCGATGACGAAGGTTTCCGGAACGCCGGACGATCCCAATGCCAACTGCACCGAACTGTTGCGATCGTCGCCGATCGCCGCAAAGGGATCGCCATTGGTCGACAGGAACCGCGCAACATCGGCCGGCGTATCGCGGATCGCGATGGCGTCGATCGTCGCGCCCGCCTGTGCCAGCTTCGCCAGCTGCGGTGCTTCGGCGGCGCAGGGCACGCACCAGCTGCCGAAGACATTCAACAGCCGCGGCTTGCCGGCCTGAAACATCGCGGTCGTCAATCCCGGCTTGCCCGGAGCGGCCGGGGCCAGGCTGAACTGGGGCAGCGGCTTGCCGACCAGTCGGGAACGCACCTGCCGGTCGCTGTGCTGCGGCAGCATCCACGCGAACAGCCCGGCAATCGCGACGAAGGCGAGCAGCGGAAGCCAGAGCAGGCGACGGTTCATCGCGCCTGCCGCCGCCGCACGCGCCCGACCAGCGCGATCGCCCCGCCCAAAGCAATCAATCCGCCACCGGCCCAGATCAGCGTCACGAACGGCTTCCACCACAGCCGCAATTGCCGCCGCCCGCCGGCATCGTCGCGGCCGAGCACGGCATAGAGCTGCCCGTCCCAATAGGTCGCCAGCGCCGCCTCGCTCGTTTCGGTCGGCGGATTGGCGAAGAAGCGCTGTTCGGGCCGCATCACGAACGCCCCGCCCGCTCCGCGCGTGACGGTCAGCCGCCCCTGCACCGCCGACCAGTTATCGCCGACCACCGGCTTGATCCCATCGAAGCGCACGTCAAACGGTCCGACCTTGTGGTGTTCGCCCGGCGCAGCGGCGACCAGCCGTTCCTGCGTAAACGCGCTGTCGCTCGCCATGCCCGCTAGGCTGACCGCGATGCCCAGATGCGCGACGACCATGCCCCAGATCGGCAGCGGCGTCCGCCACGGGCTCCGCCCGACCAGCGGCAGGACGCTGGCGGCCGCCAGCCCGGCGGCCAGCGCCAACCCGAACTTCGGCAACCACCCGCTGTCGACGAACGCGACCGCCGCGATCAGCACGACCAGCGTCACCCCGGCCGGCACCGCGACCCGGCGCAGCACCGCCGCGCCCCGATCCCGGCGCCACCGCAGCAACGGCCCGACCGCCATGCCCGCAACCAGCAGCAACGCGATCGGCCCGGCGGCGCGGTTGAAGAAGGGCGGCCCGACCGAGAGCTGCACCCCGAACGCCTCCGCGACCAACGGGTACAGCGTCCCGATCAGCACGATGCCGAGGATGACCGACAGCAGCAGGTTGTTGAGCACCAGCCCGCCCTCGCGGCTAACCGGCTCGAACAACGCCCCCTGCCGCACCGTCCCGACCCGGAACGCGAACAGCGCCAATGCTCCGCCGATATAGAGGATCAGCAGCGCCAAAATGAACCCGCCCCGCGTCGGATCGACCGCAAAGGCGTGGACGCTGGTCAAAATGCCCGATCGCACCAGGAACGTACCGACCATCGACATCGAAAAGGCGACGACCGACAGCATGATCGTCCATGCCCGCAGCCCATCGCGCGTCGCTAGCACCGTCACCGAATGGAGCAGCGCGGTCGCCGCCAGCCACGGCATCAGCGACGCATTCTCGACCGGGTCCCAGAACCACCAGCCGCCCCAGCCGAGCTCATAATAGGCCCAGTAGCTGCCCGCCGTGATCCCGATCGTCAGGAAAATCCACGCCCCCAGCACCCATGGCCGCATCGCCCGCGCGAAATCACGGCCGACATCGCGGGTGATCAGCGCGCCGACCGCGAAGGAAAATGCCACCGACAACCCGACATAGCCGAGGTAGAGCGTCGGCGGATGGAAGGCGAGGCCGGGGTCCTGCAACAACGGGTTGAGGCCCAGCCCGTCGCGCGGTACAGGCGACAGCCGGGCAAAGGGATTGGAGGCGAACAGCAGAAATGCGTAGAAGCCGGCCGCAATCGCCGCCTGCGCTGCCAGCGTCGCGGCATGGGTACGCGTCGCCAGCAACCGTTCGAACAGCGCGATCCCCGCCCCGGCCACCGCCAGCACCGTGACCCACAGCAGCATCGACCCTTCGTGATTGCCCCAGGTCGCCGCGATCTTGTACAGCATCGGCTTGGCCGAATGGCTATTTTCGGCGACCAGCAGCACCGACAGGTCGGTCCTCGCGAACAGCACGATCAGCGCCGCAAACGCCCCGGCCGCCAGCAGCCCCTGCGCTACCGCGACCGGCCGCACCGCCGCCAGCAACTCCCGCACGATCGCCGGCGGCTCCGCCTCGCGCGACGTCAGCGCGATCGCCGCCATCGCCAGTTGCAGCAACGCCATCGCCGCCGCCAGCCACAAGGCGGCAAGACCAGCCTCGGCAATCATCGGTTGCGATCGCTCATGGGGCGGTGCTCTCGCTCTTGTGCATCTTGCCCGCTACCTGCGGCGGCATGTAGCGTTCGTCGTGCTTGGCGAGCAGATTGTCGGCGACGAACCCGCCGCCTGCCACGAACCGTCCCTCGGCCACGACGCCCGATCCTTCGCGGAACAGGTCGGGGACGATCCCGGCGAAGCGCACCGGCACGGTCGCCTTGCCATCGGTCACGGTGAAATGGATCGTCACGCCATCTGCCGCCCGACGGACCGATCCTGCCGCGACCATCCCGCCCAGCCGCACCGGCTTGTCGATCGGCGCGGCGGCGGCATCGGCGGGTGCGTAGAAGAACGCCGCTTCCTCACCCAGCGCCGACATGGCGAGCAGCACCGCGCCGACGATCGCGACCACCGCCAGCAAAGCCAGCGTCATGCGTTGCCGTTTCGGACTCATCCCCGCTCCGCGCGGCGCATCGCCACCCATGAAGCAATGGTGATCGCGGCGATCCCGCCCAGCGTGACCCCATACGCCGCCGCAATGAACGCCCAATGGTTCATGCCGCCGCCCGCCGACGCATCCGCGCCTCCGCCTTGATCCGGGCCAGATCGGTCCGCATCCGCATCAGCACGACCCCACCGAACAACAGGCTCGCGCCGCCCGCCGTGAAGAACAGCGGCCACAGGATCGTCGGGTCGATGGTCGATTTGGTCAGCGTGATACTCGGCCCCTGATGCAGCGTCCGCCACCACAGCACCGAATAGCGGATGACCGGCAACAATGCCGTCCCGGCAATACCGAACAGTGCCGGGATACGCCCGTCGCCGTCGCGATCGGCATCGGCACGGGCGAGTGCCAGATAGGCTAAATACACGAAGAACAGCAGCAGCATCGACGTCAGCCGCCCGTCCCATTGCCACCATGTCCCCCAGGTCGGTCGCCCCCAGATCGAACCGGTCACCAGGCACAGCGCGGTGAACAGCGCCCCAGGCAACGCGATCGCGCGCGCGGCAACGGCCGCCAACGGGTGCCGCCAGACCAGATAGACGATGCTGGCGATCGCCAGGCTCGACCATCCGCCCATCCCCAGCCACGCGGCGGGTACATGGACATAGAGGATGCGGACGCTCTCGCCCTGCAGATAATCCGCCGGGGTCTGCGTCAATCCGGCCCAGCAACCGAACGCGAACAACGCCGCCCCCGCCCCGACCAGGATCGGGGTCAGCGGGCGGGCGATCGCTAGGAATCGTCGTGGATTGGCAAGGGCGTGAAGGCTCGGCACGGTCGCGCCCTGTCTATGCAAGGCGCGGGCAAACGGCAATGCGGATCGAACCGACCGGTTCGCAATTGCGTTGTCGCCGAACGCGTGGAAAATGGCCGCCATGATGACCCTATCGAGTGACATTGCCGACCGCCCTGCCACCCCGGTCAGCGAAGGCGGCGAAAACCGGCTGCTCGCCGCGTTGACGACGTCGGACCGCGCCCTGCTCGCCCCCGACCTCGAACGGGTCTCGCTGGTCGTCGGGGACACTTTGCTCACCGTCGATCAGTCGATCGATTATGTCTACTTCCTCGAAGGCGGGATCGCCGCCGTGCTGGAAGTCATCGACGGCGAACGGCAGCATGCCGTGGGCCTGCTCGGCGCGGACGGCTATGTCGGCTGGCCGATCCTGCTGGGCGACGACCGGTCGCCGCACGACGTCGTGCTGCGCGCCGAACCGGGCACGGCGCTCCGGATACCGGCCGATCGGCTGCTCGCGGCTGTCGAACGCAGCGATACGCTGCGCGCCGCGCTACTCCGCTTCATCCAGGTGTTCCTGATCCAGATGGGCCGGACGGTCGTGTCGGCACTGTCGCACCCGGTCGAACGGCGGCTGGCGCGTTGGATCCTGCTGTACCACGACCGGGTACGCGGTGACGAAATCTCGATGACGCATGAGGAGTTTCGGCTCATGCTGGCGGTCCGCCGCAGCAGCATTACCGACGCGCTGCATAGATTGGAAGAAACGCTCGCCATCAAATCGGTCCGCGGCCGGGTGATCGTCCGCGACCGCGAAAAGCTGTTGGAGATGGCGGCCATGACCTATGGCCCGCCTGAGGAAGCCTATCAGCGACTGGTCGGCACCCCCGGCAACTGAGCGAAGGCGGCGTCCCGACACGCGGAACGCCGCCCTCTCCCTTAATTCGCCGCGCTGGAGCGGATCGTGCCATTGACGCCGTTCGGGAAGAACCCGCCTGCCGTCTTGGCCGTCCGATCGAGATAGACGATGTTCAGCACTTGTCCCGGAGTCCGGCTGAACGCGATGCCGCTGCCATCGGTCGGCACGATGTTCGACGCGGTTGCATTGCCGCTGCCGGTCGCGCGAATCCCTTGGTCGAGGTCGCTGCTGCCATCGAGGCTGTCGCGCGCCGTCGAGATCGCTTCGGTCGCGTCGATCAGCGACGGAGTCGCCACGCCCTTGCGGTACAGCACGGTCCGGACCAGGCCCGCATGATAGGCTTCCGCCGCATGGATGCCCGCCGCCGCCTCAAGGAACGTCTTGTTGCTGACGAAACCGACGGCACCCTTATAGGCGGTGACGCCGACATCTTCGAAGATGAACGCGCCAAGCAGGAAGTTCTCGTCATTGGCGTACACGTCGAATGCCGCGCCCGCCCCGATCAGCCCGGCGGCGCGTGCCGCATTCGAAAAGGCGCTGGTCGCGGTCACGCCGATATCGATCGCCGGCTGCGCCACCGCCGCCGACCCGAGCGCGGTGCGCAGGAAGTTGACGTGCGCGATTTCGTCCGCCGCGATTTCACGCGCATAGCGCGCCACCAGCGGATCGGTGAACGTCACCTGCCGCCCGCCGCTGACCGCCCCTTGCGTGCCCGTTCCGCTCAGGCTGCTGTTCGGCAGGCCCGCGCCGGTCGCGGCAAAGGAATAGAATTGCGCTTCGAGATATTCGAGGTTCAGCGCGAAGTTCAGCACATCGGCATCGGTCAGCGCCGTCGTCGCGGTCGGGGTCGGCGTAGGCGTCGGCCCGGGGGTGATGAAGCCGCCGCCGCTGTCGCTGCACGCGGCCAGTACCGATGCGCCCGCCGTGGCGATCGCGGCACCGCCGGCATAGCGCATGAACTCGCGACGCGCGTTGCGCCGCTGGTCGCAGGCTTCGAGGACCTGCAGGATCGGATCGTTTTGCATGATGTCTCTCCTCAGGTTCAGTTGGCGGCGCTGGCGCGGATGGTGCCATTCACCCCGTTCGGGAAGAAACCGCCGCCATTCACCTGAGCGTTGTTGAGATAGACGATGTTGAGCGTCTGTCCGGCCGACCGGCTGAAGGCGATGCCGTTCGCGTCGAGCGGCGCGATATTGCTGGCATTCGGGTTGCTCGACAGCGGGGACAGGCCCTGGTCGAGATCGGTCGTGCCGTCGAGGCTGTCGCGCGCGTTCGAAATAGCATCGGTCGCCTGGATCAGCTGCGCCGATGGCGTCGCAATCCCCTTCGCATAGAGCGTCGTGCGCACGATCGCGGCGTGATAGGCCTCGACCGCGAGGATGCCGGCGGCGGCTTCGAGGAAGGTCTTGCTGCTCAGCAGCGGCGCCGCACCCTTATAGGCGGTGACGCCGACATCTTCGAAGATGAACGCGCCCAGCAGGAAATTCTCGTCGCTGGCATAAGGGTCGAACGATGCGCCCGCCCCGATCAGCCCCGCCGCGCGTGCGGCGGCGGAGAAGGCACCGTTCGCCGATGCGCTGATGTCAATCGCCGGCTGCGCGACCGCCGCGCTGCCCAGCGCCGTGCGCAGGAATTCGACATGCGCACGTTCGTCGGCCGCGATCTCGCGGGCATATTGCGCGACCAAGGTGTCGGAGAAGGTGACCTGCCGCCCGCCGGTGACCGCCCCTTGCGCGCCGGTGCCGGTGAGGATGGAGTTGGGAAGCCCGCTGCCGAACGCCGCGAAATAGTAGAATTGCGCTTCGAGATATTCGAGGTTCAGCGCAAAGTTCAGAATGTCCGCATCGGTCGGACCGCTTTGCGCCTGTGCTTCCCCGGACTGCGCCATAACAAAAGCGGCGCTGCCAACTGCTGCAGCGCCGCCCAGCATCTTGAAGAAATCGCGCCGTTCCTCACGCCGCTTCGCCCGCGCATCGAACGCGTGCGTCACTGACATTTGCTCGTCCATGACACCGTCTCCCTGGATCGTTGTCACGACCTAACGAACCGTAAATGACAAACGATGCGTGCCAAAGGTGGATGTACGGTTCCGTACAAGATGCCCGGGGTGACTGGATTGCCTCAAATCTTGCAGGCAAAAGACGCGAAATGGCTTTCGCAGTGAATATCGATCGCGTGGGCGAGACATCTACTACCCTGCCTACGACCGACAACAGGCTGTTGGGCGCCATGCGTCCCGACACCCGGCGTAAATTGGCGTCGGTGGCCAGTCGCGTCATTTTACAACCTGGCGATATTCTTACGCGCAGCGGCGAGCCGATCGACCGGCTGGTCTTTCCCGAAGGGGCGCCGGCGATGCTGTCGCTGTCGACCGGCGGGTCGTCGCAGGACGTCGGCATGATCGGGCGCGACGGCGTGGTCGGCTGGTCGCGGCTGTTCAGCGACCAGCCGACCCCGTTCACCGCCCGTGCGCATATCCAGGCCGGCAGCGCGATCGTCATCCCGGCGACCGCCGTCGTCGATGCCGCGAACGAGGACAGCGCGCTGTTGAAGGCGATCCTGAGCTTCGGCCAGCGCTTTTCGATGCAGATCGCGCGGACGCTCGCATCGGCGCTGCGCGACGTGCCCGAACGGCGCATCGCCCGCCTGTTGCTGATGATCGACGACCGGATCGATGGCGACACCATGTCGGTCACCCATGCGTCGATCGCCGCCACGCTGAACCTGCGCCGCGCGACGGTCACCGATTGCCTGCATATCCTAGAGGGTGAGCACATGGTCCGCTGTTCGCGCGGGCGGATCGTGATGCGCGACCGTGCCGCGCTGGAGGCCCGCGCCGGCCTCGCCTATGTCACGGACGACGGGCTGGACTGACCGGCGTTCAGGACTGGCCGCGCACCGACTTCAGGTCGATGCCCAGCCGCTGCACCTTGTAATAGAAGGTCTTGCGCGGGATCCCCAGCCGCTCGATCGCCGCGCCGATCTCGCCGCCGGTCGCGGCGATCGCGGACAGGATCGCCTCGCGCTCGAACGCGGCGATCCGTTCGGGCAGCGGACGCGTGGCGTCGCTCCCGCCCCCTTCGCCCCCATCGCCCTCCAGCCTCAGCACGAACCGGTCGGCGAAGTGCGCCAGTTCGCGCACATTCCCCGGCCAGTCGTGGCGCGCCAGCAGGTCGCGCGCGCCATGGGTCAGCGGCGGCACCTCGCGCCGCAGCCGCTTGGCCGACTGATCGACCAGATGCGCGAACAGCAGCGGCACGTCGTCGCGCCGTTCGCGCAGCGGCGGCATCCGCAGCCGTACCGCGGCCAAGCGATAGAGCAGCGCCGGTGCGATCGCATCCGGCCCACGCTGCGCCTCTTCCGCCGCCGTCGCGATGACGCGGATATCCACCGGCACCGCATCGCGCGGACCCCGGATCGCCCGGTCCTCGATCACCTGCGTCAGCCGCCCCTGCAATCCGCGCGACGCCTGGTCGATATCGTCGAGGAAAAGCGTACCGCGCTGCGCGCCGACGATGCCGCGATCGCCCACGCTGGCGAACAATTCGTCCTCGATCGCCGGCCCGGGCAGCGCGGCACAGGCGATGGCGACGAAGCGATGCCGCGCCCGCCGCCCCGCCCGGTGGATGGCGCGGGCGAGCAGTTCCTTGCCCGTCCCCGTCTCCCCCTCGATCAGCAGGTCGATATCGGCATCGGCCAGCACCGGGATCATCTCGCGCAGCCGGGCGATGGCGGGTGACCGGCCGACCAACACCATGTCCTCGCCGCCCGCCGCCTCGGCACGCAGGCGGCGATTGTCGAGCGCGAGTGCCCGCGCCGCCATCGCGCGGGTGGCGGCCGCGATCAGCGCGTCGGGATCGAACGGCTTGGACAGGAAATCCCATGCGCCGTTCTTGATCGCATCGACCGCGGTTTCGACATCGGCATGACCGGTCACCAGAACGACCGGCAGCGTCGGATCGCGTTCGCGCAGGGTGCGGAACAGTTCGATCCCCGACATGTGCGGCATCCGCACGTCGGTGACGACGATCCCCTCGAAATCGGCGTCGATCGCGAGCAGCGCGGGCGGCGCCGCCGGAAAAGCCACCACGTCGAACCCGGCCAGCGTCAGCAACTGCGCGGTCGATGCGCGCAGGTCGTCGTCATCCTCGACCAGCGCGACGCGCCCACCTGCCCCACTCACGGCACGCGCCGCAGGGTGAGCGCGAACCGCGCGCCGCGCTCCGAGGGCAACAGCCGCAGCGTGCCGCCCAGATCGGTCATGATATCCTGCGCGATCACCAACCCCAGCCCCAGCCCGGTTTCCCGGCTGGTAACGAACGGGGTGAAGATCCGCTCGGCGACATCCGGATCGATGCCCGGCCCGTTGTCGGCGACGATCAGCGAGACCATCTCCGCCTCGACCTCCAGCTCGATCGCGATGCACGGGTCGGGTGTCGCCGCCAGCGCCTCGATCGCATTCTGCAACAGGTTGACCAGCACCTGCTCCAGCCGCACCCGCCCGGCGACCACCATCAGTTCGTCCGAAATCGGCGGCACGACGAACGTCACCTCGGACAGGCGTTCCTTCAGGATCAGCCGCGCGCCGTCGATCACATCCGCCAGCCGGATCGGGCCGATCGTGCCGCTGCCCTTGCGCGCGAAGCCGCGCAATTCGGCGGTGACCAGCCCGATACGGTCGGTCAGCCGCGCGATCGCGCCCAGATTATCGTCCACCGCGCGCATGTCGCCGCGCATCAGCAACTGGCGCGCGGCGGCGACATAGTTGCGGATCGCCGCCACCGGCTGTGCCGTTTCATGCGCCACGCTGGCAGTAATCTGCCCCAGCGCGGCGAGCCGGTTCGCCTGGCGCAATCCTTCGCGCAGCTCGGCCGCGCGCGCCTCCGCGGCGGCGCGCTCCTCGATTTCGGTGCGCAACGCGCTGGTCCGGTCGGCGACCGCCGCCTCCAGCTCGATCGTGCGCATCGCGCGGCGCCGCGACCGTTCGCGCAATCCCCACAGCGCCCCGATCAGCGCCAGCGTCACCGCCGCCGCCGCCAGCGCGCTGGTCCGCACCGCGCTGCCGATCGTCGGGGGCAGCGGCATCGCCAGATGCACCTGCCACCCCTCGTCCCCCGCTGGCGTCACCGCATGCTGCAGCGTCCCGCGCTGCCCGTTCAGCCGCAGCGCATCGTCGAGGATCGCGAACGGCGGGCGTTTCAGCGCCGCCGCCCCGCTATCGGCGCGCACTGCGGCGGCGACCGCCGGCTCGATCGGCCGCGTCGTCGCGAAACGCCAGCGCGGATCGCTGGAAATCAGCACCACCCCGGCGGCATCGGTGACGAAGGTGATGCCGCCCGCCGCGCGCCATTCGCTCTCGATCCGGTCGAATTCCAGCTTCACCACGACGACGCCGCCATCGGCGGTCCGGCGGCTGAGATAGAGGCCGGGACGACGGCTGACCGTGCCCAGCGCGAACTGCGTCCCCGCCCCGGTCCGCACTGCGTCGCGATAATAGCGACGGAAATTATAGTCGTTGCCGACGAAGCTCTGCGGATCGTCCCAATTGCTCGCCGCGATCGCGAGCCCGTCGCGCCCGATGACATAGATCACGCTGGCCGAGGTCGACTGCGCCAGCGCCGCCAGTTTCCGGTCGAGTGCGCGCCGCGCGGCATCGCCCCCGCGCACCGCCGCCACCACGTCGCGGTCGTCGGACAGCGCCAGCGGCAACAGACGGAACCGGGCGATCTCGCTGGTCAGCAGGACCTGGCGCAGCCGCGCGTCGCTCTCGATCTTGGCAAGCGATTCGGCCTGGGCCCGCTGCTCGACGAAGCGGCCGACCGCAGCCGCCATCGCGGCGCTGAGCAGCAGGCCGCCCAATATCCATCCAATCCACCAGGTACGGCCAAGGCTGCGCATCGCCGCCTTGTACGAGCGGCACCGCCCATGTGCAATATTCTGCACATTAGACTTTAGTCTTGGCAAAAATCTACGCAAAATCTACCATGGCGGAATACACAATCACTGTTTGTCAACGACTTAGCAAACACGATTGCAATCACGACAAGCTGGATTGCGTGCGGTTAAATCGTCCCAGAAGCGCCAACCGCCATGAAGAGTCGGACCGGCGCAGCCAGAGGATGAAAGGTCGCCGCATGATACTTGCCACCGACACCGCCCACCCGCCCGTGCCGCCCGCCGCGAAACCATGGTACAAGCATCTGTACGTCCAGGTGCTGATCGCCATCGTCGCCGGCGTCCTGCTCGGCCACTTCTATCCGTCGACCGGCGAAGCGCTGAAGCCGATCGGTGATGCCTTCATCAAGCTGGTGAAGATGATCATCGCCCCGGTGATCTTCCTGACCATCGTCACCGGCATCGCCGGGATGCGCGACCTCGCCAGCGTCGGTCGCGTCGCGGGCAAGGCGTTCGCCTACTTCCTGACCTTCTCGACGCTCGCGCTCATCATCGGCATGATCGTCGGCAACGTCGTGCAGCCGGGTGCGGGCCTCAACATCGACCCGTCGACGCTCGATACGTCGAAGATCACCGAATATGCCGAAAAGGCGCATGATTCGACGATCACCGGCTTCCTGATGGGCGTCATTCCCGACACCTTCATCTCGGCGCTGACCGAAGGCAACATCCTCCAGACGCTGTTCGTCGCGATCCTGTTCGGCATCGGCCTCGCCATGATCGGCGACAAGGGCGAACGCGTGCTCGACGCGCTGAACGACATCTCGATCGCCTTCTTCAAGGTCGTCGCGATCGTCATGAAGGCGGCCCCGATCGGCGCGTTCGGCGCGATGGCGTTCACCATCGGCAAATACGGCATCGGCACGCTGTCCAGCCTCGCCGCGCTGGTCGGCACCTTCTACCTCACCGCCTTCCTGTTCGTGACGGTGGTGCTGGGTGCGGTCGCGCATTTCTGCGGCTTCTCGATCTTCAAGCTGATTTCGTACCTGAAGGCCGAACTGCTGCTGGTGCTCGGAACCTCGTCGTCGGAAAGCGCGCTGCCCTCGCTGATCGAGAAGATGGAGCGTGCCGGCATCCCGAAGTCGATCGTCGGCCTTGTCGTTCCGACCGGCTATTCGTTCAACCTCGACGGCACCAACATCTACATGACCATGGCCGCATTGTTCATCGCCCAGGCGTGCAACGTGGAACTGACCCTCAGCCAGCAGATCCTGCTGCTCGCCGTCGCGATGCTGTCGTCGAAGGGTGCGGCGGGCGTCACCGGCGCGGGCTTCATCACGCTCGCCGCCACGCTGTCGATCGTCCCCACGGTCCCGGTTGCCGGCATGGCGCTGATCCTCGGCGTCGATCGCTTCATGAGCGAGTGCCGCAGCCTGACGAACTTCATCGGTAACGCAGTAGCAACCGTTGTCGTCGCAAAATGGGAAGGCAAGCTCGACAAGCACCAGTTCGACGAGGCTCTGGCCGGTCGCAGCGTGCGGGTCGATCAGATGCCCGAAGGCGCAGTTCCCGCCGAGTAACTCCCTATGTGCCGGTCCGGGCGATCCCCGGACCGGCACCGACGTTCTCGCCCCCGGGCGAACAAAGGTATGCCAAGATGAAGACCTTGTTGCGGCTGTGTGCCGCTGCCCCGATCGTCGCATCGACCATCGCTCCCGCATTCGCGACCGAACCCGCGATCCCGACCACGACCAGCACGATCGCCAGCCAGGTCGCCGATCGGGGCAATGCCCGCCCGGTCGCCCAGGAATATCCGACCGCCGGTATCGGCGACGGCGTCACCGCCGGCGGCTACAACCAGTCGCGCTGGGCCGAGGACTGGACCAGGTTTCGCGATCCCAAGAAGCGCGACGACATTCTCGACCAGCTCAAATACATTCCGATCGCCGGCGACGATGTCTATCTGACGCTGTCGGGCGAGTTCCGCGCCCGCGTCAACCTGACGACCAATCCCAACCTGCGCGACCGCGAGGCGCAGCGGCAGGACATTTTCCGCGTCGTCGGCGGTGCCGACCTGCATCTGGGCGAACATGTCCGGCTGTACGGCGAACTGGCGCATGCCGGCATGTCGGGACGCAATCTGGGGGTGAAGGCCGGGCAGCTGCACAACGATCTGGTCGTGCAGCAGAGCTTCGTCGACGTGACCGGGACGGTCGGCGGGGTCGATCTGGGCGTGCGCTATGGTCGACAGACCTTTGCCGACGGTCCGAACCTGATGGTCGTGCCGCGCGACAACAACACGATCTTCTTCGTGTATAACGGCGTGCGGGCGTGGGCGAAGGGCGATACGATCCGCGGCGACGTGTTCGACTACTACACGACCCGCCTCGGCGTCGGCGGCACCGGCGACGACATCATCGACCGCAACCGTCGTTTCTCCGGTGCGACGGCAGGCTTCGTCATTCCTAAGACGTTCCTCGGCGGATCGAACCTGTTCTTCGATCCCTTCGTCTGGCGGCTGCGCAACAGCAACGCCGTCTGGGGCGGCCGCACGGCGGAGGAAGTCCGCAAATTCTACGGCCTGCACCTTTATGGCGATACCGGCCCGGTCAATCTCGACTGGACGGTCAACTATCAGGGCGGCGAGTTCCAGAACCGCCCGATCTCGGCATGGCTGGTCCTGCTGCAGCAGACCTACAAGGTCGGCAAGTCGAAGACCGCGCCGCGCGTCGGCTTCCACTTCGACTATGCCAGCGGCGGCGGCGCCTATGGCAACGGGACGCTCAAGACGTCGCTCGCGCCGTTCGGCAACAACATCTATTACAGCTATCAGCTCTATGCGACGCCGACCAACCTGATCGCGTTCGCGCCGAGCGTCCAGTTCCAGCCGACCTCGAAGCTGCGCATCGCCGCCGAATATCAGCTGTCGTGGCGCGACAGCCTGAACGACGCGGTCTATCGTGCCAACGGACAGGCCTTTGCCGGCACGCAGCTGGGCAATTCGCGCAAGATCGCGGACACGATCCGCTTCCAGGCGATTTATCCGATCAGCCCGCGGGTCAGCATCACCGCACGCTACGAACATCTGATCGCCGGTCCGGCGCTGACCGATGCGAACTACAAAAGCTCCGACTTCCTCGCCGGCTGGATCAGCTTCCGCTTCTGAGTTCCTAGAGCAGCCTGGCGCTCCGGCGGACCCCGCCGGGGCGCTACTTTTTTGTTTCCGATACCGAAGGGTCCGCCGATGTCCCCCGCCGCCCATGCCGCCGCCCGCGCGCTGCTCGCCGATCCGCTGACCAACAAGGGCACCGCCTTTACCGAAGCGGAACGCGACCAATGGGGACTGCACGGGCTGCTTCCGCCGCATGTCGGCACGCTCGACAGCCAGATCGAACGGCGGCAGCGGGCGCTGGCCGGCATGCCGGACGACTTTCATCGCTACAGCTTCCTGCGCGAATTGCAGGATTCGAACGAGATCCTGTTCCACGCGATGGTGCAGCGCGACCTGCCCGCCATGCTGCCGCTGGTCTATACGCCGACGGTCGGCGAGGGCTGCGAACGCTTCAGCGAAATCTGGCGGCGGCCGCGTGGGCTGTTCCTCTCCTGGCCCAACCGCCACCGCATCGCCGAAATCCTGGGCGATCCCGCGCTCGACCGGGTAAAGGTGATCGTCGTCAGCGATGGCGAACGCATCCTGGGCCTCGGCGATCAGGGCGCGGGCGGCATGGGCATCCCGATCGGCAAGCTCGCGCTCTACACCGCCTGCGCCGGGATCCATCCGTCGGAGGTCCTGCCGATCCTCCTCGACGTCGGCACCGACAATGCCGAACGCCGCGAAGACCCGCTCTATGTCGGCTGGCGCCACCCGCGCATCCGCGGCGCCGAATATGACGCGTTCGTCGAAGACTTCGTAACCGCCGTCGCCGACCGCTTCCCGGGCGTGTTGCTCCAGTGGGAAGATTTTGCCGGACACAACGCCTACAAACTCCTGGACCGCTATCGCAACCGCCTGCTCAGCTTCAACGACGACATTCAGGGTACCGCCGCCACGGCGGTCGGGACGCTGCTGTCGGCGATCGGCCGGACCGGCGCACCGCTTGGCGAACAACGGATCGTGCTGTTCGGCGCCGGCGCCGCCGGATGCGGCATCGCCGACATGCTGGTGCAGGCGTTGAAGGCCGATGGCCTCGACGCCGAACAGGCGCGCGGGCGCATCTGGGCGGTCGACCGCAACGGGCTGATCCTGTCCGACATGGGCGACCTGTCGGCCGGGCAGCGCAGCTATGCGCGCGATCCGGCCGAGGTGGAAGGCTGGACCCGCACCGCCCATGGTGACATCGACCTGTTCGACACGGTCGCCAACATCCATCCGACCGTCCTGATCGGCGCGTCGGGACAGCATGGCGCGTTCAGCGAGGCGGTCGTCCGCACCATGGCGCAGGCGGTCGAGCGGCCGGTCATCTTTCCGCTGTCCAACCCGGTGTCGCGCGCGGAGGCGCATCCGACCGATCTGACCCGCTGGAGCGCCGGACGCGCGGTGATCGGGACCGGCAGCCCGTTCGGCATCACCGGCGTCACCCAGGTCAACAACGTCTATATCTTCCCCGGCGTCGGGCTGGGCGCGTTGGCGGCGCAGGCGCATACGATCACCGACGGGATGTTCATGGCCGCCGCGCGTGCACTGGGCGCGATGGGGGGCGACGACACGCTGCTGCCACCGATCGAGCGGCTGCGAGATGTCGCGCTCGACATCGCCGTGGTCGTCGCCGCTCAGGCGGTTGCCGACAAGGTCGCGGCACCCGACGCAGCGATCGACCGCGACACGATTGCGGCGCGGATGTGGCAACCAGCCTATTGACGCCTTCCCCGAATCGGGAACCATCGATGCGAACCAAGTCTTTCTGACTGCTGTCAATCCTGTCCAGCATGGGTTCAGCCGAATCCCGCCAGACAGGGGCAGAGAGGAAGCGATCATGAAGCAGTTGATGAACATTTTCGCCGGTATCGGCCTGACCATCGCCGGCCTGACCGCCGTTCCCGCCGTGGCCGACGCTCAGCCCGGCCGCCATGCGCACCGCGACCACGGCCCGCGTGCGCATCACGACAATCGCCGCTGGGACGACCGGCGCCATTGGGACAATCGTCGCGGCTGGAACGACCGGCGCGGCTGGGACAATCGCCGCGCATGGAACGACCGCCGCCGTTGGGACGATCGTCGTCGCTGGGACGCGCGGCGCGGCGACCGCTACGGCCATCGCGGCGAACGGGTGATCCCCGGCTGGTCGCGCGAGGCCGCGGCGCAGGGCGTCGATTATCGCGGTCCCTGCCGCTACGTCATCCGCAACGGCCGCCGCGTCTGCGGTTGAGCGATCCGACCCCTTCCGGCACACCCGCCGGGAGGGGTTATTTCTTGGGCGTGACCCACACCGATACCGGCACCACCACCTTGCCCGGCGCGGGCTTGCCGATATCGACCCGGTCAGCGGTGACCAGCTCGCCGGTCTCCAGATTGAACGAAGCCCAGGGCTTCGGCATGCGGCCGAAGGTCATCTTCTGGATCGGCTGGCCAGTGGTCGAATTCATGATGGTGGCAATGACAGGCATGGGCCGGGCGACTAGCCGCCGCCCCGCCCCGCTGTCCAGCCCTCAGAACCGCATATCCCACCCGAGCGTAAAGGTGCGCCCGCGCCCCGCAAAGAACGCGAAATTGTCGCTCGGCAGGCGGGTGTCGCTGTTATAGTCGATATAGAAGCGGTCGAAGATATTCTGGGCACTGAGCGACAGGCCACCGAATTTCGTCTGATACCGGATCGATGCATCGGTCACGTCATAGCCGCCGAAATTATTGTCGGGGCTGGGGTTCGCCTTGCCGCGGAAATTGCGCGACAGATATACCTGCGTCTGCACCCGCGCGGTCACCGGCCCGGACGCGAGGTCGGCGGCAAGGTTCAGCCGATCGGGCGAAATATTGGTCCCGTCTAGGTCGGTATCGACCACGCCGTCCGGCGGGCTGCGGTCGCTGTCATAGCGCCCGAGGATATGGGCATAGCCGGTCGACAGCTTCAGCCCTGGCAGCGGCGTCTGCACCGCCAGATTGACTTCCAGCCCCTGTATCTCGACCCGCTGACGCTGCACCTCGAAAATGCCGTTGCCCTGCGCGACGAGCAGCTGCCCCCGGTCGCTCGACGACCAGAAATAGGTCGCCCCGGCGTCCAGCGGCCCGCGCTTCACCTCGACGCCGACCTCGCGGTTGTTCGACACGACCGGCTGGATGTCGAGGAAATCGTCCAGCCGCACGCCCGGCGTCGATATCGCGCGGGTGATGCGCCCGATATCGGCCATGGTGAACCCTTGGGCATAGCTGGCATAGGCGCGGACGCCGGTCAGCGGCTCGACGATCACCCCGCCGTTGAACAGCACGTCGCTGAACCTAGGTTTGCCCCCCGTCACCGCCACGCCGCCAAAGGTTCGCGCATTCCGGCCGTCATAGGTGGTCGACGCCAGCGTGCGGAAATCGTCGATGCGAACCTGCACATTCTCCCATCGCGCGCCGCCGGCAACGCGGACCAGCCCGTCCGCCAGCTTCAGATTGCCCTGCACGAACGGCGCCAGGCTGCGGAAATCGGCGGGCGGCACCCAGATGCGGTTCGTCGCGATCAGCCGTTGTTCGGTCTTGTCGAACAGCGCGTCGAAGCCGATCGTCGCGACCAGCGCCTCGAACCCCGGAACCGCGCGTTCGTAGCTGGCCTTGGCGCCGAGCTTGCGCGAACGGTTCTCCGACTGGTCGAACAACGTCCCCACCGGCGCGATGGCCGGATCCTGGAATGTCGGCTGGATCGCCACCTCGCCGCCGAACGTGTCATGGGTGCGGTTGAAGAACAGCTGCGTGACCAGGTTCCCGCCCAACACATCGCTATCGGTGTAAGACAGCGACAGTGCTTCCGCCCGATTGGCGGCCGGCCTGCCCGGCGGAGTACCGCGCACTGCGCTGGTCGGCACCCCGGTGCGACGGTTGCCGGCGATCGCGAGGTAATCGCCGTCGCCCTTCAACTCGAACCGGTTGGCGATCAGGTCGAGGCGACCGGTCGCGCCGACCTCCATGCCCAGCCGCGCGAAGAAGTCGGTCGCGCGCGAATCCTGCGTCTCGCCTTGGGTCAGGTTGATGCCGATCCGCCGGTCCTGCGCGTCGTAGAAGGCTCCCCGCCTTTCATAGCTCGCGCCGATCGTCGCATCGAACCGCCCCACCTTCGACTGGACCAGCCCCGCGATCTTGCCGCCGAAGCCGTCGGGCTCGAACCCGTCCGATGCGGTGCCCTGCACCAGCGTCCGGCCGCTCACACCCTCCTGTCGCGGGGCACCGACCGTGACCTGGTTGACGATGCCGCCGGTGCCGCCGACGCCCTGCAGAGCGTTCGATCCATAGATCAGCTCGACCCGGTCGATGAAGAACCCGTCGATGGTGAAGCCGTCGCGACTGCCGTCGCGCAATGGCGTCGTCTGCGGAATGCCGTTGATCGCATAAAGCGGCGAGCGGCCGCGCAGCGTCTCCCCCGCTCCCGACAATTTGCCGCGCGTCGGCGAGAAGCTGGGCGTCAGAGTCGCGACGGCGTCGGTGATGCTGCCCGAAATCGCGATCTGCTGGTCGATCGCCTGCTTGTCGATCAGGTCGATCGTCAGCGGCAGGGCATTGGGCGGCAGAATCGTGCGCGCGGCGGTTATGACGATCTCTTCGTCACTTTCGGCAGTCTTTACAGCGTCC
Source organism: Sphingomonas hankookensis (assembly GCF_001619955.1). Lineage (GTDB taxonomy): Bacteria > Pseudomonadota > Alphaproteobacteria > Sphingomonadales > Sphingomonadaceae > Sphingomonas > Sphingomonas hankookensis_A. The sequence continues at coordinate 359,016 of NZ_LQQO01000001.1, read as the reverse complement.
GCGTCGCCATCGACGCTCTGCGCCGCCACCGGCATCGCCAGTATCGCTACCGTCGCCACCGCTGCCAGCAACAGCCGGCCCGTTCCCCCGCGCATTCTCGTTTCCCCCGCGTAATATTGACGCTTGTTGCGCGGCCCGCTAACGCGATCAATTATCAATATCAAGTCATTCGAGCGCGGCATGACCCGGAACGTCCTGTTTCAGATTCACTGGTTCCTGGGCATTACCGCCGGGCTGGTTCTTGCGGTCATGGGCGTGACAGGCGCGGCGCTCAGCTTCGAACCGGAGATATTGGCCGCGCTCAACCGCGATCGCCCGGTCGCGGCCGGGACGGCCCGCCTGACCGGACCGGAACTGATCACCGCCGTCATGCGCCAGCGCCCCGATGCGGAGATCGGGCGGCTGATCGTCCCGAGCGGTTCGGACGAGCTGACCAGCGTCACCTATCGGCTGAAGGGATCGAAGGAGCGCCAGTTCGAACGCCTCGACCCCTATGACGGCACGCTGTTGGGCGAACCGCGCGGCGGCGCGACGATCGACTTCCTCGAAGACCTGCATCGCTGGCTCGCGCTGCCCGGCGGCGGCAACGGCATCGGTCGCCAGATCAGCGGCTTCTCGGCCATCGCCCTGATCTATTTCGCGCTGTCCGGCCTGTACCTGCGCTGGCCCAAGCGACCGCTCGACTGGCGCAACTGGTTAGTGCTCGATTTCCGAAAAACCGGGCGCAATCTCTACCGGATGCTGCATGCGGTGATCGGCGGCTGGGTGCTGATCTTCTACTGCATCAGCGGCTTTACCGGGCTGTGGTGGTCCTACGACTGGTATCGACAGGGCGTGCGTGCGCTGCTGGTGGCGGAGGGGCCGGTCGAAAAGCCCAAGCATCCGAAGGACGTTCCCGTCGATCCGACGCGCGCGTGGCAGGGCTTCGTCCATGCGACGGGGGGCCGGGACTATGACCGGGTGACCCTGATCGTACGCGATCATGGGGAGGTGCAGTTCCGCGCGAAGCTGCCGAACGGCCGTCACGACCGGGTCAGCGACGAACTGTCGATCGACGGTACGACGGGCCAGATGATCGCCGACAAGCGCTATGCTGCGCGGCCCGTGGGCGAAGATATCGTGACCAGCATCTTCGAACTGCATCGCGGCGCATATTTCGGGCTGATCGGCCGCATCGCGATGATGCTCGCCAGCCTGACCATGCCGCTGTTCACGATCACCGGCTTCCTTCTCTATTTTGCCAGGCGGCGTCGCAAGGCGGCTTTGGCCGAGGTCGTGGCGGATACCTCCGCCGCGCCGCTCGACCACGCGACGACGCTGGTCGCCTATGCCAGCCAGACCGGATCGGCCGAGCGCATCGCCCGGCTGACCGCCGCCGCCCTGCCCGATGCCGCGGCGCTGCCGATCGCCTCGCTCGACCCCGACCAGCTGTCGCGTGCCAGCCGCCTCTTCGTCGTCGCCAGCACCTATGGCGAGGGCGAGCCGCCCGACAATGCCCGCGGCTTCGCCCGAACGATGGAGCGCGAGGCGCCCGACCTGTCGCATCTCGACTATGCGGTAATGGCGCTGGGCGACCGCAAATATGCCGAATTCTGCGCCTTCGGTCACCGCGTCGACCGCTGGCTGCACGATCACGGCGCCACCCGGCTGTTCGATGCGGTGGAGGCGGACGGCACCGATGCCGATGCCCAGCGTCAGTGGCAGCATCAACTCGCCGGGCTTGGTGGGCGTACCGATCAGCCGGATTGGGCACCCGCCGCGATGGACGAATGGCGGCTGGTCGAACGCCGCCTGCTCAACCCCGGCAGCGCCGGGGGCGAGGCTTGGCATGTCGCGCTGGAGCCGGTCACCGCCGGCGCGGACTGGACACCGGGCGATATCGTCGAGATCCGGCCGCAACAGGATGTGCGCCGCGTTGCGGCCTATCTTGGCGCGTCCGGCCTTCCCGATACGCCCGAAAACCGGGCGATGCTGATGACCAGCATCCTGCCGACCGGCGCCGGCGATGTGGCAACGCTGAAGCCGATAGGGCATCGCGAATATTCGATCGCATCGATCGCCGCATCGGGCCGGATCGAACTGATCGTTCGTCGCTGCACGGCGGCCGACGGGTTCGATGGGCTGGGATCGGGCTGGTTGTGCCATGGCGCTCCGGTCGGCGGCATCATGCAGGCACGCGTCCGCGCCAACCCGGCCTTCCACCCGCCCGCCGACCCCAGCGTGCCGCTGATCCTGATCGGCAACGGCACCGGCCTCGCCGGCTTGCTCGCGCATCTGCGGCACCGTGCCGTTCGGGGCGGCGCGCCGGCTTACCTCTATTGGGGCGAACGGCATCAGGCGCACGACGATTTTCTCGCCGACGAACGCCGCGCGCTCATGGCCAACGGCACAATGGCAAGCCAGCAAGTCGCCTGGTCACGCCAGCCGGGCGGCCACCGCTATGTGCAGGATGCGGTCGCTGCGGATGGCGAGCATATCCGTTCGGCGGTCGAGGCCGGTGCGGCGATCTATGTCTGCGGCAGCGTTCAGGGCATGGCGCCGGGCGTCCACGCCGCCTTGTCGGCGATCCTCGGCGAATCGCTGCTGGAGGACATGCTCGGCAACGGCCGCTATCGCCGGGACATCTACTAACCCGGCCCGCCGATCAGTGCTTGTGCTCGCGGCGCAGGCGGTAGCGCCCGTCGGCATAGTCATCGAACAGCCCCCGGATCGCGGGATGATCGACCGGCTCCTCGCTGTCGTCGACGATCAGGTTCTGCTGGCTGACATAAGCGACATAGCTCGCCTCGGCATTTTCGGCGAGCAAGTGGTAGAAGGGCTGGTCCTTGCGCGGGCGTGCGTCGACGGGAATCGATTCATACCATTCCTCGCTGTTCGCGAAGACCGGGTCGATGTCGAACACGACCCCGCGAAAATCGAACAGCCGGTGGCGCACGACCTCCCCGATCGAAAAACGGGCATGGGCGATCGGCGGGACGGGCGTGCCAAGGTCGAGAAGCGGGGCGGAAGAAGCCTTCATGCGAAATAATCTAGGGTCGATGCGCGATTGCAGCAAGGATGCGCTTGCACATCCCGATTCCATGGGCTAACGGACCGCCCTCGCTGACCAACGTGCCGCGTCAAACACGGCATATGAGCGGAAAACCTCTGCGGAGAGGTGGCAGAGTGGTCGATTGTACCGCACTCGAAATGCGGCGTGCCTTTACGGGTACCGAGGGTTCGAATCCCTCCCTCTCCGCCACTTACCCACCAAATTGAACGATAGAATGGCCCGCCTTCGAGCGGCCACTATCGCTTGCGCCACGCGTCGGCACGCGCCAAGCAGCGCCGATGCGTATCGCGCTTTATGAACCCGAAATCGCGGGCAATGTCGGGGCCGTCATGCGGCTGGGGGCCTGTCTGGGCGTGGCGGTCGACCTGATCGAGCCGCTGGGCTTCGCCTGGGACGACCGTCGGGTGCGGCGCACGGCGATGGACTATATCGACCATGTGTCGGTAACGCGCCATGCCGGCTTCGCAGCCTTCCAAGGCGCCCGCGCCGGCAGCCGGCTGGTGCTGTTCACGACCAAGGCGACGCAGTCCGCCTACGACTTCCGGTTCGCGGCGGACGACGTGCTGCTGTTCGGCAAGGAGAGCGCGGGCGTACCGCACGGCGTAGCCGACAGCTGCGACGTCGCCCTTCGCCTGCCGATCAGGGCAGAGGTGCGCTCGATGAACCTTGCCACCGCCGCGGCACTGGCGCTGGGCGAAGCCCTGCGTCAGACGGGCGCCCTGCCCGCAGGATAAGGGCGCCCCGGAGCGTCAGCCGAGAACGGCGTCACCGAGGTGCCGCCATTCGACGACCTGCTGGGTCTGTTCGCCCAGCCCCGCGATGCCGAGCGTCATTTTGTCGCCGGCTTTCAGATAGATCGACTGCGGCTTCTTCCCTTCGCCCACGCCCGGCGGCGTGCCGGTGATCATCAGGTCGCCGGGATAGAGCGTGATAAATTCGCTGACATAGGCGATCAGCTCCGCGACATCGAAGATCATCGTGCGGGTATTGCCGGTCTGCATCCGCGCGCCGTTCACGTCGAGGAACATGTCGAGGTTCTGCGGGTCGGCGATCTCGTCGGGGGTCACCAGCCACGGGCCGACCGGACAGAAGCTGTCATGCCCCTTGCCCTTCGACCATTGCGACCCGCGCTGCTTCTGGTTGAAGCGTTCCGACACGTCGTTCGCGATGGTGAAGCCTGCGACATGGGTCAACGCCTCTTCCTTGGCGACATAGCGCGCGGTCTTGCCGATCACGACGGCCAGTTCGACTTCCCAGTCGCTATGGGTCGACCCCTTGGGCAGCATCACCTCGTCATTCGGACCGGTCAGCGCCGACAGCGGCTTCATGAACATCATCGGTTCCGTCGGCACCGGCAGGTTCGATTCGGCCGCATGATCCGCATAGTTCAGGCCGATCGCCACGATCTTTCCGATCCCCTTCACCGGCACGCCATAGCGCGGCTCGCCCTCGACCACCGGCAGCGCCGCGATGTCGACCGACAGGTCGCGGATCGTATCGACGGTAATGTCGTCGATCACGCCCGACAGGTCGCGGATGCGGCCATCGGCGTCGACGATGCCCGGCTTTTCCGCGCCCCGGTTGCCATAGCGACAGAATTTCATGCGACGTCTCCCAAGCATTGCGGCGACCGCCCGGACGCCGGTTCGTCCCTTCCCCTCGCGATGTGCCCCGGATACGTCAAGCGGAGACGGCGCCCGCTCGACGTTCCGGTGTCGGCCCGGCATGCTGGACACGACATGAAGAGGGACAAGCGACCGCGATGACGACCGGACCGGGTAGCGTGCTAGGCCGCCGCGCCGTGATCGGCGGTGGCATCGCGACAGGCATTGCCGCGACCCTTCCCGCCAGCGCGGCGCAGCCCGCCCGCTTCCGCCAGATCTGGCCCAGCGGACCGCCGGGCAGCGCGGCGGTCCATGCCGTCGAGCAGGAAGTCCCCCGCTCGGCGACCGGGCCGGTGGACGACACCGCCTTCGTCCATGTACGCACGCCGGGTCTACTACACGCCGTCCCGACGCGCCCCAACGGCGCGGCGATACTGCTGATCCCGGGCGGCGGCTATCGCCGGGTCGCGATCGGTCATGACGGCCGCAACATGCTGCGCTTCTTCGCCGAGCGTGGCTATCATGCGTATCTGCTGAAATACCGGCTGCCGGCCGATGGCTGGGCGGCGGGACCGGACGCACCGTTGCAGGACGCGCAGCGGGCGCTGCGGATCGTGCGGGCGGAGGCGGCGGCGAACGGCGTCGACCGCGATCGCATCGGAGTGCTGGGATCGTCGGCGGGCGGGCATTTGGCGGCGATGCTCGCCTATCGCGGCGACGCGACCTATCGGCCGACCGACGCGATCGATGCCCAGCCTCTGGGCGTGCGGATCGCCGCGTTGCTCTATCCGGTGGCCCTGATGGGCGTGCCCGGCACCCATCGCGCGTCGCAGGACGAACTCGTCGGACGCAGCGCCAGCCCGGAACAGGCCGCCCGCTATCGCAGCGACGCACGCATCACCGCCGCCAGCCCGCCGACCTTCCTCACCCATGCGATCGACGACCGCATCGTCGCGGTCGACAATGCGCTGGCGCTACTGGGCGCGCTGCGCCGGGCAAGGGTGGCGACGGAAGCGTATCTGCCCGAACTGGGCGGGCATGGCTTCGGCGTGCTGCGCGACGGGCAGCCGGCGCCGTGGACCGCGCTGTTCCTCGAATGGGCGAAACGACACGGTTTGTAAGCTTTTGCCTGTAACCGGAACGACGCGGATCGCGCATACGTATTGCGCGTGACAAGCGTCCGGCATTCGATACTGTCGTGCGCGCCCCTTCGTCGAGGAACCTGCGTGACCCAGCCTGCTTTAGCCGCCGTTGCCCCGACCACGCCCCCGCTCGCCGAGGCGATCCTCGACACGCTGATCCACCGGATCGGCAAGGACGCACAGGCTGCACTACCGCACGACTGGCTGGCGGCGACGATCCTGACGGTGCGCAACGACATCATCGAACGCTGGATGGCGTCGAGCAAGCAGGCCCATGCCGCGGGTGCCAAGCGGGTCTATTATCTCAGCCTCGAATTCCTGATCGGCCGACTGCTGCGCGATGCGATGGCGAACCTGTCGCGGACCGACGAGGTGCGCGAGGCGCTGGCCTCGCTGGGCGTGAACCTCGCCGACCTGGAGGGGGAGGAACCCGATGCGGCGCTCGGCAATGGCGGTCTCGGCCGGCTGGCGGCATGCTTCATGGAAAGCCTCGCGAGCCTCGACCTGCCCGCTTATGGGTACGGCATCCGCTATGTGAACGGGATGTTCCGCCAGCGGATAGACAATGGCTGGCAGGTGGAACTGCCGGAGACGTGGCTGCGCCATGGCAATCCGTGGGAGTTCGAACGGCGCGAGAGCAATTACCGCATCGGGTTCGGCGGCGAGGTCGTCGGTGACGAGAATGGCGACATCCACTGGATGCCGGACGAGAGCGTAGAGGCAGTGGCGGTCGATACGCCGGTGATCGGCTGGCGGGGCGCGCGGGTCAACACGCTGCGGCTGTGGACCGCGCGGGCCCGCGATCCGATCCGGCTCGACCGGTTCAACGCCGGCGACCACGAAGGCGCGCTGGCCGCATCGGTCCGCGCCGACACGCTGGTGCGCGTGCTCTATCCCGCCGATTCGACCCCGGCGGGACAGGAATTGCGGCTGCGGCAGGAATATTTCTTCTCCTCCGCCTCGATCCAAGACATCGTCCGCCGCCACGTCCAGTATTTCGGCGATATCCGCACCCTGCCCGACAAGGCGGCGATCCAGCTGAACGACACCCATCCGGCGGTGTCGGTCGCCGAACTGATGCGCATCCTGGTCGACGACCATGCGCTCGATTTCGACGGCGCGTGGGAGATTACCAGGGCAACGTTCGGCTATACCAACCACACGCTGCTCCCCGAAGCGCTGGAAAGCTGGCCGTTGCCGCTGTTCGAACGGCTGCTGCCGCGCCACATGCAGCTGGTCTACGCGATCAATGCAAAGATCCTGCGCGAGGCCCGGGCCCAGGGGCAGGACGACGGTGCCATCGCCGCGATCAGCCTGATCGACGAAGGCGGCGAGCGGCGGGTGCGCATGGCGAACCTCGCCTTCGCCGGCAGCCACAGCGTCAACGGTGTCGCCGCACTCCACACCGACCTGATGAAGCAGACGGTGTTCGCCGACCTGCACCGGCTCTATCCCGACCGGATCAACAACAAGACCAACGGCATCACCCCGCGCCGCTGGCTGTTCGAAAGCAATCCGGGGCTGACGTCGCTGATCCGCGAGGCGATCGGCGATGCCTTCCTCGACGATGCGACGAAGCTCGCCGACCTCAAACCCTTTGCCGCCGACGCGGCGTTCCGCGAGAAGTTCGAAGCGGTAAAGCGCGCCAACAAGGTACGCCTGTCGCAGCATCTGCGCGAGGTGATGGGCGTCCGGCTGGACCCCGATGCGATGTTCGACGTGCAGGTGAAGCGCATCCATGAATATAAGCGCCAGCTGCTCAACATCCTCGAAACGGTGGCGCTCTACGACCAGATCCGCAGCAATCCGGACAAGGACTGGACGCCGCGCGTCAAGTTGTTCGCTGGCAAGGCGGCGTCGAGCTATCACAACGCCAAGCTCATCATCAAACTGGCCAACGACGTCGCGCGGCGGATCAATGCCGACCCGGCGGTGCGCGGGCTGCTGCGCGTCGCGTTCGTGCCGAACTATAATGTCTCGCTCGCCGAACTCATCATGCCCGCCGCCGACCTGTCCGAACAGATCAGCACCGCCGGCATGGAGGCATCGGGCACCGGCAACATGAAGCTGGCGCTGAACGGCGCGCTGACCATCGGCACCCTGGACGGCGCCAATGTCGAAATCCGCGATCATGTCGGCGCCGACGACATCGTGATCTTCGGCCTGACCGCCGAAGAAGTCGCCGAAAAGCGCGCCGCCGGCTATAACCCGCGCGAGGCGATCGCCGCGTCGCGCGAGCTGCAACAGGCGCTCTCCGCGATCAAGGGCGGCGTGTTCAGCCATGACGATCCCGGCCGCTATGCGGGGCTGATCGACGGGCTGGAGAATAGCGACTGGTTCCTGTGCTGCGCTGATTTCGACAGCTATGCGCAGGCGCAGCGGCAGGTCGATGCCCGCTGGACCGATCGTGCCGGCTGGAACGCCAGTGCGATCCGCAATGTCGGCGGGGTCGGATGGTTCTCGTCCGACCGCACCATCGGCGAATATGCGCGCGACATCTGGAAGGTGATGTGACCCCCGGCGACGACGCCATCGCCGCGCTGCTCGGCGGGCGTCACGCCGATCCCTTTTCGCTGCTCGGCCCCCATGCCGGGCCGGCGGGGACGTTCGTGCGCGCCTGGCTGCCCGGCGCGCAGAAGGTGCTGGTGCACGACCTGTCGGGCAAGGTGCTGGGCGAGCTGAAACCCGTCGGCGACGGTATCGTCGAAGGGACGATGGACGCCCCGCCCCAGCCGCTATGGTATTATGCGCGCGGCGGCGGCGGCGAATGGTGGGTGAAGGACCCGTACAGCTTCGGCCCCGTCCTCGGCCCGACCGACGATTTCCTGCTGGCGGAGGGCACGCATCTGCGCCTCCACGACAAACTGGGCGCGCATCCGATCCGGCACGAAGGGGCCGACGGCATGCACTTCGCGGTCTGGGCGCCCAATGCGCAGGTCGTCAGCGTCGTCGGCGACTGGAACATGTGGGACGCGAAACGCCACCCGATGCGGCGGCGGAGCGACGTCGGCGTGTGGGAAATCTTTCTGCCCGATATCAATGCCGGACAGGCTTACAAGTTCGCGATCATCGGCCCGGACGGCGAACGCCTGCCGCTGAAGGCCGACCCGTTCGCCTTCGAAAGCGAGCTGCGCCCCGCGACTGCTTCGCGCACCGCCGCCCCGCTTGATCATGACTGGCGTGATAAGGCGCATCGCGACCATTGGGCGTCGGTCGATCCGCGCCGCGTGCCGATTTCGATCTACGAAGTCCATGCCGGCAGCTGGCGGCGGGGTGACGATGGCTGGTTCCTGCCTTGGGACCAGCTGGCCGACCGGTTGATCCCCTATGTCGTCGACTTAGGGTTCACCCATATCGAATTCCTGCCGATCAGCGAGCATCCCTACGACCCGTCCTGGGGATACCAGACGACCGGCCTCTACGCCCCGTCCGCGCGGTTCGGTGATCCGGCAGGGTTCGCGCGCTTCGTCGATGGCGCGCACAAGGCGGGGGTCGGCGTGCTGCTCGACTGGGTACCGGCGCATTTCCCGACCGACGCGCACGGCCTGGCGCGTTTCGACGGCACCGCGCTGTACGAACATGAAGACCCGCGCCTCGGCTTCCACCCCGACTGGAACACGGCCATCTATAATTTCGGCCGCCGTGAAGTCTTCCAGTTCCTGGTGAACAACGCGCTGTTCTGGGCCGAGCGCTATCATGTCGACGGGCTGCGCGTCGATGCGGTCGCATCGATGCTGTACCGCGACTATTCGCGAAAAGACGGCGAATGGATTCCCAACGACGCGGGCGGGCGCGAGAATTGGGAAGCGGTCGAGTTCCTGCGCGCCGCCAACCGCGCCGTCTATCGCGAGCATCCCGGCTTCTTCACCATAGCCGAGGAATCGACCTCATGGCCCGGCGTGTCGAAACCCGCGCATGAAGGAGGGCTCGGCTTCGGATTCAAATGGAACATGGGCTTCATGCACGACACGCTGTCGTACATGGCGCGCGAGCCGGTGCATCGTTCGCACCATCATGACGAGATCACCTTCGGGCTGACCTATGCCTTCAGCGAGAATTTTGTCCTGCCCTTGAGCCACGATGAAGTGGTCCATGGCAAGGGTTCGCTGCTGACCAAGATGTCCGGCGACGACTGGCAGAAATTCGCCAATCTGCGCGCCTATTATGCGTTGATGTGGGGCTATCCTGGCAAGAAGCTGCTGTTCATGGGGCAGGAATTTGCCCAGCGCCGCGAATGGTCGGAGGAGCGCGCGCTCGATTGGGAGCTGATGGACGCGCCTGCGCATAAAGGGGTCGCCGCGCTGGTCCGCGACCTGAACCGGCTCTATCGCGACACGCCCGCGCTGCATGCGAGCGATTGCGAGGGCGAGGGGTTCCACTGGGCGGTGGTCGACGATGCCGCCAATTCGGTCTTCGCATGGGAACGTCGCGCGCCGGGCGAGCCGCCGGTGCTGGTCGTCAGCAACCTGACCCCGGTGGTCCGCGAAGGATACCGCGTGCCGGTGTCGGCCGACGGCGCCTGGCGCGAAGTGCTGAACAGCGACGCCGCCGTCTATGGCGGCAGCGGCATCGGCAATCTGGGCGAGGTCACCGCCAGCGACGGTGCGGTCGTGCTGACGCTGCCGCCGCTGGCGACGATGTGGTTCGAATTTACAGCATAATACGGGGGAGAGTGCTGCGTGGAAAGGCGAGGACAACCATTGGCACGCGATGCCATGGCCTATGTATTGGCGGGCGGCCGGGGCAGCCGCCTGTTCGAAATGACCGACACCCGCGCCAAGCCGGCGGTCTATTTCGGCGGCAAGAGCCGGATTATCGATTTTGCGCTGTCGAACGCGATCAATTCGGGCATTCGCCGCATCGGGGTGGCGACGCAGTACAAGGCGCACAGCCTGATCCGCCACCTGCAGCGCGGCTGGAACTTCCTGCGCCCCGAACGCAACGAAAGCTTCGACATCCTGCCTGCCAGCCAGCGGATCAGCGAGTTTCAATGGTATGAAGGCACCGCCGATGCGGTGTTCCAGAATATCGACATCATCCAGAGCTACGGTCCGGAATATATGGTCATCCTTGCCGGGGACCATATCTACAAGATGGACTATGAGCTCATGCTCCAGCAGCATGTCGACACCGGCGCCGACGTGACCGTCGCCTGCATGGAGGTACCGAAGGCCGAGGCGGTCGGGTTCGGCGTGATGCATGTCGATGCGACCGACCGCATCATCGATTTCGTCGAAAAGCCCGCCGATCCGCCCACTTTGCCCGGCGATCCCGACCGCTCGCTCGCCAGCCTCGGCATCTATGTCTTCCGCACCGCCTTGCTGTTCGAGCAGCTGCGCCGCGATGCCGATACCGCAGGGTCGAGCCGCGATTTCGGCAAGGACCTGATCCCCTGGCTGGTCGAGCACGGCCATGCGCAGGCGCACCGCTTCTCCTCGTCCTGCGTACGCAGCCCGGAGGAACCGCGTGCCTATTGGCGCGACGTCGGCACGGTCGATGCCTACTGGGAAGCGAATATCGACCTGACCGACGTCGTGCCGCAGCTCGACCTGTACGACCGCAGCTGGCCGCTCTGGACCTATTCGGAGATCACGCCTCCCGCGAAGTTCGTCCACGACCTCGACGGACGTCGGGGCAGCGCAGTGTCGAGCTTGGTCGCGGGCGACTGCATCGTGTCGGGATCGACCGTGCATCGCAGCCTGCTCAGCACCGGGGTGCGGGCGCACAGCTATAGCAGCATCGATGAATCGGTGATCCTGCCGATGACCCGGATCGGGCGGAATGCTCGGCTGACGCGCTGCGTGGTCGATGCGGGGGTGACCATTCCCGATGGGCTGGTCGTGGGCGAGGACCCGTTGCTCGACGGCCACCGCTTCCGCCGGACCGATCGCGGCATTTGCCTGATTACCCAGCCGATGATCGACCGGCTGGGCGCGTGATGGCGACTCGTCAGGTCCTCCCCGGCACGGGGAGGGGGACCGTCCGCAGGACGGTGGAGGGGGGCGTCGTCGTCCACTCCGCGTGGTGGAGGGGGAACGCCCCCTCCACCATGCTCAGCATGGTCCTCCTCCCCGTGCCGCGGAGGACCTGATGCACGTCCTGTCCGTCGCCTCCGAAGCCTATCCCCTCGTCAAGACCGGCGGCCTCGCCGATGTCGTCGGCGCCCTCTCCGCCGCCCTAGCCCCGCACGGAATCGAGACGACGACGCTCCTGCCCGGCTACCCGTCGGTCGTGAAATCGCTCGGCCGCGCCAAGGCCATCCGCCGCTGGGACGACCTGCTCGGCACGCCCGCACGCCTGCTCGGCGGCAGGATCGACGGCCACCCGCTGCTGGTGCTCGACGCCCCCGACCTGTTCGCGCGCGACGGCGGACCCTACGCTGATGCGACCGGCCGCGATTGGGACGACAACTGGCGGCGCTTCGCCGCGCTCGGGCGGGCGGCGGCCGATCTGGCCGGGCAGTTCGATTTGGTCCACGCCCACGACTGGCAGGGCGCGATGGCGCCGGCCTATCTGCGCTATGACGGCGCGCAGGTGCCGAGCGTCCTGACGATCCACAACATCGCCTTTCAGGGCCGCTACGATGCCGCCGTGTTCGCCGGCCTTGGCCTGCCCGAAACGGCCTACGCGCTCGATGGCGTCGAATATTATGGCGGGGTCGGGCTGCTGAAGGCCGGCCTTGCCTCGGCCGATGCGATCACCACCGTGTCGCCCAGCTATGCCGAGGAAATCCGGCACGGCGAATTCGGCATGGGGCTGGAGGGCCTGATCGAGGCACGTCGCGACCGGGTGTCGGGCATCGTCAACGGCATCGACCCGGCGGTCTGGTCTCCGGAAACCGATGCGGCCCTGCCCGCCCGCTATACGGCCCGCACCCTGTCCCGCCGCCGGACCAACAAGCGCGCGGTCGAACAGGCGTTCGGCCTGGACGGGGATGACGGCCCGATCTTCGTCGTCGTCAGCCGCCTGACATGGCAGAAAGGCATGGACGTGCTGGCCGGGCAACTCGACGCCATGGTCGCGATGGGCGGGCGGCTGGCGCTGCTCGGGTCGGGGGACGCCGCGCTCGAACAGGCATTCAGGGCAGCGAGCAACCGCCATCCCGGCCGGATCGGCGTGCGGATCGGCTATGACGAAGCGCTCTCGCACCTGTTGCAGGGCGGCGGCGATGCGATCCTGATCCCGTCGCGCTTCGAACCCTGCGGTCTGACCCAGCTCTATGGCCTCGCTTATGGCTGCGTGCCGGTGGTCGCCCGGACCGGCGGCCTTGCCGATACGGTAATCGACGCGAACGAGGCTGCGGTCGCAGCCGGCGTGGCCACGGGCATCCAGTTCGCCGCAGTCACCCCTGACGGCCTGTCGCAGGCGCTGCGCCGTACGATGGCGCTCTACGCCCAGCCCGATCCCTGGTCGACAATGCAGAAGCAAGGGATGCGCGCCGACTTTTCGTGGACGCGGAGCGGCGCACGCTATGCCGAATTGTACCGGAGCCTGGTGGCGGCATGATCCCCGGCGCCAGCGCGATCCCCGGCGGCACCCGCTTCGCCGTCCGCGCGCGCGACGCCGCGGCGGTCTGGCTGTGCCTGTTCGATGGTGATGCCGAGCGCCGGCTGGCCATGGCCCGGGAAGGCGACTGGTTCGTCGCGGACGTGCCGGGCATCGGCCCCGGACAGCGTTACGGCTATCGTGCGGAAGGCGATTGGGCGCCCGATACCGGCCGCTGGTTCGATCCGGCGAAGCTGCTGGTCGACCCCTATGCCATCGAGCTGGACCGCCGGTTCCGCTATCATCCGATCCTGCCGGTATATGGCGAGGACACGGCGGCTATCGTCCCGTGCGCGATCGTTCCTGCGCTCTCCGACCCGGCGCCTGTCGAACGCCCGCGGATCGATCCGGCGCGCCCGATCTACGAATTGAACGTCCGCGCCTTCACCATCCAGCATCCCGACATTCCGGAGGCGCAGCGCGGCACCATCGCCGCCCTCGCCCACCCGGCCGTCATCGCACATCTCCGCAAGATCGGTGTGGGCACCGTCGAACTAATGCCGATCGTCGCGTGGATCGACGAACGCCATCTGCCGCCGCTCGGCCTGCGCAACGCATGGGGCTATAATCCGGTCGTCCCGATGGCGATCGATCCCGGCCTTGCGCCGGGCGGCGTCGCGGAACTGCGCGATACGGTCGCCACGCTGCGCGAAGCGGGGATCGGCGTGATCCTCGACCTGGTGTTCAACCATAGCGGGGAGAGCGACCGCGACGGCCCGATCCTGTCCCTGCGCGGACTGGACAATCTATCCTACGCCCATGCGCCCGACGGCAGCCTCATCAACGATACCGGCACCGGCAATACGCTAGATGCAGGCGATGCGGGGGTGCGCGACCTGATCCTCGCCTCGCTGCGCCACTTCGCCGCGCTGGGCGTCGATGGCTTTCGCTTCGACCTCGCCACCGTCATCGCCCGCTCGCCGGGGTTCGACCGCCACGCCCCGATCTTCGCCGCGATCGCCGCCGATCCGTTGCTGAACCACAAGGTGATGATCGCCGAACCGTGGGACATCGGCCCCGGCGGCTATCAGCTCGGCAATTTCCCGTCCGACTGGCTCGAGTGGAACGACCGGTACCGCGACGATGTCCGCCGCTTCTGGCGGGGCGACGGCAGCGTCGGGCTGCTGGCGACGCGGCTGATGGGATCGGCGGACGTGTTCGGTCCGGTGACGCGCAGCGTGAACTTCCTCGCCGCGCATGACGGCTTCACCCTCGCCGACCTTGTATCGCATGTCGACCGCCACAATCACGCCAATGGCGAGGATAATCGCGACGGGCACGGCGAGAACCTCTCCTGGAACCACGGCGTCGAAGGGCCGTCCGAAGACCCCACCGTCACAGCCGCCCGCACCGCCGACCTGCGCGCGCTGCTCGCTACGCTGTTCGCCACGCGCGGCTATATCCAGCTGACCGCCGGCGACGAATTCGGCCGGACACAACGCGGCAACAACAACGCCTATGCGCAGGACAATGCGATCACCTGGATCGACTGGACCGCGCGCGACGTCGCGCTGGAGGAGCATGTCGCCACGCTCGCCGCATGGCGTCGCGACCGTCCGGCGGTGTTCGATACCGACGTACCGGAACAGGCGACCTGGCTCACGCTGGACGGCCAGCCGATGACGGCGGAGCGGTGGGAGGCACCCGACTGCCCCGGCTTCGCGCTGCATTTGCCGGGCGCGACGATCCGGATCGATCGCGCGGCCCGAAGCGTCACGCTGCGCTAGGCTCGCGCACCCGCAGCATCGCCACTGCCGCCAGTGCCATCACCGCCGCCGCGACCAGCATGGTATAGGCCGGCTGGGTCGGGAACCACGTCTTGATCACGCCACCCATGACGGTCGCGACGATCAGCTGCGGCAGGACGATGAAGAAATTGAAGATGCCCATATACACGCCCAGTTTGCGCTGCGGCAGTGCGTTGGCGAGCAGCACATAGGGCATGGTCAGCACCGACGCCCAGACGATACCGATCCCGACCATCGGCACGATCATGCCCAGCCGGTCATGGGTCAGGTATATCCCGATATAGGCCGCCGCACCGACAGCCAAGCACAGCATATGCGTCCGCCCCGCCCCGATCCGGCGCGCCAGCAGCGGCAGTGCGAACGCCGCGACCGCAGCCACGCCCGAATAGATTGCGAACAGAACGCCGACCCAGCTGCCCGCCTGATTATAGCCGTCCGACGCCGGATCGACCGTACCCCACACCTGCTGCGCGATCACCGGGGTGGTGTAGACCCACATGATGATAAGCGCGCCCCAGGTGAAGAACTGCACCAGCGCCAGCCGCCGCATCGTGTCGGGCATGGTCGCCAGGTCGCCGATGATGTGGCTGAGCACATTGTCGCCGCGTCCGGCGCGGACCAGCGCCGCCGATACCAGCTGCGCAACACCGTACAGCGCGATGCCCGCCGCGACGAAATAAGCTTCGCGTCCGCTTTCCAGCGCACCGGCCGCCTCCGCCCACGCGATCAGCCCCGCGACCACCGCGCCGCCGACGATCCAGAGCGCCCCGCGCGTCGGCACGACCATCGGCGCGGCATCGTCGGCCTCCGCCGTCTCCTCGCCGAACGCCGCCATCTCCGCCGGGCTGTATTCGCGGACGGTCAGCACGGTCCACAGCACCGCGATCAGCAGCATGACGCCGCCGAAGTAAAAGCCATAGCGCACCGCATCGGGCACCTGTCCGGCCGGGGCGGTGTTGCTGACGCCGAACACATTTTCCAGCACATAGGGTGCGATGCTGGCGACGACCGCGCCCGCGCCGATGAACCAGGTCTGGAACGCATAACCCGCCGGTCGCTGCTTGGGTGCCAGCATGTCGCCGACGAACGCGCGAAACGGCTCCATCGACACGTTCAGCGACGCATCGAGGATCCATAGCGTGATCGCCGCCGCCAATATGCTTGGCGAATTGGGCATGAAGAACAGCGCGCAGGTGCACAGGATCGCACCGACGAGGAAATAGGGTCGCCGGCGCCCCAGCCGTCCCCAGGTCCGGTCGGAATAATGGCCGATCAGCGGCTGGACCAGCAGCCCGGTCAGCGGCGCGGCGATCCACATCAGCCCCAGCTGATCGATCGGCGTTCCCAGCGACTGGAAGATGCGGCTGGCATTCGCATTTTGCAGCGCGAAGCCGATCTGGATGCCGAAGAAACCGAACGAGATGTTCCAGAGCTGGGCGAAGCCGAGCGTCGGGCGGGTCTGCATATTCTCAAGCTCCTCCCCGCTCCGCGGGGAGGGGGACCATGCGTTAGCATGGTGGAGGGGGGTGTCCGTCTCCACCACGGTTGCGTTGCGGGGCTACCCCCTCCACCGTCCTGTGGACGGTCCCCCTCCCCGTTTACGGGAGAGGATCGTTACTTCCGCTTCGGTGCCACGAAACGGATCGCCTCGCCACCGCCCGGCGCCAGCGCGATGGTCAGCGTATCGCCCTTCCTCACCTGACGCTGTTCGATGGTGATCGAATGGCGGGCATCGGTGCGATAATCCGCGCCGGGGCCGTCGCGATAGATTTCAGCGGTGTACGTCTTGCCGGCCTCGAGGAAGTCGAGCTCGACCGTCGAGCTGCGCGCCTCTTCGTCACCGATCGCGCCGAGGAACCAGTCGTTGCTGCCCGCCGCCCTGCGCGCGATCGTGACGTAATCACCGACCTCGCCGTTCAGCACGCGGGTGTCGGACCAGTCGGTCGGCACGTCGCGAATGAACTTGAACGCCGCCGGATAGCGCGCGTAATTCTCCGGCGTATCGGCTGCCATCACCACCGGCGAATAGAGCGTGACATACAGCGCCAGCTGCTTGGCGATCGTCGATTGCAGGAACACGCCCGGGCTGCCGGTTAGGCTCAGCACGCCCGGCGTAAAGTCCATCGGCCCGCCCAGGAACTGGGTGAACACCAGATTGGCCTCATGCTCGGGCGGGTTGTTCCCGCCGCCGCCCCAGGCATTATACTCCATCCCGCGTCCGCCTTCGCGGCTGAGCCAGTTGGGATAGGTACGGCGGAGACCCGTATCCTTGACCGGTTCGTGACTGTCGATCGACACCTTGTAGCGGGCGGCGGCGTCGAGGACGCGCTGATGGTGGTTCACCATCCACTGCCCCTCATGCCACTCCCGGTGCTTCGATCCGTCGGCATCGACGCGCTCGATCTGACCCGCATCGGTGACATAGCCGGTCTTGACCACCCGCTCGCCATGATCGGCGGCCCATTTGAACGCGCTGTCCAGCTGGCGGTCGTAATTGCTGACCGACCCGCCGGTTTCGTGATGGCCGATCAGCCGCACGCCCTTCGACTTGGCATAGGCGGCGAGGCCTGCCGCATCGAAATCCTCGGTCGGCTGGCTGAAGTTCATGTCGTTGCCGTTGCCGAACCAGTCGCCGTCCCAACCGACATTCCACCCTTCGACCAGCACGCCCTGAATCCCGTTGGCGGCAGCGAAGTCGATATAGCGGCGGACATTGGCGGTGGTCGCGCCATGCTTCGGCCCGCGCGCCCAGCTCCATTCCCCCTTGATCATGTTCCACCACACGCCGACGAACTTGCCCGGCCGGATCCAGCCCGACGTATCGCCCAGCTTGTTCGGCTCGTTCAGGTTCAGCCCGATCCGGCTGGCGGCGTAGAGACCGGGCGCGTCGTCGGCGATGGCGATGGTCCGCCACGGGGTCGAGAAACCGGCGGCGCGCGACACCTTGGGACCGTTCGATCCCGGCGTCAGCACCGCGCGGAACGTCGTCCCCTCGGCGCGGGCGAGGTTCATCGCCGAATAATCGCTCAGCGCCGCTTCATGGATCGCGACATGGCGACCGCTGGCGAGCTTCACCGTCATCACCGTCTGCGCGGTGCCGACCGCGTCGAGCGGGGTCTTGTTGTAGAGATATTCCTCGCGATTCCACTCGAACGCCGGCTTCCACCATGCTGTGCCCGGTTCGGCAAAGGCGAACTGGGTCAGTTCGTCGGCGATGTTGGCGGTCGTCAGATTGGCCTGTTTGGGCAAGGTATAGCGAAAGCCGACGCCGTCATCGAACAGGCGGAAGGTCACCGCCATCTCGCGCTTCAGGTTCTTCGCCTCGCGGAACGTCACCGTCAGTTCGGTGTGATTGTCGCGGATCGTCTTCCATTCGCCAAACGGCTGCGTCCAGGTGGTGTCCGTCCGGTCGCGCTTCGTGCCGGTCAGCGTCAGCCCGCGCTCGATCTTCGGCGCGTCGGTGAACATGAAGCCCAATTTGCTGTCGTTCAGCACCGGCCGGCCGTCCTTGGCGATCGAATAGCTCGGCCGCCCTTCGTTATCGAGGCTCACCGCCACCGTCAGCTTGCCGTCGGGCGACGCCGCGCGTGCCACGACCTCGGCAAAGGCGGGCGAGGCCATCGCAGTCGCGCCGGCCAACGCCAGCGCCCATTTCATCATCCTCATCGCCTTCTCCTTTTTCCCGAGCCTTCCCTCCGTCCATCCTGAGTAGCCACTGAGCTTAGCGAAGGGGCGTATCGAAGGACCGGCAAGGGTGCTTCGATACGCGTCTTCGACTTCGCTCAGCCGCTACTCAGCACGAACGGGAGTGGAAAGCCGCACGTGTTTCAGTCGCGGATCCCGACCTGCGCCGCGAACGGACCGAACCGGTCCCCGTCCACATCGCCGATGGTTTCGATCGCTCGCCGGCCCGCTCCGCCTGCGAAGGTCGCCGGTGCATCGGACAGGTTGAACACGCAGAGCGCCTGCTGCCCGTCCAGTTCGCGTTCGAATGCGAAGATCGAATCCGATGCCTCGACGATGGTCATGCTGCCTGACCGCAGCGCCGGATGGGCGTTGCGCAGGCGCAGGACACGCCGGGTAAAGTTCAACAGCGACGCATCGTCCTCCGCCTGCCGGTCCACCGCCAGCGCCCGGTGCGCCTCGCCGGTCGGCAGCCAAGGCTTGCCCGACCCGAACCCCAGATTCTCCGCATCCGCCGCCCATGGCATCGGCGTGCGGGCACCGTCACGCGACAGGGTCAGCGGCCAGTTCGCGATCGCTTCCGGATCCTGCAGATCCTCGAATGCGATGTCGACCTGCGGCAGCCCCAGTTCCTCGCCGTTATAGAGGAAGATGTTCCCGCGCAGGCAGGCGAGCAGCAGCATCTTGATCCGCCCGAACGCCCCCGCATGGGCCGGGTCGGTCAGCCAGCGCGAGACCGCACGTGGCGCATCATGGTTCTCGAACGCCCAGCTCGGCCAAGGCGCATCCTCGCCCCAGGTATCGAACGCGTCACGCAAGATACGGGGCGACAGTTCGGGCGCGTAGAGAAAGTCGAAGCCATAGGCGGTGTTGAGCCGCCGGTCGCCCTCGCAGAACAGCTTCATCTCGCGCGTCGCATCGTCGCCGCCGATCTCCGCAACGGTGAAGCGATCGCCATAGCTGTCGAGCAGCGCGCGGACGTGTTCGAGGAATGCCGGAATGTCCGGATGCCCCTGATTGTACAGCTTGCGCTGGAAATCGAACGGGCGGGTCCGCGTTTTGCCGTTGCTCGGCATCGGCGGATTGTCGCGCAATTCCGGGTCGTGCATCGCGAAGTTGATCGCGTCCAGCCGGAACCCATCGACGCCGCGGTCGAGCCAGAAGCGCGCGGTGTTGAGCAGCGCTTCCTGCAGCTCCGCATTGTGGCCGTGGAGCTGCGGCTGTTCCTTCAGGAAATTGTGCAGATAATATTGCCCGCGCCGCGCGTCCCACGTCCAGGCCGGGCCGCCGAACACCGACTGCCAGTTGCTCGGCGGCGAGCCGTCGGGCTTGGCATCGGCCCACACATACCAGTCGGCCTTGGGGTTGGTACGGCTCGACCGGCTCTCCACGAACCAGGGGTGTTCGTCGCTGGTGTGCGACCACACCTGGTCGATGATGATGCGCAGGCCCAGCGCATGCGCCTTGGCGATCAACGCATCGAAATCGGCGAGCGTGCCGAAGATCGGGTCGACATCGCAATAATTCGCGACGTCATAGCCGAAATCCTTCATCGGTGAAGTGAAGAACGGCGACAGCCAGATCGCATCGACGCCCAGCGATGCGACATAGTCGAGATGCGCGGTGATTCCGGGCAGGTCGCCGATCCCGTCGCCATTGCTGTCGGCAAAGCTGCGCGGATAAATCTGGTAGATGGTCGCGCCGTGCCACCACGGACGGGCGGTGGCGGGTTCGGGGGCGATCGTCCGGGCGGCTGCTTCGGTCATTATCGGGTCTCCGCGGCGCACACCGCATAGCCAAGGGCGGGAATGGTCAGGCGGATCGCACCCGGCGCGGTCACGCTGCCGCATGTGCCGGACAGGGCGCGGAACCGGGTGGAGGCGGTCTCGACCTGCACGTTGCGGGTGATCGGCGCGTCCGATGTGTTGAACACCAGCAGCACCTCACCGCCGCTCATCGGATCGAACCGCGAAATGGCGAGGAGACCCGGCTTGTCCTCCCGCGCGCGCAGCACTTGCCGGCCGCGCGTCAGCGCCGGGGTCTCGTTCCGGAGCTTCGCCAGTTCGGCGATCTGCCGGTACAGCGGGTGGCTAGGCGTGAAATTGGCGGTCGCGGTGGTCGCATTGGTGCCGACCAGCTTGTTGTCGTTGTACGACGCGACCTGGGACGCGAACATGTCCTCGCGCGCGTCCTGATCGTTGCCGTCACCGGCAAAGCCCTGTTCGTCGCCTGAATAGATCGTCGGCACGCCCCGCAGCGTCAGCAGCATCGCGTTCGACAGCATCACCCGCGACAGGATTTCCGCATCGCTCGCCTGCGGCCGCGCCTGCCGCAGGTAGAAGGCGAAGCGGCCATTGTCGTGGTTGCCGGTAAAGGTCGGCAACTGCCGCGCCATCGCCTCGCCGCCGGCATAGAGCACGTCGCCGTCGAACACAGTCTCGAACACATCAGTGCCCTTCGTACCCGCAACACTCTGCAACACCGCCTCGCGAAACGAGAAGTCGAGCACGGCCGGGAACTTGCCGGTCTTGGTCCAGGCGGCGAGGCCACCCGCGTCGAGCGACGACAGCGCGACTTCGCCGAAGACGTGGAAATTGGGGATACCGCGCGCCTTCGCCCGCGCCTGCATCGCCGGCACGAACGCCGCCCAAAATTCCGGGTTCACATGTCGCGCGGTATCGATGCGGTAACCGTCGATCCCGAACCGGTCGATCCAGCCGCCGAAGATATCGATCATCCCGGCCACCACGCGCGGATTCTCGGTCATCAGGTCGTCCAGCCCGACGAAATCGCCCATTTGCGAGCTTTCGTTGCTGAACGTCGTGTTGCCGCGATTATGGTAATAGATCGGGTCGTTGAGCCATGCCGGCACCTTCACCGACCGCTCGGCCGGCGGCACGAACGGGGTATAGGCGAAGGACGGATCGGTCAGCTTCGCGAAATTCTCCGCCGTCTGCACGCCATCGCCGGCAAAGCCCCGGTTCTTGGCCCTAGCCGAATAGGGATAATCCGCGCGGCTGCGATAGACGCACTCGGCCTTCCCCACGCATTCGCGATACTGGATCACGTCGGCGGTATGGTTGGCGATGATGTCCATATAGACCTTCATCCCACGCGCATGTGCCGCATCGACCAGCGCCTTGAAATCGGCATTGGTCCCCAGATGCGGGTCGACCTGGGTGAAGTCGGTCACCCAATAGCCGTGATAGCCGGCGGACTCGCTGCCCGGCCCGCCCTGCACCGCCTTGTTCTTGAAGATCGGCCCGACCCAGATCGCGGTGGCACCCAGCGACTGGATATAGGGCAGCCGCGCGGTCAGCCCTTTCAGGTCGCCGCCATGATAGAAACCCTTGGCGGTCGGATCGAACCCATGGACCAGCCGGTCGCCGGTCATCCCGCCGCGGTCGTTCGCCTTGTCGCCATTCTCGAACCGGTCGGGCAGGACGAAGTAGATGACCTCGTCCTCCGGCGCCCGCGCACGGAAATCCTGCGCGACGGCAGCGACGGGCAGCGCGCTGGCACCGAGGGTCAGGGCGAGGAGCAGGGATCGGATCACGCGGCAACCTTTGCGTCGGGCGCCGGGCAATGGGCGCGGAGAAACTGGTCATGGGTCGGCATCCGCGCGACCGTGGCGGCTACATGTTGCGCCGAAATGTCGAGAAACTGGTCACGCCGGGCGGCGGGTAGGGCATCGGCGAGCGGGTGATAGCCCTTGGCGACCACCCCCTGCCCGACCAGCAGCTGCAACCACGCGACCTCGGCGAACAATTCATGCTCGTCGCGGACGATCCGCCCCGATTGTTCGAACAGCGCGATGCGTTCGATCAGGCTATCGGGCAGCGGCGTCGCGCGACGTTCCTGCCAGAACGGCTCGTCCCGCCCGTTCAGCGCATAATGCGCGATCAGGAAGTCGCGGATGCTCAGCCATTCGCGCGCCGATTGCCGATTGAACTCGGCGATATCGGCGGTGCGGGGCTTGGCGCTCGGCCAAAGCGACAACAGCCGCGCAATCCCCGACTGGACCAGATGGATCGACGTCGACTCCAGCGGCTCCATGAACCCGGCGGCCAGCCCGAGCGCAACGCAATTGCCGATCCACGGCGCCTGACGCCGCCCGGTGGTGAAGCGCAACGGCCGGGGATCGCCCAGCGCCGCCCTATCAAGATTGTCGAGCAATGTCGTCGCGGCCTCGTCGTCGGACAGATGCGCGCTCGAATAGACGAGGCCGTTGCCCGTCCGCTCCTGCAACGGGATACGCCATTGCCAACCCACCGTGCGCGCCGTCGCCCGGGTATAGGGCGTGATCGGCTCGACCGATGCGCACGGCACCGCCAGCGCCCGGTCGCACGGCAACAGCGCCGACCAGTCGTCCCAGCGATCGCCCGCCATCCGCCCGATCAGCAGCGCGGCGAACCCCGAACAGTCGATAAAGAAATCCGCCTCGACCCGCCGCCCATCGTACAGCGTAACGCCGGCGATCAGGCCGGTTTCACCGTCCTGCGAAACATCGACTACGCGCCCTTCGACCCGGACGACGCCCGCGCGCTCGGCCCGCTCACGCAGATAGGCGGCATAGCGCGCCGCATCGAAATGATAGGCCCAGGCGATGCCGGACGGCGCCTGCGGATTGCCGGGATCGCGGTCGAACCGGTTCGCTGCCGCCGCGACCGCGCAGGCGCTGTGCGACCACAGCGACTGCGGCCGGTCGCCCCCGCCCGCCGCCAGCCAGTAATGGTGGAACGGCACCAACCCGACCGCGCGGCCGATCGTGCCGAAGGCGTGGAGGTAGCGGCTGTCCGCGCCGTTCCAGCCGGCAAATTCGATGCCCAGCTTGAAGCTGCCGCCGGTCCGCGCGACGAAATCATCCTCGTCGATGCCGAGATGCTGGTTGAACAGCCGCAGCTGCGGAATGGTCGCCTCGCCCACCCCGACCGTGCCGATGGCATCGGATTCGACCAGCGTGATGACGGTGCCGGCGGGCAGAAAGCGGGCCAGCGCCGCCGCCGCCATCCATCCGGCCGAACCGCCGCCGATGATCGCGACAGTCCGGACGGGTTCCTGATCGATCGCCATCATCGCCTCCGTCACGTCGGTCCCGCCTGCCCGATCATGGGCAGGCGGGGTAGAGCATCAGAACCGGAACGATGCCCCGGCCAGGAAGCGCCGGCCATAGCTCTGATAGTCGATCACGGCGAGGTCGTACGCTGGATCGACGGTCGCGAAGCGTTCGTCGGTCAGGTTCTGCCCCTGCACGAACAGCGACAGCCCTTCGAGCGCGGTGCCCTTCTGGAACTCGTAACCAATCTGCGCATCGATGATCGTCTCGTCCAGTGCACGGCGGCGCTGGCGATTACCGCCAAAGCCCGACAGTTCACCCACGAAGGTCGAGCGATAGCGCGCCGATCCGCGGGCGCTGAAGCCCCACTTCTCGAAATACGCCGTGCCGTTGATGACCCACTTCGAATAGCCGGGAATATCCTCGGCCGGGGCGGTCGGGGTGGGCTTGATCTGCGTCTTGGTCCACGATCCGCCACCGGTCACGCCGAACCCGTCGAGGAACGACACGAAGGTGTTGAGCGGCAGCGTAGCGGCCAGTTCGACGCCGTAGATGCTGCCACCCTCGCCGTTGATCGGCACGTCGGCCCGGCCCAGCGTCGGGGTGCCCGGCGGCGTACCGGTGGGCGTCGGGAAGCCCGCATAGTCGAACGGGATGGTCTGGTTGTACACGAACGACTTCAGGTCCTTGTAGAACCCCTGCGCCGCGATGTAGCCCGCCCGGCCGAAATACTTCTCCAGCGTAAGATCGAACGAATTCGACCGGATCGGGCGAAGGAACGGATTGCCGCCGCCGCCGGTGATGATGCGTTCCTGCGGGTTATACCCATAGCCCTGCGACACGCGCATGTCGTCGAGTCGCGGCCGCTGCACCTGCCGCGCGGCACCCGCACGGATCACCCAGTCGCCGGGCATGCGCAGCGACAGGTTGATGCTGGGCAGCAGGTCCCAATAATCCGCACCGCGAATGGTCGGGACCAGCGTCCCGGCGGCGGCAACCAGACCCGACGACTTCTGTTCGGTATTGACCGCCTGAACGCCGATATTGCCGGTCAGGATCGATGCGCCGATGTCCTGGTTGATGTCCGCCTGGACATACATCGTCATCAGGTCTTCTTCGATCCGGAACGCCTTCGCCGGGACGTCGAGGCTGGTGTTCGCGATCAGCGAATAGACACCGCCTGCCAGCAGGTCGCGCGGGTCGTAGCTCAGCATCGGCCCCAGCCCGAGATAGCTGAGACTGGTCGGCTCCTTCACATACTGGTCGGGAATGCGCAGCTGGCGCAGGCCACCGCTCAGCGCGAGCAGCGCTTCGTCCGGGGTCAGCGACTTGTCACGATCGGTGTAGTTCAGCCCGACCTTCACCGCGCCGAAGAAATTGTCCAGTTCCTTCTCGACTTCGAAGCGATACTGCGCGATCCGGTCCTTGACGATGCGATCGTTGAAATAGCCCGCCTGCAGATTGGCGCCACCCCAGCCGAGCGGATCGGTCAGCAGGATCAGGTTCGGGTCCGAATAGTTCAGCGTCGGCGAGAAGCGCGTGCCGGTCTTGCCGCTGGTGAAGGAAATCGTGTCCTTCGCCCCGACATTCTGGCCGTAGCCGGTGCCGGCATAGCTTTCGAGGATGATCTCCTGCCGATCGGTCTTCGAATAGCTGGCGTCGAGCGTCGCGTTCCAGCCGTCATCGCCGCGCCACGCCATGTTGTAGCCGAACGAATAGAGCTTCGCCTTGCGCTCGAACGCGTCGTTGCGGACCACGCCCTCGACATTGCCGAACGTGCCAGAGGTGATGAAGCCGTCGCTGTTCGCTGTCGTGTTGGTCAGCTTCACGCCATTGGGATTGGCGGCGTTGTTGAAATCCTGACCATAGCCCAGCGGCAGTTCGATGCCGCGCTTGATCTGGTCGTCGTTGAAGTCCGAATAGAAGCCGTCGACCGTCACGGTCAGGTTCGGCACCGGCCGGTACTGCAACGTCCCCGACAGACCCAGGCGCTTGAGCCGCGTCGAGGTGACGTACGACTTCGACCCGCCGATCACGCCCTGCCCGTTGAAACCGGCATAGCCCCAGGCGTTGAACTCCTGGATCTGGTACGGTTCGTCCAGATAATTGGCCGACAGCGCGACGCCGATCGTCTCGTCGGCGAACTGGTCGATATAGGTGCCGTTGACGCGATAGCCCTTGTCGCGCGATCCGGCGTTCAGCTTGCCCAGATCGGCATAGGTGCCGCGCGCGCCGATCGAGATCGCCTGACGCCCATATTCCAGCGGCCGGACGGTGCGCAGGTCGACTGTACCGGACAGGCCCTGCCCGACCAGGTTCGCCTGGCCGGTCTTGTACACCAGCACCTGGCTCATGATTTCGGCCGGATACTGGTCATATTCGACGGCGCGGTTGTCGCCGGTCGACGTCTGTTCGCGGCCGTTCAGCAGCGTGGTCGAGAAATCGGGCGCGAAACCACGGATCGAGATCGAGTTCGACCGGCCCGAGACACGCTGCGAGGTAAGGCCCGGCAGGCGGGCGATCGATTCCGCGATCGACGCATCGGGCAGCTTGCCGATATCTTCCGCGCTGATCGATTCGACGACCTGATCGCGGTTCTTCTTTTCGGCGACGGCGTTTTCCAGGCTGGCGCGGAAGCCGGTGACGACGATGTCGGTATCTTCTTCCGACGCCGGAGTCGCGGTCGGATCGGTCGCGTCGGCCTGCGCCGGCGCGGTCTGCGCAACAGCGGTGCCTGCCCCGGCCAGCAGCCCTGCGACCATCAATGCCGTGATGCTCGACCCCCGCGCCAATTTGGCGCACGTCGACGCTTGAGATGAATACCGCATGATCCAATCCTCCCCAACGATGGTTGATTCCCCGGCTCTTTCGCCCGGTTCGTCCGTACCGCCCTATTGAAACCATTGGGGCATGTTGAGAAGCGGACAGCATACGTATTCAGTCGCCCCTTGCCCCACGTTATGCGTCGCCGCTACACCGGCGGCAACGCCCATGGGGGGCCGGGAGAGGACATCGCATGGCGGCGGGCGACAAGCCGACCTCGTTCGACATCGCGGCACTGGCCGGCGTGTCGCAACCGACGGTCAGCCGTGCCCTGCGCGGCGACCGGACGGTGAGCGCCGCCACCCGCCTCCGGATCGAGGCGATCGCCGCCCAGCTGAACTACAAGGTCGACAAGAACGCCTCCGCGCTCCGCCGAGGCAGCACCTCGACCCTGGCGCTGCTGTTCTTCGAAGACCCCGCACCCGACGGATCGCGGATCAACCCGTTCTTCCTGTCGATGCTGGGGTCGATCCTCCACACCTGCGGCGCGCGCGGCTACGACCTGCTGACCTCGTTCCAGCAGCTCTCCGCCGACTGGCATGTCGATTATGAGGACAGCCGCAAGGCCGACGGGCTCATCCTGCTCGGCTATGGCGATTTCGACGATTATTCGCGCCGCCTTGATCAGCTGGTCGCGCAGGGGACGCATTTCGTGCGCTGGGGATCGGCCGATCCGGCGCATCCCGGCACCGTCATCGGCTGTGACAATCTCGGCGGCGGGCGCGATGCCGGCCAGCATCTGATCGACCGGGGTCGGCGCAGCATCGCCTTTCTCGGCGATGCATCGAGCCACTATCCGGAGTCCCGCGACCGCTATCGGGGGCTCACCGCCGCGTTGCAGGCGTCGGGCCTGCCGGTCGATCCGGGATTGCAGGTCGATGCGCTGTCGAGCGAGGCATCGGGCTATGACGCCGCCAGCCGCTTGCTCGCCCGCGGGATCGCGTTCGACGGCATCTTTGCCGCATCGGACATGATTGCGCTGGGCGCGATGCGGGCGCTGGCCGAAGCGGGGCTCAGCGTGCCGGGCGATGTCGCCATCATCGGCTTCGACGACATCCCCGCCGCCTCGCTCGCCCAACCGCCGCTGACGACGATCCGACAGGATTATGCGCGCGCCGGCGAATTGCTGGTCGACATGCTGATCCGCCGCATCAACCGCCGCGAAACCGCGCCGGCGCTACTCCCGCCCGAACTGGTAGTGCGCAAGTCGAGCTGAGGGCAGTAGCGCCAGCAACAACGTCATACCGGACTTGATCCGGGGCCCTCCTTCTCCCGAAGCCTGAACCCTCCTCATCGCGACAAACGTCATCCCAGCGCAGGCTGGGATCTCTCGGTGATCGCACACGGCAGGAGCCGCTTGAGGCCCCAGCCTGCGCTGGGGCGACGTATCGCGCCGGGTAGATCACGTGCCAGCTTCTTCAAAAATGCTGGACCGGATCACATCCGGGATGACGATCGAGTACCCCTGAGAGCCGCCCCTTCAAACCCCGACCGAAATCTCCGTCCCCGCCACGCCCGGCACATCGACTTCGAACTGGAACAAATTCCCCGCCAGCGGCTGCGCCGCCGCCTGTTCGGCGTCGTGATGCTTGTTCGCGGTGGTTGCGAACACCGTCCGCCGGTCCGGCCCGCCGAACGCAACCTTCGTGATTGCATCGACCGGCATCCGCAACGTCTCCAGCAACTCGCCCTTCGGTGAATAGCGGCGGATGCCCCAGCCGGTGTACAGGCCGATCCAGACGCAACCTTCGGCGTCTACCGCCGGGCCATCGGGATAACCTTCGTCGTTCGGGATCGACACGAACAGCCGCCGATCGGTCAGCGACCCGTCGTCGGCAATGGTGCAGGCATAGACATGCCCGCCCAGCGTATCGACATGATACAGCGTCCGCCCGTCCGGGCTGACCGCCGGGCCGTTGGTGATCGCGACCGGCGGCGCCGACGCGACCGCCCGCCCGTCTGCGCCTAGGCGATAGATGGTCCCGGTCGCGGCACTTTCGCCATCATCCATCGTCCCGAACCACAGCCGCCCCGACGAATCCACCGTCGCATCGTTCAGCCGGTTGCCCGGCAGATTGGGTTCGGGATCGACCAGCAGTTCGAACCCGCCCGTGACCGGATCGAAGCGATGCAGCCCGGTCTGGAGGCCCGCGATGAACTTGCCGTCCGCCGATGGAAGCACGAAACCGCACTGGCCGGGTGCTGCCCAGCTGCGCCGCTCACCGCTCGCCGGATCGTAGCGATGGACGCGCGGCGTCTTGATACAGCCGAACCAAAGTGCCTGGTCCCGATCGACCCAGATCGGTCCCTCCAGCAACGGTGCCGCCAGGTCCCAGACGCTGACCGGTTCGGATTTCTGTACCTTGGTCATCCTAGCGCCACCCTGCATCCACGAAAAAGCTGTGCCCGGTTACCAGCCGCGCATCGTCGGAGGCAAGGAACAGGATCATCGCCGCGATGTCGCCGGCGACCAGCCGACCGTTCAGGCACTGCGCCTTCACGATCTCCGCCTCGCCCTCCGGCGTGTACCATTTCAACTGCCGCGGGGTGCGAACATTGCCCGGGATGACACAGACCGAACGGATGCCGTCGCCGCCCAGTTCGCGTGCGAAGCTGCGGGTAAGCCCTTCGATCGCCGCCTTGGCGGTCTGGTACAGGGTCAGCTCCTCGAGCGCCAAATGCCAGCTGATCGACCCCATGTTGACGATCACGCCTTTGCCCCTGGCCTTCATGCCCGGGATCACCGCCTGCGCGGCGAAGAACAGGTGGCGCAAATTCACGCCCATCCGGTTGTCCCAATAGGCTTCGTCGACCTGCTCGATCGAATGGCGGTCGTCGCTGGCGGCGTTGTTGACGAGCACGTCGAACTCACCGCCCTGCGCGATCGCATCGGCTATCGCGGCCTTGAGCGAAGCGATATCGGTCAGGTCGACCCGCTGGAACATGGGGGTCGGACCGACGTCTGCCAGTTCCTCGATCAGCTTGCGCGAATCCTCTTCGGCAATGTCGAAGAAGGTGACGTGCGCGCCCTGTCGCACGAACCCTTCGACCACGCCCGCACCGATCCCCGACCCGCCGCCGGTGATGAGCACGCGCTTGCCGGCGAGTGACGGATAGGAAGCACGGGCTTCGGGCGCGATCGGGTAGGCGAAATCGTCAGGCGACATGGAGGTTTTCCAGCAAAGAGGTGTCAGGCGGCGATCAGGCCGCGGCGCGCAAGGTTGCGCATCAGGTCGCGGATGCCGAACCGCCACGGCTCGGCCACCTTCGACGTGGTGACGGTGTTGACCAGCTCGCCCAGCGACGTGGTGCTGATCCGCACCACGTCGCCCGGCTTATGGGTGAAGCCCCGGCCCGGTTCGTCACGATCCTGTACCGGCGCGAACAGCGTGCCGAGGAACAGGACGAAGCCGTCGGGATACTGGTGCTCCGACAGCGCCTGCCGCACCAGATCCTCCGGATCGCGGCTGATCTCGCGCATCGTGCTGGTGCCGGTCAGGACATAACCCTCCGGTCCATCGATGCGCAGGTCGACCACCGCGTCGCGGACGGTGTCCATGGTGAAGGTGCCGTCGAACAGGCGGATGAACGGTCCGATGCCGGTCGAGGCGTTGTTATCCTTCGCCTTGCCGAGCAGCAGCGCCGAGCGTCCTTCGAAGTCGCGCAGGTTGACGTCGTTACCGAGTGTCGCGCCGACGATCTTGCCGTCGCTGGTGGCGACGACGACGATTTCCGGTTCGGGGTTGTTCCACGACGAGTCCGACCGGATGCCGACTTCACCACCCCAGCCGATGGTCGAAAGCACCGGTGCCTTGGTGAACACCTCCGCATCGGGGCCGATCGCGACCTCCAGATATTGCGACCACATGCCCGCGTCGATCAGCGCGGCCTTCAGCTCGGCGGCCTCGCTCGACCCCGGCTTCACCGAGCGAATGCCCCCGCCGATGCGCGCTTCCAGATCGCCGCGAATACCCTGCGCCGCATCGGCATCGCCACGCGCGCGCTCCTCGATCACCCGCTCCAGCGCCGAAACCGCGAACGTGACGCCCGCCGCCTTCACGCATTGCAGGTCGATCGGCGACAGGATCGGCGGATGCTCGCCCGCCGGATCCGCCAGCGCGGCGGTGTCACACACCACCGGACCGTCAAGCGACGCGATATCGCTGCACTCCAACAGGTCGGCGACGGTCGCGGCATGCGCCGATACGTCGATAACCTTGCCGCCCTTCACCACCACCGGCGTCGGGCCGTCGGCCAGCTGCATCCGCCCGACCAGCAGCGCCTGGTCATGATCGGCCGGCAGCATCCGCGCGGCATGTTCGCTTTTCATGTCCGTTTCCTCAGTGATTGTGGCGCGGCGTCGTTTCCGACGTCCGACGATATTTCAGCGCAAGGTCGAGCACACCACCTTCGCCCAGTTGCCCGACCTTCTCGCGGTAGATTTCTTCCCAAGGCGTCTGACTGGCCGGCACCGGCGGGATGCCCTCGCCCTTGCGCCGTGCGATCTCGGCATCGTCGACCAACATGTCGCAGCGGCCATGGTTCAGGTCGATGCGGATCGTGTCGCCGGTACACAGCCAAGCGAGGCCACCGCCGACCGCACTTTCGGGCGAGGCGTTCAGGATCGACGGGCTGTCCGACGTCCCCGACTGCCGCCCGTCGCCGATCGTCGGCAGGCTCTGGATACCCCGTTGCAGCAAGGCGGCGGGCGGCTGCATGTTGGTGACCTCGGCCGATCCCGGCCAGCCGATCACCCCCGCGCCGCGAATGACGAGAATGCAGTTCTCGTCGATATCGAGCGCCGGATCGTCGATCCGGTGGTGATAATCGTCCGACCCGTCGAACACGATCGCCCGCCCTTCGAAACAGCCCTCATGGCCCGGCCGCGACAGGTAGCGCGCCCGGAAATCGGGACCGATCACGCTGGTCTTCATGATCGCCACGTCGAACAGATTGCCCGACAGCACCAGGAAGCCCGCCTGTTCTTTGAGCGGCTGGTCGTACGCCCGGATGACCTCGCGATCGGTAGCAAAGCGGTTGGCGACATTCTCACCCAGCGTCCTGCCGGTAACCGTCGCGACATTGCCGTCGACCTTCCCCGCCGCGATCAGTTCGGACAGTACCGCCGGCACGCCACCGGCGCGGTGGAAGCGCTCACCCAGGAACCGCCCCGCCGGCTGCACATCGACCAGCAGCGGCAGGTCATAGCCAAACTCCATCCAGTCGGACGGCTTGAGCTCGATATCGGCATGGCGCGCCATCGCGTGCAGATGCGGATGCGCGTTCGACGATCCGCCGATCGCGGTGATGAGCGCGATCGCGTTCAGGAACGACTGCCGCGTCAAAATCTTCGACGGACGCAAATCGTCATAGGCCATCTCGACGATACGCTTGCCCGTCTCGTACGCGATCTGCCCCCGCTCGCGATAGGGCGCCGGGATCGCCGCGCAGCCGGGCAGCGACATGCCCAGCCCTTCGGCGATGGCGTTCATCGTCGATGCCGTACCCATGGTGTTGCAATGGCCGGCCGACGGCGCCGACGCGGTCGCCGCCTCCAGAAACTCTTCCTCAGTGATCTCGCCCGCCGCGAGCTTGCGCCGTGAGCGCCAGATCACCGTGCCCGACCCGACCAGATCGCCGTCATGCCACCCGTCGAGCATCGGCCCGCCCGACAGCAC
The DNA here is from genome assembly GCF_001619955.1 of Sphingomonas hankookensis. Lineage (GTDB taxonomy): Bacteria > Pseudomonadota > Alphaproteobacteria > Sphingomonadales > Sphingomonadaceae > Sphingomonas > Sphingomonas hankookensis_A. Next base: position 326,684 of record NZ_LQQO01000001.1, on the reverse strand, counting down.
GATCGCCGGAATGTCGACCGTCGACGCCGCCATGATCGCCGACGGCGTGGTCTTGTCGCACCCGGTGGTCAGCACGACCGCATCGATCGGATAGCCGTTCAAAATCTCGACGAGCCCGAGATAGGCGAGATTGCGGTCGATCGCCGCGGTCGGCCGGCGGCAATTCTCGAAGATCGGATGGGTCGGAAATTCCATCGGAATCCCCCCCGCCGCCTCGATCCCCGCCTTCACCCGCTTGACCGTTTCCAGGTGGATGCGGTTGCACGGCGTCAGGTCCGATCCCGACTGGGCGATGCCGATGATCGGCCGCCCGCTGGTCAGTTCCCTGGGCGTGATACCGTAGTTCATGAACCGTTCAAGATACAGCGCGGCCATGTCGAGACGGCCGGGCGCGGCGAACCATTCGCGCGATCGGAACGGACGGGCGGGGGTACGGGTCATCATGTCCACTCGGTCGAGAGGCCCCGCAACGCGCGGGGCCGAAGGTAGCGAAGGTTACGCGTAACGCAGATTCTCAGCCCTGCATGTCCTCCAGCTCCTTGCCCTTCGTCTCATGAATGAACTTCTGGACGAGGAAGAAGCTGATGACGGCGCAGATGCCGTAGAAGCTGTAGGTGATCGTCAGACCCAGGCCGGCGGCCATCACCGGAAAACTCTGCGCGATCAGATAGTTGGCGAACCACTGGGCAAAGCCGCAGATCGCCAGCGCCGATCCGCGCATCTGGTTCGGGAACATCTCGCCCAGCATGACCCACATGATCGGGCCCCAGCTGACGTTGAAGAACACGACGTAGAGGTTCGCCGCCCATAGCGCGAGCGTGCCGAGTTCCGCCGACAGCTGAAGTTTACCCGCCGCGTCGAGCGTGCCGTTGTGGAAGCAATAGACCAGCGCCCACAGCGTCACCGCCATGCCCGCCGAACCGATCAGCAGCAACGGCTTGCGCCCGATCCGGTCGACCAGCGCGATCGTCACGAAACAGGCCGCGATCGACACGACACCCGACAGGATGTTGATCTGCAACGACTGGTCTTCGGTAAAGCCGGCCAGCTGCCACAGGGTCGCGCCATAATAGAAGATGACGTTGATGCCGACGAGCTGCTGGAACACCGCCAGCACGAAGCCGGCCCAGACGATCGGGCGGATGCCGCCCTTCACCGGGTCCATGATGTCGCGAAGCTGCGGACGGTGATCCTTGCTGAACGACGCCTCGATATCGCGGATCTTCACCGCCGCGGCTGCCGGCCCGAACAGCCGGGTCAGCACGATGCGCGCTTCGTCGAGACGCCCCTTCTGCACCAGATAGCGCGGGCTTTCCGGGATGAAGAGCAACGCGACCAGGAACACTGCCGCCGGGATCGCCTGCATCCAGTACATCCAGCGCCACGCCTCATAGCCGCCCCACCAGATTTCGGTCGAGGCGCCCGCGGCGGCGGCCAGATAATAGTTCACGACGAACGCGGCGGTCAGGCCGGTGATGATCATGATCTGCTGGATCGTCGTCATCCGCCCGCGAATATTGGCGGGGGCAACTTCGGAAATATAGGCGGGCGACAGCACCGATGCCGCGCCGACCGCCATGCCGCCCATGAAGCGCGCGACGACGAACAGCAGCTGGACATGGCTGAACCCCTGGACCAGCGCGCCGACGAGGAACAGGATCGCGGCGAGCATCATCACCTTGCGGCGGCCCATCGCGTCGGCCAGCTTGCCCGCCAGAAACGCACCGACGAAACAACCGATCAGCAGCGAGCCGACCGTGAAGCCCAGCCCCGCCTCGCTCAACCCGAAGGCGCTCTTCAGCCCCTCCTGCGTCCCGTTCACCGCACCGCTGTCATATCCGAACAGCAAACCGCCAATCGTCGCCACCGCGACGATGGCGATGACAAGCGCGATGTTCACGCGCTCCCCGCTCGCCTCTGTCATCCCCGTCCACTCCCAAGCTCACTGCCGCGCATGGCGACGTGTTAGCGGTAACGGTGACGAATTCTTATGATAATTGCAAGCGCCGCAATCGAACGTCAAACCGATTTTACCTGAAGACGTTTGGCGAGGCCGATCGCCCCTCCGCCATTCCAGTGCCGGTGGCGTCGAAAAGGCCCACCTCCCACTGTCACCCCGGGCTTGACCCGGGGTCCCGCTTCTTCTCCGCCCCCCGTAGAAAGCGGGACCCCGGATCAAGTCGAGACCTCTGCGAAAGTCCCAACCCTTCGCCCCTTGCTGCACCCCCGCGCAGGCGGGGGTACGGCAGATCTCCTAGTATAGCGCGCGACTTTCACAAAAGTCTCAAGTCTGGGGTGGCAACAGGACCGGGTTGACCGGCCCAGCCTACGCCATCATTCCGGCACCGGCCCGCACGACTGCCGCACGACCAGTTCATGCTCCAACACCCGGTCCTCGTCCTCGCCGACATCGTTGCCCGCCCGCCGTTCGCGCACCTGGGTCAGCAGCATCTCGACCGCCGCCTCCGCCATCGCCGCGATCGGCTGGCGGATGGTGGTGATCTCGGGCCAAGTGGTGGTGGCGAGCGAGGTGTCGTCGAACCCGACGATGCTGACATCCTGCGGCACGTGCAGCCCGCGGCGATGCGCGACGCTGATCGCCGCCGCCGCCATGTCGTCGTTGCTGGCGAAGATCGCGGTCGGTCGATCCTCCCGGTCGATCAGTCCTTCGGCCGCATCGATGCCCGACCGATAGGTGAACAGCCCCTGTTCGACCGGCATGTCCGCGACCTGCAGACCGGCGCCCTCGATCGCCGCGACGAACCCCCGCCACCGCTCCGCACTCGCGCCGTTGTTCGGATTGCCGCGCACGAAACCGATCCGGCGATGGCCCAGACCCAGAAGATGCCCGGTCATCGCCTTGGCCGCCGCGAAATCATCGATGCGAACCGACGAGCGGCCTGGTTGCGCCATGCCGACCGCGACCGCGACCGAAGGCGTGCCCGCCGCGTCCAGTTCGTCCTGCACCAGCGGGGCATCCGACAGCGGCGGCGGCAGGATCACGCCCTGCACCGGCGTCGACGCGAACCGCCGCGCGCCTTCCGCCTGTGCTTCCGGACCGTCGCCATCGCACGGCTCCAGCACCAGATGGCAGCCGACCTTGCGCGCACCTTCCAGCGCGCCGATCAGGAAATGCGACAGATAGGCCATCGACGGGTTGGCATAGAGCAAACCGATCTGCGCCGCCTCCCCCGCCGCCAGGCTGCGCGCCGCGCTGTTCGGCGAATAGTTGAGCTGCTCGATCGCCGCCAGCACCGCCTCGCGGGTCGACTGGCGGACATTGGCGCCGCCGTTCACGACTCGCGACACCGTCATCGCCGATACGCCGGCGGTGCGCGCGACATCCTGGATCGTGACGCTGCCCCCGCTGCGGCGACTGGGTTTATCCATGAAAATGGTTGGCTCCTTCGGATCACTGATTATGGCGCAGCCGGGCCGATTGCAAATCGCGACGATCGGTTGACGCATCGCCGGCGGCCCGATAGCTGATAGCGCTACCAAATACGGTGACGGCTGCGCCGGACGCCGAATGTCATGGGAGAGAGATCGTGACCCTAGCGTCGAAGCCCGTCCGCCTTGCGCTCGCCTGCCTGCTCGCGACCGCCGCCACCGGCACCGTCATCGCGCAGAACCGCCCGACACGCACCGCCGCTGCCGAAAAGATGCTCTACAAGGACGCGTCGCAGCCGGTCGCGGCCCGCGTCGAGGATCTGCTGCGCCGCATGACGCTGGAGGAAAAGGTCGCCCAGATGATCGGCATCTGGGAAAAGAAGGGCGATATTCAGGACGCAAAGGGTAATTTTTCTGCTGCCAAGGCGTCGCGTGCCTTCCCCAACGGCCTCGGCCAGATCACCCGTCCGTCGGACAAGCGCGGCGTCACCGCCAGCAACAACGCCGCCGGTGTCGCGGAGGACGCGGTGAACCGCACCGCGCAGGAAACCGCCGACTACATCAACGCGGCGCAGCGCTGGGCGGTCGAGAACACCCGGCTCGGCATCCCGATGATCATGCATGAGGAAGCGCTGCACGGCTATGTCGCGCGTGGCGCTACCAGCTTCCCGCAGTCGATCGCGCTCGCTTCGTCATGGGACCCGGCGCTGGTCGAACGCGTGTTCGGCGTGGCGGCGCGTGAAATGCGCGCACGAGGCGCCAATCTCGCCCTCGCCCCCGTGGTCGACGTCGCGCGCGATCCGCGCTGGGGCCGGATCGAGGAAACCTATGGCGAAGACCCGCATCTGGTCGGCGAAATGGGCCTCGCCGCGATTCGCGGGTTCCAGGGCACGACGCTGCCGTTGAAAGCCGACAAGGTCATGGTGACGCTCAAGCACATGACCGGTCATGGCCAGCCCGAAAACGGCACCAATGTCGGCCCGGCCAACATCTCCGAACGGACGCTGCGCGAAAATTTCTTCCCGCCGTTCCAGCGTGCAGTGACCGAATTGCCGGTGCAGGCGGTGATGGCATCCTATAACGAAATCGACGGCATCCCCAGCCACGCCAACAAATGGCTGCTCGACGACGTGCTGCGCCGCGAATGGGGCTATAAGGGGTCGGTGGTCAGCGACTATTTCGCGATCAAGGAACTGAACACCCGGCACAAGCTGTACGGCACCGACATGGCCGCCGCCGGCCGCCGCGCGCTCGACGCCGGGGTCGACATGGAGCTGCCCGATGCCGAGGGTTGGTCGACGCTGGCTGCAATGGTCAAGTCGGGCCAGGTGCCGGTGTCGCAGGTCGACAACGCGGTCCGCCGCATCCTGACCATGAAGTTTCAGATGGGGTTGTTCGAAAACCCCTATGCCGACGCCCGCACCGCGGAGGCAAAGACGGCGACGCCCGACGCGATCGCGCTGGCCCGCGAAGCAGCCGTGCGGTCGATGGTGCTGCTCAAGAACCAGAACAACCTGCTGCCGCTCGATCCGGCCAAGGTCGGCCGGATGCTGGTCGTCGGCACCCACGCCCGCGACACCCCGATCGGCGGCTATTCGGACGTGCCCAAGCATGTCGTGAGCGTGCTGGAAGGCATGCAGCAGGCCGCGCAGGGCCGCTTCTCGGTCGACTATGCCGAGGGCGTGCGCCTGACCCGCAGCCGCCAATGGGCCGCCGACAAGGTCGAACTGGTCCCGGCGTCCGAGAATGCGCCGCTGATCGAGGAGGCGGTGCGCAAGGCGGCGTCGGCCGACACGATCCTGCTGGTGCTCGGCCAGAACGAACAATTGAGCCGCGAAGCCTGGGCCGACCAGCATCTCGGTGACCGGCAGAAACTCGACCTGATCGGCGAACAGAATGAACTCGCCCGCCGCCTGTTCGCGACCGGCAAGCCGGTGCTGGTCGTGCTGTTGAACGGCGGCCCGCTCGCCGCGACCTATCTCGACGCGACCGCGCCCGCGATCCTCGAGGGCTGGTATCTCGGGCAGGAAACCGGCCACGCCGTCGCCGATGTCGTGCTCGGCCGTGCCAATCCGGGCGGCAAGCTGCCGGTGACGGTGCCGCGCAGCGAGGGGCAGCTGCCGATCTTCTACAACCACAAGCCGACCTCGCGGCGCGGCTATCTGTTCGACACCACCGCGCCGCTCTATCCGTTCGGATACGGCCTGTCCTACACCAGCTTCACCGTCGGCGCGCCGAAGCTCGCCAAGACGACGATCGGCCGCGACGAAACGGTCCGGGTGTCGGTCGACGTCGCTAATACGGGCCGCCGCGCGGGGGACGAGGTCGTCCAGCTCTATGTCCGCGACGACGAAGCGACGGTAACGCGCCCCGTGCTCGAACTGAAGCACTTCCAGCGCGTAACCCTGCAACCGGGCGAACGCCGGACGGTCACCTTCGACCTGAAGCCGAACGACCTCGCCTTCTGGAACGTCGACATGAAACATGTTGTCGAACCCGGTACCTTCACCATCAGCACCGGCAACAGCTCGACTCAATTGAAGACTGCCACGTTGACCGTCCGGTAACTCCCGCCGAACATGCGAAAGGTGCCGGCAGGTCGCTTGTCGACCTTCCGGCAACTGGAAGCGTTGCGCTCATCTTCGGCGCTGCCGGACGATCGATCAAATAACGCCAGGTGCTTACTCAGCAGAGCCGACCTTAGGATGACGGTCCGGCGTTGCTGCTCGCAGACGGCGACCCGGCGTCAATCGTCTCGCAGCCCGACGTGATACCGAAGGTTCACAATGCGACAGCAGTCGCGCCGACGGTATTGAGGCTGCTCTTAGCCTGACGATCAGCGTGCAGTCCGACTTGGGACTGTATTCCCGTAGCGAGGGTCGCAAAGATCGCTCGTGCGGTCCCCGCAGTTGCGGGTTTCCCTTTCGCAATCTTTCTATCTGCGACGACCACTGCGCGCGCAGAGGCTCGGGACTCAAACGATAGGGTCAGGCCGCATTCGAAGATTTGCTACTTGCGAGATCGCATAGGTTCGCAGGAAAGTAGCTTGTCGTCTGGGCAGATGATCGAGCAATCCGACGAAGCCGGTCTGGGTTGGCCGTGCAGGTTCGACCGATCCGGCTGCCACGATCGGCATGCCGGATCGGTTCGACATCAGCGCGAAGTAATCTGCATCGTGCCCGGCTGATCGAGCAGCCGCAGGCCGCGGCGGGCGACGTCGTGGGCGCTCGCTACCTGCGACGAGGGCATCACCAGCGACGCGTCCTTGGCATTCAGGACGCGCAGATAGAGTTCGCGCGCCTCGGTGGGGCGCTGCGTCATCGCATAGACCGCTGCCAGATTGAGGAGGACTTCCGGTTCCCGGCTACCGGCGCGGGTTTCGCGCTCGAGCGTGCGTTCGGCGGTGGTGAGGTTGCCGGCGGTGATGGCGGCGTGCGCGTATTCAACTTGCTGGGCGTTCGCGCTGGTGGCGATCCCCATCACCGCCAGCGCCGAGCCAAGCAGTGCGGCAGTTCCGATTCGCATGATACCATCTCCTGTTTGTTACATCGTGATGACATCAATGTTTCACTTTGAAGACGGTTGCGCAAGCGATGCCGCGTGCCGCAGGCACAAAAAAAGGGCGGCCCGAAGGCCGCCCCTGATCCGCCGTTCGACCGGCCGAGCCATCAGCGATCAGAAATCGCCGCGATACTGCTCGTTGCCGACGAAGCCGAGCTTCGTCACGTTGGCGCGCTTGATGATCGCCAGCACGCCGTCGACCACTTCGTACCGCGCGGTTGCGTCGGGCTGGAAGTGCAGTTCGGGCTGCGGGCTCATCGCCACGGTCTGATCAAGATACTGGGTCAGCGTGACCTCATCGACCGGCGAACCGTTCCAGAAGGTCTGGCCCTGCGCGTTGATCGTGATCTTGTTCTTCTGCGGGTCGATATTGTTCTGCGGCCGGTTGTCCGGCTGCGGAAGGTCGACCTTCACCGCGTGGCTCTGGATCGGGATGGTGATGATGAACATGATCAGGAGCACGAGCAGCACGTCGATCAACGGCGTCGTGTTCATGTCCATCATCGGTTCGTCGTCGCTGCGACCGCCACCACTCATTGCCATGTCAGGCTACTCCTATTGACGCGTACGCGGCGTGGTGTTCGGGTCCGGTTCGGAAATGAACCCGACCTTGGTGAACCCGGCCGACTGCATCGTGTAGATGGTGCCGCCGATGCAGCGATACGGCGTATTCACGTCGCCCCGGATGTGCACTTCGGGCAGTTCGAGGTTCGGGTTGCCGACGCCACCCTGACGGGCCAGTTCGTCTTCCAGCTTCTTGACCGCACGAGTGCGCAGTTCGTCCGCCGTGACCCGGGTCAGGCCCCAGTACACCGCGCACTGGCCATCGAGGCCCTGCACCGACAACGAGACGTTCTCCGGCTTGGTCGTCGTCGGTTCGAACACGACCTTCGGGACCTTGAGGCCGCTCACCTGCTGGACCACGACCGGAACCGCGATCAGGAAGATGATCAGCAGCACGAGCATGACGTCCACGAGCGGCGTGGTATTGATGTCCGAGAGGGGGGCTTCATCGCCGCCGCCGCCAACACTCATCGCCATGAGGCTATCCTATCCACTTCTACTCAATCGAACCGCCGGGACCGGTCACGGCCCCGGCGGCATCAGCACCGTGCGATCAGACGCGCGGAGCGGTCGGCACGCCACCGGCCTGGCCGGCGGTGGTGCTGCCGACTGCCGGCTTGGCGGTCGGAGCCGGGCCACGGGCGGCGACGGTCGGACGGACCGCACCGTTCGAGGCGAGGTAGCCGAGCACGTCGTTCGAGAAGGCCGACAGGTCTTCCGCGATCGACTTGTTACGGCGCTGCAGCCAGTTGTAGGCGAGCACGGCGGGAACCGCGACGACCAGACCGATGGCGGTCATGATGAGCGCTTCACCGACCGGACCGGCGACGTCGCCGATGGCGGCCTGACCGGCGGCACCGATCTTCACGAGCGCGCGGTAGATGCCGACCACGGTACCGAACAGACCGACGAACGGCGAGGTCGCGCCGACGGTCGCGAGGAAGGCGAGGCCGCCGTTGAGCTTCGAGTTGATCGAGGCTTCCGAGCGAGCGAGCGAGCCGTGCAGCCAGTCATGCGCTTCGACCGGATCGGTCAGCTTGCCATGCTGTTCCTGCGCGGCGAGGCCGTCGTCGACGATCTGGCGATAGGCCGAGTTCTTGTCGAGCTTCGCGGCGCCTTCACGCAGCGAGTTCGACTGCCAGAAGGTGGCGCGGACGCGCTTCGCCTGGTTCATGATCTTCTGCTGTTCGAACAGCTTGGTGAAGAGAATGTAGAACGAGCCGACCGACATGATGACCAGGATACCCAGCGTGCCGAACGCGATCGCGCCGCCCTGCTGAAGCGCTTCCCAGAAGCCGAAGTTCGGAGCTCCGGCAGGTGCGCCGGCAGCAAGGATGGGGGTGAGCATCGGATAGTTTCCTTAGAGCTGATATGTTCTTGAAGAATATTGCCCCGGACCGTCCCGTGACCCGAAGGTCGCGGGACACCCGGTCTTACCGATCGGCCGGCAGCTGCCAGCGGACGCGACGCGACGAACTCGAACGGATCGGGTTGCCCGACTGGTCGAGCGCCGGGCTGTACCGGCCGCGACGGGTGATCGCCGAGCAGGCGGCGCGATCGAGCGCGGCCGAACCGGACGACGACGTCACGCGGCAGTTTTCGACACGACCCTGCGTGTTGATGTCCCAAGCGATCGCCGTCACACCTTCGTCGCCGCTGTTGAGCGCGCTGGGCGGATAGTCGTCGTTGGTGATCCACTGCGCGGGATCGCCCTTCGCACCTGCGGCCTTGCTGACCACGGGCGCGGGCGGCGCCGGCGGCGCAACCGGAGCCGGCGGCGCAGGCGGACCGGCCGTCGGGATCGGCGCGTAGGTCGGCGGCGGCGTCGTCACCGACTGGATCACCACCGGCGGCGGTGCCTGCGTACGGACGATCGGCGGCGGCGTCACGACCGGCGGCGGCGACTGCGGCTGCGGCTGTTCAGGCGGCGGCGGGGGAGGAGGAATCTCCTCGGGCGGGGGTGGCGGCTCCTCGACGTCGAACGTCTCGGTATCCTCAGTCACCTTCTTCACATATTTGTAGGCAAGGCCGGAGATGAACGCGTACCCGATCACGACGTGGAGGATACCCACGATGATCAGCGCGACGATCCGGCCACTACCTGCTTTTTGGTCAGCGTAAGCCATTCAGCAACCAAACTCCTCTAGCCCGGTACATTGGGTCGGTCCGTCCGGCGGAAACCGGCACGCAACGACCGTCGTGTCCGGGGCTACGCGGCATTCCGGACCGCGATTGTCTATCGCGGCCTTACAAACGACGCAAACGCTTTGTCGGACGAAACATTCGTACAATCGCGCCATTACCGAAATAAGTCTGTAACCACGGTTTTCCGCGGGTTAAGAGCAGTTGCATGAAACGCATCCCGCTCTGCACCGCAGCATTTTCAGCATTTCTGGTCGCATGTTCGCCGGTGTCGGCACGCCAGGGCCCACCCGTTCCTGTTAACGTTATCGGCGAATCGGCGGCCATTCCCTATGCCCGGGTCGCGCGGCTGGCATTGGAAAGCGATATCGTGCTGGATGCCACGATTCGCTCGGTCGCGCGGATCGCGCCGGCGGAAGCGCCCGGCCTGGCGCCCGGCCATGTCCGTTTCTACGTCACCGCCGATGTCGGTGCGCTGATTCGCGCCAACGGCCCCCTGCCCGCCCGTGTCGGCTATCTGGTCGACGTCCCGTTCGACCCGCGCGGCCGTGCGCCCAACCTGAAGCGGCAGCGCATCATCGCCTTTGCCCGCGCAGTGGCCGGGCGTCCCGATCAGGTACAGTTGGTGACGCCAGACGCACAATTTACCTGGGCACCGGCGCTCGACCAGCGGGTGCGCGACGTCGTGCGCGAGGTGATCGCGCCGGATGCACCGCCCGCGATCACCGGGATCGGCAATGCGTTCCACGTACCGGGCACGCTGCCGGGCGAAGGCGAGACGCAGATCTTCCTGCAAACGACCACCGGAGCACCGGTGTCGCTGCTGATCCTGCGCCGTCCGGGCGAGCAGAAGCGCTGGGCGCTGTCGCTGGGCGACATCATCGACGAGGCCGGCGGCGCGCCGAAGCCCGATACGCTGGCCTGGTATCGGCTGAGCTGCGGCTTGCCCGATGCGCTGCCCGACACCAGCCTGCAGTCGCAGGATGCGGACAATGCCGCGATCGCGCGCGAGGATTATGCGTTCGTGCGCGAATCGCTGGGCCGGTGCGACGACGGACGCACCGGCTGACCTCGCCTCAGCGGGCGAGGTGCACGAAGTCGCGTTCGAACCAGACCAGCCCGGCGCCGCCATCGACGAACAGCGTCTGTCCGGTCGACGCCTCCGCACGGGCGAGGAACAGCACCGCATCGGCGACCTGATCGATATCGGGTAGCCGGCCGAGCGGCATCAGCGCCGCCAGCCGATCGACCTGTTCCGGGCTATAGTCGTCGGTCGCCAGGGTCAGCCCGGGGGCGACGCCGTTGACCCGCACCGCCGGCGCCAGCGCCAGCGCCAGCGTTCGCGTCGCTTCACCCAGCGCCTGTTTCGACACGGTATAGGCCAGCTGATCGCGGTGCGGATGGGCGATGCGCTGGTCGAGGATGTTGACCACCACGCATCCACCCTGTTCCGCCAGCTTGGTCGCCAGCACGAACGGCGCAGCGGCATTGACCGCGAAATGCGACGTCAGCGATTCCGGCGTCGGATGGCTCGCATCGTCGGCACGAAAGCATGACGCATTGTTGACCAGCAGGTCGACCCGCCGCCCGAACCGCGCCGCGACCGCCGGGATCAGCCCCTGCGTCGCGTCCCCATCGGCCAGATCGGCGGCGAAGCAATGATGCGTCGCACCGGCGGCCGCAATGGTCGCGGTGACCTCCGCCTCCGGCTCGCCGGCATGCGACGCGTGGAGCGCCACGTCATAACCCGCCTGCGCCAGCCGCCCGGCGATATGCCCGCCCAGCCGCCGGAAGCTGCCGGTAATCAGCGCCAGCGGGCGGCTCACCGCCGGTGCCGGACCATGGTGACGCCGATCGATTCGCCCGCTTCGGCAATGGCCAGCTTGACGATACGGATCTTTACCCGCTGCACGCGCGGGTCGGACATGAACAGCGTATCGACGATATGGTCCGCGACCCCTTCGATCAGGGTGAAATGGACGCCGGGCGGCAGCGAGCTGGTTGCCGCTTCCTTCAGGTCCATATAGCTTTTCGAGGCGGACAGCGGCGTGTCGGGCGTGAAGCGCTCCGGACAGTCGAGATCGACCGTCATCGAAATGCGCAACGGTTGCGGCAGATGGGTTTCCTCGGAGTAAATGCCCGTCAGGACATTCACTTCGATGTCGTGGACTTCCAGTTGAAGCGAATCGTGCAAACGGCACCTGTCATCGAAAGGGAATATCCGCGCGATAGCAGAAGCCGGCGGGCGCGTAAGCCGTTCGCCAATCTTCGCTTGTGCGACGCCGACGGGGCGGTACAGGCGCGTTTTCATACCCGATCGACTGGACCGAATTTGCCCGACCTGCTGCCCCTTGCCTCCGTCCCCGCCGCCGATGTCGAAGCGTTGCTCGATGCCGCCTTCGGACCCGACCGGCATGGACGCACCGCCTATCGGGTGCGCGAAGGGCTGTCGCCGATCGGCCATCTGAGCTTTGCGAAGGTGGAGGACGGGCGGCTGGTCGGTGCGATCCAGTGCTGGCCGGTGCAGCTGGAGGGGGATGACGGCGACGTATTGCCGCTGACCATGGTCGGCCCGGTGGCGGTGGCGCCCGATCGGCAGGGCACCGGGATCGGTCATGACCTGATGCAGCGGGCAATCGCGGCGGCGGGCGACGATGCGCCGCTGATGCTGGTCGGCGATGCACCTTATTATGCGCGCTTCGGGTTTACGGTGGAGCGGACCGGCGGATGGCGTATGCCCGGGCCGTATGATCCGGCGCGGGTGCTGGCGCGGGGCGACGTGCCGCTGCGAAACGGCATGCTCGCGCCGCGCCTGTCGCTCGTCGCCTGACCCCTTGTCGCGGGCGCCCCGAGCGAGCTAACGGATTTCCCATGCCCATGCAGCCCCCCGCCGATTTCGCTTCGCTGTCGCTTGCTGAGGTGGCGCGCCTTGCCGCCGAGGCGAAGCTGCCGCCGGTCGATCGCTGGAACCCGACGCATTGCGGCGACAGCGAGATGCGGATCGCCGCCGATGGCAGCTGGTTCCATCAGGGCAGCCCGATCGCCCGGGCGGAGATGGTGCGGCTGTTCGCGACGATCCTGCGGCGCGAACCCGACGGCTCCCATGTCCTGGTGACGCCGGTCGAAAAACTGTCGATCACGGTCGACGACGCACCGTTCGTCGCGGTCGAGGCGAAGCTGTCGGGCGAAGGCGATCAGGGCCGCATCGCGTTTCGCCTGAACACCGACGAGGTCGCGGTCGCCGATGCCGAGCATCCGATCCGGATCGAGGGGACGGCGGACGCGCCCCGGCCCTATCTGCGGGTTCGCGGCGGGATGGATGCGCTGATCGCGCGGACCGTATTCTACGAGCTGGTCGAGCAGCTGGTCGAGGGGCCGGACGGGCGGCGCGGGCTGTGGAGCGAGGGCGCGTTCTTTCCGTTCGAACCGGCATGACGCTGGCGGAGCGGCTGCGGGCGCGGCTCGCGGCGCCCGCCGGACCGCTGCTGGTGGGGGACCTGAACGGCGAGGCGCCGATGCCCGAGGGCGGATGGCGCGCGGCGGCGGTGCTGGTCGCGGTGACCGATTCCCCGGAACCCGGCGTGCTGCTGACGCAGCGGACCGGCGATTTGCGCACCCATGCCGGTCAGGTCGCCTTTCCCGGCGGCAGTATCGATCCGGCTGACGCGGGACCGGTCGACGCGGCGCTGCGCGAGGCGGCCGAGGAGATCGCGCTGCCGATCGGCACGGCGGAGGTGGTCGCGACGCTCGATCGCTATCATACGGTGACCGGGTTCGAGGTGACGCCGGTGTTGGCGACCGTGCCGGCCGACCTGCCGCTCGTCGCCAACCCGCGCGAGGTGGACGCGATCTTCGAAGTCCCGCTCGCCTTTCTGCTCGACGCCGCCAATCACGGGCGGGGCAGCCGGTGGCATGACGGGCGCGAGCGGCATTATTACGAACTGATCTTCGGCGAACGGCGCATCTGGGGTGCGACGGCGGCGATGATCGTCAACCTGGCGCAAAGACTGACATGGCCGTGAACGAACCCACCACCCTGCCCCCCGCCGACTGGACGCAGCGGCCCGGCCTCGACCGGCTGGCCATGGCGCTCGGTGCCGAGGAGGGCGCGGCGCGCTATGTCGGTGGCGCGGTGCGCGACACGCTGCTGGGCCTTGCGGTCGCCGACATCGACGTCGCGACGATCCATCCGCCGCAGGAAGTCGTCCGCCGGCTGCAGGCCGCCGGAATCAAGGCGGTGCCCACGGGAATCGTGCATGGCACGATCACCGCGGTCGCCGACGGCACGGTCGTCGAGGTGACGACGCTGCGCCGCGACGTGAGCACCGACGGCCGGCATGCCGAGGTCGCCTTCACCGACGACTGGCAGGCCGATGCCGCCCGCCGCGATTTCACGATGAACGCGCTCTACGCGGACATGGGCGATCATCGGCTGCACGATTATTTCGGCGGGATCGCCGACCTGCGCGCCGGGCGCGTCCGCTTCATCGGCGATCCATTGCGCCGTATCGCCGAGGATCATCTGCGCATCCTGCGCTTCTTCCGCTTCCTCGCGCGGTTCGGCGATACGCCCGATGCCGAGGGATTGGCGGCCTGCGTCGCGCGGGCCAACGACCTGATGGCGCTGTCGCGGGAGCGGATCGCCGACGAACTGCTCAAGCTCCTGGTCGCGCGCGATGCGGTCGGCGTGCTGTGGCTGATGGTCGATAACGCGATCTGGCAACCGGTGCTGCCCGAACTCGACGGAGCCGCGGTCGACCGTCTGGCCGCACTGGTCGCGGCAGAAGCGGCGGCGGGCCTCGCGCCCGACCCGATCCGTCGCCTCGCCGCGTTGCTCGATACCGGCAATGCGGAAGGGGTCACCGCCCGGCTTAAACTGTCCAATGCCCAGCGCAAGCGCGTCGCCGTTGCGCTGGGCGACGCGGCTGACCATCCGTTGGCGCTGGGCTATCGCCTGGGGGTGGAGAGCGCCGTCGACCGCCTGCTGCTGACCGGCGATCCGGCGGCGGCGGAGAAGGTCGCCGGCTGGACGCGGCCGAGCCTGCCGCTGACTGGCGGGGCGCTGGTCGAACGCGGCCTAGCGCGCGGCCCCGACGTTGCGCGGGCGCTGCGGCAGGTCGAGGATCGCTGGATCGCCGAGGGTTTCCCCGACGCCGAGCGGACCGCGGCCATCGCCGATGCCGTGGTGGATCAGGCGTTGCGGGCGAGCAGCAACGCGTAAGCCGCGTCCGCATCGATCGGCCGCGAATAGAAATAGCCCTGCCCGAAGGCGCAGCCGAGCGCGACCAGCGTGTGTTCCAGCTCCTGCGTCTCGATCCCCTCGGCCGTCGTCCGCAGCCCCAACGCCTGCGCAAGGCTGAGGATCGCGCGCACGATCGCCACCTTGTCGCGATCGGCGAGCATGCCGGTAATGAAGCTGCGGTCGATCTTCAGCTTGTCGATCGGCAGCTTCTGCAGATAGGCGAGGTTGGAATAGCCGGTGCCGAAATCGTCCATCGCGATCTGCGCGCCCATTTCCTTCAGCGCCAGCATGGTCCGCAGCGTCCGGTCGGGATCGACGACGAACGCGCTTTCGGTCAGTTCGATGGTGAAGCGGTGGCCGGACAGCTGGTGCTGTGCCAGCACCTCGGCGAACATCGCCTCGACATTGTCGCGCTGCAATTGCACCGCCGACAGGTTGACCGCCATCCGTGCGCCACAATCGCCGCCCGCCATCCGGTCCCAGTCGGACAGCGTGCGCGCCGCCTCGTCCATCGCCCAGCGGCCGAGCGGGACGATCAGGCCCGATTCCTCGGCGACCGGGATGAAATCGACCGGCGAGATGTTTTCGCCTTCGGCCGTCCGCCAGCGGGCGAGCGCTTCGAAACTGCTGATCCGGCCGTTGGACAGGTCGCAGATCGGCTGGAATGCGAGGTGGAGCTGGCGCGCCTCCAGCGCATGCCGCAGCTGGGTCTCGATCGAAAACTGGCTGCGCACGATGTCGAACAGGTGCGGGCGATAGACCTCGGTCTGGCCGGTCCGTTTCGATCGCTTGACCGCGAACTGTGCGTGGCGGATCACGTCCTCCGCCTCGGCATCGCTATCCTCGGCCAACGCGATGCCGATCGAACATTCGACCCGAATGGTGAAGTCGGACAGCTGGAACGGCTGGATCAACGCCTGTTGCAGCCGGGTCGCGGCGTGCAGCGCGTCGTCGGCCCCGTCGCGCAGGCCCAACAGCACGGCGAACTCGTCCCCGCCGGTCCGCGCCAGCACGTCGGAACTGCGCAGTACGCCCTTGAACCGGCGCGCCACGGAGATCAGCAATTCGTCGCCCGACAGCGATCCCATACAGGCATTGACCCGGCTGAACCGGTCGAGGTTGATCGCCAGCACCGCATAGCGCGCCCGGTCGCCCGTCGCGACGCGTTCCTCGACCAGATCGCCGAAGCCTGTGCGGTTCGGTAGGCCGGTCAGCGAATCGGTGTTCATTTCGCGACGCAGGCTGGTTTCGGTGCGCTGTTCCGGGGTCTGGTCGACCAGCGACATGATACAGCGCGGCGTACCGGCCGATTCCTCCCGCCGGGCGAGCGTCACGTCATAATGGCGGCTATCGACCGCATCACCGAGCCGCAGCGCCATCCGCCGCCGGGTATCGCCCGACAGCAGGAACACGAGAATCTGGTCGCCGATTTCGTTCAGCAGCGCGGCCCGCCCTTCACGCGCCGCAAAGCCGGCCGCGCGAAAGGCGATATTCACCGTATCGAACACGACCGCGCCCGATACGACCGACGCGATCGCCGTCGGCACCGGCAACAGGTCGAGAATGGCTTCGCGCGGATCGAGCGCGGGCGTCGCGTCCAATTGGCAGGCGGACAGGTCGGCGAACGGAATCCGCACGCCCTGCTCCGGGATCGGGAACGCCTGCGACCTGAACGCCGAAAATATCTGCCTGCCGAACGCCATTGCTACCGCTATGGCCGACGGAGGTTAAAAGCTTCTGAAACCGAATACGGTTCGATCAAAAACGATTGTCGCGGGGAAATCCGTTGGGCGGCATCCGTCCGGCGGCACCGCGCGCGGCGCGCCATGGCGACAGGTCGCTTTCGGTCCGCATCCGCCCGGTCTCGCCGCCCATCGTCCAGTGCAGCCCGTCGGCAAAGCGTAGCGTGCGTGCATCGGACAGTCCGCCATCGCGGAAGCGTTGCAGCTGCACCCCCTGCCCACGCGCCATTTCCGCCAGTTCGGTCAGCGGGAACAGCACCAGCTTGCGGTTGTCGCCGATCGACGCGACATAATCGTCCTCCGCCGCGATCGGGCGGACGACCTTCAGCTTCGCGCCCGGACGCGGCGACATGACCTGCTTGCCCTTGCGCGTCTCGGCCAGCACATCGGCCACCCGGACCGCGAAGCCGCGCCCGTCGGTCGCCGCCAGCAACAGCCGGTCGGACGCCGCCGCCCGCGACAGTCCGACGATCCGTGCATCGCCATCGAGGTCGATCATCGCGCGCACCGGTTCGCCAAAGCCGCGCCCGCCCGGCAGCTTGTCCGCGCCCAGCGTGTAGAAACGTCCGCCATCGGTCGCCAGCAACAGCTTGTCGGTGGTATGCGCATGGAAGGCGAAGGCCGGCCCGTCGCCTTCCTTGAACCGCGCGGTATCGGCCGAGGCCAGGTCGACATGGCCGCGCAGCGCCCGTACCCAGCCGCGCTGCGACAGGATGACGGTCAGCGGCTCGCGCTCGATCATCGCCTCGGCCGGGATTTCGCGCGCGGGGGCGGCTTCCTCGACCGTCGTCCGGCGCTTGCCCAGCGGCGTTTCATGGCCGTAGCGGTCGCGCATCCTGGTCAGGTCGCGCTTCATCCGGGTGCGCTGCCGCGCATCGCTCGACAGCAGCAGGGTCAGTTCGGCCTGCTCCTTTTCCAGCTTCGCCCGCTCGCCGCGGATTTCCATTTCCTCCAGCTTGCGCAGGGAGCGCAGCCGCATGTTGAGGATCGCCTCCGCCTGCCGGTCGGTCAGGCTGAACTCGGCGATCAGCACCGGTTTCGGTTCGTCCTCGGTCCGGATGATCGCGATCACCCGGTCGAGGTTGAGATAGGCGGCAAGATAGCCGTCGAGCAGCTCGATCCGGTCGGCGATCTTCGCCAGCCGGTGTTCGCTGCGCCGGCGCAGCACGACGAACTGGTGATCGACCCACGCCTTCAACGCCTCGCGCAGCGGCATCACGCGCGGGGTGCGGTCCTTGTCCAGAACGTTGAGGTTGAGCGGCACCCGCGTTTCGAGGTCGGTCAGGCGGAACAGCCCGTCCATCAGCACCTGTGGGTCGACGGTCCGGCTGCGCGGTTCGAGCACGATGCGGATCTCGGCATCCGATTCGTCGCGGACATCGGTCAGGATCGGCAGCTTCTTGTCGTTGATCAGCGCCGCGATCTGTTCGATCAGCTTGCCCTTCTGCACGCCGTAGGGAATTTCGGTGATGACGATCTGCCAGCCGCCGCCCTTTTCCCGCTCGATCTCGTGCCGGGCGCGCACCCGGAAGCCACCGCGTCCGGTGGCATAGGATTCGCGGATCGCTGCGGGCGAATCGACCACGATGCCGCCGGTCGGGAAATCCGGCCCCCGGACATGCGCCAGCACCGCCGCGTCGTCCGCCTCGGGCTGATCGACCAGCACGATCGCCGCGTCGAACAATTCGGCGGCATTGTGCGGCGGCACGCTGGTCGCCATGCCGACCGCGATCCCGCTGGCACCATTGGCCAGCAGGTTGGGGAACATGCCGGGGAACAGCTCCGGCTCCTGCTCCTCGCCATTATAGGTGGGGCGGAAATCGGTCGCGTCTTCGTCCAGGCCCGCCATCAGGTCGATCGCGACCTGCGTCAGCCGTGCCTCGGTATACCGGTACGCAGCGGCATTATCGCCGTCGATATTGCCGAAATTGCCCTGCCCGTCGACCAGCGGGTAGCGCAGCGCGAAATCCTGCGCGAGGCGGACCATCGCGTCATAGACCGACTGGTCGCCATGCGGGTGGTATTTGCCGATCACGTCGCCGACGACGCGCGCGCATTTCTTGTACCCCGATGCGGGGTCCAGCTTCAGCAGCCGCATCGCCCATAGCAGGCGGCGGTGCACCGGCTTCAACCCGTCGCGGACGTCGGGCAGCGACCGGGCGGTGATCGTCGACAGCGCATAGACGAGATATCGTTCGGACAGGGCGCTGTCAAACGGTGCGTCGAACACGCCGATCGGCGTCGCGGGGTCGGTCAGATCACTTGCCATCGCGGATGCGATAGCAGGGGAATGCGACCCCTGCGAGGGGCGAAATGGAACGAACCGGGATCAGGCGGCCTGTCGGCCCGGAGCGTCCTGCGCCTGCGGCAGTTTTCCGTCGCACAATGCCCAGACATCGGCGACGATCGAGCGCCACTCGTCGCTGTCCATCTCGACCAGGCCGAACAGGCGCATCAGGAACGCCCCTTCCATCGCCAGAAAGGCGAGCCGCAGCCAGCGCCCCTCGTCGGTCGACACGTCGATCGCATCCAATCGATTGCGATACCAGCGCCGCACCTGCACCATGTGCTGTGGCGAATTGAGCAGCGAGACGAGCAGCGTCGGCGCGCCCCGCCGCGACCGGTCGTCATAGTTCGAACCATAGGCAATATGTGCCCGGATCCGTGACACTTCATCGTCCGGCACCGCACCCAGTTCGATCATGTGTTCGGCATATTCTTCCTGCCAGCGTTCGAACATCGCCGCGATCAGCGATTCCTTGCTGCGAAAGCTGTACTGTACCCCGCCATTGGTGATGCCCATGCGTTCGGCAACGGCGGCGATGGTCAGGCCGGCCGGCCCCTTTTCCATCGTTACCGCCTCGGCAGCGTCCAACAGCTTGTCCCGCTCGATCGTACGAATTCTACCCACGCAACGCCCCCTGCGGCTATCTCCCCGGATAGCAAAGTCTTTCCCCAACCGCTTCTTACCCAACCAGCCGGATACGCACAAATTTATTATACGATGTTGTCGACAGCATTGTTGTTTTCTGTCGGCTGTTGCAGATTTTCTTCATGTCACAATCCGTTACGCCGGACCGTCCCTGGGTTCCGATGACCTGGCCCGACCTGACCGGGCGCCCCCGATCCGAACCGGATCATGTTTTCCGCTACGGCGGCGACAGTTTGCAGGTGGTCGATCTGTGGCTGCCGAAGGGCACGACAAAGGGCCGCTGGCCGACGATCCTGATGGTTCATGGTGGATGCTGGCAGAGCGCGATCGCCGACCGGCGGCTGATGGACTGGGCCGCAGGCGACCTGCGCGACCGGGGCTTTGCGGTGTGGAACATCGACTATCGCGGAGTCGACCGCGACGGAGGCGGCTATCCGGGCACCTTCCGCGACGTCGCCGCAGCGGCCGACCTGCTGCGCGACCATGCCGATGCCTGTCACCTCGACCTGTCGCGGGTCGTCGCGGTCGGACATTCGGCGGGCGGTCATCTTGCCTTGTGGCTTGCTGCCCGCCACCGCCTGCCGGTCGGGAGCGTGCTGGCGGACGGCGACCCGCTGCCGATCGCCCATGTCGTCAGCCTGGGCGGCCTGCCCGATCTGGCCGCAGTCGAATCGAGCCCCGACAATGGTTGCGGCACCGATGTCATCGCCCGCTTGGTCGGCGACCGGCCCGATCGCTTCGCCGACACGTCGGTGCCGTGCCTGCTTCCGATCGGCGTGCCGGTCGACCTTCTCAACGGACGCGACGACCGGATCGTGCCGGCACGGATGGCGCCGGCCTTTGCCACTATGGCGCAGGAGAAGGGTGACGAGGTCACCGTCCACGAGGTCGCCGATACGGGCCATGTCGAGCTGATCTCCCCCGGAACGCCGGCCTGGGAGGCGGCGATCAACCTTGTCTGGCGCGCTGCATCTCCCGGCAGACAACTGGAAATTTGACACATTGCCATGATTGAGCCACATTTTGGCCTCAATTAAGGCAAAGGTGGATCATGCGATATCGCGCTTCCTTATTCGCCCTGCTGGTCGTTGCCGGTTGCAGCCAAGCGCCCGGCGACCCGTCCGAACAGGCCGCCCCCGGCGTCGACGTCACCGCCGCACCCGGTGTCGCCTTCAGCTATCGCTACGGCTTCCGCCTGCCCGCCGCACGGATCGCCGCCGTGCAGGAGGCGCATGCCGCCGCCTGCGAACGGCTCGGCATCGCGCGCTGCCGGATCACCGCGATGCGCTATACCCGCAGCGAGGATAACGAGATTTCCGCAATGCTCGGCTTCTCGCTTGCCCCGGAACTTGCCCGCAGCTTCGGGCGCGACGGTATTCGCGGGGTCGAAGGTGCCGAGGGCATGCTGCTCGATTCAGAAATCACCGGCGAAGACGCCGGCGCGAAGATCGACCAGCTGGCACAGGCGCGCGATGCCGCAACCGCCGACCGCTCGGCGATCGACGCCCGCAGCGGCACTACCAGTCGCGAAGCCCGCGCCGAACTGGAACGACAACGCGCCGCCGCCGTCGGATCGGAACGGGAGGCTGGCGCCGCCATCGCCGAACAGCGGCCCGCGCTTGCCGCAACGCCGGTGGTGTTCGACTATCGATCGGGCGAGGCGATCCGCAGCTTCGATCCGGCATCGCCCTTCACCCGCGCCGCCGACCTGTCGGTCGCCTCGGCGCGCTGGACCATCGGCACCGCACTTGCCCTGATCGGCCTTACCCTGCCGCCCTTGGCGCTGGCGTTGCTCGGATTGCTGCTGTGGCGCCGCGTCCGGCCGCTGCTGCCGAAGCGGGTCCCCCTCGCGGGCTGATTGCGCGAGCGGCCCCCTTCGGCTATGCGGCGGCTTTCCGCAGGGGGCCGGACATAATCGCTCTGGCCCATGCCGTTTCGTTGAAGGGAATCGCATGGCTCGCCGCCGCCAGATCTACGAAGGCAAGGCAAAGATCCTTTATGAGGGTCCGGAACCGGGTACGCTGATCCAGTATTTCAAGGACGACGCCACCGCCTTCAACGCCCAGAAAAAGGGCACGATCAACGGCAAGGGCGTGCTGAACAACCGGATTTCCGAGCATGTCTTCACGCTGCTCGGCAATATCGGCGTGCCGACCCACTTCATCCGGCGCCTGAACATGCGCGAGCAGCTGATCCGGCAGGTCGAGATCGTGCCGATCGAGGTCGTGGTACGCAATGTCGCGGCCGGTTCGATCAGCAAGCGGCTGGGTATCGAGGAGGGCCAGCAGCTTCCGCGCACGATCATCGAATATTATTACAAGGACGACGCACTCGGCGATCCGATGGTGTCGGACGAACATATCCTGTGCTTCGGCTGGGCGGCGCAGGACGAACTGCACGAGATGGCCGACATGGCGATCCGGGTGAACGATTTCCTGTCGGGCCTGTTCGCCGGGATCGGCATCCGCCTGGTCGACTTCAAGCTCGAATTCGGTCGCATTTGGGACAATGATTTCAGCCGGATCATTTTGGCCGACGAAATCAGCCCCGATGGCTGCCGGTTGTGGGACATGACCACTAACGAAAAGCTCGACAAGGATCGCTTCCGTCGTGACCTCGGTGGTGAGGTCGAGGCGTATCAGGAAGTCGCGCGGCGGCTTGGTCTGTTGCCGGAAGGCGCGGATTCGGCGGTGCTCGACCTTGAGACACATCGCAAGAAGCGCGAGAAGTAAGGCTACAACGCCTGCAACATGACGTACCCCCGCGCAGGCGGGGGTCCAGAGCCCGACACGCCAACGTGCCGGTTGCGACCTTGGACCCCCGCCTGCGCGGGGGTACATGTTTGTGAAACCCCTTACCCCCGCGCGAACAGCGCCGGGTCGAGCGCCATCACCGCATCGGCCCCGCCTTCGATCTTCCGCCGCAGCGCGCCGGTGTCCGGAATGATCCGCTCGGCATAGAAGCGCGCGGTCACCCGCTTGGCCTCGATGAACGCCGGATCGCCCTCGCCCGCCGCGGCCAGCGCTTCCGCCGCCGTCAGCATCCGCAGCCACATCAGGCCCGTCGCGACGATGCCCATGATGTGCATGTAGGAATGCGCGCCCGCCCCGACATGGTTCGGGTTCTGCATGCCATTGCCCATGAACCACATCGTCGCCGCCTGCAGGTCCTTGAGTCCGCGCTCCAGACGCTCGGCGAAGTCGCGCGTCGCGTCGGCACCCTTGGCGGTCGCGATCTCTTCCGCGACGATACGGAAGAAATGCTGGATCGCGCGCCCGCCATTCTGCGCCAGCTTGCGCCCGACCAGGTCCATCGCCTGCACGCCGTTGGTGCCTTCATAGATCATCGCGATCCGGGCATCGCGGACATACTGCTCCATGCCCCATTCGGCAATGTAGCCATGGCCGCCATAGACCTGTTGCGCGTTGGTCGCGACGTCATAGCCCTTGTCGGTGCCATAGCCCTTGATGACCGGGGTCAGCAGCCCGACCAGATCGTCGGCCAGCTCACGCGCCGCCGCGTCCTCGCTCATATGCGCGAGGTCGACCTGCAACGCGCCCCACAGGCACAGCGCGCGCAGCCCCTCGGTGAGCGCCTTCCCCTCCATCAGCATCCGGCGGACATCGGGATGGACGAACAGCGTATCGGCCTTCTCGCCCGGCTCGTTCGGGCCGGTCAGCGCCCGCCCCTGCCGCCGGTCGCCGGCATAGATCACCGCGTTCTGGTACGCGGTTTCCGCCACGCCCAGCCCCTGCAACCCGACACCCAGCCGCGCGGCGTTCATCATGATGAACATGGCGGCAAGGCCCTTCATCTCCTCGCCGACCAGCCAGCCCTTCGCCCCGTCATAGTTCATGACGCAGGTCGAATTGGCGTGGATGCCCATCTTGTGTTCGATCGAACCGCAGCTGACCGGATTGCGATCACCCAGCGACCCGTCCTCGTTCACCAGGAACTTGGGCACCACGAACAGCGAAATCCCCTTCGAGCTTTCCGGCGCGCCCGGCGTCTTGGCTAGGACGAGGTGGATGATGTTGTCGGTCAGGTCATGCTCGCCCGACGAGATGAAGATCTTGGTGCCGGTGATCGCCCACGACCCGTCGTCGTTCGGCACTGCGCGCGTCTTGATAAGGCCCAGATCGGTGCCGCATTGCGGCTCGGTCAGGTTCATGGTGCCGCCCCATTCGCCCGACACCATCTTGGGCACGTACATCGCCTGCTGTTCGGGGCTGCCCTTCACCAGCAGCGCGGCAATCGCGCCATGGGTCAGCCCCGGATACATGGCAAAGGCCATGTTGGCCGAAATCAGATATTCCTCGAACGCGGTCGCCACGACATGCGGCATCGCCTGCCCGCCGAACTGCTCCGGTGCCGACAGCGTGCCCCAGCCCGATTCGATGAAACGGCGATAGGCATCCTTGAACCCCTCAGGCGTCGTCACGCTGCCATCGGCATGACGGGTACAGCCCTGCTGGTCACCCGATGCGTTGAGCGGGAACAGCACTTCGGCAACGAAGCGCCCCCCCTCTTCCAGCACCGCCTCCACGGTATCGGGCGTGGCATTGGCGAAGCCCGGCAGCGCGGCATGGTCGCCGATCTTCAGGACATGGTCGAGGATGAAGCGCGTGTCGCGGACCGGCGGGGTGTAGCTGGGCATGGGGTCAATCCTTCTCCGGGGATGCGCCCTCTGACGGGGCGGCCTGCAAGGGGAGCGCTTCGATCGTGGTCACGAAGTCGCTGAGTTCGGCGATGGCAGCATCGATATCGCGCCGCTGGTTTTCGAGCAGGGCGATCCGGTCGCGGCATTTCTGGACCGTCACCTGTCGCTGCACGACGCGGCCGTCGCCGATATCGTACAGGTCGATCATCTCGCGAATTTCGGCGAGGCTGAACCCGACCCGCTTGCCGCGAAGGATCCAGGCGAGACGCACGCGGTCGCGCTGCGAATAGATGCGCGCCAGACCACGTCGTTCCGGCGCGATCAGCCCCTCATCCTCATAGAAGCGCAGCGCCCGCGCCGTCACGCCGAACTCGTTGCACAGGTCGGTGATCGAGAAACGGTCGGCCTCGGTCGATTCGATGGTCTGGGCAGGAGATGCTTCCATGCCCATAAACCTAGTTTACGTTGACGTGAACGTCAACCTTCGTCTGCAGGTGGAGGCGCGGGCGGGCAGTCGGCCCGCCGCGCAGGCTTGCGCTTCACCGCCGTCGTCGCGAATTCGGCCGCATCCAGCGTTCCGTCGCGCCCCTTGTCGGCGGTTGCGAACTTGGTCGTCGTCTTGGCGGCCCATTCGTCGAAGCTCAGCCGCCCGTCGCCATTGGTGTCGAGCTTCGCATAGGCCTTGCGCCGCGACGCCAGATATTCGTCGCGGGTGATGCGGCCGTCGCGATCCTTGTCATACCGGTCGAAACGCTTCTGCTCGCGCGTGCGCTGCGTCGCTGCCGGTGGATCATCGGCAAGCGGGGTATCGATGCCGGCGGTGGATGCCGTCACCTTTGGCGGCGGCGGCAGTTTCTCCACCGCCGCATCGCTGCGAAACAGGAACAGCCCCGCCGCGACCAGCGCCAGCGCCGACCCCACCCCCGCCAAGAATCGCCACATCGCCCGCTCCCCCGAAGTTCACCCCGTTACACGCCAGCGATCACCGTCCGGCAAGCCCGAACCACATCAGCCGCGCGGCGCGCTTCGGGCCGCCCTGCGGCACCCCTGCGAGTTCCAGCCGTGCGGACAGTGCCAGCATCCCCAACGGACGCGCCGCCCCGCGCAGCGATCCGGCCAGCGCCTCACCCGCCAGCCGATCCGCCCTCGCAGCGGTCGCCGCATCGCTCTGGTGCCGCGCCAGGTCGAACAACGCCCATCCCCGCCCGAGTCGCTCGGCCGCCGCGCGGTCACCGCCCAGCACCCTGGTCGCAGCCGCGAACAGGACACCGCCCCGCCCCGCCCCGAACCGGTCGAGAGCGTCGTCGTCCAGCGCCTCTTCCTCGATCAACACATCCCAGCCGTCGACGATCCTCGACAGATCGACTCCGGTCACGCCGCGTGGCAGCACGTCGGCAGCCAGCGCTTCCAACACCGGCATCGCCGGCGGCGGGGCGGAGTCGAGCTTCGCCAACTGCTCGCGCCACCATGCCAGGCGGATCTGCCCCAGCGCTGGCTGCGTCGTCGAGCGGATGACATCGCCCATCGCCGCATCCAGCGCCAGCAGCGCGGACAGCGCGGCACGGCGGCCGTCATCGGGGGCATAGGCGAGGGCGAGGTCGCGTTCGGGATCATGGTGCATCGCGGCGATCAGCCTGCCTATTAAACATCCGTCAACCCCACTCGGGCATGAAAGCCTGTGAAATGCGCGGGGTGCGACTCCGCGCCATGGCAGATGGACTGGGCGGGGCATGGGCGGATCGGCAGGCGAGCAGGACAAGGTACGGGCGGGAGGCATTCTCGGCCGCCTTGCTCGCGATCGCCGCGGCAATACGCTGGCGATGATGGCGATCTCGCTGATCCCGCTCGTCGGCTTGGCCGGATCGGCGATCGACACGGCCCGCGTCTATTATGTGAAGGTGCGCCTCCAGCAGGCGTGCGACGCGGGTGTGCTCGCCGGCCGCAAGTTCATGAACGGCACCGATTTCGACACCAACGCTCAACAGCAGGCGCATGCGTTCTTCGCCAACAATTTCAGGGCCGGGATGATGGGGTCCCAGTCCCCGTCCTTCGTGCCCGTGCGCACGATCGAGAATCAGGTTGCGGGCACGGCCAGCACCACCGTGCCGATGACGTTGATGCGAATGGCCGGTTTTGCGCCGGTCAACATTTCGGTCACTTGCGAAGCGAAGCTGGAAATCCCGAACCTCGACATCATGTTCGTTCTCGACACGACCGGGTCGATGGCGGACACTAATCCGGGCGACAGCACGAACAAGATCACCGGCCTGCGCAACGCCGTCGTCAATTTCTACGACACGGTGGAATCGGCCAAGAAGACCGGCACCCAAGTCCGCTACGGTGCTGTTCCCTACTCTTCCAACGTCAATGTCGGCATGTTGCTGAAACCCGAATGGGTCGTTGATGAATGGACCTACCAATCACGAATTCCCGATGGCACCTCGAATTCCAGTTCGACGTCGACTGACAACAATCCGTACGTATGGGATGGCTGGTCCGGATGGACGAAGGAAAGCGGTGACACCGGCCGACGCATATCGCGTCAACCGGCCGAAAGCTGCGTCCGACCGGGAGACACTTATAAAGAGACGCCGATTGAGTACGGAAACTGGACCGGACCGGCAGACGGCCGGCAGTCCCAGTTCAGTCGATGGACGATTACCGGCAGCAAGTTTTCCGCATCGCTGTCGAACGGCATCTGTACGATTACGGAAGACTGGTTCAGCAACACAGTCCAGACGCGGACCGACTACCGCAAACCGAACCCGAACAAGGGGAAAACGACCACCACCACAACGACAAACTACATCTGGAAATATCAGCCGGTTAGGTATGACGTCAGGCCATTGAAAGGCAGTGGTCCCACAGTCAGTGGTGGCACGATCAGCGTGCAAGTTGGCAATAATCACACATTCCGTGATATCTCCTGGAATTCCTCATCGGGGTGCATTGAAGAACGCCAGACGGTTAAGCAGGACACTTACCCGACGATTCCGGCTGCAGCCTACGACCTTGATGTCGACATGGTCCCGACAACTGATCCGGCAACACAGTGGAAACCGTGGCTGCCTTTCCTGGTGTACGCACGATACGACATAAACAACTGGCAAACCCAAATGGTTAGAACCAGTTCGAATTACCAAAATATCGGCGACTATAATGTCAACGGTAACCGGCTGGCCTATTGCCCCAGTCCGGCCATGAAGCTGCAAGTTACAAACCGCGGAAACCTCGTTAGCTATGTGAAGCAACTGCAGGTTGGCGGCGGCACGTACCACGATATCGGATTTTTGTGGGGTCTTCGCCTCATATCGCCGACTGGCCTATTCGCGAGTGAGAATGCGGCTGCGTCGAACGGAAGCCAAATTTCCCGCCACCTGATCTTCATGACGGATGGTCAGACCGATACCGGGCGGCAGATCTACGAGGCGTACGGCCTGTCCGCGCTCGACCAGCGTCGCACCAACGGCATGCCGACGGATACGCAACAGAACAACATCGTGGCCAACCGTCTGAGCGCGTTGTGCGACGTCGCGCGCCGCAAGAATATCACCGTCTGGGTCATCGCGTTCGGCACGACCCTCAGCCCGATGCTGGAACAATGCGCCGCCGGCGGCCGGGCGTTTCAGGCGGCGAATACCGCGCAGCTCAATACCGCATTCAGCAACATCGCGGCGCAGATCGCCAAGCTGCGAGTGTCGCGGTGAGGCGGTTCGCGCGAGACCAGCGCGGAGTGACGATCGTCGAATTCGCGCTGGTGGCGCCGGTAATGCTGCTGTTGCTGATGGGCCTGTTCGACCTGTGCTACCGCGCCTATGCCCAGTCGATCCTGACCGGTGCAGTGCAGGCAGCAGGCCGTCGCGGAACGTTGGAAGGCAATTCCTCCACGACCGCCACCGCCGCGCTGGACGAAGCCGTCATCCGCCAGATGCGTGCCGTCGCGAACAACCTGACCTGGTCCAGCAGCCGCAAATTCTATCGCAGCTATTCGAACATCAGCGCCGAGCCGTTCGACGACGCCAACCACAACAACCAATATGACCCTGGCGAATGCTACAGCGACATCAACAACAACAATCGCTGGGACACCGATCCGGGCAATAGCGGCCAGGGCGGCGCCAACGACATCACCGTCTATACGATGACCGTCACCTACCCCCGGTTGTTCCCCCTGACCGGCTTCATGGGCCTGCCTACAACGCAGGAAATCAGCGCCAGCACGCGTTTGAAGAACCAGCCCTATGGCTCGCAAGCGGCCGATGCGCCGGAAACGAGGTGCGGATGATACGCTACCGAAACTGGCTCGATGCGTGGCGGCGCGACCGTCGCGGCGTCGCGCTGATGGAATTCGCCCTGTCGCTGCCGGTGATACTGCCGATCGGGCTGTACGCGGTCGAACTGTCCAACTTCGGCTTGCAGCAACTGCGCCTTAGCCAGGCAACGCTCACCCTGTCCGACAATATTTCGCGCGTCGGTGTCGACACCACCATGGCGACGCAGCAGCTTCGCGAAGTCGACGTGAACGAGGTGATCGAAGGGCTGCGCCGGCAGACCGAGAATTTCCGGCTGACCACCAACGGCCGCGTGACCATCTCCAGCCTGGAGACGAAGAACGGCACGCAATGGATTCACTGGCAACGGTGCGTCGGACTGAAGCGCGGCGCGGGCTATGACTCCAGCTACGGCCGCGAGGGAGACGGGGGCGCGGCGGGGACGTCGTTCCATGGCATGGGCAACCCGGCCCAGCCGGTCACCGCACCGGAAGGTGCGGCGGTGATCTTCGTCGAGATCAATTACGACTATCAGCCGCTGATCTCGCCCTACTTCCTCGGCAGCCGGAAGTTGCAGCAGACCGCGTCCTACATCGTTCGCGACAATCGCGAACTGGCGGTAGGGGTCACCGATCCAGCGCCCCGCGCCGACGAACGCATGACCTGCGACCGCTACACCACCTGACCGGCGCCGCTTCGCCAAGCGGATCAACGAAAACGGGCTCCCTTCCTCGCGAAGGGAGCCCGTTCCGCATCGGGACGACCGCCGGACCCATCGCCCGGCGCAATTGCCGATTACTTGTAGGTGACCTTCTTCACCGCCTCGACCACCTTGTCGCTGGTGATCAGCGCCAGCTTTTCGAGGTTGGCGGCATAGGGCAGCGGCACGTCTTCGTTGGTGACGCGCAGCACCGGGGCGTCGAGGTCGTCGAAGCCCTGCTCCATCACCACCGCGGCGATTTCCGACGCGATCGAGCAGGTCGGCCAACCTTCCTCGACCACGACCAGGCGGTTGGTCTTCTTCAGCGACTTCAGCACCGTCTTGGTGTCGAGCGGGCGCAGCGTGCGCAGGTCGATCACTTCGGCGTCGATGCCCTCGCCGGCCAGCTTCTCGGCGGCTTCGAGCGCGAGGCCCACGCCGATCGAATAGCTGACGATCGTCACGTCCTTGCCCGGCTTCATGATCCGCGCCTTGCCGATCGGCAGGACGAAATCGTCGAGCTTGGGCACGTCGAACGAACGGCCGTACATCAGTTCGTTTTCTAGAAAGACGACCGGGTCGGTCGAGCGGATCGCGGCCTTCAGCAGCCCCTTCGCATCGGCCGCGTCATAGGGCGCGATCACGATCAGGCCGGGAACGCTGGCGTACCACGGGCCGTAGTTCTGCGAGTGCTGGGCCCCCACGCGGCTCGCCGCACCGTTGGGCCCGCGGAACACGATCGGGCAGCGCATCTGGCCGCCCGACATATAGTTGGTCTTGGCCGCCGAATTGATGATGTGGTCGATCGCCTGCATGGCGAAGTTGAACGTCATGAATTCGATGACCGGGCGCAGGCCGCCCATCGCCGCACCGGTGCCGATGCCGGCAAAGCCGTACTCGGTGATCGGCGTGTCGATGACGCGACGGTCGCCGAATTCGGCGAGCAGACCCTGCGTGACCTTGTACGCGCCCTGATATTCGGCGACTTCCTCGCCCATCACGAACACGCGGTCGTCGGCACGCATTTCCTCGGCCATCGCGTCGCGCAGCGCGTCGCGGACCGTGGTCTTGACCATCTCGGTCCCTTCTGGGATCTCGGGAGCGGTCTCGCCTTCCTGGTCGGCGGCGTCGAACAGCTGGCGCGCGCCGGTCTCGGCGTGCTGCTGCGACGTGCCTTCCGGCGTCGGCGGCGCCTTGTCGTCGTTCTTCTCGTCGGCCTTGGGCGTGGCAACGGCGGCGTCGCCCGCGCGTGCCTCGGTCGGCTGCGCCGACTTGGCCGCGTCGACATCCTCGCCTTCGGCCGCCAGGATCGCGATGACCGCGCCGACCTTCACATTGTCGGTGCCTTCGGCGACCACGATCTTGGCGATCGTGCCCTCATCGACGGCTTCGAATTCCATCGTCGCCTTGTCGGTCTCGATCTCGGCCATGATGTCGCCCGACTTGACCGTGTCGCCTTCCTTGACGAGCCACTTGGCCAGCGTGCCTTCTTCCATCGTGGGCGACAGCGCCGGCATCTTCAGTTCGATCGGCATCTCAGTAGGTCTCCACCAGCACGTCGGTGTACAGTTCTTCCGGGTTCGGCTCGGGCGCGCTTTCGGCAAAGTCGGCGGCTTCGTTGACGACCTTGCGGATGTCCTGCTCGATCGTCTTCAGATCGGCTTCGGTGACGCCGGCGGCTTCCAACTCGCGCTTCAGCCCTTCGATCGGGTCGGACTTGTCGCGGACCGCCTGCACTTCGTCGCGGCTGCGATACTTGGCCGGGTCGGACATCGAGTGGCCGCGATAGCGATAGGTCTTCATCTCGAGGATGATCGGCCCCTTGCCCGCGCGCACCCATTCGAGCGCCGTTTCGGCAGCGCCGCGGCACGCCAGCACGTCCATGCCGTCGACCTGGATGCCCGGAATGCGGAAGCTTTCGCCGCGCTTGTACAGCTGGTCTTCCGACGATGCGCGGTTGACGCTGGTGCCCATGGCATACTGGTTGTTCTCGATCACGAAGATGATCGGGAGCTTCCACAGCTCGGCCATGTTGAACGATTCGTACACCTGGCCCTGGTTCGCGGCGCCATCGCCGAAATAGGCCATGCAGACGCCGCCGTCGTTGCTGTACTTGTGCCCGAACGCGAGACCCGCGCCCAGCGACACCTGCGCACCGACGATGCCGTGGCCGCCATAGAATTTATGCTCGGTCGAGAACATGTGCATCGACCCGCCCTTGCCGCGGCTGATGCCGGCTTCACGCCCGGTCAGTTCGGCCATGATGACCTTGGGATCGATGCCATAGGCGAGCATGTGGCCATGGTCGCGATAGCCGGTGATGACCGAATCCTTGCCGGATTCGAGCGCCGACTGCAGCCCGACGGCGACGGCTTCCTGGCCGATATACAGGTGGCAGAAACCACCGATCAGGCCAAGGCCGTACAATTGCCCCGCCTTCTCCTCGAAACGACGGATCAGCAGCATTTCCTTGTAGAAGGAAAGCAGTTCCTCTTTCGACGCTTCGTACCGCTTTGGCTCCCCCGGCCGTTCGCGATTGGGAATGACGGGTTCGCTGGTGCGGCCTTGCGCCGGTGCTTTTGCCACGGTTCGGATGCCTCGTTCCTGAAAGGATTGGGTTAGGAGCGCCGCCTATGACGCGATTTATCCCCCCGCGCAACCGACGGGGCGCCGCTTACGCTGCGGAAATCAGTCGTCCAGCCGGATTCCGCACCGGGTCCGCGCCGCCTGCTCGCCCGTGATCGGCACGATGAACTCGTCCGGATGGGCGACGTTCAGCTTCCGCCGGACCAGTTCGTCGACCATGTCGGGATCGGCATGGCGCGGATCGAGCAGCTCGACCCGGTTGCGCAGGTCGGCGCGCACCTTTTCCAGACAGGCATATTGCGCCTTCCGCACGGTCAGCTTGCGCTGATAATCGCGATAGGCCAGCACCCCGTTCGGCCCCAATACCGCGTGATAGGCGAAGAATCCCATCACGAGGATCACCAGCGCCGGCCATCCGGCACGCTTGAGCATCTGGCGAAGGGGCGAGGGTCGCGGCATCGCGCGTATGTCGTGTATAGCCCGTTTCCACGCAAGCCGTATGTACAGCGAACCGAGCCGATATGCACCTTCTCCACGATCCCGCCAAGCTGACCGACCCGACCGATTTCGACACGTTCCTGAAGGTCGACATCCGCGTCGGCACCATCCTGTCGGCCGAACCCTATCCCGAAGCCCGCAAGCCGGCGATCAAGCTGCTGATCGATTTCGGGCCGGTGATCGGCCGGAAGAAATCGAGCGCCCAGATCACCGAACATTATGACTGTGAACGGCTGATCGGACGACAGGTCGCCGCGGTGGTCAATTTCCCACCGCGCCAGATCGGCAAGTTCGTGTCCGAGGTGCTGACGCTCGGCTTCCCGGACGAAGCCGGCGCGGTCGTCCTGTTCGCCCCCGACCAGCGCGTCCCGGACGGCGGACGACTGTTCTAGGCAGCGCGCGCGCGCCGCAACGCCAGCGCGAACAGCGCCATGCCGCCGGCGATGTCCCAGCTCAGGATGCGGTCCATGAACCATGCATGTTCCGCGCTGTGCTGCCAGAACAGAACCAGCCACAGCGGCGGCACCAGCAGCGACGCGGCCAGCGCGCCCGCGCGGAACCTCTCCCCCGCCTCCGCCGACAACCGCAACTGCCGATAGCCCCAGCCGCCCGCGACCAGTGCGATCAGCAGCGACCCGAGCACCAGAAGGTGCATGCCCGATGCCATCCCTTCCAGCCCGGCCCAGAGGTGCGTGACGAACTCCGCGGCGCCGACCGCCGTATCGCGCCGAGATGCCTGTTCCAGCCCGACCCGGAACAGCAGCTGATGCTCGATGGCGCCGAACGCCCCGGCCGGAAAGGCCATAGCGACCAGCACCAGCTTGGCGACCATCGTCGTGACCGCCGCCATGCCATAGGCGACCACCGCGTCGATCCAGGCTCGCGGGCTTCCTTCACGCTCCGGCAACGCCAGCGGCACCGCGCCGAGCACGATGGCGAGGCCCAGCGGCAGTCCCCCGGTCAGAAACTCGAACTGGACGGTCAGCGCGCCGAACACCGCCGCCCCGACCGCGACCGCTCGCGCGCCCAGCGGCCGCTCCGCCGATCCGCGCGCCAGGAACAGCAGGAAGGCGAGGAATACCAAGTCCGCCGGCCCATGGCCCAGCGACTGCCCGAACGACTCCAACCCGAACCAGCGTGCGAACACCACGAAGATCGCCAGCCATGCCCCCGCCGCCCGCGCACCGCCGGCCAGCCCCATCAGCGCGTAGCCAATCCCCGCCAAAACCAGCAGCGTCGCCAGCAATTTGTACAGCCCGCGCAGCCCCGCCACCCCCAGCTCCGGGACCAGCCACCGCGCCAGCGTCGTATGGCCATGCAGATACTGGTGATAGAAACGCCGCGGCGGCTCGACCCGTCCTTCGGCAAACCCCTGCAACGTCGCGCAGCTATTGTCGGTGTCGACCGGCACCGATAACGGACTGATCGCGCGCAACCGTGCCGGTGCCCGGTCGTCCATCGCCTGAAACAGGATCAGGCAGTCATTATATTGATGCGATCCGATCTCGGTATTGCCATGCAGCCAGCTTGCATCGGCATCCAGCGCCCCATGGGCAAAGGCCGCCACGACCGGCTGCACCAAGCTGTTCCGGTCGACGCTCAGGCTGGCCATCGCCATCCATTGGAACAGCCCGAAGATCGCCAGCGCCAAGGCGACGGCAACCACGGCCGCGCGGACGACACAGTACCGCCACCCTTCGGCCGGCGGGAAAAGCGGATCGCGGTCGCTCGGATCGGTCATCCCCACCCGCCTAGCGGTATCGAAGCTACGAACCGGTTAACCACGACCCGTTCAGCGTCCAGCCACCTTGCGTCGCCGATCGTTGCGCACAGGGAACGACAGGGAGGGGAAACATGCGGATCGGGATCGGCTTGGCGGCGCTGTTGCTCGGCGGATGCACGCTGGCGACGATGGAAGGGTTCGACACGATCGCGCCGCAGGGCGAACGCATCGGCCTGACCGGTATCCCCGGCTGGCAGGACGGCAGCTTCCGCCTCGGCACCGCGGAGGGCCATGTGCGGCGGCGCGCACTCGGCGCGACCCGTGAATGGGGCGACGATCCGTGGGGTGAGGTGACGCAGGCTGTGATCGAACGCACCGGCACGCTCCGCTTCGACGTGTCGGGCACGGAGGTTGGTGGCCGGATCGAGGGCCGCTGCCGCTATGGCCGGATGGAGGTCCAGCAACGCAGCGGCCCGCTGAGCGTCAGCGAACCCGCCCGCCCGCTGCGCCTCGCCTGCGCCTATCGCTTCGACGGGCGCGACGCGGGCGGCATGGACCTGTCGGGCGTGCTGCCGGTCGGCCCGACGCTCGCCGAACCCCGGCTGGGCACGGTCGATCTCGACGGCACCGAACTGACCGTCGAATCCCGCCACGCGATGACCGGCGTGCGCCATCCGGCCGAACAGCCGATCGGCTACATCGTGTCGAACGCCGCCGGACAGGCGGTCGGCGCGATCGAAACCAACGGCACCGGAAGCCGGCGACTGGTCCTGCCCCGCGCCCCGGCCGAACGTCGCACCGCCATCGCCGCGCTGGTCACGCTCGGGCTGTTCTGGGACCCGGGCGATATCGACTAGGATCGCCGTCAGTCACCCGCCACGGCGGGCGGCGAGGCGCTGACCGGTCCGAGCCAGTAGCTGCCGTCATAGCCCGGGTCGCGCGTCGCGCCCGGCAACGGCTGGAGCGTGATGAACGGCGCGCGGTCGATCGTCGCATCGCCCCGCAGCGGATGGCCCGCACAGTCCATCATCTCCCGCGTCAGCGGCGTCCCGGGCGACGGCTTTATGCCTTCGCGCAGCTGGCAGCTCCAGGACGCCCCGCCCGCCGTCGCCATATCGAGCGAGACGACCGTCCCAGCGGGAGCGAGTTGCATTGCCATCGGACGGAATGTCGCCGCCTGCCGTTCGACCGGCTGCTTGCGCGCGTGAAGATTGCCGACCAGTACCAGCACGCGGTCATAGCGTCCGGCATTGGCAGCGTTGCGGATATTCTCGGCCTGCGCCGCTTCGTGCGGCCCCTGCCCCGGCTGATCGGCGAATTTCGTCCGTTGTGTCGCATCGCGGGCGCCGTTGAACGCGACCACTGCGATCGGTCGGCCGGCATCTTTCAGCGCATGGAGCCGCACGAGCATGTCGCGCATCGCGACGCTGCCGACGCCGTCATTCTGTCCGGCCCAGCCATTCTTGACCAATGCCGCCGGAAACTGCTTATGGGGCACCAGCCACGCTACCTGCAACGCGGCGTCGTGGATGGATCCCAGCTCCACCGCGACCAGCGCCCGTTCACCGCGCATCGCCAGCGCGCAGGCGAGATTGCCGATGAACGCCGGCGACTGCTGCGTGCCATGAATTTCGCCAAACACGACGTAGCGCGGATCGCTGCGCACCACCTGCGCCCATCCGTCCGGGATGCGGCATTCCTCAGCCGGACGAGCCATCGTGGGGACGGCGACCGTCAGACCGCCGACCATCGCGGCAAGGACAAGAGGCATGCGCATGCCGACAACCTATCGCGTGACCTTTCAGTCGCAACCGGAAAGCGCTCCGATCGATCGGCCATGAAAATGGGGCGCCGGCTCGCACCGACGCCCCCTTCCCCACAGGCTGCCGATTAGCGCAGGATCGAACGCCCCGCATAGCGCGCCGCGCCGGCCAGCTCTTCCTCGATCCGGATCAGCTGGTTGTACTTGGCAAGCCGGTCCGACCGCGCGAGCGAGCCGGTCTTGATCTGGCCGCAGTTGGTCGCGACCGCCAGGTCGGCGATGGTCGAGTCCTCGGTCTCGCCCGAACGGTGCGACATGACGGCGGTGTAGCGGTTGCGATGCGCCAGGTTCACCGCCTCCAGCGTCTCGGTCAGCGTGCCGATCTGGTTGACCTTCACCAGCAGCGAGTTGGCAAGGCCCTGCTCCAGACCCATCGCCAGCCGCTTTGGATTGGTCACGAACAGATCGTCGCCGACCAGCTGCACCTTGTCGCCGATCTTGTCGGTAAGCGCCTTCCAGCCTTCGAAATCGTCTTCCGACATGCCGTCCTCGATCGACAGGATCGGATAACGCGCCGCAAGATCGGCAAGGTAATCGGCCATTTCGTGAGGGGAGAGCGACTTGCCCTCGCCGACCATCTCATAGCGGCCGCCCTTGAAAAATTCGGTCGCGGCGCAGTCGAGCGCCAGCATGACGTCCTCGCCCGGCTTGTACCCGGCACGCTCGATGCTCGCCATGATGAAGTCGAGCGCGTCGATCGTGCTGTTCAGCGCCGGCGCGAAGCCGCCCTCGTCGCCGACCGAGGTGGCAAGGCCCTTTTCCGACAGGCCCTTCTTCAGCGTGTGAAAGATTTCCGAACCGCAGCGGACCGCTTCGGCGATGCTCTCGGCACCGACCGGCATCACCATGAATTCCTGGAAATCGATCGGGTTGTCGGCATGTTCGCCGCCATTGATGATGTTCATCATCGGCACCGGCAACAGATGCGCCGACACGCCGCCGACATAGCGATACAGCGGCAGCCCGCGCGCATCCGCCGCCGCCTTCGCCACCGCCAGGCTGACGCCCAGGATCGCGTTCGCGCCCAGACGACCCTTGTTGTCGGTGCCGTCCAGCTGGATCATCGCCTCGTCGATGTCGCTCTGGTCCTCGGCATCCATGCCCAGCACGGCTTCGGCGATGTCGCCGTTCACCGCCTCGACCGCGGCCAGCACGCCCTTGCCCAGATAGACCGACTTGTCGCCATCACGCTTCTCGACGGCTTCGTGCGCGCCGGTCGACGCGCCCGACGGGACCGCGGCCCGGCCGAAGCTGCCGTCCTCCAACAGCACATCGACCTCGACGGTCGGGTTGCCGCGGCTGTCGAGGATCTGGCGGCCATGCACCTGGATGATTGCGGTCACGTAACGACTCCTTCTATTGTCGCGCGAAGCGGCTTGGTCGCGGCCCCTCTATCCATTCGGCCCGCTGCCCGCAAATCCTCTGCGGACCACGGAACCGCCGCACCGCGACATGGTTTTCCTACCGAAACGACGAAAGGATTCGTTATGACCGACTTTAATCGGACCGGTATCTCGCCGACGACCAGCGACAACAGCGTCGTGCTCGACACCGACCTGTCACCCGTGACGGGCAGCACCACCACCACGACCGACACCGTCGGCGGCGCCAAGCAGACGCTGAAGGATGAAGCGTCGAAGCTGTCGGCCAAGGCGACCGACAAGGCGCGCAGCCTCGCCGATGAAGGCAAGGCACGCGCCACCGGCGCGCTCGACGAATTCTCGAAGCTGATGGAAGACGCCGCCGGCACCGTCGATGAAAAGCTCGGTGAACAGTATGGCCAGTACGCCCGCTCGGCCGCGAAGGCGATTTCGGGCTTTTCGGACGGCCTGCGCGGCAAGGAGGTCGAGGACCTGCTCGCCGATGCCAGCGACTTCGTGCGCAAGAGCCCGGCGATCGCGATCGGCACCGCCGCCGCGCTCGGCTTCGTGCTGGCGCGCATCGTGAAGGCCGGCGTCGATACCGACACCACCCCGTCGACCAAGGGCTGAGCCCGATCATGGGGGACGAGGGACTGGGAACGGTCGTCACCCGCGTCGTCGACGATGCCAAGGCCTATGCCCAGGCGGAGGTGACGTTGTGGAAGACGGTCGCCAGCACGCGCGGGTCGCAGGCCGGCATCGCCGCCGGGCTGGCGGCGGGCGCGGTGGTCATCGCGCTGTCGGCGGTAACCGCGCTGCTCGTCGGCGCGATCCTGTCGCTTCGGCCGGTCATGGGGCCGGGCTGGGCGACGTTGCTGGTCGTCGTCGTCGCGCTGGCCATCGCCGGCCTGCTGGCCAAGATGGCGCTGTCCGGCCTCAAGCGGGTCACCGCACCGCTGGGAGACAAGCATTGATCCCGCCCTCGCTCGCCGCCGCGCAGGCCGACGTCCTCGTCAAGCGCGCCCGGCTGAAGGCCAGCCTTGCCGAGGCGAAGCATCGCCTGTCACCCGCCACCATCGCCTCGGGCGTCGCCGACGACCTGCGCGACAAGGCGGAAGAAGGCGTCGCCATCGTCCGCGAACGGCCCGGCGTCGCTGCCGGTGTCGCGACCGGCATCGTCGCGCTGCTCGCCCGCAAGCGGATCATGGGCCTGTTCCGCAAGGCTCCTCCACCCCCGCCGCCGCCCCTGCCCCCGACCGCCCCGACAAAGGAATAGTATCATGAGCGAACTCAAGACCGCCCCGACCGCGACCACCACCGGCACGATCGACACGATCAAGGACAAGGCCGCGACCGCCGCCCACGCCACCAGCGACGCCGCGCACGACGCCGCCAAGCGCGCCTCCGAAGTCGCCCATGACGCGAGCCAGCGCGCGGCCGATACGATCGAGGCGAACCCGCTCGCCGTCCTCGCGGGCGGCCTGGCGCTCGGCGCCGTCGTCGGCGCGCTGCTGCCGCGCACCGCACAGGAGACCAAGGCGCTCGCCCCGCTCGGCAAGAAGCTGTCGGCCGCCGCCACCGCCGCCGCGACGACCGCCCGCGACGTGGGCAAGGAACAGCTCGCCGCCGCGCTGCCCAGCAAGGACGGCGCGAAGGAACAGCTGCGTTCGGTCTTCTCGAACGTGGTACAGGCCGCGACCGACAGCGGGAAAAGCGCCATCAAGGGCTGATCCGCATCGCGGTCCGCAACTTATGGGTTGAAGGGTGCGCCCCGTTCGCTATGCGACGGGGCGTATCCTTTTTTGCACTGCGGGAACGACCATGAGCAAACTCCACCTCGTCTTCGGCGGCCGCGTCTCCGATCCGCGCACGCTCGACTTCGCCGACCTGAAGGCGATCGACGTCGTCGGCATCTTTGGCGACTATGCCAGCGCCGAAAAGGCATGGCGCGCCGCGGCACAGCGGACCGTCGACGATGCCGAGATGAAATATGTGGTGGTCCACCTTCACCGCCTGCTCGAGCCGGAACTGCCGGCGGCGTAAGGGGTCTCGCTACCCTACCCGTTCAGTTCGAGCAGCTTCGAGCGAAGTCGAGAAGCGTCCGTCGAGAACCCGGTCGTTTGAAGCACCCCCTTCTCGACTTTGGTTCTCGACAGGCTCGAACCTACGCTCGAAGCAAACGGGATTGGCAGTAGGGTGAAGGGCGAAGCCTAACCCTCTCCGCGACGCCCGCCCCAGCGCCACACCAACAACGGCCGCAACAGCACCATCCCGGCAATAAACCCGCCGACATGCGCCGCGCCGGCGATCGGCATCTCGCTGCCCGCGCTCGACCAGCCGATGAACAGGTTCAGCGCGGTCCAGAAGACGCCCAGCCAGATCGCATGGACCACATGCGCCGGGATCGGTCCGATCGGCTTGGCCTTCCCCCCGCCGAACAGCAGCGCATAGGCCCCGATCAATGCGGAGATCGCGCCGCTCGCCCCGATCATCGGCGCGGGTGATGTCGGCCCGGCCAGCCACTGTGCCGCGATCGACGCATAGGCCCCGACCAGCAGCAGTACCAGGACGCCACGCAACCCCACCGCGCGCTGCGTCGGCGTACCCACGATCGCCAGGCTCAGCAGGTTGAACGCCAGATGCAGCCACCCGTCATGGATGAACGCCGCGGTGATCGGCGTCAGCCACACCGGAAAGAACGAGGCGAACCCCTCGATCGACGCCGGGTCGCTCGTCATCCGCAACGGTACGAAGCCCGCCGCGATCGACGCGCTCCACACGCCACCGGTAAGGATCAGCCACCCGCTGACGATCGCAATCAGCCCGCCGATCGTCAGGATCGCCGGTGACGGACGCCGTTCGAACATGGCGGCTTAGATGAACTCGATCTTCGAAATCTGATAATAACGGTCGCCCGACGGCACCGTCACCTCGACATCGTCGTCGACCTTGCGCCCGATCAGCGCGCGGCCCATCGGCGAATTGTACGAGATGCGACCCGACTTGGCGTCCGCCTCGGTCTGGCCGACGATCTGATAGGTGATCGCCTTGTCGTCCTCGTCGAGCAGCGTCACGGTCGCGCCGAACACGACCTTGTCGCCCGACAGGTCCTTCGGATCGATCACCTGCGCGCGGGACAGCTTGTCCTCGATATCGGCGATCGACGCCTCGATCTGACCCTGCCGTTCCTTCGCCGCATGATATTCGGCATTTTCCGACAGGTCGCCATGGGCGCGCGCTTCCTCGATCGCGTCGATGATCTGCGGCCGTTCCACCTTCAGCTGCTTGAGGTGCGCCGTCAGGCGATCATAGCCCTCCTGCAAC
This sequence comes from Sphingomonas hankookensis, assembly GCF_001619955.1. Taxonomy (GTDB): domain Bacteria; phylum Pseudomonadota; class Alphaproteobacteria; order Sphingomonadales; family Sphingomonadaceae; genus Sphingomonas; species Sphingomonas hankookensis_A. The sequence goes on along the minus strand of NZ_LQQO01000001.1, from coordinate 286,166 downwards.
ATCGGCATCTTTTCGACCGTCGCCATCGCGCGCGCGTCCCTTTTGTCATTACCCCCGCCACACGGACGGGCCTCCCTGCCCGTCCGCGCGCAACATTCCGCTGATGGGGATCAGTTGTGCGATTGCGAATAATAGGACTGCAACGGCCGCACTTCAAGGGACCGGGCACCCAGCGCCTGAATGGCTTGCGCCACAGCGACGCTCGCCGGCGCCGTGGTGAAATAGGGCACCTTCTGCGACTGCGCCGACGCGCGGATCGATTCGGAGTCCTTCAGCGACTGCCACCCTTCGGTGGTGTTGAAGATCATCGCGATATCGCCGTCGAAGATCTTGTCGACGATATGCGGACGACCCTGCGCCACCTTGTTTACACGCTCGACCGGCACGCCGTTCTCGGCAAGATAATCGGCGGTTCCGCTGGTCGCGACGATCCTGAAGCCCAGCTCGACCAGTAACTGCACGCCCGGCAGGATCACCGGCTTGTCGCTTGATTTCACCGACACGAACACCGTGCCGCTCTTGGGCAGGACGATGTTCGCGCCCATCTGTGCCTTGGCGAAAGCCGTGGCGAAATCGCTGTCGATCCCCATGACTTCGCCGGTCGACTTCATTTCCGGCGACAACACCGGATCGACGCCGGGGAAGCGGCCCCACGGGAATACCGCTTCCTTGACCGCGACGTGATCGATGTCCCGATCGATAGTCGGCAGGGTGGCCAGCTTCTCGCCCGCCATCACCCGCGCCGCGATTTTGGCGACCGGCGTGCCGATCGCCTTGGCGACGAACGGCACCGTGCGGCTGGCGCGCGGATTGACCTCGATCAGATAGACCTTGCCGTCCTTGACCGCGAACTGGATGTTCATCAGCCCCTTCACGCTCAACGCCTTGGCCAGCGCCACCGTCTGCCGCTCGATCTCGGCGATGACGTCGGCGCCCAGCGAATAGGGCGGCATCGAACACGCGCTGTCGCCCGAATGGACGCCCGCTTCCTCGATATGCTGCAGCACGCCGGCGACCACGACATCGTCGCCATCGGCGATCGCATCGACATCGACTTCGATCGCGTCGCGCAGATACTGGTCGATCAAAACGGGGGAGTCCCCCGACACCTGCACCGCCGTTTGGATATAGTCGTCGAGCTGCTGGAGCGAGTCGACGATCTCCATCGCGCGTCCGCCCAGCACATAGCTCGGCCGCATCAGCACCGGATAGCCGATCCGCTCGGCGATCACCGCCGCCTCGTCGCGGCTGCGTGCCAGGCCGTTGGCCGGCTGGAGTAGGCCCAGCGACGTGACCAGATCGGCGAACCGCTCGCGATCCTCGGCCAGGTCGATTGAATCCGGCGTGGTGCCCAGGATCGGGATACCGGCCGCTTCCAGCGCGCGGGCGAGGTTCAGCGGCGTCTGCCCGCCGAACTGCACGATCACCCCGACCAGCTCACCCTTCGACGCCTCGACATGCAGGATTTCCAGCACGTCCTCGGCGGTCAGCGGTTCGAAATACAACCGGTCCGACGTGTCGTAATCGGTCGATACCGTTTCCGGGTTGCAGTTGACCATGATGGTCTCGAACCCGGCATCGCTCAGCGCGAAGCACGCATGGCAGCAGCAATAATCGAACTCGATCCCCTGCCCGATCCGGTTCGGCCCGCCGCCCAGGATGACGATCTTCTTGCGATCCGACGGCTGGCTCTCGTCCTCCGGCTCGCCGAAGGTCGGCGCTTCGTAGGTCGAGTACATATACGGCGTCTTCGCCTCGAACTCGGCGGCGCAGGTGTCGATCCGCTTGAATACCGGCCGCACGCCCAGCTTGTGCCGATGTTGACGCACCTCGTCCTCGGTCACGCCGCCGGTCATCATCTTGACGACCTCGTGGATCAGGCCGGACCCGCGCTGGATACCGCGTTCCATGCCGCGCAGATTGGCCGATTGCAGCGCCAGCCATGCCAGACGCTTGTCCGAAAAGCCCATTGCCTTCAGGCGACGCATCCCCGCCGCGTCCTGCGGCAGGCCGTTGGTGCAAACTTCGCTTTCGGCCGCGACGATTTCCGCCATGCGTTCGAGGAACCACGGGTCGTATTTGGCGATGGCGTGCACTTCGGCGACGGTGAAGCCTTCGCGCAGCGCCTGCGCCGCGACCAGCAGCCGGTCGGGCGTGGCGACGGCCAAAGCCGCCTCGATCTCCGCACGCGGCGCGCCGACCAGCCGGTCGACCTGGTTGAAGCCCGACAGCCCGGTCTCGAGGCCGCGCAGCGCCTTCTGCATCGATTCATGGATGTTGCGGCCGATGGCCATGACCTCGCCGACCGACTTCATCGCCGTCGACAGCACCGCCTGCGACCCCTTGAACTTCTCGAAGGCGAAGCGCGGAATCTTGGTGACGACATAATCGATCGTCGGTTCGAACGACGCCGGCGTAGCACCAGTGATGTCGTTGGTGATCTCGTCGAGCGTATAGCCGACCGCCAGCTTCGCCGCGACCTTCGCGATCGGAAAGCCCGTGGCCTTCGACGCCAGCGCCGACGACCGCGACACGCGCGGGTTCATCTCGATGACGATCAGGCGGCCGTCCTTCGGATTGACCGCGAACTGTACGTTCGAACCCCCTGTTTCCACACCGATTTCCCGGAGAACCGCGATCGATGCGTTGCGCATGATCTGGTATTCCTTGTCGGTCAGTGTCAGCGCCGGGGCGACCGTGATCGAATCTCCGGTGTGCACGCCCATCGGATCGACATTCTCGATCGAACATACGATGATGGCATTGTCCGCACGGTCGCGGACCACCTCCATCTCATATTCCTTCCACCTTAGCAGCGATTCCTCGATCAGCACCTCGGTGGTCGGCGACGCGTCCAGCCCTTCGCGGACGATCTTCAGAAACTCGTCGCGGTTATAGGCGACGCCGCCGCCGGTCCCGCCCAGCGTGAAAGACGGGCGGATGATCGCCGGCAGCCCGACATGCTCCAACCCGGCCAGCGCCTCCGCCTCGCTATGCGCGATATGGCTGCGCGCGGATTCGAGGCCGATCTTCTCCATCGCGACCTTGAACTTCTGACGGTCCTCGGCCTTGTCGATCGCCTCCGCATCGGCGCCGATCATCTGCACGCCGAACTTTTCCAGCGTGCCGTCATTGGCCAGCGCCAGCGCGGTGTTCAGCGCCGTCTGCCCGCCCATCGTCGGCAGCACCGCATCGGGGCGCTCCTTCTCGATGATCTTGGCCACGACCGCCGGGGTGATCGGCTCGACATAGGTCGCGTCGGCCAGTTCCGGATCGGTCATGATCGTCGCGGGGTTGGAGTTGACGAGGACGATGCGATAGCCCTCCTCCTTCAACGCCTTGATCGCCTGCACGCCCGAATAATCGAACTCGCAAGCCTGGCCGATGACGATCGGCCCCGCGCCGATGACGAGGATGGACGAAATGTCGGTGCGTTTTGGCATAGTTAGTCCTCGAACGGCGGCCCGCCGATCACACCAATGATCGCGGAATATTCAGGGTTGAATGCGCGAACCAGCTTGGCCGCGTCATCGTAAGTCAAACGGTGAAACTCGACGGCGACTTCGCCTTCTTCCGGCCGCGCTTCGATCCGGTCCGGCTCGACACCAGCATCGCGGAAGTCCGCAAGTGCAGCGTCGATACATTCCGGTTTGATGCGAAAGCGCATTCCGTCGGGTCTCGCCTAATTCTTCATCATCCCCACGAACCGCTCGAACAGATAGAAGCTGTCCTGCGGACCGGGCGACGCTTCGGGATGGTACTGCACGCTAAACGCACGACCGCCGTCAACTTCGATGCCGGCATTCGAACCATCGAACAGCGATACATGCGTCTCCACCACGCCGTCCGGCAGGCTGTCGCGTTCGACCGCGAAGCCGTGGTTCATGCTCGTGATCTCGACCGCACCGTCCGACAGCCGCTTGACCGGATGGTTCGCGCCGCGATGCCCCTGATGCATCTTGGTGGTCTTTGCACCCACAGCGAGTCCAAGGAGTTGGTGCCCCAGACAGATGCCGAACAACGGCTTGCCGGTATCCAGCAGCTTCCGGATCACCGGCACCGCATATTCGCCGGTTGCCGCGGGATCCCCCGGACCGTTCGACAGGAAGATGCCGTCCGGGTTCGCCGCCATGACCTCTTCATAGGTCGCGGTGGCGGGTAGCACGGTTACTTCAGCACCCGCGTGAACAAGGTTGCGGAAGATATTGCGTTTGCTGCCATAATCGATCGCAACGACATGCGGGCGCGAATCGCGTTTCGCGACACCTTCGCGACCTTCCGCGTGCGTGCTGTCGTCATAGCCCTTGCCCAGATGCCAAGCCCCGCCGGCCCAGCCATAATGCGTCTCGCACGACACGGTCTTGGCAAGGTCCATGCCCTCCAGCCCAGGCCATGCCTGTGCCTGCGCCAGTAGCGCCGGAATATCGAACTCGCCGCTCGCCGAATGCGCGATCACCCCGTTCGGCGCCCCGCCCTCCCGGATCCGCCGGGTCAGCGCCCGCGTATCGATGCCCGCAAGACCGATCCGGTTGTGCCGCGCCATCCAGGCATCAAGGTGTTCATTCGAACGGAAATTCGACGGCGCCGTCACGTCCTCGCGAACGATCATGCCCAGCGCGTGCGGGTCGTTCGCCTCGACGTCGTCGACATTGGTGCCGACGTTACCGATGTGCGGGAAGGTGAAAGTGATGATCTGCCCGGCAAAGGACGGATCGGTCATGATCTCCTGATAGCCGGTCATCGCAGTGTGGAAGCACACCTCACCGACCGCAGCGCCTTCCGCGCCGAAGCCACGGCCCCACAGCACGTCGCCATTGGCAAGGACAAGAACCCCGGTAGCTCCTTCGGGCATGGCGAATGGCTTGGCGTCGGCCATGATGGGCGGGCACTCCTCGGGTTTGTCTGATGATGTCGCTAAGCGGTGGCGGCTAGTCCCAACCCCGCGTCGCGTCAATCCTGTGATCGCGCATCGATTGCGGCTATGGGTATTCGCTTATCCAAACGAACGACATCGGAACCGCCATGATTCGCGATACCATCAAGGACGCCCTCGTCACCGCCATGAAGGGCGGCGATAAGGAGACGACCGCCACGATCCGCCTGATCCAGTCGGCGATCAAGAACCGCGATATCGAGGCACGCACCGGCAAGGCGCCTGAGAGCGACGACGCGCTGGTGGTCGAAGTGCTGCAGAAAATGGTGAAGCAGCGCCGCGAATCGATCGAGATGTACGAGAAGGGCAACCGTCCCGAACTCGCCGCCAGCGAAGCGCGCGAAGTCACCGTCATCGAACGCTTCCTGCCCGCCCCGATGGACGAGGCGCAGACGGCGGCGGCGATCGAGGCGATCAAGGTCGATCTGGGCGCCAGCGGCATGAAGGACATGGGCCGCGTGATGGCCGAACTGAAGTCGCGCCACGGCAGCGAACTTGACATGAGCAAGGCTAGCGCGGCGGTCAAAGCGGCGCTAAGCTGAACAGCCGATAGCGGGCACGCGAGCCACAGGAAGCCATGACCCTATCCCCCCAGTTCCTTGACGAGTTGCGCACCCGCACGACCCTGTCGGCGCTGGTCGGCAAGTCGGTGAAGCTCCAGCGCTCGGGCAACGAGTTCAAGGCGTGCTGCCCGTTCCATACCGAGAAGACGCCGAGCTTCTGGGTCAATGACGACAAGGGCTTCTACCATTGCTTTGGCTGCGGCGCGCACGGCGATGCGATCCGCTGGATGACCGACCAACGCGGCCTGCCCTTCATCGACGCGGTGAAGGAACTGGCCGCCGCCGCCGGCATGGAGATGCCGGCGCAGGATGCGCGCTCGGCGCGGCAGGCGGAACGCGCCAAGGGGCTGCACGAGTTGATGTCCGATGCGCAGGGCTGGTTCGCGGACCGGCTGGGCGACGAAGGCGGCATCGCCCGCGACGCTCTCGCCAAGCGCGGGATCAAGCCGGAAACCGCCCGTGCGTTCGGCATGGGGTTCGCCCCCGATGCCCGTGGCCGATTGAAGGCCGCGCTGGCGTCCTACGGCGACCCGATGCTGGTCGAATCGGGCATGCTGATATCGGTCGAGGGCAAGGAGCCGTACGACCGGTTCCGCGGCCGGCTGATGATCCCGATCCGCGACGCGCGTGGCCGGACGATCGCGTTCGGCGGGCGTATCCTCGGCGACGGCGAGCCGAAATATCTGAACTCGCCCGAAACCCCGCTCTTCGACAAGGGGCGGACGCTCTACAATATCGACCGTGCCCAGGCCGCCGCGCGCAAGGCGAAGCGGGTGATCGCGGTCGAAGGCTATATGGACGTCATCGCGCTGGCCCAGGCTGGTTTCGATGAAGTCGTAGCCCCGCTAGGCACCGCGCTGACCGAGCATCAGCTCGAACGGCTGTGGCGGATGGCCGACTGTCCGATCCTGTGCTTCGACGGCGACGCGGCCGGGATCAAGGCGGCGCGGCGCGCGGCCGAACGCGCGCTGCCGCTGCTGCAACCAGGCAAGAGCATTTCGATCGTCACCATTCCCGACGGCATGGACCCCGACGATCTGGTTCGTGCCGAGGGACCGCAGGCGTTCGAGGACCTGCTCGCCCGCCGCGAATCGCTATCCGATTTCCTGTGGCGGCTGGAGCTGGCGACGTTGCCGCCCGGCGCCGGCCCCGACGAGCGCGCCGCGTTCGAGCATGAACTGGCGCGCCTGGCGGGGACGATCACCCATGAAGGCATTCGCCGCGAATATTTCCGGACCTTCAAGGATCAGTTCTTCGCGCTGTTCGGGGCGAAGGACCGTCGCCTGCGCATCGTCGCGAACGACATGGCGGCGGCGGCCGACGTGCGGAAGGTTGATCTGGTCTTCGCGTTCCAGCGTGCCATCCTGATGGGCCTGATGCAGCATGTCGACGTGCTAAAGCGGCATTGCGAACTCGTCGCGCAGCTGCCGATCTTGAACGGGCAATTGCAGCGCTGGCGCAATCACTTGATCGACTTGGCGATCTATCGCAACGACCTGACCGAAAGCCTGCTGACCGACACGATCGCCGCCGACCGGCAGCTGGTCGACATGGCGCGACGGAACAAGGAAACCGATCTCGCCTTCAGCTTCTGGCTGCGCGGGACCGCTCCTGAGGTCGCCGAAACCGACCTGTTGCGGGTGATCCAGATCCTGGTCGACGAACAGGCGTGCCGCCGTGCGGAAAATGCTGCCGCCGAACGCTGTCGTCAGGACACGACCGAGCGGACCTTCGCCGAATATCAGCAGGCGCGGTCCGACCATGCGGCGGTGCAGGCCCGGATTCGTGACTGGATGGAGGAACTGGACGAGGCGGCTTGATCCCCCTTCGCCTCCCTCCCATATCCGGCGCATAGAATCGCCCGAAATCCACCCGTCGCACGCCGGATTGCACGCTGATTGCTTGCAAATCGCGCTGGCTCGGACAAAGACGACGGGTAAAATCGCGCGAACGACGCGCTGCGTAAAATTTCTTGAGGGTTATTGATGGCCAAGGCGAATGGTGGCGGCGACGACACGATCGATACCGGCGACGCGCCGCTGATCGACCTGAACGAAGGGTCGATCAAGAAGCTGGTCGCCCGCGCCAAGAAGCGCGGCTACATCACCGTCGACCAGCTGAACGAAATGCTGCCGCAGGATCAGATGACCTCGGAGCAGATCGAGGACATCATGTCGGCGCTGAACGACATGGGCGTCAACGTCGTCGAGAATGAAGACGCGGGCGAGGACGGCGAAGGCGAGGAACGCGCCAAGCAGGACGAGGACGGCGACGACGACTCGTCCGCCGATCAGGACGATTCCGCCGCCGCGTTCGAACCGGTCAAGAAGAAGGAAACCGTCGACCGGACCGACGATCCGGTGCGCATGTACCTGCGCGAAATGGGCGCGGTCGAACTGCTGAGCCGCGAGGGCGAAATCGCCATCGCCAAGCGGATCGAGGCCGGTCGCGACACGATGATCTTCGGCCTGTGCGAATCGCCGATCACCTTCAACGCGATCATCGGCTGGTCGACCGCCTTGAACGAAGGCACGATGCAGCTGCGCGAGATCCTCGATCTCGACGCGATGCTGTCGAAGGACCCGGCACCGGAATCGCTGTCCGACGACGAAGACGCCGACGACAATGGCGAAATCTCGTCGAAGAACGCCGGCCCCAGCTTCAAGGAAGAGGAAGAGCCCGAGGAAGCATCGGCCGACGAGGACGAGGACGGCGAACGCCGCGCCCCGCGTCCGAGCGATGATGATGACGAGGACAACACCCTCAGCCTCGCGCAGATGGAAGAACAGCTGAAGCCCCAGGCTTTGGAAAAGTTCGCCAACATCACCGCCATCTTCAAGAAATTCTCGAAGATGCAGTCGCAGCGTCTGGATGCGATGGCAGCCGGCGACGGGCTGAACGCGGCTGAGGAGCGCAAGTACCAGAAGCTGCGCGAGGAACTGACCGCCGAGGTCGAAAGCGTGCAGTTCCATCAGGCGAAGATCGAATATCTGGTCGATCAGCTCTATGCCTATAACCGTCGCCTGACGGCGCTGGGCGGGCAGATGCTGCGTCTCGCCGAGCGTCACAAGGTACCGCGCAAGGCGTTCCTCGACAGCTATGTCGATCACGAGCTCGACGAACAGTGGCTGACCTCGGTCGCAACGATCGACAAGAAGTGGAAGGCGTTCGCCGACAACGAAGGCGCCGCCGTCGACCGCATCCGCACCGAAATCGCCGAAATTGCGCAGCAGACCGGCATGGCGCTAAGCGAATTCCGCCGCATCGTGAACATGGTGCAGAAGGGCGAGCGCGAGGCGCGGATCGCCAAGAAGGAAATGGTCGAGGCGAACCTGCGCCTCGTCATCTCCATCGCCAAGAAATACACCAATCGCGGGCTGCAATTCCTTGACCTGATCCAGGAGGGGAATATCGGGCTGATGAAAGCGGTCGATAAGTTCGAATATCGCCGTGGCTACAAGTTCAGCACTTACGCGACCTGGTGGATCCGGCAGGCGATCACCCGCTCGATCGCGGATCAGGCGCGGACGATCCGCATCCCGGTCCACATGATCGAGACGATCAACAAGCTGGTGCGCACCAGCCGCCAGTTCCTGCACGAACAGGGCCGTGAGCCGACGCCGGAGGAGATGGCCGAGCGCCTCTCTATGCCGCTCGAAAAGGTTCGCAAGGTGATGAAGATCGCCAAGGAGCCGATCTCCCTCGAAACGCCGATCGGCGACGAGGAGGATTCGCATCTGGGCGACTTCATCGAGGACAAGAACGCGATCATCCCGGTCGATGCCGCGATCCAGGCGAACCTGAAGGAAACGGTCACCCGCGTCCTTGCCAGCCTGACCCCGCGTGAGGAACGCGTGCTGCGCATGCGGTTCGGCATCGGCATGAACACCGACCACACGCTGGAGGAAGTCGGCCAGCAGTTCAGCGTGACCCGCGAACGCATTCGTCAGATCGAGGCGAAGGCGCTGCGGAAACTCAAGCATCCGAGCCGCAGTCGCAAGATGCGTTCCTTCCTCGACCAGTAATCGACCGCCCCGGCCCTTACCAAAGTGCCGGGGCGCTTCGTTTCGGGACAGTTTCGATCCCGTTAATCCGCGCGTCATCGCGGTTAAAATAGCGGCAACCGTGTTCCTACGCGCTTGGGTTATCTATTGTCGGCATACCGGCTCCATCGACATCATGGGAGCCGGCGGTTGATAGTGGCAATTGCGAACAGGGATGGATGCGATACCGCGGAACGGCTGGCGCGGATCGTTCTCGCCGATGGCAGCGCCGGGCATGTCGCGCCCGACCGCCTGTCGCGAAACGATGCGCTGTTGCGCGATATCGCCGACGCGCTGCACCAGCTCTGCTCGCTTCACGGCCGCCATCCGGGCGTGGTCGATCATGCGGCGCGCGCCGACGTCCACCCGGCTGCCGCGCCATGGCTGGAACAGGCGGCTGCCGCATTTGCCGAGGAACGCGCCTATCTGATCCGCGTATCGGCCGCAGCAGGCCCGCCGCCGGGCACGCCGGGACAGGCTGCTGCGGAAGCGGCACTGGCGGCGCAGCGCCATGCGATCGACCTGCTGGCGCGATCGGGGCGGCCCGGCTGCGCGCTGGGGGCGGCCATCGCGGTGACGCTCGACTGGCCGGTGATCCGCCGGCCGCTGGACGCCGCGGCGATCCGGCTGGGGCTGGAGACAATCCCGCTCACGCTGCCGTCGCCCGCGCAGACGCTGCGCGTGATCGATCAGGTAACGGACGCGGCGCCGATCGAGCGCGCCATGACCTTCGGCCTGCAGCAATTGCTGGCCCAGCATCGCGGGCTGTGGGACCTGCTGCTCGCCCGGGCGGAAAGCCGCGGCTAGCGCCCGTTCGCTTCGCCGCCTATCGTCGCGGCCATGACGACACCACCGATGCGCTTCGAAGGAACCGAAGGATATGTCGCGACCGACGACCTGAAGGTCGCGGTCAATGCGGCAGTGACGCTGCGCCGTCCGCTGCTGGTCAAGGGCGAGCCGGGCACGGGCAAGACCGTGCTGGCGCAGGAGATCGCGCGGGCGATCGATGCGCCACTGATCGAATGGAACGTCAAATCGACCACCCGCGCGCAGCAGGGCCTGTACGAATATGACGCCGTGGCGCGGCTGCGCGACGGGCAGCTCGGCGACCCGCGCGTCCACGACATCGGCAACTACATCCGGCGGGGAAAGCTGTGGGACGCGTTCGTCAGCCCGACACTGCCGGTGCTGCTGATTGATGAAGTCGACAAGGCCGATATCGAATTCCCGAACGACCTGCTCCACGAACTCGATCGCATGGCGTTCGACGTCTATGAAACCGGCGAGCGGGTGACGGCGCGCGAGCGGCCGATCGTCGTCATCACATCGAACAACGAGAAGGAACTGCCCGACGCCTTCCTGCGCCGTTGCTTCTTCCACTATATCCGCTTTCCCGACCGGGCGACGATGCAGTCGATCCTCGACGTGCATTTCCCGGGTATCCAGCGCGTGCTGGTCAACCGCGCGCTCGATCTGTTCTTTGCGGTGCGCGAGACGCCGGGGTTGAAGAAGAAGCCGTCGACCAGCGAACTGATCGACTGGCTGAAACTGCTGCTACACGACGACATGCCGCTGGACGTGCTGGCGTCGCATGATCCGAGCAAGGCGATCCCGCCGCTGCACGGTGCGCTGCTGAAGAACGAGGCGGATGTGATGCTGTTCGAACGGCTCGCCTTCCTGCACCGGCGCACGGGCGGCTGACATCGGCCAGGCCGTTGCCATGACGCGACGATGCGTGGTCGGAAGATTTCGTTAACCACGATCGCCAACCGATCGGTCACCATCGCGGTCGCACTATGGCGCCATGTTCGGTTCGCTTGTCCGGGGCCTGTTGCTCCTCGTCTTTGCCGGTGCCGCCAGTTTCCCGCTCGGGGCACGTTCACTGCTCGATTATGTCGGGCAATGCGTTCCCTTCGCGCGGGCCGCGTCGGGTGTGGAAATCTACGGCGATGCCTGGACATGGTGGGATCAGGCCAATGGACGCTATCCGCGTGGCCACACGCCGAAGGTCGGCGCGGTCCTGACCTTTGCCAGGACGTCCCGCCTCCCGCTCGGCCATGTCCTCGTCATCAGTCGGGTCGTCGAACCGCGCGTGGCAATGGTGACGCATGCCAACTGGTCGCGGATCAACGGGGTGCGCGGCGGCGTAGAACAGGACGTGACGGTGTTCGACGTTTCGCCGAAGGGCGACTGGACGCAGGTGAAGGTCTGGTATCGTGATTCGCAAGGACTGGGCAGTTCGGTCTATCCGACGCACGGCTTCATCTACGGCCCCCGTCCCGCCACCGAACTGAGCAGCGCGGCGCCCGACTATGTCGGGTCGCTGATCGACGCCTATGCCCGCTGAGGGCGTGACGACTGGATACTCGCTCGGCTAGACCCGCGCCCGGGGGGATGGGCATGCGGCGGGAACATTGGCTCTGGATCGTCGGGATCGCGCTGGCGGGACTGGTCCTGCGCTGTTTTGCGGCGCGGGGCGGGCTTTGGCTAGACGAAGCATGGTCGGCAGTCTTCGCGCAGGAAGTGGCGACGCCGGCGGGCGTGCTGTTCCAGATCAATCACGACAACAACCACCATCTGAATACGCTGTGGCTCCAACTGGTCGGTCCGGCAGCACCACCGATCCTCCAGCGCGCCCTTTCCATAGTCAGCAGCTCCGCGACCATCGTCGTTGCCGCAGCGATCGCTGCGCGACGCGGGCCAGCACCGGCAATCTGCGCGGCCGTCGCGTTCGCCGTCGCGCCCTTCCTGCTGACCTATGGCGCGGAGGCGCGCGGCTATGCCCCGATGCTACTCGCCTGCGTTTCCGCCATCGCCATCATAGATGGCTGGTTGGCCGATCCCACACGGCCGAAGCCGTCGAGCGCCTTGACGATTGCCGCCCTGCTCGGCTGCCTTGCCCAGGCGACGATGATGTTTGCGCTTGTGATCCTGACATTATGGGTCACGGTGGAACGATGCCGCAATGCAGGCTGGCGCAAAGGATTGCCCGACACCATCGCCCTGTTCGCTCCGGCGGCGGCGGTCGCTGTCCTGCTGGTTGCCGGCGCGTGGGCTGCCGCGGCTGGAGGCGGCGGGTTCCATATCGGCAATCGCGAGCCGCACGACTGGCTCAAATGGTCCGATGCGATGCGCCAGCTGCTTGCCGGCATGTTCGGCGCCACAATCCTGGCCGTGCCGCTCCTCTATCTGGCGCGCGGCACGAGCGACCGGCTGGCGACGCTTGCGCTGATCGCCTGCGCACTGCCCTTGGCGGTCGCGCTCCTCGCGCTGCCGAATAGCGGTGCTGCGCGCTATTATGCCGTCGTCGTCCCGCCCCTGCTGTTGCTGACCGTCATCATCCTGCCGATGGCATGGAATCATCCTGTAAAGCGGTGGATTGCCGCAGCTATCTCGCTCACCTTCCTCCTCACCGCAGCAGTCGCCGACAGGGCAATAATCCGCAACCTGCGCGGCGACCCCGGCCGGGCGGTCGCGACCCTGGCACGCGTCGCGCCGGGCGGGGCCATCGTATCGGTCGACTATAGCCGGTCCAGCGCAATCCTGATCGCCGCCGCTCGCTCGCAACGCTATTCCCTGACCGTCGCCGAAACCGCCTGCCCGCCCGCCCGCTTTCATCTCGTCGAACGCGATGGCGACACGCGCTTCCCCGACCGGCCATTCTGGTGCGGCCGCACCTATCGCGAGATCGCGCGCGGCGACCCCGCCGGGCTTTCGGGTACGCACTGGCGGTTGTACGGGGCGATGCGGTAACCTGCCGCGATGTTCCATTCCTTCGTCGAAGCGCTGCGGCGCACCGGCATGTCGGTCGGTATCCGCGAACAGCTCGTCCTGATCGAAGCGATCGATCGCGGCGTCATCGAACCGACGATCGACGCCTTCTACCACCTCGCCCGCGCGACGTTCGTGAAGGACGAGGCGATGGTCGACCGGTTCGACCGTGCCTTTGGCGAAGTGTTCGGCGGCATCACCTCGCCCTCTGGAGTCGACCCGGTCGCGATCCCGGCGGACTGGTTGCGGGCGGTGGCGGAGCAATATCTATCACACGAACAGATGGCTAAGATCGCGGCGATCGGCGATTGGGATCAGCTGATGGAGACACTCCGTCAGCGCCTTGCCGAGCAGGACGAGGCACATCATGGCGGATCGAAATGGATCGGCACCGGCGGGACCAGCCCGTTCGGCCATGGCGGCTATAACCCCGAAGGCATTCGCATCGGTGGCGAGAGCCGGCATCGCCGGGCGGTAAAGGTCTGGGAACGGCGCGAGTTTCGCAACCTCGACAACGACCGTGAGCTGGGCACCCGCAACCTGAAGGTCGCTCTGCGCCGCCTGCGTCGCTTCGAGCGGGAGGGGAACGCCGACGAACTAGACCTCGATACAACCATTGCCGACACTGCACGGCGCGGCTGGCTCGACGTCGCGATGCGTCCGGCGCGGCGCAATGCGGTGAAGCTGCTGCTGTTCCTCGATGTCGGCGGGTCGATGGACCCGTTCATCGAGCAGGTCGAGGAGTTATTCTCCGCCGCCACCGCCGAGTTTCGGCATCTCGAATTCTTCTATTTTCACAATTGTATCTATGAAGGGGTGTGGCGCGACAATCGGCGGCGCTTTGCCGAACGCCAATCGACCTCCGAGCTGCTGCGGACCTATGGCCCCGACTATCGACTGGTCGTGGTGGGTGATGCGGCGATGAGCCCCTATGAGATCGTCCATCCCGGCGGGTCGGTCGAACACCATAATGATGAAGCGGGCGCCGTATGGCTGCAACGCCTGACCGCGCATTGGCGGTCGGCGGCATGGATTAACCCGGCACCCGAAGCGCATTGGGGCTGGACCCAATCCACTCAGCTGATCCGCGACCTGTTTGCCGGACGAATGTATCCGCTGACGATCGACGGACTGGAGGCAGCGATGCGCGAGCTATCGCGCCGTCGCTGATCAGAAGCGGTCGATCGCCCGGTGGAGGCGACGCAACGTCGTCGGATCGCCAACCGGCGCGAGCGCAGCCTCGGCCGCCAGCGTCATCAGCCGCACCGCGCCGAAGCTGGCGGCAAGCCCTTTCAGCCGGAACGCCGCCCCCGCCCATTGCTCGCCGGTCGCGCTTTCCATCGTGGCCAGCACCCGCCGCGCGCTGTCGATGAACGCTCCGCGCAGCTCGGCGATCAGCAGCGGCTCGTCGCCTACCGCCGCCGCCAGCGTCGCATCGATCGCACCGGGATCATAAGCCATGGAATCGTCATAGTGCGAACGGGGTTAATGGATTCTTACCCGGCTGTCGCTGCCCCCTCGATCGTGTTAGACGCAGGCCATGAACGGGGGTTCGAACAACGGGCTGCAACAGCATCGCCACGACGCCGACGACGGGTTCACGGCACCGCATGCCGTGACCGACGACACTCAACATTGGCTGGCAGAGGCGTTTCCGGATGCCGAACCGATCCGACGCAACTGGATCGGCCCTTCGATTGCCGGACTGGTCGTGGTCGCATGGATCGGCGGCATGCTGGCATGGAGCGCCCCCTCCCTCCCCGCGCTCGGGCCGATCGGCATGGCGTCGTTCATCGCTGCGCTATGCGTGCCGCCGATGCTGGTCGGTATCGGCTGGCTGCTGCTACGCCGCAACAGCCGCAGCGAAGCCCGTCGCTTCGCCGCGACCGCGCAGTCGATGCGCGCCGAAGCCTTTGCACTCGAACAGGTGCTGGAATCGGTCCGCCGAACCCTCGCCGAATCGCGCGCGGAGGTGGTCGAGCAGAGTGCGTCACTGATGATGCTGGGCGATGCCGCCACCGGCCGGCTGCGCGGCATCAGCGCCGATATGCGCGAACAGATCGCGGCGATCGGCGAAACGACCGCGACACTCGACCGCATGAGCCAGACCACCGAACAGCGTCTGGCCACCGTCCTCGCCACCCTGCCGCGGGCGCATTCGGAAACGGCGGAACTGGCCGCGCTGCTCGACGCGACCGGCCTGACCGCCAGCGAACGGGTCGCCGCGCTCGACGCGCAGCTCGCGAACGTGGCCCAGCAGTCGCGCGAAGCGGACGAGCTTGCCGGGGGCGCTGCCCAACGCCTTGCCGCGCACATGAACCGGATGGAGGCGACCAGCGAAAGCGCCGGTGCCCGTCTGGAAAGCGTCATCGCCACCATGTCCGGCGCGATCGATGCGGTGCTCGACCGTGCTGCCGCCGCCATCGACGAATCGCGCAAGGCGATCACCGCGCAGGGCGACGCGACCATCGCGATGATCGAGGCGAACGGTTCGGCGATCGAACGCGCCGGCCGCGAAGGCGCCGAGCAACTCGCCACCCGCGTCGCCCAGATCGACGGTTCGATCCGCAGCCTTGCCGCCCAGCTGGACGATCGCCGCCGGGACAGCGAGGCATTGCTCACTCTGCTCAATGACGGCCTGTCGGGTGTCGACGAACGGTTCGACGTGCTGCGCACGACCGGCGTCGAACGTGCGCAGGCGGTTGCCGGATCGGTCGGCGCGCTGACCCAGGTCGCCGATGCGTTGGCGGAAGCGCTGGCCAATGGCGACGACACCGCCCGCCGGGTGATCGCCACGGCGGAAGAGGTGCTGACCGCACTCGACGCCGCCGCGCGCGAAATGGACGAGACCCTGCCGGGGGCGCTCGACCGGCTCGACGCCCGGATCGCCGACAGCCGCGCAGTGGTTGCCGGGTCGAAGCCTGAATTGCTGGCCCTCGTCACCGCCGCCGAGAGCACCCATGACGCCATCGAGGCGATTGCCGGCGTGGTGGCGATGCAGCGCGACACGCTGTCGACCGTGCAGCAGTCGCTGCTCGACACGCTCGACCGGGGCGCGGAGCGGATCGAGGGCGTCCGCACCATCGTTGACGATACCATCGCGACGACCGTCCGCTTTGCAGAGGACGCCGCGCCCCGCCTGTCGGAGGCGATGCTGCGCATCCGCGACACCGCCGAAGCGGCCAGTCAACAGGCGCGCGATACGCTGGCCAAGGTCTTGCCTGACGCCGCCCGCGATCTGGAGACACAGGGCGCCCGCGCGCTCGCGAATGCCGTCGACAATGCCGTGACCGCGCAGGTGGCCGAGCTTTCGACCATCGCGAACCATGCGGTTGCTTCGGCGATCGAGGCGTCCGAACGGCTGTCGCGGCAGATGCTCGACATCGCGGATACCAGCAAGCAGTTGGACGAAC
This sequence comes from Sphingomonas hankookensis, assembly GCF_001619955.1. Classification (GTDB taxonomy): domain Bacteria; phylum Pseudomonadota; class Alphaproteobacteria; order Sphingomonadales; family Sphingomonadaceae; genus Sphingomonas; species Sphingomonas hankookensis_A. The sequence continues at coordinate 269,443 of NZ_LQQO01000001.1, read as the reverse complement.
GCATCGCCGCTGCCCGTGCCGAGCGCGAAGCGGCGGACAGCGATCAATTCTCGCGCCGGGTGTCGTTGCTGATCGAAGCGATGAACTCCGCCGCGATCGACATTGCCCGTTCGCTGTCGACCGATGTGTCGGACACGGCATGGGCCGCCTACCTCAAGGGTGACCGAGGGGTCTTCACCCGCCGCGCGGTCCGCCTGATCGACAGCGCGCAGGCGCGTGAGATCGCGTCGCTGTACGATCAGGACGACGGCTTCCGCGATCAGGTGAACCGCTACATCCATGATTTCGAAGCGATGCTGCGCCACATCCTGACCCTTCGCGACGGATCGCCGATGGGTGTGACCTTGCTGTCGTCGGATATGGGCAAGCTCTACGTGGTGCTGGCGCAGGCGATCGAGCGGTTGCGGAGCTGAGGCTCAGGCTCATCACCAATCACCACCGTTCAGTTCGAGCAGCTTCGAGCCTGTCGAGAAGCGTTTGTCGAGAACGCCGTAGTTTGGGGCAACCCCTTCTCGACTACGGTTCTCGACAAGCTCGAACCTGCGCCCGAAGCAAACGGCTGAAGGGTTCATACAAACGAGCGCGGATGACACGCTACGCTCAAAAGCCGCCCTCAGCGATAGAAATCCAGCATATCCGCCGTCACCCATCCGAACACGAAGTTCAGATAGAAGATCGCGAACAGCACGGTCGCGACGATGGTCGTCCGCCACGCCATCCGCCCGAAACTGAACCCCGCCGGCGCGCTGTCGGCCTGTCCCGGCACCGGGGGTTCGCCCGCTTCATGCGTCGTGCGAACCCCGAACGGCAGGACCAGGAACATGGCGAACACCCAGAAGAGCAGGTAGATCGCCAGCGCCGACTGCCATGCCATGTCGGTCAGGCCGGGATGATGAGGACGTCGACGACCGGCTTCTTGCCCGTCCAGCGCGTCGCGACGCGGCGCACCGCCAGACGGATCGCCTCGGGCAGCTTGGACCGCTCGCGCCCCTTCGACGCGACAGCCTCCACCGCGGCATCGACCGCTTCCTCGAGAAAGGGTTCGCGATCTTCCTCGACCGGCACGCCCTGCACGCGGATCTGCGGTTCGCCGATCAATTGCCCGCGCCGGTCGACCGCCACCGCCACCGACATGTGGCCATAGGCCGCCAGCTTGCGCCGTTCGTTGATCGTCGTGCCGTCGGCGGGCAGGATGACGTCGCCATCCAGCGCCAGACGCCCGACGACCGCGTTGCCGACCTTGACCGGATTGCCCGGGGCCAGGCGCACGATGTCGCCATTGGTCTGGACCAGCGTCTGCTTGATCCCTTGCGACAGGCCGAACCGGGCATGTTCCATCAGGTGCCGCATTTCGCCATGCACCGGCATCAGCACCTTGGGCCGCAGCCAGCCATAGAGCTTGGCCAGTTCCGGTCGGCCCGGATGGCCCGACACGTGCACATGCGCCTGCCGGTCGGTGATCATCTCGATCCCGGCCGCGGCCAGCTGGTTCTGGATTCGGCCGATCGCGACTTCGTTGCCCGGAATCTGCTTCGACGAGAAGATGACCCGGTCGCCGGCTTCGAGGCTCAGCTGATGTTCGCGGTTCGCAATGCGTGCCAGCGCGGCACGCTGCTCGCCCTGTCCACCGGTTGCGATGATCAGCACCTGATCGCGCGGCAGCCGCATCGCGGTGTCAAAATCGACCGTCTGCGGGAAATCCTTCAGATAACCGGTGGCCTTCGCGACCTTCAGGATTCGGTCGAGCGAACGGCCCGCCACGCAGACCTTGCGGTTGGTATCGCGCGCCACTTCGCCCAGCGTGTGCAATCGCGCCGCGTTCGACGCGAAGCTGGTGACCATCACCCGCCGCCCCTGCGCCGACGAGATCTGCTTGAACAACCCCTTTCGGACGTCCGCTTCCGAACCTGACGCTTCGGTATTGAAGACGTTGGTCGAATCGCAAACGAGCGCGAGAATGCCCTCGTCCCCGATCGCGGTAAGCTCTTCCGGCGTCGCGGGGGTCGCGACCATCGGTTGCGCATCCAGCTTCCAATCACCCGAATGAAAAACATTCCCATGCGGCGTGGAAATGACCAGCGAGGTCGATTCGGGGATCGAATGCGCCATCGGCACGAACTTCACGCCGAACGGCCCGACGTTCACGTTGCCGCCCAGGTGCACGATCTTCAGCTTCACCCGGTCGGCAATGCCTTCTTCGTCCAGCTTGCCCCGGATCAGCCCGGCGGTGAACGGCGTCGCATAGATCGGCACGCCCAGATCGGCGGCTAGATAGGGCAGCGCGCCGATATGGTCCTCATGCCCGTGGGTGATGACGATGCCGAGCAACTGGTCGCCGCGTTCCTCGATGAACTGGAGGTCGGGCAGCATCACGTCGATGCCCGGATAGGCCGGGTCGGCAAAGGTCACGCCGCAATCGATCATCAGCCACTTGCCGGCGGTGCCGTACAGGTTGACGTTCATGCCGATTTCGCCCGATCCGCCGAGCGCGACGAAGAGCAGTTCTTTCTTTGGTGTCACTCAATTTCTTTCAATGCCCGCGCCCATTCGCGGGTTCGGTTTGCTTCGTTATGGTGCTGTAGTGATATGGGTGCGGCGCCACAGCATCGCCAGTCCCGTGATGGTCAGGTCCTGTTCGACATGGTCGAACACCTGCGTATGTTTCTCGAAAAGGATCGCCAGACCGCCCGTGGCGATCACGCGGACCGGGCGGCCGATTTCCGCCTTCATCCGCGCGACCAGCCCCTCGATCATCGCGATATAGCCCCAATAGATGCCGATATGCATCTGATCGGCGGTGTTGCGGCCGATGACGCTTGTCGACACCGGTGCCTCGATCGCGATGCGCGGCAGTTTCGCCGCCGCCGTCACCAGCGCGTCGAGCGATAGGTTGATTCCCGGCGCGATGATGCCGCCCTTATAGGCGCCCGAATAATCGACGACATCGAACGTAGCCGCCGTGCCGAAATCCACGACGATCAGGTCACCGGGATGCGCCGCGTGCGCCGCGATTGCGTTCAACGCACGATCCGCGCCGACCGCATGCGGTTCCTCGACGTCGAGCGCGATGCCGTATGCCGCCGCGCCGCGTCCTGCCACCGCTGCCTCGACCCCGAAATATTTGATCGCCAGCACTTCGAGATTGTGGAGTGCGCGCGGGACGACAGTGCCGATGATGACGCCGGTCACGACCGAACGGTCGCGGCCGTCGAGCGCCAGCAACTGGCTGAGCCATACCGCATATTCATCGGCCGTACGGCGGGGATCGGTCGCGATGCGCCAGCGTGCGACGATCGCATCGCCATCGACCAGCGCAAACACGATATTGGTATTGCCGGCGTCGATCGCTAGCAGCATCGAATTTCCCCGCCATGCCCGCACGGCACGCTTCGTCCCGCGGTAGAGGGTCCGCCGACCGACGACAAGCTCTGCCGTCGAAGCTGACGCCGCAGGGCCAGGCAGCCTCGTTCAAGCAAAGACGTCACCCGCGTGGACCAGGATTACCACGCCATCGCCATCCAACAGGCGAAGCGCGCCATCGGAATCCAGCCCATCGAACCGTCCCTGCCGCTCGCCACCGTCCGGCAGACGGACCCGGAGCGGAGTGCCGCGGGGATGGGCGGATGCTTCCCACGCGTCGCGGATCATGGTCATCGCATGACCGCGCCACAGGTCCAGCCAAACTGCAAAATGATCGCGCAACAGGTCGAGCAACATCGCGGGGTCGGCGGCTACGCCATGCTCCAACAAGCTCGTCGTCGGGCGATCGGTCAGATGCGGGTGGCTCGCCAGATTAACCCCGAATCCGATCACGACGGCGTTACCGTCGCCGCGTTCCAGCAGAATACCTGACAACTTCGCGCCGCCGATCAACAAGTCGTTCGGCCATTTGATCGTTGCCAGCCCGGGCGCGACCGCTGCCACCGCCTCCGCCAGCGCAATCGCCGCAACGAGCGTCAGCGTTGGTGCCGGCGGATCGCCGGGCGCCAGCCGCACGATCGTGCTGGCAAACAAATTGCCCGCACCATCCGACCAGGGACGCCCGACCCGTCCCCGCCCGGCATTCTGGCGTTCCGCCCGCAACCAAATGCCTTCCGCGGCACCGGCCTGCGATGCGGCAAGGAGGTCGGCGTTGGTCGACCCCGTCTCGCCGATAACGCGAACCGTCAGAACAGCGCCCGCGCCGCGGCCAGCGACCATGCCGACAAGGGCGCGATCAGGAACAGGCTGACCGGCGAAATCACGATCGCCGCCGCCAGGGTCAGGCCACCTTCGACCAGCGCCGGCTCACGTCCGAAGGCCGGGGCCGGTTCGTCAAAATACATCGTCTTGACGACGCGCAGGTAATAGAAGGCACCGATGGTCGATGCGGCGATACCGATCACCGCCAGCGACAACAGGCCTGCCTGCACCGCGGCTTCGAACACCGCGTACTTCGCCCAGAAACCGAACAGCGGCGGGATGCCGGCGAGCGAGAACATAAAGATCATCAGCGCGAACGCCAGTGCCGGCCGCGTCCGCGACAGGCCTGCCAGGCTGGCAACCGTCTCGACCGGCTGGCCGTTCTCGTCGCGCATCTGCAGGACGATCAGGAACGACCCCAGCGTCATCACGATATAGACGGCGAGGTAGAACAGCACGCCCGCGACACCCTGCGCCGATCCGGCGGCGAGGCCGATAAGCGCGAAGCCGACATTGTTGATCGAAGAATAAGCGAGCAGCCGCTTGATGTTCCTCTGCCCGATCGCACCGACCGCACCGAGAATGATCGAAGCGAGCGCCGCAAAGATCACGATCTGGCGCCATTCGAGGACCGCCGGGCCCATCGCCTCGACCGCCACGCGTAGCGCCATGGCCATCGCCGCAACCTTCGGCGCCGAGGCGAAGAAGGCGGTCACCGGCGTCGGCGCGCCTTCATAAACGTCCGGCGTCCACATGTGGAACGGCACGGCGGCGAGCTTGAACGCAAGCCCGGCGAACACGAACACCAGCCCGAACAGCAAGCCCATGTTGCGCGGGCCGGCATAGGCAATCGCAATATCGTCGAACAGGGTAGTGCCGGCAAAGCCATAGACCAGGCTGATGCCGTACAGCAGGATGCCCGACGCCAGCGCACCCAGCACGAAATATTTCAGGCCCGCTTCGGCCGAACGCGTGTCGCGCCGCATGAAGCTGGCGAGGACGTACGCCGCAAGGCTCTGCAACTCGAGACCGACATAGAGCAGCAACAGGTCGGACGCCGACACCATCATGCCCATGCCGCAGGCCGACAACAGGATCAGCACCGGATATTCGGGCTTCAGGTCGTCGCCGCTGGTCCGTTCGAAAAAGCGCGGCGCAATGATGATCGCCACCGCCGATGCGATATAGATCAGCACCTTGGCAAAGGCGGCGAACGCGTCGGCACGATACATGCCGCCGAACGCCGTCCCGCCCGACGATCCGTTGCCGATCAGCGCAACGCCCGCGCCGGCCAGCACGAAGACCGCCGCGATACTGACGCCGCGCGCCGCCGCCTGCTTGCCCCAAGCCGATACCAGCATCAGGACGATCGCCCCGACCGCCAGCACCAGTTCGGGCAGCGTCATCGAAAGTTGTTCGGCGTAGCTCATCAGTGCGTTTCCCCGTGCGCCGCTGCCGCGCCCGTTCCATGTTCCGCGGCCTTCGCCGCTGCTGCCGCCGGATTACCCGGGGTCGGCCGTGAATCCGATGGCGGCGTCGCGCGCTCGATCCGGGCGACCAGAAGGCCGACATCCTTGCGCATCGGCGCCATGAAGCTCTCCGGATAGACACCCATCCAGAGCACCACCGCGGCGATCGGCGCCAGCAGCGCCAGTTCGCGCATCGATACGTCCGGCATCGCCTTCACATCGTCATGCACCAGATCGCCCAGCGCGATCCGCCGATATAGATATAGCGAATAGGCCGCACCGAGGATGATGCCGGTGGTGCAGATCAGCGCCGCCCAGGTCGACACCTGATAGGTGCCGGCAAGGCTCAGGAACTCGCCGACGAAACCCGACGTGCCCGGCAGACCGATCGACGCCATGGTGAACAGCAGGAAGAACACAGCATAGCGCGGCATGTTGATCGCCAGACCGCCGTACCGAGCGATCTCGCGGGTATGCAGCCGGTCATAGATGATGCCGACGCACAGGAAGAGCGCGCCCGACACCAGCCCGTGGCTGAGCATCACGATCATCGCGCCTTCGATGCCCTGCTGGTTGAAGGCGAACAGGCCGATCGTCACGATCGCCATGTGTGCAACCGACGAATAGGCGATCAGCTTCTTCATGTCCGACTGCACCAGCGCGACGAGCGAGGTGTAGACAACCGCCACCGCCGACAGCGTCAGGATCAGCCAGGTCAGCTGACCCGATGCCTCCGGGAACATGGGGATGGAGAAGCGCAGGAAGCCATAGCCGCCGAGCTTCAGCAGCACGCCCGCCAGGATCACCGAACCCGCGGTCGGCGCCTGCACGTGCGCGTCGGGCAACCAGGTATGGACCGGCCACATCGGCATCTTGACCGCGAACGAGGCAAAGAACGCCAGCCACAGCCATGTCTGGACATGTGCCGGGAAGTCATAGGCCATCAGCGTCGGGATATCCGACGTCCCTGCCGTCTGGATCATGTAGATCATCGCGATCAGCATGAGCAGCGAGCCGAGCAGCGTGTACAGGAAGAACTTGTACGACGCATAGATGCGGTTCGCCCCGCCCCAGATGCCGATGATGAGGTACATCGGGATCAGACCGGCTTCGAAGAAGACGTAGAACAGCAGCAGGTCCTGTGCCGCGAAGGTGCCGATCATCAGCACTTCGACGGTCAGGAACAGCGCCATATATTCGGGCACTCGGTTGGTCACCGACTTCCACGATGCCCCGATGCAGATCGGCATCAGGAACACGCTGAGCATGATGAGCATCAGCGCGAAGCCGTCGATGCCGAGCGCGTAGCGGAACACGCCGAAATCGCCCATCGCCGGCGCCTCGACGAACTGCCACTGCGCGCCGCCGATATCGTAGTTCGCCCAGAGCAGAACGCCCAGCGCAAGATTGACCAGCGTGGCGATCAGCGCCGTCCAGCGCGCCCCATTCGCCGATACGAACAGGCACACCATCGCTGCGACCGCCGGTACCAGCAGCATCACCGACAGGATCGGGAAGCCGTTCACGAGTTATTCCCCCGAACCATTTGCTTGAAACCGCGCATCACGACGCGATCGCCCAGGTAACCGCCGCCGTCAGGCCGATCAGCATGACGAAGGCATAGGTGTAGAGATAGCCGGTCTGCATTTTGACCGCGACGCGGCTCGACAGTCCGACCAGCGTAGCCGATCCGTCCGGACCGAAGCGGTTGATCGTCTGTTCGTCACCACGCTTCCAGAAGAAGCGACCGAGCGCGAAGGCCGGGCGAACGAAGAGCAGGTGATACAGCTCGTCGAAATACCATTTCCGAAGCAGGAAGCGGTGCAGCACGCGGAAGGTATCCGCGATCGCCGCCGCCGTACCCGGCCGGATGATATAGACGTAGAGCGCGCTCACTAGGCCGATCAGCATCACGATCGTCGCGGCCAGCTTCACCAGCAGCGGCACCTCGTGCATCGCGTGCATCAGATGTTCGTTGAAGAACAGGCTGCCCTTCCAGAACGTCTCGCCCGCCTCCGGCTCGATGAACCAATGATGGAAGACGTAGCCGGCGGCGACCGCGCCGACCGTCAGCACGATCAGCGGGATCAGCATGACGATCGGGCTCTCATGCGGGTGATAGCCGGCAGTGCCTTCGACGACGTCGCTCGCATGCGCGTCGTGCGTCGACGGGGCATGGCCTGAATCCTCGGCCGCGGGCGGCGCCGGGTGGCTGCCATCGTCATGCCCGTGACCATGCGTCTCGTGATGATCGCTGTGACCATGCGCATCATGCACCGCATGCTGAATATGCTCTGACCCGGCCCAGCGCGGCGCGCCGAAGAAGGTCAGGAACATCAGCCGCCACGAATAGAAGCTGGTCAGCAGCGCGGCGAACGTCCCGACATAGAACGCGCCATAGCCGTTCGGGCCCGACGCCCAAGCCGCTTCGAGGATCGCATCCTTCGAATGATAGCCGGCAAAGCCACCCACGCCGTAGATTCCGACCCCGGTGATCGCCAGCGTACCCGCCATCATTGCCCAGAAGGTCAGCGGAATGTGCTTCCGCAGGCCGCCATAGAAGCGCATGTCCTGTTCATGGTGCATCGCATGGATGACCGAACCGGCACCAAGGAACAGCAGCGCTTTGAAGAAGGCGTGGGTGAACAGGTGGAACATCGCCGCGCCGTATGCGCCGACACCGGCCGCAAAGAACATATAGCCCAGCTGCGAACAGGTCGAATAGGCGATAACCCGTTTGATATCGGTCTGCACGAGGCCGATCGTCGCCGCGAACAGGCACGTAGCCGCACCGACAGCCGTGACCACAGCCAACGCAGTCGGCGAGGTTTCGAACATCGGCGACAAGCGGCACACCATGAAGACGCCGGCGGTGACCATCGTCGCGGCGTGAATCAGCGCCGACACCGGGGTCGGGCCTTCCATCGCGTCCGGCAACCAAGTGTGGAGGCCAAGCTGCGCCGACTTGCCCATCGCGCCGACGAACAGCAGCAGGCACAGCACCGTCATCGTGTCGGCACGGAACCACAGGAAGCCGATGGTCGAGCCGGCCATCGACGGCGCGGCTTCGAGGATCGCCGGGATCGAGATGGTGCCGAACACCAGATAGGTGCCGAAGATGCCGAGCATGAAGCCAAGGTCGCCCACGCGGTTGACCACGAACGCCTTGATCGCGGCGGCATTGGCCGACGGCTTGCGGAACCAGAAACCGATCAGCAGGTACGACGCCAGACCGACGCCTTCCCAACCGAAGAACATCTGCACCAGATTGTTCGCGGTCACGAGCATCAGCATCGCGAAGGTGAACAGCGACAGATAGGCGAAAAAACGCGGCTGGTCCGGGTCCTCGCTCATATAGCCCCAGCTATAGAGGTGGACGAGCGCCGATACGCTGGTGATGACGACCAGCATGACCGCGGTCAGCGCATCGACCCGCAATTCCCAGGCGATGTCCATGCCGCCCGAAAGGATCCAGGTCGACACCGGCGCCACATTCGCCTGCGCTGCACCGGTCAGGAACGGAATGAAGATCGACCACGACAGCGCTGCCGCGACGAGCAGGCCGGCGGTGGTGATGATCTTCGGCACCGCGATGCCGAACGCGCGGTTCGACAGCCCCGCGACGATCGACGCCAGCAGTGGCAGGAACACGACGATATGGATGGCGCTCACGAAAGCACCCCCGAAACCCGAAAAGCCACCGGCATCACCCCTTCATCCGGTTGACGTCGTCGACCGCGATGGAACCGCGACCACGGAAATAGATGACCATGATGGCCAGCCCGATCGCGCTTTCGCCGGCGGCGACCGCGAGGACAAACATCGCGAAGATCTGACCCACCAGGTCACCTAGCTGCGCCGAGAAGGCCACGAAATTGATGTTCACCGCCAGCAGGATCAGTTCGATCGACATCAGGATGACGATCAGGTTCTTCCGATTGAGGAAGATGCCGAGCACACCCAGCGTGAACAGGATCGCCGCAACGACCAGATAATGGGTAAGACCGATCACAGCTCGACCCCCTGCCCGATGGGCTGATTGACGTTACGGATCGCATCCTTGGCGCGACGGTTGATCTGGCGGTTGATGTTCTGCGCCTTGGCATCCGCACGCTTACGCTGCGTCAGCACGATCGCACCGATCATCGCGACCAGCAGCACCAGCCCGACACCTTCGAAGACATACAGGTAGCGCGAATAGAGCAGCTGCCCGATCGCCTCAATATTCGGGATCGCAACGTCGGTCGGCGCGATCCGCTTGGCCAGATCGATCCGGGCAGCGGTCCAGGCATAGGCACCGACAACCAGTTCGACCGCGAGCAGCACCGCCAAGGCCAGACCGGCAGGCAGATAGCGGACGAAACCGGCGCGCAGTTCGGTGAAGTCGATGTCGAGCATCATGACCACGAACAGGAACAGCACCGCGACCGCGCCGACATAGACGATGACCAGCAGCATCGCGATGAATTCGGCGCCGCACAGCACCATCAGGCCGGCCGCGTTGAAGAAGGCGAGGATCAGCCACAGCACCGAATGGACCGGATTGCGCGACGTGATCGTCAACGCAGCCGATGCCACCACGATCGTGGCGAACAGATAGAAGGCGAGTGTCTGGATCACGAGCGCTGCTCTTCCCCCTGCCCGCCCCGCGCGGATGTGCGGGACGAAACGCTAATCGAATGGCCGGCGAAGCGAACCGTTTCGCCCCCGCCGGTACGGAACATGCGCGCCATTACCGGTAGGGCGCGTCGCTCGCAAGGTTCGCGGCAATCGCGCGTTCCCAGCGGTCACCGTTCGCGAGCAGCTTGTCCTTGTGATAGATCAGCTCTTCGCGGGTTTCGGTGGCGAATTCGAAATTCGGACCCTCGACGATCGCATCGACCGGGCAGGCTTCCTGGCACAGGCCGCAATAGATGCACTTGGTCATATCGATGTCGTAGCGCGTCGTGCGGCGGCTGCCGTCCTCGCGCGGTTCGGCCTCGATCGTGATCGCCAGCGCCGGACACACCGCTTCGCACAGCTTGCAAGCGATGCAGCGCTCTTCCCCATTGGGATAGCGGCGCAGCGCATGCTCGCCGCGGAAGCGCGGGCTCAGCGGGTTCTTTTCATACGGGTAGTTGATCGTCGCCTTGGGCTTGAAGAAGTACCGCAGCGTCAGCGCATGGGCCTTCACGAACTCCCAGAGGGTGAACGATCGGATGGTCTGGGCGATACTCATGCGGGCACTCCCACGCGCTGGAACATGAGCCAGCCCGAGATGAGGAAGACGAAGGTCAGCGACAGTGGCAGGAAAATCTTCCAGCCCAGCCGCATCAGCTGGTCATAACGGTAGCGTGGCACCGTCGCCTTGACCCAGCTGAACACGAAGAAGAAGAAGAAGGTCTTGCCCAGGAACCAGATGATACCCGGCACCCAGTAGAGGAAGCCGATCTCAAGCGGCGGCAGCCACCCGCCCCAGAACAGCAACGCATTGAGCGCGCACATCAGAATGACGTTGGCATATTCGCCCAGCCAGAACAGCGCGAACGCCATCGACGAATATTCGGTCTGATAGCCCGCGACCAGTTCCGATTCCGCTTCGGTCAGATCGAACGGCGCACGCGCGGTTTCGGCGAGCGACGAGATCAGGAACACCACCGCCATCGGGAACAGCAGCGGGTTGAAGCCGAAGCCGTTGATGAAGCCGAAGATATGGGCACGCTGTTCAAGCACGATCGTCGTTAGGTTGAACGACCCGGCCCACAGCACGACCGAGATCAGCACGAACCCGATCGCGACTTCGTACGACACCATCTGCGCGGCGGCACGAAGCGCGGAATAGAACGGGTATTTGGAGTTCGACGCCCAGCCCGAGATGATGACGCCGTATACACCCAGCGACGATGCCGCAAGGATGTAGAGCAGGCCGACATTGATGTCCGCCACCACCACGCCGACGTCGAACGGAATGACCGCCCAGACGATCAGAGCGACGGTAAAGGTGATGATCGGCGCCAGCAGGAACAGGCCGCGATTGGCCGACGACGGCACGATCGTTTCTTGCAGGAACACCTTCAGACCGTCGGCGAACGACTGCAGCAGGCCCAGCGGACCGACGACGTTCGGACCACGGCGCAGCGCCATTGCCGCCCAGACCTTGCGGTCGACATAAATGATCATCGCCACCGCCAGCATCAGCGGCAGCGCGATCACGAGGATGCCGACCAGCGTGGCGACGGTCCATGCCCAGCCATAGGGCAGACCGACGGTAGTTTCGAAGAACGAGGTCACTCGGCGGCCTCCGCGAAATCCTGGCCATGGACAAGTTCGGCCGAACAACGCTGCATCGTCGGGCTGGCCCGGCAGATCGCGTTGGTCAGGTAGAAGTCGGCGACCGGATAGGTCACCTTGCCCTCGCCCTTAGCGTCGAGTGCCGGCGGGTTCCAGTCGTAACGTACCAGACCTTCCTGGCCCAGTTCCGGCACCGCCGCCGTCATTGCGCGGCGGACACCGGCGAAATCGTCGAACGGCAGCGTCACGCCAAGCACTTCGCCCAGCGCACGGAAGATCGTCCAATCCTCTCGCGCATCGCCCGGCGGGAACACCGCACGGTCGCCGCGCTGCACGCGCCCTTCAAGGTTGACGTAGGTCCCGACCTTCTCGGCATAGCTAGCACCCGGCAGGACGATGTCCGCCGCCGCCGCGCCCTTGTCGCCATGATGGCCGACATAAACCTTGGTGGCACCGGCGAACTGACCGAAATCGACCTCGTCCGCGCCGAGGAAGAACACCAGCTTCGGGTTCGCCGCGACGATATCGGCGATGCCGCCTGCCTGCGCATAGCCCAGCATCAGCGCGCCCATGCGAGCAGCCGCAGTATGGACCACGTTGAAGCCGTTCCAGCTCGTCCCGTCCTCCAGCGTACGGACCAGGTTGCCGTCGCGTGCCAGCTTCAATGCGGCGCCATGGCCGGCCTTCAGCGCACCCGGACCGACGATCACCGCCGGCCGCTTGGCCGCGTCGAGCGCTTCGGCCGCACGATCGGGCAGGCCGTTCAGTAGGCCGAGATCGTCACCCAGCCATTCGACCTTATAGGTCAGGTCGGTTTCCGGCCCAATCGCAAAAATGCGCGCGCCCTTCTTGATCGCCTTGCGGACGCGGGTGTTGATCAGCGGCGCTTCGTGGCGCAGGTCGCTGCCGACCAGCAGGATCGCATCGGCGTCCTCGATCCCGGCGATGGTCGTGTTGAACGCGACCGCGCCGAGATTGGTGACGTCATAGGCCATGCCCGTCTGCCGCCCTTCGAGCAGCGACGACCCGAGCGCGTTCACCAGCGCCTTGGCGGCGAACATGGTCTCGCAATCGAGCAGGTCACCTGCGATCGCCGCGACCGACGAACCGGCGTTCACCGCCGCGATCGCCGCGAACGCTTCGTCCCATTCGGCAGCGACCAGCTTGCCGTCCTTGCGCACGAAAGGCTTGTCGAGGCGGCGACGGACCAGACCGTCGACGGCGTGGCGCGTCTTGTCGTGCGCCCATTCCTCGTTCACATCTTCATTGATGCGCGGTACGCAGCGCAGCACCTGCCGACCCCGGCTGTCGAGGCGGATGTTGGTGCCGACCGCGTCCATCACGTCGATGGCGAGCGTCTTCTTCAGCTCCCAAGGACGCGCTTCGAACGCATAGGGCTTCGACGTCAGCGCACCGACCGGACACAGGTCGACGACATTGCCCGACAGCTCGCTCGTCACCGCCTGTTCAAGGTACGAGGTGATCTGCATGTTCTCGCCGCGATAGATCGCGCCGATTTCCTCTACGCCTGCAACTTCTTCCGCAAAACGGATGCAGCGCGTGCACTGGATGCAGCGGGTCATGACCGTCTTGACGATCGGACCCATGTACTTCTCGGTGACGGCACGCTTGTTCTCGTCATAGCGCGACGTGCCGCGACCATAGGCGACCGACTGGTCCTGCAGGTCGCATTCGCCACCCTGATCGCAGATCGGGCAGTCGAGCGGGTGATTGATCAGCAGAAACTCCATCACGCCTTCGCGCGCGGCCTTCACCATCGCGCTGTCGGTACGGATTTCCTGATTGTCGGCGGCCGGCAGCGCGCACGATGCCTGCGGCTTGGGCGGTCCCGGCTTCACCTCGACCAGACACATCCGGCAATTGCCGGCGATCGACAGCCGCTCGTGATAGCAGAAGCGCGGGATTTCCTTGCCCGCCGCTTCGCACGCCTGGAGGACCGTGGCACCCTGCGGCACCTCGACCTCGATCCCGTCTACTTTTACCTTGGGCATTAGCTGGCCTTCGTCGCCGCGGATGCGGCCGTTAATTTGTAGAGCGCTTCGCCTATCGCGCCATGCGCGACGCTGCGCGACAGGCGAACTGACTGGCCTGCGGGCAGACACGCGGCAAGCGCCGGGCGAATCGTCGCGAGCGCCGCGTCCTCAGCCCTGGAATAGGGCTTGCTCAGCACGAACTCGCGCGCGGCGGCGACATCGCGCTTCACGACGCAATCACCCAACCGTCGAACCTCCACTGTCGCCGTATCGGGCGTGCTGTCGAACTCGGCCGCGTAGTCGGTTGGAAGCAGCGCGACATTGACCGCAGGCGCCGCCTTACCGAAATCCTTCGCGTAGAGCGCCGGATATATGGTCATGCGGAACAGTTCAGGATTGAAAGACATCGACGTGCCCGAGGGCGCACAGAGCGACTTGACTAGCCGGTCGCGATAGGTCGACGGCGTACCCGGCACCTCGCGCCCATAGGCGAGCGCCGCCGCCCGCCCCTTCGGCGAACGCACCTCACACATCGCGAACTCGGTCATGGCGAGTTCTGCGTCCCTGCGCGATCCCTTGAAGCTGGATGGGCCGTCGGCTTGCGCCGCCAGCACCGCTGCCGCCATGACCGAGAGCGCGATCATTCCGCAGCTTCCCGCATCGGATGCACGCCACCGCCGCGCTTTTCGTTGATCCGCCGTTCGAGTTCGGGGCGGAAGTTCTTGATGAGACCCTGGATCGGCCATGCCGCCGCGTCGCCCAGCGCGCAGATGGTGTGGCCTTCGACCTGCTTGGTCACCTGCTGCAACGTGTCGATTTCCGACAAATCGGCATCGCCGGTGCGCAGCCGCTCCATCACACGCCACATCCAACCGGTGCCTTCGCGGCACGGCGTGCACTGGCCGCAGCTTTCATGCTTGTAGAAATAGGACAGACGGCTGATCGCGCGGACGACGTCGGTCGACTTGTCCATGACGATGACCGCCGCGGTGCCGAGGCCCGATCCGACCGCCTTCAGCCCGTCGAAATCCATCGGCGCGTCGATGATATGCTCGGCCTTTACCAGCGGCACCGACGATCCGCCGGGGATGACGCACAGCAGATTGTCCCAGCCACCGCGGATGCCGCCGCAATGCTTTTCGATCAGCTCGCGGAACGGGATGCTCATCGCTTCCTCGACCACGCATGGCTTGTTCACATGGCCGCTGATCTGGAACAGCTTGGTGCCACGGTTATTCTCCGCGCCGAAGCTGGCGAACCATTCCGGGCTGCGACGCAGGATGGTTGGCACGACCGCGATCGACTCGACATTGTTGACCGTCGTCGGGCAGCCATAGAGGCCGGCACCGGCCGGGAATGGCGGCTTCAGGCGCGGCTGACCCTTCTTGCCCTCTAGGCTTTCGAGCATCGCGGTCTCTTCGCCGCAGATATAGGCGCCGGCGCCGCGGTGCGCGAACACGTCAAAGTCATAGCCCGAACCGCAGGCATTCTTGCCCAGCAGCCCCTTGGCATATGCTTCGGCGATCGCGGCGAACAGCGTCTCCGCCTCGCGGATATATTCCCCGCGAATATAGATGTACGCGGCGCGCGCGCGCATCGCGAAACCGGCGACCAGCGCGCCTTCGATCAGCTTGTGCGGATCGTGGCGGATGATCTCGCGATCCTTGCACGAACCCGGCTCGGATTCGTCGGCATTGATCACCAGGAAGTTCGGCCGGTCGGGCTTCGGCGCCTTCGGCATGAACGACCACTTGGTGCCGGTCGGGAACCCTGCCCCGCCGCGCCCGCGCAGGCCCGATGCCTTGATCCGATCGATGATCGTGTCCGGCCCCAGCTGCAACAGCGCCTTGGTATTGTCCCAGTCGCCGCGCATCACGGCTGCATCGAGGTTCCACGGCTGGAACCCGTACACGTTGGTGAAGATGCGATCCTTGTCGGCCAGCATCCTTATCGTCCCTTCCCGATCGCCTTTTCGGCGATGAAATAAACGGCAACCATCGCCGCGATGCCGATGGCCACGCCGATCAGCTTCAGCGCGCCGACGAACAGTTCGAGCGCGATCCACAACACGACGATCCCGACCAGGACCGCGATCAACAGGCTGCCCAATGCCCTCACGAAGCGTTGCCCCATTCAGGGCGATAGTCGTGATTTTCGTGGACCATCGCCGTCAGGTTGCTGAGCGCGCCCGCCGGTTCGACGGTGTGGCGGCCCGGCTCCTGCGTGCCGGGCTTCGGCGTCTCGCCCTTGCCCAGCGCCTCGAGGATCGCGGTCATGCGATCATAGTCCAGATCTTCGTAATTATCGTCGTTGATCTGGACCATCGGTGCCGAGGCGCAATTGCCCATGCACTCGACCTCGGTCAGCGTGAACAGCCCGTCGGGCGTAGTCTTGCCCTTCATCAGGCCACGGTTCTTGCACGCGGCGAACACGTCGTCCGACCCGCGCAGCATGCACGGCGTCGTGCCGCATACCTGCACGTGATAGCGGCCGACCGGGGCGAGGTTGAACATCGTGTAGAAGGTCGCGACCTCGTACACCCGCATATAGGCCATGCCGAGTTCGCGGGCGATGAATTCGATCACCGGCACCGGCAGCCAGCCCTGGGTATGCGTTTCCGCACCGACCTGCCGCTGGGCGAGGTCGAGGAACGGGATGGTGCACGACTGCTGACGGCCTTCGGGATAGCGCGCGACGATCTCACGCGCCTTTTCCGCATTGGCCGGCGTCCAGGCGAAATTGCCCCAGCGCGCGCGGACCTCGGCTTCGTCGGGGATGTTGGGGGCGTCGGCCATTAGCGAATGAACTCCACGCGGCTGACCTTGTCGCCGCTGAACGAATAGACGGTCATCACGTCGAACGGCTCGGCATCGGGCGAACGGCGCACGCGCTCGTGCAGCACGACGCGCTCGCCCAGTTCGAACGACTGCAGCACTTCGGCATGGTTCTGCGGAAATTCGGCGAAGACTGCCGCCATGCCGCTTTCCACGCCCGCACGCCCGTCGCGCACGACGTCACCGCGATACTGCGCCTCGCAGCCGTCGTCGGCGAAGAACGCGGCATAGCCCGCCGCGTCGCGCGCGTTATAGCGTTCCATCATCGCCGTCACGGTATCGAGACGGCTCACCGGTCGCACTCCCCGAACACGATGTCCATCGCACCCAGGATCGCGGTGATGTCGGCAAGCATATGGCCCTTCGCCATGAAGTCCATCGCCTGGAGGTGGCTGAACGCGGTCGGGCGGATCTTCACGCGGTACGGCTTGTTGCTGCCGTCCGACACCATGTAGATGCCGAATTCACCCTTGGGGCTTTCGGTCGCGACATACACTTCGCCGGCGGGAACGTGGAAGCCCTCGGTGTACAGCTTGAAGTGATGGATCAGCGCTTCCATCGACTGCTTCATCTCGCCGCGCTTGGGCGGCACGACCTTGCGGTCCGACGAGGCGATCGGGCCTTCGGGCATCTGCGCGAGGCACTGCTTCATGATACGAGCCGACTGCCACACTTCCTCGACGCGGACCATGAACCGGTCGTAGCAATCGCCACGGGTGCCGACCGGCACGTCGAACTCGACCCGGTCATAGGCGTCATAGGGCTGCGCCTTGCGGATGTCCCACGGAATGCCCGCGCCACGGATCATCGGACCCGAGAAACCCCAGCGCACCGCATCCTCGCGGCTGACGATCGCGATATCGACGTTGCGCTGCTTGAAGATGCGGTTTTCCGAAACCATGCTGATCGCGTCGCCGAACAGCTGCGGCAGGCGCGTGTCGAGCCATTCCGCGATATCGGTCAGCAGCTTCAGCGGCACGTCCTGATGAACGCCGCCCGGCCGCAGGTAGTTATGGTGCATCCGCGCGCCGGACATGCGTTCGAAAAAGCCCATGCAGTCTTCGCGGACTTCGAACATCCACAGGTTCGGCGTCATCGCGCCGACGTCCATCACGTGCGAACCGAGGTTCAGCATGTGATTGCAGATACGGGTCAGCTCCGCGAAGAACACCCGCAGATACTGAGCGCGCAGCGGCACTTCGATGTCGAGCAGCTTTTCGACCGCCAGCACATAGCTGTGCTCCATGCACAGCGGCGAGCAGTAATCGAGGCGGTCCATGTAGGGGAGCGCCTGCTGATAGGTCTTGTACTCGATCAGCTTTTCGGTGCCGCGATGGAGCAGGCCGACATGCGGGTCGATCCGCTCGATGATCTCCCCGTCCAGTTCGGTGACGAGACGCAACACGCCGTGCGCCGCAGGGTGCTGCGGGCCGAAGTTGATCGTGTAGTTCTGGATCTCGACATCGCCCGCCATGGGGTTGGCGGCGTCCATCTCATGGTCGTAATCGGCCATTACTTGTCCTCCACCGGCGGCTTGCCCGCATCGGGCGAGGGCACGTCGGGATCGACCGGCTTCGATTCAGGCTGGTTGCCCGGATGCGGCTTGCCCGCGCCGGTATCTGCCGTGCTGTCCGACGTCTTCGGCTTGTCGACCTGCGGTTCGGCTGCCTTGACGTTGTCGTCGGCGCGCTTGACCTGATCGGCGGTGACCGGCGTCGGTGCGCCTGGGGCCGTGCCGACGGCAGGCTTCGGCTCGGCCGCCTTTTCGTCGCCCGGCAGGACGTATTCGGCACCTTCCCACGGGCTCATGAAGTCGAACGTGCGGAAATCCTGCGCCAGCTTCACCGGCTCATAGACCACGCGCTTGGCTTCTTCCGAATAGCGCATCTCGACATAGCCGGTCAGCGGGAAGTCCTTGCGCAGCGGGTGGCCACGGAAACCGTAATCGGTCAGGATGCGACGCAGGTCGGCATTGCCGGTGAACAGTACGCCGTACATGTCGTACACTTCGCGCTCGAGCCAGCCGGCATTGTACCAGATGCCTGTCACCGACGGCACCGGCCTTTCCTCGTCCGTGCTCACGCGCACACGGATGCGGTGGTTCCGCGTCATCGACAGCAGGTGATAGACGACCTCGAACCGCTCGGGGCGCTCGGGATAGTCCACGCCGGCGATCTCGGCCAGCATCTCGTATTTAAGGCCCGGCGTGTCGCGCAGCGTTTCCATCGCGATGACAAGACGGTCGCGATCGACGGTCAGCGACACCTCGCCGACCTTGTCCTGCGCGTCGAGCAGCATGTCGCCGAGCGCAGCGGTCGCCGCGTCGATGATGCCATCATTCGCGGCGTAGCGGGGTGCAGGCGCCCTCACCGTTCGATGCTCCCCGAACGGCGGATCTTCCGCTGCAACTGCATCACGCCGTACAGCAGCGCTTCGGCAGTCGGCGGGCAACCCGGGACATAAATGTCGACCGGCACCACGCGATCGCAACCGCGCACGACGCTGTAGCTATAATGGTAATAGCCGCCGCCATTGGCGCAGCTGCCCATCGAGATGACGTATTTCGGTTCCGACATCTGATCGTACACGCGACGCAGCGCCGGGGCCATCTTGTTGCAGAGCGTGCCGGCGACGATCATCACGTCCGACTGACGCGGGGAAGCGCGCGGCGCGGCACCGAAGCGCTCCATGTCGTAGCGCGGCATGTTCACATGGATCATTTCCACCGCGCAGCAGGCGAGGCCGAAGGTCATCCACCACAGCGAACCAGTGCGCGCCCACTGGAACAGGTCCTCGGTCGAGGTGACCAGAAAGCCCTTGTCGGTCAGTTCGCCGTTCAGGTCGTTGAAGAAACCCTCATCGGGCGCCTGCACCGGCACGCCGGCCGCGTTACCCGCGCCGAAGCCGTGCGGCGGCGTCGTGAGTTCTACTCCCATTCGAGAGCTCCCATCTTCCAAGCATATACGAGGCCGAGTGCCAGTTCGCCGATGAATACCATCATCGAGATCCACGCGGTCCAGCCGAGGTCGAACACCGTGACTGCCCAGGGATATAGGAACGCGGCTTCGAGATCGAAGAGGATGAACAGGATGGCGACCAGATAGAAGCGGACGTCATACTGGCTGCGCGAATCCTCGAACGCGGGGAAGCCGCATTCATACTCGGTCAGCTTTTCCGGCGTCGGCTTGTGCGCGCCGGTGAAACGCGATGCCACCATGGGCAACACGACGAAGGCCGTCGACAGCGCCAGGGCAATGCCCAGGAACATCAGGATCGGCAGATATTGCGACAGGTCGACCAAGGTGGGGGTCTCTCGCGGTTGCGGTATGAATGGAGCCGGCTTTAGGACGATGGCGTCGGGCCATCAAGGGCGGAACAGGGTGAGAATCACTCGCAATTCCCTGCCCTTCCGCGCTATGCCGCAGCGACGCTGGCCGCGCGGGGAAGCTGCGGTCGTCGACGAGGGGGGAATCGATGCGAATTTGGACGACACTCGGCATCATCGCGGGCGCGATCGTCGCGCAGCCGGCCGCGGCGCAGAATGTCGACGCGACCAAGCCCGAAACCGTGGTCGCCGCGCTGCGCCATGCGGGCTACCGGGCGGTACTGACCAAGGACAATAGCGGCGATCCGCTGGTCAAAAGTGGCGCCGCCGGTGTCGACTTTTCGGTCTATTTCTACAACTGCACCGACAACAAGGCGTGCAAGACGGTGCAGTTCCACGCCGGGTTCGTGAAGAAGGGCGTGACGCTCGACACGATCAACAAGTGGAACGCCACGCATCGCTTCGCGCGCGGCTATCTCGACGACGAGAAGGACCCGCGAATCGAGATGGACGTCGACCTCGACGATGGCGGCCTGTCGGGCGCGCTGTTCAAGGCGAACCTCGCGACCTGGGACTCGTTGCTCGGCGAATTTCAGAAGGCGATCGACTTCTGAGGCGATAAGGGTGGCGGCACCGCGCCGCCACCCGACAGGTCAGCGCAGCGCGCCCGCGACCAGCTTGTGCAGGCGGGTCTGCATCTGTTCGTTGCTGGCCAGCACCTCGCCCTTTTCATAGGCACGGTCCGCACCGCGATAATCGGTGACGAAGCCGCCCGCTTCCTTCACCAGCAGCATGCCAGCGGCGATATCCCACTTCTTCAGCCCCGATTCCCAGAAGCCATCGAACCGGCCTGCCGCGACATAGGCGAGGTCCAGCGCAGCCGAGCCGAAGCGGCGGATACCAGCAACCTCGGGCGCGACCGCGCCGAAGATGCGGGTCCATTCGGCGAAATTGCCATGGCCGAGGAACGGGATGCCGGTGGCGATCAGCGCTTCCGACAGGTCACGCCGGGACGAGACACGCAGCCGCTGTCCCTGCAACCAGGCACCCCGACCCTTTTCGGCCCAGAAGCCTTCGTCGGTGATCGGGTTATAGACCATCGCGGTCGTGATCTCGGGACGGCCACCGGCGCCGTTCGGCTCCTCGACCGCGACCGAGATCGAGAAATGCGGGATGCCGTGCAGGAAGTTGGTGGTGCCGTCCAGCGGATCGACGATCCAGCGCGGCTTGGTCGGATCGCCGGCGATCTCGCCGCCTTCCTCCAAGAGCATGCCCCAGTCGGGACGCGCCTTGCGCAGTTCCTCGACCAGCGTTTCCTCGGCGCGCTTGTCGGCCATCGACACGAAGTCCGCCGGCCCCTTGCGGCTGACCTGGAGATGCTGGACCTCGCCGAAGTCGCGGCGCAGGCGCGGGCCGGTCTTGCGGACGGCGCGTTCGAGGACGGTGATGAGGCCGGACTGGGCGGACATTGTTCTGGTTCCTGTTGGTTCTTTTACTGGCAGCGCCGCGGGCAAAGCCCGCGTCGTCGGTCGCGCTTTCGCGCGCCGGCCGAGCCGGCAGCCTGGCGAAATAGCTTTCCCTATTTCGTCCGGCCGCTCGGCTTAATCCGCCCGCCGGACGTAGGTCTGCTCATACACGTCGACCACGATGCGCGTTCCCGAAGCGATATGCGGCGGGACCATCACGCGGACGCCGTTGTCGAGCACGGCGGGCTTGTAGGACGACGATGCCGTCTGGCCCTTCACCACCGCATCCGCCTCGACGATCGTCGCTTCGATCGTGTCGGGCAGCTGGACGCTGATCGCTTCGTCTTCATAGAGTTCCATGACGACATCCATGCCGTCCTGGAGGAAGGCGGCGGCATCGCCCAGCAGGTCGCGCGGCAGCGATACCTGGTCGTAGGTTTCCTTGTCCATGAACACCAGCATGTCGCCTTCGGGATACAGGAACTGGAAGTCCTTGGTATCGAGGCGGATGCGCTCGACCGTCTCGGCCGAACGGAAGCGGACGTTGTTCTTGCGGCCGTCGCGCAGGTTCTTCATTTCGACCTGCATATAGGCGCCGCCCTTGCCCGGCTGCGTATGCTGGATCTTGACCGCGCGCCAGATGCCGCCTTCATATTCGATGATGTTGCCGGGGCGAATGTCGACGCCGCTGATCTTCATGACGAACCATACCTGTTGGAAAGAGCGAAGCTGCGCCCTTACCGCTCCGCCCGTCCGCGGGCAAGCAGCGGATAGGGATTGATCGCGCGGCCCTTGTACCATGGTTCGTCGGCGTTCACCCGCTCGACGCCGAAATGCAGGTGGAAATTGCCGGTCCCGGCATTGCCGGTGTCGCCGACCGCGCCGATCGGATCGCCCGCGCGGACCGGCGCCCCTTCGCGCAGCGTCGGGGCATAGGCAGCGAGGTGGGCGTAATAATAGGACAGCCGGCGGTCGGGCGAGCGGACATAGGCGGTCACCCCGCCGCCGCCATTGCTGTAGAACAGCTTTTCGACCGTGCCGGGCGCCGCGGCGACGACCGGCGTACCGGCGGGGGCCATGATGTCCACCCCGCTATGCCGCCGTTCGCCACCGGCCCGCGCCTCGCCATAGCTGTCGCGGATGCTCGTCCAGCCGACCCCCGATACGGGCAGGACCAGCCGCCCCGGCGACGGCGGTTCGGCCAGCCGGGTCGGCGCATCGGCAAAGGCGCGAATCGGCGGGGCGGACGATCCGCCGAAATCGACCAGCAACGCAGCCAGCCCACCCAGCAGCACGAAGACGCCGAGAAACGCCCAGCCGATCCGGTTCACCCCCTGCCCTCCGCTATGGCTGGAAGATCGCCGGCGTGCCGGGCTTGACCATCAGCGACAGCCGGGCGGCGTCCCAGTTGGTCAGTCGGATGCAGCCATTGCTCTCGGTCTTCCCGATATTCTCCGGCTCGGGCGTGCCGTGGATACCGTAATGCTCTTTCGAGAGATCGATCCAGACGACGCCGACCGGATTGTTGGGGCCGGGCGGCACGATCTCCTTGCTGTCCGACTTGTCGGCATGGCGCAGGATCGCCGGATTGTACTGCCAGTCGGGATTGGCGGCGACGCCCTGAATCTTCCATTCGCCGATCGGCAGCGGGTCGTGCGACGAGCCCATCGTCGCGGGAAACTGGGCGAGGATCTTGTCGCCCTTATAGGCGCGCAGCCAGCCTTCCGACTTGTCGACCACGACGCGGTCGGCCTGGGGCTGGTTGGCGTCGACGTTCAGATTGGCGAGCGTCTGGCGATAGTCGCCCGACCAGCTCTCCGCATAGCTGCGCGACGAGGGCAGGACGTTGGGAAAGACGACGCGGGTGCCGGGGCGCAGCATCGTTTCCCGGCTGTTCAGCGCGACCAGCGTGGCGGGCGTGGTGTGGAACATCTCGGCCAGCTTTTCGAGCGGCGAGCGGTAGCCGATCGTCGTCAGCTTCGCCTGATCGGCATATTCCTTGGGGATCGGGTTGGTGTACGGCCCGGCCAGCGCGCGTTCGGACAGGGTCAGGGTCACCGTCGCGGGGCGCATATTGGGGTTCAGCGCACGGGTGGTCGCGGCATCGAGCTTGCCAGTGACCGGCAGGCCTCGGGCGGTCTGGAATCCACGTAGCGCCTGTTTGAACAGCGCGCTGTCCCTGCCGTCGATCACGCCGCTCGTGAAGCCGTGCCGGTCGAGCAGCACCTGCGCGTGCAGGATATTTCGGTCGACCGCCGGGAGTTGCGGCGCGGGCGCAGGCGCCTGCGCCATCGCCACGCCGCTCCCCAGGATCGCCGCCAAGGCCAGTCGCTTCATACACCATCCCCAACATCGTTGAGGGTGGATAACGACCGGACCCGGCGGCGGTTTCCTTACGTGCCGAGAACCGCCGCGAACGCCTGCACCGCCGCCGCTTCGTCGCCGTTCCAGACCGCGCCCGATACGGCGAGGAAGTCGGCCCCGGCGCGGACGAGATCGGGGGCGTTGGCCGGCGTGATGCCGCCGATCGCGACACAGGGGAGTTCGAACACGGTCGACCACCACGACAGCAGCACCGGATCGGCGACATGCGCGACCTGCTTGGTTGTCGTCGGGTAGAAGGCGCCGAACGCTACATAGTCGGCGCCAGCCTCCCCCGCTTCCATGGCGAGATGGCGGCTGTCATGGACGGTCACGCCGATCTGGACATTGGGGCCGAGTACGTCGCGCGCTTCTCGGGCATCGCCATCGTCCTGGCCCAGATGGACGCCATCCGCGCCTAGCCGCTTGGTCAGGCTGATGCTGTCGTTGACGATCAAGGCGACGTCGCGGTCGGCGCAAATCTTCTGAAGCGGTTCGGCCAGTCGCGCGGCGGCGTGCTGGTCGATATCCTTCACCCGGAACTGGAACGCGGCGACCGGCCCGGCATCGAGCGCGCGGGCGAGGCGGTCGGGAAAGGTGCCGGTCACATCGAGCGGAGAGATGAGGTAAAGCTGGCACGGCGGGCGGCGCACGTCGCGGACGAACTGGGTCGCGAAATCGGGCGACAGCGGGCCGAGCGGGTCTTCGTTCAGGGTCATGGCGCCTTCCCTGCCCCAGCGCGGCGGCGGGTGGAAGGGTTTTGGGGGCCAAAGTTCACTAAGTTCACACTCGCGCGCGTTTTGCGCGTAGCGTTGCGAGTAACTATCAATAGTAAGTAGGTTGTTCGCCGGGGCGGCAAGAAGAAGAAGAAGAAGAAGAAGCGGGACCCCGGGTCAAGCCCGGGGTGACGTGGGAAGGGGCGGCTACGATGACAAAGAGCACCGGACGCTGGAGCGGCCGATGCCCTTTTGCCATGGCTGGGAGCTTGTAGGAAAGCGTTACGCCGCGAGCAGCGCCTTCTGTGTCGAGGCGCAGTGGATTTCGTCGATCGCGCTGCCCAGCGCCTTGTCGAACTCGGCGTCGGTCATCTGCTGGCGCAAGTCGGAGAGCAGCGCGCGGCTGAAGCTGGCGATGATGCCGGGGTTCTTCGCCAGTTCGGCGCAGGCCTCGGTCCGGCTGAACCCGCCCGACAGCGCCACGACGCGCAGCACGCGCGGATGGTCGACCAGCGGCTGGAACAGGCCGGGCTTGGCCGGCAGCGACAGCTTCAGCATCACCTTGTCGTTGCCGGTCATCGCGTCGAGCGCCGTGAGCGTTTCTTCGAGCAGGATCTGGTCGGCCTCGGCACGCTCGGCGCTCTTGATGTTCACTTCCGGTTCGATGATCGGCATCAGGCCGGCGGCGATGACCTGCTGCGCGACTTCGAACTGCTGCTTCACGACGGCAGCGATCCCTTCGCGGTTGGCGAGGTTGATGACCGAGCGTTCCTTAGTGCCGAAGATGCCGAGCTTCGCCGCGCGGGCGAGCAGGTCGTCGAGGCCGGGCATCGGCTTCATCAGCTGAACGCCGTTGGCTTCGTCCTCCAGCCCTTTGTCGATCTTGAGGAAGGGCACGACGCCCTTGTCGGCCAGCGCCTGCGGCACCGGCTTGCCGCCCGCCTGCCCGTCCATGGTGCGTTCGAACAGGATCGCGCCGATCACCTTGTCGCCGGTGAAGGCGGGGGAGAGGATGATGCGCGCGCGCATGTCGTGGATCAGGCCGAACATTTCCTCGTCGGTGTTCCATGCACCTTCGTCGATGCCATAGCCCTTCAGCGCCTTGGGCGTCGAACCGCCGCTCTGGTCGAGCGCGGCGATGAACCCGTGTCCGTCGGCAATCTTCGCAGTCATGTCGGCGTTGTTCATGATCGACCCCTTGGGTGTTGAAATGGCGTCAGAGCGCGAGCCAGCGCCGGAGCGCCTGGTCCACCTGCTCCATCGATGTGGCGTCCGCCTGTCCCAGCACGCGCACCACGCGGCTGCGGCGCAGCGTCTTGATCTTGTCGACCTGCGCCTCGCTTTCGACCGAGATGCCGGTCGAGTCGGACGCGGGAAACGGCACGCGGAACAGCGTCTCGCCGCCGGTGAGGCTGGTCATCGGGACAAGCGTCACCGAGGCGTGCGCTTCGTTGAACAGGTCGGATTGCACGACCAGGAAGGGACGGCGCTTCACCGCCAGGTCGCCCGGCCCTTCGACCAGGACGATCATGCCGCGCCTTATCTCCACCGGCCGTCCTCCGCTTCCACCCGGTCGAAAAAGGCCCAGTCGGCGCCGTCGTCGCGGGCAGCGGCGCGTTCGGACTGGCGGCGGGCTTCGGCGCGAAAGGCTTCGTCGTGCAGCTCGACATAGCGGCGCACGGCATCGCGGGCGATGTCGCTTTTCGAACGCCCCTGCGACCGGGCGACGTTGGCGAGCCGCTCCTCCAGTTCGGTGTCGAGTCGTACTCCCAGCAACGCCCTACCCTTCGTTTAACGTGTTGAACGGGTAGCGGGGGTTGGGGATGGGATCAAGCGGGTTGTTGGTTTGGCCCGTATTAAACGCCGTACCCCCGCGCAGGCGGGGGTCCAGGGCCAGGCTACGCAGCGTAGCGTTCGGCGCTCTGGACCCCCGCCTGCGCGGGGGTACGGTCTGGGTTGCGGATTTGGCTCAGCGGATCAGCGCG
This sequence comes from Sphingomonas hankookensis, assembly GCF_001619955.1. Classification (GTDB taxonomy): domain Bacteria; phylum Pseudomonadota; class Alphaproteobacteria; order Sphingomonadales; family Sphingomonadaceae; genus Sphingomonas; species Sphingomonas hankookensis_A. The sequence continues at coordinate 242,841 of NZ_LQQO01000001.1, read as the reverse complement.
GCGACGCCGGGCAGTTCCTTGCCCTCCATCCATTCGAGGAACGCACCGCCGGCGGTCGAGATGAAGCTGAACTGGTCGCTCACCCCGGCCTGGTTGAGCGCCGCAACGGTATCGCCGCCGCCCGCGACCGACACCAGCGAACCGTCGGCGGTCAGCGCCGCCGCCGTCTTGGCCAGCGAAACCGTCGCGACGTCGAACGGCGGGGTTTCGAACGCGCCCATCGGCCCGTTCCACACCAAAGTGCGGCAGTTCTTGAGCACGTCGCCCAGCGCCTCGGTTGCGGCAGGACCGACGTCGAGGATCATTTCGTCGGCGGCGACTTCATGGACGTTGACGGTGCGGGTTACCGGGTTCGGCTTGAACTCCTTCGCCACCACCACGTCATAGGGCAGGTGGATGGTGCAGTTGGCCTTTTCGGCGGCTTCAAAGATTTCGTCCGCCGTGCCGGTCAGGTCGTGTTCGCACAGCGACTTGCCGACATCGACACCGCGCGCCGCGAGGAAGGTGTTGGCCATGCCGCCACCGATGATGAGGTGATCGACCTGCCCGACCAGATGCTTCAGCACGTCGAGCTTCGACGACACCTTCGCGCCGCCGACAACCGCCGCGACCGGGTGCTGCGGGTTGCCCAGCGCCTTGTCGAGCGCGTCGAGTTCGGCCTCCATCTGCCGCCCGGCGAACGCGGGGAGCTTGTGCGCGAGGCCTTCGGTCGAGGCATGGGCGCGGTGCGCTGCCGAGAAGGCGTCGTTGACATAATAGTCGCCAAGCGCGGCCATGGTTTCAACGAGTTGCGGATCGTTCTTCTCTTCGCCGGCGAAGAAGCGGGTGTTTTCCAGCACGGCGATGTCGCCCGGCTGCATCATGCGCACCGCTTCGGCAGCGCCGGTCCAATCGACGAAACGGACTTCGCGGCCCAGCACGTCCGACAGCGGCTTGGTGACGGGGGCCAGCGACATGGTCGGGTTCGGCTGCCCCTTGGGACGGCCGAAATGGGCAAGGATCAGGCCGATCGCGCCGCGATCCGCCAGTTCGGTGACGGTGCCGATCGTGGCGCGCAGGCGGGTGTCGTCGGTGACGGCGCCGTCGGCCATCGGCACGTTCAGGTCCTCGCGGACCAGCACGCGCTTGCCGGTGAGGTCGCCCATGTCGTCGAGCGTCTTGAAATTACGGCTCATGTCTTCGCTCCTGATGACCACCCGTTCGTCCTGAGTAGCCATTGAGCGAAGTCGAAATGGCGTATCGAAGGATGCTTCGATACGGGCCTTCGACAAGCTCAGTCCCTACTCAGCACAAACGGGCGGCTTGGTTTCAATTCGTATCGTATCGCCGACGCTGATCCGGCCGCCCTCGATCACCTGCGCCAGCGCGCCGCCGCGCCAGTCGGGCGTCAGCGCGGCGCGCAGGCCCTCTGCGATCGTCTCCATGCGGCTGCACGGATCGCATTCCTTGGTGATTTCGAGCAGCACCTCGCCGACGCGGACACGTACGCCCAGCGTCTGCGGCAGGTCGAAATTCTCGACCAGCAAATTCGCGCGGCGTTCCCACCATGGCAGGTCGTGGCCGATCAGCGTCATCGCCTGCGCCCAGTCGCCGACTTCCATCAGCGACACCTGCCGCTTGTTCCGCCCGGGCTTCAGCGCGCCGCGAAAGTCGCCGTCGATGCCGGTTTCGACGGTGATGCGCACCGTCTGCACCAGTTCGATCGGCCCGCGCGAAAAGGCGTGGCGGGCGATCCCCCTAAGAACACCGCCCGCCATCGGGCTCAGCCCAGCTTCGCCATGGCGGTCGCGGTGTCGACCATGCGGTTCGAGAAGCCCCATTCATTGTCGTACCACGACACGACGCGGACCAGCTTGCCGTCGAGCACGGCGGTCTCGAGGCTGTCGACGGTCGACGATGCGGGGGTGTGGACGATGTCGATCGAGACCAGCGGCTCGTCCGAGAAGTAGAGCACGCCCTTGAGCGGACCCGATTCCGACGCCGCCTTCAGGATCGAATTCACTTCGTCCTTGGTCGTGTCCCGCTTCGGGGTGAAGGTCAGGTCGACGAGGCTGCCGTCCGGCACCGGCACGCGGACGGCCGAACCGTCGAGCTTGCCCTTGAGTTCGGGCAGCACTTCACCGACCGCGCGGGCGGCGCCGGTGGTGGTCGGGATCATCGACATGGCGGCGGCACGGGCGCGGCGCAGGTCCGGATGGATCTGGTCGAGGATCTTCTGGTCGTTGGTATAGGCGTGGATCGTGGTCATCAGGCCGCGTTCGATGCCGATGGCGTCGTTCAGCACCTTGGCGACCGGCGCCAGACAGTTGGTGGTGCACGAAGCGTTCGACACGATGGTGTGGCCGGCTTCGAGCTTGTCGTGGTTGACGCCGTACACGACGGTCAGGTCGACATTCTTGCCCGGGGCCGAGATCAGCACGCGCTTGGCACCGGCATCGATATGCTTCTGGCAGCTGTCGCGGTCGGTGAAGAAGCCGGTGCATTCGAGGACCAGCTCGACGCCCAGTTCCTTGTGCGGCAGGTTGGCCGGATCACGCTCGGCAGTGACGCGGATGCGCTTGCCGTCGATGACCAGGTCGTCGCCTTCGGCGGCGACTTCGCCCGGATAGCGGCCATGGACCGAATCGCGGCTGAACAGCCATGCGTTCGACTTGGCGTCGGCGAGGTCGTTGATCGTCACCAGTTCCAGCCCGCTGTCGGGCCGTTCGAGGATCGCGCGCGCCACCAGACGGCCGATGCGTCCGAACCCGTTGATCGCTACTTTCGTCATATCCGCGTCTCCTCAGTTGCCGAGCCGCGCCAGCACCTTTGCGGTGATGGCATCGGCAGTCAGTCCGAAATGTTCGTAGAGCTTGTCGGCCGGGGCCGATGCGCCGAAGCGGTCGATGCCGAAGCGCAGGCCGTCGACCATGGTGTAGCGTTCCCAGCCGATGGTCGTGCCCGCCTCGATCGACACGCGCAGGATTTCGTCCGGGCGGGCATGCGGCAGCACGTCCTCGCGATAGGCGGCGTCCTGCGCATCGAAGCGGGACCAGCACGGCATCGACACGACATCGGCGCCGATGCCCTTGGCTTCGAGCTGCTGCGCGACGCCGATAGCGATCTCGACCTCCGACCCGGTCGCGATCAGGATGACGCGGCGGTCGGCTTCGGCGGCCTTGAGGCGGTACGCACCCTTGGCGCTGCGGTTCTCGCTGGTTTCGGTGCGAAGCTGCGGCAGGTTCTGGCGCGACAGAGCCAGCAGCGAGGGGCCGTCGCGGCGCTGTACCGCCAGTTCCCAGCATTCCGCCGTCTCGACCGCATCGGCGGGGCGATAGACGTCGAGGCCGGGGATGATGCGCAGGCTCATCACATGCTCGATCGGCTGGTGCGTCGGGCCGTCTTCGCCCAGACCGATCGAGTCGTGAGTCATGACATAGACGACACCGGCATTCTGCAGTGCCGACAGGCGGATGGCCGGCCGGGCATAGTCGGCGAACACCAGGAAGGTGCCGCCATAGGCCAGCACGCCGCCGTGCAGCGCCATGCCGTTCATCGCCGCCGACATGCCGAATTCGCGGATGCCGTAATGGATGTAGCGACCGGAATAATCCTCCGCCGTCAGCGCGACCTGCGCCTTGGTCTGGGTATTGTTCGAGGGCGTGAGGTCCGCCGAACCGCCGAGCGTTTCGGGCAGCGAGGCGTTGATCGCTTCCAGCGCCAGCGACGATGCGACGCGGGTCGCGATCTTCTTCGGCTCGGCGATCAGGCTGTCGATATGGCTCTTCAGCGACCAGCCGTCGGGCAGCTTGTTGGCCATGCGGCGTTCGAATTCCGCGCGATCGGCATGATCGGACAGGCGCTGGTTCCAGTCGGCGTGGAGCGACTGGCCCCGTGCGCCGATTTCCTTCCACGCGTCGGTCAGCGCTTCGGGCAGGTGGAAGGCTTCATGCTCCCACAGCAAGGCGGCGCGGGTGGCGAGGATTTCCTCGGCACCGAGCGGCGAGCCATGGACCTTGTGGCTGCCGCCCTTGTTCGGGGCGCCCTTGCCGATGACGGTGCGGCAGCGGACCAGCGAGGGGCGCGGGTCGGCGGCGGCTTCGGCGAGCGCACGTTCGATGTCGGCGAAGTCGTGGCCGTCGCAGGCGACGACGTGCCAGCCGGTCGCGGCATAGCGGGCCGATACGTCCTCGCTGGTCGACAGGTCGGTCGAACCGTCGATCGTGATGCGGTTGTCGTCCCACAGGACGTTCAGGCGGCCGAGCTTCAGGTGACCGGCAAGGCCGATCGCCTCGTGATTGATGCCTTCCATCAGGCAGCCGTCGCCGGCGATCACCCAGGTGCGGTGATCGACCAGATCGTCGCCGAACACGGTGTTCAAATGCCGCTCTGCGGTGGCCATGCCGACCGCCATCGCCAGCCCCTGCCCCAGCGGACCGGTGGTGCATTCGATGCCGGGCAGTTCGAAATTCTCAGGATGGCCGGCGCACGGGCTGCCGAGCTTGCGGAAGTTCGCAATGTCCTGAATGGTGGGCTTGGCATAGCCGGTCAGGTGGAGGAGCGAATAGATCAGCATCGATCCATGGCCCGCCGACAGGACGAACCGGTCGCGGTCCGCCCAATGCGGATCGGCGGGATCGAATTTCAGGAATTTCGACCAGAGGACGGTGGCGACATCGGCCATGCCCATCGGCATGCCGGGATGCCCCGAATTGGCGGCCTCCACCGCGTCCATCGACAAAACGCGGATGGCGTTGGCGAGTTCGAGCTGGGATATGGTCACGCGCACTCCTGTTGGGCGCCGATAGGGTCGCGCGAGCCTTTGGAACCGTCACGCCGATCAGTCAACCGCCAAACCCAAGGTTTGTTTAACATGTTTAGCAAGGATCGATAAACCCGATGAGCGACACCCCCCATGCCGCGACCATCGCGCGGATCGACCGGGCGCTGGAACGGATCGAACGCGCTGCACAGACGCAGGTAAAGGCGAATCGGACGCTCGAGTCGCGGCATGCCGCGTTGCGCACGCGGATCGGCGATGCGATCGGCGCGCTCGATGCGGTGATCGCGCGCGAAGCGGACGCCGACTGATGGGCCATATCACGCTGACGATTGCCGGCCGCAGCCATCAGGTCGGATGCCGCGATGGCGAGGAGCCGAAGCTGCGCGCGTTGGGTGCGATGCTGGAGCGACATGCGCCGGCGGTGCAGCACGCGGCGGGCGGATCGTCGGAGCGGACATTGCTCTACATCGCGCTGATCCTGGCGGACCAGCTGGCCGAGCGCGAGGCGGGGCCGGCACCGGACGGGACGTCCGAGATGCTGGAGCGGATCGCGGATCGGCTGGAGGCGGTTGCCTCCGCCCTTGAGCGGACGGACCCCAGCGCCTAAATAGGACGTGGCGGGACTGCCCGGTGCGAGCCATGCATAATCCCTGAGGCTATTTCTTCATCCATGGGGGTTGTCCCTGCGCAGATCCTGGTCTGACGTACATGATCCCCACCTGACGTACCGTGCGTCAGTGGATAACGCGGCAAACGGCCCATGGTGGTTCCGCCACACCCCCTTTCCATGACCGATAAGGCCGGCCTGCGCCGTGAATTGCGCGCGCGGCGGCGCGCCTTTGCCGCGACCCGTCCGTCGCTCCCCGCCCCGTCGCGGTTGCTGATCGAGGCGCTGTGTCCCGGCGGCATCGTCGCCAGCTATGTGCCGGTCGGTGGCGAGGCCGATCCGGCGCTGTTCGATGCGGCGGTCGTCGCGGCCGGCGGCGTGTTGGCCTGGCCGGTGGTTATCGACCGGGAATCACCGATCACCTTCCATCTTGGATCAACCGATACCATGGCCGACGGTCCGTACGGCCTGCGCCAGCCGCAGGCGACGGGCGATGGCGTGGTGCCCGACATCGTCCTGACGCCGCTGGTCGGATTCGATTCGCGCTGCAACCGGCTGGGCCAGGGGGCGGGCCATTATGACCGGGCGTTCGCGCTCTGGCCCGATGCGCTGCGAATCGGTATCGCGTGGTCGGTGCAGCAGGTCGATGCCCTGCCCCGCGACCCATGGGACGTGCCGCTGCACATGATCATTACCGAAACCGACGTCTTTCTGCCGGGAGTGCCCAAGTGAACGAACCGACGTGGCGCAAACCGGCTGGCGTGCTCGCGATCCTGCTCATGCTGACACTCTGGGCGATCGGTGTGGCGATGCTGTCGCCGATGGTCGGCGGCTGGCATTGGGTCTTGCAACTGGCGTTTTACGTCGCGGCGGGCATCGCATGGCTCTGGGTGCTGCCGATGCGGCGGATGCTGTTGTGGATGGAAACAGGCCGCTGGCGGTAGCGCCATCCGTAAAGGATGGCGCGAGTGACGGGGCTCGAACCCGCGACCTCCGGCGTGACAGGCCGGCGCTCTAACCAACTGAGCTACACCCGCTCTCTAGCGAGGAGGCGGCGTGTAGGGTAGCGAATCGCCGGTGTAAAGTGGGTTCTTTGCCGGCGATGCGAAAAGCGTCATTCGGCGATCGTGGCGGTCAGCCGCAGCCCCAGGACCAGCGCGTTGCCGAACGTCGGGTTCAGTCCCGGCGCGACGACATATTGGACATGTGGCTGCACCCCCAGCCAGTCGGCGACGGCGATGCGGTGGTTGAGTTCGATCACCGCCTCGCCGCGCGCCGGCGTCCCGCCCTCGACCCGCACGATCGCGCGACCGGCGCTGCTGCCCCCGGCATAGGCGATGGCGATACCGCTGTCGTCGCGTGGCCGCGACGCAAGCAGCCCGCGCCACACAAATCCCAGCGACGAGAAGCCACCGAAGAGATTGGCGCGGTCGCCAGCGACGCCCAGCCGGAAGAAGCCGCGCATGCCGCGCGTGCGGTCGCCGGCCAGTTGCGCCTCCCCGCGGACATAGGCGCCGTTGCTGCGCACCTGCCGGACGATGGCGGCACCGGTGGCCGCATCGAACCGGTCGTCGCTGCGCGCGGTATAGGTCCAGCCGCCGCCGAACAGGCGCACCACGCCCAGTTCGACATCCGCCTCCCCGATCAGCAGCGCGCCGTCGCCGCCGGCAATGCCGATCCAGTCGCGGCGCGGGCGGGCGGGATCGTTCGGTACGCCGTCCGCCGCGGCGGCGCGCAGGGTGACGCGGTCGCCGAGCTTCACCTGACCGCGCAGGGCCAGGCTGGTGCTGGGAAAGGTCGACGGGCCGTTGCGCCCCGAGGCGCCAAGCTCGGTTCCCATGCCGAATGCGCTGTTGACGAACAGCAGCGACGTCTGGAGCGTGTCGAATTCGCTGTTCACGTCATACAGCCCGGCCTTGAACGACCAGCGATCGTCGGGACCGCGATGCTCGACCCAGCCCTCCAGCACGCGCAGCAGCGGGACCCCGGCCTCGATGCTCGACACGATCTGCCCGTCGCCGACCAGATCGCTGCTGAAGCCGGTGCCGTCATTGTAGAAGACGTGGAGCAGCGCGTTGGTACGGGGCAGCCCGGCCAGCGTGTCGAGATCGGCGCTGGCGATGGCGCTGACATTGTTGATCCAGCGGGTGCCGCGCCGCCGCCCGCCCGCCACCGACGACAGGATATCGCCGGTATAGGCCAGTTGCAGAACCAGCGGGTCGCGCGCCTCGACCTCCGGCAGTTCGACGTTGCCGGGCGCGCGTTCGACGCTGGGCGCGGCGACCTGTGCCGCGGCCGGCGTGGCAAGTGCCACCGCCAGCAACGCCAAAGCCACCCTGCCCCACGTCATCCGCATATCGTCGTCCAGCTTCGGCATCCATCGGTCCTACCGCGTGCGCCGTTACAGACTTCTTGCCGCCTTGCAGAGAGGGGGCGGCAGGGTTGACCATGGCGGCGGGCGCGGGACATGCTGCCTCTCCGCCAGGGGACATGCCATGTATCAGCGTTTTGCCGACATCATCGACGCCGTGACCGCGATCCGGCACGATATTCATGCCCATCCCGAACTGGCCTTTGCCGAGCACCGGACCGCCGCGCTGGTTGCGGAACAGCTGGCCGCCGTCGGGCTGCGGGTTACGACAGGTATCGGCGGGACGGGTGTCGTCGGCACCTTGACGCACGGGCGGCCGGGTCCCGCTCTGGGGCTGCGCGCCGATATGGACGCGCTGCCGTTCCACGAAGAGGGATCGCCGGCCTATGCCAGCAAGACGGCGGGCGTCTTTCACGGCTGCGGCCATGACGGCCATACCGCGATCCTGATCGGCGCGGCGCGGCATCTGGCGTCGCTGCCGCCGTTCGACGGCGCGATCCATTTCATCTTCCAGCCTGCCGAAGAAGGCCATGCCGGCGCGCGGGCGATGATCGAGGACGGGTTGTTCGAGCGTTTTCCGTGCGACTATGTCTATGCGCTGCATAACTGGCCCGACCTGCCGGCGGGCGAGTTGCAGACGCGGCCCGGGCCGATCATGGCGGCGGCCGACAAGTTCGAGATCGCAATCCACGGCAAGGGCGGCCATGCCGCGCAGCCGCACACCACGCCCGACGCGGTGCTGGCGGCCGCGCAGCTGGTGACGCAGCTCAACACCATCGTCGCGCGCCGGGTGCCGCCGACCCGCTCCGCCGTGCTGTCGGTCACGCAGATGGCCGGCGGGCTGACTCACAACGTCATCCCGGCGGAGGTGCGGCTGGTCGGGACGGTCCGCACGTTCGACGCCCAAGCGCAGGAGATCGTCGAGGCAGCGATCCGGTCGATGGCGGAAGGGATCGGCATCGCCAGCGATACGCGAGTCGAGGTGACCTATACCCGTTATTACCCGGCGACGATCAACGATCCGGGTGCTGCCGCGATCGCACTGGCGGCAGCGGCGGATGCCGGCCTGTCCCATGCCGAGGCGCCCGATCCGGCGTTCACGTCGGAGGACTTTTCCTTCATGCTTCAGGCCTGTCCGGGTGCCTATGTCTGGCTGGGGCAGGCACGGACCGAGGGGGAGAATGCCGCGCTCCACCATCCGCGATACGACTTCAACGATGCGATCATCGGCCCGGGCATGGCGTGGATCACGGCGCTGGCGGCGCGGGTGGTGGGCGTCGTCGCCGACTGATCAGAGATATTTCAGCCAGGCAATGTCCCGGCGGCGCTGCTTCACGCCCGCAAACCAGCGGGTCGGGAAATACAGCGCGACGACGAGCACGGCATAGCAGGCCCAAATCCAGCCGAGATGGCCGAGCACGAACAGATCGCCGTCGTTCGGCCCCGACACCGCGAGCGCGACCAGATATCCGACGCGCAGAACGTACAGGTGCAGCAGATAATAGAACATCGGCGCGCTACCCAGCGTCGCCAGCGGTCCGATCACTTGCGGCCACCGGGCCCGCTCGAACAGGACGAGCAGCAACGCCCCCACGCCCAGCGTCGACATCAGGAAGAGCAGCGATGGCGGATATTTGGTCAGCGCGAGAAAGCCGATCACGGTCCGCAGCAGCGTGCCGGCATCCACCCAGGGGCGGTCGCCATACAGGTTGAGCATGCGCAGCAGGACGAACCCGGCGACGAGGCCGACCCCCAGCAGCAGCAGCCGGCGTTGCCGCACCACCGGGTCTGCACCCCGACCGAACCACGGCCCCATGCCATAGCCGAGCAGGATGACGCCGATCCATGGCAGGACCGGGTAGGTCGTCTTGATGGTGATACCGGCAAGGTCGAACGCGGCGCGCTGGTGCAGCAGCGCCCAGGGGACGTAGAAGGCATCCCCCGGTGCCAGCACGATCCCGTCGAGCAGATTGTGGCCGCAAACGATGGCGAGGCCGAGCGCAACGACGACCGTGCGCGACAGATGCACCGCGCCGGCCAGGCAGATCATGCTGACGCCGATCGCCCAGATCACCTGCAGCCAGATCGTCTGTGGCGGGAACCGTGCCGACCACGCGAACGACACGAAGCTGATTTCCAGAAGCAACAGGAACACGCCCCGCCGCAACAGGAAGCCGGACAATTCGGCACGCGAATGCTTCTGGCCATAGAGCCACGCCGACAACCCGGTCAGCGCCACGAATACCGGCGCGCAAATCGTGCTCAACAACCGGGTGAAGAACAGCGCGGGCAGGACGGTGCGGGCATCGACGGGATCGCCGACCTGCATGTGCAGGAAAAAGGTCTCGCGCACATGGTCGAGCAGCATGACGACCATCACGAAACCGCGCAGCGCGTCGATCGACTGCAGCCGGGCCGTCGCGGCTACCCTCGGCATGGTGGCGACGGCGCGGTGGGCGATGCCGTCAAAGGCTGCGGTGGCCACGCGATACTTCCGAATCGATCATGGTTGCCCGCATACCGACTTTTACGCGTGATGTTATATCAATAATTTCTGTCGGCGATGATCGTCGCTCGCGATGACATGGCCGGGAATGTCAGGCTAAGACGGAGGGAAATTTCGTGCAGCGAGGAAGCAGGCCATGCCGGGAACCTTCAAGGCCCATCACCACGGGAAGTGCCGGTGACGACGTTCCTGTATGTCGCAGCACCCGAGCGCGGACGGGTATGGGCATCGATGCTCGCGCAGGCCCTGCCCGAGTTGGAGGTACGACTGTCGCCCGATATCGGCGATCCGGCCGATGTGCGGTTCCTCGCGGCATGGACATTGCCGGCCGGATTGATCGAAACGCTGCCGAACCTTGAGGTGCTGTTCTCGATCGGGGCCGGCGTCGACCAGCTCGATCTCGGCCAGATTCCGGCGAACGTCACCGTCGTTCGGCTGATCGAGCCGAACCTTGCTGCTGCGATGGCGGAATATGCCGCGATGACGGTGCTGGCGCTCCACCGCGATCTATATGCCTATGCCGACCAGCAACGGAACGAGCTGTGGCAGCAACTGCCGCAGGTTCCGGCGGCTGCGCGTCGTGTCGGGATCGCCGGGTTGGGGCAGATGGGCAAGGCCGCGCTGGCGGCACTCGCACCGTTCGGCTTCGCGCTTTCGGGATGGAGCCGGTCGCCGCGCGAGGTGGCCGGGGTCACTTGTTTCCACGGCGCGGACGGGCTGCGTGCCTTTGCCGCACAGACCGACATTCTGGTGAGCCTGCTGCCCCTCACCCCTGAGACGCGCGGCTTCCTGGGGACGGATCTGTTTGCTCAGATGCCGGCGGGCGCGGCGATCGTCAGCGCGGGGCGTGGCTTGCATCTCGATGCGCCGGCATTGATCGCGGCGCTCGACAGCGGGCGGCTGTCGCGCGCGATCCTCGACGTCACGCCGGTCGAGCCGCTGCCGGCGGGCGATCCGCTCTGGAGGCATCCGCGCGTCGTGATCACGCCACATGTGGCGGCAGCAACGGACAGCGAAGGTTCGGGGAAGGCGGTGATCGCCAATCTGCGCCGCCATCTGGCGGGCGAGCCAATGATCGGCATCGTAGAGCGTGATCGGGGATATTGAAGCGCTGTGGCCGCATCCAAAATGATGCGCCATGGCGCGAGTGACGGGGCTCGAACCCGCGACCTCCGGCGTGACAGGCCGGCGCTCTAACCAACTGAGCTACACCCGCTCTCTAGCGAGGAGGCGGCCTTTACGGAGCCGCGCCGGGGCTGTCAACGCCGCTATTGGCATTTCCTGCATTTCGTTGCGGCGGCGGCACGTCCTGCACCAGCGTGCCGTGTTCGAACAGGAAGCCGGCAATGTCGGGCTTGCCCGCGCCTTTCAGCACCGTTTGGATGATGATCAGCAGCGGAACGGCCAGCAGCGCGCCGGGCGTGCCCCAGACCCAGCCCCAGAAGCTGAGGGTAATCAGGATCATCAGCGGATTGATCGTCAGGCGGTGGCCGACGACCAGTGGGGTGATGACGTTCGCCTCGACCAGATGCGCTCCGACCATGATCGCGGCGGGCAGCAGCGCCCACCAGATATCGGTGAAGGTCATCAATCCGCCCAGCGCCAGCAGCAGCGCGGCGAAGATCGGCCCGAGATAGGGCACATAGTTCAGCAACGCGACGATGCCGCCCCACATCAGCGGTGTCGGCATGCCGATATACCAGAGCGCCAGCGCGACGATGACGCCCAGCATCAGGTTGATGAGGGTGATCGTTCCCAGATAGGCCGAGGTGTCGTCGACGACATTCTGGATCACGCGCGCGGTCGCCATCGCCCCGCCAAAGCTGCTGCGCCCGGTGATCGCCGCGCGACGCAAATTGGTCCAGCCGGCGAGGAAGAAATAGATCACGAGGATCGCGAAGAACATCTCCAACAGCGCCGACGGGGCGGAGGTCGTCACCAGATCGAGCAACGATTGCGGCGGTGCGACGCTGGTCGCGGTCTGCTTGGCCGGCGCGGTCGCGACGTTCGCGATCAGGCCGTTCACGAATTTTTCGAGGCTGGCATAGAAGTCGATCAGCGGCGCGACATTCTGCTGCACGCGGTCGATGCGGTCGGGCAATATCTGCGCCCAGCCCCAGGCCGGCACGACGATCGACGCCAGCGCGCCATTGGCGACGATCAGGAACAGCATGACGCAGAAGAAGGCGGCCAGCGGCGCGGGTACGCGGTGACGTTCCTGCCATTCGAGCAGCGGGACCAGCGCGATGGCGATGACGATCGCGGCGGTCAGCGGCAGGAAGAAGCGCGCGCCCGCCTGCAACGCGAAGGGCAGCGCGAGCACCAGTCCGACGCCGGCGATCAGCGTCAGCGCGGCGAGCAGCCGGTCGCGGCGCAGTTCCTCGGTCGGGGCATCGACCACCGCATCGACCGGATCGGACGGCGGCGTGGCAGCGGTCCCGGTCGCGCCGGCGCGCTCGACCGGCGGCGGCGAAGCAGTGGATTCGGTTGCGGAATCTGCCATGGAATCAGTCTAGCCCCCCCTGGCGATACCCGCCAATGACGGCGTAACGCATGGAAGCGGGATTCGCGCCATGATGCGAACCAATGCCCCTTCCGTTTCGTCATTCCGGGCTTGACCCGGCGTCCTGCTTTCACTTTGGTGTCGAGAAGCAGCGGGACCCCGGATCAAGTCCGGGGTGACGATATGGGGTATGCGTTCTGTTTCCCTAAATATCGTCGGGCGACGCGGACTGGTCGATCGCGGTGCGCATCATCCTCAGCGCCTCGCCCAGTGCCGCGATCCTGACCGCGCCGCGACCGATATTGCCGTAATGGCATTCGGCGGTCGCGACCGGTCCGTCGCGTCGCGCGCACGCGAAATGGACCAACCCCGCTTCATCGCCCGGTGCGCCCTCCCCCGCAAAGCCGGTCACCGTCAGCGCGATATCGGCATCCGACCCACGCAGCGCGCCGCGCGCCATAGCTTCGGCCACGTCGCGACTGACCGCGCCGCAATCGTCGAGCATCGCGCGGTCGACGCCGAGCAACTCGCATTTGGCGGCCTCGCTATAGACGACGAACCCCCGGTCGAAGGCGTGCGAGGAACCCTCCACATCGGTCAGCAACGCGGCAAGCATTCCCCCGGTGCAGCTTTCGGCCGTGGCGAGGGTCACGTCGGCGGCGCAGGCGGATTCGAGCAGATCAGCAGCGGCCTGCTCGACCGCGTCGGGCAAGGCGGGGGCCAGTGTCTCGGTCATGCGGTGCCGTTCTTGCGGCGGGTCTCCCAGCCCTTCCTTGCCGCTGCAGAGCGATCGACGGCGGGGCGCTTCGCCGCCGCCTTGCCACCGCGACGCGCCGAGCCATGGCTGTCGGGCTTGCCGCGGCCCGAGCCGGATTTGTTGCCGCCGCCCGAATCCTTGTTGACGGTCGCCCAGGCGCGGGCCTCCGCTTCCTTTTCCGGCACGCCGCGCGCTTCATAGCCCTGCTCGATATGCTCGGCCTTGCGTTTCTGCTTGTCGGTATAGCTGCTCTTGTCGCCCCGCGGCATGCGATCCCTCCATCACAACGGATGAAGGATCGAACGATCAACGACTTAGGCCGGTTTCATACCGACAGGATCGAAGTGTATAACGCATGATAGCGTTCGGCCATCGCCTCGACCGAAAAGCGTTCGGCGACGATTTTGCGGCAATTTGCGCGGTCGATCTCCGCGACGCGGTCGATCGCGGCGATGGCCTGGTCGAGGGTGTCGACCAAGAAGCCGTTGACGCCGTCTTTGATCAGTTCGGGCATCGATCCCCGGTTATAGGCGATGACCGGCGTGCCGCAGGCCATCGCCTCCACCACCGACAGGCCGAAGGGTTCGTCGAAGCCGATCAGATGGAGCAGCGCGCGGGCGCCGCCCAGCAGGTCGGTCCGCGCCTTGCCGCCGACCGCGCCGTGGTAGATCACGCGGTCACCGTCGATGTGCGGCTCGACCTCCTCGCGCCAGTAGCGGTCGTCCTGCACGATCCCGGCCATGTGCAGGCGGCGGTCGCCGGCGTGCGCGGCGGCAATGGCTTCGGCGGCACCCTTGTCCGGGTGCATCCGGCCGAAGAACAGCAGGTCGTCGCTGCCCTGTGCATCGAACGGAAAGTCGTCGAGCGGGATACCGTGATGGATCGTCGCGGCATAGTTGAGCGAGGGATGGCGGTCGGCATCGCTGATCGCGACATAGTGCACCCGGTCCCGATAGGGGGCGTACATCGGCAGGATGCGGTCGGACGAAAAGCCGTGGATCGTCGTCACCATCGGGGTGTCGACCAGCCCCGAAAAGGCATGGGCCGGAAAATCTGCTTGGTTGTGGATCAGGTCGAATTCGCCGGCGCGTTCGAAGACATGGGCGAGGTGCGCGAATTCCCACACCTTCGCGTCGATCGACGGGTCTTCGCTATAGGGTGCAGGCACGACCCCGGCGAGGGTCGCGGCGGTGATACTGTCCTGCGTGGCGAACAGCGTCACGTCGACCCCGCGCGCGACCAGCGCTTCGGTCAGCAGGCTGGTGACCAGCTCCCACGGGCCATAGTGGCGCGGCGGCGTGCGCCACGCGATCGGGGCGATCATCGCGATACGCATCAGTCGACTTTCAGGATCAGCCCCTCGGCGGGGCGCAGGCGGGTGGGATCGGCGGCGGGGTGCGTCGACAGGATGACCTGCCCGGCTTCGATCGCGATGACGGCCGGGGCGTCGGACAGGTTGAGGGCGATGCGATACGGGCCCCGGCGGTAGGTCAGCACATCCCCTTCGGCGCGGACATCGTCGATCGGTCCGGTCGCCAGTTCGGGTGTCGCGCGCCGTAGTGCGAGCAGGCGGCGGTAGAAGGTCAGCATCGACACCGGGTCCTCCGCCTGTGCGGCGACGTTGAGCGGCAGGTGCGCGGGGTCGATGGGCAGCCACGGATCGCCGGTGGTAAAGCCGCCCTTCGCATCCCATGGCAGCGGGGTACGCACCGGATCGCGGCCGAGACCAAGGCCGGGTTCGCGCAGCTCGCGGGGGTCCTGTACCTTGTCGGGCGGTACCTGCGCATCGGTCAGGCCCAGTTCGTCGCCCTGGTACAGCGTCGGCGTACCACGCAGCGTCAGCAGCAGCATCGCCGCCACCCGCGCTTGGCGCCTGCCGACGCGGGTGGCGATGCGGGGACGGTCGTGGTTGCCGAGCACCCAGTTGGGCCAGCCGCCCTCTGGCAGCGCCGCTTCATACTCGATGATGCGAGCGGCGAGTTCGGCAGCGTCCCACTTCGCCTCGATCAGCTGAAAATTGAACGGCAGGTGGACGCCGGGCGCCTCCGTCGTGCCGTAATAGATCATCAGCTTCGGGATCGGCAGGTAGATTTCGCCGACCAGCACCGCGCCGAATTCGTCCGCCTGGTCGCGCATGGCGGTGCCGATGGCGTGAACCTCGGGCTGGTCGGTCGAATGGAGCTGGAGCACGCGGTGCATGTCGCCCATGCCTTCGCGGAAATGCGGGTTGGGCGGATTGTCGGGGAAGTCGGCATGCTTGACCATGTGCCACTGCACATCGATGCGGAAACCGTCGACGCCGCGTTCGAACCAGAAGCGCATAGCCGCCAGCATCGCGGCCTGCACCTCGGGATTGCGCCAGTTCAGATCGGGCTGTTCGGGCAGGAACGCGCGCGAATAATATTGGCCGGTCGCGGGATCGAAGGTCCATGCCGGCCCGCCAAAATCGCTGATCCAGTTGTTGGGCGGGCCGCCATCCGGCGCCGGATCGCGCCAGATATACCAGTCGCGCTTCGGATTGTCGCGCGACGACCGGCTTTCGACGAACCAGGGATGGCGGTCCGAACTGTGGTTGGGCACGAAATCGAGCAATATGCGGATGCCCGCCGCATGCGCCTTTGCCAGTAGCGCGTCGAAATCGGCAAGCGTGCCGAAGCGCGGGTCGATGCCGGTATAGTCGGCCACGTCATAGCCGAAATCGGCCATGGGCGATGGGTAGATCGGCGAAATCCAGATTGCATCGATGCCGAGATCGACCAGATAGTCGAGCCGGTCGGCGATCCCGTTCAGGTCACCGATCCCGTCCCCGTCGCTATCGGCGAAGGAGCGGGGGTAGATTTGGTAGATGGTGGCGGCCTGCCACCATGGTTGCGTTTGGGAAACGATCACGCACCGACAAGCCGCCAGCGGGGAAAACGTTCCCCCTTATTCGAACTCCATGATGACGGCATCGACCGCCAGGCTGTCGCCGGCGGCATGCACGATGCGGGCGACGGTGCCCGGACGCTCGGCGCGCAGGATGTTCTCCATCTTCATTGCCTCGACCACCGCCAGCGGCTGTCCGGCCTCGACCTTCTGCCCCTCGGCCACCTCGACGCGCGTCAGCAGGCCGGGCATCGGGCAGAGCAGGAAGCGCGACAGGTCGGGCGGGACCTTTTCGATCATGTGCCAGGTGAGGTCGGCGACATGCGGCGGCAGGACTCGGACAAGGTGGGTGGCGCCGCGGGCGGTCAGCTTCCACCCGCCGATGGTGCGGGCGACGCGGACGGCCAGTTCGACGTCGTCGATCCGCGCGACCACGACGCGCTGCGACGGACGCCAGTGCATCACGACGTCGAGCGGCACGTCGCCATCGATATTGACCAGCAGCCCGCCATCATAGCCGTCGACGCAAATGTCGAAGCGATGCTCGCCGATGGTGACGATCCGTTCGGTCGAAGGGGCCGGACGGGTGCCGAGCTGGCCATCGATCGAACGGACGCGGTGCGATTGTTCGAGGTCGATCACCACCGCGACCGCCGCCAGTTGCCGCAGCAGGGCGGGATC
This sequence comes from Sphingomonas hankookensis, assembly GCF_001619955.1. GTDB lineage: Bacteria > Pseudomonadota > Alphaproteobacteria > Sphingomonadales > Sphingomonadaceae > Sphingomonas > Sphingomonas hankookensis_A. The sequence goes on along the minus strand of NZ_LQQO01000001.1, from coordinate 225,789 downwards.
GGCCGGCGCGCCGTGGAAGCCCTCGGGATATTCCTCCGCGATGAAGCCGGTCGTCAGCGCGCCTTCGCGGAAGCGAGGGTGCTGCATGATGGCGGAGAGGAAATCGATATTGTTGCCGACGCCGGCCAGTTCGAAGCGGTCGAGCGCGGCGACCTGCGCATCGATCGCGGCTTCGCGGGTCGGTGCCCAGGTGACGAGCTTGGCGATCATCGGGTCGTAGAACATGCTGACCTCGCCCCCTTCGACGACGCCGTCGTCGACGCGGGTGCGGGGCGCTTGGTGCTCGACGGGGGGCGTACTCGGACGGTACGTTTCTGTAACGCTTTGATACGGATCGCGGGTGGCAGGCGGCACGTAGCGCGTCAGCCGCCCTGTGCTGGGCAGGAAGCCGCGATAGGGGTCTTCGGCGTAGACGCGGTTTTCGATCGCCCAGCCGGTCAGCTTTACCTCGTCCTGGGTGAAGGCCAGCTTCTCGCCGGCCGCGACGCGCAGCATCTGTTCGACGAGGTCAAGGCCGGTAATTTCCTCGGTCACCGGATGCTCGACCTGCAGGCGAGTGTTCATTTCGAGGAAGTAGAAGCTCTCGCCGGTCGTATCGGCGCCTGACACGATCAGTTCGACCGTACCGGCCGAATAATAGCCTACCGCCCGCGCAAGCGCGACCGCCTGTTCGCCCATCGCCTTACGCATCGCGGGGGTCACGAAGGGCGACGGTGCCTCCTCGACGACCTTCTGGTGGCGGCGCTGGATCGAGCATTCGCGCTCACCGAGATAGACGATGTTGCCATGCTGGTCGCCCAGCACCTGGATTTCGATGTGTCGCGGGCTTTCGATGAACTTTTCGATGAAGACGCGGTCATCGCCGAAGCTGGCCAGCCCCTCGCGCTTGGTCGCGTCGAAGCCCTCGCGGACGTCCTGTTCGCTCCACGCCAGGCGCATACCCTTGCCGCCGCCGCCGGCCGAGGCCTTCATCATCACCGGATAGCCGATGTCGGTGGCGATCCGCACCGCTTCCTCGGTGTCGGCGATCTCGCCCAGAAAGCCGGGGACGACGTTGACGCCGGCCGCCTGCGCCAGTTTCTTCGATTCGATCTTGTCGCCCATCGCGGCGATGGCGTTCGGCGGCGGGCCGACAAAGGCGATGCCGGCATCGGCACAGGCGCGCGCGAAGCTTTCGCGTTCCGACAGGAAGCCATAGCCGGGATGGATACAGTCGGCGCCGGTTGCCTTGGCGGCAGCGAGGATCAGTTCGGGGACCAGATAGCTCTGTGCGGCAGGTGCCGGACCCAGCCGCACGCTCTCGTCCGCCATCATGACGTGCGGCGCGCGCGCGTCGGCATCGGAATAGACCGCGACGGTCGCGATCCCCATCCGCTTGGCGGTCCGCATCACCCGGCACGCGATTTCGCCGCGATTGGCGACCAGAATCTTCTTGAACACGTCACTCTCCCGTCCGCCCTGCTGTGGCAGGGTCAGCATCCATTCCGGCGGTGCGGCGTCAGCAGCACCCGCCCTTGCGCATCGGCTCGTCGGCGACCATCGGCGTCATGCCCAGTTTCGCCAGCAGCGCAGCATCGGCATCGTCGCCGGCATTGCCGGTGGTCAGCAACCGGTCGCCGGTGAAGATCGAGTTCGCCCCGGCCATGAAGCACAGCGCCTGCGTCGCGTCCGACATGCTTTCGCGGCCGGCGGACAGGCGCACCATGCTCATCGGCATGGTGATGCGCGCGACGGCGACGGTGCGGACGAATTCGATGTCGTCGAGCTTCGCGAGCGGCGTGTCGGCGAGCATGTTGCCGAGCACCGTGCCCTTGACGGGCACCAGCGCATTGACCGGCACGCTATCGGGATGGCGGGGCAGCGTGGCGAGTGCGTGGACGAAGCCGACGCGATCGGCGCGGGTTTCGCCCATGCCGACGATGCCGCCGCAGCAGACGTTGATCCCCGCCTCCCGCACATGCGCCAACGCGTCGAGCCGGTCGTCGAACGTCCGGGTGGTGATGACGTTGGCGTAGTTTTCGGGCGAGGTGTCGATATTGTGGTTGTAATAGTCGAGGCCCGCCTGCCCCAGCCGCTGCGCCTGATCCGGGGTCAGCATGCCGAGCGTCATGCAGGTCTCCATGCCCATCGCCGCCACGCCCTCGACCATCGCGACGATCTTGTCCATGTCGCGGTCCTTGGGGTTGCGCCATGCCGCACCCATGCAGAAGCGCTGCGATCCTGCCGCCTTCGCCTCGGCGGCGATGGCTAGGACGGCGTCGACGTCCATCAGCTTTTCGGCCTTCAGCTGCGTGTCGGCGCTGGCCGATTGCGAGCAATAGCCGCAATCCTCGGGGCAGCCGCCGGTCTTGATCGACAACAATGTGCAGAGCTGTACCTGCCCGACCGCATGGTGCGCGCGGTGGACGGTCTGGGCGCGGAACATCAGTTCGTCGAAGGGGAGGTCGAACAGGTCGGCGATTTCGGCGCGGGTCCAGTTGTGCCGAACTTGTTCGGCGCACCCCCGCGCAGGCGGGGGCCCAGAACCAAGGGCGTCGCGCTCGCCGCTTTGCCCCCTCGCCTGCGCGGGGGTATGGGTGGCGTTTGCAGGTACAGACACAATCACATTCATTCGACAGTCTCTCCAACCGGCGGGAGGTTGTGGCCGAGCAGTTTCAGCACCTCCGCCGCGGCATGGACCAGGTTGGTGCCCGGTCCGAAGATCGCCGCCACCCCGGCGTCGCGGAGCAGCGCATAATCCTGTGGCGGGATGACCCCGCCCGCGATGACACGGATATCGCTGCGCCCGGCATCGGCAAGGCGTCCGATGAGTTCGGGGATCAGCGTATTGTGCCCGGCGGCGAGGCTGGACGCGCCGACGACATCGACCCCCTCGGCGATCGCCAGCTGCGCAGTTTCCTCCGGGGTCTGGAACAGTGGGCCGGACACGATGTCGAAGCCGAGATCGGCAAAGGCGCTGGCGACGACGTTCGCACCGCGATCGTGACCGTCCTGCCCCATCTTCGCGACCAGCATGCGGGGTTTGCGGCCCAGGCGGCGCTCGACCGCCGCGACGCCCTCGCCGGCGCGCAGCCAGCCGCTGTCATCGGCATGGGCCGGGCCGTAAATGCCCTTGACCGGCGTGACCGATACGGCGTGACGACCAAATGCGACCTCCATCGCCGCCGACATCTCGCCCAAAGTCGCGCGGGCGCGGGCGGCGGCGACACACAGCGCCAGCAGATTGCCGTCGCCGCGTGCGCCGTCCTGTAGCGCGGTTAGCGCGGCCTGGGTCTTGGCTTCGTCGCGTGTTGCCTTCACCCGTTCGATCCGGCGGATCTGGTCGGCGCGGACCTTGGCATTGTCGATCGAGAGGATGTCGATCGGGTCTTCCTCGGCCAGCCGGTATTTGTTGACGCCGACGATGACGTCCTCGGCGCGGTCGACTCGCGCCTGCCGGGCGGCGGCGGCGCGTTCGATATGTTCCTTGGGCAGGCCGGAGTTCACGGCGTCGATCATGCCGCCCGCTGCCTCGACCTCCTCGATCAGCGCCCATGCCTTGTCGGCCAGTTCCTTCGTCAGCGCCTCGACATAATAGCTGCCGCCCAAGGGATCGACGACATGGGTCATGCCGGTCTCTTCCTGAAGGATCAGCTGCGTATTGCGCGCGATCCGGGCAGAGAAGTCGGTCGGAAGTGCTACCGCTTCGTCGAGCGAGTTGGTGTGGAGCGACTGGGTGCCGCCGAAGGTAGCTGCCATCGCCTCCACGGTGGTGCGGATGACGTTGTTGTACGGGTCCTGCTCGGTCAGCGAGACGCCACTGGTCTGGCAGTGGGTGCGCAGCATCTGGCTGCGGGCGTTGCCGCCGAAATCGGCGATGATCCGGCTCCACAGCGTACGCGCGGCGCGCAGCTTGGCGATCTCCATGAAGAAGTTCATGCCGATGCCGAAGAAGAAGGACAGCCGCCCGGCGAACGCGTCGATATCCAGCCCGCGTGCCAGCGCCGCGCGGACATAGGCCATGCCGTCGGCCAGCGTGAACGCCAGTTCCTGCACCGCCGTCGCCCCGGCTTCGTGCATGTGATAGCCGCTGATCGAGATGCTGTTGAACCGTGGCATGTGCTCGGCGGTATAGGCGATGATGTCCGACACGATCCGCATCGATGGCTCGGGCGGATAGATGTAGGTATTGCGGACCATGAACTCCTTGAGGATGTCGTTCTGGATCGTGCCCGACAGCTTGTCCGGGCCGACGCCCTGTTCCTCCGCCGCGACGATGTAAAAGGCGAGGCAGGGCAGCACCGCGCCGTTCATCGTCATGCTGACCGACATGGTGTCCAATGGGATGCCGTCGAACAGGATCTTCATGTCGTCGATCGTGTCGATCGCGACCCCGGCCTTCCCCACATCGCCCGCCACGCGCGGGTGGTCGCTGTCATAGCCACGATGGGTGGCGAGGTCGAAGGCGACCGACAGCCCCTTCTGCCCGGCGGCGAGGTTGCGGCGGTAGAAGGCGTTCGATTCCTCGGCGGTCGAGAAACCGGCATATTGGCGGATGGTCCAGGGACGCCCGGCATACATCGACGCCTTCACCCCGCGCGTGAACGGCGCGAAGCCGGGCAGACCGGGATCGGGCGCATCGGCGGCGGTGTAGAGCGGCTTGACCACGATCCCCTCCGGCGTGGTCCAGTTCAGGTCGGCATCCTTCACCTCACGCGCGGCGAGCTTCTGCCAGTCTTCGAGGGTCGGGCCGGTCATCGCATGGGTCCTACCGCCGGACGGGGGCGCAAGTCGAGGCAGGTCATGTCAGGCTCCGGTAAAACGGGGAGTACGCTTGGTAAGGAAGGCGGTGCCACCTTCGACCGCGTCGCTGGTCGCGCGGGCGGTGCGCTGGGCTTCCGCCTCACGCGCCATGGCGGCGGGATAGTCATGGTCGAGGGCATAGGCGAGATTGGCGCGCATCAGGCCGAGCGCGACGGTCGGTCCGGCCGCCAGCCGACGGGCAAGCGCCAGCGCCTCGTCCTCGAGGCTCCCGCCATCGACGACGGCGTGGATCATGCCCCAGTCGAGCGCGGTGGCGGCAGGCACCCGTTCGCCGAGCATCATCATGCGGGCGGCCCGCGCACGCCCGATCAGGCGCGGCAGCATCCAGCTGGCCCCACCATCGGGGACGAGGCCGATATTGACGAACGCCTGCAGGAAATAGGCATCGTCGGCGGCGACGCAGAAATCGGAGGCGAGCGCGAGGCTGCACCCGATCCCCGCCGCCGCGCCGCGGACCGCGCTGACCACCGGTACGGGGAGCTCGGCGATCGCCTGCAGCGTGGGGTTATAATGGTTGGTGAGCGCGGCATGGGTCATGGCAGGCGCATCGTCGCCACCCAGCGCCGCCATCACATCCGCGCCGGAACAGAAGGCACGCCCTGCCCCGCTCAACAGGACCGCGCGCGCACCGTCGAGGTTCGCCAGCGCATCGCGAATCGCATCGAACATTGCCGGTGGCGCGGCGTTCAGCCGGTCGGGCCGGTCGAGCGTGATGCCCAGCACGTCGCCGTTCCGCTGCACCCGAATATCGCCTGCCATCGAATCGCTCTCCCGTATCTTTTGATACGGTTTGCGAAAAGGACGCGGCGAATGCCAGCCCTAACGCAAGCGCGGCGGGGTTGCCCCCGCCGCGTCGCGCCCGTGCCGTAACGGCAGGCTTACCAGAAAATGTCGTACTCGACGTCGACCACCTGGCCCGAACGGACGTCCACCAGCAGCGCGTCGTTATAATAGCGCACCCAGCGATACGGCCCCCACACCTCCGGCAGGCGATAATAGAACGGATCGTTGATCCAGTAGTTCGACCCGAACAGGAACGAGTTCAGCCGGACGCCGACGCCGAAGCGGCGATAGCCATAGCTCCAGCCCGACGGCGCGTAATAACGCGGCAGGCGGTACAAACCACGGTTCTGCTGGCGATAGCGGTTCCAGTCATAGCGGTCGTCGCGCCGCCAGCCACGATCCCACTGGCCGCCGCGTTCCCAGCGATTGCCACGATCCCAGTCCCGGTCGCCGCGGTTCCAGTCGTTGCGACCCCAGTCGCGACCGTCGCGGCCCCAATCGCGGTTATCGCGGTCCCAGCCGCCATTCTGCTGTTCGCGACGCCATTGTTCCCGGCGCCATTGCTCGCGGCGATCGCGGTCGAACTGGCCACGGCCATCCGCGCGCGGCCAGTCGCGGCGCAGCGCCTCGCGATCGATCTGCCCCTGCGCGTCGCGCGGCGGGGTTCGGAAGTCGCGGTCGGGACGCGGCGCATCCTGCCGCCCCTGCCACCCGCCGCGGTCACCGCGATTACCCTGCTGCCAGTCGCCGCGCAGCCGCTCGCGGTCGATCTGCCCGTTGCCGTCGCGCGGTGGGCGCGGCCGGTCGAAGCCGCTGCGGTCGCCGCGATCCTGCCAGCCGCGCTGCGGTTCGGTGCGCTGTTCGTCGATGCGCGGGCGTTCGGGGCGCGGCTGCGGTGCTTCGACGCGGATATCGTTGCGGAATTCGGCACGCGCGCCGGGCGATTCGCCACCGGGCGAGCGTTCGATCCGCTCCCGTCCGCCGCGCGGTCCGCGAAACTCCGGATCGGCCTGGGCCATGGCCGCCGTCGGGACCAGCGCCGACACGCTCAACAGGGCCAACAGGAAACGGCTCTTCATTCTCTGCCTCCACCGCCGGAAGTCGCCGGCTACGATGGATGCGGTTTATTACGGGCGCGATCAACTGTTGCTGAATGGCGATGACAGCCAATTGAAAGAATAGGCGCTACTTGGTTGGCGGGGTCAGCGCGGGCGTTTCGCGCGCGGCCTCTGCCCGGTCGATGCCGGGGCGCGGCGGCGGGGCCAGCGTCGCATCGCCACGCGCCGCGGCCGCGGCCTGTCGCACCGCATCGATCAGGCGGGGATAGATGCCGCAGCGGCACAGATGGTTGAGCGCGGCGGCGATCTCCGCTTCGCTCGGGTCGCGGTTCTGGCGCAGCAATGCGACGGTCGCCATGACGAAGCCCGGGATACAGAAGCCGCATTGCACGACCTGCGCCGCGAGGAACGCCGCCTGCACCGGGTGGCTGCGATCGCGCGCCAGCCCTTCGATCGTGGTGACGAACGTCCCTTCCAGGCTGCCGATGGTCACCTGGCACGACTTTACCGCGCGCCCGTCGACATCGACCGTGCAGGCGCCGCAATGGCCGGTGCCGCAGCCATATTTGGTGCCGGTCAGGTTCGATACGTCGCGCAGCGCCCAGAGCAGCGGTGTTTCGGGGTCGAGCCGATATTCCTGCGGCAGGTTGTTGACGGTGAAGCGGCTCATGCGGGCGACCTTGTAGGGACTTGCATGCCACGACGCCAAGTCGAAACGCGTCGTTTCCGTGCGCGGCCTTGAGTCCGGGCGGGCGCAGCGCGACCTGTGAGGGTATGACACTCCCTACCCTGTTCGTGCCGCATGGCGGTGGTCCCTGCTTCTTCCTGAACCCGGGTCAGGCACCCGATCCGATGTGGCGACCGATGCAGGACTATCTGGCCGGGCTGATCGCGTCGCTGCCTGAACGGCCGCGTGCGATCCTGATGATTTCGGGGCATTGGGAGGCGCATCGGCCAACCGTGCATGTCGGCGAGGCGCCGTCGCTGCTCTATGATTATTACGGCTTTCCCGAACACACCTATCACCTGCGCTGGGACGCGGCGGGTGCGCCGGACGTGGCGCGACGGGCGGCGGCGCTATTGCAGGGTGCCGGCTTTGCAACGGCGGAGGAAGCGACGCGCGGCTGGGACCATGGCGTGTTCATTCCGATGATGGTCGCGGTGCCGGAGGCCGATATTCCGCTGGTCCAGATATCGCTCGACCGCTCGCTCGACCCGGCCGCGCATATCGCGATGGGGCGGGCGCTGGCGCCGCTCAGGGATGAAGGCGTGCTGATCATCGGGTCGGGCATGAGCTTCCATAACCTGCGCGCGCGTGGGGCGTCGGTCACGCCGATCGCCGACGAATGGGACGCCGCGCTGACCGCCGCGGTGACTGAGCCCGACCCGGCGATGCGGGCGGAGCGGGTCGCGGCATGGGAGCACCTCCCCCATGCCCGCTTTGCCCATCCAGAGGCCGAGCATCTGCTGCCGCTGATGGTAGCGCTGGGTGCGGGTGGCGATGGTCCGGCGGTCCGCGACTATCGCGATGTGGTGATGGGCTGGGTCGTGTCCGGCTATCGCTTCGGGTGACGCAAGAATATTGCGCTTCTCCCCCTCCTGCTGGCACAAGGGCGGAAACGCCCGACCAACGGGCCAAGGAGAGACGATGCTCGAAGCACTCGAAGCGCTGGAGAAGCGCCGCGCGGCCGCCCGGGCCGGTGGCGGCGAGAAGCGGGTCGCGGCGCAGCACGCCAAGGGCAAGCTGACGGCGCGCGAACGGCTGGACGTGTTCCTCGACGAAGGATCATTCGAGGAACTCGACATGTATGTCGAACATAACTGCGTCGATTTCGGGATGCCGGACCAGGTCATTCCCGGCGACGGCGTGGTGACGGGATCGGGCACGGTCAACGGCCGGCTGGTCTATGTCTTCAGCCAGGACTTCACCGTGTTCGGCGGGTCGCTGTCGGAGCGCCATGCGCAGAAGATCTGCAAGATCATGGACATGGCGATGAAGGTCGGCGCGCCGGTCATCGGACTGAACGATTCGGGCGGCGCGCGGATTCAGGAGGGCGTCGCGTCGCTCGGCGGCTATGCCGAGGTGTTCCAGCGCAACGTGCTGGCGTCGGGCGTGGTGCCGCAGCTGTCGCTCATCATGGGGCCGTGCGCGGGCGGCGCGGTCTATTCGCCCGCCATGACCGACTTCATCTTCATGGTGAAGGATTCGAGCTACATGTTCGTGACCGGGCCGGATGTGGTCAAGACGGTGACGAACGAGGTGGTGACGCAGGAAGAGCTGGGCGGCGCGATCACCCACACGACCAAGTCGTCGGTCGCCGACTGCGCGTTCGAGAATGATATCGAGGCGTTGCTGGCGGCGCGCGACTTCGTCGATTTCCTGCCGGTGAACAACCGCAGCGGCGTACCGGAACGGCCGAGCGACGATCCGTGGGACCGGATCGAACCCAGCCTCGACACGCTGATCCCGCCGAGCGCCAACCAGCCCTATGACATGCACGAGCTGATCGTGCGGACGCTGGACGATGGCGAGTTCTTCGAACTGCAGCCCGCCCATGCCGGCAACATCATCATCGGCTTCGGCCGGATCGAAGGGCGCACGGTCGGCGTGGTCGCCAACCAGCCGATGGTGCTGGCCGGGTGCCTCGACATCAATTCGTCGAAGAAGGCGGCGCGGTTCGTGCGCTTCTGCGACGCGTTCGAGATCCCGATCGTGACCTTCGTCGACGTGCCTGGGTTCCTGCCCGGGGTCGGCCAAGAGCATTCGGGGATCATCAAGCATGGCGCGAAGCTGCTGTTCGCCTATGCCGAGGCGACGGTGCCCAAGATCACGGTGATCACCCGCAAGGCCTATGGCGGGGCCTATGATGTGATGGCGTCGAAGCATCTGCGTGGTGACCTGAACTATGCGTGGCCGACCGCCGAGATCGCGGTGATGGGTGCGAAGGGCGCGGTGGAGATCATCTTCCGGTCGAAGGACCCGGCCGAGGTCGCGGCGCGGACGGCCGAATATGAGGCGCGCTTCGCCAACCCGTTCGTCGCGGCGAGCAAGGGGTTCATCGACGAGGTGATCCTGCCGCATTCGACCCGACGCCGGGTGGCGCTGGGGCTGCGCAAGCTGCGGAACAAGAAGCTCGAGAACCCGTGGAAGAAGCATGACAATATTCCGCTATGAGCTCCTCCCCGGCACGGGGAGGGGGACCACCGAAGCTGGTGGAGGGGGCGAGCCCCGCAATGCATCCGTGGTGGAGCAGGACGCCCCCCTCCACCATCCTGCGGATGGTCCCCCTCCCCGTGCAGGGGAGGATTGGTTGTGACCCTCGGTCGGTTGAACCATGTCGGTGTCGCAACGCCGTCCATCGCCGTGTCGATTGCGATGTATCGCGACCTGCTGGGCGCCGAGGCGATCGGGGAGCCGTTCGACCTGCCCGCGCAGGGGGTGAAGGTGTGCTTCATCGATGCGCCCAATATGCAGATCGAGCTGATCGAGCCGTATGACGATGCCTCTCCGATCGCCGGGTTTTTGGCAAAGAACCCGGCGGGGGGGCAGCATCATCTGTGCTTCGAGGTGGCGGATATCGATGCCGCCGTCGCCGAGCTGACCGCGAAGGGCGCGCGGGTCTTGGGGAAGCCACGGATCGGAGCGCATGGGACGCCGATCGTGTTCGTCCATCCGCGCGACATGGGCGGGGTGCTCATCGAGTTGATGGAGACGCACAAGCATTGAGCGGGTCGCGGACCGGTTCGATGGAGCCGAAGCCTCCCCACACAATGGATTCCGGCCTTCGCCGGCGTGACGATAGCGGCGCCCGCCCCCTCGACACTAGCGCCGCTATCTGGTTGAACGCCGGCCATGAATACGCCTGTCCGTAAAGCGCCCGGTGGCCCCTCCCCTGTCCGGGCGGAATGGGGCCGCTCGGTCGAGGCGACGCTTTCGGCCGTGCCAGGTATCCGCCGGGCCAAGACCGATGCGGCGGTCGTCTTCGCGCTCACCGACTTCCTGTCGGAGGACGAGTGCGACATGCTGATGGCGACGATCGATGCGGGTCGTCGCAAATCGACGCTGCTGACCGCGACCAACGATCCCAATTTCCGCACCAGCGACAGCTGCGACCTCGACCGGTGGCACCCGCTGCTTCAGCCGATCGACGAGAAGATCGCGCACCTGCTCGGCATCCCGCCGGAGCATGGCGAGACGATGCAGGGCCAGCGATACGCGCCGGGCCAGCAGTTCCGGGCGCATAACGACTATTTCAACGAGAATGAGCCGTACTGGGCTTCGATGGCGGTACAGGGCGGGCAGCGGACCTGGACGGCGATGGTCTATCTGAACGAGGTCGAACAGGGCGGCGCGACATGGTTCCCGCAGGCCGGCGTCCGGTTCAATCCGCGGCCGGGGATGCTGGTCGCGTGGAACAACATGAACGCCGATGGAAGCCCGAACCTCGCCACGCTGCATGAGGGCATGGCGGTGGTCGAGGGCACCAAGTACATCATCACGAAATGGTTTCGCGAGGGGCCCTGGACCCCGACGATCGAGCCTTGAGGGCGGCCAAAGTTCACTAAGTTCACACTCGCCACGGTTTTGTGGCGCTCCATTATCTCCCCGCGCATGACGTCACCCCGGACTTGATCCGGGGTCCCGCTTTCTCACGATCGGTGGAGGAGAAGCGGGACCCCGGGTCGAGCCTGGGGTGACGATTTTGGCGGATCGGGTGGCTGTAGGAAAGCCGAAAGCAGGCGGCGGACAGCCCACCGCCTTGCCCCTTACCCCTTCTTCCGCGCGCGCTTGGGAGCGGCGGCGGCTTCGGTGTCTTCTTCCTCGTCCGGCGTTTCCTCGCCCGCTTCGCTCAAGGCTTCGCCCAGCGCGCGCAGCTTGTCCTGCTGCTTGTCCGATTTCTCGGCGATCTTCGTGGTGGCGGCGCCAAGGCGGTGGAGCAGGTCGTGGATGCGGTCGCTGTCGGGGTTATCCTTTTCCAGCTGTTTGCGCAGCGATGCGAGGTCGCGCAGGATGCCCTTGGCGCCCGGCACGTCGGTGTCGGCCAGCGCGGCTTCCCAATCCTCGATCATCGTCGCGCCCTTGGCGGGCTTGGTCTCGTCCAGTCCGCGATTGATCGCGTTCATCGTTCCGGCGAATTTTACGGCCATGTGAAGGCTCCTCGAACGGCAGCTGCACGCGCAGCCGCCGGACAACGAGCGAGCGCGGATCGGGGCCCGACGGAATCCAACTATTTGTTTTTGCTGGGGTTCGGAACCTTGGTCGAACGGTGCCGTAGTGGGCGGTGCACCACGACGTCACCCCAGCGCAGGCTGGGGTCTCCTGCGGCTCCTGCTGTGTGCTGTTACCGGAAGACCCCAGCCTGCGCTGGGGTGACGTATGATTTCAGCGACGGCGAACCGCGGTCAATCGACGCGGATGCGGGTGCCGCTGTCGAAGCCTTCCGTCATCAGCCGCACGATCGCGTCGGCAACCCGTTCGGGCGGCTTGACCGATTGCGGGTCTTCACCGGGATAGGCCCGCTCGCGCATCTTCGTCCGGGTGGCGCCGGGATCGACGATGGCGGTGCGGACCGGCGAGATGTTCGCCATCTCCAGCCCATAGCTGGCGATGATGTTGTCGAACGCGGCCTTCGACGCGCCGTACATGCCCCAATAGGCGCGCGGGGCGGCACCGACCGAGGAGGTGACGCCGACCACCCGCCCTGCCCGTGCCAGACGCAGCATCGGCGAGAAGGCGGCGATCAGTGCGGCGTTGGCGGTGACGTTCAGCGCCATCACCTTGTCGAATTCCTTCGGGTCGAACGACGGCACCGGCCCCAGCGTACCGAGCGCGCCGGCGTTGAGCACCAGCATGTCGAGCGCGCGCCAGCGGTCGGCGATCGCCGACACCAGCTGCGGGATGGCGGTCAGGTCGTAGAGGTCGATCGGCGCGATGGTGGCCGAGCCACCCGCGGCATAGATCGCGTCCTCGACCTCCTCCAGCCCGCCGGTCGTGCGCGCGGTGAGGATGATGTGCGCACCCTGCGCCGCGAGCGCGATGGCGGTGGCGGCACCGATCCCGCGGCTGGCGCCGGTGACGAGCGCCAGCTGCCCCTTCAACCGGTCGCTCATCCGACGCGTTCGGCCAGCACCGCCAGCTGATCGACCGAGCTGGTTTCGTCCTGATCGGTCAGCGGCGTCGGATAATCGCCGGTAAAGCAGGCATCGCAATATTTCGGACGGACCGAGGTGCGGTTGGCTTCGCCGAGCGCACGATAGAGACCGTCGATCGAGATGAAGGCGAGGCTGTCGGCCTGGATATAGTCGGTCATGCCGCCCAGATCGAGCTTGGCCGCGAGCAGCTTCGCCCGTTCGGGGGTGTCGACGCCGTAGAAGCACGAATGGCGCGTCGGCGGCGAAGCGATGCGCATATGGACCTCCGCCGCACCGGCATCGCGCATCATCTGCACGATCTTAAGGCTGGTGGTGCCGCGCACGATCGAATCGTCGACCAGCACGATGCGCTTGCCCTCGATCAGCTTGCGGTTGGCATTGTGCTTCAGCTTGACGCCCAGATGACGGACCTTGTCGCCGGGCTGGATGAAGGTGCGGCCGACATAGTGCGAGCGGATGATGCCCAGTTCGAACGGAATGCCCGACGCCTGCGCATAGCCGATCGCTGCGGGCACGCCCGAATCGGGCACCGGGATGACCAGATCGGCTTCGACCGGGTTTTCCTGCGCCAGTTCGGCACCGATCGCCTTGCGCACCGAATAGACCGAGCGGTCTTCGCTGATCGAATCGGGGCGTGAGAAATAAACCCATTCGAAGATGCAGGGACGCGGGGACAGCGGCGCGAACGGGCGGATCGAGCGGAGCTCGCCGTTCGACACGATGACCAGTTCGCCCGGTTCGACTTCGCGGACGAACTCGGCACCGACGACGTCGAGCGCGACGGTTTCGGAGGCGAAGATATACGCGTCGCCCAGCTTGCCCATCACCAGCGGACGGATGCCCAGCGGATCGCGGCAGGCGATCATGCCCTCTGGCGTCATGCAGATCAGCGAATAGGCGCCTTCGACCTGCTTCAATGCATCGATGAACCGGTCGAGCAGCGTCCGGTAGTTGGACGTCGCGACGAGGTGGATGATGACTTCGGTGTCGCTGGTCGACTGAAAGATCGATCCGGTGCGGACCAGATCCTTGCGCAGCCGCATGGCGTTGGAAAGATTGCCGTTATGCGCCACTGCGAACCCGCCCGACGCCAGTTCGGCATAGAGCGGCTGGATGTTGCGGTTCGACGTCTCACCGGTGGTCGAATAGCGGACATGGCCGCAGGCGGTGGCGCCGGGAAGCGATTCGATCACCTCAGGCCGGTCGAAATTGCCCGCGACATGGCCCTGCGCCCGCTGGGTATGGAACATCGCCCCATCCCAGCTGCAGATGCCGGCCGCTTCCTGCCCGCGATGCTGGAGCGCGTGGAGGCCGAGGGCCACGAGCGCCGCAGCGCCGTCCGCGCCGGATACACCGAAGATGCCGCACTCTTCGCGCAGCTTGTCGTCGTCGAAAGGTTGGGTGGTGAACATAGGCCCTTCCGGGGATAAGCGTGTCACACGGCCGCCATATAGGTAGGCTGAATCGATTTGTCGCCCTTTGATCGTCGATTGCGGCGGAACCATGATCGGCGATAGGGGTTGCGGATGATTCCGCGCGATACCGGCCTGACCCTGAACCCCAAATACGACGCCGACGGGCTGCTGACCGCGGTGTGTGTCGATGCCGATAGCGGCGCGCCGTTAATGGTGGCGCATATGAACGCGGATGCGTTGCGGCTGACGATCGAAACGGGCGAGGCGACCTTCTGGTCGCGGAGCCGGCAGGCGATCTGGAAGAAGGGCGAGACGTCGGGCAACGTGCTGCGCGTCGTCGAGCTGCGGATCGATTGCGATCAGGACGCCTTGTGGGTTCGCTGCATCCCCACCGGGCCGGCGTGTCATACGGGCGCGGACAGCTGTTTCTTTCGCCGGATCGAGGGCGATCGGCTGGTGCCGGTGGCATGAGGTTGCTGGCGGCGGCCCTGCTGGTGCTGGCGGGCTGTTCGCAGGAAGCGACGCCTTCGTCCGAGCCGGAAGGAGCGACGCTGGAGCAGGCGGCGATCGCGCGGGGTGTGGTGCGCGATCCGGCCACCGCGCAGCCGGTCGGGCTGTATGCGCGCGAGGGCGACCGGCTGTGCATCACGACCGGTCGGATCGGAACGTTCGTCGATTATGGCGAAGGGATCGGATGCAGCGCGCACGGGACCTATTCGCGGGACGGCGAGCGGATGCGGGTCGATTTCGGCAAGGGCTGCGCGTTCGATGCCGCGTTTTATGGCGATGGCGTGCGGTTTCCCGGATCGCTGCCGGCGGGGTGCGAGGCGGCGTGCCGGGGGCGGGCGTCGCTGTCGGGGTTGCAGTTCGACCGGTTGAGCGAGAGCGGGTCGGAAGCGGCGGCGCTGCGCGATCCGGCCGGGCGGGGGTTGTGCGGGTAGCTTACACGGACGTGCCGCACCCCCGCGCAGGCGGGGGTCCAGGGCGAGCCGAGCTGCCGTTGCGATGCTGGCTCTGGATCCCCGCCTGCGCGGGGATACGGTGGTGGCCGGTCAAATCCCCCGCGCCGCCGCCAGCGCCCTTTCGCGCGCCTCCCGGTGCTCGATGATCTTTTCCGGATACGCCTTCGGCCGACACCCCGCCGCATCGGGATCGTGGATCGCCTCGTCCGGCAGTTTCGCCAGTTCGGGCACCCAGCGGCGGATATAGTCGGCGGCGTCGAATTTTTCCGACTGGGTGAGTGGGGCCATGATCCGCCCGAACATGTTCGAATCGACGCCGGTGCCGGCGACCCATTGCCAGTTGACCGCATTGTTGCCGAGATCGGCGTCGACCAGGCAGTCCCAATACCAGCGTTCGCCCTCGCGCCAGTCGATCAGCAGATGCTTGATGAGGAACGATGCGGCGATCATCCGCACGCGATTGTGCATCCAGCCGATCTGCCACAGCTGGCGCATGCCGGCATCGACGATCGGATAGCCGGTGCGGCCCTGCTGCCACGCCTTCAGATCGCGCTTCGCCGCCGCGTCGCTCCGCCATTTCAATTTGTCGTAGCGCGGGCGGCCATTGGCGTCGGCATAGTCGGGCATCGACAGGATGACGCCGCTGGCGAAATCGCGCCATGCCAGTTCCTTGCGATAGGTCGTCAGGCTGTCGCCCTGCCCGTCCAGCGCCGCCCAGATTTGCCGCGGGGAGAGTTCGCCATGGTGGAGATGCGGCGACAGGTTCGAACTGCCGTCGACCGAGGGCAGGTTGCGGGCGGTGTCGTAATCGTCGAGGCGGGCGGCGAAGGATTTCAGCGCCTTGTGCGCGCCATCCTCGCCCGGTTGCCACGATGTGCCGAACGCGGTCGCCCAGTCGGGCTTGGTCGGGAGCAGCTTCCAGTCGGCGAGCTTGTCGGATTTCGGCCATTGGGACGGCGACGGAATCGTGCGCGGCATCGGCACCGGGTCCTCGGGCGGCAGCATCTGGTTCAGCGCCTTCCAAAAGGACGAATAGATTTTGAACATCCCTCCCGATCCGGTGCGGACACTTTCGGGCGGGCGTAGGTGATTGCCATCGTGCAGGGAGAGCGTATCGCCGAGTGCCTCCTGCGCCTTTACCCACCAGGGTTCGTAATGGCGCACGGCATGGATGCGGGTCGCGCCGGTTCCCTTCATCAGCTTGCGCAGTTCGGCGACCGCTTCGCCCCGGCGCAGGATCAGGCGCGAGTCCTTTGCCCGCAGCGAGTCGTCGAACGCGACGAGGCTGTGATGCAGCCACCAGCGCTGCGCGCCGCCGATCGCCCAGTCGCCAGGCGAGGTGTCGTCGAGGATATAGACCGGGATCACCGCCCCATCGTCGATCGCGGCGAGAAGCGCGGGCTGGTCGCGCAGGCGGAGGTCCTGGCGGAGCCAGAGTAGGACGGGATCGCTCATCGCGTGACGTTACGCCTACGCGACAATCCCGGTTCCCTGTGCCAGCGCGACGATCGACGCGACATGGCGGCGCGATACCTCCAGCAGGTCGCCATAGCCGCCGCCCAGCGCACTGGCGATCGGCAGGCCACGGGTACGGGCCAGCTGGCCGACCCAGCGGTCGCGCTCGTCGAGGCCATTCTGCGTCAGGGACAAACGGCCGAGGCGGTCGTCGGCGAAGGGGTCGACCCCGGCCTGATAGAGGATCAGCGACGGCGCAAAACTGTCGATCAGCGGCACGAGCGTCGCCTCCAGCGTCGTCAGATATTCGTCGTCACCGACTCCGTCGGCCAACGGCACGTCGAGCGTCGACACCGCCTTTCGTGCCGGAAAATTCTTGTCGGCATGGATCGAATAGGTGGCGAGGTTCGGGCGTCCGGCGAGCAGCGAGGCGGTGCCGTCGCCCTGGTGAACGTCGACATCGACCACCAGCACCCGCTCGCACGTGCCTTCCTCGACCAGCCGGTGTGCGGCGATGGCGAGGTCGTTGAACACGCAATAGCCGGCGCCGGTATCGGCCAGCGCATGGTGGCTGCCCCCGGCGGTGTTGGCGGCATAGCCCCGTTCCATCGCGACGCGGGCGGCGGCATAGGTGCCGCCGGGTACCGCCTGCGCGCGCAATGCCATGGGCGGGGTGACGGCGAAGCCGATGCGGCGTTCCTTGTGCGGCGGTACGCGCGCCTCGATCACTTCGGCGACATAGACGTCGTCATGGACCGCTTCGATCCACGCGCGGGGCATCGGATCGCAGCCGTGCCAGTCGATTGCCGACCCCATTTCGAGCAGGAGGTCGCGGACGAGGCCGTTCTTGCCCCAGCGATAGCGGCTGCCCGGCGGGCTTTCGGCGACATAATCGGGATGGTGGATGACGGGGATCACTTTGCGGAGATAAGATGCCGATGCGCCTCGCAAAAGCCATTGGCCCGCGATAGGAAGCGGCGATGGACAAGACCGCCCTCCCCTATCGCCCCTGTGCCGGCGTCATGCTGTTGAACCGCGACGGACAGGTGTTCGTCGGCCAGCGGCTCGATTCGACGCTGGAGGCGTGGCAGATGCCGCAGGGCGGGATCGACGATGGCGAGGCGCCGATTGACGCCGCGATCCGCGAGCTGCGCGAGGAAACCGGCATCGGGGCGGACAAGGTGCGGCTGATCGCGGAAGGGCCGGAAGAGCTGTTCTACGACCTGCCCGACGACATGATCGGCAAGATTTGGAAGGGGAAATGGCGCGGGCAGCGGCAGCGCTGGTTCCTGTTCGCGTTCGAGGGGGCGGACGACGATATCGACATCCGCACGCCTGAACCGGAATTCCGCGCGTGGCGCTGGGCCGATCCGGCCGATCTGCCGACGATGATCGTGCCGTTCAAGAAGGCGCTGTACGAACAGGTACTGGCGGGGTTCGCGGAGCATCTGCATCGGTGAACCGACCCGGTACCGCGATGAATCGTTCAGGCGATATGCATTCGATCGGCTATAGCGGGCGGTGATGCCGAACCCCGCGCTCCTCCTGCCCCTGGGCCTGTATTTCGCGGAACCCCCGCCCGAGCCGGACCTGCCGATCGAAATCCGCACGATGCTGGAAGAGGCGATGGCGTCGGGCAATGACAACGACGTCGCGACGATCGTGCGCTATGCCCGCAAGGCCGCGCCGAAACATTCGCAGAAGATCGCCGAACTGGCGTCGCATTACACGTTCGAGCGGACCGAGAAGACCGAAAAGCGACTGCGCACCGCGTCGTTCGGCGCGCTGGTGAAGGGCCGGGCCGAGGTCGGCGGGTGGATCAACAGCGGCAATTCGGACAGCCTGGGCGTCACCGCCGTGCTCGACCTGTCGCGCGAGGGCTATCGCTGGCGCCACAAGCTGAAATTGCAGGCGGATTATCAGGAAAACAACAGCATCCCGACGCGCGAACATTATCTCGCGGCGTTCGAACCCAACTACAAGGTCGACGACCGGCTCTATATCTATGGCGCCGCACAATATGAATCGGACAAGTTCTTCGGCTATTACGACCGTTATTCGGCATCGAGCGGGGCGGGCTATACCGTCGTCGCCAAGGGGCCGGTGACGCTCGACCTCGAACTGGGTCCGGCGTTTCGTTATACTTCGTTCACCACCGGCCTGGCCGAACGGAACCTTGCCGCGCGCGGGTCGGTCGATTTCGACTGGCGGATGACGCCAGCGCTGACGCTCAGGCAGGATACATCGGCCTATTTGCAGGACGCCAACAGCACGGTCACCAGCCTGACCGCGGTCGACGCCAAGCTGCTGGGACCGCTGTCGGCGCGGCTGTCGTACAATATCCAGTTCGAAAGCCGGCCACCGGTCGGGCGGGTGAATACGGATACGACCGGGCGGGCGTCGCTGGTGTACGCGTTCTAGGGTCTGGCTCGGATCTACCGTTTTCGTCACCCGGACTTGATCCGAGTGACGGCTTTTCCTCGCGGACGAAGGAAGAAGAAGCGGGCCCCCGGGTCAAGCCCGGGGTGACGTGGTGCGGCTTGACTGATGGACCACCACAAGCGGTTCCGTTTGATACGATATCACTCTACAACGTCCCGATGGACAGGATGACGATGGACGAACGCCGGTCGATCGAGGCGATCGATCAGGCGGAGATGCTGCGCCAGGTCGAACGATGGGTTGCCGTGAACAGCGGGACGCGCAACGTTCCGGGGTTGAACACCGTCGGGGCGATGCTGGCGGACGGTTTTGCCGCGCTGCCCGGCGCAATCACGCTGGTCGACCCCGATCCCGTGGAGACGGTCGATGCCGATGGCACCGTCCGCGCAATCGAGCATGGCCGACATCTTCTGGTCAGCGTGCGGCCCGAGGCGCCGGTGCGGATGCTGTTCACCGGCCACATGGACACGGTGTACGGTGAAACCCACGCCTTTCAGGCGATGCGCTATACCGACCCGAACACCCTGAACGGGCCGGGCGCGGCGGACATGAAGGGCGGGCTGTCGGTGATGCTGGCGGCGCTGAAGGCCGTCGAAGCCGCCGGGATCGGCGACCGGTTCGGCTATGACGTGATGATCAATTCGGACGAGGAAACCGGGTCGTTTTCCTCCGCGCGGCTGATCGAGCGGGTGGCGAAGGGCAAGGTCGCGGCCTTCACCTATGAACCCGCCCTGCCCGACGGCACGCTGGCCGGCGCGCGCGGGGGAACCGGCAATTTCTCGATTGTCGTCACCGGGCGCAGCGCGCATGCCGGGCGCAATCCGGAGGACGGGCGCAACGCCATCGTCGCCGCCGCCGACATCGCGCTCCGGTTGAACGCGGTGCGTGGGCCGCGATTGGCCGTCAATCCGGCAAAGATCGATGGCGGCGGGCCGAACAATGTCGTTCCCGACCATGCCGTGCTCCGCGTCAATTTCCGGCCGCACGGGTTGGACGAGATCGAACGCGCCCGGTCGCAGATCGACGCGGCGGTGGCGATGGTCGCCGCGCAGCACGACGTGACGATCGCGGTGCACGGCAGCTTCAACCGCCCGCCCAAGCCGATCGATGCGGGTGCGGCGAAGCTGTTCGCGCTGGTGCAGGCGGCCGGCGCCGACCTGTCGATCCCGATCGCGTGGCGCGACACCGGCGGGGTATGCGATGGCAACAACATTGCCGCCGCCGGGGTGCCGGTGATCGACACGATGGGCGTGCGCGGCGGCGCGATCCATTCGGCAGAGGAATTTATGATCGTCGACAGCCTGGCCGAACGCGCCCGCCTGTCGGCGCTGGCGATAGCCCGAATAGTGGCACAGGGGGGATTGTGACGTTTCGAATCCGTGCGGCGCGCGAAAGCGACCTGAAATATCTCTACGAAATGGCGAAGCTGACCGGCGGCGGCTTCACCAACCTGCCCCCCGACCGCAATGCTCTGATGACCCGACTGGAACGCAGCGCCGTCGCGTTCAGCCATGAAGAGGACGCCCCGCGCGACGAGGTGTTCGTGCTGGTGCTGGAGAATATCGACACCGGCGAGGTGCGCGGCACCTGCCAAGTGTTCACCAAGGTCGGGCAGCGCTGGCCCTTCTATTCGTACCGCGTCGCGACGCTGACCAAGCATAGCGAGGCGCTGGGCCGCACCTTCCGCGCGGACATCCTGAACCTCGTCAACGATCTGGAAGGGTCGAGCGAGGTCGGCGGGCTGTTCCTGCATCCGGGCGAGCGGGCCGGCGGGCTGGGGCTGCTGCTCGCCCGGTCGCGCTATCTGTTCATCGCGCGGCATCGCGGGCGCTTTGCCGACCGGGTGCTGGCGGAGCTGCGCGGGATCATCGACGAAGCGGGCGGATCGCCCTTCTGGGACGGGGTTGCCGGGCGCTTCTTCGGCATGACGTTCCAGGACGCCGACCAGTTCAATGCGATCCATGGCAACCAGTTCATCGCCGACCTGATGCCGCGCCACCCGGTCTATATCGCGATGCTGCCCGAAGCGGCGCGCGGGGTCATCGGCCTGCCCCATCCGACCGGTCGCGCGGCGATGCGGATGCTGGAGAATGAAGGCTTTGCCTATGAGAATTATGTCGACATCTTCGATGGCGGGCCGACCATGACCGCGCGGACCGACCAGATCGCGACGATCCGCGACCGGCGCGAGCGGCAGGTGGTGGCGATCGGCGAAGGCGGCACCCCGTCGCTGCTGTCGACCGGGCGCCTTTCCGATTTCCGCGCGTGCATGGGCGATGCGACGGTGCGCGACGACGGGATCGTGATCGATGCCGAAGCCGCCCGCGCGCTGAACGTCGCGGTCGGCGACACGGTATCGCAGGTGGCGCGATGAGCGTGCGCGAGATCAATTTCGACGGGATCATCGGTCCCAGCCACAATTATGCCGGGCTGAGCCATGGCAATCTGGCGGCGACGCGCAATGCGGGCGAGACGTCGCGGCCGCGCGCGGCGGCGTTGCAGGGGATCGCCAAGATGCGCGCGAACCTTGCGCTCGGGCTGACGCAGGGCATTTTGTTACCGCATCCGCGCCCGGACCATGGCTGGCTGGCGAAACTCGCGACGGACTATGCCGGTGCCCCGCCGCATCTCCGGGCACAGGCGCTGTCGGCGTCGGCAATGTGGGCGGCCAATGCGGCGACGGTTTCGCCGGCCAACGATTGCGGTGACGGGCGCTGCCACCTGACCGTCGCCAATCTGGTGACGATGCCGCATCGCAGCCATGAATGGCCGCAGACGTTGGCCCAGTTGCGGATCGCCTTTGCCGATCCGGCCTTTGCCGTGCACGGTCCGGTGCCCGCCCCGTTCGGCGACGAGGGCGCGGCGAACCATATGCGGTTGTGCGAAACCCATGGTGCACAGGGAGTCGAGGTGTTCGTCTATGGCGTGAGCGGCGGCCCCTTTCCCGCGCGTCAGCATCGCGAGGCGTCGGAAGCGATTGCGCGCGCCCACGGCCTCGATCCGGCACGGACGCTGTTGGCGCGGCAGTCCGACGCGGCGATCGCGGCGGGCGCATTCCATAACGACGTCGTCGCGGTGGCGAACGAGCGGGTGCTGTTCGCGCATGAACAGGCGTTCGAGGACCGCGATCGCTTCTTCGCCGACCTGCGTGCGGCAATGCCATCGGTCGAGATCATCGAGGTTCCGGCCGACCGGGTCAGCCTTGCCGACGCGATCACCTCCTACCTGTTCAATGCGCAGTTGGTGACCCTGCCCGATGGCGGCGGCATGGTGCTGATCCTGCCGAGCGAAGCGCGCGACAATGAACGGGTGTGGACGTGGTTGCAGGAAATGGTCGCCGGCAACGGACCGATCCGCCGGCTGGAGGTTGTCGATGTCCGCGAATCGATGGCCAATGGCGGCGGCCCGGCCTGCCTGCGGCTGCGGGTCGTGGCCGATCCGGCGACGGTCGATCCCCGGTTCCTGGTGGATGACGCGAAGCTCGACCGGATCGCGGCGGTGGTCGAGGCGCATTGGCCGGAACGGATCGCACCTGCCGATATCGGCGATCCCGCGCTGATCGAAGCGATCGAGGCGGCGCACCGCGCGCTACTGGAATCGCTCGACCTTGTCGGGTTAATTGACAATTAACCATCAGTCGGGCGGCGGGAGTGGCGGAAAACCGCCAATGGTACGCATTTTGCGTATTTTCGAACCATGCTGACCCGGCTGAAAAACCTGTTCACGATCAAGTCGAAGTTCGAGGCCTTCCTCGTCATCTACGGCTTGGGCGTTGGCGCGGTTGAGCGCGGCTTTCATTACATGGCGCAATATCCCGGGATCGGCGGGAAACTGTTGTTCGCGGTCTGCCCGATCGCGGTATTTATGGCGGGCACGCGCATCCTCGACTCCATCGACGCGGAGCGCGAGGAGCGCTAGGCGGAGGCCATGCCACGCGAAATTACCGCCTATTCGAACCCGATGGTGAAGGCCGCCCGCAACCTGCGGGAGAAGCGCCATCGCCGCGACCAGCGCCGCTTCCTGGCCGAGGGCCTGCGCATCCTGACCGAAGCGCGCGAGGCGGGGTGGCTGCCGGCCGAGCTGTATTTCGCGAGCGGCGAGCAGCATCCGCTGCTGGAGACGCTGATCGAGGAGACCGAGGCGGCGGGCGGCATCGCGATTTCGACCACGGTCGACATCCTGTCGAAACTGTCGGGCAAGGACAATCCGGGGTCGGTCGTCGGCGTCTATGACGAATTCTCCACCGAGTTGGCGCAGATCGACCGGCGCAATGCGTCGCTATGGCTGGTCGCCGAACGCCTGCGTGATCCGGGCAATCTGGGGACGATCCTGCGCACCGCCGATGCGACGGGCGCGGGCGGACTGATCCTGATCGACGAGTGCGTCGACCCGTTTTCGGTCGAGGCGGTGCGCGCGAGCATGGGGGCGATCTTCACCGTCGCGGTCGCGCGGGCCGATTGGGCGACGTTCAGGGACTGGCTGCGCAGTGGGCCGGGGACGTTGGTCGGTCTTAGCCTCGATACCGAGCATGACTATCGCGCGCCGACCTATCCCGATCCGACCTTCCTGCTGACCGGCAACGAGGCGCAGGGGATGCCGGACCATATGGCTGCCGAATGCGACCTGCTGGTGAAGATCCCGATGCTGGGCAAGGCCGACAGCCTGAACGCCGCGGTGGCGACGGCGGTGATGGCCTACACGGTGCTGGGGCAGCATCGGCCCTGAACCTTCCGCGTCGCGAGGGATTGAGAGGGGATGACCCGCCCGACCTTCGCCGCCCTGCCCGCCGCCGATATCGATGCGCTGGACCAGCCCAGCATCGTGCTGTTCGGCGCGAGCGAGGCGACGCCCTATGATGATGGCGAACCGAGCCATTCGGCCGAGGCACCGGCGGCGGTCCGTGCGGCGTCGCTGGGGTTCGCGCGGCAATTGTCGCAGATCGATTTCGACCTCGGCTTCACGCCTTTCCCCGATCCGAATGACGCGCGGGGGGTGGTGGATGTCGGCGATGTCGATACGCGGCCGCAGGATGCGGCCGGCAATCGCGAGCGGATCGAGGCGACGACGCGGACTGTGCTGAACGCCGGTGCGGTGCCGATCCTGCTGGGCGGCGATGATTCGGTGCCGATCCCGTTCGCTAGCGCCTTCGCCGATCATGGGCCGCTGACCGTTGTGCAGATCGACGCGCATGTCGATTGGGGCGACGATATCCGGGGCGAGCCGCTCGGCTATGGCTCGCCGATGCGGCGGCTGGCGGAGATGCCGCATGTCACGGGCATGGTGCAGGTCGGGGTGCGCGGGCTGGGCAGCGGTGGCGCGTGGCAGATCGAGGATGCACGTGGCTGGGGCAGCCGGATCGTTACCGCCTATGACCTGATCCGGGGCGGGATCGACGCCGCGATCGATCAGGTGCCGGCGGGCGGGCGGTATCTGGTGTCGATCGACTGCGACGGGATCGATCCGGCGGTGTTCCCGGCGGTGGCGATGCCGACGCCGGGCGGGTTACGCTACGAGGAGGTCGTGCTGCTGCTGACGGCACTTGCCGAGAGGGGCGAGATCGCGGGGCTGGTCCTGGCGGAATATGTGCCGGCGCGCGACGATCCGCATCGATTGTGTGCGGCGATGGCCGCGCGGATCGTGGCGGTGACGATGGGACTGGTTTTGGGGGCGTAAGACGGTCGAGATGACCCGCTGCCCGCAGCGTCATCGTCTCCCCGGCCTTGAGCCGGGGTAACGGCAGGAAGAAATCTCATTCCTCTACAGCCAGCTCGGCACTCTCCTCCGCCGCTGCGATAGCCACCGCCAGCTTGGTCAGCGGACGCGGCGATTGCTCTACGACCGGCAGCGGCTCGATACTCTTGCCGCCGGTGTCGATATTCAGCGTCTCGAACCGCTTGGCCGACGTCATCACCTGCGATTCGAGGCTGCCGACGAATGCGTTATAGGCGGTGTTCGCGCCTTCCAGATTCTTGCCGAGCTTGGCGACATGCTCGCCCATCTTGGCGAGGCGGGCGTGGAGTTCGCGGCCGAGCTGGCCGATCTGCCGCGCTTCGCCGGCGAGCTTTTCCTGCCGCCACACTGCCGCGACGGTACGGGCGATGGCGATCAGGTTGGTCGGGGTCGCGATCAGCACCCGGCGGTCGAACGCATAGTCCCACAGCGCCGGATCATGTTCGAGCGCGGCGGCAAGGAAATGTTCGCCCGGCACGAACATGACGACATAATCGGGCGTATCCTCGAACTGCGACTGGTAGCTCTTGGCACCCAGCGCGTTGACGTGATTTTTCATCGACGCGACGTGTGCGGTCATGAAGCCGGCGCGCTCGACCTCGTCCACCGCGCCATGCGCGTCCTGATAGGCGTTGAGCGACACCTTGGCATCGATCACGAGGCTCTTGCCGCCAGGCACCTTGACGATGGCATCGGGACGCAGGCGGCCGTCGCCATGGTCGACCGAGACCTCCATCTGGAAGTCGGTATGCTCGGCAAGGCCGCAGGTTTCGAGCACGTTGCGCAACTGCTGCTCGCCCCAGCGGCCCCGCGCCTTGGGCGCCGAACGGAGTGCGTTGACCAGCTTGGCCGCCTCGCTCTTGACCGATTCCTGGCCGATGCGCATCGCGTCCATCAGGCCCTTCAGCGTGCCATAGGCTTCCTGCCGCTCGCCCTCGACCTTGGTCATGCTGGCTTCGTAGCGCTTCAGCGTCGCCTCGACCGGGGCCAACAACGCCTTCAGCTTCATCTCGTTGGTGTCGCCCGCCTGGGCGAAGCGTTCGTTGGCGCGTTGCAGGAACTGCTTCTGCGCGCCTTCCAGCATGACATGCGCGGTTTCGCGGAACTGCGCGGCCATCGCCTCGCGCGCGTCCTTGAACTCGGTCAGCCGTTCCTCGAACGCTGCGGCATTCGCCTTGAGCGCAGCATGGTCGAGCAATAGCGCATCGCGGTCGGCACGGATTTCCGCCAGCTCCTCGCGCAGCGCCGGTACTTCCTTCGCGCGTTCGGAGGCCAAAGCGAGGTCGGCGATCGCCTGCTTGAAATCGTCCTCGCGCTTGTCGCGCTCCTCGCGCAGCGACTGCACCTGCCGGCTGCCCATCAGCCAGCCGATCGCCAGCCCCGCGAGCAGGACGGCAGCGACGATGACGATGACAAGCGGGTCCATGCGATACTCCGGGAGGAACGGACCCGGAACCTACCCCCGCCCCGCCCGCCCGACAAGGCGAACGGGGTTCGGTTCGTCGCTTACGCCGCCTTGCGCGCCTTGTTCAGCTTCTTGATGACCATGTCGCGCTTCAGCCGCGAGAGATGGTCGATGAACAGTACCCCGTTCAAATGGTCCATTTCATGCTGGAGACAGGTCGCCATCAACCCGTCGAGCCATTGGTCATGGGCGTCGCCCTTTTCGTCCAGCCACGTCACGCGGCAGCGCGCGGGACGGACGACATCGGCATATTGTTCGGGGATCGACAGGCAGCCTTCCTGATAGGTCGACAGCTCTTCCGACACTTCCTCGATCACCGGATTGACGAAGGCATGCGGCGCCTTGACCGGCTTGCCCTCGTCATCCTCCTCGTCCTGCAGGTCGATGACCAGCACGCGCTTCGGCACGGCGACCTGGATCGCGGCAAGACCGATGCCCGGCGCGTCGTACATCGTGTCGAACATGTCGGCGATGAGGGTCTTTACCTCGTCCGTCACGCCCTCCACGGGTTCGGAGACGAGGCGGAGGCGCGGGTCGGGGATTTCGATGATCGGAAGAATGGCCATAGCGGCTAGCTATGTAGCATAGTCCGGGGCGTCAAGCGACCGGGCGTCGTGCGCGGAGCGCCTGTGCCAGCGTGCCTTCGTCGAGATAGTCGAGTTCGCCGCCGACCGGCAGGCCATGGGCGAGCTGGGTCAGGCGGACCGGATATTTCTCGATCCGCTCGGCGATGTAATGGGCCGTGGTCTGCCCCTCCAGCGTGGCGTTCATCGCGAGGACGACTTCGTCGATCCCGCCCGCCGCGACGCGGCCGACCAGCGAATCGATGGCGAGATCGTCGGGACGGACGCCTTCCAGTGCCGACAGCCGACCGCCCAGCACATGAAAGCGGCCGGGGAACAGTCGCGCGCGGTCGAGCGCCCAAAGGTCGGCGACCTCCTCCACCACGCACAGCGACCGGTCATCGCGGCGCGGGTCGGTGCAGATGCCGCACGGGTCGGTCGTGTCGACATTGCCGCAGGTCGAACAGGTCGCCAGATTGCGCGCCACCCGGTCGAGCGCGGTCAGCAGCGGGTCGAGCGCCGTCTCCCGCTTTTTGACCAGATGCAGCACCGCGCGGCGCGCCGAACGGGGCCCTAGACCGGGGAGGCGGGAGAGCGCCTGCGTCAGCGCGTCGATTTCGGGAGAGGCCATCGGGCCCAAGATAGGGGGTTGCGCGGACGGACGCCACGGTGTCGAGAGGCGTCATGCGGATCATCTTCATGGGCACGCCCGAATTTGCGGTGCCAATCCTTCAGGCGCTGGTCGATGCGGGGCATGACGTCGTCGCTTCGTACAGCCAGCCGCCGCGTCGTGCGGGGCGGGGCAAGGCGCTGACCCCCTCCCCGGTTCACAAACTGGCCGAATCGCTGGGGATCGCGGTGCGGGTGCCGGAGTCGTTGCGCGATCCGGCGGTGCAGGCCGAGTTCGCCGCGCTGAATGCCGATGTCGCGGTGGTCGCTGCCTATGGGTTGCTGTTGCCGCGTGCGGTGCTGGATGCGCCGCGTCTCGGGTGTCTGAACGTCCATGGATCGCTGCTGCCGCGCTGGCGGGGGGCGGCGCCGATCCAGCGGGCGATCCTCGCCGGCGATGCCGAAACCGGCGTCGGCATCATGCAGATGGCGGCGGGGATGGATACCGGGCCGGTGCGGCTGGAAGGGCGGACGCCGGTCGCGGGCAAGACGGCGGGCGAACTGGCGATCGAGCTGAGCGCGATGGGCGCACGGCTGATGCTGGAAGTGCTCGCCGACCCCGACGCCTATCCGCCGGTCGAACAGGCGAGCGAGGGCGTGACCCATGCCGCCAAGATCGACAAGGCCGAGGCGCGGCTGCGCTTCGACGGCAACGCGGTCGATGCCGAGCGGCAGGTGCGCGCGTTCAACCCGGCGCCCGGCGCGTTCCTCGAAGTGCAGGGCGAGCGGATCAAGATACTGTCGGCGCGGGTCGTGCCGGATGGCGGCGGCGAACCGGGAACCGTGATCGGCGACCGACTGGAGATCGCCTGTGCGGACGGCGTGTTGGTGCCGGTACTGGTGCAGCGCGCCGGGCGTGGCGTGACGTCGGCGGACGAAATGCTGCGCGGCTTTGCGATCCCGAAGGGCACGCGTGTCGCATGACCCGGTTCGCCCTGACGGTCGAATATGACGGACGGCCGTTCGTCGGCTGGCAGCGCCAGTCCGAAGGGGCGAGCGTGCAAGGATCGATCGAGCGCGCGCTGTTCGAGGTGACCGGCGAGCAGGCGGCGGTCCATGCCGCCGGGCGTACCGATGCCGGGGTCCATGCGACGGGGATGCGGGCGCATGTCGACGTTGCGAAGGCGATCGACCCGTTCCGGTTGATGGAGGCGCTGAACGCCCGGCTGCGGCCAGATCCGGTCGCGATCCTCGACTGCGAAGTCGTGCCCGACGACTGGCATGCACGCTTTTCCTGCATGCGGCGAGCCTATGTCTATCGCATCACGTGCCGTCGCGCGCCGCTGACCCATGAGCTGGGGCTGGCATGGCGGGTGCCGCAGCCGCTGGATGCCGAGGCGATGGCGGAAGGCGCGGCACGGTTGGTCGGGCGGCACGACTTCACCACCTTTCGCTCGGCACATTGCCAGGCGGACAGTCCGCTGCGGACGCTCGACCGGTTGGCGGTGGAGCGCGATGGCGACCGGATGCGCATCCATGCCGCCGCGCGGTCATTCCTGCATCATCAGGTCCGCTCGATGGTCGGCTGCCTTGCCATGGTGGGTCAAGGCAAGCGGACGCCGGACGATCTGGCCGATATCCTCGCGGCGCGCGACCGGTCGGCGCTGTGGCTGAACGCGCCGCCGGACGGGCTGTATTTCGTGGGGGCTGAGTACCCCGGCTGAGCGTCAAAGTTCACTAAGTTCACACTCGTGCGCTTTTCGTGCCATGCCCGGTCTTGCCCTGCCCCGCCGCCGACCCTGAATGGCAGATCGGTGGCGTGTAGGAAAGTCAGCGGACCAGTCGCGCGACCAGTTCGACATGGGTCGACCAGCGGAACTGCCCGACCGGCTGGACCCAGTCGATGCGGTAGCCGGCTTGTACCAACGTCTTAGCATCACGCGCGAAGCTGCTGGGATTGCACGAAACATAGGCGATGACCGGCGCCTTGCTATCGGCCAGTGCCGCCGCCTGTTCGCGGGCGCCGGCGCGCGGCGGGTCGAGGATCACCGCGTCGAACCGGTCGAGTTCGGTGGCGGTCAGCGGGCGGCGGAACAGGTCGCGATGGTCGGCGACGACCGGGCGGCCCGCGCGGGCGGCGGCGAGCTTCAGCGCCATGATAGCCTCCCTTCCCGCCTCCCCCGCATAGGTGCGGATGTTGACACCACGCGACAGGGTGAAGGTGCCTAGCCCGGCGAACAGGTCGGCGACGATGGCCGCGCCGGCAACCGCTTCGTCGACCGCCGCGATCAGCGCGGCCTCGCCATCGCCGGTCGCCTGCAGGAAACTGCCCGGCGGGAACGGCACCGGCACGCCGCCCAGCGTCACCGTGACCGGTTCCGGCTCCCACCGCGCCTCCGCACCCATGCCGTCGTCGATCGACAGCCGGGCGAGCCGCTGGTCCTGTGCAAAGGCGGTCAGCGCTTCGGCGGCGGCCAGCCCTTCGGCAATCTGGCCGATGATGAGGACGTCGACGCCCTGATCCACCCGCGCGAGATGAACATCGGCGCGCGACCGGTCCTTGAGCGCGGTCGCCAGCAGCCAGCGCAGCGGGGCTACGGCGGCGAAGAGTTCGGGCAGCAGGACATGGCATTCGCGCAGATCAACGATGCGGTGACTGCCACTTTCGGTGAAGCCGAGCGTCACCTGCTTGCCGCGCCGGTCGGCATGGAGCGTCGCGCGGCGGCGGGTTTGCGGTGCCGACAGGATCGCCGGCCGGACGGGGGCGTCGAGCGATTGCGATGCCAGCGCCCCGCGCACGCGGTCGGCGACGAAATCGGCCTCGCTCGCCAGGTCGAGGTGCTGAAGCTGGCACCCGCCGCACGCCGGAAAGTGGCGGCAGGGCGGTTCGGCATGATGCGGGCCGAATTGCAGCGAGCCGTCGGGCAACAGCCGGTCGCCCGGCGCGGCGAGCGGGACGTGAACGCCGTCGCCGGTCACGCCTTCGCCCCGCGCGGCGACGCGGACGATCACATCGTCATCGATCAGCGACATTCGGCGATCGCCTGTCCGAGATGGTCGACCAGCGTGTCCGCTACGAACGCCGGACCGGCGAGCCGCGCGGCGCGACTGTGCAGCCACACCGCCTCCGCCGCCGCCCGATCGCCGCCGGACCGCAGCCGCGCGGCGAGGATGCCGGCAAGCACGTCGCCTGTGCCGGCAGTCGACAGCCAGGACAGCGCATGCGGAGAGACGGTGACGGTGCCGTCGGGGGAAGCGATCACGGTATCGGGGCCTTTGTGGACGATGGTGGCGCGCGCCTGTAGCGCAGCTTGGGCCGTCCGGTCGATCTTGTTGCCGTTACCGTTGCCGAACATGCGGTCGAACTCGCCGCCATGCGGGGTCAGGAAGGTCGGTGCGGATCGGGTGGCGATGCGCTCGACGCCTGCTTCGCCCAGCAGCGAGATGGCATCGCCATCGATGACCAGCGGCGCGACGCAGGCGAGCGCTGCGTCGATCAGCCGACCGGCAGCATCGCCCCGCCCCAGCCCGGGGCCGACCAGCACCGCGGCCAGTCGTTCGTCGGCCAGCAGGCTGTGCGGATCGTCCAGCGGCCGGCGGACCAGTGCATCCGGCCCGCCGATCCCTGCATCGTCGCCGGCAAGGATGACATAACCCGCCCCCGCCGTCAGCGCGGCATGGGCCGCCAGCCGCGCCGCGCCCGGCATGGCCCCGGCCAGCACCGTCACCAGTCCCCGACTGTATTTATGGGCATCCCGCGCCGGCGGAGCGATGACCGGTCGGGCGATGGTGCGCGCTGCGTCGGGAAGCGTGATACCGAGATCGGCGAGCAGGACGTGGCCCATGCGTGCGGCATCCGGGCCAGTGACGTGCGCCGGCTTCAGTGCGCCCAACGCGATGGTGCAATCGGCATGAGCCGCGCCGTCGAACGACTGGCCCGCATCGGCATCGATCCCGCTCGGCAGATCGATCGCGATGACGAAGGTGTCGCGAGTCAGCCGTGCCAGCTGTCCGGCGAGGTCGGGAGCCAGGGGGCGCGACAGACCGATGCCGAACAGCCCGTCCACGACAACCGGACGCGGCGTTGCCTCGGTCAAATCCGTGATGGCATCACCCCATGCGGCACGCATCCGGGCCGCGGCGCCTTCCGTGTGACCGGGCAAGGCAGCGACCGCGACATCGATACCCCATTGCCGCAAATAGCGTGCACAAACAAAGGCATCACCGCCATTGTTACCGCCGCCCGCGAGCACCAGAACAGAACGTCCCAGCGCCAGTCGGCGTACTTCGCGCGCCACGGCCAGCCCTGCGCGGTCCATCAAGGCGTCCTGGGCGATGCCGGACGCGAAGGCGGCATCCTCCGCCGCGCGCATGTCGGCGCTTCGCAGGATCGGCGCGTCCGTCGGAAACAGGCTCATCGGGCGACCGGCCCGACCGTCGCGGGCAGGCGATAGCGGGCGCTGCCGATGGCAACTTCGATCCGGTTGTCACCGACGACCGTGACCTTCGCCGCCTCGGACCCGTCCGCCGCGACCACGCCGCGTCCGTCACCGGCAATGCGCAGCCGGTGGAAGCCGCCGTCGGGCTGGCGCAGGGTCAGCAGCGTGCCGTCCCGATCGGCGGTCCGTTCGATGGTGCAGTCCGCCGCCAGCGGTGCCGCAGGGTCGGCGGCACATTCGATCCGGCCGGCGTCATCGGCAGCGGCGCGCTGCTCCGCCTCGATATTGGCGAGGACCGCCGGGTCGGGCTTCGGATCGCATCCGGCCAAAATCAGGAGGGCAAGAAGGACGGGGCGGCGGTCGAATCCGGTCATCCCGGAGCGATACCACAGGCAACTGCAAACCGTATCCCCGCATAGGCGGGGATACGCTCAACCCTCAGATATCGGCGTAGACGTGCCGCTCGGCCTTGGCACCCGGATGGGTCACCGCGCCCTGATAGGCTGGGCCGACCGTGGTCGAGTAGCGCCACAGCGCGCCCGACTGATAGTCGTTGACGCGCGGCTGCCACCGGGCGCGACGATCGGCCAGCACATCGGGCGCGACGTCGAGATCGATGGTGCCGGCATCGGCGTCGATGGTGATGATGTCGCCATCCTCGACCAGCGCGATCGGGCCGCCTTCGGCCGCTTCGGGACCGACATGGCCGATGCAGAAGCCGCGCGTAGCGCCCGAGAAGCGCCCATCGGTGATCAGCGCGACGCTTTCGCCCATGCCGAGGCCGTAGAGCGCGGCGGTGGTCGACAGCATCTCGCGCATGCCTGGGCCGCCCTTCGGCCCTTCATAGCGGATGACGACGACCGAACCTTCGGTGATGTTCCGTGCCTCGACCGCGGCGAAGGCGTCCTCCTCGCAATCGAACACGCGGGCGGTGCCGGTGAACTGCAGGCGCTTCATGCCGGCAACTTTGACGATCGCGCCATCGGGGGCGAGCGTCCCGCGTAGGCCGACGACGCCGCCGGTCGGGGTGATCGGCGTCTTGACGTCGTAGATGACCTTCTGGTCGGGGTTCCACGTCACTTCGTCGATATTCTCGCCCAGCGTCTTGCCGGTGACGGTCATGCAGCTGCCGTCGAGCAGATCGTTCGCCAGCATCGTCTTCATCAGCATGTAGACGCCGCCGGCTTCGTACATGTCCTTGGCGACATACTTACCGCCGGGCTTGAGGTCTGCGACGTAAGGCGTTGATTTGAAAGCCTCCGCGACGTCGAACAGGTCGAAGTCGATCCCGGCTTCCGACGCCATCGCCGGCAGGTGGAGTGCGGCGTTGGTCGAGCCGCCGGTCGCCGCCACGACGCGCGCGGCATTGATGAAGGCGGCACGCGTCGCAATATCGCGCGGACGCAGGTTAAGGCGGACCAGCTCCATCACCTCCTTGCCGGCCGCGATCGCGATCTCCTCCCGGCTGCGATAAGGAGCGGGCACCATGTTCGAATTGGGCAGCGACAGGCCGATGGCTTCGCCGACGCACGCCATGGTGTTGGCGGTGAACTGGCCCCCGCAGGCGCCATGGCCCGGACAGGCGACCTTTTCCAAGGCGGTCAGGTCGTGCAGCGGGCAGGTGCCGGCGGCGTAGCGGCCGACCGCTTCGAACACGTCGACGACGGTGACGTCGCGATCCTCGAACCGGCCGGGCAGGATCGATCCGCCATAGACGAAGATCGACGGCACGTTCAGGCGCAGCATCGCCATCATCATGCCGGGCAGCGATTTGTCGCAGCCGGCAAAGCCGACCAGCGCGTCGTAGCAATGGCCGCGCACGGACAGTTCGACCGAATCGGCGATGACTTCGCGGCTGACCAGCGAGGATTTCATCCCCTGATGGCCCATGGCGATGCCGTCGGTCACGGTAATGGTGTTGAAGCGGCGCGGCATGCCGCCGCCTGCCACCACGCCTTCGCGTGCGGCGTCGGCCTGAAAATCGAGCGTCGTGTTGCACGGCGCGCTGTCGTTGCCGGCCGAGGCGAGCGCGACGAACGGCTTGGCGATATCCTCTTCGGCGATCCCCATCGCGTAATAATAGCTGCGATGCGGCGCGCGTTCGGGGCCGACGGAGACGTGGCGGCTGGGCAGCCGCGATTTGTCGAAAGGCTGGGTCATGGCGACAGCCTATTGCGCGGAGGCGCGCTCCAGCGCAAGTCCGTTGCGCACCGCAGCGATCATGTCGGCCAGGATGGCGCACCACCGCGCTACACCGGCGGGATCGGCGATCAGGTCGTTGCGGACCTCGACCGACAGCGACGGGATGCCCTGCCCTTCGGCATGGCGGTCGAGCGTGGCGTTCAGGATGCGGCCCGAATAGGGTTCCTGATCGCCGGTCGGGATGCCCTGGGCGCGGAGATAGTCGATGGCGATGCGCGCGGCGCGGTCGTCGCGGCCGTAGAGGATGCCGGCTTCCCATGGACGCGGACCGCCACCGGTTTCCAGTTGCGGCGTGAAGCTGTGGATCGCGACGATCAGGCGCGGGCGGTCGCGGCGAACCTGGTCACGGATCGCGCGGTGATAGGGGGCGTGGAAGCGGGCGATGCGATCGGCGCGGTCCGCCCCGACATTCGCGCGGATCGCGTGGCCGTCGGAGACCTCGGGGATCAGGCCGGGATGATCGCTCTGCCGATGCAGGTCGATCACCAGCCGCGAGACGGTGCCGAGGATCGCCGGGGCATCAAGGCGGGCGGACAGGGCCCGGGTGAGCGGTCCGGCGCCGATATCGACGCCGACATGGAGCGACAGCAGGTGCGGCGGAATGGCGATGTCGTCGGGCACCCAGGCCGAGGCGTGGTCGCATAGCAACAGCAGGTCGGTACCGGTTCCGGGCAGGATGTCGGCAGCGGTCATTCAGAACTCCGGCGGTCGGCGATCGCAAAAGGCGGCCAGCCCTTCGCCCAGTTCGACGCTGTCGAACGCCGCATCGAACCGGGTTTCTCCGCCGGGAGCGCCGTCAAGCGCGAGCTTGAGGCCGCGGTTGGCAGCCGGGGCGTTGGCGGCGATGCGGGCGGCGAGCGCCTGTGCGGCGGACAGGGCGTCGACGGCGCGGTGATGCGCCAGACCGAGGGCACGGGCTTCGTCGGCGTCGATCGCGTCGCCGGTGTAGAGCAGGCGCGCCGCCTGCCCCCGCCCGACCGCTGCGACGAGGCGCGCCACATCGGCTGGCGGGTAGAGGATGCCCAGCCGCGCCGGTGGTACGGCGAAGCGCGCGCCATCTCCCGCTACGAGCAGGTCGCATGCCAGCGCCAGCGCGACCGCTGCACCGAAGCAACCGCCGTCGACCGCTGCGATGACCGGCATCGGCAGGCGCGCGACGCCTTCGACCGCCGCTGTCAGGCTTTCGCGAAAGACTTTGCGGCGCGCGGGGTTCGCGCGCAGTTCGGCGAATTCGGCGATGTCGGCACCGGCGGAGAAGATGCCCGGTTCGCGCGAGGCGATCAGGACGACCCGCGCATCGCTGTCCGCCAGATCGGCTACGCGTTCGGCTAGCGCCTGCCATGCTGCGATCGGCAAGGCGTTGCGCGCGCTGCCCCGCGCGATCCACAGCGTCGCGACCGCACCGACGGATGTGCAGTCGATCATCGGGGGAAAGTGGGCGGCGCCCGAAGAGACCGCCCACGGACGATCCGCTCCTGGCGATTGATCCGCAGGCGAGGCATCGCAAGCATCGCGCCAGTCGGCCGCTCCTCCGGCACGCCTCGCCGACTGTGCCGCACCGGGACGATCGCCTGTCACGTGAGTGCCGTTTCGAGACACCACCAGCCGGGCTGCGCGGCGCGGATGGTGGTGGCGGCGGTCGCGCAATCCTCCTCCCGGTCGAACAGTGCGAAGCAGGTCGCCCCCGATCCCGACATGCGCACCAGCCGAACGCCCGGCGCGGCGCCCAGCATATCGAGCACCGTGTCGATCGCCGGGGCCAGCGCGCGGGCGGGCGGTTCGAGATCGTTGCGTCCGGCCAGCGCGATGGTCAGTGCGTCTCCGTTCGGCAGGGCGCCGCGATCGATCCGATCCCAGCCTGCAAAAACGGCTGCGGTCGATACCGCTACGCCCGGATTGACGAGCAATACCGGCAGCGGCGGCACCTTGATCGGCGTCAGCTGTTCGCCACGCCCGCGCCCGATCATGGTCCGTCCGGCGAGACAGGCGGGAACGTCCGATCCGAGGTCGGCGGCGATGGCCATCAGCGCCGGATCGTCCGGGGACACGCCGGCAAGCTGGGCCATGCCGCGCAGCGTCGCGGCGGCGTCGGCCGATCCGCCACCGATGCCCGATGCCACCGGCAGATGCTTGTCGAGGACGATCGACAGCGGGTCGCCCGCGCCGAACGTGCCGCGAAAGGCATCGCGGGTGCGGGTGACGAGATTATCGCCCTCCCCGCTCAACCCGCTGGCGAACGGGCCGATGATCGCGAAACCGTCACGCTCCGCCGGGGTCAGGCGGACGCTGTCGCCGTCGCGGACGAACACGAACAGCGTCTCCAGTTCGTGATAGCCATCGTCCCGCCGGGCGCGGACGTGCAGGGCGAGGTTCAGCTTGGCGGGTGCGGGTTCGACGATCATCGCATTCAGCGATGCGACGAAGCCGGCCCGTTCGCAAGCTTCGTCGCCAGCCGGGCTGCGTCGGCACCGCTGGCGGACACCGCCGCAGCCCGCCACGCATAGCGGGCCTCGACCCGGCGGCCGGCGGCCCAGTAGAGGTCGCCGAGATGTTCGTTGATCTCGACATCGTCGGGCGCCTGCCGCACCGCACCCTCGATCAGCGGCAGCGCGGCGGCAAGATTGCCGGCGCGAAACCGCGCCCAGCCGAGCGAATCGGCGATAGCCGGGTCCTTGGGCGCAAGGGCATGGGCACGCTCCAGCATCCGCGTCGCCTCCGCGACATTCTCGCCGCGATCGACCTGCGCATAGCCGAGATAGTTGAGCGCGGCCGGCTCCTGCGGCGCGAGGTCCACCGCGCGGCGGAGCATGGGCAGCGCGCCAGCCCAGTCGCCCGATCGGTCGAGCGCGGCGCCCCGTTGCAGGTACAGCGTCCAGTCCGCGTCCGGTCCGGCCTGTGCCAGCACGCGGGCATAGATCCGCGCCGCTTCCGCCGGCTGGTTCGATTCGAGCAGCAGGTCGCCGTAGCGGCGCAGGCTGGCAGTCGAGGCATCCCGTCGCACCGCCTGTTCCCGCGCCAGCGCCAGCGCACCGGACAGGTCGCCCGCCCGCTGGAGGATCACGATACCCAGCGCATTGGCGGTGCTGGCAAAGGGATCGCCCGCCGGGATCGACGCCAGGGTCGTGCGTGCCTCCGCCACGGCATCGTCGCGGGCGAGTGCGTCGGCGAGCGCGATGCGGGCGCGGGAATAATCGGGGTCGAGCAGCAGCGCCGAGCGGCTGAGCATGATTGCCAGCGCCTCGGTCCCTTCCGCCGACAGGTCGCCGGCCATGCGGGCGAACAGGCGCGATACGCCGAAACGGGCGTCGCCCTTGCTCCCGCGCCCCAGCGTCTCGGCAGCGCGGGCAAGCACCGGGTCATTGCCCGCCAGCAGGGCACGTGCCGCCTCGCGGTCGCTGCGGGCAAGGAGTTGCGCGGCGTTCAGGCGAAAATCGGCGTCGCCACCGGTCGTCGACAACAGGGCGCGGGTGGCGGCGATCCCCTGCACCGTCTGCCCAGTCGCCAGCAGGCGCAGCGCGGCGTTTTCGGCGGCGTAGCGGCGCGGGATCGCGCCGAGATCGGTGGTGACGACCGGCGGGGGCAGATCGACCCAGCTGGCGAGCAGCGGAGCCAGAAAGCCGAGCGGCGATTCGGCCAGCCGGTCGAGCGCGGCACGCTGGCCCTTCGCATCGCGAGCGACGACCGCGTCGCTGAAGGCAAGGATATCGAGGTCGGGCGGCGCGACGTCGGCATCACGCAGCACGGCCCCCGCCCGCCGGGCCAGCGGCAGGTCGCCCGCCGCCAGCGCCTGTCCCAACGCCCGCACCGCGATGACCGGATCGGAGGGCTGCGCGGCGAGCGCCATCGCATAGCCCTGTGCGGCAACGGTAACATGGCCCTCCGCATCGGCGGCTCGGGCCTTCACATAAGCAGTCAGCGAGGTGACAGGCACGGTGGGCACCGCCGACGCCGGTGTCACCACGAGCGCCGCCACGATCATCCCCAGACTACATGTTCGGATAATTCGGTCCTCCGCCGCCTTCCGGCACGACCCAGTTGATGTTCTGCGTCGGGTCCTTGATGTCGCACGTCTTGCAGTGGACGCAGTTCTGCGCGTTGATCACGAACTTCGGATTGTCCGTTTCCGCCCCCACAATCTCATATACGCCCGCCGGGCAATAACGTTGCGCGGGTTCGTCATAGAGCGGCAGGTCGTAGGTGACCGGGATATCGGGGTCCTTGAGCGTCAGATGGACCGGCTGATCCTCTTCATGATTGGTGTTCGACAGGAACACCGACGACAGCCGGTCGAAGCTCAACACGCCATCGGGCTTGGGATAGGCGATCGGCTTCACCTGATCCTTGCGCCACAGGCTTTCGTGATCGGGATGATGGCCGAGCGTGAAGGGCATGCGCAGCCCCCAATGTTCGGCCCACATCGTCGCGTTGGCGATGCCCGACCCGACGAAATCGCCATATTTCTTGACCAGCGGCACGACGTTGCGGACGGTACGCAGCTCCTCATACACCCAGCTCGATTCATAGGCAGCGGTGTAGGCGGTGAGTTCGTCACCGGCCCGCCCGTCGCGCACCGCCGCGAAGGCAGCTTCGGCGGCCATCATGCCCGACTTCATCGCGGTATGGATGCCCTTGATCCGCGGCACGTTCAGGAACCCTGCCGAACAGCCGACCAGCACCCCGCCGGGGAAGGTCAGCTTGGGCACCGACTGCCATCCGCCATCGTTGAT
Organism: Sphingomonas hankookensis; assembly: GCF_001619955.1. Classification (GTDB taxonomy): domain Bacteria; phylum Pseudomonadota; class Alphaproteobacteria; order Sphingomonadales; family Sphingomonadaceae; genus Sphingomonas; species Sphingomonas hankookensis_A. The sequence goes on along the minus strand of NZ_LQQO01000001.1, from coordinate 186,983 downwards.
CGCGCGTGCGCCGTACGACACGCGCTTGCCGCCCTTCAGGATCGCGGCGATCGCCGGATGCGTCTTCCACCGCTGCATCTCGTGGAAGGGCGAGAGATAGGGGTTCGAATAGTTGAGCCAGGTGACGAAGCCCAGCGCCACCTGCCCGTTCGCCTGATGATACAGGAACCCGCCGCCGTTCGACCCGCGCGTCTCGCTGAGCGGCCAGCCCTGGGTATGGATCACGCGACCGGGAACGTGGTTCTCGGCGGGAATGTCCCACAATTCCTTGATGCCGAGGCCATAGACCTGCGGCTGGCTGTCGCGGGTGAGGTCGAAGGTGCGGATGATCTGCTTCGACAGATGGCCCCGCACGCCCTCTGCGAAGAAGGTGTATTTGGCGTGGAGTTCGAGGCCGGGCTGCCAGTCGGGCTTACGCGTACCGTCGCGGGCGACACCCATGTCACCGGTCGCGACGCCCTTCACCGAACCGTCGTCATGGTAGAGGATTTCCGCCGCCGCGAAACCGGGGAAGATTTCGACGCCCAGCCCTTCGGCCTGTTCGGCCAGCCAGCGGCACATATTGCCCAGCGACCCGGTATAGGTGCCCTTGTTCTGCATGAAGGGCGGCAGGATGCGGTGCGATACCTCGCTGCTGCCGGTCTCCGACAGCAGCCAGTGGTGGTTTTCGGTCACCGGCACTTCGGCCATCGGACAGCCCATCGTCCGCCATTCGGGCAGCAATTCGTCCATCGCGCGCGGATCGAACACCGCGCCCGACAGGATATGGGCGCCGACCTCCGACCCCTTTTCCAGCACGCACACGGCCAGTTCCTCGCCGCTGTCGGCCGCCATCTGCTTCAGCCGGATCGCCGCGGACAGGCCGGCAGGCCCCGCGCCGACGATCACGACGTCATAGGGCATCGATTCCCGTTCGCTCATTGCATCATCCTCTTGGGGCCAGCCGCCCCCCATGTCGTCGCGTGAGGGCAACGCCCTGTCCTTGCCAACGATTTGGGCAGATTGACGGGGAGGTCAACCCAGTGCCTTAAAGGCGCCATGGGGGCGGAACAGCATATTCAGTGGCAAGACGCGGCGGCGAGCGCGCTCGAATGGTGGGCCGACGCCGGTGTCGACACGCTGGTTGAGGACGAGCTGCGCGACTGGTTCGCCACCCCTGCCCCGCCGGCTCGCCCGCTTGCCGTAACGTCTGCGCCCGCCGCGGACCTGCCGCCCGATACGCTCGACGCGTTCATGGCGTGGCGGATGGGCGATGCGGTGCCGGAGGCGTCGTGGAATGCCCAGCCGGTGCCGGTGCAGGCACAAAAAAATCCGTCGCTGATGATCCTGACCGACCTGCCCGAGCCGGATGATTCGGACGAAGCCGGATGGATGACCGGTCCGGTCGGCGTCCTGCTCGACCGGATGCTGGCCGCGATCGGCGAGGTGCGCGAGCAGGTCGTCATCGCCGGCATCGCCCATGCCCGGCCGCTGACCGGACGGATGCCCGCGGATGCGCTGGGCACGCTGGAAGAGCTTGCCCGCCGCCTCGTCACCCTCGTCGCGCCGCAGCGCTTGCTGCTGTTCGGCGCCGAACCGTGCCGCGCGCTGCTCGGCCCCGATGGCCAGCGCGGTGGTTTACGCACCCTTAACCATGACGGCCTAGCCTGTCCCACGATCGCCACGTTCCACCCACGCTTCCTGTTGGAGCGGCCGCTGGCCAAGGCGGAAACATGGCGGCACCTGCAGTTGCTTATCAGGGAACCGACCGCGTGAAGCTCAACCCACTCGTGTTCGCGGCGCTGATGCTGCCCGCCCTTCCCACCGCCGCGCTTGCCGACGAATCGCCCAGCCGCAGTACCGCCGTTTCCGTCGCCGAAGCCCGCGTGCCCCCGCAATTGTCGCCCGAGGATCGCGACGCCTATACCCAGGTCTTCGCCGCGATCCGTGGCGGCCGCTGGGCCGATGCGCAGCTCAGGCTCGACGCGATGAAGCCGGGACCGCTCCATGCCGTCGCCCGCGCCGAACTCTATACCGCCAAGGGATCGCCCAAGGTCGAACTGCCGCAGTTGCTGGCGGTGCTGAACGAAGCGCCCGATCTGCCACAGGCGCCCGACCTCGCCCGCCTCGCCAAACTGCGCGGGGCGTCCGCGCTGCCCGAACTGCCGACACCGCAGCGGCTGGTGTGGTTCGATGCCGCCCCGGTCCGCGTCCGTGCCAAGGCCGCGCGCAGCGATGCCGCCGCCGCGCAGCTGCTCGACGCGATGAAGCCCTATGTGAAGGCCGATGACGGCGCCGCGGCCGAAGCGCTGATCACGACCCGCGCCGGCGACCTGACGCCCGAGGCGCTGACCGAGATGCGTGGCCGGGTCGCATGGATCTATTTCGTGGCCGGCGACGACGCCAATGCCCGCCGCCTCGCCGCGGTCGCGCAGCAGGGCGAAGGCGAATGGACCGCGCAGGCCGACTGGACGCAGGGGCTGGCGGCGTGGCGGCAGCAGGATTGCGCCGCGGCGCAGGCGGCGTTCGCCAGCGTCGCGCAGCGGGCCGGTGATACCGAATTGCGCTCGGCCGGGCTGTACTGGGCGACGCGCGCCGACATCGCCTGTGGGCGGCCCGACCTCGTACAGGCGCGGCTCCAGACCGCCGCGCAATATGGCGAAACCTATTATGGGCTGCTCGCCCGGCAGGCGCTGGGACTAATCGAGGGTGCCGACGGCACTGGCCGGGCGCCGGCGACCGAGGACTGGCGCGCGTTGGAGCGGCGATCGAACGTGAAGGTCGCCGCCGCGCTTACCGAAATCGGCGAAGGGGCGTTGGCCGACAAGCTGCTGCGCCATCAGGCGCGGATCGGCGGCGCCGGGGACTATGCCGCGCTGACCCGGCTGTGCGGATCGCTGAACCTGCCCGCGACCCAGCTGTGGTTGTCGCACAACGGGCCGCAGGGCGCGCGTCCGCTGGCCGAGGCACGCTATCCTGCCCCCGACTGGACGCCCGAGGGTGGCTGGCGCGTCGACAAGGCGTTGGTGTTCGCCCACACGCTGCAGGAATCGCGCTTCGATGCTGCAGTCGTCAGTCCGGCGGGGGCGACCGGCCTGATGCAGATCCGGCCAGGTGCGCTCACCGATTATGCCCGCGCGCACGGCCTGAACCTCGAAAAATCGGCGCTGTCGAAGCCGCAGGTCAATATGGCGGTCGGACAAAGCTATCTGGAACAGCTGCGCGACCGGCCGTTCACCGGCGGGCTGCTGCCCAAGGTCATCGCCGCGTATAATGCGGGGCCAACCCCGGTCGAGGCATGGAACGTGCAGCTGAAGGACGGCGGCGATCCGCTGCTCTACATCGAATCGATCCCGTATTGGGAAACGCGTGGCTATGTGATGACCGTGCTGCGTAATTACTGGATGTACGAAAAACAGGCGGGCAAGGCGTCGGCCAGCCGGGCCGCGCTGGCGCAGGGCATGTGGCCGAAATTCCCCGGACTGCCCGGCGCTGCGGCGGTGCGGGTCAGCGCCAATGGGCGGACGCGGGTGGCCGATGCCAATTGACGAGAGCGGGCCGTTCGTGCCGGTGCGGATCGCGGTACTGACGGTATCGGACACGCGCGGGTTGGCCGAGGATCGCTCCGGCGACACGCTGGTCGGCCGACTTGAAGACGCCGGCCATATCCTCGCCGACCGGGCGATCGTACGCGACGACATCGACACGATCGTCGCCCGGCTGCACGGCTGGATCGATGACGACAGCATCGATTGCGTCATCACGACCGGCGGCACCGGCGTAACCGGCCGCGATGTGACGCCCGAAGCGGTCGAGCGGGTGGCGACCAAGCTGATCCCCGGCTTCGGTGAACTGTTCCGCTGGCAAAGCTATGCCAAGATCGGCACCTCCACCATCCAGTCGCGCGCCACCGCCTGCGTCGCGCGCGGCACCTACATCTTCGCGCTGCCCGGATCGACCGGCGCGGTGAAGGACGGGTGGGACGGCATCCTCAAGGAACAGCTCGATATTCGCCACCGCCCCTGCAACTTCGTCGAGCTGATGCCGCGCCTGCTGGAGCGGTGACGCCGCCGGTCACTTCGCCGGTTTCGCTCCGGCCGCGTCGCGCTTCGTGCTCAGGAACTGCGCCAATTGCCCGTCCATGGCGGAATACCATTCGACCAGATCGGTGAACTGCGCCTGGGTCATCCCGCCCACCGCCGTCGCATCCAGAAATTCGCGCAGGTCGCCGTCCGAATCGACCGCGATCTTGAGGAAGCGATTCCGGGCATTCCATTCGTTGGTCAACGCGGGCGTGTAGAGCGGTTCCTTCTTGTACCATGAGGTGAGCTGGAACGATTTGCAGTCCTTCAACCCGTCACATCCATAGAATTCGACGGAGAAGGATTCCCCGTTGGTCGCGCTCAGGACATAGGGTTCGCCGTCCTTGTTGATCTTCATTTCGGCCTTGTAGCCCGCCGCCTGCAACGCGGTGACGACATTGCCCGGTTGCCGCAGGTCGAGCAGCGCCGCATCGGGCGCGGCGATCGCCGCCGCCACCCCCATCATCATTCCGATCATCGACAAACCCCCCGGATTTCCAGCGGGAGCCTATCGCCCGGCGCGTGTGACCGACAAGCCTATTCGGCGACCATCGCCGCCAGCACATGGCCGTCCGGATCACGGAAATGGAACCGGCGCCCGCCGGGAAAGGCGAAGATCGGCTGGACGATCACCCCGCCGCCCGCCTCGACCGCCGACAGCGTCGCTTCGAGATCGTCGACCTGAATCACCGGCAGCAGCGTGGTCAACATCGTGTCGGCGTCCAGTCCCATGTCGGTATCGCCGCTGGTCGTTGCGGCATAGTCCGGACCATAGTCGGTGAACGTCCACCCCATCACCGTGGCGTAGAACGTCTTCGCCGGTTCCGTCGCCGCGACCGGCAGTTCCAGATAGTTCAACCGCGCCATGAGAACCTCCTGCATGTTCTTGCTTCGTTCTGAACGATTCGATAGCGTCGGGCAATGCGGAATCGTCCGGCCAGAGGAGCGACGACCAACGTCACGAGCAGCCGCATCGCCCTGCCCGCGCAGGAGGCCGACGGCGACTGGCTGGACTGGCGGGAGACGGTCGACGGCGCGGAGCCGACGCTGCGCACCAGCGTGGCGATCGAACGGCCGCGTACGATCCTGTCGCGCAACGCATCGCCCGACATTCCATTCGACCGGAGCATCAACCCCTATCGTGGCTGCGAACATGGCTGCATCTATTGTTTCGCGCGGCCGACCCATGCCTATCACGACCTGTCGCCGGGGCTGGATTTCGAAACGAAGCTGTTCGCCAAGCCCGATGGGGCGACGCTGCTCCGGGCCGCGCTGGCCAAGCGCGGCTATGTCGTGAAGCCGATCGCGATGGGCACCAATACCGACCCTTATCAACCGATCGAGCGCGACTGGGGAATTACCCGCGCGTGCATTGCCGTGCTGGCGGAAACGAACCATCCGCTGACCATCACGACCAAATCCGACCGGGTGGTACGCGATATCGACCTGCTGGTGCCGATGGCGGCCAAGGGGCTGGTGAGCGTCACCCTGTCGGTGACGTCGCTCGACCCGAAGATTGCCCGCACGCTGGAACCGCGCGCGCCGCATCCCGAGAAGCGGTTGTCGGCGGTCGCTGCTCTGGCGGCGGCGGGAGTGCCGGTGTTCGTGTCGATCTCTCCGGTCATTCCCGCGATCACCGATCATGAGGTCGAGCATCTGATCGAGCGTGCCGCGCAAGCAGGGGCAAAGGGCGCCTATTTCCTGCCGGTCCGCCTGCCGCACGAAGTCGCGCCGCTGTTCCGAGCATGGCTGGAAACGCATTTTCCCGACCGGGCGGGCAAGGTGATGGCGATCGTCCAGTCGCTGCGCGGCGGGCGCGACAATGATCCGGCGTTCCATTCGCGGATGCGCGGGCAAGGCGTTTGGGGGCAGCTGCTCGCCACCCGCTTCGCCATCGCGTGCCGCCGCCACGGGCTGACCGGCGGTCATCCCCGACTGCGCTGCGACCTGTTCCGCCCGCCCGCCGGCGCGCAGGGCGAGTTGTTCAGCTGAGCGACGGAACCGTTGTCGTATCGCAACGTATTCGAGACGACGACAAACGGGGACCAGATGATGACGATACGTTTCCTGACCGCCGCGATGCTGACCGCCGCGACCGTTTCCGCTCCGGTGATGGCGCAGACGCGCTCGATCTCGCAGAGCGACCGGGCGCAGGGCGCGCAGGCCAATCCGCAGCTGCTGGCGCAATATGGCGGCAGATATTCGGGGCCGCAGGCCGCCTATGTCGAGCGGGTCGGTAAGAAGGTGGCGGTGCAGTCCGGCCTGTCCAATGCCAGCGGCGACTTCACCGTCACCCTGCTCAATTCGCCGGTCGAAAACGCCTTCGCCATCCCCGGCGGCTATGTCTACATCACGCGGCAGCTGCTGGCGCTGATGAACAGCGAGGCGGAGCTGGCGGCGGTGATGGGCCATGAAGTCGGCCATGTCGCCGCGCGGCACAGCAATTCGCGCAACACGCGCTCGACGCTAGGCAATCTGGGCGCGACGTTGCTGGGCGCGGTGACCGGCAGCGATCTGGTCAGCCGGATCGCCGGGGTCGGATCGCAGCTCTACACCCTGTCGTACAGTCGCAACCAAGAGTATCAGGCGGACCAGTTCGGCGTGCGCTATGCCACCGCCGCCGGCTATGCACCCTCGGGCATGGCCGATGCGCTGGTCCAGCTGAACGAAGCGCAGGCACTGGCGGCGCAGACCAGCGGACGCGGCGGCAATGCCGTGCCGACGTGGATGAGCACCCATCCCAACGGAGCCGAGCGCGTCCGCCGCGCCCGCGCGCTGGCGCAGCAGGCAGGTGGCGCCGCGACCCAGCCGGGGCAGGACACCACCTATCTGCGGATGCTCGACGGCCTGCGCTATGACGACGATCCGGCGCAGGGGGTGATCGACGGCACGACCTTCCGCCACCCGGCCCTGCGCATCCGCTTCACCGCGCCCAGCGGCTATGCGCTGCAGAACGGGACCGATGCGGTGACGATCGCCGGACAGGGCGGCCAGGCCGAATTCCGGATGGGGCCGGCGGATGACCCGGCCAGCTTCGTGCGGCAGCGGCTGGCGTCGCTCGGCGCGCGGACCGCGGCCGAGCCGCAGACCACGCGGATCAACGGCACCGATGCGGCGATCGCGACGGTGCGCGCCAATGCCAACAACCAGGCGGTCGACCTGACTATCGTCGCCTATCGCTACCCTTCGGCCACCTATTATTTCCAGATCGTCACCCCCGCCGGCCGCGGAATCGGTCCGTTCGAATCGCTGCTCGACAGCTTCGGCACGCTGACCCAGGCCGAAGCGAACGCGATCGTCGGCAAGCGCATCCGCATCGCCACGGTCCGGGCGGGCGACACGATCGATTCGCTCAGCCGGCAGATGGCCTATCCCGATTTCCAGCGGAATCGGTTCCTGACGCTCAACGGGCTGGAGGACGACGCCCAGCTGGTACCGGGACAACTGGTGAAGCTGGTCGTGCGCGGCTAACCCCTTTGCGCCGCCCGTTCGCCATGCGAAGGGCGGCGCATGACCCATCATGACGTCATCATATTGGGCGCCGGCGGCGCGGGGCTGTTCTGCGCCGGCATCGCCGCGCAGCGTGGGCGACGCGTGGCCGTGCTCGACCATGCCCCGGAGCCAGGGCGCAAGATCGTCATTTCGGGCGGTGGGCGGTGCAACTTCACCAATGTCGGCGCGAGCTGGGACCGCTATGTCTCGGCCAACCCGAAATTCGCGCGCTCGGCGCTGGGTCGCTACGCCGCGCAGGACTTTGTCGCGCTGGTCGAGCGCCATGGCATTGCGTGGCATGAAAAGACGCTGGGGCAGCTGTTCTGCGACGGATCTGCGCGGCAGATCGTGGCGATGCTGCTGGCCGAGGCCGATGGCGCGGAGATCGCGCTGGGCCAGCCGATCCGCGATGTGGGACATGCCGATGGGATGTTCACCGTCGTCCATGGCGAACGGACCCTGACCGCCCCCTCGCTGGTGATCGCGACCGGCGGTCCGTCGATCCCCAAGCTCGGCGCGACCGGCTTCGCCTATGACCTGGCCAAGCGGTTCGGGTTGAAGCTGGTCGAGCCGCGCCCGGCATTGGTGCCGCTGACCCTGCCGCCCGACGACGCGCTGTTCCGCGAATTGTCGGGCGTCGCGACCGAGGTCGTCGCGAGCGCCGGCAAGGCGAAGTTCCGCGAGGCGGCGCTGTTCACCCATCGCGGGCTGTCAGGGCCGGCGATCCTGCAGGCATCGTCCTATTGGCGGCACCGCGAGCCGGTGACGATCGACTTCGTACCCGACCGGTCGAGCGGCTGGCTGACCGAACTGAAGCGCGCGCGGCCCCGCATCGGCCTGCGCTCGGCGCTCGGCTCGGCGCTGCCCGACCGGCTTGCCGAAGCGCTGGCGGCGAAGCTCGACTGTCCCGGCGAACTCGGCAACCAGCGCGACGCGACGCTGACCCGGATCGAGCAGAGGCTCGCCGGGTGGCAGTTCCATCCGAACGGCACCGAGGGCTTCGCCAAGGCGGAGGTCACGGTCGGCGGAGTGGCGACGGACGGGCTCAACCAGAAGACGATGGCGGCGAAGCATCTGCCCGGGCTGCACGTCATCGGTGAAGCGGTCGACGTGACCGGCTGGCTCGGCGGCTATAATTTCCAATGGGCGTGGTCGAGCGGCTGGGCGGCGGGGCAGGCGGTGTGATTCGCAAGGCGTCATTTCCACCTATCGTCGACATGTCGACACGGGTACTGATCCTCGGCAGCCTGCCGGGCGACGCGTCGCTGGCCGCCGGGCACTATTATGCGCATCCGCAGAACCAGTTCTGGCGGTTGTTGTCGCCGGCGATCGGGGTCGACCTCCCCGCACTCGCCTATGACGAACGGCTGGCAACTCTCAGGGCGGCCGGCATCGGCCTGTGGGACGTAGTGGCGAGTGCAACCCGGCCGGGCAGCAGCGACGCCGCGATTCGCGACGCCACCGCCAACGACGTGGCGGCGCTTATCGCGACCTTGCCGGAACTGCGTCTGGTGGCGTTCAACGGCGGAACGGCAGCCAAGGCCGGGCGGGCGCTGGTGCGCGGGGTCGAGACACTGGCGCTGCCGTCGAGCAGCCCATTGCATACGGTCGGCGTGGCCGCGAAAAAGCCGGCGTGGGATGCAATCGGCGCCTATCTGTCGGATCGACCCGCTCGTCCCACGGCGACCTGCTGACGGTGACCATGCACCATCGTATCGGTGAGATGCTGTCCGACGAACGGCACTGCCGTCTGGCTATCTTCTATCGACCGGACCATCGTTCGTCATCGTGGAAGAGCGCATCCTGTCCCACGATCGGGGCAATAGCGAAAACCCGGACGTGATCCCCTTTCCGACTGGCGCGGAATGGCAGCCCTACTGGACGATCGACACCCGGCCGAGGACAAGGTTGTTCGGCACGATCGAGGATGCTCTGTCTGCCGCCCGAATGTCGCTGAACGGCATGCTCTGAGCAGATTCGAGTGGGTTGCGTCGCGGACGAAGCGACAGCGGACTAATTCATTACCGGTCCGCGATGCCCGGTTGCAATCCTGTCACCCCCTGCCGCATAGCATCGCCATGTCCGACGAACGCGATGTTTCCACCCTGTCCTTCGAAGACGCGCTGCGCGAGCTCGAAACCATCGTCAGCCGGTTGGAAACGGGGCAAGAAGATTTGCAGACTGCGATCGACCTCTATGCCCGTGGTGACCTGCTGCGCGCACAATGCGCCGCGCGGCTCGATGCGGCGCAGGCGCGGATCGAGGCGATCCGGGTCGATGCCGAAGGGCGTGCCTCCACCCAGCCGTTCGACGCGCAATAATGGCGACCGTCGCGCCGCCGGTGTCGCTGAACGCCGCCCTCCGCGAAATCTCGGCAGAGATGGATCGCCAGTTCGATGCGCTGCTGCCCGTTCCCGACGATCCCCGCGCGAACCTGTACCGCGCGATGCGCCATGCCGCGATCGGCGGAGGCAAAAGGCTGCGGCCGCTCCTGGTGTTCGCCACCGCGCGCCTGTTCAATGTCGAGCGTATCCGCGCCGCCCGCGCCTCGCTCGCGATCGAATGCATCCATGTCTACAGCCTGATCCATGACGACCTGCCCGCCATGGACGATGACGATATGCGCCGCGGCAAGCCGACGGTGCACAAGGCCTATGACGAAGCGACCGCGATCCTGGCGGGCGATTGTCTGCACGCGCTCGCCTTCGAAATCCTGTCACACGAGCTGACCCATCCGGATCCGCATGTCCGCATCGAACTGATCGCCGACCTGGCGCACGCCTCCGGCCCGTCGGGCATGGCAGGCGGACAGGCCATGGACCTGGAGGCGGAGGACACCAGCTTCGACCTGAACACCGTCACCCGGTTGCAGGCGATGAAGACCGGTGCATTGATCGCCTGTTCGGTCGAGGCTGGCGCGATCCTGGGGCGGGTGACCGATGCGCAGCGCACCTCGCTGCGCGGCTATGCCCGCGACATCGGCCTCGCCTTCCAGATCGCCGACGACATTCTCGACGTCGAAGGCGACGAGGCGGCGGTCGGCAAGGCGCTGCGCAAGGATGGCGAGGCGGGCAAGGAAACCTTCCTCTCGCTGCTCGGACTCGACCGCGCGCGCGAACAGGCGCGGCGGCTGGTCGACCAGTCGATCGAGCATCTGCGCGACTTCGGCCCCGAAGCCGATCTGCTGCGCGCCATCGCCCGCTATGTTCTGGAGCGCGACCGGTGAGGATCGGCGTCTATCCCGGCACGTTCGATCCGATCACCCGTGGGCACATGGACATCATCCGGCGGGGCGCGAAGCTGGTCGACCGGCTGGTGATCGGCGTCACGACCAATCCGTCCAAGTCACCGATGTTCACGCTCGACGAACGGCTGGCGATGGTCGAACGCGAAGTGGCCGGGGTCAGTGGCGATATCCGGGTCGTCGCGTTCGACGCGCTGCTCATGACCTTTGCCGAACGGCAGGGAGCGAGCGTGATCGTGCGGGGCCTGCGCGCCGTCGCCGACTTCGAATATGAATATCAGATGGCGGGCATGAACCAGCAGCTGAACGACCGGATCGAAACGGTCTTCCTGATGGCCGACGTCTCGCTGCAACCCATCGCGTCGCGGCTGGTCAAGGAAATCGCGATGTATGGCGGGTCGATCGCCAGGTTCGTGTCCCCGGCGGTATGCGAGGAAGTGATCGCGCGGGTGGAGAAGCTGGGCCGCAAGGGCGATTAACCCCGCCGTCGCCACCACCAGGTCAGACCGCCGAGCAGCGGGATGGCGACACCTCCGCCCGCCAGCACCTGCCACGATGGCAGCCAGCGGCCGATCAGTTCGCTCAGTCCGTGCCCGAACCAATAGCCGATCGACACGAAGATCGTCGCCCATAGCAGCGCCGCCGAGCCGTTGAGCAGCATGAAGCGCGCCAGCGGCAGGCGCGTGGTTCCGATCGCGACCGGGCTGACCGTGCGCAGTCCGTAGAGAAAGCGAAAGGCGAACACGAACAACGTCGGATGCCGTTCGAACGCTGTCAGCGCGCGGGCAAAGGCGGGCTTGGCGCTCCATCGCCGCACGCGGGGATGGTCGCGGAACCGACGCCCCGCCGCGAAGAACAGCTGATCGGCGATGAACGATCCGATCGCGGCGGCGAGGATCGCGCCGGCAAAGGGCAGCGTGCCCCGCTGCACCATGATCCCGCCGAGGATCACGACGGTCTCGCCCTCCATCCCGGCGCCGAGCAGCAGCGCGCCCAGCCCGTAGCGGGCGATCAATGCCTCGATCGTCACGAACCTTGCTCCCGCATCGCACCATCGTACAGGCCCGCGACCGGGGGTAAAGCGCCACGCCCCTCTTTCTTGGCCCTGCGGCAGCGGCTAGACACCTACGATGCTCGCTCCTCCCCTTCCCTCGCGCGCCCGCCCCGGCGCTGTCGCCCGCTGGCTGTGGTGGGTCGCCGCACTGGTGGTGGCGATGGTCGTCGTCGGCGGGATCACGCGGCTGACCGAATCCGGCCTGTCGATCACCGAATGGAAGCCGCTGTCGGGCACGCTGCCGCCGCTGAATGCCGAACAATGGGAAGCGGAGTTCGCCAATTACCGGAAAATCCCGGAATATCAGCTGCTGAACCAGGGCATGACGCTGGCCCAGTTCAAGGGCATCTTCTTCTGGGAATATGTCCATCGCCTGCTGGCGCGGCTGGTCGGGGTCGCCTTTGCCGTCCCGCTGGCGTGGTTCTGGATTCGCGGCGCGCTGCCGACCGGCTACAAGGGGCGGCTGCTGGCACTGCTGGCGCTGGGCGGATTGCAGGGGGCGATCGGCTGGTGGATGGTGGCCTCCGGCCTGTCGGTACGGACCGACGTGTCGCATATCCGCCTGTCGGTGCATCTGCTGAACGCGCTGCTGATCCTGGCTGGGACAGTGTGGACCGCGCTAGACCTGCGTGAGCTGGCCGCGGATCGGTATGCACGGCCGGCGCGGCTGACGACGATCGGCATCGTCACCCTTTTGGTGCTGTTCGTGCAGCTGTTGTTCGGCGCGTGGGTCGCCGGGCTGAACGCCGGGCTGGTGACCGATCAATGGCCGCTGATGAACGGGCGTTTCTTTCCGCTCGACGAATGGCGGTCGCGGGGTGCGCTCGATGCGATCGTCAACGATCCGTATGTCGTCCACTTCATCCATCGCTGGTGGGCATGGGTCGCGGTCGCTGCGCTGATCCTGCTCGCCCGCGCCGCCAAGCGTGCCGGCCATCCCAAGGTCGCCCGCGCGATCCACACCACCTTCGGCATCCAGATCCTGCTGGGGATCAGCACGGTGATGACCGGCGTGCGGATCGAGGTCGCGGCGCTGCACCAGCTGGTCGGTGCCCTGCTGGTGATCGCGACGACCTGGGGTGCGCACGCCACCGGACGCCGCTGATGCTGCTCCCCCCTCCGGCGCCGGCGGTCGAAGCGGCGGTCGCGACCGGCTTCGTCCCGGCGCTCGACACCGAGTATCGCTACCATATCGAACAGGAGCGTGACGAGGCAGGCACGATCCGCCGCTATGCCACCGACCGGACGGTCCGGTTCCGCCGGACGCCCGATGGTCTCGTCGCGCAACTTACCATCGATTCGGTCGCGGGTGGGTTGTCGGATGGGCCGGGCGCGATGTTCGAGCGTGCCTTCGCCACGCTGAAGGGGCGGCCGATCGTCTATCGTCTGTCCGATCGCGGGGAGGTGACGGGGGTCGTCGACCGCGAGACGGTGTGGACCGCCCTGATCGACGCGGTTGCCGCGCAGGACGGCGGCGATCCGGCGAAGAAGGCGATGCTGCAGCGGCTGACCGCGCCGCTGCGCACGATGCCGGAACGGCAGCAGGTGGCGATGCTGGGTTCGATGCTGACGACCCTGCTGGCACCGGACGTGGTGCGTCGCGGCGTCGTGGCCCAGCATGACATCCGCCAACGGGCGACGCCGCCGTTCGATGGCGGATCGGAGGTGACCGGCACCGAACGAATCCATGCGCAGGGCAACGCGCTGGTCGAGGAACAGCGGCTGTCGGGCGATGTGGTGGCTAGCGGCGGCAAGGCCAGCGGCCGGCGGATCAGCACGATCACCCGGCGGGTCGACGCGACCACCGGCATGATCCTCACCCAACAGACGACCGTCCGCATCGACAGCGACAACGCGACGTCGATCGCCACCACCCGGATCACCCAGCGACCGTTATAGGGTATTTAGATACCCGTCAGCAAAGCCGCACTTTGCTTGACTTTTCACCTGCCGTTCGGCAATTGCCCGGCGTTCGCACCACTCCGGTTCGGGGCGGGCGCGTCATATATCCGAAAGGTCCAACGCCCATGAAGGCGCTCATGAAGACCACCAAGTCGGCCAAGCCGCACGAGGTGGAAAAGAAGTGGCATATCGTCGATGCCGACGGCCTGGTGGTCGGTCGCGCGGCGACGATCATCGCCAACGTGCTGCGCGGCAAGCACAAGACGTCGTTCACCCCGCACGTCGATTGCGGTGACAATGTCGTCGTCATCAATGCCGACAAGATCCGCTTCACCTCGAACAAGGCGAAGACGAAGACCTACTACAAGCACACCGGCTATGCCGGCGGCATCAAGGCGGTCACCGCCGAAAAGGTCCTCGAAGGTCGTTTCCCCGAGCGCGTCCTGGAAAAGGCCGTCGAGCGGATGATCCCGCGTGGCCCGCTGGGTCGTCAGCAGATGCGCAACCTGCGCATCTTCAAGGGTGCCGAGCATCCGCATGAAGCGCAGAACCCCGAGGTTCTCGACATCGCGGGCATGAACCGCAAGAACAAGGTGGGCGCATAATGTCCGACAACCGCCAGTCCCTTTCCGACCTCGCGAACCTGACCGGTCAGCAGGCACCGGCCGCCGCCGCGCCGCAGGCGTCGGCTCCGCAGGGCGACACCGCCGGTGAAGCGCCCGCCGCTCCCGCCGCGCCGACCACCCCGCTGCGTGCGCAGGAAATCGACCAATATGGTCGCGCCTATGCCACCGGCCGCCGCAAGGACGCCGTTGCGCGCGTCTGGCTGAAGCCGGGTTCGGGCAAGATCACGATCAACGGTCGTGACCAGGAAGTCTATTTCGCGCGTCCGACGCTGCGTCTCGTCATCAACCAGCCGTTCGGCGTCGCCGACCGCAATGGTCAGTATGACGTGATCTGCACCGTCAAGGGCGGCGGCCTGTCGGGTCAGGCCGGCGCGGTCAAGCATGGCATCAGCCAGGCGCTGACCCGCTACGAGCCGATCCTGCGCGCGCCCGTCAAGGCCGCCGGGTTCCTGACCCGCGACAGCCGCGCGGTCGAGCGTAAGAAGTACGGCAAGGCGAAGGCCCGCCGCAGCTTCCAGTTCTCGAAGCGCTAATCGCATTTGGCACGAACGGGAGCGCAAAAAGTTCCCGTTTGCGGCCAGTCGCGGTCGATTTGGGGCGGTCCGGTATCGGGCCGCCCTTTTCGTTGGGGACGTAACGGTATAGCGAGAGCCCGTCCGCGCGCTGGCGGAACAACCCAAGAGACGCCATGACCTCGCGTGCCAAGACTTCGCTGCTGCCGCTTGCCGATTCGGACCTTTGGCCCGACGAACTGCGCCGCAGCCTGTCGGACAAATTGTTCACCATCGCGTTCGGTGCGATCCAGTGGCCTTGGCTGCTGCGCAGCCTGTCGGGCGGGAAGAAGGCCGACAAGGCGCGGTTGATGGCCGATTTGAGCCTCGCGCCCGATGCCCTTCCGAACCTTGGCAGCTGGAAGGCTGATACCGGCTATCTCTCGCTGATCGTCGAGCGCATCGCGGCCAGCCGCCCACGCACCGTGGTCGAGCTGGGCACCGGCGCATCGAGCCTCGTCACCGGCGCGGCGCTGGCCAAGCATGGCGGTGGTCAGCTCATCAGCTTCGACCAGCATGCCGGCTTCGTGGATGCGACGCGTGAATGGCTGAGCGAACATGGTATCAATGCCGATCTGCGCGCTGCGCCGCTGGTTGCGGCGCCGGGCGACTGGCCGGGCGTGTGGTACGACATTGATGCGCTGCCCGATCAGGTCGACCTGCTGCTGATCGACGGCCCCCCATGGACGATCCACCCTTATGTGCGCGGCGCGGCGGAAACGCTGTTCGATCGGCTGCCGGTCGGCGGAGTCGTGATGCTGGATGACGGTGCGCGTCCGGGCGAGCGGGTCGTCGCCCAGCGCTGGCGCCGCCGCTGGCCAAACTTCCGGTTCGAACTGGTCAATCGGGGGACCAAGGGCACGTTGATCGGGCAGCGCCTTTCGTAAGGCAACGCCCGCCGTCACCCCGGATCAAGTCCGGGCTGGCGTCGAAGCGGATCAGTCGGCCTGCGCGGTCACCGGTTCGTCGGAAACGCCCATCTTGCGCGCAATCGTTTCGAACTGCCCGTTTTCGATCCGGATTTCGTTGAACGACGGCGGATCGGCGCGGGTGCGGGTCGACAGGGTGCCGGCGCCGATCATCCGCAATCGTCCGGCGGCGGTGCGATAGGGGATGTCGAACGGGTCGTGGACATGGCCCGACAGCACGGCATGCGCGCCCGCCGCGACCACGGCATCCAGCGCGACCATGCCGCCCTGCGTCTCGCCGCTCGATTTGGTACCGACATCGATCAGCGGATGATGCGCCGCGATGAAGATCAGGTCACCCTTCGGCACCTTCCGCATCAGCTCCAGCGTCCGCGCCAGCGCCTTGTCGCCGACATAGCCCTTCGACCAGTCCCAGCGAAACTGGAACCGCGCGGTCGTCTTGAGCGGCACGATCGCAACGCCGTCGATCTCCAGCGGACGCTCGATCATCCGCTCCAGCCGGCGATAGCGCTTGTAGGGTTTCACGAACCGGGCGAACAGATTGTAGAGCGGCAGGTCGTGGTTGCCGACCTCCACGGTGACCGGCCGGCCCAGGCTCTCCAGCCACTCGGCCGCCGCTTCGAACTCGGCGGTGCGCGCGCGCATGGTCAGGTCGCCGGTCATGATGACCGCATCGGGCTGTTCGCGCCGCACCGCGTCGCCGAACCACGCGATCGCCGCCTTGTCCTCCGCCCCGAAATGAACGTCGCTGACGTGAAACAGGCGGATCATGCGGCACTCCCGGCTATCGACTAACCGGGCAACGCACGAAGGCGGTCAGCGCTCCGAACGGATCGCCAGCGCGGTACCACCACCCAGCCCGGCCACCAGCGCCAGCACCACGAATACCGCGCCCAGCCCCGCCCCAGCAGGCACCAGCGCGGCCAGCAGCGGCGGGACGCAGGCGGGCAAGGTATTGGTGAGGTTGAGCACCGCCAGGTCGCGCCCGCGCGTCTCGGGCGACGGCAGCATCTGCATCGCCAGTGCCGAATGCAGTGCCAGGAACACCGACAGTCCGGTCTGCGCAATGCCATAGCCGACGACCGCGCCGATAAAGCCGGACGCCACCGCCATGCCGATTAGCCCGGCAATCACCAGCAGCGTCGCGCCGCCCAGGAACGGCTTGCGGCCACCGATCCGATCCGACCAGCGCCCGGCGACGATCGTCGCGACCACGACCACGGCGGTGACGATCGCCATCGCCTGCGCTACCGGCCCCGCCGCGTCGCCGCTGCCGCGCCACCGGTCGGCGAAGTGGAAAAAGGCATAGGCGGTCAGGCCATTGCCCGCGACCTGCATCGCCAGCCGCGCGATCCACGCCCGGATCAGGTCACCGCGCACGACCGCCGCCGCCTCGGCCTCGATCGGCGCGCCGCCGCCCCCCGCCCCGCGTTCGCGCGCGAATAGCAGGAACGGCACGATCAGCAGCGCGGCCAGCGCGACATTGGCGGCGAAGCGGGTGCCTTCGGTCGGGAATAGCGGCACGGTGACGGCGGCGGCGGACAATACGCCGATCGGGTGCGATATGCCGAGCAGGCCCGATACCCGTCCTTTCTGCGCATCGGGCACTTCGTCGGCCATCACCGCGACCATCGGCGCGAACATCAGGTTCAAGGCAACCTGCCAAAAGCCGATGGCAACCAGCAACGTGGTCCGGTCAACGGCCCGGTGGATCGCCGCGAACGCCAGCGCCAGCAGCAACAAACCGGCAGCGATCGGCAGGCGGCGGCTACGGGTTCGACGCCAATGCCAGTCGCTCAACCAGCCGGCGGCAATGTTCGCGACACTGGCGACGACCGCCCCGCCCAGTACCGCCCAGCCCAGCAGCGCGACGCGGTTCGCTGGATCGATCGCGACGACCTTCACCTGCAACAGGATCGACACGAACGGCATGAACGCGACGAACAGCCCGCAATAGGCCAGCGTGTAGAGCGGGACGAAGCCGCGCGCGGGCGCGGCGGCGGAGGGGGTCAACGCCCCGCGACCCGGCGCAGCGCGGCGATCAACTGGCCGATCGTATAGGGCTTGTGCAGCAGGTCGAACCCCATCGTGCCGTGCCGGACGATGACGTCGCTATAGCCGCTGGTCAGCAGCACCGGCAGGCCGGGATGGCGTTCGCGCAGCCGCGCAGCCAGTTCGACGCCGTCGATGCCCGGCATCATCACGTCGGAAAACACGATATCGAACCCGTCCGGCCGCTCGCCGAGCACCGCCAGCGCCGCCTGTCCGTCGACGACATGCTCCGGCACGAACCCCTGCGCTTCCAGTGCCTGGGTCGTGGTGGTGCCGACCGCGACATTATCCTCGACCACCAGCACGCGCAGGCCGTTGCCTGCCAGCGACACCGGCACCTCGCGCGCCGGCGCATCGCTTCGCTCGGGCGAGAGGACCTGCGGGAGATAGAGCGCGAATTCGGTATGTCCGGGCACGCTGCGGGCACGAACCTCGCCGCCCGACTGCTTGGCAAAGCCGAACACCTGGCTCAGCCCCAGTCCCGTCCCCTTCCCCAGTTCCTTCGTCGTGAAGAAGGGTTCGAAGATGCGGGTCAGCGTTTCGTCGTCGATGCCGCTGCCGGTATCGCCGACCGTGATCACGACGAACTGGCCGGGCAGCGCCGGCGCGCCCGGCCCGGCCGGAATACCATCCACCCGGTCGACGGACAGGGTCAGGCACCCCTCCCCCTGCATCGCGTCGCGGGCATTGGCGGCGAAATTGACGATGGCGGTGTCGAACTGGTTCGGATCGGCATCGACGAACACGTCCGCATCACACGGCCGGATCGTCACCTCGATCCGTGAGCCGGCAAGGGTCCGGACGATATCGCCCAGATTGGCGACCGCTTCGTTGACGTCGAAGACCGCCGGTTGCAGCGCCGAGCGGCGGGCAAAGGCCAGCAACTGCCCGGTCAGCTTCGCTGCGCGGTCCACCGTATCGCTGATCGCCGCCAGATAGCGCTCCCGCCGTTCGTCGGTGAGCGTGGGCTGGCGCAGCAGGTCGACGGACGAACGGACGATGGTCAGCAGGTTGTTGAAATCGTGCGCCACGCCGCCGGTCAACTGGCCGATCGCCTCCATCTTCTGGCTCTGGCGCAGCGCGTCCTGCGCGGTGACCAGTGCCTTGGTCCGGTCGACGACCTGTTCCTCCAGCGATTCGGCCAGCGCCGCCAGCTCGCGCTCGGCGCGGCGGCGTTCCGTGGCCGCGCGGGTGCGTTCGGCGACCTCGCGGACGAAGGCGATCTCGTCATCGCGCCACGTCCGCGGTTCGCCATGGTTGGTGTAGATCAGCGCGACCAGCCCGCCCAGTTCGGTCAGGGGCATGTTGATGAAGGCGCGGGCGTTGATCGACTCCAGCTGCGCCGCCGTGTCGGCCGTGCGCGGGTCCAGCCGGGCATCCTCGACGATCGCCGTCTCGCCGCGCTTCAGATCGTCGATGTAACTGCCATAATCGCGGAAGTTCAGCACCCCCGCCAAGCTGCGCACGCCCGGCGCGTTCCAGTCGCGCTCGATCGTGATCGTCTCCGCCGCCCGATCGACCAGCCCATAGCCGACCCGGTCGACGCCCAGCGCCTCGCCGATGATCCGCGCCGCGGTGACGCCCATGTCGACCGGATCGTCGAGCAGGCGCAGCGCGTCATTCAGTTCGGCCATCGCCGCGCGCATCCGCTCCAGCCGCTTGTAAACGGTGACGTCGATCGACACGCCGGTCAGCCGCACGACCTCGCCATCGGCATCCAGCGTCGGCTGCCCCCGGCTGGCGATCCAGCGCACCTCGCCATCGCCGGGACGGATGCGGACCTCGATCTCCAGCGGTTCGCCGGCAAAGCTCGCCTCGATCGCCGCTACCGCCGCCGCCCGATCATCGGGATGTAGGATCGCCGACACCTCCGCCGTCGAGGGCGGATAATCGGCGTCGAAGCCGAAATTGGTCCGGCAGATTGCCGACATCGTCAGCTGGCGCGTCGCGCGGTCGAACGACCAGGTGCCGAAGCGCCCGGCCTCCAGCGCGAACAGCATCTCGCGCTCGCGCTCCTCCTGCTCGCGAAAGCGGCCGGCGAGTTCGGCCAGCAGCGCGGCGTTGCTCGATTCGAGCCCCTCCATCCGTTCGCGTTCGAGCGTAACGTCGAGCTGGCTGGCAAAGAAATAGGCGAGGCGGCCATCGGCATCGTGCACCGGAGCCAGCAACAGGCGGTTCCAGAACGGCGTGCCGTCCTTGCGATAGTTGCGGATGTCGATCTCGATCGACCGCACCGCCGCCACCGCCGCGCGGATCTGCGCGACCGTCGCGGGGTCGCTGTCGTCACCCTGCAGGAAACGACAATTCCGCCCGATAATCTCCGCGCGAGCATAACCCGTCAGGCGGCAGAAGGCGTCGTTGACGAAAACCACCGGATTGTCGGGCAGCCGCGGATCGGTGATGAGCATCGGCATGCGGGTCGCCCGCACCGCCGCGACGAACGGATCGGTCCCGCCATCCGCGCCGGCGATTTCCAGCGCGATACGGCGGTCGTCGCTCGCCGCCTGCCCGCTCGTGTCACGCCCCTGTTCCACGTCGCCTCGCATCCATGGCAGAACGTGGCGCCCCACCGGCCGTTCCCCCGGCCCGCTATGCTCGGATCAGCGTCGAACGTCCAGTCCGCCGGACAGGAAATCATCGATATCTGCCTGACGGAACAGGTTGAAATCGCCCGGCAGCGAATGTTTGAGCGCGGCGACCGCCAGCCCCCATTCGGCGGCGGTCGCTTCGTCCCGGCCCGACATCAGGGCGTGCAGCACGCCGCTGGCAAAGGCGTCGCCGCCGCCGATCCGGTCGACGATGCCGGAGATCGCGACCTCCCCGATCTGTACCGCGCCCGTCGGCATATCGATCCGCGCCGACAGCCGGTGCCGGTCGGCATCGTCGACATGCCGCGCGGTCGAGGCGATGTGGCGGAGGTTCGGAAAGGCCGCGAACGCCGCCTCGGCCGCTTCGCGCCGCCGGTCCTCACCATCGCCCGAAAATTGCTTACCCAGCAGCAGCGAGACGTCGCGATGGTTTCCGAACAGCAGGTCCGCCATCGACACCAACCGGGTCAGCACAGCGCGCGGGTCGCTGTCCCACGCCTCCCACAGCCGGGCGCGGTAATTGCCGTCGAACGAGACGGTCAGCCCGCGCGCCCGGGCCGCTTCGGCGGCGGCGATGGCGGCGTGCGCGGTTTCGTGACCCAGCGCCGGCGTGATGCCCGACAAGTGCAGCCGCGTGCAGCCCGCCAGCAGTGCGTCCCAGTCCCAGGCCGCCGCCGGGGTCGTGGCAAAGCTCGATCCGGCACGGTCATAGACGATGTCGGACGCCCTGAGGCCCGCGCCGGGGCTGAGGAAATACAGCCCCATCCGCCCCTCGCGGGTTACGACGCGCGAACAATCGACGCCCTGCGCGCGGACGGCGGCAATGGCACCGCGCCCCAACGGATTGTCGGGCACCGCGCTGACCATCGCGCTCGCATGGCCCAAACTGGCGAGCCCGACCGCGACATTGGCCTCCGCCCCGCCGACATGGACGTCGAACCGCCCGGTCTGCATCAACAATTCGCGGCCCGGCGCGGTCAGCCGCAGCAGCAATTCGCCGAAACACAGGATCATCGCGCCAGCCACCCGCCATCGACCGCAAGGATATGCCCCTGCACATAGGCCGCGGCATCGGACGCCAGGAACACCGCCGCCCCGCCCAGATCGCCTGGGTTCCCCCAGCGTCCCGCCGGAATACGGTCAAGGATCGCGGCATTGCGCGCAGGGTCCGCCTGCAACGCAGCGGTGTTGTTGGTCGCGATATAGCCCGGCGCGATAGCGTTCACCGTGACGCCGTGCTTCGCCCATTCGTTCGCCAGCAGTTTGGTGAGGCCACCGATACCCGATTTGGACGCGGTATAGCTCGGTACGCGCACCCCGCCCTGAAAGGTCAGCATCGACGCGATATTGATGATGCGCCCCTGCCCTTGCGCGATCATGTGGCGCCCGGCGGCCTGACACAGGAAGAACACCGATTTGAGGTTGGTGTCGACCACGGCGTCCCAGTCCTCCTCGGTAAAGTCGACCGCATCGGCGCGGCGGATGATCCCGGCATTGTTGACCAGGATGTCGAGCCGCCCGAGCCTTTCCAGCGTCTCCGCCACGACCCGATCGACCGGCGCGATGGTCGACAGGTCGGCGGAGACGATTTCCGCCCGGCGGCCGAGCGCGCGGACCTGTTCGGCTGTGTCGGTGGCGGGCGTGCGGCCAATCAGGGCGACATCGGCACCGGCGGTGGCCAGGGCGACGGCGATCGCCTGACCGATACCGGTATTGGCCCCGGTGACGGCCGCGACCCGGCCCGAAAGATCGAAGGGATTCATGGCAACTCCTTGGTTTCCCGCTCGGGCGGGATGCAGGCTATCGCGCGGCGCCCGTTCATTCGCATCGCGTATACCCGCGCAGGCGGGGATCCCCAGGGGTCAACTCACGCCAACTGGCAGATGTCGAGCACCTTCATGTCGGTATAGTCCTGGTTCTCCCCAGCCATCGCCCAGATGAAGGCATAGGCGCGGGTGCCCGACCCCATATGCACCGACCAGGGCGGGCTGATGACGGCCTCTTCGTTCCCCATGACGATGTGGCGCATTGCTTCGCCCTCGCCCATGTAATGGAACACCTTGTCATTGTCGGTGGGCAGTTCGAAGTAGAAATAAATCTCGCTGCGGCGTTCGTGGATGTGCGGCGGCATGGTGTTCCACACGCTGCCGGGCTTCAGCACGGTCAGGCCCATCACCAGCTGCGCCGAATCGCACACGCCGGGAATGACCAGCTGGTAGATCGTCCGCTCGTTCGATTCCTCGAGGCTGCCGCGATCGAGCGCGTTGGCATCGGCGATGCCCAGCTTGCGGGTGGTGAAGCCCTTATGCGCGGGGCACGACGCGATGTAGAAGCGCGCACCCTTGCCTGCAAACTCGACGTCGACCGCACCCATGGTGACGTAGACGCAGTCCTTGTTGCCAAGGATGAACACCTCACCGTCGACGGTCACGCTGCCCTCGGCCGAACCGACATTGACCACCGCCATCTCACGGCGTTCGAGGAACGGATGGCCCTCCGCCGATTTCGGCTCGGTCTGCGCTGGCAGCTTCACCGGCGCATCGCCGACCGCCACACCGCCGATCACGAACCGGTCGGCATGGGTGTAGTTCAGCACGCACTCGCCCTCGCGGAACAGCCCGTCGATCAGGTAGCGGTCGCGCAGCTCCTCGTTCGACACGCATTCCATCATGTCCGGGTGGGTGGCATAATAGGTACGGTCGAACATCACTCTCTCCTGATGGTAACCGGTATCAGCGGCCTTTGGCGGCCGAACCGGCATTCCTCGCTCTGATTGGCGCCTCTTCTACCGGCGAACCCTGCTGACGTCGACCCCGTTTTTGACACCGGTTTCCTGTGCTCATAACGAGAGGCTTTGCGAGCGCGTGCGTTCCGGCCTAAGTCGCGTGCCATGCAACCGCTCGATCTCCAGCAACAATCCGCCCGTACCTGGTTCGAATCGCTGCGCGACCGCATCTGCTCCGCGTTCGAAGCGATCGAACGCGAGGCGGGATCGGACGCCGCCTTCGCCTATACCCCATGGGACCGGGTCGATCCGTCGGGTGCGCCGGGCGGCGGCGGCGTGCGGGGCGTGATGAAGGGAAAGGTCTTCGAAAAGGTCGGTGTGAACGTCTCGACCGTCGGCGGCACCTTCGAGGGCGAATTCGCCAAGTCGATCCACGGCGCGGCGGACGACCCGCGCTTCTTCGCGACCGGCATCAGCCTCGTCGCGCACATGACCAATCCGCATGTCCCCGCGGTGCACATGAACACCCGCTTCCTCGTGACGACGAAGCGCTGGTTCGGCGGCGGAGCCGATCTCAACCCGCCCATCCCCTATGCGGAGGACACCGCGGATTTCCATGCCGCGATGCAGGCGGCGTGCGACGCGCACGATCCGGCGCATTACCCCAAATTCAAACAATGGGCCGACGACTATTTCTACATCCCGCATCGCGGCGTCCATCGCGGCGTCGGTGGCATTTTCTACGACCATCTGGGCAATGATTGGGACGGTGATTTCGCCTTCACCCGGGATGTTGGAGAGGCGTTCCTGTCGATCTATCCGCAGCTGGTGCGGCGGCGCAGGGCGATGCCCTATGACGATGCCGACCGGGCGCGACAGCTCGAATGGCGCGGCCGCTATGCCGAGTTCAACCTGGTCTATGATCGCGGCACGCTGTTCGGCCTGAAGACTGGCGGCAATATCGATGCGATCCTGATGAGCCTGCCGCCGCTCGCGACCTGGAGCTGACGCCATGGGGTTGATACCGGTCAAGCCGGGCGAGGTCGCGACCATCGTCACCTCGCTGGAGATGCTGGAGCGGCCGCGCCCCGCCCCGCTGCCGCCCTCTCCGCTGCGGCTGGTGCGCTGGGAAAGGCCGGGCGTCGATCGGTATCGCGCGCTGTTCCGGCGGGTCGGCGGGCCGTGGCTGTGGTTTTCGCGGCTGGTGATGGACGACGACCGGCTGACCGCGATCATCCACGACGATGCCGTCCGCATCTGGGCCGTGGTCGACCGCGCGGGGATCGAGATCGGGATGCTCGAACTCGACTTTCGCACGGCGGGCGAATGCGAGCTGTCCTATGTCGGCCTGATCCCCGAACTGGCCGGCAAGGGCCATGGCCGCTGGCTGATGGCGCATGCGCTGGCGATGGCGTGGGCGAAGGACGTGCGGCGGGTATGGGTGCATACCTGCACGCTCGACCATCCCGGCGCGCTTGGCTTCTATCGCCGGTCGGGCTTCGTGCCGTACCAGCGCACCATCGAAACCTTCGCCGACCCGCGAATCGCCGGGGCGTTGCCCGACGATTGCGGCGCGCATTACCCCTTGCTGGCTAGCCGGCGGTAGATCGTCGCGCGGACCAGCGTATAGGCGATAGCCGCCGCCATCGACATTGCCGAGATCGCGATCGCGATGATGCCGGCGGTAAACGGATTGGTCCCGCCCGCCGACGCCGCGCGGGCGATGCTCTGCAGCGCCGACTGGATGAAATAGGCGCCAAGGTGGATCAGCGCCCAGAGCGACAGCAGTTGCAGGACCCGACCGCGCGTCAGATCGAGCGCCCGCCCGACCGCATCGCCGAACCGCCGCTCCGGCTCGGCCAGCAGCACCGGCATCACCATCGCCGCGCGACCGATGACATAGAGCCCGGGCACGATGAACAGCGCCACGCCGCACACCAACGCGATGTTGAGTAGCATCGTCGCGGCGATCAGTACCGGCAACCGCCGCGCGACGATCCGCAGCGCGTCGCCGACGGTGGGCCGCGCCGGATCGAGCAGCAGCGCGAGCAGCACGGCGACGCCGACCAGTTCCGCAACCATCTGAAACGCCAGTAACGGGGCATTGTCGACCAGGAAGGACTGCATCGACGCCATCAGTGCCTGATCGTCCTTCGGCTCGACCGGTACCGTAACGCTCGACTCGCGCATGAACAGCGCCAACGCCAGATTAGGCAGGAAGAAGAACACGCCCCCGACCGCGGCGATCACGTCGCGGTCCCGCTTCCAGATCTGTACCGCGTCGTGACAGGCGGCCGCGACGTTCAACCTCATGCGAAGACGGCCGCGTCGTCCTGCTGGCCGACGACTTCGCGGTACAGCTTGCCGACGAACGCGCTCTGGTACAGCGCCAGCGCCGCGCTGACCGCTGCCACGGCAAACGCCCCGGCGATGATGGCCGGCGACAGGCCACCGTCGTTGGCGGTGAACAGCCCGATCAGGCCGCCGACCACGAACTGCGCCGCCGACACCGCGACGCCGGCGACGATGCCGTAGAGGATCAGCACGCCGATCAGCTTGAACGTCATGCCGCGCGTCACGGCGAAGGCGCGGCCGATCGCGCCGACGCCCCGCCGCTCATGCGCGACCACGGCGTTGATCGGCAGCAACCGGGCCGACACCCACAGCAGGAACAACGCGAGCACAAAGAAATACAGCAGCGCGAAGCCGAGCTTGCCGATTTCCGAGGGCTGGGGCGGCACGCCGTTCATCACCGATGTGAAGTCGAATCCGCTCGCAACGGCCAGGACGACTCCGGGGATCGCCAGCACCGCCAGGATCGCCATCAGCACGATGCTGACCCCGATCATCGGCAGGAAGCGCGTGCGGGCCAGCGACAGCGCGACGCGATGCTGTTCCTGTCCGTTGGGCTGCGCCGAGAACGCGACCAGATAGAGCGCGCCCCATAGCGACACGACGGCGGTCACCAGCGACAAAACTCCCAGTAGCGCCGCCATGCCGCCAGTCGCATCGGCGCGGACGCCGTTCAGGCTGCCGCTGAGCGCCGGCACCGCGAATTGCGTGACCAGCAGCACCGGCATCAGTTCGCCGGCATGGTCGCGCACGAAATCCACGGCGCGGTCCCAGATCGTCCCGATCTTTGCCATCGTTGCACTTGCTCCCCTTTTATCCGATGGAAGCTCTACCCATCCTGATCCTGAATGAAAATGGCCCCTGACCCCCACGTCCCGCCCGTCGCGACCGCGCAGCAGATCGAATGGCGCCCCGAAACCGGACAGATCGACTACCCCGTGGCGCTGGCGACCATGGAGACCCGCGCGACCGCGATCGCCGATGGCATGGCGGCCGAAATGATCTGGCTGCTTGAACATCCGCCGCTCTACACCGCCGGCACCAGCGCCGACCCCGCCGAGTTGCTCGACCCGCGCTTTCCCGTTCATGCCGCGGGGCGCGGCGGGCGCTACACCTATCACGGTCCTGGCCAGCGGATCGGTTACCTGATGCTCGACCTGACGCGGCGCGGACGCGACGTGCGCCGCTTCGTCCATGCGGTGGAGTCGTGGGTGATCGGTGCGCTGGCGACCTTCGACATCCATGCCTATGCCGTGCCCGATCGCATCGGCATCTGGACGTCCGATGGCGGCACCGAAGCGAAGATCGGCGCGATCGGCGTACGGGTGCGCCGCTGGGCGACGCTGCACGGATTTTCGGTCAATCTGGCCCCAGATTTGTCACATTTCGGGGGCATCGTCCCGTGTGGGATCGCCGAATTTCCCGTGACCAGCGCAGCGGCGCTTGGAAAGACGGTCGACCCGGGAATGTTCGATGCAGCGCTCGCCGCCGGGTTGCCGGCTTTTCTGGACGGGCTGTACCCCCCTGCGAAAGAGGCTTGAGGGCAAGCACCCCTTCGACTAATGTCCAGCACGGATTGGGTATTAACGGCAAAAGAAACGCCGCCTATCCATAGCTTAGGGAGCTTACCATGCGTGCATTCTCGAAGATCCTGACCGGTTCGATCATCGCCGGCGCGGCGCTGGCGCTGTCGGCTTGCGGCGGCAACACCGAAACCACCGCCGACAACGCGACCATCACCGACCTGAACTCGACCGACATGATGGACGGCACGATGTCGGACAACATGACCGCCGTTGACGGCGCCATGGGCAACGACACCATGATGATGTCGAACGACAGCATGATGATGTCGAACGACACCATGATGTCGAACGAAGCCGGCATGACCAACGCCATGTAATCAGCCGATTTCGGCTATTCTGGCGAGGGGCCGTCCGGGCGACCGGGCGGCCCTTTTCGTTATCCGTCCCCGGCCGGCCGGATCGTTACGCCCCTGTGCGGCGAAACGTGGCGATCCGATGCAAGTTGGGGCTTGGGTCGCCACGAAAAACGCCTTAACCATCGCTGCTTGCCCTGGCGCCAAGCCCGCGCCGTGAAAGGAAGAGATGAGCGTAGTGCGTACCCTGGTCCTGGCCGCTGCCGCCGCCCTGACCGTCGCGGCATCCCCCGCGTCGGCCCAATTTTTTTTCAAGCCCTATGATCTGGAGGGCCCGCGCGTCACCGGGGAGGAACCGGGCGTCACGACGCAGGTGCTGCCCGGCGCGACCCCGGCCGAGCTGCGCGCGGCGGTGCTGTGGAACATGCGCTCGGCGCTGAACGTCGCGGCGCTGCAATGCCAGTTCGAACCGACGATGCAGACGCTGAACAACTACAACGCGATGCTGTTCGACCATGCCGACGAGCTGAAGGACAGCTATGCCGCGCTGGACAAGTATTTCGATCGGACCACCGGTTCGCTGAAGGCCGGCCAGACCGCGCTCGACCAGTTCGGTACGCGGGTGTATTCCAGCTTCTCGACCGTGTCGGCGCAGCTCGGCTTCTGCCAGGCCGCGAACGAGATCGGGCAGGAAGCGCTGTTCGTGCCGCGCGGCTATCTGGGCGAATTCGCCCAGCTGCGGATGCGCAAGCTGCGCAATTCGCTGGTTCCCTACGGCGAACAGCAGTTCACGCGGCAGATTCCGTATATGCGCCCGGTGCGCCTGTACCAGTTCGAAAACCCGAAATGCTGGCGCAAGGGCATCTGGCAGACCAAGAAGTGCGGCGCGTTCCCCAGCTGACGCCGCTTTCCAAAAAAAAACGCGGAATACCGGAACCAAGGATAAGGCCTGCCGTTATCACCCTCGGATAGCGATCTTATGCCCCCCCGCTCTCGCTATCCGCTAAAAGGACCCGGTAGGCGCAAACCCTCCCCCCCCCCCCGGTAGTGCCACCGGGTCCATATACTGGTTTCACCTAAGCGACCCGTCGGCCTCAAAACCGGCGGGTCGCTTTTTGCTGGCCATCCCATTTCCATGCCGGAACGAATATTTTCGCCAAACATTCTTTCGCCGGAGCGAGCGAGTCTCGCGAAACCGGGAGATCGATATGCGTAAGATTCTGAGCCTTGCCGTAGTGGCCGGCGCCCTGGCCGTCAGCGCCTGCAACACCGTCGAAGGTGTCGGTAGGGACGTGTCGTCGGCCGGCAACGCCGTCGCGGGCGCCGCCAAGGACAGCAAGTAAGTCGCATCCGGCGCTAGAGACGCCGGAACGACAAGGGCGGCCCGGACCATGTCCGAGCCGCCCTTTTTCGTGTCGGACGCCAGAGAGCCACGCCGGCGTCAGATGGTCTGGTCGTCGACCTCGCTGACTTCGTCCGTAGCGGGATCGCGCTTCGCCCGACGCTTCTCGGTGAACCAGATCGCGATCAGCGCCAGTTCGTAGAGCAGGATCAGCGGTACAGCGAGCAGGAACTGTGACCCGATGTCCGGCGGCGTCGCGACCGCAGCGATCGCGAAGGCGGCGACGATCGCGTACCGCCGCGCCCCGACCAGCTGCTTGCGCGTAACGATGCCGGCCAACTCCAGCAGCATCAACAGCACCGGCAACAGGAAGGCAAGGCCGAACGCGAACAGAAACTGCATCACGAACGAGAGGTAATTCTCGATCGAGGGCATCGCCTCCTGCTCGACGCCGCCCAGATTGCCCTGATATCCGAGCAGGAAATGCAGCGCGACCGGGATGGTGACGTAATAGGCCAGCGCAGCACCGGCGATGAACAGCACCGGCGTCGCCAGCAGGAACGGGAACAGCGCCTTCTTTTCGTTGCGGTACAGGCCCGGTGCCACGAACTGCCAGAGCTGGTTCGCGATCACCGGAAAGGACAGCATCATCGCGGCGAAGAACGCCACCTTGATCTGGACGAAGAACGCCTCGAAAATCTGGGTGAAGATCACGCGCTTCTGCCCCGCCGCCAGCAAGGGCTTGAGCAGGAACGTCAGGATCTGGTGCGAAAAATAGAAGCAGAGCGCAAAGCACGCGGCTACCGCGACCACCGAATAAAGCAGGCGACGGCGCAATTCGATCAGGTGATCGAGCAAGGGTGCCTGGCTGTCGTCGATATCGTTCATGACGGGGCCTTGCCATCAGCGGCGGGCGGATGGTCGCCGGGTGCTTCACGCAGTTCGGGCCGTTCGACCATCACCGGAGCCGGATCGTCCTCGGGCGATGCCGGAGCGGGATCATGGACCGGCGGCGGCGGCGAAGGCGCGTCGATCGGGTGCACGGCCGCCGGCGGATCGGCGGGATGCTCGCGCATGATCCGGGCGTTTTCCTCCGCCCATTTCTTTTCCATTTCCGCCAGTTCGGCTTCGCGCACCATCGTGTCGAAACCTGAGCGGAACTGGCGCGCGACGCCACGCGCCTTGCCGACCCACAGGCCGACGATACGCATGGCCTTCGGCAAATCCTTGGGACCGATGACGACCAGCGCGACCAGCGCGACGACCATCAATTCGGTGGGAGCGATATCGAACATCGGCGCTCAAGGTCGGGCGGGCGCCACGGCCCGCCGGGGAATGGAAGTCAGCGGTCGCCGTGTGGGCGGTCGTCGCGAACGGGGTCGCGGTGCAGCGGGTCTCGCGGCGCCGGATCACGATCATAGCCAGTATCGAGCGGACGCTGTTCCAGCCGTTCGCGCGGACGCGCGGGCGGCGGCACATCGTCATCCTCGGCCATGCCCTTCTTGAAGCTCTTCAGCCCCTTGGCCACGTCGCCCATCATGTCGGAAAACCGACCCTTGCCGAACAGCAGCAGGATCGCGACGCCGACGATAAGCCAGTGCCAAATGCTAAGACCACCCATCGTCTACACTCCAAGCGAAACGGATCGTTGCCGTCCACTTAGTCGCTATCGCCGCCGCTTTCCAGCACGCTTGCAAAGGCATCGTCGATTGGTTCGAGCAGACTCGCCGCGCGCAAATCGTCGATCCCCGGCAGGTCGCGGCGACTGTTCAGCCCGAAATGGTCGAGAAACGCCTGCGTCGTTGCGTACGCCAGCGGACGGCCCGGCACCTCGCGCCTGCCCGCCGGTCGGACCCAACCCGCCGCCAGCAACACATCGATCGTGCCCTTGGAAATCTGCACGCCGCGGATCGATTCGATGTCCGCACGGGTCGCCGGCTCATGATAGGCGATGATCGCCAGTGTCTCGATCGCGGCGCGCGACAGGCGGCGCGACTCGTCGCGGTCGCGGCGCAGGAAATGGGCTAGGTCGGGCGCAGTTTCGAAATGCCAATGCTCTCCCCGCCGGACCAGGCCGAAGCCGCGCCCGGCATGATCCGCCTCGATCGTGGTGAGCGCGGCACGGACATCCCCGTCCCCGACATAGGCGGCGATCATCGCGACCGTCATCGGTGCTTCGCTGGCGAACAGCACCGCCTCTACCGCACGGACGAACGGATCGGTCATGCGATGCGCCGGATATCGATCGGCCCGAACGGCGCATCCTGCCGGATCGCCACCCGCCCCTGCCGCGCAAGTTCGAGCGTCGCCAAAAAGGTCGATGCGAGCGCCGAACGCCGATAGCGCTCCTCGGCATCGATCGGCAGGAAGGCGGCGATCGAGGTCCAGTCGATCCGCGTGCCGAGCATCGCCTCGACCCGTTCGATCGCAACCTCCAGCGTCATCACCGGTCGCGTCGCGACGACATGCAGCACCGGGCGGGTCCGGGCGCTGATCCGGCCATAGGCTTCGATCAGATCGTACAGGCCGGCGTCCCACCGCGCCTTGCGCACGACGTTCAGCCCTTCGGGATCGCCACGCAGGAACACGTCGCGGCCGATGCGGTCGCGCGCCATCAATCGCGCGCCGGCCTCCCGCATCGCATCGAGTCGTTCGAGCCGCAGTTGCAGGCGCAGCGCCAATTCCTCCGGGTCGGGATCCATTTCCGGTTCGCGCGGCAGCAGCAACGCGGATTTCAGATAGGCAAGCCACGCCGCCATCACGAGCCAGTCGGCCGCCAGTTCGAGCCGCAGGGCAGTGACCCGATCGATCCAGCGCAGATATTGCTCGACCAGCGCAAGGATCGATATCCGGCGCAGATCGACCTTCTGCGTCCGGGCGAGCGCCAGCAGCAGGTCGAGCGGCCCTTCCCACCCGTCCAGTTCGATCGTCAGTACCGGCGCATCGGCGTCCATGGCGCGATCCTACCGGCTCGCCGCGCGATCCGTCACCGATATTCGTGCGTGACGTCCTGATGCACGCCGCGCAGCCGGACGGCTCGGCCGTTCTCGATGTCGGGGGCGGCAACGATACGGAGCCAGCGGAACGGCTGACCGGGCGCGTCGACCGCCGCATCGATGGTGAAGCCGCGGTGGTGGCGAATGGCATGGCTGCGCAGCCGTTCGACGGCCGCGCGCGATTCGGGCCGATACATCGGCAGGACACATTCGCGCTTCGGGGGTACGCCGATCGGCAGCCCGAACAGGAGGAAGGTCGCTTCGGACCAGGTCAGTCGGTTCGTCGTCAGATCGCAGGAGAATGGGCCGTCGCCGGCCAGACCGGGGCTGTAGCCGATGTCGAGCAGCCCTTCGGACAGGCGCAGTCCCCGTTCGAAGATCGGCCAGCTATGATGCAGGGGCAGAGGCTCGGTCGGCAGCATCTTCCGGTTCCCAGGCGGCAGGCGCGGGCAGGATAATACCGCCTGGTTAAGAACCGATAAGCGCCTTAGGCAAGCGCCAGCAGGCGGTCGCGCGTGTCGACCAGTTCGGCGAGCGGAACCGGGCTGGCAGTGCCGATCCCCGCCATCGCACGGTCGAGGCGCGCGCGGGACACCGGTGCGATATCGTCCAGCCGATCCGCGATCGCTGCCATCTCCTCCATGCGCGCCCAGCAGTCGAGCACGACATCGCAACCCGCGGCGATGGCGTCCGCCGCCTTGTCGGCGGGCGCACCGCTCAACGCCTTCATGTCGATGTCGTCGGTCATCAACAGCCCGTCGAAGCCGATCCGCCCGCGGATGATATCGCGGATGACCGTTGGCGACAGGGTGGCGGGCAGCGCCGCGTCCCATGCCTCGAACACGACATGCGCGGTCATCGCCATCGGCGCGGAAGACAGCGTCGCAAACGGCGAGATATCCTGTTCGAGCGCATCGGCGGGTGCGGAGACGCGCGGCAGCTCGAGGTGGCTGTCGACCGTCGCGCGGCCATGGCCCGGCATGTGCTTGACGATGCCGACCACTCCGGCCGCGGCCAGTCCGTCGAGCGTCGCGCGGCCAAGTGCTGCGACCTGCATCGGGTCCGCACCGAAGCTGCGGTCGCCGATCGCGCCGGTCATATCGGACTGCGCCACGTCGAGCAGCGGCGTCGCATCGACCGTCACCCCGACCTCCGCCAGCATGACGCCCAGTGCCTGCCCATTGGCCTTCGCCGCCGCGATGGCGGAGGACGGCGCACGATCGTACAGCGCGGCGAAGGCCGAGGGGGCGGGAAAGGCGGGCCACACCGGCGGCTGCATCCGCGCAACGCGACCCCCTTCCTGATCGATCAGGATCGGCAGGTCCGCCCGCCCCGACAGATCGCGCAATGAATCGGTCAGGGCGCGCATCTGATCCCGATCGACGCAGTTGCGACCGAACAGGATATAGCCGAGCGGATCGGCCGCGCGGAACAGCGCGGCTTCGTCGGCGGTCAGCGTCGGGCCGGACAGGCCAAAGATTACGGGCTTCATAGGGTGACGGCTACCGCAGGTCCCCGACCGCGACAACCGGGGTATGTCATCGGGCTATGAAGCAATTCTCTCCAGCCAGCTTGAGCTTGCCACAGAGGTCCGACGCCTGGTTCGCGCTGCCCGCATTCACGCGCAGGCGATAGACGGTCTTGCCCTTCACCTCCGCCGTCTGCACCGACTTGCCCAGGGGAGCCAGATAGGCGAAGCGGCGCGACAGCTGGTTCCACGCGGTGTTCGCCACGCCCTCGCTCGGGAAGGAGCCGAGCTGCACGACCGAACCGCCGGCACCCGGCGCGGTTTCGACCGGCGCGGCCGCCGCTGGCGCACGCGCTTCCAACCGCGTAGTGGTGGTCGGCACGGCCGTCGCCACCCGCCCGGTGCCGCTGCTGGTCGGACCGGCGGCAGGCGCGGCGGCCTTGCCCTGGATCGGTGCTTCGGGAACGGCGTTCAGGTTGACCGACGCGTTGCCCCCAGTCGCCCCCTCGCTGGTCGCGATCGCGGTGTCGCTGTCGCCGGTCACGCGCATGCCGTCGGCTTCCTGCGGGCGGGTCTTGTACGGACCCTCCGGCGCGGCGATCAGGTCGCCGGTGCCGCTGGCGGTCGGCGCGCCTCGATGGCGCAGCAAGGCAAAGGCGATCGTGCCGACCATCAGCAGGCCGATCAGCACGATCAGCACCGTGCGCCAGATCGGACGCGCGGGTTCCGGCTCCGGCTCCGCGCTTTCCAGCCAGGGCAGGCGTTCGTGGTCGGGATCGCCGGATGCGATCATGTCCGCCATCACTTCATCTCCTCGACCGCCTCGACACCCATGATGGCCAGGCCGTTGCGGATAATCTGCCCGATCGCGCGGGCGAGGAAAAGCCGCGCCTGCGTCAGCGCAGGGTCGTCGACCTGAAGGTACCGACGGGACGGAT
The DNA here is from genome assembly GCF_001619955.1 of Sphingomonas hankookensis. Taxonomy (GTDB): domain Bacteria; phylum Pseudomonadota; class Alphaproteobacteria; order Sphingomonadales; family Sphingomonadaceae; genus Sphingomonas; species Sphingomonas hankookensis_A. Next base: position 152,784 of record NZ_LQQO01000001.1, on the reverse strand, counting down.
CGTCATTGCCCAGATTCCATGCCGCATGGAACTCCGCCGCCAGATCATAGAGATAGAAGGCGATCCGGTGCGGTTCGCGCGCCGCCGCCGCGCTTTCGACGACACGCGGGAACTGCGCCGCGCGCTTCACCAGCGCCAGCTCGACCGTATCGAGACGGGACAGGTCGGCGTTCGCGTCCTCGGCAATGCCCGCCTCCGCCGCGCGGCGGACGAGCGAATGGACGCGGGCATGGGCGTATTGCACGTAGAAGACCGGGTTGTCCTTCGACGCCTCGACCACCTTGGCGAAGTCGAAGTCCATCTGCGCATCGGCCTTGCGCGTCAGCATGGTGAAGCGGACGACGTCCTTGCCGACTTCGTTGACGACATCGGCCAGTGTCACGAAATTGCCGGCGCGCTTCGACATCTTGACCGGTTCGCCGCCGCGCAGCAGGCGTACCATCTGCACCAGCTTCACGTCGAAGCGGGTCTTGCCTTCCGTCAGTGCCTGCACCGCCGCGACGATCCGCTTGACCGTGCCGGCATGGTCCGCGCCCCAGATGTCGATCAGCTGATCGGCGCCCTGCGCCTTCTGGAAATGATAGGCGAGGTCGGCGCCGAAATAGGTCCAGCTGCCGTCCGACTTCCTGATCGGGCGGTCCTGGTCGTCGCCGAACTTCGTCGAGCGGAACAGCGGCAGTTCGACCGGTTCCCAGTCGTCGGGCAATTCGCCCTTCGGCGCCTCGAGCACGCCGTCATAGATCAGGTCACGTTCGCGCAGCCATGCCTCCGCCGCTTCGGGCTTGCCGGCCGCCTGCAGGTCCGCTTCCGACGAAAAGACGTCGTGGTGGATGCCGAGCAGTTGCAGGTCGGCGCGGATCATTTCCAGCATCGCTGCCACCGTCTTGGTGCGGAACAGCGCCAACCATTCCTCTTCGGGCGCATCGACGTAACGGTCGCCAAATTCGGCCGCGAGCATCTGCCCGACCGGGACCAGATAGTCCCCGGGGTACAGCCCTTCCGGGATGGTGATCGTCTCCCCCAGCGCCTCGCGGTAGCGCAGGTGCGCCGAGCGGGCGAGGACGGCGACCTGCCCGCCGGCATCGTTGACATAATATTCGCGGATGACGCGCGCGCCGTTCCATTCCAGCAGGCTTGCGAGCGCATCGCCCACCACCGCGCCGCGGCAATGGCCCATGTGCATCGGGCCGGTCGGGTTGGCCGAGACATATTCGATGTTCACCACCTGCCCCGCGCCGACCTGCGACCGGCCATAGGCGTCGCCGGCGTCGGCGATCGCGGTCAGTTCACCGCGCCACGTGTCGTCGGTGAGCGTCAGGTTAATAAAGCCGGGGCCGGCGACCGAGGCGCTAGCGACTTCGGGAAGGCCGGCAAGCTCGGCGACCAGCAGCTCGGCCAGCGCGCGCGGATTGGTCCTGGCCGGCTTGGCCAGCACCATCGCGGCGTTGGTCGACAGGTCGCCATGGGTCGTGTCACGCGGCGGTTCGACCGTGATCGCGCGTCGCTCCAACCCCGCCGGCAGGTCGCCACGGGCGACGAGCGTGTCGAGCGCGCGGTCGAGATGGGCGAAGAAACGGGGGTACAGCGTCATGGCGGTTCCGGTCGATTGATCCAAACGCGCCGCTTAGCCGATACCGCCGCCCCTGCAAAGGATCACGCCCGGATCAGTCCCGCAACCGGACGCCGGCCCGTGCTGCCGGGAAACAGGGTGGCCATGGTCCGCGCCGGATCGATACCGAAATGCCCGGCGACCGCGCCGGCGATCAGCGCGTCGAGATCGGTGGTCGGGGTCAGGTCGCGATCCTCGTACAGCTTGGTCAGACCCGGCCAATCGGCGACGACACGCTTGCCGATCACCGTGCCGCCCAGCAGCATCGTCGCGGTGGCAGTGCCGTGATCGGTGCCGCCGGTGCCGTTGATCCGCGCGGTACGGCCGAATTCGGTCGCGACCAGCACCAGCGTCTGGTTCCAGGCGGAGCCTAGACCGGTCTTGAGTGCGCCCACCATCGCATCCAGCGCCTTCAGTTGCGTGTTCAGCCGGCCGCGCTGCCCGGCATGGGTATCCCAGCCGCCGGTCTCGATCATCGCGATCCGCGCGCCATCCGCCGGGGCGAGCAGTCGGGCCGCCAGCGCTCCGGTCGCGGCGGCATTGCGACCGGCCTCGCCGCCCGCCTCCTGCGCCAGTTGCCGGGTCTGCATGGCTTGCGCCCATAGGCCGTGGAGCTGCGGATCTTCGGCATAGAGTTGCGTCACCCGCCCCAGCAGGTCGCCCGACGCGTCCGGGAGTGCCGACGGGGCGTAAGATGCGACTTCCTGCGTGCCCCGCAGCGCCAACGGCACCGTGGCGGCGACGGCGATCGCGCGTGCGGTGTCGCGGGGCAGCAGCGTCAGCAGCCGATTGAGCCACCCGTCGCGCACCGCATAGGCCTCCGCGCCGCCGGTCTCCAGCACGTTCTGCCCGTCGAAATGCGACCGGTCGCGATAGGGTGAGGCGACGGCATGGGCGAACAGCGCCTCCCCGCCATCGTACAGTCCGGCCATGCCCGACAGCGCCGGATGCAGCGCGAACATCGCGTCCAGCTTGCGCGCCGCCGTCGCGTCCTCCGCCCAGGCGCCGCGCAACGGTGCGAAGCCGGGATCGCCGGTCGGCATCAGCATCGCGAGGCCATCCGCAGCGCCGCGCTGGATGATGAACACGAAGCGCCGGTCGGTGGCGGCGCGGGCATAGGCGAGGCGCGGGGCGAAGGCGGTGGACAGGACGCCCACGCCGCCGATCAGGAAGGTTCGCCGGTCGGTCATGGCTTATCTCCGCAGGAACTGGGGCGCGACGAACAACAGCGCGAGGCCCTGTGCCGGGCTTTCGGCGCGAGCGATGGCGGCGGCAGTTGCGGATGCGAGACTGTCGGGAAACAGCCGCGTCGCCAGTGCGCGCGGATCGGGCGGTTCGCGCAAGCGGCCGACGAGACGTTCCGCCGCCTCGACCCGGCGCATCAGCGCGTCCGGTCCGGCCCAGCTGGCGGCGATGTCGTCGAACCCGATCGGCTGCCCCGGCCGCCAGATCGGCTGGCCGAGTTGCGCGAAGAGATTGACCAGCCCCCGTCCTTCCGTAGCGGGCGCATCGATGGCGCGGAGGGTGGCGACGGTCCATTCCCATGGGGTACGGAACTTGGCCGGGGCCGTCGTCCAACCTTCAGGGGCGGCGACCAGCGCGCGGTAGACGGTCGGCAGGTCACCACGCGACGACAGGAATGCCTGTTCGACCCGCGCGACGGCGGCAGGCGGCGGATCGTCGGCAATGAAGTGGCGGACCAGTTTCGTCGCGATGTGCTTCGCGGTCGCGGGATGGACCGCCAAATCGGCGAGCACCGCGGCCGACTGCCCTGCCCCGCCTTCGGCATAGCGCTTGCCGAGAATCTGACGCCCGCCCGGCTGGTGCAGCGCCGGGGCGAACACCGCCTCGCCCGGCTGGCGCGGCACGATCCGCGGCCCGCCCCGTCCCAGCCCGGCCACGGTCCAGCCGGTGAGCGCACGCGCCAGTTCGGTGACGTCGGCCTGCGCATAGCCGGTCCGGACGCCCAGCGTGTGCAGCTCCAGTATCTCGCGCGCCAGATTTTCGTTCAGCCCGGCGCGGCCGCCCATCCGCCGCTGGCCGAACGGGCTGTCGGGACCGACCGACTGCGCCTGATCAAGGTATAGCAGCATCGCCGGATGATGCTCGACCGCCAGCAGCAGGTCGTGGAAACGCCCCAGGACATGCGGGCGGATCGCGTCGAATTCGAAGGCGGCGGCAAGGCCGGTCACCTCCAGCTTGTCCGCCGATACCGCGAAATGGTTCGACCAGAAATGGGTGAGGCGTTCGACGAAGGGCGTGTCGCTGGCCACCGCAGCCGCGGTCCGGGCGGCAACGCCATCGAGGTAGAATTGGCGGACGCCGCGCCGGATCTGCGCCGCGCAAATGTCGGGCGGGTCGGCCGCCATCGGCATGGCGGCGGCGTCGGTCATGGCCGCCCGGCGTTCCTGCCGGACCATGCGCAGTTCGCTGCGGGCCTGCGCGACCGCCTGCCCCGCCACGCCGCTCGTCGCGATGCCGCCCAGCGCGGGCGGGCGCGGGTTCCAGCGATCGAACTGGTCGACCAGCCAGCGTCTCGGATCGGCCGGCGGCACCGCATCGCCGCGCGCGCCCAGCCCGAACCGGTTCCATGCAATCTCCGCAAGCGCCATCGCCCACGACTCCGCTGCCCATCTCGAGGCACCAGTCAGCGCCCGACTTGTCGCAGAGTTATGCCAGCGGCGTCAGAATCCGTCGGGCAGGTCGATCGGGCCGACGACCTGCCGATAGCTGCGCACCGCGAACCGGTCGGTCATGCCGGCGATATAGTCGGCGATGTGGCGACTGCGCTCCGGCTCCGCCTCCGGCAGCGTCTCGCGCCAGCCATCGTGCATCGCCGACGGATCGGCATGATAGGCCGCGAACAGGCCGGCAACGACCGTTTCCGCCATCGCCGCCGCCGCCAGCTGACGCGGGTGGTGGTAGAGATTGGCGTACATGAAGCGCTTCAGCGTCCGCTCGGCTTCCGCCATCTCGGGCGAGAAATGGGCGAGGCACTGGCCCGCCGCGCGGACGTCGGCGACGGTTTCGACGCCCGCGACGCCCACGCGACGCTTCGTCTCGGCGATAAGGTCGTTGACCATCGATCCGATCTGCGAGCGGGTGAGTTCACCGACCAGCCGCGCCGCTGGCACGTCCGGAAAGCGGGCGCGGACGGCATCCCATCCGGCGGCGACGAACGGCACCTCCAACAACTGGTCGAGCGTCAGCAGCCCGGCGCGGAGACCATCGTCGATGTCGTGATTGTCATAGGCGATATCGTCGGCGATCGCCGCGATCTGCGCCTCCAGCGACGGCCATTCGTTCAGGCGCAGGCCGTGTGCCGCGTCGGCTTCGGCCAACGCCCAGCCGGGGGTCGGGATCGGGCCGTTATGCTTCGCCAGCCCCTCCAGCGTGTCCCAGGTCAGGTTCAGCCCCCGCCAGCGCGGATAGGGGCTGTCGAGCCAGGTCAGCGTGCGCAACGTCTGACCATTATGGTCGAAACCGCCATGGGTCGCCATCGCCGCCTCCAGCGCGTCCTCCCCGGCATGGCCGAACGGTGGGTGGCCGATATCGTGGGCGAGGCACAAGGCCTCGGTCAGATCCTCGTTCAGGCCGAGCGTGCGGGCGACGGCACGGCCGATCTGCGCGACCTCAAGGCTGTGGGTCAGCCGGACGCGGAAATGGTCGCCATCGGGCGCCATGAACACCTGCGTCTTGTGGCGGAGACGCCGGAAGCTGATCGAATGGATAATCCGGTCGCGGTCGCGCTGGAACGCGTCGCGCGGGCCGCGAGTCGCATCGCCCGGTTCGGGGTGGAGCCGCCCGCCATGCGCCTGCGGGTCGGCGGCATAGGATGCCCTCACTTGACCGGGACCCGCGCGACCTTCTGCCCCGCCTCGCTGGTGAAGGTGAAGGCCTGCACCCCCGATTTGCGCAGCGTGTTGACGAAGTCCTGCGCCTCCGCATCGCTCTTGAACGGCCCGGTCAGAAGGCGGTTGGTGGCGCGCAGCGGCGTGGTCCATGCCTGCCGACCCTTCAGCGCCGGCGCCTTGCCGGCCATGATGCCCCATGCGGCGGGCAGGCCGGCGACATTGGCGCCACCGGCGACCTGTACCCAGTGGCGTTCGGGATCGGCGCGCTTGGCCTGCGCCTCGCGCGCGGCTTCGGCGGCGGCGGCCTTCTTCTCATCGGCGATCCGCTTGGCTTCGGCTGCCTTCTTGGCGGTGGCGGCACGCGCGGCGGCGAGCTTCTTCGCCTCGGCGGCTTCGGCGGCGCGGGCGGTGGCTTCACGCGCCTCGGCGGCACGGCGCGCGGTCTCCGCGTCGGCGGCTAGGGCGGCGCTGCTGGCCGGAGCCGCGACCGGCGCCGGCGGCGGGCCGACGCCCAGTTCGGACGCCGGGATATCGAGGTTGCGGATGATGCGGGCGAGCACGTCGTCGTTCGACGGCGTGCGAGCCGCGACCGTAGCGGCGGCGCTGGAGACGGCGGGGGCTGCGGCCGGCGGGGCAACGCTGGCGACTTCCACCGGAGCGGCGGCGGGCGGTGTCGGGGCGGGTTCCGCCGGGCGATCGACGATGGTCACCGGAACCGGGGCGGATGCGACCTGGACCGGCGGACGGGCAGCCTGTTCGGCGCGGTCGCGGGCAGCGAGCGCTTCGGCAGCGAGGCGGCGTTCCTCAGCCTGACGTGCGGCGACGCGCTGTGCCTCGACCCGGGTCGCTTCGGCGATGCGCGCCTGTTCGGCCTGTTGCGCGGCGACCTGCTGCCGCTGGGCCAGCGCAGCGCGGCGGGCGGCTTCGTCGGCACGGGCCTGGGCGAGCTGTTGCGCCTGGACGTCGGCGGCGCGGCGGGCGGCATCGGCCTGGGCCTGTTGCGCCGCCTGTGCCTGCCGCTGCCGCTCGGCCCGGCGTTCGGCCATGGTAGGCGCGCGCGTGACGGTGCGCGCCGTCGTGGCGACCGGCGCTGCGGGGGTAGCGGACGCGAGCGCGACCGGCGCGGTTCGGACCGGCGCGGGCAGCGGCGGGGCTAGCCGGGCGTCGGCCAGCCGTTCCGGGCTGGGCGCGAGACGACCGTAATGGACGGCGAACGCCCGGTCCGCGCCGGCCAGCTGTGGCAGGCGGCGGAAGAAGGGCGAGAGGCTGGCCGAGAAGCCCGGCAGCATGCTGGCGGTGATCTTGTCCGCGCCGGCCGCATCGCCCGACATGGCGAGGACGAAGGCCCGCACCCGCCAGGCGGCACGGTCGCCCTTTTGCAGCAGCGGGTTCAGCACCGCGGTCGATTCGGCGAGGTTGCCGTCGATGCCGAGCGACAGGGCAAGGCGGCGGGTGAGTTCATCGTCCTCGCCGGCCCGCAACGCCTGTCGATAGTCGGCCTGCGCGAGCGAACCGCGACCGAGCAGGTCATAGGCCAGACCGCGCTCGGCGAGGTAGGGCGTCATCGACACTCCGGCCCGCTCGGCGGAGGCGAACATCGCCAGCGCCTCGCCCGGACGCTCCATCGCCACCAGCGAAATGCCGCGCGCGGCGCGGATGCGGGGGTCGTTGGGCGCGACCTTTTCGGCACGCGCAAGGAACTGCATCGCCGCGTCGGTATCGCCCAGTTTGCCCGATAGCCGCCCCGCCTCGATCAGCGCCGAGACGTCGTTCGGGCTGCGACCGAGGATGCGCATCTGTTCCGACAGCCGGTCGGCATTGGGGGTCAGCGGCTGGACGATCGCACCGGGCTGCGCCAGCACGGGCAGAGGCGCGGCGGTGGCGAGCAGAAGCGCGACGCGGAGCGGGTTGAACTGGGTCATGGGCCGGTCCGCTTAACCATGTAGCGGCTGAACGGGGAATGTTCAGGTGTCGTCGCGGCGACGAAGTGAGTGGTGGTGACGATGAAGCGAGCCGGCCGGGTCCAAAGTTCACTAAGTTCACACTCGTGCGCGTTTTGCGCGTCGTCCATGCCGGGGCGTTACGGCATCATTTGTTACATTCGCTCGAGCGACCGAATGCGCGGCAGGGTCAGGCCAATACAGGCGGCAGCGAAGTCAAGAAGCGTCGAGCCGCACTATGGCACGGTCAGGCACTGTAGGAAATGGTTCGCTCAGCGAACGACCGGTGACGCCGTCAGTGATCGACGACAGGTCGCGCTGCGATCCAGAGAAGCCCGACCGATCCGACGACGAACCCAAGGAATACCGACTGCCAGAGCAGCGCTGAACCGAAGCCGGCAGCACCCGCCATCCGGGTCGCGGCGATATTGATGGCCACGTCGCTGACCATGATCGCGACGGCGAGGAGCAGGCCCGGGCGTATGCGTCCGGTGGACAATAGCACGACCACGGCAAGGTCGAGGAACAGCAGCGCCGACCAGTAAATTTCGAACGCCGGCATCGGCGCCCAGCGATACGGACGCCAACCGCGGGTCAGGAAATCGCGAGCGTGGTTGAAGGCTCCAGCCGAGAAGCCGACTATCTGAACGGCCAGCGCGAAGCGAGCCGCCACGTGGAACGTTGCACGTGGCGGCATCGCCGAAAGTGTTACTGGTTGTTCTGGCGGTGCAGGAAGCGCGGGATGTCCAGCGGTTCCTTGGCATCGTCGGTGCCGCGGGCGGGTGCGCGGCCGGCATTGGCCATGCGTTCGAACAGCGTGCCGCCGGGCTTGCGCGCCGGGGCCGCTTCCTCGCGTGGGGCTTCGGCCGGAGCGTCCGGGGTCAGCCAGCGGCGGCGGCCGTCGTTCGACGAGGTACCGAAGTCGCTCGCCGGGGTCGGCGCGGGCATCGGGGCTGCGGCCTGTTCGGCGCCCAGCACCAGTTCGTCCTCGTCCTGCGCCGCCGTGGCGGGCGTGTCATAGGCCGAGTGCGGCACGACGCGTTCCGACACCGACGGCTGGCTGATGCCCTGCGGGAAACGATCCATCGGCGCAGGCGCCGGCGCTTCTTCCAGATGTTCGGCGGCGGCACCGCTCGGCGCGACCGGGGCGGCGGCGTGAGCGGTCGGCGCGGCCGGCCGGCGCGGCGCGTTGAACGAGAAGGCGCGGGTCGGTTCGGCCTGGGCCGGAGCCGGCTGGGCCTGTGACGGGGCTTCGTCCTCGATGCCGGTCGCGACGACCGAGACGCGGATCTTGCCTTCCAGTTCGGTGTTGAACGCCGAACCCCAGATGATGTTGGCGTCGTCGTCGACCAGTTCGCGGATGTGGTTCGCGGCTTCGTCGACTTCGAGCAGGCGCATGTCGTCGCCGCCGGTGATCGACACGATCACGCCCTTGGCACCGTTCAGCGACACGCCGTCGAGCAGCGGGTTGGCGATCGCCTGCTGCGCCGCCTCGATCGCGCGGTTGTCACCTTCGGCCTCGCCGGTGCCCATCATCGCCTTGCCCATTTCCTGCATCACCGACCGCACGTCGGCGAAGTCGAGGTTGATCAGGCCGGGCATGACCATCAGGTCGGTGATGCCGCGCACGCCCTGCTGCAACACTTCGTCCGCCATTTCAAAGGCTTGCTTGAAGGTCGTGTTGGCGTTCGCGATCAAGAACAGGTTCTGGTTCGGGATGACGATCAGCGTGTCGACGTACTTCTGAAGTTCCTCGATGCCGGCCTCGGCCGACTTCGCGCGGCGCTTGCCCTCGAATGCGAAGGGACGGGTCACGACGCCGACGGTCAGGATGCCCATCTCGCGCGCGGCCTTGGCGATCACGGGAGCGGCGCCGGTGCCGGTGCCGCCGCCCATGCCGGCGGCGATGAAGCACATGTGCGCGCCCTCAAGCGACTTCTGCACCTGCTCGATCGTTTCCTCGGCCGCCGCACGTCCGATTTCGGGACGGCTGCCGGCGCCCAGCCCTTGCGTGATCTTCGCACCCAGCTGAATACGCTGCGGCGCTTCCGACTGCTTCAGCGCCTGCGCGTCGGTGTTGGCGACGAGGAACTCGACCCCCTGCACCTCGGCACGGATCATGTTCGCGATCGCGTTGCCGCCGGCCCCGCCGACGCCGATCACGGTGATGCGCGGGGTCAGTTCGTCGACGTCGGGTGCCAGAAATTCGATGCTCATACTCGGTCTCCCTGTCCCGGCCGGCACCGGGCGCGTAATTCGATAGGCGGTTGTGCATCAAGCCGAAGGACGATCCTAGCCCCTCCACCCGGCCTGATGGTAATAAATCGTCAATAGTTGGCGCGGAATGCGGTCAACAGACGCTGGAACAGCGCCCCCGTACTGGGGCGCGACACCATTTGCTGGGTCGGCTGCAACGCGCGCAGGTCGACCGGGTTCGACGCGGCGAACATGGCGAGGCCGGCGAGCGTCGCGAATCCGGGGCCCGAATGCGCATCGGGCAGCGCGGCGAGGCCCCGCGCACGGCCGACCCGGACCGGGCGACCCAGCGCCTGTTGCGCATAATCGGCGATGCCCTTCAGCTCCGCCCCGCCGCCGGTCAGTACGACCTGTCGCCCGACCGGATCGTCGAAGTTCAGGCGGCGCAGTTCCTTCGAGATTTCGGCGACCAGCCGTTCCAGCCGCTGGCGGATCGTGGTGATGAGCTGTGCGCGGGTGATGCGCGTGCCCTCCGCATCCTCGTCGGCGCGCACGGGTGCGACGTCGATCATGTCGTGATTGTCGCGCGGGGACATGTTGGCCGAACCGTAGAAGCATTTCAGCCGTTCGGCCTGCGCCCGGTTGGTGCCGAAGGCGGAGGCGACGTCGTCGGTGATGTCGCTGGCGCCCATCGCGATCGAGGCGAGGCCGGTCAGGACGCCGTTGGCGAACACCGAGACGTTGGTGATGCCCGCGCCGATTTCGACCAGCGCGACGCCCAGTTCACGCTCCTCTTCGGACAGGCAGGCCAGCCCGGTTGCGACCGGCGCCGCGACGATCGACTTGGTTTCGAGATGCGCCGAGCGGACGCACAGGTCGAGGTTGCGGACCGGCGATCCTTCGGTGGCGACGACATGGATCTCGACGCCCAGCCGGTCGGCGTGCAGCCCCTTCGGCTCCTTCACCCCGCCAAGGCCATCGAGCGTATAGCGCATCGGCTGGGCATGCAGCACCATGCGCTGGCCCGGATCGATCGCGTTGCGACCGGCCTTCAACAGCGCGTCGATATCCGACTGTTCGACGCGGTGGCCACCGAGGTCCACTTCCAATTTGACGATATCGGACACGAGGCCGCCGGCCGAGAAGCTGACCCACACATCCTCGATATTGAAGCCGGCGATACGTTCGGCCTGTTCGACCGCTTCGCGGACCGCCGTCTCGGTCGCCTTCATATCGGCGATATAGCCGCGCTTGACGCCACGGCTTTCGCGCTGGCCGGTGCCGAGCACGGTCAGTTCGCCGCCCTCACCCGGCTTCGCGATCAGCGCGGACACCTTCGACGTGCCGATGTCGAGCGCGGTGATGATCCCTTCCGGTGCTACCTTCGCCATGGTCCTGCCCCCTGTCAGTCGCCTTCGACCGGTTTCGCGATCGACGCGGCATTGCCCTGTTCAGTGCCGTCGTCACCGTTATCCGGTGTCGCATGCTTCATCCGCACGACCAGCTTGGTCGGGTCGCGCAGGTCGAACCGGTCATAGCCCTTGCCCAGCAGGCCGAGCGTCCCGTCGAGTTGCGCGAACTTCACCAGCGCGCGGGCCGATTCCTTGTCGCCTTCGGGCAGGACCAGCCGCTCGCCGGTCTGGAAAAGAATGTCCCAGCGGCGATTGCCGACCCACACCGCCGCCTTCACGACGGGCTTGAGGGCGGGTGCTGCGGCCATCAGCTTGCGATAGGCCGGTTCCTGCGCATTGGCGCCGTCGCCGATGACCAGCGGCAGGCGCGGCATCTTGTTGGGCTGTACGCCGTCGAGGAGCACGCCGCCCTCATCGATCAGCATCAGTTGGCCCTTGTTCTGCCACACGGCGGCGGGGTCGCGTTCGACCACATCGACGACCAGCGTATCGGGCAGCCGGCGCGAGACGCGGGCATCGGCGATCCAGCCATAATCGAGCAATTTCTGCCGCGTGGCGTCGAGATCGACCAGCGGCATTGCCCGCGAGCGCTGGTCGAGCGCGACAGCATAAACCGAGGTCGCGTCCATCCGCTTGAGGCCGGTCACCTCGATCTGTTCGACGCGAAAGCCCGCCGCACCGACCGCTTCTGCCGCGGCAACGCCGATCGCGCCGAACAGGCCGAACCAGTTGGCAAGCGCGAGGGCAATCGCGCCGGCGCCGGCGGTGAGGCTCCAGCCGACGATGCGACGCGCCGTCGCCGCCCCGCCGGGAAGCGCGGCGACCGCCTGATCGAGGACCGAGGCGCGCACCGGGCGCTTGGCCTGCACGCGGCGCTTGGGCTTGACGGTGCGGGTCTGGACGACGCGCTTGCCGGTCTGGGTCATCGCATCGCCTCTTCCACGATCCAGCCTACAAGGGCTTCGTAGCTCATGCCGACATGGCGCGCCTGTTCGGGGACGAGGCTTAGCGGGGTCATGCCCGGCTGGGTATTGGTTTCGAGCACGAAGAGGCCGTCGATGCCGCGTTCGTCGTCCCAGCGGAAATCGGTGCGCGAGGCGCCCTTGCAGCCCAGCACGCGGTGGGCAGTGACGGCATAGGCCATGCACGCCTGCGCGATGTCGTCGGGAATGTCGGCGGGGCAGACATGTTCGGTCAGGCCGTCGGTGTACTTGCTGTCGTAATCGTAGAAACCGCTCTTGGGCTTCAGTTCGGTCACGCCCAGCGCGCGGTCGCCGAGCACGGCGGTGGTCAGTTCGCGGCCACGGATGAAGGGTTCGGCAAGGAGTTCGTCGAATTCCTGCCACGGACCCTTCGAGGCTTGCGCGATCGGATTGCCGTAATTGCTGTCGTCGGTGACGATGGCGACGCCGACCGAGGAGCCTTCGCTCACCGGCTTCAGGACATAGGGGCGTGGGAGCGGGTCGCGTTCGAACAGTTCCTCGGTCCTGACGATGCGCCCGCCGGGCATCGGGACGCCCGCGGGCACGAGCGCGTGCTTGGTCAGCACCTTGTCGATTGCGATGACCGAGGTCGCTAGGCCGCTATGAGTGTAGCGCAGCCCCATCAGGTCCATCATGCCCTGCACCGTGCCGTCCTCGCCGGGTGAGCCATGGAGCGCGTTGAAGACGAGGTCGGGCTTCGCTTCGGTCAGGCGGGCAGCGATGTTCCGGTCCATGTCGATGCGGGTGACCTTATGGCCGAGCGACTCCAGCGCAGTCGCGACGCCGGCGCCGGACATGAGCGAGACTTCGCGTTCCGACGACCAGCCGCCCATGAGGACGACGATGTTGAGGGGGTCGGTCACGCGGTCGGTTCCTTCGTTATGTTGCAAGTTCCGTTTGCTTCGAGCGCAGGGTCGAGCCTGTCGAGACCCGAAGTCGAGAAGGCGGTGGTTGTGGCACGGGCGTTCTCGACGGACGCTTCTCGACTGCGCTCGAAGCTGCTCGAACCGAACGGGGAGGTTGAGTGCGGGGCCATCACGCCCGCCCTACCCGCTGGATTTCCCATTCCAGCGTTACGCCCGATTGCGCCAGCACCTTCCCGCGGACTTCCTCGCCCAATGCCTCGATATCGGCGCTGGTGGCGTTGCCGGTGTTGAGCAGGAAATTGCAGTGTTTTTCCGATACCTGCGCGTCGCCCTTGCGCAAGCCCCGACAGCCAGCGGCGTCGACGAGCGCCCACGCCTTGCGCCCGTCCGGGTTCTTGAAGGTGGAACCGCCGGTCTTGCTGCGGAGCGGTTGCGAGGCTTCGCGGGCCGCCGCGATGCGGTCCATTTCGGCCTGGATCGAGGCCGGATCGCCCGTCTCGCCGCGAAAGGTCGCGGACACGACGATCGCGCCTTCGGGCAGGTCGCTATGGCGGTAGCGGTAGTTGACGTCGGCGTTCGAAAACGTCGTCAGCGTGCCGTCGCGGGTAACGACCTGCGCCTCGACCAGCACGTCGGCTACCTCGCGGCCATAGGCGCCGCCGTTCATCCGCACGAAACCACCGACCGTTCCGGGGATCGAACGCAGGAACTCGACCCCGGCGATCCCGGCATCGCGCGCGGTCGAGGAGACGAGAATGCCGCTCGCCCCGCCACCGCAGGTCAGCGTCAGCCCGTCCGCCGCAACCTTGGCGAACGGTTTGCCGAGGCGGACGACGACACCGGGCACGCCGCCATCGCGGACGATCAGGTTGGAACCGAGGCCCAGCCCCATCACCGGCACCGACGGGTCGAGCGCCCGGAGGAAATTGCAGAGATCGTCCGTGTCGGCCGGTTCGAACAGCCACTCAGCCGCGCCGCCCGCCTTGAACCAGACGAGGGGCGCGAGCGGGGCGTTCGCGGTCAGCTTGCCACGGACCGGCGGAAGGGTCATTTTCCGCTGCCCCAGAAGCGCGCCCATGCGGTCCAGGCTTCGGCCTGTGCATCGGCGATCTGCTTGCCGACCTCCGCCATGTCGCGCGTCTCGGCAGTGTCGAGCAGCTTCTTGGCGGCGTCGAGCTGCGCCTGTTGCGCGCGCAGGATTTCGCGCTGCATCTCGATCGCGGTCGAGAACCAGTCGCTCATGCGAGCCGCTCCTGAATCGCAGCGGGCAGGCCGGCAGCGATCTTGGTAATGTCACCGGCGCCGAGGCAGACGATCAGGTCGCCGTTTTGGCCCTCAGCGGCCAGCGCGGCGGCAAGAGCATCCTTGTCCGCAGCGACCTGTGCCGAGCGGTGGCCGCGCAGGCGGATGCCGTCGACCAGCGCCTCGGCACTGACGCCCTCGACCGGCGCTTCGCCGGCGGCATAGACGGGAAGGACATGGACCGCGTCGGCATCGTTGAACGCCTGTGCGAACTCGTCCATCAGCGCGCCGAGCCGCGAGTAGCGATGCGGCTGGACCACGGCGATCACCCGGCCGCCGGTCGCTTCGCGTGCGGCGGACAGGACGGCGCGGATTTCGACCGGATGGTGGCCGTAATCGTCGATGACGGTCATGCCGGCGACTTCGCCGACGCGGGTGAAGCGGCGCTTCACGCCCCCGAACTTGGCAAAGCCCTGCGCGATGGTCGCGTCGTCGAGGCCCAGCTCGACCGCGACCGCGATCGCTGCCAGCGCGTTCTGGACATTGTGGCGACCGGCCATCGGCAGCTGGATGCCCTCGATCGTCCGGGTCTGGCCGTCACGGTCGCGGACCACGCAGTCGAAGCGGTTGCCGTCGCGGCCCGCCGTCACCTCGACCCCGCGCACGTCGGCCTGCGCAGCAAAGCCATAGGTGACGATGCGGCGGTCGCGGATGCGTGGGATCAGCGCCTGCACTTCGGGATGGTCGAGGCACAGCACCGCCGCGCCGTAGAAGGGTACGTTCTCGATGAATTCGACATAGGCGTCCTTCGCCCGGTCGAAGCTGCCATAATGGTCGAGATGTTCGGGGTCGATGTTGGTGACGACCGCGATCGTGCCGTCGAGGCGCAGGAAGCTGCCGTCGCTCTCGTCCGCCTCGACCACCATCCAGTCGGACGCGCCCAGCCGGGCGTTCGAGCCGTAGCTGTTGATGATGCCGCCGTTGATGACGGTGGGGTCGACGCCGCCGGCATCGAGCAGCGCGGCGATCAGCGAGGTCGTGGTGGTCTTACCATGCGTCCCCGCGACCGCGACGGTCGATTTCAGCCGCATCAGTTCGGCCAGCATTTCGGCGCGGCGGACCACCGGGATGCGCTTGGCCAGCGCATGGTCACGTTCGGGATTGCCGGGCTTGATCGCGGTCGAGGTGACAACGACCGCCACGCCCTCCACATTCTCCGCCTTGTGGCCGATATGCACGTCGATGCCGCGCGCGCGCAGGCCGTCGACGACATAGCCCTCGGCCACGTCCGATCCCTGCACCTTATAGCCGAGATTATGCATCACCTCGGCAATGCCCGACATGCCGATGCCGCCGATGCCGACGAAATGGATCGTGCCGATGTCGGTCGCGACGCCCTTCACGCAAATGCTTCCTTCTGTCGTTTGGCGGGGGTGATCTTGCCCACTTTCGCCTTGGGTGCGTCGACGCTCTCGACCAGGTCGGCGAGGTCGCGGACGGCGAACGGCCGGCCGCAGCTGCGCGCGCGCGCCGCCGCATTGGCGAGCGCTGCGGGGTCGAGGCCGAGCTTCTGAATCTGCTTGGCGAGTTCGGTCGCAGTGAATTGCGTCTGCTGGATCGACCGCGCGCCGCCGGCGCCCACGATTTCGCGGCAATTGGCGGTCTGGTGATCGTCGGTCGCACCGGGCAGCGGCACGAGGATCGCGGGACGGCCGGCGGCTGTCAGTTCTGCGATGGTCGACGCCCCCGCCCGGGCGATCACGACATGGCTCCATGCCAGCCGGTCGGGCAGATCGGGGAGATAGGTCGCGATTTCGGCGGGGATGCCGTGTTCGGCGTATTTGGCGCGCACGGCGTCGATATCCTCGATCCGCGCCTGATGCGTCACCTGCATCCGGCGGCGGAACGCAACGGGCAGCAGCGCGAGGCCGTCGGGGACGACCTGGCTCAAAATGCTCGCCCCCTGGCTGCCGCCGGTGACCAGCACGCGGAAGATGCCGTCCTCATCCAGCGCCGGATAGGGACGTTCGCGCAGGGCGAGGACGCTCTCTCGCACCGGATTGCCGACCAGATGGGTCTTGGGGACGTGGCTGTCCTTAAGACGGTCGACCCGTTCGTAGCTGGTGGCGATGCCATGCACGCTGCCCGCGACCAGCCGGTTGACCCGGCCCAGCACGGCATTTTGTTCATGGATGATCGTCGGCACCTTCTGCGCGAAGGCCGCCAGCAGTGCAGGGAGCGCTGGATAGCCGCCGAAGCCGATCACGGCGGAGGGGCGGAAAGTCTTGTACAGCTCGATCGCCATCGACCGGCCGGCCAGCATCTGCCGCGCGGCCTTCGCCCAGCCGATCGGACCGCCCGACAGGCGTCCGGCCGGCAGGACATGGGTCTGGATGCCATCGAACAGGTCGGGAAAGCGCACGCCGCGTTCGTCGCTGACCAGCGCGACGCGGTGGCCGCGCCGGGTCAGTTCGGTCGCCAGCGCCGCGGCCGGGACCATATGTCCCCCGGTGCCCCCGGCGGCCAGGACATAATGCTTGCTCATTTCGCTCCGCTCCAGCGCTGTGGGCCGTAAGGTGAGCGGCTCAGATACGGGTTCCGGCGTGTGAAAGCGAGCAGCAGTCCCATGCCGATCGACAAGGCGATCATCGACGACCCGCCGTACGAGATGAACGGCAGCGTCATCCCCTTGGACGGGGCGATGCCGACATTGACCGCCATGTTGATGAGCGCCTGCGCCCCGAACTGGACCGCAAGGCCGGCGGCGGCGAGCAGCTTGAACGCATCCTCTTCGTCGAGCAGGCGGACGAAGACGCGCACGACAATCGCGAGGAAGATGATCGCGATGATCGCGCAGGCGATCAGGCCGAACTCTTCGCCGACCACCGCAAAGATATAGTCGGTATGTGCCTCGGGTAGCTTGAACTTCACGCGCCCGCCGCCCGGGCCGGTGCCGATTACCCCACCCGCGGTCAGCACGGCATGCGCCATGTCGACCTGATAGCTGTCGGTCGCCGCGCTTTCGGGATCGGGGAACAGGAAGCCGTCGATGCGGACGCGGGCGGTGCCGTAGAAGGTGTAGGCGGCCGCGACCATGCCAATGCCGGCGGCGCCGAGCATCGCCATGGTGCGGACCGGAATGCCGGAGATGATGAGCAACGCCGCCCACACGCCGCAGAAGATCACCGTCTGCCCGAAATCGGGCTGGAGCATCAGGCAGCCGGCAATGACCGCGGTCAGCGCGCCGGTGACCCACAGCATCGGCAGCTGCGGGTCCTTCGCGCGTAGCGACAACAGCCATGCGGTCGTCACGATGAACATGGGTTTCAGGAACTCGGACGGCTGGAACTGCCCGACCCCGAGGTTGATCCAGCGCCGCGCGCCGTTTGCCTCCACGCCGACGAACGGGGTGACCATCAGCGCAAGAACCAGGACGCCCGCGCCGAGCAGGCACAGCCGCCGCGCCAGCGTGACCGGCAGCATCGACACGACGATCATCACCGGGAAGGAGAGTGCGATCCACCCGGCCTGTCGCCAGAAATACATCATCGGCGGGACGGTGACGTCACCACCCGAATAGCGCACGGCGGATGCGGGCGACGCGGCGGCGACCGCGACGAGGCCGATGGCGATCAGTACCATCGCGATCAGCAGCAGCACCCGGTCGACTTCGCGGAACCACGCGCCGATCGGCGAGCGCGCGCTACGGCCCTGCAGCGTCTCCACCCGCTGGCGCAGCGCCCGGACATCGCGCCCGCGACCCATATCCGTCATTGCAATGCCCCCACTGCCGCCGCGAAGGCGCGGCCCCGCGCTTCGAAATCGCTGAACTGGTCGAACGACGCGCACGCCGGCGACAGCAATACGGTATCGCCGGGTCGCGCGGCTGTCGCGGCCAATTTCACCGCCTCGTCCAATGTGTTGGCGATGGTTACGGCCATGTCGGGTTGCAGAAGTTCGGCAAAGCGCTGCGCGGCGGTGCCGATGGTATAGGCGTGGACGACATTGCCGAAACCGGGGCGGCAGGCATCGAGGTCGTCCGACTTGGCAAGCCCGCCGACGATCCAGTGGATGCGTGCGAACGCGTTGAGCGCGGGCGCGGTGGAATCGGGGTTCGTCGCCTTGCTGTCGTCGACATAAGCGACGCCGTTCACGTCGGCGACGTGCGCCATGCGGTGTGGCAAGGCCCGGTAGCTTTGGAGGCCGGCGCGGATGGTGTCGGTGTCGAGGCCCAATGCCTCGCAGACGGCGATGGCGGTCAGCGCGTTCTGGGCGTTGTGCGGGCCGGCGAGCGCGGGACCGAAAGCCGGCGCTTCGGCCGGGACGGCGATGCGGACGGCGTGCGGAACGGTGTCCGCAATCGCGGCAGACGCCGCATCGCCTGTGCCGATCACCGCAACACGACCGGACGACTGCATCGCGAACAGACGGGCCTTGGACGCGGCATAGGCTCCGAAACCGGCATAGCGGTCGAGATGGTCGGGGGTGATGTTGAGCAGCACCGCGACGTCGCAGTCGAGGCTGCGGGTCAGGTCGATCTGGTAGCTCGACAGTTCGAGGACATAGACGCCGCCGGCGGGCAGCGGGTCCTGCGCGAGGATCGGCAGGCCGATATTGCCGCCCATGCGTGTGGGGATGCCGGCCTGTTCGAGGATGTGGTGGATCAGCGCGGTGGTGGTCGACTTGCCGTTGGTGCCGGTGATGCCGACGACCTTGTGCGGCGGCAGGTCGGCGCGGGCCTGGGCGAAGAGTTCGATGTCGCCGATGATGGGGGTGTCGCCGGCGTGGGCGGCGATCGGGTGGCGGTTGAGCGGTACGCCGGGAGACACGACGACGCCATCGAAGCCGGTGAGGTCGATCGACAACGGATCGGCGATGACCAAAGCCCTCTCCCCCATGGGGGAGAGGGTTGGGAGAGGGGGTGTCGCGAGTGCTGTCGTCGGAGAAGAAGGAGAAGTCCCCTCTCCCCGCGAGCGGGGAGAGGGAGAAAGGGCGTCGCGCTTCGCCCCATCTCCATCCCACGCAACGACTTCCGCGCCACCCGCCAGCAACGCGCGCACCGTCGCGGCGCCAGAGCGAGCCAGCCCCAGCACCGCGAACTTCTTCCCCGCCCAGGCGGCAGCGGTGATCACCGCAGCTTCAGCGTCGAGAGGCCGGCGAGCGCCAGCACGAAGGCGATGATCCAGAAGCGGATCACGACCGTGGCCTCAGCCCAGCCGAGCTGTTCGAAATGATGGTGGATCGGCGCCATGCGGAAGATGCGCTTGCCGGTGCGCTTGTACCAGAACACCTGGATGATGACGCTCAGCGCCTCGACCACGAACAGGCCGCCGATGATCGCCAGCACGATTTCATGGTGCGACGACACCGCGATCGCCCCCAGCGCACCGCCCAGCGCCAAGCTGCCGGTATCGCCCATGAATACCGCCGCCGGAGGGGCATTGTACCACAGGAACGCCAGCCCCGCGCCCACGATCGCGCCGCAGAACAGCGACAGGTCGCCCGCTCCCAACACGTGCGGGATGCCGAGATAGGCGGCGAACTTGGCGTTGCCGACCATGTACACGATCAGCATCAGCGCGACCGAGGCGATGATGACCGGCATCGTCGCGAGGCCGTCCAGCCCGTCGGTCAGGTTCACGGCGTTGCCGAACGCGACGATCGTGAAGGCGGCGAAGACGATGTAGAACGGCCCGAGATCGATCGCGACGTTCGAAAAGAACGGCACGTAGAGCATCGTGCCGGTCTGGCGGATGATGATCCAGCTGGCGATGCCGGCGATCAGAAATTCGAGCAGCAGGCGCGTGCGGCCCGAAACGCCCGCCGTGCTGGCCTTTCGCACCTTGTCATAATCGTCGAGGAACCCGATCGCCGCAAAGCCCAACGTCACGAACAGGCACGCCCAGACGAAGGGGTTGGCGAGGTCCATCCACAACAGCACCGACGTCGCGAGCGCGGTCAGGATCATCAGCCCGCCCATGGTCGGCGTGCCGCGCTTGGCGAGGTGGCTTTGCGGCCCGTCGAGACGGATCGGCTGCCCCTTGCCCTGTCGCACGCGCAGCCAGCCGATGAAGCGCGGCCCGATGACGAGGCCGATCAGCAGCGCCGTCGCCGTCGCCGCGCCGGTGCGGAACGACAGATAGCGGAACAGGTTCAGCACCCCGGGAAAGCCGAGATATTCGGCGATTTCGTACAACATCAGTCCTGGCCCCACAGGTCGGCGACGACCCGCGCCAGCCCCACCCCGTTCGATCCCTTTACGAGCACCGCATCGCCCGGCGCGATCAGGTCGGACAGGACCCGTGCGGCGGCGGCGGCGTCGGGCACATGGACGGTTTCGATGCGGCCCTCAAGCGCCTTGGCGAGGGGAAGCATGCCCTCCCCCACCAACACGGCGCGCGAAACGCCCGCTTCGTCGATGGGGACCGCCAGCGCGGCGTGATAGGCGTCGGACGACTCGCCCAGCTCGCGCATTTCGCCCAACACCGCGATGCGCCGGTCGGCGCGCTCGGCGGCGAGTACCTTCAGCGTCGCACGCATCGATGCCGGGTTGGCGTTGTAGCTTTCGTCGATCAGCAACGCGTCGCCGCCCGCCAGCTTCAGCTTGCGGCGGGCACCGCGTCCGGCAAGCCCCTCTAGGTCGGCCAGTGCAAGGCCAGCGACGCCAAGGTCACCGCCGATCGCATCGACCGCCGCCATCACCGCCAGCGAATTGGCGACCCAATGTTCGCCGGGCGGGGCGAGGGTGTAGCTGACCTCACGCGATCCCAGCCGCGCGGTGACGAAGCTATCGCCGCCCGACATGCGGACATGCTCGATCGCGCGGACATCGGCCCCTTCGCGCAGGCCGAAGGTGACGATCCTGCCGGCATGGGGCCGGGCTGCGGCGATCAGCGTGTCGCGATGCGGGCTGTCGAACGGCACGATGGCAATGCCGCCCTCGACCAGCCCTTCGAAGATTTCACCCTTGGCGCGAGCGATGGCGTCTTCACCGGTGAAGAATTCGGTGTGCGCGGGGGCGATGGTGGTGACGATGGCGACTTCGGGGCGAACGAGGCGGGTCAGCTGCGACAGCTCGCCGGCATGGTTCATGCCCATTTCGAACACCGCCGCTTGGGTAGCGGCCGGCATCCGCGCGAGGCTCAGCGGCACGCCGGTATGGTTGTTGTAGCTCTTGACCGAACGATGGGCGTTGCCGTGGGTAATGCGGTCGAGCGCGGCGAACAGCGCTTCCTTGGTCCCGGTCTTGCCGACCGATCCCGTCACGCCGATGATCCGCGACGACGTACGGGCGCGCGACGCGGTAGCGAGCTGGTTCAGCGCGACGGTGGTGTCGTTGACCAGCACGTGCGGCCCGTCGACCGGCCGCGACACGATCGCGCCTGCAGCCCCTTGCGCGAACGCCTGCCCCACGAAGCGGTGGCCGTCGGTCGCCTCGCCGGAAAGCGCGACGAACAGGTCGCCCGGCCCGACCTCTCGGCTGTCGAAAGCAACACCGTTCACGGTGAAATCGGCGGAAGCGGTGCCCCCGGTCGCGGCGGCGATGGCGGCGGCGGTCCAGAGCGGCACGTCAGCCCGCACAGTCACGCGCCACCTGTACGTCGTCGAACGGCAGGATCATGTCGCCGACGATCTGGCCCTGTTCATGGCCCTTGCCCGCGATCAGCACGATATCACCCGGCTGCGCCATGTCGCATGCCGCACGAATGGCGGCACGACGGTCGCCGATCTCGGTCGCGCTGGGAGCGCCTGCCAGCACCTGCGCACGAATCTGCGCCGCATCCTCGGTCCGGGGA
Organism: Sphingomonas hankookensis; assembly: GCF_001619955.1. Taxonomy (GTDB): domain Bacteria; phylum Pseudomonadota; class Alphaproteobacteria; order Sphingomonadales; family Sphingomonadaceae; genus Sphingomonas; species Sphingomonas hankookensis_A. Next base: position 130,886 of record NZ_LQQO01000001.1, on the reverse strand, counting down.
TTGTCGTCGGTGACGATCGCGACGTCGGCCTGCGCCGCCACGACCTCGCCCATCGGCGCCCGCTTGCCGTTGTCGCGGTCGCCGCCCGCGCCGAACACGACGATCAGCCGCCCCTCGGCATGGGGACGCAACGCGGCGATGGCCGCTTCGAGCGCGTCGGGGGTATGTGCGTAATCGACATAGACCGGCGCGCCATTGGGCAGGATCACCGCACGCTCCAGCCGCCCGCGCACCGGCTGCAACCGGGCGAGGCCCGCCAGCGTCGCCGCCAGCGTGCCGCCGGTCGCCAGTACGAGGCCGGCGGCGGTCAGCGCGTTTGCCGCCTGATAGGCGCCGATCAGCGGCAACTGCACCTTGTGGGTCGCGCCCTCCGCCTCGATCGTCAGCGCTTGTCCGAGCAGGCTCGGTTCGCGGCCGACCAGCCGCAGCGTCTCGCCATGTTCGCCGACGGTGATCAGGCGGTTGCCGCGGACGCGGGCAAGGTCCATCACGCGGTCGGCATGGGGATCGTCGATCCACACGACCGCTACGCCGTCATCGGCCAGCACTTCGGAAAACAAACGCAGCTTGGCGGTCAGATAGCTCGCCATGTCGCCATGATAGTCGAGGTGATCGCGGCTGAGATTGGTGAACGCCGCCGCACGGACCGGCAGCCCTTCGGTGCGGTATTGCGACAGGCCGTGGCTCGACGCCTCGAACGCGACATGGGTCACGCCTTCGCGCGCCAGCCCTGCGACGTTCGACAGGAAGGTGACGATGTCGGGGGTGGTCAGGCCGGTGACGACGCGTTCGTCGGCGGTGGTCACCCCCAGCGTCCCGATCGACGCGGCGTGGTGCCCCTGCATCCGCCACAGCTGGCGCACCATTTCGACGGTGCTGGTCTTGCCGTTGGTGCCGGTCACCGCGACGCAGGTCGGCGGGAACGGCGCGAAGAACTGCGCGGCGGCGCGGGCAAACGCCTCGCGCGGGTCGCGTGCCGCGATGTGGACCGCGCCCTCGACCACCGCTTCTGGCCGGGCGACGACAGCGATCGCGCCAGCGGCGATGGCGGCGGGGATGAAGTCCTCGCCATTGACCCGCGCCCCGTCGAACGCGCCGAAGATCGTGCCCGGTGCGACCTTGCGATGATCGATCGCGAAGCCGGTCACCGTCTGCGGTTCATCGCCGCCCGTGATGGTTCCTAATTTCATTCGACGTTCGCCAGCTTCTTCGCATCACCCGGCGCCCGCCACAGCAGCGAGCGCAATCCGGCGAGGTCAATATCGGCATTGGCGTCGGGAATCACCCCCAGCAACGGGCCGGTGCGCGAAATCACTCGGCTGACGACCGGCGCAGCGGTCCAGGCGGCGGTGGTGAAGCCGAAGGTTTCCTTCGTTCCCTTCGGGCTGTCGAGCATCGCGATCACGACATAGCGCGGGCGATCCATCGGGAAGACGGCGGCGAAGGTCGAAACGTTGACCTTCTTAGAATAGCCGCCGCCCGCGCCCACCGTTTCGGCGGTGCCGGTCTTGCCACCGACACGGAAACCCGGTGCCTCCGCCTTGCGCCCGGTGCCGTCGGTGACGATCAGCCGCAGCAGCGCGCGCATCTTCGCGCTGGTCGCCTCGGTAAACACCCGGCTGCCGGCCGGCGCCTCGCCCGGCTTCAGCTTCAGCATGGTCGCCGGACGCCAGATGCCGCCATTGACCAGCGCGGCATAGGCGCTGGCGAGGTGCAGCGGCGTGACGGCGATGCCATGGCCATAGGCGGTCGTCATCGTCGTGGTCCGGCCCCAGTAATGCGGCCAGATGGTGCGCGACTTTTCGAGTTCGATGTCAGGTGCGGTATCGAAATGGAGCGCACGGAACAGCTTTTCCATGCGCGCCTGCCCCATTTCGTCGGCGATGCGTGCCGTCGCGATGTTCGACGAATGGACCAGCGTCTCCGGGATGTTGAGCCAGCGCTTCTGCGCATGGTCGTCGCGGATGCGAAAACCCCCGACCGCAAGCGGCTGCGTCGCGTCATAGCGCTTCGACAGCGACGGCGCGACGCCGCTGTCGAGCGCGGCAGCCATGGTCAGCGGCTTGAACGCCGATCCCAGTTCGTACACGCCCTGCGTCACCGTGTTCATCTGCCCGGTATTGGCGGTCACGGCATTGGGATTGAAGGTCGGGAGCGAGGTCATCGCGATCACCTCCCCCGTGTCGCTGTCGAGCACGATGCCGCCGGCGCCGCGCGCCTGGAACACCGCCATCGCATTGGCGAGTTCGCTTTCCAGCGCAGCCTGCACCCGCAGGTCGAGGCTGAGCGCGACCGGCCGCCCGCGCTCGGCCGGGTCGACCAGCCGCGCGTTCAGGAACTTCTCCATGCCGCGCACGCCGCGACCGTCCATGTCGAGATAGCCGAGCGCATGCGCCGCCATGGCGCTTTGTGGATAGAGGCGTTCGGGTTCGCGGCCGAGCGCGATGCCCGGCTCGCCCAGCGCGTTCACCGCCTGCACCAGTTCGGGCAAAGCGCGACGGCGCAGATAGACGAAATTGCGATCGAGGTTCAGCTGCGCATAATAATAGCCGGCATCCTGTTCCGGCATCAGCGCGGCGAGTTGCCCCGCCAGCTGCTTCTTGTCGCCGATCACCTTGTCCGGGCGCACCGCGATCGACCAGGCGTCGATGGTGCGGGCGAGCGGCGCGCCGTTGCGGTCGACCAGATCGCCGCGCAACGGCACCAAGGCCGCCTCCGCCGCGATGGCCGAACGCGGTTCGGCGGCGACCGCCAGCAGCATCAGCCGCGCGAGGATGACCGTGACGCCCGCCGCGAACAGCAGCATCAGCACCATCAGCCGGTAATGGGCGATGTTGACCAGGGTGTGCCGCGCACCGTCGGCCCGTTGCTGATGAAGAGGGGGCGCCACGACGACGATCACGGACGGGCCGCCTCCTTGCGGGCGGAACGGGCGAGGTCGGCCATCGTCGCGTCGCTGAGCAGCGTGCGGTCGAGCATCGCCACCGCCCGCGCCTTGGCGGGGATCACCGCCGCCGTGCGGACCGCGCCGACCGGCTTGGCCGCCGCCTTGGCCTTGTCCGCCTTGACCGGGGTCGCGGCAGGCGCGGTCGCTTCGGCAAGGGTCGGTTCGGGCACGGCGGCGATTTCCATCGGTGCGCTCGGCACGACATAGGCCAGCGCGACATTGCCGCCCTCGGTCCGGCCCGGCAGCGACGCCAGCTGATGCTCGCCGCCGACGAACTGTTCGGCGCGCGGCGCGGCGAGCGCCAGGACGTCGCCGTTCCAGCGTTCGAGCTGCGCCATGTTCGCGCGGGTGTCGAATTCGGTTTCCAGCGCGCGGATGTCCTTGCGCGCCTGCACGATCGAGCGTTCGACCGCCTCGACCCGGCTGCGTTCCGCCGCCCCTTGCGAAATGACGAGGTAGAAGGCCGGCGCCATCACGCCGACCGCGACCAATTTACCCAAAGTCCCGAACCCGAACGCACTCATCCCATCGCACTCCCGTTCGAACTCCACGGCGCGGACGCCGTGCGAACCCCGACCCGCAGAGTCGCCGACCGCGCGCGGGGGTTGACCGATACTTCTTCGTCACTCGGCCGCACCGCCTTCGCGATGTCGGTGAAACTCGGAGCCGGACCCTGCGCCACCACCGGACGGTGGCGCGACCCGGCCGGCATCGCGCCGCCGCGCTCCCGCAGGAACCGCTTTACGATGCGATCCTCGAGGCTGTGGAAGCTGACCACCGACAGCCGCCCGCCCGGCCGCAACACCCGCTCCGCCGCGTCGAGCCCGGCGGTCAGCTCGCCCAGTTCGTCGTTCAGGTGGATGCGGATCGCCTGGAACGCGCGGGTCGCCGGGTCCTTCTTCTCATGCGGACGATGGCCCAGCGCCCGGCGGACGACCGCGGCGAGCTCACCGGTCCGCGCCAGCGGCCGCGCCCCGACGATGAAGTTCGCGACGCGGCGATGGCGCGGTTCCTCGCCATAGCGGTCGAGCACGTCCGAAATCTCTGCCTCGGCGGCGGTGTTCAGCCATTCGGCCGCAGTGATGCCTTCCCGGCTCATCCGCATGTCGAGCGGACCGTCCTGTTGAAACGAGAAGCCGCGATCGGCCTGGTCGAGCTGCATCGACGACACGCCGATATCCATGACGACGCCGTCGACCGCGTCAATGCCGCGCGCCGCCAGTTCGCTGGCCATCGCCGAAAACGGCGCACGGATCAGCGTCAGCCGGTCGCCTGCTTCGGCGAGCAGCGGCGCGGCGGCGTCATGCGCGGTCGGATCGCGGTCGAACGCGATGACCCGCGCACCGGCGGCCAGCATCGCGCGGGTATAGCCGCCCGCACCGAAGGTCGCGTCGACATGCGTCTCGCCCGGCTGGATCGCGAGCGCCGCGACCGCTTCGGTCATCAGGACGGGGATATGCGGCGCGTCGCTCACACCAGCCCCTTTTCTTCCATCAGGAACTCGCACAGCTCGCGCGTGTCGGCGTCGATTTCCGTGTCGGCGATCAACGTGTGCGGGTCCCAGATGTTGAACGTGTCGCCGCGCCCGTGGAAGAACGCCCATTTGTCGATCTTCGCGCGGCGGCGGTAAAAGGTCGGCAGGACGAAGCGCCCGGCGCTGTCGAACGGCGCGGTCTCAAGATTGCCGAACGCCTTGCCCGCGACGTTGTAATCGGTGTCGACATCCTCGTCGCTGCCCTGGGGTTTGCGGGAGTAGAGGATCTTCGGCCAGGCGGCATCGAACGCGCTGAGGCAGACATGCTTGCCGTGCCGCTTGAGCAGGAGTTCGCGGGCGTCGGCGTTCTTCTCCAGCACCGAGCGCAGCTTGGCAGGCACTGCGACGCGACCCTTCGCGTCGACCGCCTGTAGCCCGTAGCTCAGGTAGAGTTCCCTCTCCAACACAGCCCCATTTCGGTCACGCAGGACGTGCGTCGCGCCCGGCAAATACGCGCCGCGCGGTTTGAATCGACGATCCCAGGACCTGCCCCCTGTGACGTCCGAGACGTACCAAAATGCAACCTGGGTAACAATGGGCGAAGTTGGGTGAGAATGGGAAAAAGCACCACTGGACGGGCAGTTTTGGGATGTACGTTGTTTGTTCGCCCATCTTTTGCGGACGTGCCGATTGGATGACGCCCCACCGGTGGTTGGGCGACACTGGGCGAGGATGGGAAAACGGCAGAGCGCTACGTCACCCCAGCGACGGCTGGGGTCTCGTGCGGCTCGTGCTGTGCGCAATCACCGGAAGATCCCAGCTTTCGCCGGGGTGACCTGTACGATCAGGTACGAAGGGGGTTCAGCGAACCTCGGGCAAGCCCGTGCTGTTGCTTGGCGCGGCGCCGGGCGAGATGCCGAGTTCGGCCAGCGGCTCGTCCGGATTGCCGGTGGGCGTCAGGTTCGCGACAGCGACATTGGCCTGTTCATCGACCGCCGTCACATCCTCGCCGATCGGCGGTTCGTCGATCGCCGAGCGGAACAAGGCGCTGGCGAGCACGATCAGCAGCACGACCAGCACCAATCCGGTCGCGCCGACGCGCAGGCGTTGCAATAACTGGGATTGATCCGATCGCGGCGTCATCTGGGCGCGGTGTTACGCCGAAGTCGCCCCGCTGTCGACCGCCAACCCCTTCGCCGCCAGCCATTCGGGATTGTACAGCGTGGAGAGATAGCGGAACCCGGTGTCGCACAGGATCGTCGCCACCCGGCTGCCCGGCCCCAGTTGCCGCGCCAGCAGCACCGCGCCCGCGACGTTGATGCCCGACGACAGGCCAAGGCACAGCCCCTCCTCCGCCAGCAGCCGGCGAACCCAGACCATGCCCTCCTCGTCCGACACGCGAAACTGGGTATCGATCGGCGCGCCGTCGAGGTTGGCGGTGATCCGCCCCTGGCCGATCCCTTCGGCGACCGACGTTCCTTCGGACCGCAACTCGCCATGGGCATAATAGTCGTACAGCGCCGCGCCATGCGGATCGGTCAGCGCGATGGTGACCGATTCGTCCTTCTCCTTCAGCCCCAGCCCGACGCCGGCCAGCGTGCCGCCGGTTCCCGCCGCACAGGTAAAGCCGTCGATCCGCCCGCCCATCTGCTCCCAGATTTCGGCCGCCGTGCCGGTGATGTGCGCGCGGCGGTTGGCGATGTTGTCGAACTGGTTCGCCCAGATCGCGTTCGGCGTCTCCTCGGCGATCCGGCGGCTGGTGTGCACGAAATGGCCGGGGTTGGAATAGGGTGCGGCGGGCACCAGCACCAGCTCGGCGCCCAGCGCGCGGAGCGTGTCCATCTTCTCGCGGCTCTGCGTCTCGGGCATGACGATGATCGAGCGATAGCCCTTGGCATTGGCGACCAGCGCCAGCCCGATACCGGTATTGCCCGCCGTCCCTTCGACGATGGTGCCGCCGGGCTGGATCAGGCCGCGCGCCTCCGCATCCTCGACGATCGACAGCGCGGCACGGTCCTTCACGCTGGCGCCGGGATTGGCGAATTCGCATTTGGCGAAAATCTCCGCCCCCGCCGCCTCGCTCGGCCCCTTCAACCGGACGAGCGGGGTATGGCCGATCAGGGCGAGCGTATCAGTGGCGGTGTGCATGGCTTCCAGATGGCGCGGGACGCCCGCCGGGGCAAGCGCGCGGCGTGGTAGAATGGGTTGAGGGCAGGCAATGCGGGCTATGCCCTACCCCGCCAGCGCGTCGACCAGCGCCTTTACCTTCGCCTGTCGCCACTGCGGCAACGGCGCCACCAGCCAATAGCCGAGCCGCCCCGACTTCGGCTCCCCGACCACCACGACCCGTCCGGCCGCCACATCATCGCGTGCGAGCAGTTCGGGAACGGTCGCCCGGCCCAGCCCCGCTGCCGCCGCGTCGATCGCCAGCCCGGCATCGGCGACCCGTACCAGCGCCGAAGCATCCTCGGGGTTGCAGCCGGGCCAGCCGATCCGCGTATCGGCACCGCCGCCTGCGCGCTCGACGGTTACCATTCCGTCCGATTCCAGCGCCTCGCCCTCATGCGCGCCGGGTCCTTCGCCCCAGCGGATGGCGAGGTCGAGATTGGCTTCGGTGAAGTCGAGCGCGTCGTCGGCCGCGACCAGCGCAAAGCGCAGTTCGGGGTCGGCGGCGGCGATGCGCGACAGGCGCGGCAACAGCCATTTCTGCGTCAGGTCGCGCGGCGCGGCGATGGTCAGCGACTTGGACGACTGCCCGGCCTGCATCGCGCGGACCGCTTCCTCGAACTGCAGGAACCCGCCGCGCAGCGCCGCCAGCCCGGCCTCGCCCTCCGGCGTCAGTTCCAGACCGCGCGTGGTGCGCCGGAACAGCACGACGCCCAGCGTATCCTCCAGCGCGCGGACCTGCTGCCCGACCGCCGCCGGGGTCACCGCCAGTTCGTCGGCGGCACGGGTGAACGACAGATGGCGCGCGGCGGCATCGAGCACGCGCAGGCCGTTGAGCGGAAGATGCGTCCGCTTCATGCGCCGACCGCCGGGGCCAGCAGGGCAAAGCGCGGGATCGTCACGTCGAACGTCTCTCCATCATCGGCCAGCATGTGATAGCTGCCCTGCATCGCCCCGCTGGAGGTCGACAAGGGACAGCCCGATACATAGTCGAAGCTGCCGCCGGGTTCGATCACGGGCAGTTCGCCGATCACGCCTTCGCCCTCCACGCTATGCCGTTCACCGCGTCCGTCGGTGATGATCCAGTGGCGGGTCAGCAGCTGGACGGTACGCTCCGACCCGTTTTCGATGCGGATATGATAGGCCCAGAACCAGCGGCCCTGCGCAGGCTGCGACTGTTCGGGCAGATAGGTCGCCGATACCCGCACCACGATACCGCCGGTCGTCGCCTCGTGCGGGAACAGCGCTTTCATAGGGCGACCGCCCGCAATGCCTGGTCCAGATCGGCGATCAGGTCCTCGGCGTCTTCGAGGCCGACATTGATGCGGATCATGCCTTCGGAAATGCCCATCTCGATCCGCTTTTCCTCGGCCACGCCCGAATGGGTGGTGGAGGCCGGATGCGTCATCAGCGAGCGCGAATCGCCGATATTGTTCGAGATGTCGATCAGTTGCAGCGCGTCGAGCAGCCCGTGCGCCTGGGCACGCCCGCCATCGAGTTCGAACGAGAAGATCGGCCCGGCCATCTTCATCTGCCGCATGCACAGTTCATGCTGCGGATGGCTGGGCAGGCCCGGCGCGTTGATCTTGGGCACGCGCTGTTCGAGGAAGCTCGCGACCTTCAGCGCGTTTTCCGACTGGCGCATCACACGCAGGTCGAGCGTTTCCAGACCCTTCAGCACCACCCACGCATTGAACGCGCTGAGCGTCGGCCCGGTATTGCGCGTGAAGGGCAGCAGCACGTCGTCGATGAACGCCTTCGTCCCGCACACCGCGCCGGCGAGGACGCGGCCCTGCCCTTCCATCAGCTTGGTGGCGCTATAGGCGACGACGTCGGCGCCGAAATCCATCGGCCGTTGCAGCGCGGGGCTGGCAAAGGCGTTGTCGACGACGGTGACGATGCCCCGCTCGCGCGCCGCCGCGCAGATCGCGGTCAGGTCGGCGACGTCCATCGTCGGATTGGCCGGCGTCTCGAAGAACCAGACCTTCGTATTCGGCCGGCTGGCATCGATGAACGCCTGCGTATCGCGCGCGTCGACCACGTCGGTTTCGATCCCGAATTTGGGCAGCAGCGTATCGGTCAGCCAGCGGCACGAGCCGAACGCGGCGCGCCCGCCGACCAGATGGTCGCCCGCCGACAACTGGCTGAGCAATGCCGCCGTCATTGCCGCCATGCCGGTCGCCATCGTCCGGCATGCCTCCGCCCCTTCGAGCAGCGCGATGCGTTCTTCGAGCATCTCGACCGTCGGGTTCTGCAACCGTGAATAGGTCATGCCGACCTGCTCGCCCGCGAACCGCGCGGCGGCATCGCCCGCGCAGTCATAGGCATAGCCCGAAGTGAGGAACAACGCCTCCGACGTCTCGCCATATTCGCTGCGCGCGGTGCCGCCGCGCACGGCCTGCGTTGCGGGGCGCCAGTTGGCGGTGATGCTGCGGTCTTGTCCGGTCTTGCGCTTCATGGGCAGGGTCTTTGCGCGCTTGGGGCAAGAATTTCCAGAGGAGATGCGCCCCGCTGGACCGCTCCCTGCCCAACGGGTACAGCGCGGCGATGCGTTCCGTACTCAATGTGCATCGCTCGATCCTGGGACAGCCGTGGCGCTGGCGCGGGTTGGAGGGCGATGTGTGCGACGACGGGTTCGTCGCCGACGATCTCGTCACCCGTATCCTGCTGGCTCGCGGCTGTCCGCGCGAAGGGCTGGCGGCGCACAAGGCGCCCAGCATCCGCGAATTCATGCCCGACCCGTCGATCTTCCGCGACATGGATCGTGCCGCCGAACGACTGGCCGATGCGGTGATGGCGAAGGAATCGGTCGCGATCTTCGGCGATTACGATGTCGACGGCGCGACGTCTTCAGCATTGCTGGTCCGGCTGCTACGCGACCTGGGCCTTGCCGCCCGCCCCTATATTCCCGACCGGCAGCTGGAGGGATATGGCCCCAACGCCCCGGCGATGCTGCGGCTGGCCGGGGAAGGAGCGACGCTGATCGTCACCGTCGATTGCGGCGCACAGGCGTTCGATGCGCTCGCCGCTACCCGCGATGCCGGGGTCGATGTGCTGGTGGTCGACCATCACCAGTGCACGACGCAGCTTCCGCCTGCGCTGGCGGTGGTGAACCCCAACCGTCTGGACGAGGGCGAAGGTGCGGCGCATGGCCATCTGGCGGCGGTCGGTGTCGCGTTCCTGCTGGCGGCGGCACTCGTGCGGACGTTGCGCGCGCGCGGCTTCTTCGCAGGGCGCGCCGAACCGAAGCTGCTCGACTTGCTCGATCTGGTCGCGCTTGGCACCGTGGCCGATGTGGCGCAACTGCGCGGACTGAACCGGGCGTTCGTGGCGCAGGGGCTGAAGGTCATGGCCCGGCGGCAGAATATCGGCCTCGCCGCACTGATCGAGGCATCGCGCCTGACCCGCGCGCCGACCTGCACCGATCTCGGCTTCGCGCTCGGGCCGCGGATCAATGCCGGCGGGCGCGTCGGCAAATCGGACCTGGGCGTCCGGCTGCTGACGACGCAGGACCCGGAGGAAGCGCGTGCGCTGGCGGTCGAACTGGATCGGCTGAACGAGGAACGCCGCGTGATCGAAGGCGATGTGCAGGCGCAGGCCGACCTGTCGGCGCGCGCGCAGGACTCGCGCGGCTGCGTGGTGGTCAGCGGGCGCGGCTGGCATCCCGGCGTCATCGGCATCGTGGCCGGGCGGCTGAAGGAAAAACTCGGCCGTCCCGTCCTGGTGATCGCGATCGACGACCATGGCGTCGGCAAGGGATCGGGCCGGTCGATCCCCGGCGTCGACATGGGGGCGACGATCCTGGCCGCCAAGGAGCTGGGGCTGGTCAGCGCGGGCGGCGGCCATGCCGCGGCGGCGGGCGTGACCGTTGCCGAGTATGCGATCCCCGCGCTCGCCGACTTCCTCCACACCCGCATGGCCGAACCGGTCGAGCGCGCCCGCGAGGACCGCGCGCTGCTGGTCGACGCGGTGCTTGCCCCCGGCGGGGTCAGCCCGCTGCTGATCGAAGCGTTGGAGGCCGGTGGCCCCTACGGCATGGGCTGGCCCGCGCCGCGCGTGGCGGCAGGACCCGTGCGGATCGTGAAGGCCGATGTCGTCGGCAACGGCCATGTCCGCGCGATCCTGACCGGCGACGACGGCCGCCGGTTCAAGGGCGTGGCGTTCCGCCAGGCCGAAACCGAGCTCGGCATGGCACTATTGGGCGCCCCACCGCACCGCAAGCTATGGCTGGCGGGCCGGGCAAAGCTCGACGACTGGGGCAGCCGCCCCGCCGCCGAACTGCACATCGACGACATGGCCTGGGCGGATTGAGAAAAATGCAAAAGTCTGTTGACCAATCCAAATCCCTCCCCTAACAGCCCGCTCACGCCTTCACGGCCCCTTCGTCTAGCGGTTAGGACGCGGCCCTTTCACGGCTGAAACACGGGTTCGATTCCCGTAGGGGTCACCATTCCAGCGATATTTCGCGGAAGGTGCGGCAACCTTTTCCCTTATGATTTGCGCGTCGCTGCGAACGCTACCCCCGGTGCATGAGCGGGTTGCTTTAGGACATTTGCCCGGATTTGAATGCGTCCGACCGGCTACCTCCGGCCATCGCGTGACGACACCGCCTCCAACGATCCGCAAAGGCGCCGATCCTGCTTCGGACGCCATTGCTGCTCCGCCTCGTCGCCGGGCGTTCCACTAGCGAAACCGCTAGTCCCGGGTTTTGCGGGAATGGCGATGACAGCGGCCCTCGAAATGAGGCACAGGTGCGGCATGAAGACCGAACAAGGTATACTGCGCCTGTCCGTCGTCGTTACCATCGTGTTGGCGATGGCCGGCGCCGGTATTGGCATCGTGGTCGGGTCGTCGGCTATCGTGTTCGACGGGGTCTATGGCTTGATCGACGCGGCGATGACCGGGATGGCATTGCTCGTCGCCCGGTTGATCGCCGCCTCCAATACCGCCGACGCGGCGGGCGGCATCTACAGCCGGCGCTTCACCATGGGGTTCTGGCACCTCGAACCGCTCGTGCTGGGGGTCAACGGCACCCTGCTGATCGGTGCGAGCGTCTATGCGATCATCAACGCCGTCGGCGCGATCCTTTCCGGCGGCCATGCGCTCGCCTTCGGGCCGGTAATGGCCTTTACCGGCGCCAGCCTGCTGGTCGATATGGGCATGGCCGTACTCGTCCGGCGCGCCAACCGTTCGATCGGATCGGCCTTCGTCGCGCTCGATGCGCGGGCATGGGCGATGACATCGGCGCTGAGCGGTGCGCTGTTCCTGTCATTCATCATCGGCTTTGCCGTACAGGGCGGGCCATATGGCTGGATCGCGCCCTATGTCGATCCGATCGCGTTGATCCTCGTCTGCGTCGTCATCATCCCCGGGCCGTTCGCGACCGTGCGCAAGGCGCTGTCCGAAATCCTGCTGGTGACGCCCCGCGACCTGTGGACTCAGGTTGAGGAAGTTGCCGGCAAGGTGGTCGAGCAGCACGGTTTCGTCGGCCACCGCGCGTTCGTCGCCCGGGTCGGCCGGGGCATCCAGATCGAGCTTGCCTTCATCGTTCCCGAACATTGGCCGGCCCGCCGGCTGGAGGAATGGGACCTGCTGCGCGACGCCATTGGCGATGCGTTGGGCAAGGATAGCCCCGACCGGTGGCTGACGATCGTGTTCACCACCGATCCCGAATGGGCCTATTGACCGGGGCCGGCACCGTCGCCTCGCCCTTCTGAACCCAAAGGACTGCAGGGTAGCCACTTGGCTATGGAACCAACCCGGCCCATCCTGATTATGACAACATATTGTCAACTTGAGTACAGCGGCTATGTCCGATCTTCACCCCGATGTCCGCGAACTCGCGCTGTCGGTCTTCGGCGCCAATGGGCGGCTGGTCAGTGCGGGTAACGATCTGGTCGCCGCGCTCGGGTTGACCAGCGCGTGGTGGCAGGTGCTGGCCGCCCTGCACTATTCGCCCGCCCCGCATACCGTGGCGTCGATCGCCCGCGCCATGGGGCTGACCCGGCAGGCGGTGCAGCGCATCGCCGATCTGCTGGCCGAACGGGGGCTGGTCGCCTTCTATCCCAACCCGCATCACCGCCGGGCCAAGCTGGTCGTGCTGACGCCCGCCGGATCGACGACGCTGATCGGCGCCGAGCAGGCCGTCGCACCGCTGGACGAAGCGATCGTCGATCGGATCGGCGTGCCGCGCATCCGCGAGGCGATCGCGACGCTCCACGCCATGATCGCGGTGATTTCGGAGCGGCTCGACCCGTCCGACGCTCTCTAGTTCCTCAACGTCGAAGGACCCTCCCCCATGATTCTGATCTCCGGAGCCACCGGCGGCATCGGTGGCGAAGTGTGCCGGCTGCTCAAGGCCGCAGGAACGCCGTTCCGCGCCATGGCGCGCAAGCAGGAACAGGTCGACGCGTTCGCCAGGCAGGGCATCGACGGCGTCCTCGGCGACTTCGATCGGCCGGAGACGCTGGCGGGCGCGATGCAGGGTTGCGACACGATGTTCCTGATTACGCCGCCCACCCCGAACCAGTTCGCGCAGGAAACCGCAGCGATCGACGCGGCCAAACGCGCGGGGATCGGCCGGATCGTCAAGATTTCCGCATCGGACGGGAATGTGCGATCGCCGGTGCCGTGGGCGCGGACGCATGCGCTGATTGATCATCATCTGCGCGCGGCAGGCATCGGCTGGACGATCCTGAAGCCCACCGCCTTCATGCAGAATTTCCTGTGGTTCAAGGACCCGATCGCCCGGGGCTTCCTGCCGCAGGTGACCGGCACGGGATCGGTTTCCTGGATCGATACGCGCGACGTCGCCCGCGTCGCCGCGACGGTCCTGATGCAGGATGGCCATGACAGCGCGACCTATTTTCTGACCGGGCCGGAAACGCTCGACATGAAGGAGGCCGCGAAGCGCCTGTCGGCGGCGGTCGGCCACAAGGTCCGTTATCTCGACCTGCCGACCCCGCTATTTCGCGCGCTCCTCCGCCTGACCGGCAATTCGCGCTGGATGGCGAAGGGACTGGTGGTGCAGTTCGCCGACGTCGTCGCCGGGCATCACGACATCGACCCGACGTTCGAGATCGAACGCCTTACCGGACAGGCACCACACAGCTTCGCGGACTTCGTTCGCGATCATCGTGATAGCTTTGCGCGACCGGGTAGCTGATTGCGGACAGCCGGTCTGCGCGAGCGAGTTTCGCGCAGGCCCGCCGGCTACCGCAGCGTCCGTACCGTTCGACCGAAACTGCTCGACGGCAGGCCCGCAACCTGTTCTGCTCCTGCGCGTCAGCTTCGGAATCGGAGACTTGCCATGTCGTTGATCGTCAATGGAAAGGAAGTGGCGCTCCCCGCCGATCCCCGCGTCTCGCTGCTGGAACATCTGCGCGAGGGGCTGCACCTGACCGGCACCAAGATGGGCTGCAACCAGGGCGCATGCGGAGCCTGCACCGTGCTGGTCGATGGCGAACGCATCCTGTCGTGCCTCGCGCTGGCGGTGCAATATGCCGGGCGGCAGATCACAACGATCGAAGGGGTCGCGGACGGCGACGCGCTCCACCCGCTGCAACAGGCGTTCATCGACCATGACGGCTTCCAGTGCGGCTATTGCACGCCGGGGCAGATCTGTTCGGCGATCGGCATGGCGGCGGAGGCACGGCGCGGGGTGCCGAGCGTGGTGACCGACGACCTGTCGGCGACGGTCACGCTTACCGGCGAGGAGATCCGCGAGCGGATGAGCGGCAATCTCTGCCGCTGCGGCGCGCATAACGGGATCATCGATGCCATTCGCGCGACCGTCGCGGCGGAGGTCGCGGCATGACCCCGTTCACCTATGCCCGCGCCACCGATCGTGCCGAGGCGCAGCGGATGGGCGGCGCGAACGGTGCCGCCTATCTCGGCGGCGGCACCAATCTCGTCGACCTGATGCGCGAGCGGCTGGCCGAACCGTCGATGCTGGTCGATGTCAGCGCCCTGCCCGCCGCGATCGACGAAACCGCCGAGGGCGGGTTGATGATCGGAGCCGCCACGCGCAACACCGCGCTCGCCGAACATCGGCTGGTGCGCCGCCGCTACCCGATGCTGACCCGCGCGATCTTGGCCGGGGCGTCGGCGCAGATCCGCAACATGGCGACGGTCGGCGGCAACCTGCTCCAGCGGACGCGCTGCACCTATTTCTACGATGCCGAAGGGTCGCGCTGTAACAAGCGTGCGCCCGGCACCGGTTGCGACGCGCTGGGCGGGTTCAACCGCATCCATGCCGTGCTGGGGGCGTCCGACGCCTGTGTCGCGACGCACCCGTCCGACATGTGCGTCGCGCTGACCGCGCTGGACGCCATCGTCCATGTCGACGGCGCGACGGGATCGCGGACGTTGCCACTTGCCGAGTTGCACCGCCTGCCCGGCGACCGGCCGGATCGGGATACGGTGCTGGAGCCCGGCGACCTCGTCACCGCGATCGAGCTGCCGCCGCTGCGCTTCGGTGCGAATTCGACCTATCGCAAGGTCCGCGACCGTTCGAGCTATGCCTTCGCGCTCGTCTCGGTCGCGGCGGCAGTCGAGATGGACGGCGACCGCATCGCCGACCTGCGCATCGCGTTCGGCGGCGTCGCGCACAAACCGTGGCGCGCCTCGACCGCTGAGACGATGCTGCGCGGGCGCCCGGCCGGTCATCAGGCGTTCCTCGACGCCGCCGCCGCCGAATTTGCCGATGCACAGCCGCTGCGGGACAACGGCTTCAAACCGGCACTGGCCGGCCGGACGATGGCCGCCGTGCTGGGCGCGCTGACCAAGGGAGAAGCGGCATGAGCATTGTCGATTCCGCCAAGCAGAAGATGCAGGGGCTGGTGATGGGTACGCTGCAAAAGGTCGTGCCGCTCGCCCCCGACCGCTGGATGCCCGGTGGCACCCCCGACCCGCTGATCGCGCGCAAGCACGGTTTGATCGGCAAGCCCGTCTCGCGCCTCGACGGCAATCTGAAGGTGACCGGCGGCGCGGCCTTCGCGGCGGAGCACCGCTTCGATGGCATGGTCTATGCCGCGCTTGCCTATTCGACGATCGCGCGCGGACGGATCGCGGCGATCGATACGCAGGCGGCGGAGGCGGCGCCGGGCGTCTTGCTGGTGATGACCCATCGCAACGCCCCGCACATGGCCAAGGCGCCGATGTTCGGCAGTTCGCCGAGCGCCGTCGGTCCCCACGACCTCGCCATCTTCCAGGACGACCGCATCCACTGGAACGGGCAGCCGGTCGCCTGCGTCCTGGCCGAAACGCAGCAACAGGCGGATCACGCCGTCGCGCTGCTCGACGTGACCTATGCCGCAGCGCCGTCGACCACCGACCTTGCCACGGCAAAGGCGAACGGCACCGAACAGGCGCTGTTCATGGGCCAGCCGCTGCGCAACGCGATCGGCGATGCGGAGGGGGCGCTGGCAAAGGCGGCGCACCGGGTCGACCAGCGCTATCGCACGCCGCGCCACAACCACAACCCGATCGAACCCCATGCCGCGACGCTGAAATGGGACGGCGACCGTCTGATCATTCGCGACGCCAGCCAGATGGTGACGCAGCAGGCGCAGACCATGGCCGACGTCTTCGGATTGAAGCCCGACCAGGTCCGCCTGACCTCGCCCTATGTCGGGGGCGGTTTCGGCTGCAAGGGGCTGTGGGATCATCAGGTGATCGCCGCCGCCGCCGCACGCCTGTCCGGTCGGCCGGTCCGCATCGCCCTGTCGCGCGAGGGGATGTACCGCACCGTCGGCGGACGCACGCTGACCGAACAACGGGTGGCGATCGGCGCGAGCGCGGACGGCCGGTTCGAGGCGCTGGTCCATACCGGCCTGTCGGTGATGACGCCGCACAACGCCATGCCCGAACCGTTCATCCTCGGCACCCGCAGCGCCTATGCCGTGCCGAACCTGCTGCTGCAGGTCGACGTGGCGCGGATGAACATGATCGCCAACACCTTCATGCGCGCGCCGGGCGAGGCGGTCGGCACGTTCGCGCTGGAATCGGCGATCGACGAGCTGGCGGTCGACCTGGGCATCGATCCGGTCGAACTGCGCATCCGCAACGAGCCGGACAAGGACCCGACCAGCGGCCTGCCCTTCTCCTCGCGCCATATCGTACAGGCCTGGCGTGACGGGGCGCAGCGCTTCGGCTGGGACGCCCGCCCCGCCGCCCCCGGCGCCCGGAGCGAGGGCGAATGGCAGATCGGCATGGGTTGCGCGACCGGCACCTATCCCTATTACCGCATGCCCGGGGCCAAGGCGCGCATCACGCTGCGCCGCGCAGGCGATGAGATCTATGCGAAGGTAGAGGTCGCCGCCGCCGAAATGGGCATGGGCACCGCGACCACAACCGCGATCGTCGCCGCCGAACGCCTCGGCCTTCCGCTGGATCATGTCGAGGTTGGCTATGGCGACAGCGACATTCCCGGCGCGATCATGGCCGGCGGTTCGCAACAGACCGCCGCGATCGGCGCGGCGGTCATGTCGGCGCATGCCGAACTGGTGACGACCCTGCTGAAGCTGGCCGGCAACGACTCCCCGCTGGCCGGCCTGTCGGCGGACGAGGTCGGCAGCGACGGCGGCGCGCTTGCGAAGCTGGATGACCCGACCCGGCGCGAACGCTACGCCTCGATCCTCGCCCGAGCGCAGCGTGATAGCGTCAGCGTGACCAAGGCCGGATCGATGCCGTTCGAATTCATGCACTGGTCGATGCATTCGCACAGCGCCCTGTTCTGCGAAGTCGGCGTCAACCGCGTCACCGGCGAGATCCGTATCCGCCGCTTCCTCGGCTCGTTCG
Organism: Sphingomonas hankookensis; assembly: GCF_001619955.1. Taxonomy (GTDB): domain Bacteria; phylum Pseudomonadota; class Alphaproteobacteria; order Sphingomonadales; family Sphingomonadaceae; genus Sphingomonas; species Sphingomonas hankookensis_A. The sequence continues at coordinate 113,499 of NZ_LQQO01000001.1, read as the reverse complement.
ACTGCGGCCGCATCCTCAACCCCCGCACCGCCGCCAGCCAGTTCAGGGGCGGCATCGTCATGGGGCTGGGCATGGCGTTGATGGAGGAAACGCACTTCGACGAACGCAACGGCCGGATCATGAACCCCAGCTTGGCCGAATATCACGTCCCCGTGCATCTCGACGTGCCGGAGATCGACGTGATCTGGACCGACATTCCCGATCCGCACGCACCGATGGGTGCGCATGGCATCGGCGAGATCGGCATTACCGGCGTCGCGGCGGCGGTCGCCAACGCGGTCTACAACGCGACCGGCACCCGCGTCCGCGACCTGCCGATCACGCTCGACCGGCTATTGTGACGATAGCAGTTCGGCGACCCAGGCGGGCACCAGCTCGCCCGCCGGGCCGAGCCGGCTGTCGTCGAACCGGTCCGACCCGGCCGATCGCTCCAGATTGAGTTCGAGCGTCGCCGCGCCGCGATCGTTCGCCCATTCGACGAAGCCGGCGGCGGGATAGACCGCGCCCGACGTGCCGATCGACACGAACAGGTCGCACGCGCCGATCGCCTCGACGATCCGGTCCATCGCATAGGGGATTTCGCCGAAGAACACGATGTCGGGCCGCAGCGCCGGTGCATCGCACGTGCCGCAGCGGCTGCCCGGCGGCAGCGGCCCGCTCCATTCCTGGCGCGCGCCGCACTGCGCGCACAATGCGGACCTGAGCGCGCCGTGCATGTGCAGCAGCCGCTCCGTCCCCGCCCGTTCGTGCAGATCGTCGACATTCTGCGTGACGATCAGCAGCTCGTCGGCCCATGCACGGTCGAGCGCCGCCAGCGCATGATGCGCCGCATTGGGCTCCACCGTCGCCAGCGCCGCGCGCCTGAGGTCGTAGAAGCGATGGACCAGCGCCGGATCGGCCCGCAGCGCCGGTGGCGTGCACACATCCTCGACCCGGTGCCCTTCCCACAACCCGCCGGGGCCGCGAAAGGTGGCGATGCCCGATTCCGCCGATACGCCGGCTCCGGTCAGGACCACGATATTACGGATCGCACGCATGGTCGTGGCATAGGCGACCGAAGCGGCGTCCGGAAGGGTGTCGGACGCCGCCACTGACGATTACAGCCCCGACACCGCCCATTTGTCGCGCGCGGCGCGTTCGTCGCGGCTGCGCGCCGCACCGATGCTGGCGAGCATGGTTTCATACTGATCGGTGGTGAACCCTGCGCGCAGGAACGCCGTCAGCTCCTCGGCCGGGACCGCGAAGCCGCGATGCCAGCTGAGCACCGCCATGCGCCGCAATGCCTCCAGCTTCGGATCGGCCAGCGTCGGCGACCGCCCGCCCCGCCCGAACACCTTGCCCAGCGCGATCGACAGCGCCGACGGCTCGCGCAGCGAGGAAAGGCGATCATGCTGCGCCAGCGCCACGACCGACCATTCGAGCGCGGTCAGCCCGGTCGCCGACGCCTTGCGCTCCCGCGCCGGTGCCACGACCGTGGCATCGGTATAGGGCGCGAGAACCGGATCGCCGGAAAAATGCAGATAGGCCATGGATATCCTCCCGAAATGGCCAGCGCCCTCCGACCGGCGGCACGATGATGCCGCCGCCCGCCCCCGTTGGGTCCGTGGCGCTGTGATGATGACGCCGACCATCGATCGCCCGGACACGATGGTCAGGACGGAAAACGGTCTGTCGATGAAGCTAAGCGGTTGGGCGTGCCGTCCGGTTACGGGGACGGCGCGCGGAAAACAGGTTCGGTCATAGCGGCATCCTTGCGAAAGCCGGGCAATGCCGAGTCGGCCGCCCCTTCTATACTGACTGGTATATTAACGGCCGGCCGACTCGTCAACGACTTTCTGTACCGCTCGGTAGTATAATATTTAGGTCCTGATCCGGTCGCGTAAAGGCACGGCGCCGCGTCGATCCAGCTATGCCGGATCGAACGCTAACGCCCCGGCCACATCATCAGACTGGTCGCCACGACCCGTTCCAGATCGGCACGCGTCGCGCCCGAACCGGCCTGCACCGCCATCCCCTGAAAGATGGCGAAGAGATACCCGGTCAGCCCGGCGATATCGACATCCTCGGGCAGGTCGCCCTCACGCTTCGCCTGTTCGAACCGTTCGACCAGCGCCGCCTGCGACGACGCGCGACGCTGCATTACATCGGCCTTGATCGATTCGGCCTCGGCCCCGCACGCGCTCATGCTGATGACGCCCAGGCACCCCTTGGGATCGCAGCTGCTCATCTGCGCATCGATCGCGCCGCGCAGCAGATGCTCGACCACCGCGCGCGCGGTCGGCTGTTCCAGCGCCTTGCGCATATATTCCAACTTCTCGGCCTCGTAGAGGTCGAGCGCCTTGTGGAACAACGCCTCCTTGTTGCCGAACGCGGCATAGAGGCTGGGCTTGGTGATTCCCATCGCCTCGGTCAGGTCGGCCATCGACGCGCCTTCATAGCCCTTGGACCAGAAGACGCCGAGCGCCGCCGCCAATGCCTGATCGACACAGAATTCGCGTGGCCGCCCCTTGGGTGCAGCGGTGATCACATTTTCCATAACGACCGGTACATATTGCTTTTGGCCGTTTTCACAAGCCCCGGCGGACTAGCGCACCCGCAACACCGCGTCGGCGGCGTCGTGGAGTTTCAGATAGATAGCACCATCGCCGCCACGCGGTACGGTAACGCTCGTTCCGACGAACCCACCGGGCAGCGTCACCGCCCCGGCCATGTCGGGGGTCGTCCCGATCGCAGCGACCAGGAACAGGTCGCGCCCGCTCACCGTGCAGCTCTCGCGGCACTCGATACCGGTCACCACCGGCAGCCGGACCAGTGTCGCCACCGCCTGCCAATCGCCCGCCGTACCGCCGCGCCATACCCGGACCCGGATCGGACCCGACACCGCCGGGCCGAACGCCGCCTGCGGGGCGATGGTCGCGACCACCACGTCATCGCCGATCCGCTGCACGGCGCCCGACGCGATCGTCAGCCGCCGGCTCACGTCGCCCGCCGCGATCTCGATGCCGTCGTCCGGTCCGCCCAGACCTCCAGCGATCCTTGCCGAAAAGGTAAGAGTCGCGGTCGTCGGGACCAGCCCGGCCGGCAAGTCGATCGGCCGTGCGCCCGCGGGCGAATCGAACGCCACTCGCCGGTCGAGCAGTTGCACGGCGGGACGCGACGGCGCCACGGTCGCGGCGACCGTGGCGCTGCGCCCGTCGCGCAGCTGCACGCTGGCACTCGTATCGGTCGCATCGCCCAGCGGTTGTTCGGCCACCAGCACCAACCGGTCCCCCTCACCGACCCGGGTCAACGCGCCGGCCGTGAAGCACACGCCGCCCAGCGTCAGGCCTGCCACCTGATCCAGCCGCGCACCCTCCAACACCCCTTCCTTGTCGCCGCGATGGAGGGTGAACCGGTCCAGCCGGCTCGGCTCCGCCCGACCGGTCAGTGCAATCTGGTCCGGCGCGACCGCCCCGTGCCGCACGACAGTGAGCGTCAACGGCCCCGGCCGGGTCTTGCTGAGCGGCAACGTCGTCTCGATCGCATCCGGCGCCGCCGCCTTCCACGTCAGCGATCGGCTGAGCCCCCCGGCATCGCGCAGCGTCAGCCCGGACACGCAGGCCGAGGCACCGCCGCGCAACACCAGCGGATGATCGCGCCCGACGATCACATTGGCATCGGGTTGCGGCGTCCATGCGCCCGGCCCGTCGATCTGCGCCGGCACGCGGGGCCCGCTGAACCGGTCGAAGCCCCAGCTGCCCTGTACCACCGCATCGGTGATCGGCCCGGCGACCGACGCCCCGCCCGCCAGCACCAGCCCGCCGCGCTCGGCATCGGGCGTCAGCTTCAGCAGCGACACCTTGCCGTCCGCCGCCGTCACCTTCAGCGTCAGGTCGCGGGCGTAATCGGTCGCGAACAGCAGCGCGGCATCGTCCAGCGGCAGCACGAGGTCCGGCCGGGCAAGGCACAGCGCCCCTTGCGCTCCCGATCGCCACAAGGGCGGTGGCGCGTCGCCGATCGGGGGCAGCGGCGCGACCAGCACCGATCGCGGATTCTGGAACGACGGGGCGCTGTTCAGCTGCAGGTGGATCGCATCGCCCTGCCCCAGCGCCAATGCCGGCAGATATTGATATTGCGCGCTGCGAAACGCCCCGAACAGCCGGGCCAGATCGCGCGCTAGGCCGATATAGGGGCTGTAATAGCCCGCCCCGCCCTCGCGCGTCGCGGCCACGCGATAGGCCAGGTCGACCGGTGCTCCGGTCAGCGTCTCGGTCAGTGTCGCGCCGCGCTGCGCCTGCAACACCAGCGCGTCGCGCTGCTGAGTCAGGCACGCCGCCTGCAACGCCCGCTGTTTCAGCAGGCAATCGGCGTTCAGCTTGATGCGCAGCGCATCGGCCAGTACCGGGGCGGCGCTCGCCAGCCGTTCGGGCGCGGCATCGCCGATCCGTCCGATGGCACCGACGAATGCGTCCAGCCGCTGCCGGTCGAGCGATGCCTGATACAGGTCCTGCGCCGCGCGCACGAAGACGCCGGGCCGCCCCCGCACCGCGCCGCGCACCGCTGAAAACCCGCCGCCTGCTTCGGGTGCCAGGAACAGCATCGCCTGCTCCGCGCCCTCCGGCACGGTGACGGTCAGCACATCCTTTTTCGGTTTCCACGTCTCGACCGAAAAGAACCAGTCCTTGGGCGGCGGATTGGTCGCGCCGCGCAGGAACGCGACGACCAGCAGATAGCGTGCCGACTGGTCCGCCGGCAGCAGCGCCCGCGCGGTCAGCCTGTCCCCGCCCCTGAGCGCCGGCACCGCCGCGACCGGCAGTTCGACCGCCCCCCGCGTGACGCTGACCGCGACCTCCGGCCCGTCGAGGTCGAACCCGTTCTGCTGGGCACGGGCCGGATCGGCAAACAATGCCGACAGCGCGGCGAGCAACAGGAGTACGCGAACCATGGGGCCGGCTATAGCGGACGGAGGGACAGTTGATCCACCGGCTTGGCCGTTGTGCAACGACCGGGAAGGCTACCGCGCCACCAGCGCCGCATCGCGCAGGCCGCGCCACACCCGGATCGCCTGCACCGTCTCCGCGACGTCATGCACCCGCACGATCTGCGCCCCGCGATCGACGCCGGCCAGCGCCAGCGCGACCGACCCGCCCAGTCGCTGGTCCGCCGGCGCCTCGTTCGACAGCGCGCCGATGATCCGCTTGCGGCTGGCCCCCAGCGACACCGGGCAGCCTAAGCCGTGGAACAGCGCCAGCCCGTTCACTAGCGCCAGATTGTCCGACAGCGCCTTCCCAAACCCGATGCCAGGATCGACGACGATCTTCGCCCGGTCGACCCCGCCGGCAACCACTGTCTCGACCCGCGCCTCCAGCCAGTCGAACACATCGAGCAGCGGGTCGCCATAGCCGTCCCCGGCATGCGGCCCCTGCGCCGGGGCGGGCGAGTGCATCAGCACCACCGGACACCCGCTCGCGGCGACGACGCCCAGCGCGCGGGGATCATAGGCCAGCGCAGCCACATCGTTGACGACATGCGCCCCCGCCGCCAGCGCCGCCTCCATCACCGCCGCCTTGCGCGTGTCGACCGAGACCGCGACCCCCGCCGCCGCCAGCCGCTCGGCGACCGGCACGACGCGGGCGATCTCGTCGCCTTCCCACACGGTCGCGGCACCCGGCCTCGTGGATTCCCCGCCCAGATCGATCAGAGCCGCGCCCGCCGCCGCCATAGCGACCCCGGCCGCCGCCGCGCCTGCCGGATCGCCGACATGCGCCCCGCCGTCCGAAAAGCTGTCCGGCGTGACATTCAGGATCGCCATGACCTGCGGCTGGTCGAACCGCAGCACCCGCTCGCCGACCGTCAACGACGGACGCGGCGCGGTGATCCGGCGATGCAGCTGGCGCGCACGATCCGCCCGGTCCGGCGGCGACGTCGCGACCCAATCGTCAAACCGCTCGACCGGCACGGTCATCCGCAATCCCGCCCGGTCGGTCACCTCATAGGCCGCGAACCACAGCATCCCCCCGGCCAGCCGCAACGCGCCGCCATCGGGCAGCCCGACCGGCGTGTCGACGAAGCGGACCGGGCGCAGATACATCAGGGTTGCGTCGCGAGCAGCCATTGCTGGCGCAGTGCATCGACCGCGACCAGCCCCTTCGACCCTTCGGTGTGCCAGAAGGTCCAGCCATTGCACGACGGCGCGTTCTGCAACGTCGAGCCGAGCTTGTGGATCGATCCGGCCGCCCCGCAGTCGGACAGCAGCGACCCGTCGGCCAGCACGGTCGCGCGGAAGCGGCGCTTGCTGTCGACCACCACCGACCCTGGCGGCAACAGGCCGTTTTCGACCAACACGCCGAACGCCACGCGCGGCGGTTTGGAGGGCGCACGCATCGCGCGGATCGCCGATTCATCGAGCGGCAGCGCCGCCTCGATCCGCGCGGTCGCCGCCTCGACATAGGTCGCGTCGCGTTCGATCCCGATGAAGTGCCGCCCCAGCCGCTTGGCGACCGCGCCGGTGGTTCCGGTGCCGAAGAACGGGTCGAGTACCACATCGCCCGGCTTGGTCGACGCCAGCAGCACGCGGTACAGCAGCGCCTCGGGCTTCTGAGTCGGATGGACCTTGGTCCCGTCCTTGCGCAGCCGCTCCGGCCCGCCGCAGATCGGGAATTCCCAGTCCGAACGCATCTGCAATTCGTCGTTCAGCGTCTTCATCTGGCGATAGTTGAAGGTGTAGCGCGCCTTCTCGCCCATCGATGCCCAGATCATCGTCTCGTGCGCGTTGGTGAAGCGCGTGCCCTTGAAATTGGGCATCGGGTTCGACTTGCGCCACACGATGTCGTTCAGGATCCAGAAGCCCTGGTCCTGCACGATCGACCCGACCCGATAGATATTGTGGTAGCTGCCGATGACCCAGATCGTGCCGTCGGGTTTCAGGATGCGGCGTGCCTCGGCCAACCAGTCGCGAGTGAACTTGTCGTACGCGGCGAAGCTGTCGAACTTGTCCCAATCGTCATCGACCGCATCGACCTGACTGCCATCGGGGCGCAGGAGGTCGCCGCCCAGCTGCAGGTTGTAGGGCGGATCGGCGAAGATGCAGTCGATCGACTTGGCGGGCAGCGAGCGCATCGCCTCGATGCAATCGTCCATCAGGATCCGGTCGAGCGGCAGCGCGACCGTCGTCGCGACCTTCTTCTTCCGGGTTTTCACTGCCACCATCGTCGTCATTCCCCTTGCATTGCCGCCATCTCGCGGAATCCACGAGTCGCGGTCAAGAGGTAATGCTTGACTCTTGCGTTGATGGAGATTCGTTGCGGCGACGAATCGAGTCGCTGCGGGGCATATCTTGAGGCTGAGGACGCGGATCAGACTCCATATCTGGTATCACTCGGTTCGTCGCAAAACCGCGCAGGTCAAAGCGTCAGACACGCCTGCGCGACCGGTGCGAAACTTCTGCGGTGCAGCGGCGTCGGACCCAGCGTCCGAAGCGCCTCCAGATGCACCTTCGCGCCGTATCCCTTGTTCGATGCCCAGCCATAGCCGGGATGCCGGGCATCCGCTTCGACCATCATCGCGTCGCGGGTCTGTTTCGCGACGATCGAGGCGGCGGCGATCGACAGGCTGATCGCGTCGCCGCCGACCACCGCGATGCTCGGATGGCCCCAGTTCGGACAGCGATTGCCGTCGACCAGCACCATACCGCACGCCATCCCCAATGCGTCGACCGCGCGTTCCATCGCCAGCATCGTCGCCCACAGGATGTTGAGCCGGTCGATCTCCTCGACGCTGGCGATCCCGACGCCGACCGTCGCGCATTCCAGCAGCCGGGCGTGGAGGTCCGCCCGCCGCTTCGCGCTCAACTGTTTGGAATCGTTCAGCCCGTCCGGCACGCAATCGCGGTCGAGGATGACGGCGGCGGCGACCACCGGCCCGGCCAGCGGCCCGCGCCCCGCTTCGTCCACCCCCGCCACCGGCCCGACATGGCGCGCCTCGTGCGTCCAGTCAGGCATCGGCGATGCGCCATGGCGGAAACCGCCGCATCTCGCCCGCCTGGTACAGGCAAACCTCGTTGCCCGCCGGATCGAACAGCCGCGCCTCGCGCCAGCCCCAGGGCCGGTCGATCGGCTCCTGCGCGAACGACAACCCCTGCCCTTTCAGATAGTGGACCACGACGTTCAGGTCGCCGACTTCGAAATACACCGCCGGCACCTTGCGCTCCTCGGTCATCTCGATCGAGAAGGTCGCCCCGCCCTCGGTCTCGAACCGGGCATAGCGGCGGCTGGACCGCACGATCGCCTTGAGGCCGAGCAGGCGGTAGAAATGCTCGCTCGCCGGCACGTCGCTGGCCGGCACCGTCACCTGGTTCAGCATCGGCGACCAGCGCGACTGGTTGAGGTCGAGTCGCACCCCCTGCTGCGCCATCGGTCCCGCGCCGCGCCCCAGTTCGTCGGCACCCAGCATCGCGATCCGCACGAAACTGCGCGCGCGGCCGATCGCCTCGACCAGCGTCCATTCCTTCGCCAGCTCGCACGCGATCGCGGTCGACAGGGTACAGCCGGTGCCATGCGTCGCCATCCCGTCGATGCGCGGGGACGACCATTCGACCAACGGCGCGGCACCGCTGCCGCGTTGATGCAGCCGGTCGACCAGTACCTCGCCCTCGCCGTGCCCGCCCTTTTGCAGGACGGCACAGCCATGCGACAGCATGTCGTCCACGCCGCCCAGGGCTTCCAGTTCGGGCAGGTTCGGCGTCGCGACCGTCGCGACCGCCATCAGCCGCTCGAACGCGGCGACCGTCGCTTCGTCGGCGAGCCGCGCACCGCTGGTCGAGATCATCACCGGGTCGAACACCACCGGGACGCCGGGCAGGTCGCGCAGCCGGTCGGCCAGCGCGTGCGCCGTGCGCGCCGATCCGATCATGCCGATCTTCACCGCATCGACGCCGATATCGCGCACTACCGCATCGATCTGCGCCATCACCATGTCGGTCGGGATGGGATGCACTGCATCGACGCCCAGCGTGTTCTGCGCGGTGATCGCGGTGATCGCGGTCATGGCGTGCGCGCCCAGCATCGTCGCGGTCTTGATATCCGCCTGGATACCGGCGCCCCCGCCGGAATCGGAACCGGCGACGATCAGGATACGGGGTGTGGTCATGGGGTGGGGTTAGCCTTGCGATGCGGACGCGACAAGCTCCTCCCCGGTACGGGGAGGGGGACCAGCGAAGCTGGTGGAGGGGGATGTCGGCATACGGAACGGTTGCGTTGCGCGGCCAACCCCCTCCACCGTCCTTCGGACGCTCCCCCTCCCCGCGCAGCGGGGAGGATCTATTTGCGCCGCGTCGGCCGATCCACCAACTCGCCGCGACAGTTCGGACACACCTCATCGAGGTCATCCGCACAATCCGCGCAGAAGGTGCATTCGTGCGAGCAGATGAACGCGCCATGCGCTGCCGCCGGCAGCGGCGCGTCGCATCGCTCGCATGCCGGCTTCATTGCCAGCATCAGGCCGCCGCCTGCCGCACCGCGTCGCAGATGCGGTCGACCACCTGTTCGACATGGGCGGCGTCCTCGCCCTCCGCCATCACCCGGATCACCGGTTCGGTGCCCGACGCGCGCAGCACCAGCCGTCCGCGCCCGGCCAGTTCCGCCTCGACGCCGGCAACGACATCCTTCACCCGCGGATCGTCGAGCGGCTTGCCCCCGGCGAAGCGCACATTCTTGAGCAGCTGCGGCAGCGGGTCGAAGCGGTGCAGCACTTCGCTGGCCGGTGCGCCCGATCGCTGGATTTCCGCCAGCACCTGCAATGCCGCGACCAGCCCGTCGCCGGTCGTCGCATAGTCGGACAGGATGATATGCCCCGACTGTTCCCCCCCGACATTATAGCCCGACGTCCGCATCTTTTCGAGGACGTGGCGATCGCCGACGGCGGTGCGCACCAGTCCCAGCCCCTGCGCCGCCAGATGCCGCTCCAGCCCCAGGTTCGACATGACGGTGGCGACGAGGCCGCCGCCCTTCAACCTTCCGGCGCGCGCCCAGCTGGCGGCGATGGTCGCCATCAGCTGATCGCCGTCGATCACCTTGCCCGCTTCGTCGACCACGATCAGCCGGTCGGCGTCACCGTCCAGCGCGATGCCGACCTGCGCGCCCGATGCGACGACCGTTTCCGACAGCGTCTGCGGCGCGGTCGATCCGACGCGGTCGTTGATGTTCTTGCCATTGGGGGTCACGCCGATCGCGATGACCTCCGCGCCCAGTTCCCATAGCGCCGAGGGGGCGACATTGTACGCCGCGCCATTGGCGCAATCGACGACCAGCTTCATGCCGTCCAATCGCAGGTTTTCGGGAAAGGTCGACTTGGCGAAGTGGATATAGCGTCCGCGCGCGTCCTCGATCCGGTTGGCGCGTCCGATATCACCCGGCGCCGACAGCTCGATCTCGCTGTCGATCAGTTCCTCGATCGCCAGTTCGTCGGCATCGGACAGCTTGTAGCCGTCCGGGCCGAACAGCTTGATGCCATTGTCCTGATACGGGTTGTGGCTGGCGGAGATCATCACGCCCATATCGGCGCGCATCGAATGGGTCAGCATCGCCACCGCCGGGGTCGGCAGCGGGCCGACCAGCACCACGTCCATGCCGACCGAAGTGAACCCCGCGACCATCGCATTTTCGAGCATATAGCCCGACAGGCGCGTGTCCTTGCCGATCACCACGCGGTGCCGGTGATCGCCCCGGCGGAAGTGCGCGCCTGCCGCCATGCCGATGCGCATCGCCATCTCGGCGGTCATCGGCTTGGTGTTGGTCAGCCCGCGAATCCCGTCGGTGCCGAAATATTTCCTTGCCATCGTCACATACGCCTTCAGGTTGAGCGTTCGGTTGGGCGGGGTATTACCGCCACTTTTGCAAAAGGGCGAGCATGTCGCAGGCGACACGAATATTGGCGGGACTGGGTGCGGGGCTGGCGCTGGGCGTTTTCCTGGCGGGACAGTCGCCGGACACCGCCCTGTCGGGCATCGCCATCGCCGAACCGATCGGTACGGCGTGGCTGAACGCGCTGCGCATGACCATCGTGCCGCTGGTCGTCGCGCTGCTCATCACCGGCATCGCCCAGACGGCGGAGGCGGCGCGCGCCGGGCGGATCGCCACCCGGTCGCTGCTGCTGTTCATCGTCATCCTGTGGACGTCGTCGGCGCTGGGCGCGCTGTTCACGCTGACGCTGCTCGACCTGTTCCCGCTGGGGCAAACCGCCGCCGAAGCGTTGCGCTCGACCTTCGGCACGGCTGCGCCGGCCGCGAAGGTGCCGCCGTTCACCGACTTCCTCGTCGCGATCGTGCCGACCAATCCGGTATCGGCGGCGGCGAACGACCAGTTCCTGCCGCTGATCCTGTTCACGCTCGTCTTCGGCTTTGCGCTGACGCGCCTGCCGCAGGACAATCGCTCGGTGCTGGTGCGGCTGTTCCAGGCGATTGCCGACACGATGCTGATCGTCATCAACTGGGTGCTGTGGCTGGGGCCGATCGGCGTGTTCGCCCTAGGCTATGTCGTCGGCGCGCGGGCGGGCACGGCGGCGTTCGGCGCGCTGGTCCATTATGTGCTGGTACTGATGAGCGTCGGGATGGGCGTCTGGCTGCTCGCCTACCCGCTGGCGCGGATCGGCGGACGCGTGCCGATCGGCCGTTTCCTGAAGGCGACGGCACCGGCACAGGCGGTCGCGATCTCGACGCAAAGCTCGCTCGCCTCGCTGCCGGCGATGCTGAAGGGGGCGGGCGATGTCGGCGTGCCGGTGGCGACGTCGGGCGTGGTGCTGCCGATGGCGGTGGCGCTGTTCCGTGCGACGGGACCGGCGATGAACCTCGGCGTCGCGCTCTATGTCGCGCATGTGTTCGGCGTGCCGCTGGGGGCGGGGCAGATCGCGGCGGGGATCGCGGCGGGCGCGATCACGACGATGGGCGCGGCCAGCCTGCCGGGGCAGATCAGCTTCGTGTCCTCGATCGCGCCGATCGCGGTGGCGATGGGGGTGCCGGTCGAACCGCTGGCGCTGCTGGTCGCGGTGGAGACGATGCCGGATATCGTGCGGACGCTGGGCAATGTGACGATGAACGTCGCGGTGACCGCGACCATCGGCGAGCGCGTTGGGGGTTCGGCGACCAGCGAGGCGGATGTGATTCTCGCGGAAGGCTAAGAGGCCAGAAGGGAAACGTCATCCCAGCGAAGGCTGGGATCTCCCGGTAAGGGAGCGCGCGTATCGTCGCGGGAGACCCAGCCTGCGCCGGGGTGACGTTTGCGGCCAGCACCCTACTTCATCAGCACCAGCTCTTCCGCCATGGTCGGATGCAGCGCGACCGTCTGGTCGAACTGATCCTTGGTCAGCCCGGCCTTCACCGCGATCGCTGCCGCCTGCAAAATCTCCGGCGCGTCCGGCCCGATCATGTGCAGGCCCACGATCCGCCCGGTCGTCTCCTCGCAGATCATCTTGTACAGCGCGCGTTCGTTGCGGCCGGCCAGCACGTTCTTCATCGGGCGGAAGTCGGACAGGTACACCTTGACCGAGCCCAGCGTGGTCTTCGCCTCGCCCTCGGTCATGCCGACGCCCGCCATCGGCGGATGGCTGAACACCGCGCTCGGGATACAGTCGTAATCGACCGTCACGTCCTTGCCGCCATAGGTGCGGTCGGCGAACGCCTGGCCTTCGCGGATCGCGACCGGGGTCAGCTGCACCCGGTTGGTGACGTCGCCGACCGCATAGATGGACGGGCAGGTCGATTGCGCCTTGTCATCGACCTTCACCGCGCCCTTGTCGTCCAGCTCGACGCCCGCGCTCTCCAGCCCCAGCCCCTCGGTGTTCGGCACGCGCCCAGTCGCGAACATCACCATGTCGACCGTCACCGGCTCATGCCCCGACATCTTGACGGTCAGGCAGCCATCGTCGCCCTTCTCGATCCCCTCGAACTCGGCGTGGAAGCGGAACTCGATGCCCTTGGTCATCGAAATCTGCAGCAGCCGGTCGCGGATCGATTCGTCATAGCCGCGCAGGATGACGTCGGTGCGGTTGATCAGGATGACATGCGCGCCGAACTGGTGGAACACGCCCGCGAACTCGTTGGCGATATAGCCCGCGCCGGCGATCAGCACCCGCTTCGGGATCGCATCCAGATGGAACGCCTCGTTCGAAGTGATGCCATGCTCCGCCCCCGGACAGGACGGCACCGCCGGCTTGGCCCCGACCGCGATCAGGATGCGCTCGGCCGTCACCTCGCGCCCGCCCGCCAGCTTGACCGAATGCGGACCGGTCACGGTCGCGCGTTCGTGAATGATGTCGACGCCGTGATTCTCCAGCGTGCTGGTGTACGCGCCGTTGATCCGGTCGACCTCGCTCAGCACATTGTCGCGCAGCCGCGGCCAGGAAAAGTCGCATTGCGGCGGCACGTCCCAGCCGAACGCCTTCGCATCGCGCAGATCCTCGGCGAAATGAGCGCCGTACACCAGCAGCTTCTTCGGCACGCAGCCGCGGATGACGCAGGTGCCGCCGACGCGATACTCCTCCGCCACCGCCACCTTCGCGCCATGCGCCGCCGACACGCGGGCGGCGCGGGTGCCGCCCGATCCCGCGCCGATGACGAAGAGGTCGTAGTCGTAATCGCTCATGCAAGTCCTGCCCGTGCCAGAAGGTCGTTGGTCGACGCATCGAACGTCTGACCACCCTGATCGGCTGCCTTCGCCATTTCCTTGCCCAGCTCGACACCGAACTGGTCGAACGGGTTGATGCCCAGCAACGCGGCATTCACGAACGTCCGCGCCTCATAGAACGCGATCAGCGCCCCCAGCGTGCGCGGGTCCAAATCCTTCAGCAGGATCGTCGACGACGGCCGGTCGCCGGCATAGGCGCGCGCCGGATCGGCATTGGCCTTCCCCGCCATCAGCGCCGCCCCCTGCGCAAAGGCGTTAAGCAGCAGCTGCCGGTGATGCGCCGGGTCGAGGGTGTCGCCCGCCTCGACCACCGCGACGAATTCCAGCGGCACGATGCGCGTACCCTGATGCAGCAGCTGGAACACCGCATGCTGGGCATCGGTGCCGACCCCGCCCCAGGTGATCGCCGCCGAATTGCGCCCCAGCGGCTCGCCGGCCGCCGTCACCGACTTGCCGTTCGATTCCATCTCAAGCTGCTGGAGATAGGACGGCAGCAACCGCAACCGCTCGTCATAGGCAAACGTCGCCCGCGTCTCGCAACCCTTCACCTGCGAATAATAAAGGTCGGCAAAGGCCGCCAGCACCGGCGCATTCTTCGCCGGTTCGCTCAAGCGGAAATGCCGATCCATCTCGGCCGCGCCTTCCAGAAGTTCCTCATAGGCCTGGAACCCCAGCGCCAGCGCGAACGGGAACCCCAGCGTCGACCACAGCGAATAGCGCCCGCCGACCGACTCGGCGAACGGCAGCACGCGGGTTTCGTCGACGCCCCATTCCACCGCGCGGTCGGGCGAGGCGGTCAGCGCGATCACGCGGCCATAAGGGTCCTCGACCCCGCCCTCGCGCATCCACGCCATCGCCGATTCCGCGTTCAGCATCGTCTCGGTCGTGGTGAAGGTCTTGGACGCGACGACCAGCAGCGTGGCGGCGGGGTCGAAGCCCTTGACCGCCTCTTCCATCGCCACGCCGTCGACGTTCGACACGATCGCCACGTCATACTTGTCCTCGTCACGCCCCAGCGCGTCGAAGATCAGGTCGGGGCCGAGCGCCGACCCGCCGATGCCGACATGCAGGATGTGGCGTACCGGCCCGAACGCATCCGCCTCGATCGCGTCGATCACCTGCCGCATCCGCGACTGGAACGCGCGCGCCTGTGCGACATCGTCCGGGTTACCCTCGCCGCGCTCGGCGGTATGGGTCGCAGCGCGCCCTTCGGTGACATTCACCACCTGCCCGGCGAACAGCGCGTCGCGCTTCGCCGCCAGCTCCATCGTCGCGGCCAGCCCGGTGAACGCGTCGATCGCCGCATCGTCCAGATGGGTCTTGGCGAAATCGAAATGCAGCCCGCCGACATCGACGGTCAGCTTGGCCAGCCGGTCGGGATCCTTTGCGAACAATTCGGTGAGCTTCGTGCTGCCAAGCCCCTCGATCGCGGACCAGTCCTGCATCGCCATATCGTCCCTCGTCATGTCGTCGGTTAGGATGCCGTCGCCCTAGAGCGGACCAAGGGGGCAGGTCCACTCCCTTCTATCGTCATGCCGGCGCAGGCTGGCATCTCCCTGAGCATCTCGATACGCCTGCCCGATGCGCGGGGGCTGGACCTACATCATGGCGAACCGCCGGTTCGGCATGACCTATGTCGGGGTGACGGCCGACCTTGCCGCGCGGGTGTGGCAGCACAGGCGGGATAGTGGGTCTGCCTATTGCCGGAAGTACGGTATCAGGACGCTGGTTCTCGCGGAAAAGCATGATGATATCGAAAGCGCTATCCGGCGGGAGAAGGCGCTCAAGGCGTGGCGGGCCGAATGGAAGCACCAGTTGATCGCAGACGCCAACCCGGAATGGCGGGATTTGTTCGACGACATCGTTTGAGCCGAGAAAGACCCCAGCCTGCGCTGGGGTGACGTAAATGGGAAACGGCCCTGCCCCAAACCTCACCCCAGCGAAAGCTGGGGTCTCCCTCGGCTCCTGCCCGATCACCCGACAAACCCCCACCCACTTGACGCCCCGCCCCGCCCCACGCATGGCACGGTCCATGGCTCTCGACCCCGCCCCGGCTACCCCCACGCCGACTCCGCCCGCGCCCGCCACCAAGCCGAAGCGTTCGGAAGGGGCGGACCTGATGGTCTTCCTGCTGAAGCTCGCCATCGTGGTGTTCATCATCCGCTCGTTCCTGTTCTCGCCCTTCTCGATCCCGTCGGGATCGATGCAGCCGCGATTGATGATCGGCGACTATCTGTTCATCACCAAATGGAACTACGGCTATTCGCGCTATTCGCTGCCTTGGGGCATCCCGCTGATCCCCGGCCGCATCCTGCCGCGCACGCCCGCGCGCGGCGACGTGGTGGTGTTCAAGGCGCCGCCGAGCGCGAAGCAGGACTATATCAAGCGCGTGATCGGCATCCCCGGCGACACGGTACAGATGCGCGGCGGACAGCTGTTCCTGAACGGCAAGGCGATCCCGAAGCAGCGCGTCGCCGACTGGGTCGCGCCGGTATCGCCCAACACCAATTGCGACTATGCCTTCCAGCGGATCGTCGCCGAACAGCCGGTCTGCGCCTATCCGCAGTTCCGCGAGACGTTGCCGAACGGCAAGAGCTACAACGTCCTCGACCTCGGCACGACCGAGGCGGACGATACCGGCGTGTTCACCGTGCCGGCCGGCCATGCGTTCCTGATGGGCGACAATCGCGACGACAGCGCCGACAGCCGCTTCCCGGCACGCGAAGGCGGCGGCATCGGCATCGTCCCGCTGGAGAATATCGAGGGCAAGGCCGTCGTGAACTTCTTCTCGACCGATGGCTCGGCCGAATGGCTGCTGCCGTGGACGTGGTTCTCGGCCGCGCGGTGGCACCGGATCGGGGAAGGCTTCTGAGCGACGCCCTGCACGACTGGGTCGGCCAGGCGCTGGGCCGTGCGCCGACCCGCATCGACGATTACGCCCGCGCGCTGACCCATGGCAGCACGGCACGCGCGACCTATGAGCGGCTCGAATTTCTCGGCGACCGCGTGCTGGGGCTCGCCGTCGCCGAATGGCTCTACGAACGCTTTCCCTCGGAGAGCGAAGGCGCGCTGTCGAAGCGGTTCAACGCGTTGGTGACCGGTGCCGTCTGTGCGGAAATCGCGCGCGGCATCGGCGTGGTCCCGCATCTGAAGCTCGGCAAGCAGGCGCGCGACGACGGCGCCGGCGACAGCGACAATGTGCTGGGCGATGTGATGGAGGCGCTGATCGGCGCCTATTATCTCGACCATGGCCATGACGCCGCGCGCGCGTTGGTCCGCACGCTATGGGGATCGCGGATCGACGCGCAACTGCGCGTGCCGCGCCACCCGAAATCGGCGCTGCAGGAATGGGCCGCCGCGAACAATCGCCGTCCGCCCGAATATGCGATCGTCGACAAGAGCGGCCCCGGCCACGCGCCGCGCTTCACCGTGCGCGTAACCATCGGCAAGCTGGCGGCGGCCGAAGCCACCGGCACGTCGAAGCAGGAGGCCGAGACGCTGGCGGCGAAGACGTTGCTCGCGCAACTGGGCGACTGAGCCCACTCCAATGGTTTTGCCTTCGCCGCCCGCCCCGTAGCGCGGTGGACTGCAACGGCTGCCCCGAACTGTTGAACCGCGACGTGCCGAATGGGCTACCCGATGGGACCACGCTCTCTGCCGCGGCATGACCAAGCTCACTTGGCTCAGATAAGACCTCTGCCCAAATGCCTGTTCCGTACCCGGGCGAAGGCCGGGGTACGAAGCGGTGGCAGTTGGGCGAGCGACGTTCGCAGAGGCCATGCCCAGGACCGACTGCGCATTGCCCACCCTTAACTCCGCCATTGCCTTCCGCCGCGCCCCGGCTACGCTCCGCCCCATGCCGACCGCCCCCGCCGCCACCGCCCTGTTCGCCGCGCTGCTGACGCTGCAAGGCTCCGCCACCCCGTTCGACGGCATCGCCAATGTCCGGGTCGAGGAATATGCCGTCACCGGCCGCAGCGTGGCCGCGATCCGTCGATCGATCGACGCTGCCCGCCCGACCGATCCGAACGACGGCAAGCGCGTCGACGGGCTCAGCCGCTGGAACATCAACTGGCGCTGGCGGCGCGATGCGGCGGGCACGTGCAGCACGACGCTCGACAATATCGGGTTCGAAGCGGTCGTCACCGTTCCCCGCCTCGCCGACTCCGACGTCCCGGCCAGGGTCCGCGCGCAGTTCGACCGCTACCTCGCCACGCTGCTGAAGCATGAGGAAGGCCATGTCCGCTATGCGTGGGACCATCGCGGCGAGGTGGCCGACGCGATCAACGCCGCCGGCTGCGACGGGATCAAGGACGCCGGCATGGCGGCGGTGCGCACGATCGCCGAGCACGACGTCGCCTATGACAAGGCGACCCGCCACGGCGCGGACATCATCACTCCGTTTCACTGAGGCTCGCAGCAGATCCGCGTTCAGCCGCTCAAGCAAGGTTCGCGGTTCACAGGATAACGTCTCATCGTCACCCCGGGCTTGACCCGGGGTCCCGCTTCTTAGTCGCCCGACGCAAAAGCAGGACGCCGGATCAAGTCCGGGGTGACGAGATGATCGGTCGCTTGTCGATCGCCTCCTGCCGCTGCGATTACCGTGCCCCGGTCTGCTGCGCGAACTCGGCCTTGGTCACGTTCAGCACCAGCTGCCCCCGGATCGTGCCGAACACATCCGCCGGGACCATCGCCCGCGAGCTGCCCGACAACAGCTGCACGCCCTCCGGCTTCACCGCCTCGATCGTGCCCAGCGGCACGCCGGTCTTGTCGAACACCGATGCGCCGATGACCAGGTCGGACGGTTTGGCCGCGACGATCCGCTTGGCGCTGCGCCGCGACGCGCGTGCGTCGACGGTCGTGCCTGCCTCGTCGCGGATACGGTCGAGCGCGAATTGCTGGTCGCGGTCGCTGGTGACGCTGCGCGTCGTGTCCTCGGAATTGGGCGAGCTGCTCGGCGCCCCGCCGACCGGCGCGATCTGCGCCTGCGCCGCCCCCGCCACCAGCAGCAACGTTGCCGCCACGCCCCGGAATTTCGCGCTCATCCATCCCTCCATCGCTGATTGTTTGCGCTAACGTTACGCCGCCGCTCGCGCCGCCGCAAAGGTTTCCGTCGTTACCGTCCGCCCAGCACGCGCAGTTCGATCCGCCACCATCCGATCGCCCACAGCGCCCCGAACAGCCATCCGGCCAGCACGTCGCTCGGCCAGTGCACGCCCAGATAAACCCGGCTGACCCCGATCGCGACGACCAGCGATGCCGCGGCCGCCATCGCGAACGCCCGTGCGGCGCGCTGGCGCAACAGCGGCCAGGCGAGCGTCGCCAGTGTCAGGTACACGATCGCCGAATTGGCGGCATGGCCGCTGGGGAAACTGTTCGACGTCTCCGCCATCAGGTGCGGGACCAGATCGGGACGCGCGCGGGACACCGCCTGCTTGAACAGCATATTGGCCCAGCTGCCACTGGCGCACGCCGCCGCGATCAGCAGCCCGGTCCGCCACCGTCCGGTACTGGCCAGCAGCAGCGCGACGAAGGCGACGACGATGGTCAGCACCGTCGTACTGCCGAGCGCGGTGACGTCGCGGACCATCGACGTGAATTTCTCCGACGCGACCGGCGCGCCATCGGTCCCCCGCAGCGCCAGCAGCAGCTGCCGGTCGAACGCGAAGCTGCTTCCCCGCACTACCTGATCGGCGAGGAAGAACAGTAGCAGCAGGACGAAGCCGGCGGCGGCGATGCCGATGATGCTCCACGGCGTACGGCGGGACGGGCGGGGTTCGGGACGAAGGGTTTCGTTCATGCAGGGCGCAACGCAGAAGGGGGCTAAAGTGTTACCCCCGAAACGAAAACAGGAGAGCGTTGCATGAAAAAGCTGATCCCCCTGGCAGCGCTGGGTGCGCTGGCCCTGACGGCCTGCGGCGACCAGAAGACCGGATCGACCACGCTGACCAGCAATTCGGCGACCGGTCAAGTGGTGTCGTCCGAAACCGGGGCGGGCGCGGAAACGCCCAAGCTGCAACCGGGCAAGTGGGAGATCCGCACGCAGGTCAGCGACCTGAAGATGGCGAACATGCCCGCCGGCATGCCCGCCAACCCGCCGGCGCAGACCAACACCATCTGCATCACGCCGGAGCAGGCGGCGAAGGGACCGGAGGAAATGCTGAAGCAGTCGGGCGCGGACTGCACCGTTGCCAGCAACAGCTTTGCCGGCGGCAGGATGGAAAGCGACGTCAGCTGCAAATTGCCCGGCGACACGCAGATGACCGGCAAGACGACGGGCACGTTCACCCCGACAAGCTTCACGACCGATCAGCAGATGGAAATGACCGGCCGGACGGCGATGTCGCAGAAGGTCCGCATCGAGGGCAAGCGCATCGGCGAATGCGAAACTAAGTAACGGCGAACGCTAACAAATCCCGGCGCTGCGGCGCTTTAACTTTGTCACAGGTTTCTTGACCTGAACCGCCGAGCACCTTGCAGATAATGCCGGCGCTAGCGCGTCGAGGCAAGCTCGTCATTTGGTTCGCAACGACTGTCCGCAGCCCGCTCGAGCATGGCTGACCAGCCCGCGCTCAACGAGTTCACGGCGAGACCATCCGCCATGCAGGCGGGCGACGCCGGCTCGCTTCAGCTCGTGGTAGAGGCCGACCGCATTGCGGTTGGAGAAGACGGCGGCCTCGCCGGTGAAGGCGATGATGCGGGCCAGCGCGTCAACTGCCTCGCGCGAGACCCCGTTCCCCTTGCCGTAGCGTGAGATTTCGATGCCGCGCGATGCGATCGCCTCGGCGGTTTCCTCGAAGCCGGCGCCGAGGATCTCGCCGGCGTCGCGCATGGACACGTGCGTGAACCTCAGGAAACTCTCGTCCCGCTCGCGCTGGCAGAGCGGGAGCTTGGGCAGTCTGGCTGGATCGACATGAATGCTGCGTGCGGTCGCCGGCTGGGTCCCGGCCACGTAGTATGGGATTCGCCTCCCAAGCAATGCCGCCAGCACGCGACCCCAGGGCTTTTCACCCGGATACCTGATCATCGCGCTCCGCAGCGTGATGATCCCCGGGGGCGGTTGGTGACGGATGGCGATGGAATCGAGTTCGCGAGCGAAATTCTCGACGGACGTGGCGTCCAGCTTCTGACCCTGGAGGATCACGACGCCCGGATGATTCAAGGCCGTGAGCAGAGCAGTGTCCGAGCTGTCGGGGCCGTCGCTCGCGGTCGGGACCGGCTGGGGGAATGCGATCTGGCTGATGGCGTAGACGGGGATCTCGAACCGGGCGGCGACGGATTCCGCGGTCGTGGAAGTGCGAAGCAGGTTCCGCAGCGCATCCACGTCGTCTGCGTCATACCGCACGCGCTTGCGTTGTCCGCCCGGCAACTCCTCGAAGCGGACTGCCTTGGCGTCGCGAAGCTGTTTCAGCTGCTGCGACGAGGTCCAGAGTTGGATGTTCGTCTCCGTCGCCGTGTAGTAGCGCGTGTCCTTCGCGAAGGTCTGGACCTTGCGACCATCGATGTCGGGGAACGCGAGGGCGACGAGGCGCCCTTCCTCCATGTGCTGACGTTGCGCGATCCATCGGATATCGCGACGCATGGTCTCATAGGCGGCCACGTCGCCGGCGATCGCGTCAAGCCGCCTGTCGGCGAACGCCTGCATGGAGGCGGGCCACCGCCGCAGCAGCGCCGCCCCCGTCGCAACCACCTTCACCACCACGTCCGGCCCTGCCTCCGCCAACTTCTCGACGCCCCCTCCTCGTCGACCGGACGTCGCGACGATCCCCGCGCGCAGTGCCACACCCACCAGCGCCGTGCGCGAGAAGGACTGGATGACCGAGGGCAATTGTTCGACCGCTTTCGCGCCGGCGTCCGGATCCCGCGACATCAGATCGGCGAAGAGGCGGTAGTCGTCGGCCGCATAGAGCGGCAGCGGCGGGGCCTTCGACGGTGCGATCTGCTTGCCGCAGCCTTCGCAGGCGTCGAGCCCCCGGGTCCAGCGCCACCCCAGGGGTCCGCAATCCGGGCAGGCGTCGACGAGCAGTTCGAGGGATTCCGGGCAGTAGGGCAGCAGCAGGTTGAGCCAGTCGCTGCGATGGTATGGCCCCTTGCGCAATGACACCGGGCTTATGCGGCGTCTCTCCAGGTCGAACGCGGACCTGGGCGCAACGAGATCGCCCAGAACGATGCGATCTCGTCGGTCGGACCATGTGAAGGCGATCGTGTGAAGGTTCGCCGGCTCGGTGCGGATGACGCGCGCGATGCGATCGAGCATGTCGGTTGGGACGCACTGTATCAAGCCGATCCTGGCGACATGGACGCCGCCGCCTTCGAGCGCGGTGGCGATCCTGGGGAGTCGGTGCTCCCGGCAGGCGGCGGCGAGTGCACCGATCACGCTTTCGCGGGGCCCGGGATCGTATTCGAACCGCAGGCGCTTGAACGGGGCCTCGGCGACCTTCACGAGCCGCCGCGATTCGAGAACGGATCGTGGAGCACCCACTTCAGCTTCATGGCGAAGCCCCGGGTCGCGACGCTCATGTCGTGCCGTTCGATCGCGGGCGATCCGCGACGCAGCGCGTGCTGCGCCGCCTCGCACACCACACGGCACACGCGACCGACGTGCCCGCTGCTGACCGTCACGAGTTGGGTCCGGAAGCCAATCTTGTTCAGGCCGCTCAGCTCGTCGATGATCCCGCCCTCGACCATCGACTGGTCGAGGCGTTCGCAGAAGGTGAGGAAGAGTTCCTTGTCGTGAGCGTCGCCACGGGGATTGAGCGGCCTCAGCTCGAGCGGCGTGCCGAGGCGGGAGGCGAACTTGCCGTTCTTCTCGAAGAACTTCTCCGCGTCCTCGTCACCGACTAGGATGAGCGGCAGGATGCCGCGGTTCAGGAACGTCTTGAAGCGGTCGGTGACCTGTCGGGCGTCGGTCGTCTTGCGATCGAGGTGCTGGACCTCGTCACCGACGATCCCCTCCACGCCGAGCCTGCGAGACATGGTGAGGATGCGATCCTCGAGGTCCTCGATCTTCGCGTTGCGGTCGTTCCAGTGGTCGTCGCCCATCTCGTATAGGATGCGGCGGAGCCAGGTGGCGACCGATGTCGTCTTGTCCAGCTCGATGCACAGGATCTGGTGTGGATTGGGTGGCAGCCCCGCCTCGGCCCGCCTCAATGCCGCCATGCGAACGAGATGTTCGATCATGCGCGACTTTCCGGCGTTGCTGTGCTCGGACAGGCAGCGGCCGTCGATCGGCCCACCAAGAAGCGACTGCATGGATTTGAGGTAGCTGAGCAGCTGCTCTACCACGATGGTCTGGGGCTCGTGCTCGATGTAGTTCGTCTTGAAGAACGGCACGACCGCCTCGACCCGCGCGTTGCGGGCCGGGTCGGTGAACACCGGCTTGGGATCGCCGCGGACGGGCGGCGGCTGGACGCCGAGCGGATCCTTTTTCGCGTTGGTCACGCATCATCTCCCGAAGAGGAATTCTCGGAGCGGCGGTCATCGTCCGCGTCCCAGTCGATGCCGCCGTCCAGGTCCTCCTGCTCCTGGTCGGCGGCGAGCATGTCGAGGTTGGATCGGGGTGCGGGATCGAGTCCGCCCCAGTCGCCTGCCGGGCCACGGTTGGTGTCCGCGCGCGCGTCCGTGCCGTCGTCCGGTGCGTCTGCGGAGCGCGACTGCGTGGGACCGAGCGGAACGTCCGCTCGCTTCGAGCCGCCTATGTCCGTCGGGATCATGAAGGCGGAGAAGTCGGTGAGATCGGGATCGTCGGCGACGTTGCGCGCCTTCGCGCGCACCTCAGCACGCTCGAGGACCGCCCCTGCCTTCTTGGCGATGGCATAGGGCAGATTGTGCAGATCCTCCCACTGCTGCTGAAGGGATTCCGCCCGGCGCAGGGCTTTCTGCTCGGCCGTCTGCGCGCCGGTGCTGCCCGCGATCACGCAGGACTGGTGGAACTTGTGCTCGAACCGGGTGAGGAACTGGGTGTAGTCGGGATCGTCGGACCAGAGCTCGACGAAGTCGTTGCCGGCCTCGTCCACGATCTCGATGATGTCGAGGTTCCAGTCGAAGACGCGCAGCCACACGTCGCACCGCGCGGTGCCTTCCAGCCGTTTGGAGAACGCCTGGGCGGCGAGGTTGCTCGACAGCGTCTGCGTCACGCCCTCGCGGTTCCACCTGTAGGTGATGTTGTCGTGGACGACGCCATCGGTGGTGAGAACCCCGGGGACCGTTCGCGCGAGGTTGCGCCGGACGTCCTTGGGGTCGCTGAAGCGGGTCCGCTGGGCCGAGATGAACTCGAGCATGACGTCGTTGGGCTTCCGCCAGCCGATGGCCTCGTGCGCTGTGTCGTTCCACTCGAGCCGTAGCGCCTCCAGCTTCTGCGCGAAGCTGGCGCGGGTCATTGCCGCCTCCTTCATCGGATCGCGGCGGATCGAGCGCCGGCGGCTACGGGCGGACAGAACAGTGCCGGGTTCGCCTTCCAACCTGTGCTTCAGCCATCCGAAATAGTTCTCGACGTTGGACTTCTCGTCCGACCCGTATCTCTTCGCCAGTTCGACGCGTCCGATGACGCTCGCCAGGTTTCCGATCGCGGACGGCGGTATGATGGCCTTGTCGTTGTCGCCGCGCAGCAGGCCCTGACGGCCGAAGAACAGCACGCGCATGGGATCGGCCGCCATCTGCTCCTTGGTAAGCACGGGGGGCGTGAGCGCACCCATGAGCGCGTACATCCCCATTTCGGACCGATAGGGTCCGCTGAAGGGCGTGGTTGGATATGCGAAGAGCGCGCAGGCATCGATGACCTGCACGATCTTCATCTTGTTGCTGGGGATCTCGGCGTCGGCCGAGAACAGACACACCTGCTCGAACTCGGTGCCGTCGATGTAGGCGAGCTGGAACGGACGGGTGATGGGCATGCTCTCGCCCGAGGCGAGGAAATAACGATTGGCTTCATGCGGCCCGTGCTTGGACGTCCAGGCCTCCATGTCCTCGCACTTGTTGATGCGGTTCACGACCGTGCTCTTGTGCGGCGGAGCGTCGCCGATGCCGGTGGCACCCGCGTCCTTCAGCCGGTGCCAAGCGGCGACGGTCAGCGAATAGGCGTCCATCTTCTTGATGGCGTCGACGGACCAGTGCAGCGCCATGGCCTGATGGACGAGCCGGTCGACGATCCGCGGCAGCGGCGAGCGGCCCTTCTCACGGCCGCTGCGGTTCATCATGACGCCGACCTTCTCGCCGAAGGCTTCGAGATTGTTCATCCAGCGGATGATCGAGCGGCCCGATGCGACCTCGTCGTCCGGATACATCTCCTTGGCGAAGTCCTCGAGCGCCGTCGCGGATTTGGGCTTGCCCTGGACGAGCGCCGCCAGCGCGAGCTCGTATTTGCGGACGGCCTTGGGCTGCTTGGCGAGGCAGGCCGTCCGGTCCCAGCCGAGATAGCGTCCGCGCCATTCGGTGAGCGTCGCCTCGCTTGCGGTGAACTCGCGCAGACGCCCCGCCGCGAACTCGTCCAGCAGCCACTGGACGGTCGGTCGCACCATCACGCCCGGGGCCGCCTCGACGAAGAACTCGTCGTCGGTCCCTTCGATGACGAAGCGCAGGACGAAGTCGTCCACCTCCTCGACGAAGGAGATCCGCGTGCCGTCGTGCGCGAAGACGGTGCCGGCGGGGATGCGCAGCGGACTCGGCATCAGGCGACCTTCCGCTGGAAGCGCGCGAGCAGCTCGCGGAGCGCGAACGCGCTCGCGGGTCGCGGCGCCGTGACGAGCGTGTCGGCGGTCGGCTCGGACGAAAGGTCGAAGTCGACCACGCGCCGCATGAGCATCGCGTAGAGCTTGTCGACCGCGTGCGCGCGGTGGCCGCCGAGGGCGGCGACGACGTCGGCGTAGCGGGCCCGGCCGCCGGCGGCCATGACGGCCGCGCGGGCCCGGCCGCCGTCGGTCGACGGATCGAAGGTCGTCAGGCGGGCCTCCATCGCGATGCCGTGCGCCTTCTGCACCTCGTCCCTGCGAAAGACTGTCCCCTTAATTCTGAGCAGCGTGTCCATGCCCGAGGCCGACATCGCCATGTCGATCCGCTCGAGCGGACGTCGGATGCCTGCCGCTTGGAACCACGCGTCGTCCGACTTGATCTCGCCGAACCGGACGCTGTGGTCGTCGTATTCGATCCCGACGTCGGGATACTTGTGGATCACGCGGCCGTCCGCGCGGCGGAACGTCAGCCGGAGCGGCTGGAACTGGAAGTCCAGGTAGCGCGGCGACATTTCCAGATGGTCGGCGACCGCCGGCTCGTTCGGCCCCTCAAAGAATTGGAGGCGCTGCGGCTTCTCGAAAAAGCCGGCGCTCGTCCCATAGTCCTTGTCGTAGGTCATGCCCGTGCGCACCATGCCGAGATCATCCGCGGCCTCGATGCCGATCAGCACCCAGCGAGCCGGGTCCTTCACCCCGTTGAGATGGTCGGCGACGACGTGCCGGTGCGGCACGCGCATCACCCGATGCCGAGGGGGACGCCGCGACGGGCTCCAGCCCGCGAGCGGATGCGCGTGGGTGAAGACGGGGAGCCGCGAGGTCGGGACACTCGGTGCACCCGCGGCTGGCGAGCCACCCGCGGCAGCCATCGACTGTTCGGTTTCTACATCCCCGTTCCGCTGTTCGTCTCGCAACATCCGCGACGCCTTTCACAACCTGCGTGGCGGAGCGGCAGCGTCGCCGACGCCGCAACGACTCAACCAGTCGCATTCTTATTCGGAAGTTGCATATATATGACTTGAACGATGCGGCAATGAAAAACTCGCGTTTTTATTCGACAATGGCGCCTTCGATGGTTAATGAGCGCGGATGGAAACGGACCGCGATCGCGAGGTTTCGCTGCCGTCGGAGCTGGTCGCGGCCTTTCAGGATCGTGCGGCCGGCGAGGCGGATGTCTGGCGGCGCCTTACGCCGGCGCAGAGGGCGCGGGCTTTGGCGCGCTTCGCGGCGCTGCGGCAATGGGATGGCGGCCGCGGCGAGTTGGACGTCGTGTCCGCCGCCGCTCTCGCGGGCGACATGAGCGTCAGTCGCTTCTACCGCATCGCCGCCGAATGGCGCGACACTCCGTCGCTCGCGTCGCTCGGCGTCTTCGCGCGCGCGGGCGCGCGCAAGTCCAAGGTCGACAGCGACGTTCTGGAAGCGTTGAGCGATGCCGCTCGCCAGGTGGTCCTGCTGTTCGGCGACATGTCGACCAGCGCCTTGGTCGACAGGATGGTTCGCTTCGCGCGCCTGCCGGAGGGCGCGAAGGTCCCCGGCATGACGAAGCTGCGCGAAATCGTGCAGGCGGAGCAGCGGCGGATCGCTTCCTCGATGCCGCTCGGTCAGGTGCTTCTGTCCGATTGCGTCGCGACATCGCTGCCTCGTGTCGATGGGCGGCCCCACATCGCCTTCCTCTGCATGGATGCGGGAACCGGCGCGGTGCTGGGCGTCGGCGTCGGCGCGATCGAGGCGGTGATTCGCGGCCACAACGGCGCCGCCAACGACGCGCTGCGGACGATCGAACGCGAGGGCGGGCGGTGGCGCTGGTCGAACGTGTTCTCGGTGATGCGCATCACGGCCGGCGAGGACATCGACCGGATCTCGAGCGTCATGCACGAGCTGAATTCCCGGTTCAGGGATACCCACTTCATCCTTGAGCGCGGCGAGCGACGCTATGGTCGGATGATCGCCAGGACGCTCGGTCCTCGCCTCGGCAAGGTGACCTTCACGCCCACGCGCACCCTGGCGGGCGATGCGCTCGCCGCGAATAGCGACATGACCGCCTGGACCGAGGCTGACGCATACGACGCGCTACGCCGCGCCGCCGACGCGCACAACGACGCGCTGGACCTGTCTCGCGCGGGAGCGCCTGAACCGCCGCCGCACCTTTACAAGGCGTTGGCGACGCTGGGCGGCAAGCACGACTAGGTCGGTTCGGCGGCTACCGTATCGCCGCTGATCACCTCGTTGTGGCGGCGGATGGCGCGTTCCACCTCGGTCGCCGCGGCGTCACCGTCCAGCGGTTTGACGGATCGGGCAGCCAGCAGGCGATCCGGGTTGGCGGTGTGCGGCCGGTGCAGGATACGCAGCCCGCCGACCATGCGGCCCAGGTTGCTGGCGATCGTCGTCCCTGTGGACCTTCCGCCAAGGAGCGGTTCGCGGCCGAGACGCGCGAGGTGCACCGGCAGCACTTCTTCGCGGTCGGCGGCGGAGACCTCGACCTGCAGGTCGGCGGGGACGTCGCCCATGGTCGCGAACGCTCGGGCGAGCGCCAGTGCCGCACTGCCGCGCTTGCCGGGGTCCAGTGAGACGTCGCTGCCGATGATCGTCCGTTCGGGCAGGAGCATCGCGATCGCGACTTCGGGAAACATGTTGCCGTCGCCGTGCAACGTGGGCAGTTCGGCCCATACGCGTCCAACCACGATGCGGCGCGGCTCGTTGGTCCGGATGGGGCTGGTGGCGCGCGCGTCCATGACATAGGTCCACAGGGCGCCGCGCGAGGGCGTGACGGTGCCCGCTGCCTCGCATCGTCGTGCCACCTCGCGGAGCAGGTCGGCCAGCTTCGCATCCGCGCCGAGTTCGCCGATGACCTCGACCACGATTGACCGCGATTTCTCGGGCACGCCGTCGCGCCGCGTCCTGGGCCGCCCGCGCTCTCCCGCCCCGACCATCTGCGGCTTGCGGTGGAGGCGCCAGGCCTTGGCCAGCCGGTAGAACTGGGCGACGCCGATGCCGATCTCGCCGGCATGCCGTTCCGCATCGGCGCGCGTCGGGCGCTCGATGGCGAGATAGCGGTCCAGCACGCCGATCCGGCGCCTGACCTCGCCGCGACGCAGCGGGTCGATACCCGACAGGTCGAGTTCGCTCATGCTCTTTTCCTTCTCGTAAGGCTCTTCCCCGCCCCTCCCCCCGGACTGGCAGTCAGGTGCCGTCAGCTTGACGGCGCGATCGCGCTCGGGACGGCGCTCCCGATCCGCCTCGCATCGACGCGGCGGCGCTGGCCGAAGCGCGGCCACTCGTCGCGGACCGATCTGAAGCGCGCCGCGCCAGCCGTCGCCAGCCGGGCGTGCGACGAGCGCCCCCGCTTCGGCGAGGCATGCCCGAACGGGCGCTGGAACGATCGAGGGCTAAGGGCGTCCGGCGCGTATCAGAAGGCAGATCCACCTATGGCAGACACCGGAACATCCATGACGCGCACCATCGATCGCCGCCAGCTTCTGCGCGGTGCCACGCTGACCGGCGGCGGCCTCGCTCTCGCGGCCTACATGCCCGCCTGGGCGCAGTCGGTATCCGCAGGGATCGTCAAGCCGCTGCCGACGGTGTCGGGCGAGGACATCACCCTGCGCATCGCGCACCAGATGATGATGATCGACGGTCGCGAGAGCCACGCCATCGGCATCAACGGCACGGTGCCGGCCCCGCTCATCCGCCTGCGCGAAGGCCAGAACGTGCGGCTGCACGTCGAGAACGCGCTCGACGAGGACAGCTCGATCCACTGGCACGGGCTCATCCTGCCGTTCCACATGGACGGCGTGCCCGGCGTCAGCTTCCCCGGCATCAAGCCGCGCTCGACCTTCACCTACGAATTCCCGATCGTGCAGTCGGGCACCTACTGGTATCACAGCCATTCGGGCCTGCAGGAGCAGCTCGGCCACTACGGCCCGATCGTCATCGACCCCAAGGGCGTCGACCCGATCCAGTCGGACCGCGAGCACGTGATCGTGCTGTCCGACCACAGCCAGATGCACCCGCACATCATCTTCAAGAAGCTCAAGCAGCAGGGCGGCTACTTCAACTTCCAGAAGCAGACGCTGGCCGGCCTGCTCGCGGGCAAGGACCAGTCGGCCAAGGAACGGCTGGAATGGGGCGCCATGCGCATGGACCCCACCGACGTCGCCGACGTGACCGGCAGCACCTACACCTATCTCGTCAACGGCCACGGCCCGCGCGACAACTGGACCGGCCTCTTCCGCCCCGGCGAGCAGGTGCGGCTGCGGATCATCAACGCTTCGGCTATGACCACCTTCAACTTCCGCATCCCCGGCCTCAAGATGACGGTCGTCCAGGCCGACGGCCTGCCGGTCCGCCCCGTCGCCGTCGACGAGATGCAGATCGCGGTCGCCGAGACATACGACGTCATCGTCCAGCCCGCCGATGAGCGCGCCTACACGATCGTCGGCGAAAGCGTCGACCGGTCCGGCATGGCGCGCGCCACCCTCGCGCCGCGTGAGGGCATGGCCGCTGCCGTCCCGCCGCTGCGCCGCCGACCGCTCGCCGACATGAAGGACATGGGCATGGGCGGCATGGACCACGGCTCCGGCGGATCGATGGCGGGCATGGACCATTCCGCCATGGGCCACGCCAAGCCGGCAGGCGCGGCGGCACCGGCATGTCCGCCGGAACACGCCGCCATGGGCCATTGCAAGCCGACCGGCGACGCTGCGACCGGCGGTGGTCAGCAGGGCGCGATGGACCACGCGTCGGGCGGCATGGATCACTCGATGCGCGACTTCTCGGTCGCGCCGGAGGTCAAGAAGACGCCGACCGTGCAGACCATTTCGCCGATGCCGGTCGACCGGATGGGCGAGCCGGGTCAGGGCCTCGAGGACGTCGGCCACAAGGTTCTGGTCTACACCGACCTGATGGCGGTCGACCGCAACCCGGACGTGCGCGCGCCCGACCGGTCGATGCGCATCCACCTCACCGGCAACATGGAACGCTACATGTGGGCGTTCGACGGCGAGAAGCTCAGCGAGGTCAGGAAGCCGATACCGTTCCTGAAGGACGAGCGGGTGCGCGTCACGCTGGTCAACGACACGATGATGGGTCACCCGATCCATCTGCACGGGCACTTCTTCGAGCTCGTCACGGGTCATGGCGAGTTCGCGCCGCGCAAGCACACGATCCAGGTCCAGCCGGGCGGCACCGCCACGTTCGACGTCACCACCGATGCCGTCGGCGACTGGGCGTTCCACTGCCACATGCTCTACCACATGCACGCCGGGATGATGCAGGTCGTCTCCGTCCGGCCGCGCGACGGAGATACGAAATGAGCCTCGTCCTCAGCGCCATGCTGCTGGCTTCGGCCGCCCAGTGCACGCCCGAACACGCGGCGATGGGCCATTGCAAGATGCCCGTGCCCGCCAAGCCGAAGGCTGCGGCGGCCAAGCCCGCGCCGAAGGCGAGGCCGAAGCCGAAGGCTAAGCCGAAGCCGGCGGTCAAGGCGCCTGCGCGTCCGGCACCGCGTGCCTCAACGTCGCCATCATCCGCCGCGGCGGCCCCAGGTGCGGCACCGATCGATCCCTCGTGCCCGCCCGAGCATGCGGCGATGGGCCACTGCACGCCCAAGACGTCGGCGGCGCAACAGTCGGCACCCGCTGCGGCTGCTGCACCTGCACCTGCGGCCGCGACCGATCCCGATTGTCCGCCCGAGCATGCCGCGAAGGGTCACTGCACCCCCAAGGCGACCGCGCCTGCCGTCTCTTCGGCCCCCATGGGCAAGGGCGGCACCGCGCTGCCGGCCGGGAACGCACCCGCGCCCGCTGCGCCGGAGGCGAACTACGCCGATCGCGTGTGGGGCCGCGACGCGATGGCACCCGCGCGGACGGCACTGCGCCGCGAGCATGGCGGCATGTCGTATTCGCAGCTGATGCTGAACCTTGCCGAGGTGCAGTTCCGCGACGGCCGTGACGGCTACAGGTGGGACGGCGAGTTCTGGTATGGCGGCGACATCAACCGCCTGACGATCAAGAGCGAGGGCGAAGGGACGTTCCGCGAGAATACCGAGGGCGAGGTGCAGGCGCTCTACAGCCGGGCCGTCGGGCCCTATTTCAACCTGCAGGCCGGCGTCCGCCAGGACTTCGGGCCCGGCCCGGACCGCACCTACGCCACGGTCGGCTTCGAAGGGCTCGCACCTTACTGGTTCGACGTCGAAGGCGCGCTGTTCCTGTCCGACAAGGGCGACGTGTTCGGGCGCCTGGAAGGCTATTACGACCAGCGCATCACCCAGCGGCTCGTGCTGCAGCCTCGCGTCGAGTTGAACCTGTCGGCGCAGGACGTGCCGTCCAGCGGCCTGGGGTCCGGACTGACGGACGCGGAAGCCGGGCTGCGGCTGCGCTACGAGATCAAACGCGAGTTCGCGCCCTATGTCGGCGTGTCGTGGGAGCGCAGGCTCGGCGACACGGCGCGCTATGCCCGCGCCGCGGGCGAGGGCACCGGCGGCTTCAGCGTGGTGGCGGGCGTTCGCGCCTGGTTCTGATTGGCCGGGGGGCGAGCGGGCAGCAGGGAGTAGCCGGATGAAGAACCCCTATGTGAACCTCGCGGTGCAGTCGCTGGTCGGCGGCATCATCATGTATTTCGTCATGTTCGTGATGATCGACCGCCTGTCGAGCTTCTACAACAACCTCAACATGTTCTACATGGCGCTGATGATGGTCACGCCGATGATCGTGCTGATGATCGTCGCCATGCCGCACATGTTCCCGTCGAAGCGCGCCAACGGCTTGCTGCTGGTCGGATCGATCGTCGTGTTCGTCGCGAGCTTTGCGCTCATCCGCACGCAGACGACGATCGGCGACACGGCGTTCCTGCGGTCGATGATCCCCCACCACTCGGGCGCGATCCTGATGTGCCGCGAGGCGTCGCTGCGTGACCCCGAGCTGAAGACGCTGTGCCAGGACATCATCCGCTCGCAGCAGCAGGAAATCGATCAGATGAAGGGCATGCTTGCGCGCCAGTGAGGCGCGCCTGACGTCAAGGGGGGCGAATGCGAAGCACGAGGATGCAGCTGCACATAGGCGCGAGCCGGCTTCACCGCTGGCTGGCGCTCGTCGTGGGGGTTCAGCTCCTGCTCTGGTTCACCAGTGGTCTGGTGATGAGCCTGCTGCCGATCGAGCGCGTGCGTGGCGAGCATCTCGTGCAGCGCGAACCCGCCGGGGTGCTTCCGACGCGGTCCTATGCCCCGCTGGAGCGGATCGCGGCGGGATCGCAAATACGCAGCGCGCGCTATCGCCTGCTTCTCGATCGGCCGATCGTCGAGATCGAGACCGCGCCGGGCACGTTTCGGATTCACGATGCCTTGACCGGGGCGCTGCTTCCCGCGGTCGGTGCCCCGGCCGCGGGCGAGATCGCATCGGCCGCCTACACGGGCCGACCGAAACCCCTGTTCGAGGTGACCCGAGTCACTGCCAACACCGCCGAGTATAAGGGACGGCTGCCCGCCTGGCAGGTCGCGTTCGCCGATCCGGATGCGACGCGCGTCTATGTCGACGAGGCCGGGCGGATCGCCGCCGTGCGCACCGAAACTTGGCGCTTCTACGACTTCTTCTGGGCGCTCCACATCATGGACTGGAGCGAGCACGAGAACTTCAACACGCCATGGCTCAAGGCCTTCGCCGCCGGGGGGCTTCTGCTCGCGATCGCCGGGACGATCCTGCTCTATCTGCGCTGGCCGAGAAAAAGGCGCCGCAGGGCGGAGGGGTAGCCGGCGCTCCCCCGTATGGTGGATGAGCGGGGCAACTGGAGAGTTCGTGTGAAAAAAGCAGTCCTGAGCGCCATCGCCCTCGCCGCCATCGCGGGCGGCACCGCCGTTGCGCAGCAGAGCGGCCATGCCGGTCACCGCCAACCGGGCGGAATGACGATGCAGGCGACGCCTGCCAATCCATATCCGCCGGCCGAGATGCGGATGCACGAGAAGATGATGGCCGCCGTCGGCGCCGACGCGACGGAGACCTGGGTCCGCAAGATGATCGAGCACCATCGCGGCGGCATCGAGATGTCGCGCATCGTGCTGCGCGAGACCCGCGACGCCCGGGTCCGCCAGATGGCGACGAAGACCATCGCGGACCAGACGCGGGAAGTCGGGCAGCTCAACGCGTGGCTGCGCGCGCGCGGCAAGCGCACCCAGTGACCCCCCGGCCCCCGCTGCGGCGGGGGCCACCGGCCGCTTCCCAATCGAGGCGCCCGACTGTTCGGGATCGGACTGAGCCTGTATAGGCGCCGGTCAATTTACCTTCACCCGGGGCAGCCCATGCACCACGCTCAGACCAGCGCGCATGTGCACGAACACGTGTTCCTGGGCGACGCACATGACCATCACGCCCGGCGCACGCGCTACGTCGTCGTCCTCACCGCCGCCATGATGGTCGTCGAGATCGTCGCCGGCTGGCTCACCGGCTCGATGGCGCTGCTTGCCGACGGGTTCCACATGGCGACCCATGCAGGGGCGCTCGGCGTCGCGGCGCTCGCCTACGGCTATGCCCGCCGCCACGCTTCCGATGCGCGCTTCACCTTCGGGACCGGCAAGGTCGGCGAGCTCGCCGGGTTTGCAAGCGCGCTCGTGCTGGCCCTCATAGCGCTTGGGATCGGGGCGGAGTCGATCATGCGCCTCTTCGCGGTGTCGACCATCGCCTATGGCGAAGCGCTCTGGATCGCGGTTCTCGGCCTCGCCGTGAACCTCGTCAGCGCCTGGCTGCTCGGTGCCGATCACCACCACGGGCATTCGCACGGACATGACCACCATGGTCACGATCACCATGCCCACGGGCACGGCCATCACGACAACAACCTGCGTTCCGCCTACTTCCACGTCCTGGCCGACGCGCTGACGTCGGTCCTGGCCATCGTCGCGCTGCTCGCGGGGCGCTATCTCGGGTGGGCCTGGGCCGACGCCGCGATGGGCGTCGTCGGCGCCATCGTCATCGCCCGCTGGTCATGGGGCCTGCTGCGCGACACCGGCCGGGTGCTGGTCGACGCAAGCGCGAATCCAGGGCTCGAGCAGGAGATCCGCGAAGGCATAGAGGACGGCGATGCGGTCATCACCGACCTGCATGTCTGGCAGGTCGGCCCCGGCAAGTTCGCAGCGATCGTCTCGCTCGTCGCCGACCAGCCACTGTCACCGGCCGAATACGCCGCGCGGGTGACGATCCACGAGGAACTGGTCCACGTCACGGTGGAGCCGCACCGCTGCACCGGCGGACACCCGCAATTCCGGGCGGCTTGATTTGCGGGGGCGGCATGGCCGCCCCCGCCCCGATCACTTCTTCGGAGTG
Source organism: Sphingomonas hankookensis (assembly GCF_001619955.1). Lineage (GTDB taxonomy): Bacteria > Pseudomonadota > Alphaproteobacteria > Sphingomonadales > Sphingomonadaceae > Sphingomonas > Sphingomonas hankookensis_A. The sequence goes on along the minus strand of NZ_LQQO01000001.1, from coordinate 78,813 downwards.
CCCGACATGTCATGGCCGGCGTGATCGCCGCCCTTCTTCATGTCATGGCAGCAGTCCGACTTCTTGCCGCCCTTCTCCTTGCAGCAGTCCGCGCCTTCCTTGCAGCAGGCCATGTCCTTGCAGCAGTCGGCGGTGGCTGCAGCCGCAGCGCCGGAGATGGTCAGCGCCAACGCTGCGCCCATGATCTTCAACGTGTTCATGTGATATTCCTCAAACTCGATGTTCGTGTGCGAAGTCGGCGGGTCACGCTCGAGGAGGGGGCGGGATCAGCGCTAGGCTCATGCCGGCCATCACCAGCCCACCGGTTTCCAACGCTGCCGGAGGCTTAGGCGCCGAGGCCTGAGGTGAAGGTGACATCGGGGGCACGGCCACGCAGGCGGCGCCACAGGTCGCCTGGACGTTCTTGCGATCGCCGTCCTTGCTGCGTTCATGGGACCCAGCCATGCCATGGCAATCCATGTTAGCATCGGCGCGTGCTTGCGCGACTAGCGGGACTGGCTGGAGCATCCCCGCACACGCGGGGCCCGCGCGCACAACGAGCATGACGCCGATGAGCGCCAAGGCAAGCATGCGGAACGGGTGTGATCCGGACATGGCGACCGTTTTAATGCAGCGGCGTGGCAGCCACAACACTCGATCCAGCAAAGGCGGGCGCTTGCTCATTCGCTAGCGGATCTGGGATGGGCTGGCTGCCGGGGCATGCGCGACAGCGCATCGCGGAGACGGCCGGTGTGGCGCTCGGTGCACCAGGCGAACGCCCAGCAGAACGCGACGGTGATCGAGACGGCGGCAGCCACCATGGCCATACCGACGGTCGTTGGTGGCAGGCGCTGCTCGTTTATGACGATGCCGGCCATCAGCGCGAGCAGCGGGAAGTGGACCGCGTAGAGCGAGAAGCTCGCCTTCGAACCGTAGGACGCCAACGGCCGGGCCCATGCAGGCAGGGCCGGATCGACGCGCATCAGCGTGTGGAGAAGGACCGCGAACGCCGCGGCGAGCGGCAGCTCCAGGCCGTCCAGCCCGCGTAGCCGCACGACGACGAGCATCACGGCGAACATCAGCGCGGAAAGGACCAGCCAGCCGCGCGGCGGGGGCGCCTTCGCATCGCGCTCACCGTTCGCCCAATGGAGCAGCGTGCCGCAGAGCCAGCAGCCGAAGCTGATCGCCAGATGTGGGTTGAACGCGATCAGGCCGGCGGTGATCAGCAGTGGCGAGGGCCGGCGCGAGCGCAGGCTGACCGCCAGCGCGGGAAACCAGATGTAGAACCAGAACTCGAACGCCAGGCTCCAGAGCGGCCCGTTGCTGCCGAACGGCGCCACCAGGATGGTCTGCAGGAAGAGGAGGTTGCCGAGCAGCGTCCGCCAGCTCAGCGTGTCGGCGAGGTCCGGCCGCATGACGTATGTGTCGGTTAGGCCGCGGTGGGTGGTCGAGCCGAGAAGGTCGAGCCCTATCCAGTCGAGCATACCGCCGAGCGCCAGCGCGGGCACCAGCACGATGCCGAGGCGCGAGAGGCGGTCGATCAGATAGGGTTGCCAGCGCCAGCCGCCATCCAGCCGCCGGCTCACGCTGCGCGTGATCCAGAAGCCGCTCAGGACGAAGAAGAGGATGACGCATGCGTGCGCATAGCCGGCGAGGAAATACCCGGCCCTCGCAGGCAGGGACGCGGGCTGCCGATAGTCCTCGATGAGCAGATACCACGCGTGGGCGAACGCGACCGCGGTGGCGAGCACGCATCGCATCGCGTCCATCCAACCGAAGGCACCGGCACCGGCTTCACCGTGAAGGCAGCCGTCCCGCCGGCCTTCCCGTCCTTCGTCTTTCGGTCGCTGCGCATCCCCCATGGGAGCGCATACGGCTCGTGCGGTGTCAGCCCTCGCCGCCGGAATTGGCGACCATCCGGTTCGGGTGGACGTGCAGGCGTCAGTTCCGGCCGAGCAGCTGCGCCAGGGTCAGCCGGGCCCGCCGGATGCGCGTCTCGACGGCCTTCTCGCTGATCGCGAGCACCTCGCTCGCCTCGGCCTGGCTGAGCCCATCGACCGCGCAGAGCACGAGCGGCTCTCGCTGTGACGACGGCAGCTGCGCCACGGCTCGGGCCAGCCGGTTGAGCTCGGCTCGGTCGGACGCCTGCACGTCCTGCAGGGGCTGGTCGTCGGCATGCAGCTCGGCGATCTCCTCGACGGGCGTGGCCAGGCCGAGCATACGCCTGACCGCGCGCCGGCGGGCCCAGTCGCGCGACTTGTTGAGCGCGATGCGCGCGAGCCACGCCGACATGGGCCGGTTCGGATCGAACCGGCGGAGCGCGCCGTGGGCCGATACGAACGTCTCCTGCACGAGGTCCAGCGCCTCGTCCGCGTCGGCGACGTTGGCGAGGATAAGGCGGTAGACCCGCTGGCGGTGCCTTCGCATGATCTCGGCGAACGCCTCGTCGTCCCCGGCAGCCGAACGGCTTGCGAGGTCGCCATCGGCGAGTGCCGCCAGATCGGCCCTCACCGGTCGCCGGTGGTCAGCGACTTGGTGACCGCGCGGTCGAATGCCGCCCTCTGCTCGGGGCGCAGCACTTCGCGCATGGCGAACACGTGCGTGAGCGTCGCCTTCTGCAGCTCGCCCATGGCGCGGTGCGACGCGTCCACGGCCGCGGCTACCTTGGGGCCATTCCCGTGCTCGGCCTCGATGGCGGCGGCGAGCCGCGCGTTGTCGGCGCGCAGCTCCGCCTCCAGCGACTTGCGCTTGCCCGCGAACTCGCGCTCGAGCTGCTCGATGCTGGCTTCCTGACTGGCATCGAGCTTGAGGTCATGGTGCAGCAGGGCGTGCAGTTCCGACGTCTGCGCATGCCGCGCCGGGATGAGCACGCGGCCGACGAACACGCCGCCGATCGCGGCGAGGAAGGCGACGACCGCGACCAGCGCGGTCCAGCGTCCGCGCGTCATCGCTCGGTGAGCAGCAGCGTCGACGGTGCGAGTGGACCCGCCACGCCGAAGGGATCGATGGGGGCGGCGCTCGCGGGCGAAGCCGCGGGGCCGGCAGTCATCGTGCCCAGCACGATCGCACCGACGGCGGCGAAGGCGACGGCGCCGATGCCGGTCCGCGCGCTCGTCCGGTTGGCCCGCACGCGATTGAACACGGCCGCGTCGATCGTGCTCAGCCCGGGATGCTCGTCGTCGGCGACCCGACGGAGTGCGGCATCGAGATCGAAGTCCATGTGGTTCTCCATTCCCCCTAATACGGGTTAGTTGCTAGCAGCCCTCGCCGGTGCGCGCAGTCGAGAAGTGCACCGACGTCCGCGAGGGTCCGAGCGGCGCGGCGCGTATTCCTCGATGATCCCTGATCTCACGATGGAGTCGAAGATGCGTTTCCAAGCTGTCGTCGCCGCTGCCGCCCTCGCGGTGATCGCGGCACCTGCCATGGCCCACCCCAAGCTGGTCTCGGCCAATCCGGCGCCGAACGCCACGGTCGCACCGACGGCGCGGGTCCAGGTGACCTTCACCGAGGCGCTGCTGCCCAAGCTCTCGGGCGCGGACATCGTGATGACGGGCATGCCCGGGATGGACTCGCACCCGCCGATGAAGATGCCTGCCAAGATGGCCGTCAGCCCTGATCGCAAGACGATGATCCTCACGCTGGCGAAGCCGCTGCCCAAGGGCACCTACCGCCTCGACTGGCACGGCGTATCGGCCGATACCCACCGGGTGAAGGGCAGCTACGCCTTCAAGGTCGCCTGACGATGGACTGGGCGGGAATCGCCATCCGGTTCGCGCTCTACCTCGACCTGATGCTAGCCTGCGGCCTGGCAGCTTTCGCGCTGACCGCGCCGGCTGGCACCGCCAGGGTCATGCCGCTGCGCGCGGTGCTTGTCGCGTGCGGGTGCCTTGGTCTCGTGCTTTCCGCAGGCGGCCTGCTCGTCATGACGGCGGCGATGGCGGGCACGACCCTGGCGCAGGTCGACCGCGAGACTCTGACGATGATCGTCGACGAGACGCCCTATGGCGCCGCCTGGACGATTCGGATGGTCGCGCTCGTCCTGGCGGTCGGATCGGCATCGACCATCCGCGGCGCGGAGCCCCCACCGACGCGCATCGCGGCGTCGGCGATCGCCTTCGGGCTGGCGGTCGCCACGCTTGCCTGGGGCGGACACGGCGCGATGAGCGAGGGCGCGCTCGGCCTTCTTCACCTGGGCGCGGACATACTCCACCTGCTCGGGGCGGCCATCTGGATGGGATCCCTTCTCGGCCTCGTCCTGCTCGTCGCCAGACCGGCGGCAAGGATCGACGCCGGGCATCTCGATCTGTCCTGGCGCGCGCTTCACGGCTTCTCGCGCGCGGGCACGGCGGCGGTGGCGATCATCGTCGTCACGGGGGTCGTGAACGGCTGGCTGATCATAGGGCCCGACGGTATGCCCAGCCTGCCCTTCACGCTTTACGGCCAGCTGCTGCTTGCCAAGCTGGGCGCGTTCGCCGCGATGGTGGGGCTGGCATCCTTGAACAGGTTTCGGCTGACCCCGGCCCTTGGATCCGTCGCGTCATCGGGGGCGGCGCGACGTGAGATCGGCGCGTTGCGGCTGAGCCTGGCGTTCGAGGCCGCGCTGGGTATCGCGGTGCTGGCGCTCGTCGCGTGGCTGGGCACGCTGGAGCCGGTCTCGGCGGCCGGATGACGGTGCGGGCAGCTGCGCGACGGCTGCCCGCACGGCCTCACATTCCGCCCATGCCGGTCAGCATCCAGACCGCCATCGCGATCATGCCGAGATTCTCGGTCAGGCTGACGAAGCCGAGCGGCACGTTCGAGCTGCCGCCGACGCACGCGCACTTGAGCTCGCGTTTGTCGATGTAGACCGCCTTGAAGACCGAGACGGCGCCGACCGTGCCGATGAACAGCGCGATCGGGATGGAGAGCCAGTTCAGCGCGCCGGCCACCATGAGGACGCCGGCCAAGCCCTCGGCGAAGGGGTAGACGTAGCCGTAGCGGACCCAGCGCTTGGCGAGCAGGTCATAGTTGAGGAACATGGTCGAGAACTTCTCGACGTCCTGCAGCTTGAGCAGCGCCAGGACGGCCATGCTGAACCCGCCGAACCACTGCAGCGCGTGGAGCGTGAACGGGGATCCGAACGCCGCATGGCTTGCCGCCAGCGCGAGCAGCGCGGTCATGGCGAAGAGCGCGATCACCGGGCGGTAGCTGGTGGCGCCGGGCTCGGCGACCTGCATGCCGAAGTGCCGCCGCAGGTCGTCGTATCCACCGATGCGCCGACCATCGATGAACACCTGCGGCGTCGTCTTCACGCCGTGCTTATCCTTGAACGCGTCCGTCTCGGCGCGCGTCGTGAGATGATGGTCCTCGACCTCGAAGCCCCTGCGCCGAAGCAGGTCCAGGGCCTTGAGGCCATAGGGGCAGGTATGGGTCGGCATCACCATGCGGTGAAGGACGGCGGTGGGACGTTGGGACACGGGGCGCTCCGGTTTGCTGTTCAACTGCACCCGGCCCATATAGGGTCCGTAGTATGGTCCGGAGTCAATAGCCCATGTCGAGGATGACGATCGCACGATTGGCGGAGGCTGGCGGGGTGGGCGTCGAGACGGTGCGTTACTATCAGCGCCGGGGTTTGCTCAGCGAACCCAAGCGGCCGGGCGGCAGCGGGTTCCGCAGCTACGGCGAGCCCGACGTCCGTCGTCTGCGCTTCATCCGGTCGGCGCAGGGTGCTGGGTTCACGCTGGACGAGATCGGCGAACTGCTCGAGCTGGACGCCGTCGATGACCGCGTGCGGGCGCGCGAGCTGGCGAGGTCGCGCGTGGCGGCGCTGGATGCGAGGATCGCAGAGCTGCAGGACGCGCGGTCGGCGCTCGTTCGGCTGGCCGACGCGTGTGGCAGCGGGTCGGCAGGGGCCTGCCCCATCATCACCGCCTTCGAGCCCTGATCACCCGCGCCGCGGAAACGACCGCCACGGCCGCTGCGACGGCGTGAGGGTCAGTCCCAGCACCTGCGCCCGGCCACGAAGCCCGTCGATCGTCCTTCCCATCTCCCGGGCGATCTGCGCCGTCTGCTGGCGCGCCTCGAGTCGGACGCGGAGTTCGGCGTCGTCCTCGTCCGTCCATCGGCGCGGCGCCCGCCGCGCCGCCGGCGGCTTCTCGTCATCAGTCGTGGAGATGCTCGCTCTCCTCGCACGCCTCGCCCGGTCCCTCGGTCTGGATCGTCGCGTGCTCGATGCCGAACCGCTCGTCGATCAGCTCGGTGACGGCCTTGCGGACGGTGTCGGCATCGGCGCCCGGCGCCAAGGTGACATGCATGGTGCAGCTGACGTCGTCGTTCGACATCGACCAGACGTGGAGGTCGTGGAGGCCGGCGACGCCGGGGACGGCAGAGACCGCCGCCCGCACCTCGACCAGCCGCAGGCCCGAAGGCACGCCCTCGAGCAGGACGTTCGTCGTGTCGCGCAGCAGGACCCAGGTCCGTGGCAGCACCCACAGGCCGATCGCCACGGCGACGATCGGGTCGATCCAGGTCCAGCCGGTGAACTTGATGGCGAGCGCGCCGATGATGACGCTGACCGACCCGATCATGTCCGCCCACACCTCGAGATAGGCGCCCTTGACGTTGAAGCTGCCTTCCTTGCCCGCGGTGAGCAGGCGCATCGAGACCAGGTTCACGACGAGGCCGATCGCCGCGACGATCAGCATGCCCCAAGATTGCACCGGCTCGGGATCGGTGAACCGCTGGATTGCCTCGACGAAGACGTAGATCGCGATGCCGAACAGCAGGATCGCGTTGAACGCGGCGGCCAGGATCTCGAAGCGCCGGTAGCCGAAGGTGCGGCGGTCGTCCGGCGGGCGCTGCCCGATCCGGATGGCCATCAGCGCGATCACCAGCGCGGCGACGTCGGTGAGCATGTGGGCGGCGTCCGACAGCAGTGCGAGGCTGTTGAACACGAAGCCGCCGACGACCTCGGCCACTAGGTAGGTGGACGTGAGCGCGAGCGCCCAGCCGAGCATCTTCGCGTTCGCGCCCGCGGTGTGGTCGTGGGAATGACCGCCTGATCCGTGATCATGCGCCATGCGTCTGCACTCCTTCGATGTCGGTGGTTGCGTCCGTCGCGCTCGCCTCGATCCGCCGCTGGCCGAAGCGGGCGTAGAGCGTCGGCAGGACGAACAGCGTCAGCAGCGTGGCCGAGATCAGTCCGCCGATGACCACCGTCGCCAGCGGCTTCTGCACCTCGGCACCGGCCCCGTGCCCGAGCGCCATCGGCACGAAGCCGAGCGAGGCGACGAGCGCCGTCATCGCGACCGGCCGCAGCCTTGCCAGCGCGCCCTCGCGGGCGGCTGCCGCGCGGTCGAGGCCTCGCGCCAGCAGGTCCTGGATCGCGGACAGCATCACCAGTCCGTTGAGCACCGCGACCCCGGACAGCGCGATGAACCCGACGGCGGCCGAGATCGAGAATGGCATGCCCCTTAGCAGCAGCGCGAGGATGCCCCCGACCAGGGCCAGCGGCACGCCGGTGAAGACGATCAGCGCGTCGCGGACCGAGCCAAGCGCCCCGTAGAGCAGCAGCATAATGACCGCGAAGCAGATCGGCACCACGACCATCAGCCGGTCACGCGCCGAGGCCAGGTTCTCGAACTGGCCGCCCCATTCGAGGTAGGTGCCTGGCGGCATCTTCACCCGGGCGCCGATCGCCGCCTGCGCGTCCGCCACGACGCCCGCGACATCGCGGCCGCGCACGTTCGCCTGCACGACGACGCGGCGCTTGCCGTTCTCGCGGCTGATCTGGTTCGGGCCGTCGATGATCTCGATGTTCGCGACGGTCGAGAGCGGGACGAACCCGCCCTCGGCCGTTGGCACGGGTACCTGCGCGATGGCGGTGAGATCGGAGCGTGCCGACTCCGGCAGGCGGATCACGACCGGGAACCGCCGGTCGCCCTCGAAGATCATGCCGGCCTCGCGCCCGCCGATCGCGGCGGCGACCGTGTCCTGCACGTCGCCCGCGGTCACCCCGACCCGCGACATCGCGGTGCGGTTCGGCCGGATGTCCAGCATCGGCAGCCCCTCGGTCTGCTCGACCCGCACGTCGGTCGCGCCCTGCGTCCGGCGCAGCACGCCGGCGATCGCCTCCGCCGTCGCGTTCATCTGGGCGAAGTCGTCGCCGAACACCTTCACCGCGACGTCCCCGCGCACGCCCGCGATCAGCTCGTTGAAGCGCATCTGGATGGGCTGGGTGATCTCGTAGTTGTTGCCCGGGAGGGTCGAGAGTCGCCTTTCCAGCCGCTCGACGAACTCGGCCTTGCCGAGGTTCGGGTCGGGCCATTGTTCCCTCGGCTTCAGGATCACGAAGGTGTCGGTGATGTTCGCAGGCATCGGGTCGGAGGCGATCTCCGACGTGCCGGTCCGCGAAAACGCGAACTGGACCTCGGGCTCCTTGGCGATCGCCTTCTCGACCTGCGCCTGCATCGCCTGGCTCTGGTCGACCGACGTGCCGGGGATCCGGATCGCCTGGACCAGCACGTTGCCCTCGTCGAGCTGCGGCAGGAACTCCTGTCCGAGCGTCGTGAAGGCGACGGCCGACAGCGCGAGCGCGCCGAGGGCGATGCCGAGCGTGGCGTTCGGGCGGCGCAGCGCGGTGTCGAGGCCCGGCTCGTAGCGCCGGCGGAGCGCGGATATGATCCGCCCCTCCTTTTCCTCCACCCGCTTGCTCAGCCAAATCGCGATCGCCGCGGGCACGAAGGTCAGCGACAGGACGAACGCGAAGACCAGCGCGATGATCACTGTCAGCGCCATGGGTTCGAACATCTTGCCCTCGACGCCCGTGAAGGTGAGCAGCGGCGCGTAGACGAGGATGATGATCGCCTGGCCGTAGACGGACGGGCGGATCATCTCGCGCGCCGACGCCGCGACGATGGCGAGCCGTTCCTTCAGCGGCAACGCGTCGCCGCGTCCATGCTGCGCCTCGCCCAGCCGCCGCAGCGAGTTCTCCACGATGATCACCGCCCCGTCGACGATCAGGCCGAAGTCGAGCGCGCCGAGGCTCATCAGGTTGGCGGACACGCCCGCCTGCAGCATGCCGATGCTGGTCAGCAGCATGGTGATGGGGATCACCATCGCGGCGATGAGCGCCGCGCGGAAGTTGCCCAGCAGCGCGAACAGCACGACGATGACGAGCAGCGCGCCCTCGGCGAGGTTGCGCGCCACGGTCGATATGGTCGAGTTGACGAGGTCGGTGCGGTTGAGCACCGGCTTGACCACCACGTCGACGGGCAGCGACGGCCCGATCTCCTCCAGGCGCTCCGACACGCCCGTCGAGACGGTGCGGCTGTTCTCGCCGATCCGCATGACGGCGGTGCCGACGACCACCTCGCGGCCGTTCTCGGACGCGGAGCCCATGCGCAGGCCCTGACCGGTCCTGACCTCCGCCACCTGGCTCAGCACGATGGCCACGCCTTCGCGCGTGGCGATCACCGTCCGAGCCAGTTCGTCGGCCGTGCGGACGCGGCCGTCGGCGCGCACCGACAGGCCCTCGCCGTTGCGGTTGACGACGCCCGCGCCGGCGCTGGTGTTGTTGCGCTCGAGTGCGGTGGCGAGGTCCTGCAGCGTGATCTTCATCGCCGCCATGCGCTGCACGTCGGGGACGACCAGATATTCCTTGGTGTAGCCGCCCAGTGAGTCGATGCCGGCCAGGCCGGCGGTGCCCTTCAGCTGCGGCGCGACGATCCAGTCCTGCACGGTGCGGAGGTAGGTCGCCTTGTCAGCCTCGCTGACGAGATGGTCGCCCTCGGGGCTGATGTAGCTGCCGTCGGGCTGCAGCCCGGGCTCGCCGCTCTTGTGGTTGACCTTGTCGAGCTCGCGGTATTCGACGGTCCACATGAAGATGTCGCCGAGGCCGGTGGCGATCGGGCCCATCTCGGGGTTCACGCCCTCTGGCAGGTCCTCCTCGGCCGTGCGCAGGCGCTCGGACACCTGCTGGCGCGCGAAGTAGATGTCGGTGCCCTCGTCGAACACCGCCGTGATCTGGGCGAACCCGTTGCGGCTGAGCGAGCGGGTGTATTCGAGGCCGGGGATGCCCGCGAGCGCGGTCTCTACCGTGAAGGCGACCTGCTTCTCGACCTGGTCGGGTGAGAGCGCTGGTGCGACGACGTTGATCTGGACCTGGTTGTTGGTGATGTCGGGGACGGCATCGATCGGCAGCCGCTGGAGCGCGAGCATGCCGGCGATGGCGGCGACGGCGGTGAGCAGCAGGACGAACCAGCGCAGCTCCACCGAGAAGGTGACGATGCGGGCGATCATGGCTCAGTCCTCATGGCTCGCCTCGCCCTTTCCGAGCTCGGCCTTGAGGGTGAAGGAGTTGGTGGACGCGATGCGTTCGTCACCGTTGAGACCGGCCGTGACTATGACCTGGCCGCCGTTGCGACGGCCGAGCGTCACCGGCACCGCCTTGAAGCCGGTCGCGGTGCGCACGAAGACGTGCGGCTTGTCCTCGATCATCTGGACGGCGGCCGACGGCACGGCGACGGTCCGGTCGCCGCCTGCCGGCACGATGACGGACGCGTTGACGGTCTCGCCCACGCGCCAGGTGTTGCCGCCGTTGTCGAGCGTGGCGATGACCGGCACCAGCCGGGTGGTCTCGTCGAGGACCGGCGACACGAACGTGACCCGTGCGGCCTGCCGACGCCCGGGACCTGTGACCTCGACCTGCGCGCCGGGCTGCACGCGCCCGGCATCCGCCGGCAGCAGCGACATCGCGACCGATACCTTCGACAGGTTGGCGATGCGGAACAGCTCCGCGTCCGCCGCCACGGTCTGGCCGAGGGTGGCCGACCGGGCGATGACCTGCCCGGAGATGGGCGAGCGCACGGTGACGCGGTTGAGCGCCCCTCCGCCGCCGCCGGTTGCGGCGAGCTGCTGCTGCGCGAGGCGGAGCGCGATGTTGGCCTCGGTCGCCGCCGTGCGGGCGGCAATCAGGTCCTGCTCGGGCGAGACGCGCTCGGCGAACAGACGCTGCTCGCGCCGGAGGTTGGACTGTGCCAGTGCCGCCCGGGCGCGCGCCGCCTCGATCTCGCCCTTCAGCGATGCCGCCTCGCGGCTCTCGATCACGGCGAGCACGTCGCCGCGTCCGACGGATTGCCCAAGGTTCCTGGTCAGCGATACGAGCCGCCCGCCGATCGCGGCGGACGCGACCTGCACGCCCTGCGGATCGCCCTCGATCGTGGCGCTCACCTCGATGGCGCCGGCGACGCCGCCGACCGTCGGCCGGACGACCTCGATGCCCGCGTCGGTGATCTGCTGCTGGGTGAGCGTGACCACGCCCTCCTCGGCGTGGCCTTCCTCGGCCGCGTGCTCGCCGGCGGCGTTCTCCGCCGGCGCTTCGGTGCCGCCGCCGCAGCCGGCGAGCGTCAGTGCTAGGGTCGCGGGGACGAGCGCCCGCAGGATGGTCTTCTTCATGGCTGGACTTCCGTGTTGGCTGGCGCGCGGGCGGTGAGCCGCTCCAGGCGCGCCTCGGCGTCGTGATAGGCGGCGAGCGCGTCGATGGCGGCCGAGCGGGTCTGGGCGAGCGTGCGCTCCGCCTCGAGCAGGTCGAGCTGGCCGAACTTGCCCTCGCGGTAACCGATGCGGGCGATGCGGGCGGCCTCCTGAGCCGCCGCGAGCGCCGGGCCGTTTGCCGCTCGCGCGTTCGCCTCCGCGTTGGCGAGGTCGGTCTCCGCCGTGGCGATCGCCCGCTGCGCGTCGAACAGCGCGACCCGCCGCAGCGCCTCGGCCTGGTCCCGTTCTGCGCGGGCGGCGTCGACGCCGGCGCGGCCGTTGTTGAACAACGGGATCGGCACGCTGACGCCGAATACCGCCGCCACGTCGTTGGTGGCCTCCAGCCGGCGGGCACCTGCGCTCAGCGTGAGGTCCGGGACCCGCTGGCTGCGCGCCAACCGCACCTGCGCATTGGCGGTCGCGACCTCCGCCTCCGCCGCGGCCAGGGCAAGCGTCCCTTCCGGACTGATGGGAAGCCGCGGGCCGAGGCCGGCGGCGACCCTGTCGAACCAGCCGAGATCGAGGGCGCCGGGGTCGCGCACGATCAGCCGTGCCAGGTTGGCGCGCGCGAGTGTCACCGCCCGCTCGGCCTGGGCGAGCGCGGTGTCCGCGTTGATGCGAGCGACGTCGGCGCGCTGCTCCTCCAGTGGGGAGGCCCGGCCGGCGCGGACGCGCACGTTCGCCGCCCTCAGTCCCTCGGTGGCGATGCGCCGCTGGTCGCGCGCGATCAGCAGCCGGCGTTCGGACGCCACCGCCTCGTTGTAGGCCTGGGTGACGCGGAGCCTGAGATCGGCACGGGCCGTCACCACCGCCAGTCGGGCACGGGCGGTCTGCGTGTCCGCCACTGCGATCCGCGCGGAGCGCTTGCCGCCGAGCTCCAGCGGCAGCGACATGCCGACGGTCGTCTCGGCGCCGCGGATGCCGCTGTATGCGCCCGTGCCGACGACGTTCTCGACCTCCACGTTGACCGAGGGGTTGGGCCGCTGCCCGGCGACGCGGCGCTGGGCCTCGGCGGCCCTGACCCCGGCGTCCGCTGCCCCGATCCCCGGCGCATTGGCGCCTGCGAGGTCGAGCGCCTGTTCAAGCGTGAGCCCATCCTGCGCGGCTGCCGGTGGACTGGTCTGCGCCTGCGCGGACGATGCGCAGACGGATGCGGCCAGCGCGGCCGCGATGATGCGATGCATGTGTTGCTCCTGACGTGGGATGACGGCCGCCGGGTTCCGGCGGCGCGGCGCACGTCAGGCGATCGGCGGTCTCAGCGTGGAGTCGGCCTGGACCATCGCGAGTTCGGCGCTGTCGCCGGCCATGTGCTCGCCCGCGCTCGCTCGCGGGGCGGCGTGCGCCACCCGGTCGAGCGGGGCGGCGACGTGGTGGCCGTGGCAGCCACCGTGGTGATGCGGGTAGCCCTTCTCGGAATCGGCGGGCACCTGGTCGGCATCGCCATCGACGTGACCGGCGACCGCGGCCGCTTCGACACCCGGGATGCACATCTGCTCGTTCGCGTGCGCGGCCACGCCCAGCCCCATGAAGGCTAGGAGCGCGAGGCCGATCAGGAAGCGCAGCATGCGTGACACGAGGGACCGCATAGCATCGTCTGACCGGCGTGTCAGCGACGGAGCGGTCACGGTTTCGGCTCCGCTTCGATCGTGGCACGCAGGTCTGCGGGGATCGGCATGGGCTGGAACGCGCTGACGTTGGAGCGGCCCGTGTTGCCGACCGGTATCCGACCCGTCAGCGAGCCGATCGGCGCCAGGGCCAGCCGCAGCGTCTGGCCCGCGACTTCGCGCAGGTCGCGCTGGCGAACGGCATAGCCGAGCAAGGTCCAGTGCACCCGCAGGTGCAGCGGAAGATCGGGTTGCGAAAGGATGTGGGCACGTTCCAGCGCCCACCAGGCGGCGCCGATGTCGCCGATGGCGGCCGAGGCGTCGTGTCGCTCGAGTTCAAGCCCGACGAGTTCGCGCAGTCTCGACTTGACGAGGTCCGTCATCATGCTGCTCCCCTCTGTAGGATCTGGGCGCGACGCTCGCGGCTCAGCTCGGCGCGCGCCTGCCGGATGATCTGGACGCCGCCCGAGATGCCGAGCGTGGCCATGGTCCCGGCGACGAGCAGGTCCGGCCAGGCAGTGCCGGTGCCGAACACGCCGGCGGCGGCGAGGACGACGGCGACGTTGCCGATGGCGTCGTTGCGCGAGCAGATCCAGACGGAGCGCATGTTCGCGTCGCCCGTCCGGTAGCGGTAGAGCATCATCGCGACGGCGGCGTTGGCGACTAGGGCGGCCACGCCGACCACGCCCATCACCTCGGCCTCGGGCGTGCCGCCGTGCCCGACCGCCCAGGCCGTCGTGGCGAACACGTACATGCCGAGCAGCGCCAGTGTGCCGCCCTTCAGCAGGGCCGCGCGGGCTCGCCAGGCGAGCGCCATGCCCGCGACCCCGAGGCTGATCGCATAGTTCGCGGCGTCGCCCAGGAAGTCGAGCGCGTCCGCCTGCAGCGCCTTCGAGCCGCCCGCGACGCCCGCCGCCATCTCGGCGACGAACATGGTCGCGTTCACGGCGAGCGCGATCCAGAGCGCGCGGCGCCACGACGGGCTGTTGTTGGGGTCGGGCTTCCCCGACGCGCAGCTGCTGCAGGCCATTTCCACCTCGTGCGACTCGACGTGGATGGGTATATGGACCCTGTAGCAACTATAGACTCAAGGGGTTTCGTGGCCGACCTGACGATCGGACGACTGGCCGCCGCGACCGGTGTGAAGGTGGAGACGATTCGCTACTACGAGCGGGCGGGCCTGATCGCGCCGCCGGCCAGGACGGGCGGCAACTACCGCTCGTACTCAACGGGCGATCTCGACAGGCTGCGCTTCATCCGGAAGACGCGGGACCTAGGCTTCACGCTCGAGGAGATCAGGGCGATGCTGGACCTGGCGCGCCAACGGGACCGTTCGTGCGACACAATCGATGCCATCGCGTCGAAGCACCTGGCCGACGTGGATCGCAAGATCGCCGACCTGCGCGGCCTGCGACGCGAGCTCTCCGCCATCATCTCGAACTGCGCGGGTGGCACGGTGGGCGACTGCCGCATCCTGGAGGCGTTCGGCGACGAGAGACTTCGCGACAACGCAAGCTAGCTCATCGTTCGTCGGATCAGATGCACCGGCACGACATCCTTGCCGGGTGCGCGACGCCGCCGCTATGCCATGTCGATGGGATTCCACCGCGAGATTCTGGCGCTCGAAGACGAGGACTTGGAACGGTTCGTCCGCGACTGGATCGCGCGGAAGACGTCGGACTATGTCGAGGTCCAGCGATTCTCCGGCGCGGGCGACCTGGGTCGCGACATCGTCGGCTTCCTGACCGATCGACGTCACGAGGGGCCATGGCACAACTATCAGTGCAAGCAGTATGGGCGGACCTTGGCGACGTCGTCAGCGCTGCTCGAGCTGGGCAAGATCCTGTATCATAGCGATAGCGGCGAATTCACGCCGCCGACCGCCTACTTCTTCGTCGCCCCACGCGGGATGGGCCGGGATCTGGAGAAACTGGTCTTCAATCCATCCGAGTTGCGCACGGCGCTGATCGACCGCTGGAACGCGGTTTGCGCCAAGAAGATCGTGACCGGGCAGACCATCGCGCTGGAGGGGTCGCTGCTGGCGCTCGTCAACGCGTTCGACTTCGGCCAGGTCAAGCGGCTGACGGTCGACGACATCCTGGGCGACGAGACTGCGGCGCCCGTGCTGGCGAAGTGGTTCGGCGCAGACCCCGGCCCCGCGCCCCGCGGTATCGTGCCGTTGGACGTGGACGTCCGCGAACAGCTGTATCTCGGCCAGCTCATCGACGCGTATGGCGAGCGCGCCGGATCGCCGTTCGACGATCACGTCGCCGTGGGGGATCATCCCGAATTCGGCGAGCACTTGCAGGATCAGCGCAAGCGGTTCTTCGAAGCCGACGCCTTCAACCGGTTCTACAGGGACAACACGCTGGAGGAGGATCTCGAGGCCCTTCACGACGATGTCTATCACGGCGTCAGCGGCCATTATCGCGGCAATCATGGCGACACGCTCGGGCGGATCGACGCCGTGATGTCGCAGGCGGCCGCCGTGACGCCCGGCGGACTGCTCGCGCGGCACGCGCGGGTCCCGGTGAAGCAGGGCTTCTGCCATCACTTCGCCAACGACGGGAAGTTCGTGTGGAAGAGGTGATCGACCGGTCCGAGGTGATCGGGCTTTTCAACAGCAAGCTCGAGACGGGCACCCGTGCGGTCATCGTGCTGGATGCGGCCTATCCACGGACGCTCGACCTCGCCCGGCTGACCTGGTTCGACCACCTGGTCGTTCACACGGGAGACGCGGGCGGGCCGCCGAGCCTGCACCCTCCGTTGCCTGAGCGGACCGGGGAGCTGCTCGTCCGCCGAAGGCTTGTCGAGGACAGTCTCACGCTCATGCGGCGCGTCCACCTCGTCGACGCTGTCGCAGACGAACATGGCGTCTCGTTCCGCGCGAGCGACGAGGCGGCGCCGTTCGTCAGCCTGATGCGCACCGAATACGCCCAAGCCTTGAAGACTTGCGCGAAGTGGCTCGTCGACCACTTCGCCGATCTGTCCGCCGAGGAATTGGCGCGGCAGGTGGAGCATCGGCTGGACAGGTGGTCGGTCGAGTTCAGCTCGGACGGCGCCCAACCTAGCGGTGGATCCTGATGACGATCGTGATCCGCAAGATCGCCTTCTCGGGTCCGGGCATCGTCTCCGAACTCGACTTCGCCGATGGGCTCAACCTCGTCTACGGCGCTTCGAACACGGGCAAGTCCTTCGCCACCAAGGCGATTGACTACATGCTGGGCGGCTCGCGGCTGCTGCCGGACATCAGCGAGCGACGCCCGTATGAGCGGGTCTGGCTAGGCCTGTCGACACCAGACGGCGACGAGATGCTGTCGCGCGCACTGGCTGGCGGGAACTTCGCCGTCCGCCCAGGCCTGGCCGTTCCGCAGGATGGTGCGGACGATGTCCGCGTCCTCGGCGCCAAGCACGATCACACTGACGACGCGAACCTATCGCAGTTCCTGTTGGGTCAGGTCGGTCTGCGCGGGAAGCGGATCGCGGTCGACGCGAACGGGAAGAAGCGGTCGCTCAGCTTCCGCGATATCTCGCGCTTTTGCATCGTCGACGAGACGACGATCCAGAGCGAGGGTTCGCCCATTCAGACCGGAAGCCCGGTCACCCAGACGGCGGAGCGCAGCGCCTTCAAGCTGCTGCTGACCGGGATCGACGACAGCGCGATCGTCGAAGTGGTGGACAGCCGCACGTTCAAGTCATCGACCTCGGCACAGATCGAGATGCTGGACGACATGCTCGCGGCCGTCGACGCGGAGATCGAGAACGGGTTCGCCGATGCGGACGAGCTGAAGGAGCAGAACGACCGCCTCGAGGCGACGTTCGTCGCTGCTCAGGCCGATCTCGATGCGGCTCAGGGTTCCATCCGGGACCTGCTCGAACGCAAGCGGCGACTGGGGTTGGAGGTCTCGATGGCCACGGCCCGCCTCGACGACATCGACCTGAGCCTTGAGCGGTTTGCGCAGCTCGATTCGGTTTATGTGTCCGACATCCAGCGCCTTGAGGCGCTGGACGAGGCGGGGTTCCTGCTGACGCTTGGCGGCGGGCGGGACTGTCCCCTCTGCGGGGCTGCGCCCGACAGCCAGCATCATCATGAGGAGGTCGGTGACGTCGAGCGGGTGCGCGCCGCGGCAGCTGCCGAAGCCGCGAAGATCGTCAGGCAGCGCGCTGATCTGGCGAGCACGATGGCTCAGCTGGTTACGGATCGGCTGAGGCTGGTCGACCATCTGCCTACCGTTCGAGAAAGCCTTCAGGATACTGAGGCACAGCTGGAGCGCCTGACGCCGGGCGCCACCGAGGCTCGTCGCGCCATGTCCGAGATCATGGAGGTGCGTGACCAGGTCAGGCGTGGCCTGGCGCTGCTCGATCAGCGGAAGTCGCTTCTGGAACGCCGCGCCGAGATTGCGGCGCGCAAGCCTGCAGGCAAGGCGGATCGCCCCCGGATAGGGGTCGATGGTCCGACGGTGCACGAGTTCGCCCAAGTCGTCAGCCAGGTCCTGAGCGCCTGGAATTTTCCCGGCGACCGCCACGTGTCGTTCGACGAGGCGAGCTACGATCTGCGTATCGACGGGAAGTTGCGAGGTCATAACGGAAAGGGCGTGCGTGCCATCACGCACGCCGCGTTCAAGGTGGCGCTGCTGGTATTCTGCAAGGAGCGCGGGCTGCCGCATCCTGGCTTCCTGGTGCTCGATACGCCGCTGCTCACCTACCGCGATCCGATCGGTGACGATGCGTTGACGGAGGACGAGCGTGCTCTGGTCGCCTCATCGCTCAAGCAGCACTTCTTCAGCCATCTCGCATCGTTGAAGGAAATGGGTCAGTTCATCGTCGTCGAGAACGTGGACCCGCCCGCTGGCCTAGAAGCAGGCGCTAAGGTCATCGTGTTTCGAGGGGGGTCGAGCGGACGCGCGGGCCTGCTCTAGCAGAGCGTGATTAGGTCATTATGCAGGCCTAGAAGCTGCGCGCAGCACAAGGGCTACGCCTATCTATCCGATGCCGAGTTCGACGCGCTCGCACGAACGCCACTGGC
This sequence comes from Sphingomonas hankookensis, assembly GCF_001619955.1. Taxonomy (GTDB): domain Bacteria; phylum Pseudomonadota; class Alphaproteobacteria; order Sphingomonadales; family Sphingomonadaceae; genus Sphingomonas; species Sphingomonas hankookensis_A. The sequence goes on along the minus strand of NZ_LQQO01000001.1, from coordinate 60,693 downwards.
TGAGTCGCGCCGGATTTACGATCGGGTCGAGACGAGCGCCAACTGGGTCGCAGGCTTGGTGGCTGCCGGCCTTGTCACGTTCGCCGCTTGGGAATCGGGTGCCATCGATGCGCTGTGCCGCGCGCTTCTACTGATCGCATGTAGGTGAAGTCGCCGGCTCAGGCCTTGGGCTTGCCGCCGTCGTAGGTGATCGATGGCGCACCACGCTGAACGCAGCAGTCGCTCACGAGGAACGTCGCAAGGTCGCGCACAGGTCCTGGCTCCGCTTTGTAGATTACGTTGCGGCCGGCCTTGGTCGATGAGACTAGCCCTGCGCGCGAGAGAATGGTCAGATGGACGGACATGGTGCTGGCGGGCGTCCCAATCCGCTCCGCAAGCCCGCCGGCGGAGAGACCGTCCGGCATCGCGCGCGACAGGTGGGTGAAGACCTCCAGACGGGTCGGCTGCGCCAGCGCGCTCATCACCTCGATCGCTTTCATCTTTTCCACTCCACTAGAATAGTCGAAGCGTCAGCCGCTGCAAGCGCTCATGATCCGGCCGGCGGTGATTTCCACGCCGTTAACCACCAAAATACATTTCGGCATTCCTAGAAGGATTGAAATGATTGGGATTGGTTCTACATTGATCCGGTCCGATCATTGGTCGCCGTGATCGGGCGGGTCTGCGTCAGGTCCATCGGCGACGGGAGCAAGGCCATGAACGCCATGACTCTGAATGCGAAATACCAGACCGTCCCCGCATCGACCGCAGGCACCTCGGTCGAGTATCTGGACCCCCTGGATGCGGACGAAAGCTCCGACGCCGTGGTGACGACCTCCCGCCGGGCCCTGACCCGCGTGGCGCTGGTCGCCGCCGAGGCGGGCGCGCGGTTCCAGCGCGAAGGTATCGGCCACGATCCGATGGCGTGGATGTTGGCGCCCCGCCGCCTCTTCCGCGGATCGGCAGCGCTGGAGGCTTGCCTCGACCGGGACAACTGCCTGCGCGCCGTTCTGCTGCACGGCCTGTCGATCGGCCTCGATGCGGCGCCGGCGCGTATCGACGCCATCCTCGCCGACGGCCTCGGCGAGGATGACTTCGGCGGCCCTTGGTCCGGCGGCGCCCGCGGCGACGTTTCGGGCGGCGCGCCGGGCGCTCCGCGGCTGCGTCTCTATAGCGCGGTCGTCGTGATCGCTCGCGGTGGGGAGCTGCTCCACGCCTTCCACGCTTCGCTGGCGCCGTCGGCCGCCGTGGTTCGCGAGCGCATCCGCGCGCGGTTCGGGTCCGCGGCTGCTGCGCAGGCCGAGATCCGCGTCGGGTTCGATCCGGAATGCCCGGCGACGATCGGAATGGTGCCGCCTGCGGTGGTCGACACCCTGATCGCGGTGGGCCGGCGGCGGCGGCGCGCGAGCTTCGAGGGCCTGGACATCACGGTCGAGCAGCGCCTCCCCTCCTGATCCTCGCCACGGCGCCCCCAGCGCCGACCGCTCAGCAACCTATCCCAACCGAAATGGAGACAGACCATGACGTTCTCGAACGTCGGGCGCGAACTCGCGCCCGCGGAAGACGGCGATTCGTCCGTTCGCCTCCTGCACAGGCTCGACGTGCAGGAGGGGCCGACCGGCGACGGCATCGCCAAGGGTCCGCATGTCGGACTGGTGCTCGACGTGGAGACCACGGGCCTCGACGTCGAACGCGACGCCATCATCGAACTTGCGATGCGCCGGTTCAGGTATGACGATCAGGGCGTCATCACCCACATCGACCGCGCCTACGAATGGACCGAGGACCCGGGAAAGCCGATCCCGCCGGAGATCGCGATGCTGACCGGCCTTCGCGACGAGGACGTCGCCGGTCAGATCATCGACGACGAGGCTGCGGTTCGCCTGCTGCGATCGGCCACCATCGTGATCGCCCACCACAGTAGGTTCGACCGTCGCTGGGTCGAGCGTCGGCTCGAGGGGGCACAGGGTCTCGCCTGGGCCTGCACCATGGAGCAGGTCGACTGGCGCAGCCGTGGCTTCGATGGTCGGAGCCTCGGCTTCCTGCTCTGTCAGGCAGGATGGTTCCACGACGGCCACCGGGCGGGCGCCGACGTGGATGCGGTGATCCAGCTCCTTCGTCACCCGTTCGAGGACGGCCGGACCGCGCTCGCCGATCTGCTCGAGCGTTCCGCAAGCCCGAGCTGGGTGGTGCGCGCCGTGGGTGCGGACTTCTCGGTCAAGGATCTGCTCCGGTCGCGCGGATACCGTTGGGACCCCGCCCGCAAGACCTGGTGGACCGAGGTCACCGACGACGAGCGCGGGCGCGAGGAGTTCTGGCTGGCGGCCAACGTCTATTCGACTTCGGCGAGGGCGCTCGGGCCGACGTTCGAGGAGATCTCGGCCACGACGAGGTTCCTGTGACCGCCGCCGGCCACCGCCGCGACCGCCGCGCCGCGGACCGCACGGCGCTGCTCGTCGAAGCGCCCGACGTCGGCGCGGGCTGCTGGCCCGCCGTCGACGCGGAAGCGGGATCGGTGCTGCTCGTCCGACGCGTTGCGCCGGATGCCGGGCGGCGCGACGCCATCTGGGACGCCCATCTCGATCCCCGGTCGGCCCGCGAGGTCTTCGACTGGATGACGAGGCGACCCGATCAGTGGTCGTTGTGGGCGCGCCTGGCGTTCCTGTTCGGCGACCAGGCCGTCTCCGCCATCGTGGTCGAGGGCGCTCGCCGCGATGCGGATGAGGCCGCGGTGCAGGAGGAGACCGCGCGGCTCGAGGCCGAGGAGCGCCGCCGGCTGCACGAGCGCATCGAGCTCTTCATCCTCGATCCCAAGAACCAGCGCCCCGGCCTGTCGCTGGAAAGCGGGGACGAGGACAAGCCGTTCTTTGTCATGCGCTTTTCCGAGAAGTGGGAGCGCGAGCGCGTGCTGGACTGGATGCGCTGGCAGAGGCCGCGCTTCGCCGAGTTTCGCACCCTGGTCGCGGCCGAGGGGGCGGTCGCGCTCGAACGCGTGGTCATCGCCGGCATGCGACAGACGGAGGCGGACGTGAAGCGCCGCGGCCTGGGCTCAGGCGGCCGCCGCCCGCTCAGGTTCTGGAGGGGCGAATGAACGCGGCCGCTCCCGACGGCGGCCCGTTGGCCGTCGGCCTGCCTGCGCAACGCCCCTTCGAAGGGCCGGCGTCGGTCCTCGTGGCGCAGGGCTTCACGCCCGACGCGATGCTGCTGGGCCTGGACGCGGCGCTTCCGCTGTGTGGCGGCGGGGACAGAATCCGCAGGCGGCTGACCGCGGACCTGGGCTTCGGCTGGCAGTCGTCTCTGCGCGGCGTGATCGACCGCGCGGTATTGCGGCAGGAGGCGACCGGGGCCGACTGGCTGACGCTTCCCCCGCTGATGCTGAGCGGTCCTGCGGGGGTCGGACGCACGCACGTCGCGCGCCGGATCGCGAGCCAGGCCGAGTTGCCGCATGTCGGCGTGACGGTCGGCGGAGCGTTCGGTATCGAGCAGCTGCGGCCGACCGCATGCGGGCCGGACCTGATACTGCCGTCGGCGCCTGTTCTCGCCATGGCCGTGTCGCGCTGCGCCAACCCCATCGTCAGCGTCTGCGGTATCGACGATCTCGATGCGGCCGGGCAGACCGATCTGGCGCGTATGATCGATCCCGCGACGGCGGAACGGTGGGTGGATTATGCCTGCGGTGCGACCGTCGACCTGCGTCACGTGAACTGGATGATCCAGGTGCAGGAACCGGCGGCGCTAACGCCGACGCTGCTGCGCCTGCTTGAGCCGGTTCCCCTCCGCTTCCCGGAAGATCAGGACGTCCCGCTTCACCTCGTCGAGATCTTGGCCGAAGCGGCCGTCGATCATGGCGTTGTCGATCGCGTCGGCGGGCTCGCCGAGGACGGACTGGCTTACCTCGCGCGCCTTCGCGGCGAGCGGTCCGTCGCGAGGATCTACGCCGACGCATGCCAGTGGCTCGATGCCCAATTCCAACAATGAGGAAGGAGATCGACATGGACGACAATGATGGTTTCGAGATCGATGTGGACGGCAGGGCGCAGTCGGTGAGCTCGGCGGAAGTGACCGCCGCGCAGCTGCTGGCCCTGTCTGGCGTGGGGGACGGGATCGTGATCAGGGTTGACGGTGGGCGCGCCGCCCATGTCGCACCCGATCAGCCGGTGCTGATCCAGGCGGACGTGCGTCCCGCCTTCCGCACCTTCCGCGATGGAACGCTCCGTCACCTGCGCGTCGCCGGGTTGGGGTGGGACTGGGGCGATCCGGCGATCACCGAGACGGACGTTCGGCGGATCGGGGGCATCGGCGAGGACGTCGAACTCTACCTCGACGGCGGCGAAACCTCGCTGCGTCGGGGCTCGGTCATCGACCTGACGACACCGTGGCCGCCGCAGGTCGAGGCTCGCGACGCGCTGCCGGACCGCGCTTCCGTGCCCGTGGTTATCAACGGCAGGACCGTATTGCTCGATCGTCCCGACGTCACGTTCGAGGACCTCGTCGGGTTGGCCTTTCCGGGCACCGACCTGACGACGGCGTCGAGCAGGGCGTTGACCGTCACCTATCGCCGCGGCCCGCCCGACAGGCCGGAGGGCTCGCTGCTCTCGCAGGAGGCGATCACCGCGCGTCGGGGTGAGGTCTTCAATGTCAGCGCCACGAACAAGTCGTAGCCCCGATCTGCAGCGCCTAGTCGACGATGGCTACGAACTGGCCATCGTCGCCGGGTATCTGGTCGTGCGCGACGTGCCTTACGTGGATCGGTATCGGCGGGTTCGGCGGGGCCAGCTCGTGTCGACGCTGGATCTCGCCGGCGATCGGACTATTGCGCCCCGCGACCATCAGGCCTGGTTCACCGGGGCGCTGCCCTGCGACCGCGAAGGAAGGCCGCTCGTCAACATGGTCCATGCCCGCGAGCAGCGGCGCGATCTGGGCGGCGGGCTCCTGGTCGATCACTGGCTCTGCAGCAAGCCGATCGGGCGCGAGTTCGTCGACTATTACGAGAAGATGGTGACCTTCGTCCATCAGATCTCGAGCCATGCGGTCGCGCTCGATCCGTCCGCCACCGCCCGCACCGGCCGCATCGTCGCCGCGGATGGATCGGAATCCCCTTCCACTACGTCGACACGGCAACTTCTCGAAGCGGCATCGGCAATCTTTCAGACCGACTGGCCGGCCAGGTCATCGGCATCGTGGGACTGGGCGGCACCGGCGGGTATGTGCTCGACTTCCTCAGCAAGACGCCGGTCGCCCGCATCCATCTGTTCGACGACGACCTGTTCCTGCAGCACAACGCGTTCAGGGCTCCCGGCGCCGTCCCGCTTGCGGCCCTCGCGGAAAGGCGCGCGAAGGTCGATCACTTCGACAGGATCTATTCTGCCCTTCATCGCGGCGTCGTGCCCCACCGGGTCAGGATGGGTCCGGCGACGATGCGGCTGCTGGACAATCTCGACTTCGTGTTCCTGTGCTCGGACGATCCGACGGGCAAGCGCCAACTCGTCGAGCGGCTTGAGGATCGCGGGATCAGCTTCATCGACGTCGGCATGGGGCTGCAGGCTGGAGAACACGGCCTGACCGGGATCGTTCGGACGACGGCCAGCACGCCGGCCATGCGGGACCATGTCTGGGACCGGTCGAGGATCCCCATGGCTGCCGACGACGGAGTCGATCCTTATGCCACCAACATCCAGGTGGTCGAGTTGAACGCCCTAAACGCTGCGCTGGCGATCATTCGGTGGAAGCGGCTGTCGGGCTTCTACGTCGACACCGAGGCCGAGCACTTCTCGACCTACGCCATCGACGGCAATCACATCACGAACGGCGATCAGGCATAGGCGTCCGGCCGAATGCCGCGCCTTGATCTCGAGCACGGTTTCGCTCACTCTGATCCAGCCGTGTCACTAAAAGCGCCGTTGTGACAGTGTTATCGCGCCGCAGCGCCCGGCGGCGCGGAGGTGGTGAGCCCGTCGGGATTCGAACCCGAGACCTACAGATTAAAAGTCCGTTGCTCTACCAACTGAGCTACGGGCCCACGAAGCCCCCGCCCCTAGTCCCGCGGACGAGCGCGGTCAACCAGTTGGTGCAGCTGTCGGATCGTGCGACCGCTGACCGGATCGCGCCAGTCCGGCGCCACGTCGCGCAGCGGGCGCAGGACGAACAGGCGCTCTCGAAACGCGATATGCGGCACGCACAGGCCCCGGCTATGCCATCGGCCGCCCGACCACAGGACGATGTCAAGGTCGATGACCCGCGATCCCCAGCGTCGCCCACGCCGCCGCCCGAAGCTGCGCTCGATCCCCTTCAACTGCGCGAGCATATCGGGCGGCGACAGCGACGTATCCAACAACAGCACGGTATTGGCATAGCGGCGCAGCGACGGGCCGATAGGCGCGCTGGCCATGATCGGCGCGACCGCGCGGACCCCGTCGAGCGCAGCGACGGCGGCGCGCACTTCGGCGACCGGGCCGCCATGCCGCCCCGGCCGGTTCGAACCGATCGCAATCGCATAGGTTGAGGTCGCCATCGGCTGCGCCTATCGGCTGGCGATGGAAATCGCTACCCCCGCCCTCGCCGCGACCGAACCCTCGCGCGACTGCCCGTTCTGCCCCCGCCTCGTCCAACTGCGCGAAAGTCTCCGGATCGAGCATCCGGCTTGGTGGAACGCCCCGGTCGCACCGCTGGCGGATGCCGACCCATGGCTGGCGATCATCGGCCTTGCGCCCGGCATGCAAGGCGCCAACCGTACCGGACGCCCCTTCACCGGCGACCGATCCGGGCCGCTGTTCTGGGACACGCTGATCGCCACTGGCCTCGCCGAAGGAAGCTATACCGGCAAGGTCGACGACACGCCTGCGCCCAAGGGGATCGCCATCGTCAACGCCGTCCGCTGCCTGCCGCCTGAGAACAAGCCAACGCCGGAGGAAATCCGCACCTGCCGGCCGTTCCTCGACGCCGATCTGGCGGCGATGCCCTCACTCCGCGTCGTCATCGCGTTGGGTGCGATCGCTCACCAGTCGGCGGTGAAGGTACTGGGCGGCCGCCTGCCAAAGGCACGGTTCGCGCACCTGGCCGAACACACGATGCCGAGCGGCGTCACGCTGATCGATAGCTATCACTGCTCGCGCTACAACCAGAATACCGGGCGGCTGACACCGGAAATGTTCGCTGAGGTCTTTGCCCGCGCGATCGAACTGCGCGGTGCCGACTGAATCCGCTTGTACCGTGCCGGAAGCGCGATAGCCTGCGCCAACGACCTTGGGGGAATATCAAATGTACCGTCGCCATTTCGTTGCGCTGATGGCGCTCGCGCCGCTTGCCGGCAGTTTTCCGGCACTGGCGCAAAGCGGGCCGGCGGGCGACTTCGCGCGTCTGTCGAAGCGGTATCTCGACGGTATGGCGCGGCTGCATCCGGGCTATGCCACGGCGCTCGGCAACCACGACTATGACGATCAGGTTGAGGATCTGTCCGCCGTCGGTCGCGCGCGCGATGCCGCCTTCCTGCGTGCGACGCTGGCCGAACTGGCGGCGATTCCCCGCGCGTCGCTGTCGCGTGACGACCAGGTCGATGCCGCGCTGCTCGACAACGACCTGCGCTATCAGTTGTGGACGCTGGAGGTGCTGCAACCCTTCGCGTGGGACCCGCAGGGTGCCGCCGGCACCATTTCCGGCGGGCTCTACGCGCTGGCAGCCCGCGACTTCGCCCCATGGCCGCAGCGGCTGCGCTCCGCGACGAAGCGGATGGAGCAGGTGCCGGTGATGTTCGCCCAGATGCGCGAGAGCATCGTGCCGGCGCGCGTGCCGGCGATCTATGCGACCACCGTCGCGAAGCAGAATGCCGGCGTGCTCCAGATCGTCGACACGATGCTGGCCCCGCACCGCGCAACGCTCAGCCGTGCCGATCGCGCGCGGTTCGACCGCGCCGTCGCCACGCTGAAGACCGCGACCGCCGAGCAGCAGCGCTGGCTCGACACGGTCCTGGTCCCCGCCGCCAAAGGAGAGTTCCGCCTCAGCCCCGAGCTGTACGACCAGAAGGTAAAGTTCGCGCTGCTCTCCCCGCTGTCGCGGACCGAGATCAAGGCGCGCGCGGTGAAGGCCGCCGCCGAAACCCGCGCGGAAATGTATGGCCTTGCCCGGCTCGTCCTGCGCGGCCGGCCCAAGGCACCGGTGACGCCCGCCCGCCCGACCCCGGCGCAACAGCAAAAGGCGATCGAGGCCGCGCTGGAAATGAGCTACGCCCGGCGTCCCAACCGGTCGGGCGTGATGGCGAAGGCGCGCTCGACGCTCGAACAGGCGACCGCTTTCGTCCGCGAGAAAAGGCTCGTTCGCGTGCCGACCACCCCGGTGCAGATCATCGAGATGCCGAAGTTCCAGCAGGGCGTCGCCGTCGCCTATTGCGACAGCCCCGGTCCGCTCGAAAAGCATCTCGGCACCTTCTACGCCGTGTCGCCGATCCCAGCCGACTGGACCGAAGCGCAGACGACCTCGTTCCTGCGCGAATATAACGACTACATGATCCACGACCTGTCGATCCATGAGGCGATGCCGGGCCATTACCTCCAGATTGCGCACAGCAATGAAAACAAGTCGGTTTTGCGCGCGGTGCTGTCGTCGGGACCGTTCGTCGAAGGCTGGGCGGTCTATGCCGAACGGATGATGGCGGATGCCGATTACCTGGACGGCGATCCCCTGTTCAAGCTGACCGTGCTCAAGATGCGGATGCGCTCGATCACCAACACGCTGCTCGACATCGGCATCCATACCGAGGGGCTGACCGAGGCGCAGGCGATGAAGCTAATGATGGAAGGTGCCTTCCAGCAGGAGCGCGAGGCTGCCGGCAAATGGACCCGCGCCCGGCTGGGGTCGACGCAGCTGCTCAGCTATTTCGTCGGCTATAGCGAGCATATGGACATGCGCCGCGAGGCGGAGCGCCGCGCGGGCAGCAAGTTCGACCTGATGCGCTACAACGACGCCGCCATCTCGTACGGATCGCCGCCGGTGCGGTTCGTGCGGGCGCTGATGTTCGGCGAGGCGATCGCGTAAGATCCTCCCCGCTTGCGGGAAGGAACTAGCGAACTGCAAACGCCGCGCGATACTCGGGTTTTACGGCGCGCAGCACCGCCTGCGTCACCGGCAGCGTATGTTCATACGGCCCCTCGACATAGGAGCCGACGACATATTGGTCGGCGATCACGCCGATCCGGTTCAACGCGCGCCCGTTCGATGACCCCAGCAGAACTGTCACGTCCTTCGCCGGCGGGCATTGGCCGAACGTCGTATCGTTGCCCGCATCGGCACCCACGCGCCGCGTCCGTTCGGCGCGCATCCAGCGGCACCACGGCGTCATCACCGCCGACTGAAACGCCGCGGGAGAGACGAACAGCGACACGGCGTTCATCCGCCGCCCGGCCCGCTTGTCCCAGATCAATCCGCCCGACGACCCGTTGCCATGCGCCCCGCCGGTATCGCTGTAACTGGCCGACGACAGGCTGAGAAAGCGCGGCGTTTCGGTGACGACGTCCCAGCTCTGCTGCAACTCGTACGCCCGGAACGGAGCGCGGGCGGCCTTCGCCTCCCGGCGCGCCTCGGCGGACGCGCGGACGACCCATGCGCGCCGTTTCGCCTTGTCGGCTTCCAGCCACGCCTTGAGCGGCGCGATGCGGGCAGCCTGTACCGGGTAGCTATAATCGAACTCGTAATCCGCCGTCGCTGCCGGCTTCTGCGCGATGGCCGACGGTGCCACCGCCGCCGCCAGCATCGCCACGCCGATCATCGATCCTGCCCGCATTCCACAACCCTCCGCATCCCACGCTACCCGAACGCGGCTGCCGCAGGCCGACGGGTCAGTCGGCGAACAACAGCACCGGCGTTTCGATCAGCCGCTTCAATGCCTGAACATAGCTGGCGGCGTCATGCCCGTCGACGACGCGGTGGTCGCAGCTGATCGACAGGTTTATCAGCTTGGCCTTGACGATCTCCTCGCCGCCGCCGGGCCGTGCGCGGAATACCGGGCGCTCGACGATGCGGTTCGGGCCGATGATCGCGACTTCGGGGCGGTTGATGACCGGCGTCGTCGCGATCCCGCCCAGCGGCCCCAGCGAGGTGACGGTGATCGTGCCGCCGGACAATTCCTCGGATTTGGCCTTACCGGTGCGGGCCGCTTCGGCGAGGCGGATAATCTCGCTGGCCAGCTGCCAAGGATTCATGTCCTGCGCGTCGCGGATCACCGGCACCATCAGCCCGGCATCGGTCTGCGCCGCCATCCCCAGATGGACGCTGCCGAAGCGCGTAACGACACCCGCTTCGTCGTCATAGCGCGCGTTGAGCATAGGGAAGTCGGGCAGCGTCCGGCAGATCGCGACGATCAGCAGCGGCAACATGGTCAGCTTGGGTCGCTGGCCCCGTGCGGCATTCAGATCGGCACGCATCGCCTCCAGCGCGGTGACGTCGATCTCCTCGACATAGGTGAAGTGCGGGATGTGGCGCTTCGCGGCCGCCATGTTCTCGGCGATGCGGCGGCGCATGCCGATGACCTTGACGGTTTCGTCCGCGCGCGCGCGGCTGGCGTTCGGGGCACGGTAGCCCTGCGCGCTGCCGTAGCGGAGGAAGGCGTCGAGGTCGGCGTGGCGGATGTGCGGGCCGTCGTGGCGGACGGTGAACAGGTCGATGCCGAGGTCCTTGGCACGAGCGCGCACCGCAGGCGAGGCGAGCACCTTATCCTCCCCGGCACGGGGAGGGGGACCGTCCGGCGCAGCCAGATGGTGGAGGGGGGCGGCCTCCTGCGAAACATGGTTGGGTGTAGCGTCCAGTGGCGCCCCCCCTTCACCATGCTGCGCATGGTCCCCCTCCCCTCCCCGGGGAGGATCTTGCCGTTCGGCTACTGGGGAGGTTGCGACCTCTTCAACGCCCGGGTTTTCCGCCCCGACCCGCTCGGGTTCGGCCGGCTGCACGACCTCGCCTTCGGTCTCGATCACCACCAGCGTTGCGCCGATCGCCACCTGATCGCCCGGCTCGCCGGCCAGTTCGACCACCGTGCCCGCGACCGGGCTTTCCATTTCGACCGTCGCCTTGTCGGTCATCATGTCGGCGAGGCGCCCGTCTTCCTCGACGCGGTCGCCTACGGCGACGTGCCATGCGACGATCTCGGCTTCGGAAATGCCTTCGCCGATGTCGGGCAGGCGGAAAGAGAAACGTGCCATGGCGGTCAGTCCTGCATGATCTTCTTGAGCGCCTGTCCGATACGGACCGGCCCCGGGAAATACGCCCATTCGAGGCTGTGCGGATACGGCGTGTCGAAGCCGGTCACGCGCTCGATCGGCGCTTCGAGATGGTGGAAGCAGCGTTCCTGCACCAGCGCCGACAATTCGGCACCGAAGCCGCCCGTCCGGGTCGCTTCGTGCACGATCATGCAACGACCGGTCTTCTTCACCGACGCCTCGATCGCGTCGATGTCGAGCGGCACCAGCGTGCGCAGGTCGAGGATTTCGGCATCGACACCGGCCGCTTCCACGGTCGCCTGTGCGACATGGACCATCGTGCCATAGGCGAGGATCGTCAGGTCGGCGCCTTCGCGCACGACCTTCGCCTTGCCTAGTTCTATGCGGTAATAGTCCTCGGGCACTTCCCCGCCGGGATGTTTCGACCAGTTTTGCGCCGGCTTGTCCCAATTGCCGTCGAACGGGCCGTTATAGATGCGCTTGGGTTCGAAGAAGAGGACCGGGTCGTTGTCCTCGATCGCGGCGATCAGCAGCCCCTTGGCGTCATAGGGCGTCGACGGGATTACCGTCTTGATGCCCGATACGTGGGTGAAAATGCCCTCGGGCGACTGGCTGTGTGTCTGCCCACCGAAGATACCGCCGCCGAACGGCGAGCGCACCGTGATCGGCGCGGTGAAGTCACCGGCCGAGCGATAGCGCAGCCGCGCCGCCTCGCTGACCAGCTGGTCGAGCGCGGGGTAGATGTAATCGGCGAACTGGATTTCGGGCACCGGACGCAGGCCGTACGCGCCCATCCCGACCGCGACGCCGATGATGCCGCATTCGGTGATCGGCGTATCGAACACGCGGGTCTTGCCGTATTTCGACTGTAGCCCGGCGGTCGCGCGGAACACGCCGCCGAAATAGCCGACATCTTCGCCCATGACGATCACGCTCGGGTCGCGGTCCATTACCACGTCCATCGCGGAGTTGATCGCCTGGATCATGTTCATCCGCGCCATGTCAGTGGCCCTCCTTGCGCGCCCAGGGGCGACCGGAGGCCTCCTCCTCGGCCATCATCTGCGCCTGTTGTTCACGAAGGTGCCACGGCATGTGCTCGAACACGCCGTCGAACAACGTGTCGAGCGGCTGGTGCAGGCCGTGGCCGAGGATGCCGTTGGCCTCTGCCGCCTTCTGTGCGGTGCGGACGGCTTCGGCGACCTCGCGGTCCATCGCCGCGTGACGTTCGTCATCCCACTCGCCGATGTTGACAAGGTGCGCCTTCAACCGGGCGATCGGATCGCCCAGCGGCCATGCGGTCGGCTCACCGGCGGAGCGATATTGCGACGGATCGTCCGAAGTCGAGTGTCCTTCGGCGCGATAGGTGAAATGTTCGATCAGTGTCGGTCCCTGATTGGTCCGTGCGCGTTCGGCGGCCCAGGCGGTGGCGGCATAGACCGCCAGCGCGTCGTTGCCGTCGACCCGCAGGCCGGCGATGCCGTAGCCGATCGCCCGCGCGGCGAAGGTCGTCGCCTCCGCGCCCGCAAAGCCGGAAAAGCTGCTGATCGCCCATTGGTTGTTGACGACGTTGAAGATCACCGGCGCGCGGTAGACGGTGGCGAAGGTCAGCGCGGAGTGGAAGTCGCCTTCCGCCGTGCTCCCCTCCCCGCACCACGTCGCCGCGATCCGGGTATCGCCCTTCGACGCCGACGCCATCGCCCAGCCGACCGCCTGCGGATATTGCGTGGTCAGGTTGCCAGAAATCGAGAAGAAGCCGAAATCCTTCGACGAATACATGATCGGCAACTGCTTGCCCTGCAACTTGTCGCCGCTATTCGAATAGATCTGGTTCATCATTTCGATCAGCGGATAGTCGCGCGTAATCAGGATGCCCTGCTGGCGATAGCTGGGGAAGGTCATGTCGTCGCGGTCGAGTGCCATGGTTCCGGCAACCGCGATCGCCTCTTCGCCGGTACATTTCATGTAGAAGCTGGTCTTGCCCTGCCGCTGCGCGCGGAACATGCGTTCGTCGAACGCGCGCACCGTCGCCATCTTCAGCAGCATCCGCCGTAGCATGTCGGGGTCGAGCCGGGGGTTCCAAGGGCCGACCGCCTGCCCCTGTTCGTCGAGCACCCGGACCAGCGTGTAGCTCAAGTCGTGGAAGCTGTCGGGCGCGGCGGCGGTGTCGGGGCGGGGTTGCGCGCCGGCGGGCGGCACGGCGACATCGGCGAAGTCCACGGCATCGCCGGGACGGAATTTGGGTTCGGGCACGTGCAGCGCGAGGCGCGGCAGGTTCGTGCGGCTGTCGCCGGTCATGCACTCTCCATGTCTCTGCGTCGTCCGTCAGGGCGCGCAGACTCGTTACAAACGCTTGTTATATAATTTCAACGCACTTGGCGAGGGGGTCGTTGCGCCCGACAGGAACCGTTGGCGCAATTATCCGTATCGCATTGAACCGAAACGGAGAAAATCATGGGCGACCTTGCCGGGTGGATCGCACCGACCGCTACCATGATCGCCGCGATGATGACCGCCGCCAATCTGGGCGCGCGGATCACCGGATGGGGCTTCGTCATATTCTGCGTCGGATCGGTCGCGTGGACGACGGTCGGACTGACCAGCGGACAGACCAATCTGGTGCTGTCGAACGCGTTCCTGACACTCGTGAACATCGTGGGCGTATGGCGCTGGCTGGGGCGGCAGGCGAGCTACGACAAGGGCAGCAGCGCGGCGGCGGACGCAAGCGCGCGGCATCCGGTGCCCTCGCTATATGCGGCGGGCGGCGTGATCGGGGCGACGCTGACGGGACCGCGTGGCGAGGCGGTCGGGACGATCGTCGACGCGATGCTCGGCTGCGGCGACAATGCCATCGCCTATGTCGTGGTCAGTACCGGGGGTGTCGGTGGGGTCGGCGAGACGCTGCATGCGCTGACGCCGGGGGAGTTGCTGTTCGGGAAGGATGGGGTTCGGACGACGCTGACCGCCGATGCGGTTCGCGGGAAGCCGGTGGTGCAGGCGAACCACTGGCCCGAGGCGGTGTAGGGGGCCGCCGCATTCCGGCAGTTCCGTATGCGGGCGCCCCCCTCCACCGTCCTGCGGACGGTCCCCCTCCCCGCGTAACGGGGAGGATCTTTAGCGGACCGGGAAGCCGCGGCGCTTGAACAATGCGGTCACGTCCGGGTCGCGACCGCGGAACGCGCGATAGGCGTCCTTGCGGTCGGTTTCGTTGCCGGTCGACAGCAACGTCTGGCGGAAGCGATCCGCCGTCGCCTTGTCCCACACATTGCCGGTCGCCTCGAACGCCGCCCAGGTGTCGGCGTCCATCGTTTCCGACCAGAGGTAGGAATAATAGCCGGCGGAATAGGCGTCGGAGGAGAAGAGGTGATTGAACTGCGGCAGGCGGTGCCGCATCACCATCTCCCTGGGCATGCCGAGCCTGCCCAGCGTTTCCCGCTCGAACGCCGCGACATCGGTCACCGGCGTCTCGCGGTCGTGCAACTCCATGTCGACGATCGCCGAGGACAGATACTCGACGGTGTCGAAGCCCTGGTTGAAGGTCGACGACTTCTCGATCTTGTCGACCAGCGCCTGCGGCATCGGCTGCCCGGTTTGGTAATGCTTGGCATAGCGGTCGAGCACGTCGCGCGTCAGCAACCAGTTCTCGTTCACCTGGCTGGGATATTCCACGAAGTCGCGCGGCGTGCCGGCGAGGCCCGGATAGGTCACGTTCTGCAGGAACGAATGGATCGCGTGGCCGAATTCGTGGAACAGCGTCGTGGCGTCGTCGAGGCTGATCAGCGTCGGCTGCCCGGCGGCGCCCTTGACGAAATTGTTGTTGTTCGACGCCAGTACGTTGGTCTCGCCGCCCAGCTTCTGCTGTCCGCGATAGCGCGTCGCCCATGCCCCCGACCGTTTGCCCGAGCGGGCGAAGTTGTCGAGATAGAAGACGCCGACATTGCGCCCGGTCTTCGCATCGGTGACGACGAAGGTCCGGACATTCTTTTCGAACACCGGAATCTGCCCGGTATTCTCGGTAAACTTCAGGTCGTAGAGGCGACCGGCGGCGTAGAAGGCGGCCTGCACGATATTGTCGAGCTGGAGATACGGCTTCACCTCGCTTTCATCGAGGTCGTATTTCGCCTTGCGCACCTTTTCGGCGTAGAAGCGATAGTCCCATGGTTCGATGGTGATGTTCGCGCCGTCCTTGCGCGCCAATGCCTGCATGTCGGCGACTTCCTCGCGCACGCGCGCCACCGCGGCGGGCCAGACGCGCATCATCAGCGCCTTGGCATTGGCGGGCGTACCGGCCATCGTGTCGTCCATGCGCAGATAGGCGTGGTTGCGGAAGCCGAGCAGCTTGGCCCGCTCCTGCCGCAGCTTCAGGATGGTCGCGATCGTCGCCTTGGTATCGTTGGCGTTGCCGTTGTCACCGCGCATGACGAAGGCGCGCCAGACCTTTTCGCGCAAGGCACGGTCGGTGGCATAGGTCAGCACCGGCGCGACCGACGAGCGGGTGTTGACGATCGCCCATTTGCCCGCAAGGCCCCGCTCGTCCGCTGCCGCCTTCAACGAGGCGATAAAGCTGTCGGGCAAGCCGGCAAGTTGCTTCGCGTCGTCGACGACGATCCAGGTTTCCTCGTCCGCCAGCACCTTCTGGCTAAAGTCGTTATAGGCGACCGACAATTGCTGGTTCAGGCCGCTGACCTGCTGGCGCTGCGCATCGGTCAACAGGCTGCCGCGTCGCACGAAGCTGCGATAGGTCCGCTCCAGCAAGCGCAGCTGCTGCGGGTTCAGCTTCTGGCTCGCACGGCTATCATACGCCGCCTTGATCCGGGCGAACAGCTTCGGGTCGAGGAACAGTTCGTCATAAAAGGCCGACAGCTTGGGCGACCATTCGCGGTCGATCGCCTGCACGTCCTTGGTCGCAAGGTTGCTGGTATAGACGCCCCACATCGACCCGACACGCTCCATCATGTCGCCGGCCAGTTCCATCGGTTCGATAACCGTCTTGAACGTCGCGGGTCGCTTGTCGTCGCGGATTGCGTGAATTTCGCGGCGCATCTCCGCCATCGCCACCGGGAAGGCGACCGGGAACATCGCCGGCGTCACCTTGTCCCAGGGCGGCACCCCCTGATACGGGCCGGTCCATTTCGCGGTGAGCGGGGTCGCGTCGACGGTCGCGGCGGGCGCCTGCGGCATGGCAGCGGCAAAGGCCGAGGGTATGAAAATGGTCGTGGCGAGCAGCGCGCCGATACGCAGGATCATGCAACTATCCGTTTTACAGGCAAATTCGTATCGAGGGTAACGATCGGGAGCCGCTTGGCAAGATCGGCGTTGATGCGGCAACGAAACGATACGGGGCCTCCATGCAAATCACTTCGCTGACCGAACTCGACCACGTGCGCGACGAAGCGCGCACGCTGGTGACCAAGCGTGCGCTGGTATCGGCCGGCGCGTCGGCAGTGCCGGTGCCGGGTGCCGACCTGATCGTCGATGCCAACATCCTGACCAAGCTGCTGCCCGAAATCAGCAACCGGTTCGGGCTGGACGAAAAACAGGTCAAGGCGCTGGAGCCGGACCGGGCCAAGCAGGTGCTGCTGATCGCCGCCAACCTGGGCAATGGCGTGATCGGCCGGTCGATCACCAAACGGATCGTCACCATGCTGATCCGCCGCGTCGGCGCGCGCTATGCCAGCAAGTCGCTGCTGCGCTTCGTGCCGTTCGCCGGGCAGATCGCGGCGGCAGGCATCAGCTTCGGGGCGATGAAGCTGGTCGGCAATTCGCATATCGACGATTGTTACGAGACGGTGCGGCGCACGCTGGCTTAGAACGCCCAACACCTATTCCAATCGTCACCCCGGACTTGATCCGGGGTCCCGCTTCTTCTTCTGATGTCGTTAGAAAGCGGGACCCCGGATCAAGTCCGGGGTGACGGTTTGGATAGGGTTGCTCGCTACTCCGCCGGCACCAGTTCGATCACGTCCAGCAGCGATTCGAACCGCGGATAGGGCAGGACCAGCCGCCAGCGACGCTCCCCTACCCGCTCCAGCAACCCGGCCATGTCGCGGTCGCGGTCCTGGCCATATTGCAGCGCCGCCCGTTCGTCACCGAGCAGCAGCGTGCCGAGAAAGACGGTGCGGTCGCCATCTGCGAACAGCAGGCCGACCGGGCGCTGCGACCCGCTTTCCTTGTAGAAGCTGCGGACGCGGCCTTCGTCGGTGATGTGGCAATCGAACGCGGGATAGGCAGTGAAGTCGCGCATCGCGCTGCCCGCGCCGCCCAGCTTGAACACGCGACAGCGATAGCGCCCGGCCGGGGCCGATCCGCCGGCCAGCGCACCATCGGGGTTGAACAGCGCCCCCTGCGCCGCGATCGCCGCCGCATCTGCCGCGCGTGCGCGGGGCAGCGCGGTCATCCACGCATCGCGCCACCGCCGCAGCCGGTCGCGATCCGCCGGGGTCGCCACCCGCCGCCAGTCGTCCGATCCGGCCGACGGCGCCGTCGGAGGCGCGCCGGTCCCGGACGAAGCGACAGCCGCCCCACCGCCACCGCACGCGGTGGTCGCGCAGCCGGCCAGGATCGTCGCGAGCGATGCGAGGCGGATCATGCCACGATCACGCGGCGGTCCATCCGCCATCGATCGACAGGTTCGCGCCCGTAATCGCCTTCGCCTCGTCACGGCACAGGTACAGTGCCAGGCTGGCGACCTGTTCGGCGGTGACGAATTCCTTGGTCGGTTGTGCGGCCAGCAGCACGTCGTTCATCACCTGCTCGCGCGTCAGGCCACGCGAGGCCATCGTGTCCGGAATCTGCTTTTCGACCAGCGGGGTCCAGACATAGCCGGGCGAGATGCAGTTGGCGGTGATGCCGCAGGTCGCGACTTCCAATGCGACCGTCTTGGTCAGGCCGGCCAGACCGTGCTTGGCGGTGACATAGGCCGATTTGTTGGGGCTGGCGACCAGGCTATGCGCCGATGCGGTGTTGATGATGCGGCCCCAACCGGCCTTCTTCATGTGCGGCACGGCGGCGCGGATCATGTGGAAGGCCGACGACAGGTTGATCGCTAGGATCGCGTCCCATTTGTCGACCGGGAACTCCTCGATCTTGGCGACATGCTGGATACCGGCATTGTTGACGACGATGTCGACCGACCCGAACTCGGCCGCCGCCTTGTCGACCATGGCCGCGATCTGCTCCGGCTTGGTCATGTCGGCCGCGTCGTAGCGGGCCTCCGCGCCGCTTGCCTGCGCCAGCGCGGCGCGTTCCTGTTCGATCGCGGCTTCGTCGCCGAAGCCGTTGATGACGACCGTCGCACCTTCGGCCGCGAATGCCTTGGCATAGGCGAGGCCGATGCCCGACGTCGAACCGGTGACGATCGCAGTCTTGCCCTTCAGGAACATGCGTTATCCTTGGCGTTGGTGAAGAGAATGGGTGAGGTCGAACGCGGCGGTGCGTCCGTCGAGGATGTTTTCGGCGACGACGCGGGCATTGGCCATCGTCTCGGCGATGGCGGCGCGACCGGCGGCCCAATGCTCCTGCATCGCGCGCGCCGAAAATTCGAAGTCGCGCGCGCCGCCTTCCCAGCGGTTCGCGCGGTAGATCAGGTGGACGAGACTCAGCGGATGTTCGTCCGCCATCGCCTCGAGCGCGCGGACATCGGCATCGTCGCGCAGCTCGACCGGCAATTTGCAGACCAGCCGGCGGATCAGCTCGCGCTCCTGTCGCAGACGCAGGCGTTCGGCGGTGACTTGCCGGGTGCGGCTGGAGAAGCGGATTTCCTTTTCCCGCGCCGCCACGTCGCCGATGGTGCGCGGGAGTTCGGCCTCGGCGGAGAACAGGTCGACTTGAAACACCAGCATCGGATCGCGCTGATGGTCGAGGATATGGGTCAGCGGCGTGTTGCTGACGAGGCCACCGTCCCAGTACCAGCGGCCGTCGATCTCGACCGGGGGGAGGCCCGGCGGCAGCGCGCCCGACGCCATGACGTGCCGCGCGTCCAGCCGTTCGCGGGCGCTGTCGAAGTACACGAAGTTGCCGCTTGCGATGTCGACCGCCCCGACCGACAGCCGTACCGGGCCGTCATTGACGAGGTCCCAGTCGACCAGCGTATCGAGCGTCTCGCGCAGCGGCCCGGTATCGTAGTAGCTGAGAGCCCCCGCCGTGCCGGGCGCGGCGAATTGCGGCGCGATCCCGCGCGGGCGGAAGAAGCCGGGTACGCCGGTCGCCAGCACGACGCCCGCCGACCATTCATGTACCCATTCGCGCACGCGGTCGTCCGGCAGGATCGGGAACCAGGGGAGCACGCCGGCCGCCGTCTCCCAGAATTGGCGCAACCGCTCGATCCGGCGCTCCGGCGGGTTGCCGGCGAAGATGGCGGCGTTGATCGCCCCGATCGAGATACCGGCGACCCAGTCGATCTCGATCTGTGATTCCCCCAGGCGTTCGATCACGCCCGCCTGATAGCTGCCCAGCGCCCCGCCCCCCTGCAGCACCAGCGCCACGCAATCGGGCAAGGGCAGACCGGCGGGGGATTGTCGGCGCAAACGGGGATCAGCTTCTGCCATCGACGACACTTTGCGCATTATGCGTACGGGGTACAACGCCCCTTCAACCGATTTCATGGCGGCTGGTTGCAACATCATGGGCGTTTCGCGCATTTCAGTACGCAGCTACAACGATTGGACCGCCGCCCATGCGCCTCGACGATCTCGATCCATCCAGCAATGTCGACGATCTCGGTCGCGGAAGTGGCGGGTTCGGGGGCGGCGGGTTCAACCTGCTGGGCCTGCTGCCGCTGTTGCTCGGGCGCGGGCTGGGTTGTGGCACCATCGGCATCCTGGCGATCGTCGGTGTCGCCTTCCTGCTGTTTTCGGGCGGCGGCGGCCTGATCGGCGGCGGGTCGCAGGCTCCGACCGCGCAACAGGGTTCGGCGCAGGAGAATGTGCCGTGCGATACGGCCGAGGAACTCTTCGCCTGCCGGGTACTCAAATCGACCGAACAGGTCTGGGGCCAGATCTACGCCGAACAGGGCGCGCGCTACACGCCGCCCCGGCTGCGCTTCTATCAGGACAACAACCAGTCGGGCTGCGGCGCGGCGCAGGCGGCGATGGGGCCCTTCTATTGCCCGACCGATCGTGGCGTGTATCTCGACACCAGCTTCTTCCGCGAATTGTCGCAGCGTTTCGGCGCCAGCGGCGACTTCGCGCAGGCCTATGTCGTGGCGCATGAGGTCGGCCACCACATCCAGAACCTGACCGGACAGGCCGAAGCGGTCAGCCGCGCGCAACGGACGCTGCCGACCGCGCAGGGCAACGAACAGTCGGTGCGGCTGGAACTGCAGGCCGATTGCTATGCCGGCGTGTGGGCGAAGCGCAGCGGCCGGATGGAGCCGGGCGACCTGGAGGAAGGGCTGCGCGCGGCCGAGGCGATCGGGGACGACCGGTTGCAGGGCAGCAACGCTGCACCCGAGAGCTTTACCCATGGCACGTCGGCGCAGCGGGCCTATTGGCTCAAGCGCGGGTATGACACGGGCGATCCCGCCCGGTGCGATACGTTTTCAGGGACGATTTGATGAGCGTTGCGTTTCGGCGAGAGGATGACGACGAGCATAAGGAACCCCGGTTCGAACTGCCGCTGCCGCCCGGCCCCAATCTGGTAACGAAGCGCGGGCTGGCGGCGATGGCGGCGCAGGTCGCGCGGCTGGAAGGCGAGCTGGAGGCGGCGGAAGGTGACGCCGAGCGGACGACGGCGATCAGGCGCGACCTGCGCTATTGGCGCACGCGCCATTCGACGGCGGAGATCGCCCCTGTCCCGACCGACGAGGTCGCGTTCGGATCGCGCGTCACCTATACGCTGAACGGCCAGCGCAAGACGATCGAACTGGTTGGCAGCGACGAGGCCGATCCGGCGGCAGGACGTATCCCGTTCACCGCGCCGCTGGCGCTGGCGATGACTGGGCTGATGGCGGGCGAGACCGCTGATTTCGGCGGGCGCAGCGACGCGATCGAGGTGATCGAGACCGGTCCGATCGAACCATGACCCGCATCCTGGTCGATGCCGATGCCTGTCCGGTGAAGGACGAGGTGTATCGCGTCGCCGAACGGCACGGCGCGCGGGTATCGATCGTCAGCAACAGCCATTTTCGCGTGCCGCTCCTGCCCTGGGTCGAGCGGGTGGTGGTGTCGGACGGGTTCGATGCCGCAGACGACTGGATCGCGGACGCCGCGGGCGCGGATTGCGTGGTGGTCACCGCCGATATCCTGCTGGCGGATCGTTGCCTGAAGGCCGGTGCGGTGGTGCTGGCGCCCAACGGCAAGCCGTTTACCGGCGCGTCGATCGGCGGCGCGATCGCCACTCGCGCGATCATGGCCGACCTGCGCGCGGGCGGCGAGCAGTTGGGCGGGCCGCCGCCGTTCGGCAAGGCGGACCGGTCGAACTTCCTGCAATCGCTCGACGCCGCGCTGGTGCGGCCGGCCCGCCAACGATAGGAGACGCGCATGGCCGAGAAGTTCGAACGTCACCGCCAGCCGTGGCGGCCCGATGAAATCCAGAAGCTGCACCAGTTGGCGGGCAAGGGCATGGCGTTGAAGGCGCTGGCCAAGGCGCTGACGCGTAGCGAGGAGTCGATCAAGGATCGGGCAAAGGAAGACGGGTTGAAGATCGCGAAGTTGCGGTAACCGCAGGCTCCTCCCCAGCACGGGGAGGGGAACCAGCAGAGTTGGTGGAAGGGGCGAGCCGCTGACGCTGCGGTTCCGTATGCCGACAACCCCCTCCACCGTCCTTCGGACGGTCCCCCTCCCCGCGGAGCGGGGAGGATCTTGGTTACAGCTTCACCAGCATCTTGCCCTTGTTCTGGCCGCTGAACAGACCGAGGAACGCGTCGGGCATGTTCTCCAGCCCTTCGACCACGGTTTCCTCGCGCTGGAAGTTGCCGCCGGCGACGATTTCGCCCATGCCCTGCTGGAATTCGGCGATGCGACCCATGAAGTCGCTGACGATGAAGCCCTGGATGCGGATGCGCGCGGCGATGACCCGCATCAGGTAGCGCAGGCTGGTCGGCTGCGACGCGTTATAGCCGTCGATCATGCCGCAGATCGCAAAGCGGGCGCCCTGGTTCGCATGGGCCAGCGCCGCGTCGAGATGGTCGCCGCCGACATTGTCGAAATAGACATCGATCCCGTCCAGCGCGGCGGCGCCGAGCGCCTTCACCAGCGGCACGTCACCCTTATAGTCGATGACATGGTCGGCACCGAGAGAGCGGACCCATTCGACCTTTTCCGCTCCGCCGGCCGATCCGATGACGGTCATGCCCTTCGCCTTGGCGATCTGCACCACGACCGACCCGACCGCGCCGGCGGCGGCCGAGACGAACACGGTGTCGCCGGCCTTCGCCTCGGCGACGGCAAGCAGGCCGAACCACGCGGTCATGCCGGTCAGGCCCAGCGCACCTAGGAACGCCTGTTCGGGGAGATCGATATCGGGCAGCTTGTTCACGCCCTTGGCAGGCACGATCGCTTCGTCGCGCCAGCCGGCCATGTGCTGCACGCGGGTTCCGACCGGCAGGTCGGCGGCCTTGCTTTCGATCACTTCGCCGACCGCGCCGCCATCCATCGGGGCGTCGAGCTGGAACGGCGGGACATAGCTTTTCACGTCGTTCATCCGGCCGCGCATATAGGGGTCGACCGACAGCCAGCGATTCGCGATGCGGACTTCCCCGTCCGCCAGTTCGCGCTGCGGCAGGTCGCGCAGGTCGAAATCGGTCATCACCGGCATTCCCTGCGGTCGCTTTACCAGATGCCACGCCTTCGCCATGTTGGATGCTCCATATCAGTTTCGGTCCGCAACTTAAGCGCCTGTCCCGCAAAAGCAAAGGGGCGCGGTTTCCCGCGCCCCTCCGCCTGTCGCCACTGCGAACGGTTTAGTAGGTTCCGGGGGAGCTACGATTGAGGTTCGTATTGCTGTCGGTCGTCGTCCCGCCCACGCCGGTTCCGGCCGTGGTCGAGGTGCCGGCACCCAGCGCCTGACCGGTCGTGGTCGACGTGTTGCCGGTCGTGGTCGACGCGCCATAGCGGTTCGCTTCGCGCGTCCGGTCGTCGTCATTGTTCTGCGTGCCGAAGCGATCGCTGCCATAGCGCTGCTGCGACTGGTTGCCGAACATCGCCTGCTTCTCTTCCTCGTCGCGCCATGCCTGCTTGGCTTCCGAGGCGGTCTTGCGCAGCTTCACCTTGCCGTCGACCGACGACACCCAGCGCGACGGGATCGAGTGATGATGACCACCGGCGTCCGGGTCGCTCTTCGTCAGGATGATGCGGTCGCCGCGCACCTTGTCGACAGTGCCGACATGTTCGTCGTCGGACCCGACGACTTCCATATGCTCGGTCACGCGGGTCAGGCTGTCGCGCTGCGTCTGCCGCTCGGTGCGGAAGGCGTTGAACTCGCTCTGGAAGCGCTGCGAATTTTCCTGGCGATATTCGTCGTAATCGCGGTCGAACGCGCTGACCTGCGTGTCACGCCATGACCGGTAGGCGTGGTCGCCGTGACGGTCGTCATAGCGCGCCATCTGCTCGTCGTAGCGCTGGTCGCGTTCGCGGCGGCGTTCCGCTTCTTCATCGCCGAACCAGGAGCGGACTTCGTCGCCGGCGCGCGCCAGGAAACCGCGCTCGTCGGCATCATATTCGAGGTCGTCGCGCCGGTTGCTGCGGTCGTTCCGGAAGCGGTCGTTTCCGTAGCGCGAGTCGCGTTCGCCCTGATCGGCGAAACGGTGGCCGTCATGGGCATAGCTGCCGCGATAGCGGTCGCCCTGCGCACCGTAGCCCCGCGACCCGCGATCCGAATAATCGAAGTCCCGGCTGCCGTAATCGCGGCTGCCGTAATCGCGGCTGCCATATTCACGGTTGCCATAGTCCCGGCTGCCATAGCCGCGGTCGCGGTCCGCACCGTAGCTGGAGCCGTAGGACGAACGGCCGCCATAATAGTCGCGATTGCCGCGGTCGTCGCGCTGCGATCCGCTGCCATAGCTTTGCGAACCATAGCCATAGCCGCCCCGTCCACGATCGTCGCGGTCCCGCCAGCGGTTGTCTTCGCCGTTGCGGCTGTTCCGCGACCAGTCGTCGTCGCGCGAATAGCGATCATAGCCCATGAAAATCTCCTGCAGATGGTTCATGTTGTTGGCGGCGCAGCAGCATGGTCGCTGCCATGTCGTATGCCAGAGAAGCACCCAACAGGCCGATGGTTCCGACCCGTCTGAAACGGGCGCGACGAAGGGGTTCGTCGCAGCGACCGATGGCGGCCGGACGTTTTTGATCGGGAAATGTGCAAGACCCGTTGCATCCGCTTTTTCGGGCCGCTAAGGGAACGGCCCCGGCGACGTCCGGGAACGGGGCGGGGCTGTAGCTCAGATGGGAGAGCGCTGCAATCGCACTGCAGAGGTCAGGGGTTCGATTCCCCTCAGCTCCACCACCCCGCCTTCTACCTCCACATCGCTGATCTGATAGCGCGACCACCGCCGGATCGGTCGCGGCATGGCTGCTTGCGTTGATAGCGGAGCAATACCCCACTAAAGCAATGGGATTATTCCCAGCTCCCGTCGAGCGGTTACAACGACCCTCGACACCGCCGATCCGCGGCGGTCCTGAACATGGGGAGATCAGGTTTGAAACAGAATTTCGCACCGCTCGCGGCCGTCGCGTTGCTCGGGCTCGCCGCATGCGGCGACAAGACCGCCGCCGACAATGCCGCCGCGGAAAACGCCGTGATCGAGACGAACCTGACCTCACTCGACGAACCGCTGGCGAACGATGTGGCGCTCGGCAACGACGTCGCCCTGCCCGGCGACAATGTCGTGCTGAACGACGCCGCGGCGAACGTAGCCGATCCGGTAACCAACGGCACCGGCCTTTGAGTTTCGCGGCGCTCCGGGCGCCGCCTCCGCAACGCTTTGGATAGCTCCCTGAGCGCAACTCGGGCCGGACGGCAGCCGCCGCCCGGCCCCTTTCTTTGCGAGCAGATGCGATGACCCAGCCCGACGACGACCGCCGCCGCGCGATCGACCATGCCACCCGTGCCCTGTCGAGCGCGCGCATGGCGTGGCGGCAGGCGCAGCCGAACCGGCGGCAGCCCGCGGCCTTTCCGCGCCGTGCCGAGCTGGCACGCGCGGTCGAGCTGCTGGCGGCGGCGCTGTTCCCGGCGCGGATCGGCGGCTTTGATGGCGCGGCTGACGCGGAGGATGCGTTCGTTGCCGAACGACTGACCGAAGCGTTCGCGCTGCTCGATACGGCGATCGTCGCCGAGTTCGCTTATTGGCGCGATGCGACGGGGATCGGGGCGGCGGCGGAGCGGCCCGCAGAGATCGTGCGGCTGTTCGCGGGGACGCTGTCGCGGGTGCGGGCGCTGCTCGACACCGACGTCGCGGCGATCTTTCGCGGTGACCCGGCCGCGCGGAGCGTCGACGAAATCCTGATCTGCTATCCGGGCGCGACCGCGATCCTGCACCATCGCCTTGCGCACGAGCTGGATTCGCTGGGCGCGCCGATCGTCGCGCGGATCATGTCGGAAATCGCTAACGAACGCACCGGGATCGACATCCATCCCGGTGCGACGATCGGGCCGGGCTTCTTCATCGACCATGGCACCGGCGTCGTCATCGGCGAGACGGCGGTGATCGGCGCGCGGGTGCGGCTGTACCAGCATGTGACGCTGGGCGCGCGGACACCGCGCCGGTCGGAGCTGCGCGAGGCGACCGGACCGTTTGCCGAACGGGTGCCGCGCCATCCGATCGTCGGTGACGATGTGGTGATCTATGCCGGGGCGACCATTTTGGGGCGGGTGCGGATCGGCGACCGGGCGGTGATCGGCGGCAATGTCTGGCTGCTGAAGGACGTCGCGCCGCGCACCGTCATCGTGCAGCCGGAGGCGGTCGTCGCGTCCTGACGGGACAATCGATCACGCCAGCGAAACGAAACCGGGCATCGCGACGTTGAGCGATGAACGATGATAAAGGTAGCCAGCTATAACATGCGCAAGGCGATCGGGACCGATCGCCGCCGCATGCCCGAACGCACGCTGGAAGTGCTGCGCGAGGTCGATGCCGACATCATCGCGCTGCAGGAATGCGACCGCCGACTGGGCGAGCGCGCCGGGGTGATCCCGCTGCACATGCTGGACGAGCACAGCCCGTGGAAGGCGGTGCCGATCGCGATCCGGGCGCAGTCGATGGGATGGCACGGCAACGCGCTGCTGGTGCGCAAGGACGCGACGGTCAGCGCGCCCCGCCGGATCGAGATACCGGCGCTGGAGCCGCGCGGTGCGGTGCGGGCGGATGTGACGCTGAACGGCATGACATTGCGGGTGGTGGGCATGCATCTCGACCTGTCGGGGTTGTGGCGGCGCAAACAGGCGTCGGCGATCCTGCACGAGGTCGATGGCTGCGAACCGGCGCTGCCGAGCGTGTTGATGGGCGACCTGAACGAATGGACGCCGCAATCGGGATGCCTGCGCGATTTCGGGCGCAATCATCGCTTCGCCGAAACCGGTCCGAGCTTCCATGCGAAGCACCCGGTCGGGCGGCTCGACCGGATCATGGTGTCGAGCGAGTTACGCGTCGTGGAGTCCGGCACCCATCACAGTGCGGCGGCGCGCAAGGCGTCGGATCATCTGCCGATCTGGGCGACGATCGAGCCGGCATGAACGACGCCCCGCCCCCGCTGCGTGACCGCGAGCTGCGGCTGGCGCTGGTCTGTTACGGGGGGATCAGCCTGGCGGTGTATATGCACGGGCTGGTCAAGGAAGTGTGGCATATCGCCCGCGCCAGCCGGGCGATGCAGGACGAGAGCGAGCCGCTCAGCGGCAGCGCCGGCGTCTATCAGACGATGCTGCACGAATTGGCGACACTCAGCGGCATCCGGTTGCGGGTGCTGGTCGATATCGTCGCCGGCGCCAGCGCGGGCGGGATCAACGGGGTGTTCCTGGCCCATGCGGTCGCGACGGGCCAGTCGCTCGACCCGCTGACCGAATTGTGGCTGGAGGGCGCCGATATCGAAGCGCTGATCGATCCGGCACAGGCGCCGGCCAGCGCGCTGTCGCGCCCCTGGGCCCGGCCGATTGCGTGGATGGCGCTGGGCCGCGAGGGCGAGGACGTGTCGAGCGTAGACATCGCCGCGCGCGACGAACTGCGCGCCAAGCTCGACCGGTTCGTCCGCGCCCGGTGGTTCGAACCGCCCTTTGGCGGGCGGGCGATGGTCGACATGCTGCTGAACGCGTTCGAGGCGATGGCGGCGGGGCCGGTCGGCCCGCGCCTGCTGCCGCCGGGCCAGCCGCTCGACCTGTTCGTTACCGTCACCGACTTTGCCGGCCACCCCGAATTGCTGCGGCTCAATTCGCCCAAGGAGGTGGTGGAGACCGAGCATCGCATCGTCATCGGCTTTTCCGACCATGGCGACGGGCCGCTGGCCGATCCGGCCGAACTGGTGTTCGCGGCGCGGGCGACGTCGAGCTTCCCGGGCGCGTTTCCGCCGTTCCGGGTGGGCGAACTGGATGCCGCGCTGGCGGATCGGGGGACCGCGTGGCCGGGGCGCGAGGCGTTCCTGCGCCGGGTGCTGCCACGGCAATCGGCGGTGAACATGGTCGAACAGGCGGCGCTGATCGACGGATCGGTGCTCGCCAACGCCCCGTTCCGCCCGGCGATCGACGCCCTTCGCGAACGCCCGGCGCGGCGGCAGGTCGACCGGCGCTTCGTCTATCTCGACCCCGCGCCCAACCACAAATTCGGCTTCGGCACCGAATCCAAGGGGCCGCCGACCTTCTTCCAGACGATCCTCGGCGCGCTGTCCGAACTGCCGCGCAAGCAGCCGATCCGCGACAATCTGGACGCGATCCAGCGCCGGTCGGAGCGGATCGAGCGGATGCTGGCGATCGTCGAGAAGCTGCGCGCCGGGGTGGAGGCGGAGGTCGAGCAGCTGTTCGGCTATACCTTGTTCCTCGACTGGCCCACCCCCTCGCGCCTCGCCGGGTGGCGGCAGCGGGCGCAGGTGCAGGCGGCGAAGCGCGCCGGCTATGGCCATGCCGCCTATGGGCTGCTGAAGGTCGACCAGGTGCTCGACCGGCTGGCCGACCGGGTCGTGACGCTGGCGGACGACCCCTCCCCCGACCGGCGGCGGCGGTTGCGCGAGGCGTTTCACCGCATCGTCGTGGAGCGGGAGGCGGACCGGTTCGATGGCGATGGCGCGTCGGCGGCGACGATCGACTTCCTGCGCGCCCATGATCTCGCCTTTCGCATCCGACGGCTGCGGCTGCTGGTGCGGACGGTTTCCGCGATGGAGCCGGACCAGGATGCGGCGGCGCTGGCGCCGGTGCGCGAGGCGATCTTCGCCAGTTTGACGCCCTACCTCGCCTGCGAACATGCCGATCATTTCGACGCCGTCCGGCCGCTGGCTGCCGACAAGCGGGTCGATCCGGCCGATCTGCTGGCGGCGATGGCGACGGCGATGGACCTTGCCACGCTCGACGCGCAGGCGGAGGAACTGCTGTCGGCGGCCCTCTCCGCCGCGCCGCGCGACATTCGCCGGCCGGTGCTGCTCGCCTATCTGGGCTTCCCGTTCTTCGACATCGCGACGCTGCCGCTCCTGGGCGGCGAAGGGCTGGACGAGTTCGATCCGGTGCGGGTCGACCGGATCGCGCCCGACGATGCGCCGTCGATCCGGGCGGGCGGCGCGGAGGCGACGTTGAAGGGCATACGCTTCAACAATTTCGGGGCGTTCTTCAGCCGGCCCTATCGCGAGAACGACTATCTGTGGGGGCGGCTGCACGGGGCGGAGCGGATGATCGATATCGCGCTGTCGACCCTGCCGAGCGAGGTCCGCCTGCCGCCGGGGTGGATCACCCGGCACAAGCGCGCGGCGTTCCTGGCGATCCTCGACGAGGAGCAGCCACGGCTGACGACGATCCAGCCGCTGTTCGACGAGTTGCGGGCGGAGATCGGGTAGCGGCCTTTCCCTGCCCCTGCGCGCCGCGTCGGGCAGCGGTTGAACAGAAGCGGGACCCCGGATCAAGTCCGGGGTGACGGTTGGAGATCGTGGAGCGGTCCTGCGCCTATTGGAATTTCGCGCATGACCGGCGTAAGGATGGACCTCAAGCGAGCATAATGACGAAGGCGCCCCCCGCATGCAGTTCCTGAAAACCCTCTTCTGGGCCTTGCTGGTCGGGGTGATGGTCGCCTTCGCGCTGAACAATATGACGATGGTGCCGCTGAAGCTGTGGGGCACGCTCTATGCCGATGTGAACCTGCCGCTGCTGCTGCTGGTCACGTTCCTGGCGGGGTTCCTGCCGACCTTCGTCGCGCTGCACCTGACGCGCTGGCGGCTGCGGCAGCGGATCGCGGCGACCGACCGGACGCTGGCCGACCTGCACCGCGTCGAGGCGGTGTCGGTGCCCGCCGACCCCGCCCCCATCCCTTCGCAGGTCACGCCGGGAGCCGTATCGTGAGCCGTTCGCCGATCTATGTCGCCCTCGACACCCCCGATCT
This sequence comes from Sphingomonas hankookensis, assembly GCF_001619955.1. Classification (GTDB taxonomy): domain Bacteria; phylum Pseudomonadota; class Alphaproteobacteria; order Sphingomonadales; family Sphingomonadaceae; genus Sphingomonas; species Sphingomonas hankookensis_A. The sequence continues at coordinate 31,017 of NZ_LQQO01000001.1, read as the reverse complement.
CGACCGCGCCAAGGCGCTGGCGAACAAGGTGCGCGGCCATGTCGGCGGGCTGAAGCTGGGCCTCGAATTCTTCATGGCCAATGGCCGTGCGGGCGTGCGGACGATGGCCGAACTGGGGCTGCCCATCTTCCTCGACCTGAAATTCCACGACATTCCCAATACCGTCGCCAAGGCGATCCAGGCGCTGGGGCCGCTCGATCCGGCGATCCTGACCGTCCATGCCTCGGGCGGGCGGGCGATGCTTGAGGATGCGAAGGCCGCCGCGCCGGTCGGGACCAAGGTCGTCGCGGTGACGATGCTGACCAGCCTCGACGCGCACGACCTGTCGTCGATCGGCCTGTCGCCCGACCCGCATGAACAGGTGGTGCGGCTGACCGAATTGGCGAAGAGCGCCGGGATCGACGGCGTGGTGTGTTCGGGGGCCGAGGTTGCGGCGGCGAAGAAGGCGTGGCCGCAGGGCTTTTTCGTAGTGCCGGCCGTGCGGCCGGCGGACGGACCGGTCGGCGACCAGAAGCGGGTGGTGACGCCGCGCGCCGCGCTGGACGCCGGGGCGTCGGTGCTGGTGATCGGGCGGCCGATCACGCAGGCGGAGGACCCGGATCAGGCCGCACGGGCGATCGAGGGGACGCTATAGGACGCGCCGGGTGAGGTCGAGCGACGCTCGACCGAGCCGCACGAGGCGCGTCCGGCCGGCGGCGCGAAAAGCGCCGTCCGACGACGCGGGCTTTGCCCGCGACGGGCCCTCTGCTTCCTTCCAAAGAAGAAGAAGCGGGACCCCGGGTCAAGCCCGGGGTGACGGGCCAGGCTGTTGTTTTTGCTAGACAACGCTCCATACCCTAGTTTCAAACTTCACTAAGTTCACACTCGCCACGGTTTCGCGCGCGTTCTGCACCGTCCCCATTCCAACCCTGAGAAAGACCCGGCCGCCGACACAAACGCGACGATCCTCGGCCACCCTGCCCGACCGTCGTCATGTAGGAAAGCCGTTCCGCCCCTGAACCAACGCGGCGGCCCGACGTTGCCGCCATGAGCATGTGCGGAGGGATGATGGACAGGCGGACAATCTTCGTGACCGGCGGGGAATCGGGCATCGGTGCGGCGTGCGCGGCGGCGTTCGGGGCGTTGGGCGACCGGGTCGCGATCGGCTATCATGCGGACAGCAAGGCGGCCGATGCCAGTGCCGATGCGGTGCGCCGCGCCGGGGGCGAGGCGATGACGGTGCAGGCCGATGTTGCGGACGAGGCGTCGGTCGACGCGGCGTTCGGCGCGGTCGAGCGGGCCTGGGGTCCGGCGAGCGTGCTGGTCAATTCGGCCGGGCTGAACATGTCGGGCGTGACGGTGCGCGACATGACGCTGGACCAGTGGCGGCGGCTGATCGATACCGACCTGACCGGCGCGTTCCTGACGTCGCGGCGGTTCCTGATCGGGCGCGGGACCGAGCCGGGTGATGCGGCGATCCTGCATATCTCGTCGATCCATGCCTATGCGGTGCGCGCGGGCGGCGCGGATTACTGCGCGGCCAAGGGCGGGCTGTCGAACCTGGTCGAGACGCTGGCGATCGAGGAGGCGCCGCGCCGCATCCGGGTAAATGCGATCGAACCCGGCATGATCCTGACACCGATGAATGCGCGGGCGAGCGCGGATGCGACCTATCGCGCGACGCTGGAGCGCAACATTCCGCTGGGGCGTGCGGGCGAGGCGAGCGAGGTCGCCGATCTGGCGGTGTTCCTGGCCTCCGACAAGGCACGCTACATCACCGGCGCTCGGATCGTGATCGACGGCGGGCTGTCGCTGATGCAGGCGCTGGGCGCATGATCGCGTCCGATTCCCCAGTCGCCGATCCGCATCGCAAGGATGCAGTGGCCGACAGCCCGATCGCGCTGGATTTCAACGTGAAGGCCATCGAGGACGTCACGATCGCAGGGCCGCCCGAACTGATGGCCCGCGACCTGATGAGCCCCTATGTCTGGCGCGAGCCGGACGGGCGCTATGCGATGATGGTGCGCGCGGTGGTGCCGCAGGGGCAGGAACTGACCGATACCGGCGTCATCTGGTCCGGATGGAGCGAGGACGGGCGGCATTTCCAAATGCTCGACCGACCGTCGATCGTGCCGGGTCCGGGCGACCATGATGCGGGCGGGGTCGAGGACCCGACGGTGGTGCGGACCGATCGCGGCTATGTCGTCTATTATTCGGGCGTGCTGTCGGATCATTCCCATGGCGAATTGTCCTATGCCGCCGGGCCGTCGCTGGATGCGCTGACCAAGAGCGGGGTGGCGCTGGCGTCGTCCAAGTCGGAGGGGAATACGAAGGAGGCGACGGTCGATCGGACCGCCGATGGCGGATGGCGGCTATTCTACGAATATGCCGCCGACGAGGCGTCGCGCGTCGGGCTGGCCGTCGGGCCGGATGTGGCGGGGCCGTGGGACGAGCAGCCGACGCCCTTCACCCCGCGCACCGACAGCTGGGACGACTGGCATTTGTCGACCGGGCCGCTGCTGACCGACGATCCGTCGACGCCGGTGATGTTCTATAACGGGGCGACCCGCGATGCGCGCTGGCGGATCGGGTGGGTGGCGTTCGATGCCGATTACACCCGCGTCGTGGCGCGCGGCATCCAGCCGCTGGTGACCCCGCCGCCGGTCGACGACCGGAGTGCGACGGATATCGCGTTCGCGGCATCGGTGGTGGTCGTCGGGGGAGCGATCTGGCTGTATTATTCGCTGGAGGACCGGCGGCTGGCGCGGGCGTTGATCCGGCGGAGTTGAGGGTGGCACATCCTTCGTCACCCCGGCCTTGATCCGGGGTCCCGCTTTTTCTTCTTCCGAGGGCAGCAAGAAGGAAGAAGCGGGACCCCGGATCAAGGCCGGGGTGACGGTTTGGGTTGGGGGTTGCACTCCACAACCTCGGACCGTCACTCCCGCGCAGGCGGGAGTCCATAGACGCTGACGCTGCGCATGGAGCCGAGACGTTGGCGTGTATGGATTCCCGCCTTCGCGGGAATGACGAATGGTTCTCTTTGCTGGCGCAACCCTCTAAGCCCCGCCCCATGACGCTCATCAAGATCTGCGGCCTCTCGACCCCCGACACCCTGTCCGCCGCGCTGGCGGCGGGAGCGAGTCATGTCGGGTTCGTGTTCTTCCCGCCCTCCCCCCGCAATGTCGGCTTCGATGTGGCGAATGGCTTGGCGCAGGCGGTGCCGAACGGGCGCGCCAAGGTCGGGGTGTTCGTCGATCCCGACGACGCGCTGATCGATGCGGCGATGGCGGCGGCGCGGCTGAACGTGATCCAGCTGCACAAGACCGCGCCGGAGCGGATCGCAGCGATCCGCGCGCGGACCGGGCGCGAGACATGGGGCGCGGTGGCGGTCAAGACACGGGCCGATCTGGACGGCGCGCGGGCGCTGAGCGGTGCGGCGGACCGGGTGCTCTACGATGCCAAGACCCCGCCGGGCGCGGCGTTGCCGGGGGGCATGGGGCTGCGGTTCGACTGGGGGCTGCTCGACGGGTTTCGCCATCCGCTCCCCTGGGCGCTGTCGGGCGGGCTGGATGCGGGGAATGTCGCGGAAGCGATCCGGGTCACGCGCGCGCCGCTGGTCGATGTGTCGTCGGGGGTCGAGAGCGCGCCGGGCGTGAAGGATGCCGCGCGCATCCTGGCCTTTTGTACAGCGGTGCGCGGTGCCTGATCGATAGACATGGGCGCGCGTGCGGCGTAACGAGCGTCGCCATGAACGCCCCCAACAGCTATCGCGCCCAGCCTGACGAGCGTGGGCATTTCGGCGATTTCGGCGGCCGCTATGTCGCGGAAACGCTGATGCCGCTGATCCTCGACCTCGACCGCGAGTACAAGGCGGCGAAGGCCGACCCGGCATTCGCGGCGCAGTTCGACGATCTGATGACCCATTATGTCGGTCGTCCCAGCCCGCTCTATCATGCCGAGCGGCTGTCGGAGACGCTGCGTAGCGGCGCGGAGCCGGGCATGGGCGCGCAGGTGTGGTTCAAGCGCGACGAGCTGAACCATACCGGCGCGCACAAGATCAACAACTGCATCGGGCAGATCCTGCTCGCGATCCGGATGGGCAAGACGCGGATCATCGCCGAGACGGGTGCGGGCCAGCATGGCGTGGCGACCGCCGCCGTCTGCGCGCGCTTCGGCCTGCCCTGCGTCATCTATATGGGTGCCAAGGACGTCGAGCGACAGCAGCCCAATGTGTTCCGCATGAAGCTGCTGGGGGCGGAAGTCCGTCCGGTAACGTCGGGTGCGGCGACGCTGTCGGATGCGATGAACGAAGGCTTGCGCGACTGGGTCGCGAACGTCCACGACACCTTCTACATCATCGGCACCGCCGCCGGTCCGCATCCCTATCCGGAGCTGGTGCGCGATTTCCAGAGCATCATCGGCCGCGAAGCGCGGGCGCAGATGCTGGAGCGGACCGGACGCCTGCCCGACCTGCTGGTCGCGGCGATCGGCGGCGGGTCGAACGCGATCGGGCTGTTCCACCCGTTCCTCGACGATGCCGATGTGGCGATGCTGGGCGTCGAGGCGGCGGGGCATGGGCTGGACAAGGACCATGCCGCATCGCTGGCCGGTGGGTTCCCGGGCATCCTGCACGGCAACAAGACCTATCTGCTGCAGGACGAGGACGGGCAGATCGCCGAGGGGCATTCGATCTCGGCCGGCCTCGATTATCCGGGCATCGGGCCGGAACATGCCTGGCTGCGCGATATCGGGCGGGTCGAATATGACAGCGCGACCGACAAGGAGGCGCTGGATGCGTTCCAGCTGCTGTGCCGGACCGAGGGGATCATCCCCGCGCTGGAACCGGCGCATGCGATTGCGGCGGTGGCGCGGCGGGCGAAGTCCATGCGCGGCGACCAAATCATCCTGGCGAACCTGTGCGGGCGGGGGGACAAGGATATCTTCACCGTGGCGTCGGCGCTGGGGGTGGCGATTTAATGAAATCATCGCCAGGCAGCCTCAAACGACGTTCCATCAAGATCGCGCTTTTTGCGGCATCGTTCGCGCTGTTCACGCTGCTATTTTTCATAGCGGACTGGGGCCTACCCTTGATCGGGCTTCCGCGATATCTCGCGCCAGCAACCGGCGGCATCACCGCATTGCTAGCCCGTCCATGGTTCAAATGGTTTGATGAGAAGTGGCCGAAACAAAACCTCGAATATTCCCAATGACCTCCTCTCGTCTTGTCGCTGCCTTTGCAAAAGGCCGTCCGGCGCTCGTCTGTTTCGTCACCGCCGGTGACCCGACGCCCGACGCGACGCCCGCCATTCTCGACGCGCTCGTAGCCGGTGGCGCGGACGTGATCGAACTCGGCATGCCGTTCACCGATCCGATGGCCGATGGCCCGGCGATCCAGTCGGCCAATATCCGCAGCCTGAACGCCGGCACGCGCACCGCCGATGTGCTGCGGATCGCCACGGGTTTCCGCGAGCGCCATCCCGACGTACCTTTGGTGCTGATGGGCTATGCCAATCCGATGGTGCGGCGCGGCGCCGAGTGGTTTGCGCAAGGGTGCGTCGCGGCCGGGGTCGACGGGGTGATCTGCGTCGATATTCCGCCCGAGGAGGATGACAGCCTCGGCACGACGCTGCGCGCGCATGGCATCGCGCCGATCCGGCTGGCGACCCCGACCACCGATGCCGCGCGCCTGCCGGCAGTGCTGGAGGGGGCCGGCGGCTTCCTCTATTATGTCTCGGTCGCCGGGATCACCGGCAAGCAGCAGGCGGTGCAGACGTCGATCGACGAGGCGGTCGCCCGGTTGAAGGCCGCGACCGACCTGCCGATCGCGGTCGGGTTCGGCGTGCGTACGCCCGAACAGGCCGCCAATATCGCCCGCGTGGCCGACGGCGTCGTCGTGGGATCGGCAATCGTCGAGATCGTCGCCGAGCATGGCACGCAAGCCGCCGAACCCGTCCGCACCTATATCGAAAGCCTCGCCTCGGCCGTTGCCGCCGCGAGCAGGGAACCCGCATGAGCTGGCTCAACCGCGTCCGTAACGCCCTCCCCTTCGTCGCGCGCAAGGAAACGCCCGACCATCTCTGGCACAAGTGCAAGGGATGCGGGCAGATGATCTTCACCAAGGAATGGGAAGAAAATCTGCACGTCTGCCCGAAATGCGACCATCACGGCCGCATAGGGCCGAAGGAGCGGTTCGAACAGCTGTTCGATGCCGGCAGCGTCGAGATCCTGCCGAACCCGAAGGTCGCCGAGGACCCGCTGAAGTTCCGCGACAGCAAGCGCTATGTCGACCGGCTGAAGACCGCGCGGACCGATACCGGCGAGCAGGACGCGTATCGCAACGCCTATGGCACGATCCAGGGCAAGGGCTGCGTGATCGGCGTGCAGAATTTCGCGTTCATGGGCGGGTCGATGGGTCAGTATGTCGGCGAGGCGTTCATTGCGGGCGTGGAGGCGGCGATCGCGCGCGGCGTGCCCTATATCGTCTTCACCGCCAGCGGCGGGGCGCGGATGCAGGAGGGTATCCTCAGCCTGATGCAGATGCCGCGTACGACCGTTGCGATCGAGATGCTGCACGATGCCGGCCTGCCCTATCTGGTCGTACTGACCGATCCGACCTCGGGCGGGGTCATGGCAGCCTATGCGATGCTGGGCGACGTGCAGATCGCCGAGCCGAAGGCGACGCTGGCGTTCACCGGACGACGCGTGATCGAGAGCACGATCCGCGAGAAGCTGCCCGACGATTTCCAGACGTCGGAATATTATCGCGACCATGGCCTGATCGACCGCGTGACGCATCGCCGCGATCTGCCGGGCGAGCTGGCGCAGCTGATCGAGTTTCTGGGGCGCAAGGAAGCGGCCTGACAGCCAGTTCCTCCCCGCTCCGCGGGGAGGGGGACCGCCGCATAGCGGTGGTGGAGGGGGATCGCGGCGAAACGCAACCGTTGTGGAGATGGCCAGCCCCCTCCACCATGCTTCGCATGGTCCCCCTCCCCGCGTAGCGGGGAGGATTTTGAGATGCCCGATTTCGCGATATCTGCCGACCCCGCCGTACAAGCGCAGTTCGACCGGCTGGTCACCCTGTCGCCGGGGGCCGACATTCTCGGCCTCGACCGGATCACTCGGCTGCTGGGCCGGCTGGGCGACCCGCATATGCGGCTGCCGCCGGTGTTCCATGTCGCCGGCACCAATGGCAAGGGATCGACCTGCGCCTATCTGCGCGCGGCGCTGGAGGCGGCGGGGCTCAGGGTCCATGTCTATGCCAGCCCGCATCTGGTGCGGTTCAACGAACGCATCCGGCTGGCAGGCACGCTGATCGACGATACGGCATTGGCCGACCTCTTGCGCGAAGTGCTGGACGTGGCCGAGGGGATCGGAGCCAGCTTTTTCGAGATCACCACCGCCGCCGCGTTCGTTGCGTTCGCGCGGACGCCGGCCGACGCGTGCGTGATCGAGGTGGGCTTAGGCGGACGGCTGGACGCGACCAACGTCCTCCCTGCCCCGGCCGCCTGCGGAATCGCCGCATTGGGGATCGATCATGAGGCGTTCCTCGGGTCGTCGCTGGTCGGGATCGCCGGCGAGAAAGCCGGGATCGCCAAGCCGGGCGTGCCGATCGTGACGCTTGCCTATCCACCCGAGATCGCGGCGCGGGTGGCTGAGACGGTTGCGGTGGCCGGGGGCGTGCTGGTCGCGCGGGGCGATGGATGGGACGTCGAGGGCGGGCGGTATCGCGATGCGGCCGGTGGCCTCGATCTGCCCGAACCGGCGCTGGCAGGGCGGCACCAGCGTGACAATCTGGCGCTGGCAACGGCGATGCTGCGGCATCAGTCGGCGGTGCACGTGCCCGATGCGGCGATCGTTGCCGGTGGGCGCGCGGCGCACTGGCCGGCGCGGATGCAGCGGCTGCGGCCGGGCGGGCCGCTGACCGGGCGGGTCGATCCGCGCCATGGCGTGTGGCTGGACGGCGCACATAACGAGTCTGCGGCGATCGAGGTCGCGCGGGTCTGGCCGGGGATCGCGCGGGGCGAACGCTCGGCGCTGGTGCTGGGGATGCTCACCAACAAGGATGCCGGTGCGGTGCTGCGGCATCTGGCCGAGGTGGTCGACCATGTCGTCGCGGTGCCGGTGCCGGGCCATGCGCATCACGCGCCGGCCGATCTGGCAAAGGTTGCGCGGGGACTGGGGCTGACCGCCGATGTCGCGACCGATCCGGCGGCGGCACTGGACCTGCTGGCGCGATCGGAGCCGGAGGCAGTGCTGATCGCTGGGTCGCTGTATCTGGCGGGTACGGTGCTGGCGGCGAATGACGAGGTGCCGGTTTAGTTTTTGTTCACGCGAAGGCGCGGAGGCACGAAGAAGATTAGTTTTCGCGCGGAGGCGCGAAGGCGCAGAGAGGTTTCGAAGCTGGCGGGTGTTATCGAGTCGGCGAAGCCTGCTCTTACCTGCGCTCCAAGATCGAGAGCCGCTGTCGCGGTAGGTACAACTTCTCTGCGCCTCCGCGCCTCCGCGTGAATCAACCCTTACGAAGCTCCCGCTTCCACCGCACCCATTCGAGCAGCACGAACACCACCGCGACCAGACCCAGTGCGGCGGTGAAGCGGAACACCGGGGCATAGCCCATCTGCTCGACCGCTTCGCCCAGCCCCGCGCGGCCGAGCGAGCCGACCAGCAGCGTCAGCGACGACAGCAGCGCATATTGGACCGCGCTATGTTCCTTGCTGGCGATCGAGGAGAGATAGGCGACGAATGCCGCCCCGGCCAAACCGCCCGCGATATTCTCGCCCGAAATCGCCACCATCAGCCGAACCATCCGCGCATCGGCGCCCAGCCCATGCAGGCCGAGCGTCCCCGCCACCGCATCGATCACCGGCGCACCTGCGGCCAGATCGGCATAGAGCAGGTTGCTGGCCGCCGCGACGATCGCGCCGATCAACAGCGTCGGCATCCGCCCGAGCATCGCGAACGAGATACCGCCCAGCGACACGCCGAGGATGGTCATGCCCACGCCGAAGATCTTGGAGGCGAAGGCGACCTCGTCGTTCGTGTATTTCAGCTCCTCCAGATAGAAGGGATAGGCGAACGGCCCCCAGATCGAATCGCACAGCCGGTAGCTGAGGATCAGGCCGAGCACGATCACCACGCCGAAGCCCAGCCGCCCGACCAGCTCGGCCATTGGCAGGATCAGCGCGCGATAGCCATGTTCGACGAAGCCGCTGGCAGGCGCCGCGCCCTCTTGCTCCCAGCCGAAATATTGGGCGTTGAGCGCGCGGCGGTTGAGCCACGCGGCGACCAGCGCGGGTATCATGACGGTCGCGATGACGATCCAGAAGCCGGTCAGCCGGGTGAAGTCGCCGACGCTGGGCGGAGTCTGGCCGGCGGGCGTCGCGAGCACCCGCGCCATGAACGCACCGATGGTGACGATCGCCCAGCCCCAGCACAGGCCGACGATGATCAGGCCGGTACGCTTGTCGCGCGCGCTGGGGCCGGTGACGGCTACGGCCTCCTGTTGCACCGCCGGCCGCGGCGTATCGGGGGCGAGCAAGGTGACGAGCAGCAGCACGAGCATCAGGACGCCCATCGCGGCATAGACCGTCTGCCAACCGATCCGCGCCGCCAGCACCAGCGCGAGCGCGCCACCGATCAGCGTCGCGAGCCGGTAGCCGAGCTGATAGATGGACGACAGGATGCCCAGGGTCGCGCGTTCGTCGGCGACGTCGATGCGCCATGCGTCGATTACCACGTCCTGCGTCGCCGCGGCGAAGGCACCGATGACGGCGATGAGCGCGAACCAGCCGATCGCGCGCGCCGGGTCGCTGATCGCGAGCAACAGGAAGGTCGCGGCCAGCACCCCCTGGCACAGCAGCAGCCACGACCGCCGCCGCCCGAAGCGCTCCAGCAGCGGCAGGCGCAACCGGTCGACCAGCGGCGACCACAGGAACTTGAACGCGTAAAGCAGACCGATCCACGACAACAGGCCGATGGTCGCAAGGTTGATCTTCGCCTCGCCCAGCCAGGCGTTCAGCGTGCCGAGCAGCAGGGTGAAGGGCAGCCCGGCGGCAAGGCCGAAGGCGAACATCGCCCCGGTCTTGGGGTTGTTCAGCCCCATGCGGATCAGCGCCAGCCCCTTGGGCGCGGCTTCGGTCATTCAAATCCTCCCGGAAGGGGCGCGACCGTAGAAGGGGTTGGGGGTGGCGGCAAGGTGGGCCAGCCGCCTTCGCATGCCTTATCCCTTTGGTTCGGGCGGCTTCGAGTCTTTCGAGAACGGAGCGTTGTAAGAAGATTCGGTTTCACGCGGAGGCGCGGAGACGCGGAGAAGAAGGAAAAGTGGTTCGCGCAGAGGCGCAGAGAACGCAGAGAGACTGCGATTCACGCCGGCGCCGTTCTTACGGCGAAGCCGTCCCAATCGGCAGAAAGAGGGGGGCGCCATGGCGGCATGCGCATCATCTCCGCGCCTCTGCGCCTCTGCGCGAAAACTATCTTCTTCGCGTCTCCGCGCCTTCGCGTGAAACGAACTTCCTAAACCGCGGGCAGCGTTCTCGACGGACGCTTCTCGACAGGCTCGAAGCTGCTCGAACCAAGCGGATCCTAGATACGGTTATGCTGCCGTCTGGAACAGGTTGAACCCACTCGGCAACCGCCTGGGCAGCTTGGCGCCGGCCACCACCGCGTCGATCGCGTCGATTGCGCTGATCAGGTCCTTTTGCGGATAGGGCTTGCTGAGACAGCCCGCCGCGAAATCCTGGGCGCCCTGCGGGCAGCTGCCGGTCACCAGCAGCACCGGCACGCCGCGTCCATGCGCCACGCGCGCGACGTCCAGCCCGCTGCCGTCCGACAGGTTGATGTCGACCAACACGAGGTCGAGCCCGTCATCCCCCTCGATCGCGGCACAGGCACCGGCCACGGTGTCGACGGTCGCGCGGATGTCGAAGCCCGACGCCCCCAGGAAATGTTCGGTGTCGAACGCGACCAGGGGTTCGTCCTCGACGACCAGGATCCGGTTGATGTGCCGCTTCTTGCGCCCGAACAACATATCCCCTCTCGCTTTCCACCGGGATGCAACCAGCTTATACGAAGCCACAAACTCGCGAAGGCGACGAAGGAACCGCTTCGGCTGAAACTTTCGTCGCGTCGCCGCAAACGGATACCCAGATCATCGTTACGTCCCCTGAATCCCCGACCGAATCCCCCCGCGACGGCCAACGTATCGCCAAGCTGATGGCGCGCGCCGGTGTCGCGTCGCGCCGCGATGTCGAGCGCATGATCACCGCCGGCCGGGTGGCGCTGAACGGCGTCGTCGTCGACACGCCCGCCACCATCCTGCCCAATCTGAAGGGCGTGACCGTCGATGGCGCGCCCGTCGCCGCGCCCGAACCGACGCGGCTGTTCCGCTTCCACAAGCCCGCCGGCACGCTGACCGCCGAGCGTGACGGCGCGGGTCGCGCGACGATCTACGACCGGTTGCCGGCGGGCCTCCCCCGGCTGATCCCGGTCGGGCGGCTCGACCTCAATACCGAGGGGTTGTTGCTGATGACCACCGACGGTGAATTGAAGCGCCGTCTGGAACTGCCCGCGACCGGGGTCGAGCGGACCTATCGCGCGCGCGCGTACGGCGAGGTCAGCCAGCAGCAGCTCGAAGAGCTGATGATGGGGATCGAGATCGAGGGCGTGCGCTACGGCCCGATCAACGCCAATCTCGAACGGCGCACCGGGACGAACACCTGGATCGAGATGACGCTGACCGAAGGCAAGAACCGCGAGGTTCGCCGCGTGCTCGAACATCTGGGGCTGAAGGTCTCGCGCCTGATCCGCACTCGCTATGGCCCCTTCTATCTGGAAGACCTGCCCGAAGGCGAGGTCGACGAGATCCGCCAGCACGAGCTGGTCGCGTTCCGCAAGACGCTGGCCAACAAGCCGACCAGCAAGCCCGCGCCGGAGGGTGCCGATCCTGCCGCGCTGAAGGCATGGAAGCGGGCGACGCCGCTGCCGCGTCCCGAACCGGTCGAGCGACCGCGTTTCGACGAACGCCGCCCGCGCGTGGAGCGCGACGGGCAGCGTTCGGGGTTCAGCGGGCGCCGGCCGGACCGCGACGGCGGCGAACGGCGCATCTTCGGCGATGGCGCGCAGGCGGGCGGCGAGCGCCCCCGCTTCGGCACGCGGCTGCAGGGCGATGCCCGGCGGAGCGGCCCGCGCACCCATGTGACCGAACGGCCGGTCGAGCGACGCGAGGGCTTCGATCCCCTCACCCAGGCCGGACAGACGCCGGCCGAGCGGCGGCAGCCGGGGCTTGGCGACCGGCGCGCCTATGGCGACCGGCCGACCGAGAATGCGCGGGCACGGCGGGCGGCGGCGCATGCCGAACGGCCCGGCTATGACGGCGTGGCCCGCGTGCCGCGCAAGCCGCGCGAGCAGGCGCACACCGACGAGGCGCGGACGGCGCGTGGCCCGGTCGACAAGCGGATGACGCAGGCGGAAGCGGCGGAAGCCGACCGGGCGAGCTTCGTCGACCGGCCCAAGCGCAAGCCCAGCGGCTGGGCCAAGGCCGGCCCCTCCCCCCGCATCGCCAAGGGCAAGCCCAAGGGCGGTCGCCCCGGCGGCGGCAAGCCCGGTGGAGGAAAGCGCTGATGCGGGTGATTTCAGGACAATGGCGCGGTCGCCCGGTCGTCGCTCCCAAGGGCGATGCAACCCGCCCGACCGCCGACCGTACCCGCGAGGCATTGTTTTCGATGCTGGCCAGCCGGGTCGGCAGCTTCGACGAGCTGGCGGTGGCGGACCTGTTCGCCGGATCGGGCGCGCTGGGGATCGAGGCGCTGTCGCGCGGTGCCGCGACCTGCCTGTTCGTCGAACAGGACAAGGCCGCGCTGGACGCGCTGCGCGCCAATCTGGCGAAGCTGGACGTGGCGGGTGCAGACGTGCGGGCAACGTCGGTGCTGGCGCTCGGTCCGGCGCCGCGCCCGCTCGACATCGTGATGATGGACCCGCCCTATGGCAGCGGCGCCGGCGCCGTGGCGGCGGACAAGCTGGCGCGGCTGGGCTGGATCGGTCCGGCGACGTGGGTCAGCATCGAAACCGCCAAGAGCGAGGCGCTGGACCTGCCCCAATTCACCGTCGATGCGGAACGCACCTATGGGAAGGCGCGCATAACGCTCTTGCGACTGATTTGATCCCGAAATATTCCCGCCGTTAACATTTCGACCGAAAAATGCTGATAGGGCTTTCGGATCGTTGCAGCGGCGGGATGGGGAATGGACAGCGCGGTATATGCCCTGATCGTCAACGCCTGCATCGCCGGGCTGTTCGCGACCGCGTTCGCGATCGTCCGGATATCCTATCCCGAACAGCGTTACGTCACCTGGTTCGTGCTGGCCTATCTGATCGGCGGGCTGACGCCGCTGAGCGAACTGGGCGTGCGGCTGACCGATTCGACCACGCTGTTCATGATCGGCAGCTATGGGTCGTTTCTGGTCAGCATTGTGCTGTTGCAGGGCGGACTGGCCGCGCTGGCGGGACGCGCGGTCCCGCGCGGGCCGCTGATCGCGCTGCTGGTCTTCGGCGTGGTCGTCCGGGCGCTGATCTGGAACGGACCGCGCAACGAATTGTGGTATGAAATCGCCTATCAGGCGCCGTTCGCGCTGGGCGCGTCGCTATCGACGGTCATTGCGGTCGATGCGGTGCGGCGCAGGCGCGGCGCGCTGTGGCTGGCGCTGGCGATCGCATCCGCGCTGACGACCGCGCATTTCGTCGTCAAACCCTTTTTCGCGGCGACGTTCGGATCGGGAACGACGGCAAAGGCTTATGCGAGCAGCAGCTATGCGTTGTTCTCTCAGGCGACCGGCGGCGTGCTGATCGTCACAGCGGGACTGTTGACGCTGTTGCTGGTGGTGAAGGCAGCGATGGGATTGTCGGTGGCCGCGTCGGAAACCGATCCGCTGACCGGCATCGCCAACCGACGGGGGTTCGAACGGCGCGCGACGCGGCTGCTGGCCCGGTCCTGGCAGCAGGACGAGCCGCTGGCAGCGATCCTGTTCGACCTCGACCATTTCAAGCGAGTCAATGATGGCTATGGCCATGCCACCGGCGACCTCGTGCTGCGCGCGTTCGCCACGATGCTGACCGAACGGTTGCCGGCATCGGCGGTGATCGCGCGGCTGGGCGGGGAGGAATTCGTCGCCGTGCTCGACCGCACGACGCTGCGCGGAGCGTGGCTGGCGGCGCAGTCGGTCCGCGCGTCGCTGCCCGCCATCGCCACGCATCTGCCGCCGATCACGGTCAGCGCCGGGCTGGCGGTGCTGGAACCGGGCGATACGCTCGACAGCCTGATCGACCGGGCGGATCGGCGATCCTATGAAGCCAAGCGCGCCGGGCGCAACCGGATCTGCCCGGTGCCCGACCCGGTGGTCGACGCGCAGAGCCTGCGGACTGGGTAAAGGTTATCGCTCGCGGGGGACCAGCAGCAGGCCGACGATGCTGGCGATCCCCGCCGCGCCCAGCACCGCGCCGACCGCGGACAAGCCGTGCGACACCGACAGTGCCTGGGCGATGCTGGGGGTCAGTCCGCCGCCGATCACCCCGCCGACATTGAACCCCATCGATGCGCCGGTATAGCGCACCCGCGCCGGGAACAGCGCGGGCAACCATGCGCCGAGCGGTCCGTAGACGAAGCCCATCATCAGCAGCGCGAACGACAGCCACGCGCCGATCACGAACAGCGATCCGCCGCCGACCATCGGCGCCAGCAGCACGCCAGCCAGCACCACGCCGACACAGCCGCCGGCAAGGACCCTGGCCGGGGTCGAGCGATCCGACAGCCATCCGGCAAGCGCGATGCCGATGGCCATGAACAGGATCGCGATCAGCTGGGTCTGGAGGAACGCGCTGCGGCTGTAGCCCAAGGCGGTCGTGCCGTAGCCGAGCACGAAGGTCGTCGCGATATAATAGAGCGCGAAACAGGCGACGACCCCGAACGTCCCGGCCAGCGTCGCGCGCAGATGCGCGCCGGCCAGTTCGGCGATCGGCACCGCGGCGGGCGCCTCCCGCTCCAGCGCCTTCGCGAAGGCCGGCGTTTCGTGGAGCTTCACCCGCACCCACAGGCCGAGGCCGACCAGCGCCGCGCTGAACAGGAACGGCAGGCGCCAGCCCCAGGCGGCGAAGTCGGCGTCGGACAGTGCAAGGCCGAGCAGCAGGAACAGCCCGTTGGCGGCTATGAACCCGACCGGCGCGCCCAGCTGCGGCACCATGCCGAACCGTCCGCGCCAGCCCGGCGGGGCGTTCTCGACCGCGAGCAATGCCGCCCCGCCCCATTCGCCGCCCAGCCCCAGCCCCTGCGCAAACCGCAACGTGCACAGCAGCAGCGGCGCGATCCAGCCGACCATGGCATAGGTCGGCAGGAACGCGATCAGCAGCGTCGACCCGCCCATCAGCATCAGCGATGCGACGAGGGTCGACTTGCGCCCCAGCCGGTCGCCGAAATGGCCGAACACCACCGCGCCGAGCGGTCGTGCGATGAAGGCGAGGCCG
The DNA here is from genome assembly GCF_001619955.1 of Sphingomonas hankookensis. Taxonomy (GTDB): domain Bacteria; phylum Pseudomonadota; class Alphaproteobacteria; order Sphingomonadales; family Sphingomonadaceae; genus Sphingomonas; species Sphingomonas hankookensis_A. Next base: position 15,528 of record NZ_LQQO01000001.1, on the reverse strand, counting down.
ATCGACAGGTAGCTCGCCATCAGCTGCGCCGACGCGCTTTCCGACGGAAAGAACAGCGGTCCGAAGACCAGCGTCGCGGCGGTCGCGTAGATATAGAAGTCGTAGAATTCGACCGAGGTGCCGATCAGGCTGGCGATCAGGATGCGACGATCGACGCGCATGGGGTGCGGTTGGGTCATGCGCCCGCCTAGCAATTTGACGCTCCAAGGCAAGAAGCGTTCACACAGGCGCGTTGTCACGTAATTATAGGACCCTGTCCCATGCAGCTCGTGACCCCGGACTTGATCCGGGGTCCCGCTTCTCACTCCGGTTGCCAAAGAAGCGGGACCCCGGGTCAAGCCCGGGGTGACGACGGTGTTACTTCGCGCTGGCGAGCTTCACCGGCGTCAGCTGCGCGACCCGGACCTGCGCGTCGCGGTGCATTTCGCGGCGGCAACGGCCTTCATCGGCGACACCGCGCAGGCCGAAGGCGCGCGACCGGCACGCCCCGATCGCGGCACGATCGATACGCGCGTCGAGGATGCGGCGGCCTTCGGCGGTGCCGAGGTCGAGGCCGGCGATCGACACACGGGCGGTGACCGGCTCGCGCTGTTCGGCATGGGCGGCGGACGACAGGCAGGCGGCAACGGCCGCCGCGAGGACGATGAGACGGTTGGTCATGATAGCTCCTGCGAATGCGGTGCCCGTCGCGGCAGCGGTCGTCCGGGATGACGCCGCCGTCCACCGGCAGCCGCGCGATAGTCACCCAATGTTGCAACGCAGCGAAGCGATGATGGCAGGTTGATGACGGTTCTGAAACGATTTCCTTGCTTGTCGCTTTACGGTTCGTTCCCTACCTGTTCGACGATGTCCTCGCTTGCTCCCCCCGCCCCGACCCCGGCCGACGCCCCCTATCTGCGCGGCCTGAACGAACCGCAGCGCGATGCGGTACTGACCACCGACGGGCCGGTGCTGGTGCTGGCCGGCGCGGGCACGGGCAAGACCGCGGCGCTGACCGCCCGGCTGGCGCATCTGCTCTACACCCGGAAGGCCTATCCGTCCGAAATCCTGTCGGTGACCTTCACCAACAAGGCCGCGCGCGAAATGCGTGAGCGCGTCGCCCGGCTGGTCGGCGACATGGTGGAGGGGATGCCGTGGCTCGGCACCTTCCACGCGATCGGCGCGAAGATGCTCCGGCGCCATGCCGAACTGGTCGGGTTGCAGTCGAACTTCACCATCCTCGACACCGACGACCAGTTGCGGCTGCTGAAACAGTTGATCGTCGCCGCCAATCTCGACGAGAAGCGCTGGCCGGCGCGCAGCCTCGCCGGCCTGATCGACGGTTGGAAGAACAAGGGGATGACCCCCGCCGATGTCGATGCCGGGGAGAGTGAACGCTTCGCCAATGGCCGCGGTGGCGAGCTGTACCAGGAATATCAGGACCGGTTGAAGGCGGTGAACGCCTGCGACTTCGGCGATCTGCTGCTGCACGTGCTGACGATCCTGCGCACCAACCGCGAGGTGTTGCAGCAATATCAGCAGCGCTTTCGCTACATCATGGTCGACGAATATCAGGACACCAACAGCGTCCAGTATCTCTGGCTGCGATTGCTGGCGCAGGAGCGGCGCAATTTGTGCTGCGTCGGCGACGACGACCAGTCGATCTATTCGTGGCGCGGCGCGCAGGTCGAGAATATCCTTCGGTTCGAACGCGACTTTCCCGGTGCCAAGATCGTCCGGCTGGAACAGAATTACCGATCGACCCCGCATATCCTGGGCGCGGCATCGGGCGTGATCGCGCATAATGGCGGGCGGCTGGGCAAGACGCTGTGGACCGAGACCGATGTTGGCGAAAAGGTCCGCGTCATCGGTGTATGGGACGGGCCGGAAGAAGCGCGCCGCGTCGGCGAGATGATCGAGCGCGGCCAGCGTGATGGCAGGAATCTCGACCAGTTCGCGATCCTCGTCCGCGCGCAGCACCAGACGCGCGAGTTCGAAGAACGCTTTATCGGCATCGGCATGCCCTACCGGATCGTCGGCGGCTTCCGCTTCTACGAACGCGCCGAAATCCGCGATGCGCTGGCCTATCTGCGGGTCGTCAACCAGCCGGCGGACGATTTGGCGTTCGAACGGATCGTCAACGTGCCCAAGCGCGGACTGGGCGACAAGGCGGTGCAGACCATCCACCGCTTCGCGCGGGCGACCGGCAGTTCGCTGATGACCGCCGCCGCGCGCATCCTCGACACCGACGAACTGACCGGCGCGGCGCGCAAGTCGCTGGGGCGGCTGGTCGGCGATTTCGCGCGCTGGCGCGACATGGCGCAGGGCCTGCCGCATGCCGAACTGGCGCGGCAGTTGCTCGACGAAAGCGGCTATACCGCCATGTACCAGGCGGAAAAGACCGCCGAGGCTGCCGGGCGGCTGGAGAACCTGACCGAGCTCGTCCGCGCGATGGAGGAATATGAATCGCTCGGCGCGTTCTTGGAACACGTGTCGCTGGTCATGGACAACGAGGCATCGGCGGAGGAGCCGAAGGTCACGATCATGACGATCCACGCCGCCAAGGGGCTGGAGTTCGACACGGTGTTCTGCGTCGGGTGGGAAGAAGGGTTGTTCCCGTCGCAACGCTCGCTCGACGAGGGCGGCACCGCGTCGTTGGAGGAAGAACGCCGCCTCGCCTATGTCGCGATCACCCGCGCGCGGCGGCTGGCCGTGATCTTTCACGCTGCCAATCGCCGCATCTATGGACAGTGGAATTCGTCCCTGCCGTCGCGCTTCGTCGGCGAACTGCCTCCCGAGCATATCGAAACCGAGACGACGATGTCGGGCGGCGAGAGCCTGTGGCGGGCGAATTGGAGCGAGCGCGCCGACCCCTTCGCCGATGTCGCGCGTGGGACCGGGCGGGGGCCGGGGTGGCAGCGCGCGGCGTCGCAAGGCTCCACCTTCACCACCACCCCGTCGCGGGTGGTCGAGGCGCGGGCGAGTGCGATCAGCCTGGGCAACAAGGGCCGCAGCGACCTGTCGACCGGGCAACGCGTGTTCCATCAGAAATTCGGCTATGGCACGATCGAAACGATCGAAGGGAACAAGCTGGAAGTGTTGTTCGAGACGGCGGGACAGAAGCGCGTACTCGACAGCTTCGTGACACCGGGCTGAGGATTATCGTTACTGAACAGATGCTTAATCTGGATCAGCGACGCCTTTGGCATAACAGCGTAGACTATGGTCCGCCAGGTACACTGTACAGGAGGCCATGATGCCCACCGACAATATTACCTATTATCGCCGCCGGCTGGACGAGGCACGGCACCGCGCCAGCGAGGCGAGCCTGCCGGAAGTGCGGCGGGTCCATGCGGAGATGGCGGAACGCTACTCGGCGATTCTGCGCGATGCCGAACGGGGCATCGTCCGCCCGGTGCTGGGCATCGTTCCGCGCTGACCGTACGGTTGTCGTTCGGAGGCAACCGCGTCGCGGCTCGCTCGTTCACCGACGAGCAATTCGCAACGAGGACCGCGCCATGCCCTATGTAAAGACCCGTGACGGCACCAGCCTGTTCGTGAAGGACTGGGGACAGGGCCGCCCGGTCGTGCTGATCCATGGCTGGCCGCTGAGCGCCGACAGCTGGGACCCGCAGGCGATGGCGCTGGCCGATGCCGGATACCGCGTGATCGCCTATGACCGGCGCGGCTTCGGCCGGTCGGACCAGCCCTGGTCGGGCTATGACTATGACACGCTGTCGGACGATCTGGCCGATGTGCTGAAGGAAACCGGCGTCACCGACGACATCGCGCTGATCGGCTTCTCGATGGGTGGCGGCGAGGTTGCGCGCTATATGTCGCGCCATGGCGGCAAGGGCGTGACCCGGGCCGGCTTCATCGGATCGGTCGTGCCCTACATGCTCCAGACCGACGACAATCCCGACGGCGTGCCGCAGGACCAGCTTCAGGAGATCGCCGACAATATCAAGGCGGATCGCCCGAAATTCTTCCGCAGCTTCTTCGACCAGTTCTACGGCGTCGGCTTCATCACTAGCCCGGTGAGCGAGGAAGTGCTCGACCTGTCGTGGAACACCGCGATGCTGGCGGGCCTCAAGCCGACTCTAGCCTGTGCGGAATCGTTCGGGACGACCGATTTCCGCCCCGACCTGCCTTCGATCACCGTGCCCACGCTGGTGATCCACGGCACGTCGGATCAGACGGTGCCGATCGACGCGACAGGCCGCGCGTTGGCCAAGGCGCTGCCGAACGCCACGCTGATCGAATATGACGGCGCGCCGCATGGGCTGTTCGCCACCGAAAGCGACCGGCTGACCGAAGATCTGCTCAGCTTCCTGGGGAAATAAGCCGCCTCCCGCCCGTCGTCATTCCCGCGAAGGCGGGAATCCATAAGCGCTGACGGTCATGATGATCCTCAAGGTTGGCGCATATGGACCCCCGCCTTCGCGGGGGTGACGAACCAGGATGAAGCCACTACCCAACACCCCCCAAGCCGATCTGCATTGCCCCGCCCCGCCAGCGGACCTACACCCCGCCCCATGCGTACCACCCCCCACCCGTTATCGATCGGCCCGTTCCGCGCCTATTTCCTCGCGCGCCTGTCCAATACGTTGGCGCAGATCGCGATGGTCGTGGTCATCGGGTGGCAGGTGTACGACATCGCCCGCGAGACGATGACGATCAAGGAATCGGCGTTTCAGCTGGGCCTCATCGGCGTCGCGCAGTTCCTGCCGCTGCTGGTGCTGTCGCTGGTCGCCGGTTGGGTCGCCGACCGGGTCGATCGCCGCTGGATCGCGCGCGGATCGGTCGCGCTGGAGGGGGGCTGTGCGCTGCTGCTCGCCTGGCTGACCTATACCGGCGGGATCAGCCTGCCGTGGCTGTTCTTCGTCGCCGCGCTGCTGGGCGTCGCGCGTGCCTTTGCCGGGCCGGCGTTGCAGGCGCTCGCCCCCAACCTCGTCCCTGCCGCCGTACTGCCGACCGCCATCGCGATGAGTTCGATCGCGTGGCAGGGCGGATCGGTGCTGGGGCCGGCGATGGGCGGCTATCTCTACGCCTTCGCCCATTACCTGCCCTATGCGGTGTCGGCCGGGCTGTTCCTGTTCGGGCTGGTCATGCTGTTCCTGATCCCGCCGATCCCGCGTGCGGCGATCACCGGCAATATGAACCCGTGGCGGCAAATGCTCGACGGCCTCGCCTATGTCCGGCGCAACCGGCTGGTCTTTGGGGCGATCTCGCTCGATCTGTTCGCGGTGCTGCTGGGCGGGGCGACGGCGATGCTGCCGATCTATGCCCGCGACATCCTGCAGATCGGTGCGGACGGTCTCGGCCATCTGCGCGCCGCCCCGGCGCTGGGCGCGGTGGTCGTCGCGGCGGTGTTCGCGGTCAAGCCGCTGTCGAAGGATGTCGGCGCCAAGATGCTGCTGTCGGTGATGGGCTTCGGTGCGGCGACCGCGCTGTTCGGCCTGTCCGCGCCGTTGCTGATCCCGGTGTTCGGACCGGCGGCGATCGGCAGCGACTTCGCGCCCGCCGCGCTGCTCGCCCTCGTATCGCTGTTCGTCGTCGGCGCGACCGACATGGTATCGGTCTATGTCCGCCAGTCGCTGATCCAGCTACACACGCCCGATGCTATGCGCGGGCGGGTCGGCGCGGTGTCGACCCTGTTCGTGTCGGGGTCGAACGAGCTGGGCGAGGCGCGCTCCGGCTTTCTTGCCGCACTGGTCGGCCCGGTCGTCGCGGTCGCGGGCGGCGGGGTGCTGGCGATCGGCGTTACGATGCTATGGTCGCGCCTGTTCCCCGAACTGCGCGCCGCGCGGAGCTTTACGCCGCCCGAAGATTTGGAAGTCATCCCAAAGGAGACACAGCCATGAAGGCCGATACCATCCTGCAAACCATCGGGAATACGCCGCACGTCCGCGTCCGCCGGCTGTTCGGCGATGCCGAGGTGTGGATCAAGTCCGAACGTTCCAACCCCGGCGGGTCGATCAAGGACCGTATCGCGCTGGCCATGATCGAGGCGGCGGAAGCCTCCGGCGAATTGAAGCCCGGTGGCACGATCATCGAACCGACCAGTGGCAATACCGGCGTCGGCTTGGCGATGGTCGCGGCGGTCAAGGGATACAAGCTGATACTGGTCATGCCGGAAAGCATGAGCATCGAGCGTCGCCGCCTGATGCTGGCCTATGGTGCGACCTTCGACCTGACGCCCCGTGAAAAGGGGATGAAGGGCGCGATCGAGCGCGCGCATGAACTTGCCGCCGAAACGCAGGACGCGTGGATTCCGCAGCAGTTCGAAAATCCGGCGAACATCGACGTCCATGTTCGCACGACCGCGCAGGAAATCCTGAACGACTTCGCCGATGCGCCGATCGACGTCATCATCACCGGCGTCGGCACCGGCGGCCACATCACCGGCGTCGCCGAAACGCTTAAGGAAAAATGGCCGAACCTGAAGGTCTTCGCGGTCGAACCCGAACTCTCGCCGGTCATTTCGGGCGGGCAGCCGGGGCCGCACCCGATCCAGGGCATCGGCGCGGGCTTCGTGCCGGCCAACCTCCACACCCGTGCGATCGACGGCGTCATCAAGGTCGATGCAGGCGTGGCGAAGGACATGGCGCGGCGGTCGGCGCGCGAGGAAGGGATGCTGGTCGGCATCTCGTCCGGCGCCACGCTGGCGGCGATCCTGCAGAAGCTGCCAGACCTGCCCGACGGCGTGCGCGTGCTGGGCTTCAATTACGACACCGGCGAGCGCTATCTGTCGGTGCCGGACTTCCTGCCCGAACAGTAAGCGGCTAGGCGCGCTTCCAAACTCCGTTCGCTTCGAGCGGAGGATCGAGCTTGTCGAGATCCGCAGTCGAGAAGGCGCCGCTGGCGCGAAGTTCTCGACGGACGTTTCTCGACAGGCTCGAAACTGCTCGAACCGAACGGGTAATTTGTGGCGCATTCAGTAACCGACGCAACGCCGACCCGAAGCGGCATCCGCACCGGATCGACCGCACTCGACGGCGTGCTCGTCGCGCTGTCGCTCGCCGCTGCGGTGATCCCCGCCGTCATCGTCGAGCGCGTGCCGCCGATCCGCGTCGAACCCCGCATCGCGGCCGGCCAGCGTGGCGCTGCCGCCCCTGCCACAGGTCCCGCCATTCCCCCGCCCCCGGTCGAACCGGCCGAGTTCCGCAACCTGCCGCCTGACGGGGCGCGCGCGTTCAACGCCACCGTGCCGTTCTTCGACGGCCCCAACCCGGCGGCGCGTCCGTTCCGCTTCGCCGGCGATGCCGAGAACCGCGCCCGCGCCACCGACTGCCTTGCCGCCGCCGTCCTGTACGAAGCGGGCGACGATACCAAGGGGCAGCGTGCCGTCGCGCAGGTCGTGCTGAACCGCGTCCGCCACCCCGCCTTTCCGGCGAGCGTGTGCGGCGTCGTCTTCCAGGGATCGGAACGCCGTACCGGGTGTCAGTTCACCTTCACCTGCGACGGCGCGCTCGCCCGCGCCTACCCCGAAGCTTTCTGGGAACGCGCGCGCAAGGTCGCGGCGGCGGCGCTGTCGGGCAGCGTCTATGCGCCGGTCGGCTATGCCACCCATTATCACACCGACTGGGTCGTCCCCTATTGGCAGTCGAGCCTGCCGAAGATCGCGGCGGTCGACACGCATCTGTTCTTCCGCTGGGCCGGGTGGTGGGGCACCCCCGGCGCGTTCCGACAGGCGGCGCGGGGCGAGGAACCGCGCATCGGGCAACTCACCCCCTATTCGGATGTCCACAAGCTGCCCGAAGTGCTGGCGGTCGAACAGGAGGCCGGATTGCTGGCGGCACGCTTTGCCGGCGGATCGCTGCCACGCCCCAGCAGCGACGATCCCGACACGTTCCTCGTCGCGCTTGACGGCGCCGGATCGCCGGAGGGCTGGCCGGCGCTGGCCGCCGCCGCGTGCGGCGACCGGGTGCGCTGCAAGTTCCTCGGCTGGCGCGACCGGGCGGCGGTGCCGGCGCAGGTCGCCGCCGCCAACGAACCCGCAGCGGTCGAGGCGATGTCGTTCGGCTATTTCCGCGACCGGACCCAGTCGATCGAGCGCCGCCTGTGGAATTGCCAGCAGGTATCGCGCCCGGCGGCGGAGTGCATGCGCCGGGCGGTCGCGCCCCCGCCCCCGCCGCCGCCCGCTACACCAGTGCGAGCCGATCCGGCCGGACCCGCGCCGCTGGCCGGCGTCCGGCGGCGGACCGAACCGACGGCCGTTCCTTCACCCGTTCCGCAATAGCGCCCGCGCCAGCGAATAGGCGTCCTCGACCGCCAGATCGGAAATGTCCGGCCGCCCGATCCCCTTCGCCCCGGCAGTGTCGACCCGCACCGTCGCGATGCCGAGCAGCCGTTGCAGCGGCGAGCGGGTGACCGATACGCTTTGGATGTTCGACAGCGGCACGATCCATGCCCGCTGGGACAGCACGCCGCGCATGACCTGCAACGTGGTGCCGACGATCGCATAGCGATGCCGCCGCCGCGCCAGCAGCGCGCTGACCACCGGGATTGCCACCAACGGCAGCGCAAGGCCCGCGAGCGGCAGGAACCAGCAGGCGATGGCCACCCCGACCAGCGGCACCCCGCCGCGCAGCAACGCCGCCCGCACGACATGGCCGAAGGCGACCGGTCGCAACGGCAGCGGATCGAACGGCGGATAGCCTGCTGCCGCCAGTACCCGCGTCACCTCCTCGTCGCGCGCGAACGGCGCGACCTGTTGCCGCCCACCGGCATCGTCGCTGCCGCCCAGCGTCTGCAACCGCAGGCTCGACCAGCCCAGCCGCCCGCTGACCATGCCGCGCTCGATCAGCGCCAGCTGGATGCGGCGCAGGCTGACCACCACCTCGGTCCGGGTGGTCAGGCCGCGCACGCGGCGCAGCCGGTCGCCCTCGCGCTCCAGTCGAAAGCCATGTTCGATGAAGAAGGTCCGCGCCACGCCGCTGATCGCACCGATGACCAGCGCGGCGACGGCGGCGAGCAGCGCGAACAGCGGCGTCGCCAGCGCCATCGCCTCGCGCCGGGCCATCCCCGCCCAGTCGCGCCAGATATCCCGGTCGAACCCGATCAGATCGCCGACCTGGTTGATCGCGGCGAACAGCACGCCGACCCAGACCAGCGAGAAGCCGAACAGGCCCATGGTCAGCACGCGGCGACCGTCCATCGCGAACACCGTATCGCGCACCGGCGCCTGCTCGACCGCTTCGGCGACCGGCGCATCCCGCCCGCGCAACACCGCTCGCAACCGCGCGGCTTCGGCCAGCGACACGCTGTCGAGCGACGCCTCGTCCGCCTCGCCGCCGCCGGTTTCGATTCTCACCCGCGCCAGCCCGAACAGGCGGGCCAGCAGTTTCTGGTCGATCGACACGTCCTGGATGCGTCCGAACGGGATCGACCGGCGGTTGCGGTGCAGGATGCCGTCGGCGATCACCAGTTCGCCGTCCGCAATGCGATAGGTGAATGACCGCCAGCGCAACCATGTGACCAGTCCCGCCCCGACCAGTACCAGCGCCGCGACCCCGGCCATCACCAGCCACCCGCCGCGCGACGCCGCTGCCGATAGCGCGACCAGCCCCGCGATATTCTGCGGCGCCTTGATAACGATCCGCAGCGCGATGGTCCCGGGATGCAGCCGCCGCGCCGCATCGCGCGCGCTCACCATGGCGATGCGCCGATCGCGGCGCGGATGCGGTCGCGTACCCCCTCCGCCGCCGCGCGCGACAGGCCGGGCACCGCGACCCGGCTGTTGTCGGTGCCGGCCGTGTGCAGCACCACCGTCGCGACACCGCAGGCACGTTCGATCGGCCCCTGCGACAGGTCGATATGCTGCACCCGCCCGATCGGCACGACGGTATGCACCCGCATCAGCCAGCCATGCGCCACCTGCAGCTCCCGATCGTCGAGCGCGAAGCCCCAATGCGCGAACTTGCGCGCCGGCGCGACGAAGGTCAGCCACGCGCCCAGCACGAGCGCGGGGACGACGGCCAAGCCGTTCTGCACTCCCTGATCGGCGAGGATCAACTCGCCGACCCCGCCGACCGCTAGCAGGACCAACGCCTTGATCGCCCCCCGCCACCGCAGGACGTTCAGGAACCGGCGGTCGAGGGTGCCAAGCACAGGGGTATCATCCATGGCGGGTGTGATAGGGGCGCAATACGGCCCGCTCAAGCGAATCCCGCCTATGCTCTTGTGCACGCGGCGCGGCGGGGCCATAGCGCGCGGCAATATTGTGCAGTCGAGGGCTATCCATGAAACTCCGCATCGTCGTGACGCTCAAGAACGGCGTACTCGATCCGCAGGGCAAGGCGATCGAACACGCGCTGGCCTCGCTCGGCTTTGCGGGTGTCGGCGAAGCCCGTGTCGGCAAGCTGATCGAGCTGGAGGTCGCGGACGACACCGACGACGCGACGATCGACGCGATGTGCCGCAAGCTGCTGGCCAACACGGTCATCGAAAACTACCGGGTCGAACGGGCATGAAGACCGCCGTCATCGTCTTTCCGGGGTCGAATTGCGACCGCGACATCGCCGTCGCGCTGGAATCGGTCACCGGCACCGCGCCGACGATGGTGTGGCACCGCGACACCGACCTGCCGAGTGATATCGGTCTGGTCGCGGTGCCCGGCGGCTTTTCCTATGGCGACTATCTGCGCTCCGGCGCGATCGCGGCCCGGTCACCGGTCATGCGCGCGGTCGTCGATGCGGCGGGCAAGGGGTTGCCCGTGCTCGGCATCTGCAACGGTTTCCAGATCCTGACCGAAGCCGGCCTGCTGCCCGGCGCGCTGATGCGCAATCGCGGGCTGTCGTTCGTGTGCCGCGACGTCGCGCTGACGGTCGGCGACACCCGCTCGGCCTTCACCAGCGGCTATCGCGCAGGCGACACGATCCGCGTGCCCGTGGCGCATCATGACGGTAACTACACCGCCGACGACGCCACGCTCGACCGGATCGAGGGCGAGGGACAGGTCGCGTTCCGCTATGCCGAACCGGTCAACGGATCGGCCCGCGACATTGCGGGCCTCGTCAACGACGCCGGCAACGTGCTGGGCATGATGCCGCACCCCGAACGCCGCATCGAAGCCGCCCATGGCGGCCGCGACGGCCGCGCGCTGTTCGAAGGGCTGCTGGCCAAGGTCGGCGCATAAGCCCTACCCGATAGCGGCAAAGTTCAGGGAATATGCATAGGTCCGCAATTCGACGTTACCGGCCCGTCGAGTTGCGGCCCGAATACGATCGGAAAAAGAACCAGCGACCAGCATAGCCCGGACCGGCTGGCCCTGCTCTTGCTCAATGTCATAAGCATAGGCGAGAAGTTGTTCGAGCGCACCAGCGGGGCATTTGCCGGGCTTCAGCTCGATCACGACCGTCCGTCCATGCGCATCACGGGCCAATATATCGATACGGCCCGTTGCAACGCTGACTTCGACGCCGTTGTCGATAGCAATCAGGCCCGCCTCCAAGGCTGACAGTTGCTGTCGAACCTGAGTTTGCATCTCGCGCTCGCGCAGGAAATTCGCGTCCGCGACAATCACATCGGCAAGGTCGGTAACGACGTCCGTTACGGGTGGTGCCATGTCGTCCTCGACACCGTCCGACGCTTTTTCCAGCCGATAGAGCGAGTATCGTTTGAGGACCGATCGGGCGTGCGAGCGATAGGTCGCAAACGGCTCCTTGTCGGTGTCCTTCGCCCATTGCGCCACCGCCTCCAGTCCCTGCGACAGCAATGCCTCATCCAAGCCGCCAATAGCCTGGTCGATCCTGTTCAGAAAAGATCGATAGGTGTCGCACGCATTCTTCGACGCACCGACAGTGTTGGCGAAATAGTCGTTGAAGCCGGCCTTGTCGTACACGCTACGCTCCCTTGTTCGAAAACGGCGAGAAGTCGGTCGCGGTGTCGAAGATCTCGACGCCCTCGCGCCGCTTCAGCCACCCGACTACGATGTAGGTCAGCGGCGTCAGCACCACTTCCCATGCGACCTTCATCGCCCAGTTGGTGACCATCACCGTCACCACCTGCTGCGTCGGCCAGACATAGAGGAACGCCAGCGGATAGAAGATCGCGCTGTCGACCGCCTGTCCCACCACCGTCGACCCGATGGTGCGGGTCCATAGCGCCTTGCCGTCGGTCCACACCTTCATGCGCGCCAGCACATAGGCGTTGACGAACTCCCCCGCCCAGAAGGCGGCGATCGACGCGAACACGATGCGCGGCACCTGTCCGAACACCGCTTCATAGGCGCCCTGCCCGGTCCAGTCGGCGGCCGGCGGCATGGCGACCACCGCCCACGACATGAACGCCATGAACAACAGCGCGGCGAACCCGACCCAGATGCAGCGTCGCGCATGGGCATAGCCATAGACCTCGGTCAGCACATCGCCGATGACATAGGATACCGGAAAGAACAGGATACCTGCGCCGAACACGAACGGCGTACCGGCGATATCGATCGCCGCGACCTTCCCCGCGCCGATGATGTTCGACAGCAGCAGGATGGTGACGAACGCCGCCATCACCAGATCGAAATGCCGAAACCCGCGTTCGGGAACGGCGCTGGCCTCGACACGGTGCAGGACGGGATCGGCAGCTTCTTGCATGACGGCGTTATGATAGCGGTTCCGCTTCGCCGCAATGCGCGCTAACGAAGCGCCGGGCACCCGTAGCTCAGCTGGATAGAGCAAGGAGCTTCTACCTCCTTGGTCGGGGGTTCGAATCCCTCCGGGTGCGCCAATCACTCATGAAAGTACGAACCCTGTCGTCGGCGGGCATTTCGCCCGCGGCGGCGAGTTCGAGCGCACGGTTAGGTCCGCGGATGATGAGCCGTTCGCGGGTCATCACGACCTCGCCGACGAACGCGCGAACGTAACGGCGACGGACCTGCGAGTCGTCGGCGTCGCGCAGCCTTGCGCGTATAGCCTCGGCGAACCGTTCGACCTTCTCTGGCGTGATCCGGCCGCCCTTGGCGCCGATCTGACGCTCAAGGCTGACCGCTTCCTCAGCGATCCCCGAAAGCCGCAGCTTGAGCGTCGCCAGCCGCTCCTTCAGGAACGGGTCGTCGGGGGTGGTGACGCCGCTCTCGACCATCATGAACAGCGCGCGGATCGACTGGTTGACCTCGGTCTCTTCGGTGCGGAGGACGGCGAGCCGCTTGCGGCGGTCGGCATCGGCAGCGTCGGATGCGTCGAGCATCTCACCAAGCAGCGCCTTTAGCCGTTCGGGCTGGAACAACCGCTTCTCGAGCGCCGACACCACGGCATCGTCAACCTTGTCCATCGGCACGTTGTTGCCGCCGCAGGACAGGTCACCCTTCTTCCGGCGGTTGGAGCAGGCGTAATAGCGATACTTCCCGCCCTTGCCGGTCATCAGCATCATCGTCGAAATGCAGCCGTTGCAGCCGCAGCGGCCGATGCCGGACAGCAGCACGGGCGACGTGTGGGATCGCGGCGCGGCAATGTGCGGGTTGCGCGCCTTGAGCCGCTGCTGGACCGCCTGGAACCGTTCCTCACTGAGGATCGCGGGCACCTTGACTTCAATCCACTCCTCGCGCGGGCGCGCCTCGTTGGTGCGGCTGTTGCGGCAGCCGTAATAGTGGCGACCGGCATAGGTCTCGCGGGTCAGGATCGCGTAGATGAGGCCGGTGTGAAAATGCTGGCTGCGATGGGTGTAGCCGTGCTCGCGCAGCCACTTGACGATGCTGCCGATGCCCAGCGGCTCGCCGGTGCCGTCGCCTTCCATGTACAGGCGAAAGATCAATTCGACGAGCGGACGCTCGGCCGGATCGATCTCGAGTTTCTTCTTGTCCTTCTTGCCGCGGCGCTCGGCGACATAGGTGCGATAGCCGAGCGGTGGCGCCGAGCCGTTGTGGAAGCCGGCCTCGGCATTGGCGCTCATGACGACCTTGACCTGCTCGGCGTTGATCTCGCTCGACGCGGCATCAAGGGACGTGAATATGCTGCGGATCAGGCGCGCATGCGGACCTTCGCCGACATCCTGCGTCGCCGAGATCAGCTTGACGCCCGCCTTCTCCAGCTTGCGGCGATAGCCCTCGCACTCATACTCGTCGCGGAAGAAGCGGCTGAAGTTGTAGACGAACACGGCGTCGTATCGCTTCGGCTGCGCGCAGGCGTCCGCGATCATCCGCTGCAGTGCCGGGCGGCGATCGGTCATGCCGGACCGGCCCGCCTCGACGTAGGTCTCGACGATCTCGTAGCCGCGCTCAGCCGCCCCCCGCGCGATGCCCGTCTCCTGCTCGTTCAGCGAGGTCTCGTGCTCGGCCTGCCGCTTGGTGCTGACCCGCACATAGGCGCAGGCGCGCAACATCGTCGGGTCAGTCATCGGCAAGGATCCTAGCAAGGTCGTCGGCCAAGAGGGCCATCAGCCATTGTGACTCGCCCGGCAGCAGAGGGAAAGAGCCGGCGAGGGCATCGACCACCTCGAAACGGGGCACGTCAGCGCCGGGGACACGAAAGGCGCGGCGCCGGCGAGCATCGCCGACGCCGGGCACGCCGTTCCGACCGCCAGAGGTGGACGCACCCAAGCGCTATGCCTCCGCCTGCGCCTCCTCTCAGTCGCGTTCGGCCAGGCCGAAGTGGCGGAGGACCTGACCGATGCAGGCATCGGCGGCGATCTCGCGCTCCGCGAGCGACATCCCGGACACGTCGGGCAGGCGGATGCGATCGACGTTGTCGGCCAGCCGCTCGTAGGCACCGACCGGCTGGTCGTCGTGGCCAAGGATGGGTTCGCTCTCGATCGGCACGATCGGCTTCGGCCTGGCCGCGGTCGGCTCGGGCGCGTCGGGATCCACGACGCGGTCGATCTGCAGGAAGTCGAACGCTTCGGCGGGCCGGCACCGCTCGCCATTGGCGGCGAGATCGGCAGCGCGATCCAGCACCGCCTGGAACGCATTGCCCATCGCCTTGCGGACCTTGTTGAGCTCGACCCCGTAGGAGATCGGCGCGCGGTCAGGCTCGTGGAGGATGTCGAACAGCGCCGGAAAGGCTGCCCTGATCTCCGCAGCGATCAGCATGTTGCTGACCTTCGACACGGTCAGTCCGGGATAGTGGTTGGCGATCGCGGTGCGGCCGACACCGTTGGTCCGGGTCAGGCTGAGCAGCGCCTGCGCCTGCTCGATCGCGCTGACGCCGATCGTCCCGAGCGCGGTGTCGCACATGGCCACGACCGCCGCCTTCTCGTCGCCGTCGAACAGGATGCAGCGGACCGGGACGTCCTCGTTGCCGCTGTTCACCTCGCGGATCGCGGCCCAGCGGAAGCGACCATCGACGATCGGGTGGATGCCGTCGACCGCGGGCAGCACGACGATCTCGGCCATCGACGCGGGATCGGCGGCGCTGAGCAGCAGCGGCTTCTCATGCCTGCCGAAGAAGCGCGAGCCGCGCCGGGGATGGTGCTCCCACTCGCCGAGCCTGCTGAGCGGCACGAGGAACGTGCCGGGACGCATTGGGGCTGGCTGGAAATCCTCGCCGGCATCGGGGTCATCTTCGGTGTCCGGTTCGTCGTCCGGCATTGTGGATCGGCGTGGAAAAGGGACCCCGGTAG